>NZ_JAFEUO010000001.1:0-1276008 GCF_016900955.1 Micromonospora humidisoli
GTCGACCCTGATCGGGCGGCTGCTGTACGACACGAAGTCGTTGTTCACCGACCAGTTGGCCGCGGTGGAGGCGGTCAGCGCGGCCCGGGGCGACGAGTACACCAACCTGGCGTTGCTCACCGATGGTCTGCGGGCCGAACGGGAACAGGGCATCACCATCGACGTGGCGTACCGGTACTTCGCCACGCCCCGGCGGAAGTTCATCATCGCCGACACCCCCGGGCACACCCAGTACACCCGCAACATGGTCACCGGCGCGTCCACGGCCGATCTGGCGTTGATCCTGGTGGACGCCCGTAAGGGGCTGGTGGAGCAGTCGCGGCGGCACGCGTTCCTGTGCTCGCTGCTGCGGGTGCCGCACCTGGTGCTGTGCGTCAACAAGATGGACCTGGTCGACTTCTCCCAGGAGGTCTTCGAGAAGATCGCCGACGAGTTCACCGCCTTCGCGGCGAAACTCGACGCGCCGGATCTGACCGTGGTGCCGATCTCCGCGTTGCGTGGCGACAACATCGTCACCCGGTCGGAGAACATGCCGTGGTACGAGGGCCCGTCGCTGCTGCACCACCTGGAGCACGTGCACATCGCCTCGGACCGCAACCTGGTCGACGTGCGGTTCCCGGTGCAGTACGTGATCCGCCCCCAGTCGACCACGGTGACCGACTACCGGGGCTACGCCGGGCAGGTCGCCTCCGGGGTGCTCAAGCCCGGCGACGAGGTGATGGTCCTGCCGTCCGGGTTCACCAGCCGGATCGCCGCCATCGACACCGCCGACGGCCCCGTCGACGAGGCGTTCCCCCCGATGTCGGTCACCGTCCGCCTCGACGACGAGATCGACATCTCGCGCGGCGACATGATCTGCCGGCCGAACAACGCACCGACCGTCTCGCAGGACATCGAGGCGATGGTCTGCTGGATGGACGAGACCCGGCCGCTCCAGGTCGGCGGCAAGTACACCATCAAGCACACCACGCGGACGGCCCGGACGATCGTGCGCGGCCTGTACTACCGGCTCGACGTCAACACCCTGCACCGCGACGAGACCGCCACCGAGCTGCGGCTCAACGAGATCGGCCGGGTACGGCTGCGGACCACCGTCCCGTTGCTGGCCGACGAGTACCGCCGTAACCGCACCACGGGCGGCTTTATCATCATCGACGAGGCCACGAACCGCACCGTAGCCGCCGGCATGATCGTCGACACCGCCTGACCCACCCCGCCTTGTCGGCTCTCGGTGATCAAGACCTTTGCGTCAGTTTCCGCTCGACGGATGACGCAAAGCTCTTGATCACCGCATACCAGCATGCCCACCCGCCCCGCCGCCCGAGTGCGCCTTGGTGATCAAGAGATTTGCGTCAGGTTTCGTTGATGGATTGACGTAAACCTCTTGATCACCGGCGCCCGAACGGGGGGTAGGAGCGGGGGCGGGAGTGGGGCCGGGGTGGGTCAGGGGAGGCGGGTGGCGCCGGGGGCGGGGAGGGCGGTGAGGGTGTCGGGGGCGGTGAAGCCGCGTTCGGCGTAGGCGGCCCGGACGGCTGCCGCCACCGGTTCCGCAGCCGCCGCCTCGACCAGGGCGAGGACGCAGCCGCCGAAGCCGCCGCCGGTCATCCGGGCACCGAGCGCACCGGCCGCGAGCGCCGCCTCGACGGCGGTGTCCACCTCGGGGACGGTGATCGCGAAGTCGTCCCGCATGGAGGCGTGCGAGGCGGTCAGCAGCGGCCCGATCTCGGCGACCCGGTCGGCGCGCAGCAGGGCGACGGTGTCGAGCACCCGCTGGTTCTCGGTGACCACGTGCCGGACCCGGCGTCGGGTCTCGTCGTCGGGCAGCCGCCCGAGTGCGGCGTCGAGGTCGGCGACCGGCACGTCGCGCAGGGCGGGCACGCCGAGCAGGTCGGCGGCCCGTTCGCAGGAGGCGCGGCGGGAGGCGTACTCGCCGTCGGCGTGCCGGTGCGGTGCGCGGCTGTCGATCACCAGGATGGCCAGGCCGGCGGCGTCGAGGTCGAACGGGACGTGGTCGACGGATTCGTCCCGGCAGTCGAGGAACAGGGCGTGGCCGGCGCGGCAGCGGATCACCGCCGACTGGTCCATGATGCCGGTCGGCGCGCCGACGTAGCCGTTCTCGGCGCGTTGGGCCAGCCGGGGCCGGCGCTCGGCGGGCAGGTCCAGCCCGCCCAGGTCGGCCAGGGCGGCGAGCACCGCCGCCTCCAGGGCTGCCGAGGAGGACAGCCCGGAGCCGAGCGGCACGTCCGAGGCGACGGCCAGCCGGACGCCGGGGACGGCGTACCCGGCCCCGCGCAGGGCCCAGACGACCCCGGCGACGTAGCCGCCCCAGCCGGCGACCCGGCCGGGTGCGTCGGCCTCGGCGGCTCCGAAGTCGACGGGCCGGTCGCTGATCTCCGAGCGGACCGTCCAGCGTTCGCCGGGCTGCGGGTCGGCGGCGACCACGGTACGCAGCGGCAGGGCGAAGGGGAGCACGAATCCGTCGTTGTAGTCGGTGTGCTCGCCGATCAGGTTGACCCGTCCGGGTGCCGCCCAGCGTCCGGCGGGCGTCGCGTCGTACCCGGAGGTGAAGCCGGCGGTGGCGCGGTCGGCGACGTCGGGCCGGCCCGTCACGACTGCCCCAGCACGTGCGCGCGGTAGAACGCCCAGGCGTCGCCGACCATGTCGGTGAGGGTGGGTTTCTCGGGCACCCAGCCCAGTTCCTGCCGGGCCAGCGCCGAGGAGGCGACGAGTTCGGCCGGGTCGCCCTCGCGACGGGGGGCGGTCTCGACCGGCACCGGGTGCCCGGTGACCTCGCGGACCACGTCGACGACCTGCCGGTTGGTGAAGCCGCTGCCGTTGCCGAGGTTGTAGATGCGGTGCCGGCCTTGCACGGCGGCGGTGAGCGCCAGCAGGTGGGCGCGGGCCAGGTCCTCGACGTGGATGTAGTCGCGGACGCAGGTGCCGTCGACGGTGGGGTAGTCGTCGCCGAAGAGTTGGAGTTTCTCCCGGCGGCCGGCGGCGACGTCGAGGGCGATCGGGATGAGGTGGGTCTCCGGGTCGTGCCGTTCGCCGATGGCGAGGCCGTCGCGCAGGTACGCCCCGGCGACGTTGAAGTAGCGCAGCGACACGGCGGCGAGGTCGTGTGCGGTCGCCTCGGAGGTGAGCACCAGGTCGACGGCGAGCTTGGTGGCGCCGTACGTGTTGGTGGGGGCCTTGACGGCGGTCTCCGGGATGGGCAGTTCGACCGGGTTGCCGTAGACGGCGGCGGTGGAGGAGAAGACCAGGCGTGGCACCCGGGCGGCCCGGACGGCGTCGATCAGCGCGATCGAGCTGACCGTGTTGGCGTGCCAGTACCGCTCGGGGTGGACCATCGACTCGCCGGCGGCGATCAGCGCGGCGAAGTGCAGCACCCCGTCGTAGCCGGCGTCGGGGGTGAGCACCTGGGCCGCCTCGTGCACGGGCAGGTCGACGTGGGTGGCGTCGGGGGCGAGCGCTGCCCGGTGGCCGGTGCGCAGGTCGTCCAGGACGGTCACCTGGTGTCCGGCGTCGAGCAGCATCCGGGTCACCACGCTGCCGATGTAGCCGGCGCCGCCGGTGACGAGCAGTTTCACGTCGGTCCTCCTGCCTGGCCGCGCCCGCTGCGGCCGTTCGTGATCACCCTACGGCCGGCTGCTGTCGCCGCGCTGTGCGTCGCGGGGTCAACCCCATCCCATCATGAACCTTCATGATTGAACAGATCCGCACATTGCCCACCGGCCGGGTCCGTCGGCCCTACCATCACTTCCATGCGGGAAGCGGGTGGTCCCGGGCCCCGGAGACGCGCGCCGGGGCGGAGCCGGCGCGTACCCGGGCCGGTGGCCCGCAGCGTCGCGCGGCTGGTCGTCCGGGCCGCCGACGGCGCCACCCGGCTCGTCACCGACCTGCTCGGCGCCAGCCCCACCGCCGGCCGGGAACGGATCAGCGAGCACGAGCTACGCGACCTGGTCGCCGCGAACACCGTGCTCGACCCCGACGAACGGCGGATCATCGACGAGGTACTGGTCGCCGGGGCCAGCCTGGTCCGCGAGGTGATGATGCCCCGCACCGAGGTGGTCTTCCTCGCCGCCGGACTGACCCTCGCCGAGGCCGAACGCCTGGTCCGGATCGACCCGCACACCAGGTACCCGGTGGTCGACGGCACCCACGACGACGTGGTCGGCTTCGTGCACCTGCGCGACGTGCTGCTCCGCCCCGACCTGGACCCGTCGACCACGGTGGGCCGGCTGAGCCGGGAGGTCAAGCGGCTGCCCGGCAGCAAGCGGGTGCTCGCCGCGCTGACCGAGATGCGCCGCGAGGGCCACCACCTCGCCGTGGTGGTCGACGAGTACGGCGGCACCGCCGGCATCGTGACCTGCGAGGACCTGATCGAGGAACTGGTCGGGGAGATCCACGACGAGTACGCCGGCCCACCCGAGCCGGCGTCGGCCGGCCTGCCCGCCGTGGTCGACGGTCGGCTCAACCTGGCCGACTTCGCCGAGCGGACCGGGGTGCCGCTGCCCGCCGGCCCGTACGAGACGGTCGGCGGGTACGTGATGGCGGCCCTCGGCCGGCTCCCGGTGGCCGGCGACGAGGTGCCGGTCACCGCGCCGGCCGACCCGCCGCCGGCCGCCCCGGCCGACGGGTGGCTGTTGCGGGTGCTCGCCCTCGACGGCCGTCGGGTGTCCCGGGTCGCGGTCTCCACCGCCCGCCTGCCCGAGCCACGACGCGAGGCCACCGCACCGCCGGAGCCGACGGCCACCGCGCCGCCGGGGGTGCCGGCCACCGGTCCGCCCGGGTGGTCGCAAGCGGCGGGACGGGAGGTCACCGCCCCGGTGGAACCGGCGGCGAGCCGACCCGCCGGCCCGTCATGACGGACGCCCGGGGTTGCTGACAGAATTGCCGGCATGTCCGACGCTCCCGCCCGCCCCCGCGTCTTCTCCGGCATCCAGCCGACGGCCGACTCGTTCCACCTCGGCAACTACCTGGGCGCGGTGCGGCACTGGGTGGCGTTGCAGGACACCCACGAGGCGTTCTACTGCGTGGTCGACCTGCACGCGATCACCGCCGGGCACGATCCGGCGGTGCTGCGACAGCGCACCCGGGTGGCCGCCGCGCAGCTCCTCGCGGTCGGCATCGACCCCGAGCGCAGCGCGCTGTTCGTCCAGTCGCAGGTGCCCGAGCACGCGCAGCTGGCGTGGGTGCTGGGCTGCATCACCGGCTTCGGTGAGGCGAGCCGGATGACCCAGTTCAAGGACAAGTCGCAGAAGCAGGGCAGCGAGCGCTCCAGCGTCGGCCTGTTCACGTACCCGATCCTCCAGGCCGCCGACATCCTGCTCTACCAGGCCGACGCGGTGCCGGTCGGCGAGGACCAGCGGCAGCACCTGGAACTCTCCCGGGATCTGGCCCAGCGGTTCAACTCGCTGTTCGGGCCGACCTTCACGGTGCCCGCCCCGCACATCGTGAAGGACACTGCCAAGATCACCGACCTCCAGGAGCCGACGGCGAAGATGTCGAAGTCGTCGTCCTCCCCGGCCGGCATCATCGACCTGCTGGAGGACCCGGCCCGCTCGGCCAAGAAGATCCGCTCGGCGGTCACCGACACCGGCCGGGAGATCGTCTTCGACACCGAGACCAAGCCCGGGGTGTCCAACCTGCTCACCATCCACTCCGCCCTGTCCGGCCGGAGCATCGACGACCTGGTGGCCGCGTACGCGGGCCGGGGCTACGGCGATCTCAAGAAGGAGCTGGCCGAGGTGGTCCGTGAGTTCGTCACCCCGATCCAGGAACGCACCCGGGCCTACCTCGACGACCCCGCGCAGCTCGACAAGCTGCTCGCCGTCGGGGTGGAGAAGGCCCGCGCGGTGACCGTGCCGACGCTGCGTACAGCGTACGAGCGGGTCGGGTTCCTGGCGTCGGCCCCCGTGGCGTAACGGTGGGCGGGTCGGCGGTACGGGTCGAGACGATGGCCGGAGGGGTGGCGCGGAGCGTGGATCGCAGCGACGGGATACCGGTGGCCGGCGAGACCATCCAGATCGGGATCGCGGTGGACATCCCGGAGCCGTGGGGCGGGCTGCTCACCCGACGCCGGGTGCAGACGGGTGACCCGCAGGTCGTCCCGGCGCACGTGACCCTGCTCGGCCCGACCGAGATCCCCCTGGCCGCGCTGGAGTCGGTCGAGGCGCACCTGGCCGAGGTGGCCACCGCCCACCTGCCGTTCACCCTGCACCTGCGGGGGACGGGCACGTTCCGGCCGGTGACCCAGGTGGTCTTCGTCGCGGTCGCGGCCGGGATCAGCGAGTGCGAGCTGCTCGCCGCCGCCATCAGCGCCGCCCCGCACCTGCACCGGGAGCTGCGCTTCCCGTACCACCCGCACGTCACCGTGGCGCAGGACGTCGCCCCGGAGGCGCTGGACCGGGCCTACGAGGATCTCGCCGACTTCTCGGCGATGTTCGAGGTGGAGAGCTTCACCCTCTTCTCGCACAGCGGTGAGACCCGGTGGCAGCCGCGCCGGGACTTCCGGCTCGGCGGCTGACCCGTCCCGTGGCCGGCCGGAGGTGCCCCCGCTGCGGCACCCCGCCCGCCGGTGGGACGCTGGTGGCCGGCACCCGCTTCCGCCGACCGCCTGTTGGTCGGCACCGGTGACGACAGATCGGCGAGGATGACGTGGTGGACGCGTGGGGCCGGTGGACGGCCGGCATCGACCGCCGGGTCACCGTGGCCCGGCACCGGTGGCCCCGGCTCGACCACCTCTGGCGGGCGGTCGACCTCTACGGCGAGGTGCTGGGCGGACGGTTGGCCGCTGCCATCGCCTACTACGGCTTCTTCGCCGTGTTCGCCCTCGCCCTGGTCGCGTACTCGGTGTTCGGGGCGATCCTGGAGGACAACGACGAGGTCTCCGACGCGGTGGCGGAGTTCCTGCGGGACAACCTGCCCTTCCTCGACCCGCAGCAGATCGCCGAGAGCAGCAACGCGGTCGGGGTGGTGGGCCTGGTGATCCTGTTCTTCACCGGGATCGGCTGGGTGGAGGCGATCCGGTCGTCGCAGCGGCTGATGTACGGCTTCAACCAGCAGCCGGGCAACCTGGTGGTCCGGCGGCTGGTGGATCTGGGCGTGCTGCTGCTGGTCTTCGTCATGCTGGGCATCTCGGTGGCGGCGGTGGACGCGCTGGAGTCGGTGCTGCGGTTCCTGCTGCGGGCCACCGGGTCGGTGGGGCTGACCACCGTCAGCGCGGTGCTCAGCGTGCTGGTCAACGCGGTGCTGGCGACGGCGCTGCTGGTGGCGGTGCCCCGGCTGCGGATGAGCCGCCGCCGGCTGCGCCCGGTGGTGCTGCTGGTCGCGGTCGGCATCACCCTGCTCAACACCGTCGGCCGGTTCTACATCGTGCGGACCGAGCGGAACCCGGCGTACGCGGTGGTGGCCGGCGCGGTGGCCGTGCTGCTCTACCTCTACCTGCTCAACCAACTGGTGCTCTTCGGTGCGGCGCTGGCCGCCACCAGCCGGCACGGCCGGGTGGTCGACCTGTCGGAGGGGGCGGTGATGCGGCAGGTCAACGTCGAGGCCGACGTCGACACCGAAACCGATCCGGGTACGCCGGGAGGAGCGGGCTGATGCCTGTCGAGATCGATCCGGGCTCCCCGGTGCCCCCGTACGAGCAGGTGCGGGCGCAGCTCGCCGCGATGATCGGCGACGGCCGGCTGACGGTCGGCACCCGGCTGGCCCCGGTGCGGCAGTTCGCCGCCGAGTTGGGGTTGGCGGTGAACACGGTGGCCCGCGCCTACCGGGAGCTGGAGTCGGCCGGGCTGCTGGAGACCCGGGGCCGGCACGGCAGCTTCGTCGCCCCGGGGCGGGACGACGCGGTCGACCGGTTGCAGCGGGCGGCGGCCCGGTACGCCGAGGAGGCGACCCGGCTGGGCGTGCCGCCGGACCGGGCGTTGGCCCTGGTCCGCGCCGCCCTGGACGGTCCACCCCCGGCGTGAGCCCGCGTCGTCGCTCCCGGCCCGGCCGGCGCTGGGGTCGGGGCGGGCGGTCGGGTGGTCGACGGTGGGGCCGCCCGGAGGGAAAGCGGGATGCCGACAGTCGTCGGAAAAGATGAATGGGGCAAATGCCGCCCGGTGCGCCGGCCGGAACGACCATGATGAGCCGGTGGGCGCACTCGTGACGCTGGACCTGCCGGACGACTCGCCGCTGCTCACCCTGCCCTGGATCATCACGTTCGGCCCGCTCGCCGATCCGGCCGAATGGGAACCCGTGGTCTGCGGGCCGTACGAGCGACCGCACGCGCTGGCCCTGGCCGAGGCGGTGGTGGCCGACGAACGGTTCATGGCGGTGGTCGAACCGCTGGTGCCGGCGCTGTCGGCCGAGGAGATCCGGGGCGAGATCGCCGCGTCGCAGCTCGCCGCCGCCGACGAGGAGGCCCGGATCTCCGCGGCCGACCTCTACGGGGACTTCGACGACGTCCTCGACGAGCAGGACGTCCTCGACGAGCAGGAGGACGAGGAGGTCGCCGGGGCCGACCGGCCGCAGCCGCCGCCCGTACCGACCGAGGCGCAGGTGCGGGCGGGCTTCGGGCGGATCGCGGGGCTGCTGCGCGGCCGGTGACGGGGCGGGTGACGCCGGTGTGCGGTGGTGGTGCACCGGCACCCCCGGGAAGCGGACCTCCCCGGGGGTGCCGGTGCCACCTTCACCCCCCACCACAAGGGGTCGGCAGCCCAGCCGCCCGTCGGCGCGGGGCACAACGGACGACCAGGTCAATGGCGGGTTACCCGGCTCAGCGCCGTTCGAACCACGCGGCTGCGTCCACCGGCAGGACGTGTCCGGCGTCCTGCTCGGTGAGGTCGGCGCTGGCCACCAGGGGGTGGCCGTACCCGTCGATCAGGACCGGGGCACCGCTGAGGTTGACCACGCAGGTCAGCGCGGTGTCGTCGGCGTCGCGGCGGAACGCCAGCACCCCGGGCCCGGTCTCCTGCCAGAGCACCGGGCCGGCGGTGGCCGACAGCGCCGGGTGCGTACGCCTGACCCGCAGCGCGGCCCGGTACAGCTCCAGCGTCGACCCGGGCGTCCCGGTCTGGGCGGCCACCGACAGGGCCCGCCAGGTGGCCGGGGCCGGCAGCCAGCTCAGCTCGCTGCTGTCCGGCCCGAAGCCGTACGGGGGCAGCTCGCCGCCCCACGGGATCGGCACCCGGCAGCCGTCACGGCTCTCCCCGGTACGCAGGAACGCCGGGTCCTGCCGGAGCGCGTCGGGCAGGTCCAGCACCTCGGGCAGGCCGAGCTCCTCGCCCTGGTAGAGGTAGGTGGAGCCGGGCAGGGCCAGCATGAGCAGGGCGGCGGCGCGGGCCCGGCGCAGGCCGACCTCGCCGTCGCCGTAGCGGGTGACGTGCCGCTGCCGGTCGTGGTTGGACAGCACCCAGGTGGTCGGCGCACCGACGATCGTCGCCTCGGCCAGGGCGGTGTCGATCACCTTGCGGAACGAGTCGGCCGACCAGGTGGCGTCGAGGAAGTCGAAGCTGAACGCCTGGTGCAGCTCGTCCGGGCCGATGTAGCGGGCGAGCCGCTGCGGGGTCTCCGCCCACGCCTCGGCGACCGCCATCCGGCCGCCGGGGTAGCTGTCCAGGATGGGGCGCCAGGCCCGGTAGATGTCGTGCACCTCGTCCTGGTCGAAGTAGGGCAGCCGGCCCTTGCCGAGCAACTCCGACTGGCGGCGGCCGGTGGTCATCGAGCTGAAGCCGACGTCCGGCAGCCCCTCCGCCTTGATCATCCCGTGGGCCACGTCGATCCGGAACCCGTCGACGCCCCGGTCGAGCCAGAACCGCAGCACGTCTTCGAACTCGGCCCGCACCTGCGGGTGCCGCCAGTTGAGGTCGGGCTGCGCCGGGTCGAACAGGTGCAGGTACCACTGGCCGTCGGGCAGCCGCGTCCAGGCGGGGCCGCCGAAGATGCTCTCCCAGTCGTTGGGGGGCAACTCGCCGTCGATGCCCCGGCCGTCGGCGAACAGGTAACGCGCCCGCTCGGGGGAGCCGGGGCCGGCGGCGAGGGCGGCGGTGAACCAGGGGTGCGCGCTGGAGGTGTGGTTGGGCACCAGGTCCACGATGATCCGCAGGCCCAGCGCGTGCGCGTCGGTGATCATGGCATCGAAGTCGGCGAGGTCGCCGAAGAGCGGGTCGACGTCGCGGTAGTCGGCCACGTCGTAGCCGGCGTCGATCTGCGGCGAGGTGTAGAACGGGGTCAGCCAGAGCGCGTCCACCCCGAGGTCACGCAGGTACGGCAGCCGCTGCCGGATGCCGCCGAGGTCGCCGACGCCGTCGCCGTCGGAGTCGGCGAAGCTGCGAACGTACACCTGGTAGACGACCGCGGCGCGCCACCAGTCGTCGTCGGAGGCCAGCGGCGTGGGGTCGGTGGCGGTCATCGGCGGAGATCCCCGTTCTGTGGCGGGACGGCGGTGCCCGCGCGGCGGTGGGTGACGGACGCGGGTGTGGAGAGAATGCCGGCCGGATGCTGCAAGAGTCAAGCATGCCTTGCGCAAGAAATGACGTCCGTCACCGGCGCTCGGGGCGGGTC
This sequence comes from Micromonospora humidisoli, assembly GCF_016900955.1. Lineage (NCBI taxonomy): Bacteria > Bacillati > Actinomycetota > Actinomycetes > Micromonosporales > Micromonosporaceae > Micromonospora > Micromonospora humidisoli. Next base: position 10,552 of record NZ_JAFEUO010000001.1, read on the forward strand.
GTTCGTGGGCGCGTCCCCTCCGCCGGGAGACGGGGGAGCGCGGCCGGCGGCGGCGGGGGCTCAGGCGGGGACGGCGAGGGCGGGCGGTGCCGGGCGCTGCCGGCCGGTGCCCGTCTGGCGTACCACCGCGGTCGACCCGCGGACCACCAGCTCCGGGCGGAACAGGTACTCCGAGTGCGGCGCGGCGTGCCCGTTGATCTCGTCGACCAGGGCCCGGACGGCGGCCACCGCCATCGCGGCCACCGGCTGCCGCATGGTGGTCAGCGGCGGGTCGGTGAAGGCCATCAGCGGCGAGTCGTCGTAGCCGACCACCGACAGGTCGCCGGGCACGGACAGGCCGCGCTGCCGGGCGGCCCGCATCGCGCCGAGCGCCATCAGGTCGGAGCCGCAGACGATCCCGGTGACCCCGCGCTCGATCAGCCGGCCGGCGGCGGCCTCGCCGCCCTCGACCCCGAACAGCGAGAGCTCGGCGAGCGCGTCCAGGTCGCCGCCGGTGGTGCCGAGCCGGGTCATCGCGGCCCGGAAGCCGGCCACCCGGCGCTGCACCGGCACGAACCGGTCCGGCCCGGTGATCAGGCCGATCTGCCGGTGCCCGAGCGCTACCAGGTGCGCCACGGCCAGCTCGGTGGCCTCCCGGTCGTCGCAGGAGACGAAGGGCGCGGCGATGCCCGGGGCGTACCCGTTGATCATGACGACCGGCAGCGGCCTGGCGATCAGCGCGCGGTACCGGTCGTGGTTGGCCGCCGTGTCGGCGTGCAGGCCGGAGACGAAGACGATGCCGGAGACCTGCCGGTCGAGCAGCATCTCCACGTACTCGTCCTCGGTGACCCCGCCCGGGGTCTGGGTGCACAGCACCGGGGTGAAGCCGCTCTGCGCCAGCGTCGACTCGATCACCTGGGCGAAGGCCGGGAAGATCGGATTCTCCAGCTCCGGCACCACCAGCCCGACCAGCCCGGCGCTGCGTTTGCGCAGCCGGGCGGGGCGCTCGTAGCCGAGCACGTCGAGGGCGGTCAGGACGGCCTGCCGGGTCTCCGGGGCCACGCCGGGGCGGTCGTTGAGCACCCGCGACACCGTGGCCTCGCTGACTTCGGCCTGTTGGGCGATGTCGGACAGTCGAGCGCGCATGGCGGAACTTTAACCCAAGGGCAAGTTCTTGCGTACGTCTCTGCAAGCCCTTCCAATATCTGCAACCTATTGCTAACGTCCCGGCAACACGCGACAGCAGCGGCGCGGCCTTCCCGACGCCGGTCAGCAAGAACTTGCAGAGTTTCCTACGGCGAGGCCGCCCTTCCTCAGGTGGCCGGCCCCGTCATGACGACAGGAGTACCGATGCGCATCCGTACCGCGGGTGTGGTCACCGTTCTCGGCCTGGCGCTCGCCGCGTCGGGCTGCGGCGGCGACAACAGCAAGGACGAACCGGCCGCCAAGGCCACCTCCCCGGCCGCGAGCGGCAAGCTCGTCATCTGGGCGGACGACAAGCGGACCGCGGCCCTCAAGCCGTTCGCCGACAAGTTCGGCCAGGAGAACGGCGTCACCGTCGAGGTGCAGGCCGTCTCCAAGGATCTCCAGACCAACTTCGTCACCGCCTCCCAGCAGGGCAGCGGCCCGGACGTGGTGGTCGGCGCGCACGACTGGATCGGCAACCTCGTGCAGAACGGGGCGATCGACCCGGTGCAGCTCGCCGCCGAGCAGAAGTCCGGCTTCAACGAGACCGCGATCAAGGCGGTCACGTTCAACGGGCAGCTCTACGGCGTCCCGTACGCCACCGAGAACATCGCGCTGATCCGCAACACCGCGCTGGCCCCCGAGGCGCCGAAGACGATCGAGGACCTGGTCGCCACCGGCAAGAAGCTCAAGGCCGACAAGAAGGCCAGCGAGATCCTCTGCCTCCAGTCCGGACAGAACGGCGACGCGTACCACATCTACCCGCTGTACACCTCGGCCGGCGGCTATCTCTTCGGCACCGCCGCCAACGGCGACTACGACCCCAAGGACCTGGGCGTGGGCAAGCCGGAGTCGGTCGCGGCCTTCCAGAAGATCGCGAAGCTGGGGGAGAAGGGCGACGGCGCGCTGAAGCGCTCCATCACCGGCGAGAACTCCATCGCCACCTTCACCGGCAAGAAGTGCGCCTTCCTGGTCTCCGGCCCGTGGGCGATCGCCGACGCCAAGAAGGCCGGCATCTCCTACGACATCTCCCCGGTCCCCGGCTTCGCCGGTGGCAAGCAGGCCCAGCCGTTCGTCGGCGTCCAGGCGTTCTACGTCGCCGCCAAGGGCAAGAACAAGGCGCTGGCCCAGGAGTTCGTCACCAACTACGTGACCACCCCCGAGCTGGCCGTGGCGCTCTATCAGGCCGAGCCCCGCCCGCCGGCGCTGACCGCCGCGTTCGACCAGGTCAAGGGCACCGACCCGGACCTCGCCAAGTTCTCCGAGGCGGGCAAGGGCGGCCAGGTGCTGCCGGCGATCCCGGCCATGGCCGCGATCTGGGATCCGTTCGGCAAGGCCGAGGCCGCCGTCATCGGCGGTGCCGACCCGGCGAAGACCGTCACCGCAGCCGGCAAGACGATCTCGGGTCAGATCAAGTAATGAGCACGCTGTCCGGCCCGGGACCTGCCCCGCAGGCCCCGGGCCGGGGGCCCGCGCGCTCCGGGCCCCCGGACACCTCCCGTGCCGCGCGCCAGCACACGCCGGTCACCGCGACCGGCCTCGCCGTCAAGGTGGTCCTGCTCGGCCTGGTGGCCGGGATCGCGATCTGGGCGGCCTTCCCGCTCGTCGCCGCCCGGCTCTGGGTCGGTCTCGCCATCCTGGCGGCCACCACCGCCGGCCTGTGCTACCTCTACCTGACCCGCCGGCACATCCCGGCCAAGTACCTGGTGCCAGGAACGATCTTCCTGATCGCTTTCCAGGTCTTCCCGGTGCTCTACACCGCGAGCACCGCGTTCACCAACTTCGGCGACGGCCACCGGGGTTCCAAGGCCGACGCGGTCGTCGCCATCGAGACCTCCTCGGTCAAGCAGGTCCCCGGCTCCGCCGAGTACGCCCTCGCCATCGCCACCACCGGCGACCCGGCCACCGGGCCACTGGTCTTCCTGCTCACCGACCCGGGGACCGGCCGGGTCTCCGCCGGGGACGCCGCCGGGCTGCGCCCGCTCGACGCCGCCGACGTGACCGTCGCCGCCAGCGGCCGGGTCACCGCCGCCAAGGGCTACACCGTGCTCAACGTCGGTCAGGCCAGCGTACGCAGCGAGGAGATCACCGCCCTGGTCGTGCCGACCCCCGGTGGCGCGGTGCGCTCCACCGGTCTGTCCCGCGCCTACGAGGGCAAAGCCGTCCGGGCGTACGACCGGGGCTGTGACTGCGTCACCGACAACGAGACCGGCAGGACCTGGACGGCCGACCCGGACACCGGCTCCTTCGTCGCCGCCGACGGCGAGCGGCTCGCCCAGGGCTGGCAGGTCGGGGTGGGGCTGAAGAACTTCGCCCGGGTGCTCACCGACCCGGACATCTCCGGCCCGTTCTTCGGCACCCTGCTGTGGAACTTCGCCTTCGCGATCGGCTCCACCGGCTTCACTTTCGGACTCGGCATGGCCATCGCGCTGGCCCTGCACTCGCCCCGGATGCGGGGCACCAACCTCTACCGGGTCTTCCTGATCCTGCCGTACGCGATGCCGTCGTTCGCGATGCTGCTGGTCTGGCGGGACATGTTCAACACCGATTTCGGCCTGGTCAACAACCTGTTCGGCCTCGGCGTCGACTGGTTCGGCGAGGCCTGGTCGGCGCGGGTGGCGGTGCTGCTGGTGCAGCTCTGGCTCGGGTACCCGTACATGTTCCTGGTGACCACGGGCGCGCTCCAGGCGATCCCCAAGGAGCTGACCGAGGCCACCTCGGTCGACGGCGCGTCGCCCTGGCAGTCGTTCCGGGCGGTCACCCTGCCGCTGCTGCTGGTGGCGCTCTCGCCGCTGCTGATCGCGTCGTTCGCGTACAACTTCAACAACATCAACGCGATCTGGTTGACCACCGAGGGTGGCCCGTTCGCGCCGGACAACCCGACCAACGGGGCCACCGACCTGCTGATCACGTACACCTACCGGCTGGCCTTCGGCGCGCAGGGCGCCGAGTTCGGGCTGGCCGCCGCGGTGTCGATCTTCATCTTCGCGATCGTGGCCACGGTGTCGGCGATCAGCTTCCGGCGTACCCGCCAGCAGGAGGAGGTCTACTCGTGACGACCCACCCGAAGGCCGCCGGCCGGCGCGGGCGCCGGTGGCTCACCCAGGTCGGCTGGCGGCATGTGGTCGGCCTGCTGGCGGTGGCGTTCAGCCTCTTCCCGATCCTGTTCGTGCTCTCCGCCGCGCTCAACCCGCTCGGCACCCTCTCGTCGACCGAGCTGCTGCCCACCGGGGCGTCGCTCACCAACTTCGGCAACCTGTTCGAGCGGACGGAGTTCGCCCGCTGGTTCCTCAACTCGCTGCTCATCGCGGGCGGGGCGAGCTTCGCGTCGATCTTCCTGTCCTCGCTGGCGGCGTACGCGTTCTCCCGGATGCGCTTCGCCGGACGGCGGTTCGGGCTGCTGACCCTGCTGCTGATCCAGATGTTCCCGCAGTTCCTGGCGATCGTGGCGATCTTCCTGATCTTCACCCGGGTCACCGACCTGTGGCCGTCGATCGGCTTCAACACCCCGTGGGGCCTGTTCCTGCTCTACATGGGCGGCGCGCTGGGCATGAACACCTGGCTGATGAAGGGGTTCTTCGACACCCTGCCCCGCGAACTGGACGAGTCGGCCACCATGGACGGCGCGAGCCACGCCCAGGTCTTCTTCCGGATCATGCTGCCGCTGGTGGCGCCGATCCTGGCGGTGACCGCGCTGCTGTCGTTCATCGGCACGATCAACGAGTTCATGATCGCCAACGTGTTCCTCACCGATCCCGGGTCCAAGACCCTCGCGGTCGGCATGTTCGGCCTGGTCGCGGGGGAGCGGAACAACAACTTCGGCATCTTCGCGGCGGGCACCCTGCTCACCGCGGTCCCCACCGTGCTGGTCTTCCAGCTCCTCCAGCGCTACATCGTCTCCGGCCTCACCGCCGGGGCGGTCAAGGGCTGAATCGAAAGGCCACGCCATGTCCCTGTCGCCGCACCACGACGGCTCGGCGCTGTACGTGCCCGAGCAGGAACCCGTCCTCGGTCAGCGGGTGCCGGTGTTCGTCCGGGTGCCCGAGGGCGTCGACGTCCGGCAGGTGCACGTCCGGACCACGGGCGACGGTGAGCCGCGCTTCGTCGCGGCCACCGTCGACCGTCGGGACGGTCACGACGTGTGGTGGCGGGCCGACGTCGAGGTCCGCAACCCGGTCAGCAACTACCGGTTCATGCTGACCGGGGCGACCGGCGGCTACCGCTGGCTCAACGCCGCCGGCCAGGTCGACCACGACGTGCCCGACCACGGCGACTTCAAGCTGGTCAGCCACGCGCCGCCGCCGGCCTGGGCCCGGGACGCGCTGATCTACCAGATCTTCCCCGACCGGTTCGCCCGCTCCGCCGCCGCCGACGGGCGCACCCCGCCGGACTGGGCGGTCCCCTGCGACTGGGACACCCCGGTCGTCGGGTACGGCCCGCAGGCCCCACGCCAGTTCTACGGTGGCGACCTCGACGGCATCACCGAACGCCTCGACCACCTGGACCGGCTCGGCGTCAACACCGTCTACCTGACGCCGATCTTCCCGGCCCGCTCCAACCACCGCTACGACGCCGCCGGCTTCGACACCGTCGACCCGCTGCTCGGTGGGGACGCGGCACTGGTCCGGCTGGCCGACGCCGTCCGGGCCCGGGGCTGGCGGCTGATCGGCGACATCACCAGCAACCACACCGGCGACGCGCACGGGTGGTTCACCCGCGCCCTGGCCGACGCCGACGCCCCCGAGCGGGAGCTGTACTACTTCGACGTGCCCACCGGCGGCGGGGAGCCGACCTACGAGTCGTGGAACGGGGTGCGGTCGCTGCCGAAGCTGAACTGGGGCAGCGCCGAACTGCGCCGCCGCTTCGCCACCGACCCGGACTCGCTGCTGCGCCGCTGGCTGCGCCCGCCGTACGGGCTGGACGGCTGGCGGGTCGACGTGGCCAACATGACCGGCCGGCGGGGCGCGGACGCGTACACCCACGAGGTGGCGCGGCTGCTGCGCGAGGTGGTCACGCAGACCCGCGCCGACGGGCTGCTGCTCGCCGAGCACGGTCACGACCACACCGGTGACCTGGACCGCGACGGCTGGCACGGCACGATGAACTACGTCGGCTTCACCGACCCGGTCTGGTCCTGGCTGCGCACCGGTCCCGGGGATGCCGGGGGCGGCGAGCCGGTGCCGAACTTCCTCGGCACCCCGGGCGGGGTGCGGCGGCGGGACGCGCACGCGGTGCTCGCCACCATGGACAGCTTCCGGTCGCTGATCTCCTGGCGGTCGTACACCCATTCGTGGCAGCTGCTCGGCTCGCACGACTCGGCCCGCATCCGCACCGTGGTCGGGGACGCCGCCCGGCAGGAGGTGGCCGCCGGGCTGCTCGCCACCCTGCCCGGCACCCCGGTCGTCTTCGCCGGTGACGAGTGGGGCCTGACCGGCGGCAACGGCGAGTCCTCGCGTACCCCGATGCCGTGGCACCGGCCGCAGCGACGCGATGCCGGCACCTTCGCCGCCTACCGGGCGTTGCTGGCGCTGCGCCGGGACACCCCGGAGCTGCGGCACGGTGGCCTGCGCTGGGTGTACGCCGACGCCGACACGCTGGTCTTCCTGCGCGAGGCGACCACCGGCGCGGTGCTGGTGCTGGCCCGGCGGGCGGCCGGCCCGCCGGTCCGGCTGGCCGGCCTGCCGACCACCGTTCCGGGCTCGGCGGGGGAGAACCTCCACGGGGGCGCCCCGGCGCTGCGGCCCGCCGCCGACGGCGGGGTGACCCTGCCGGGTGACGGCCCGACCTTCCAGGTCTGGCGGCTCTGACGGCGGCCCTGCGCCCGGCGGCCCGGGACGCCGGGTGGCGCAAGCGGCGAGATCACGGATTGAACTCAGCCGGCGGGGCAACTACTACAAAGTGTCGTTGATGGGGGAGGATGGCCGGCGTGGAAGCTCTCCGACTGGTCCTTCTCTACGTCCATCTGATCGGGTTCGCGCTGCTGCTCGGCGGTGCCGTCGCCCAGTACCTCAGCGGCCGGCTGCGGATCAACCCGGCCATGCTCTGGGGCTCGGTGATCCAGTTGTTGACCGGTGTGGGCCTGTCCGCGCCGCTGCGCGACGGCGACGAGCCGGCCCCCGCGAAGCTTGTTACCAAGTTGGTGCTGGCCCTGCTCATCTTCGTCATGGTCTTCTTCTCCCGGAAGCGGGCGCAGGTGGCCCGGGGTCACTTCCTGGCGATCGTCGGGTTGACCCTGGTCACGGCGGCTGTGGCGGTGTTCTGGCGGTAGCCGGCGGAGGCCGCCGGAAACGGATGTTCGTGACACCGGACCGGTCGGCACTGGCACGCTGAGTGATGTGCCCCACGCCAGGGTTACGCCGGGATAACGAGCGTTCAACAGTCGTGCACGATTGGCGGCCGGTGGGTGGACGTGGGGCTACGCTCCCGTCCGTAACGTGGGATGCCGGCAGCACAACGCTGGTCGGTTCAAGGGCTGCCACCGCACGAGGCGGTGAGCAATGGAAGGAGACGTCTTGCGCTCTGTGCGTGGGATGCGGATCGCCTCTGCCATCGCGGCGGGTGGGCTCGTGCTGGGTGCTGCCGCGTGTGGTGAGGCCCCGGACGACGACAACAACGCCGGTGGCAGCGGCGACAAGAAGTACAGCGCCTGCATGGTGACCGACGTCGGCGGCATCGACGACAAGTCGTTCAACACCTCCGCCTGGAAGGGCCTGGAGGAGGCCAAGAAGGCCAACGACAACATCGACATCAAGTACGTCGCGTCGAAGGCCGAGGCGGACTACGAGGTCAACCTGACCGGGTACGTCAACCAGAAGTGCGACTTCATCCTGGCCGTCGGTGGCCTGATGTCGGACGCCACCAAGAAGATCGCCGAGGCCAACCCGAACCAGCAGTTCGGCATCGTCGACGCGAACCCGGGCACGGCGAACATCTACCCGATGCAGTTCGACACCGCCCAGGCCGCCTTCCAGGCCGGCTACCTGGCTGCCGGGATGAGCAAGAGCGGCAAGGTCGGCACCTACGGCGGTCTGCCGATCCCGCCGGTGACCATCTTCATGGACGGTTTCGCCGACGGCGTGGCGCACTACAACAAGACCAAGAGCAAGAACGTCCAGGTGCTGGGCTGGGACAAGGCGACCCAGAAGGGTTCCTTCACCAACGACTTCGCCAAGCAGGACGAGGGCAAGAAGGTCTCCGACGCGCTGGTCGCCCAGGGCGCGGACATCGTCATGCCGGTCGCCGGTGGCGCGGGCCTCGGCACCACCGCCGCGGCGAAGGCGTCGGGCGGCAAGTACTCGGTCGTCTGGGTCGACGTCGACGGCTGCGAGAGCACCCCGGACTGCGCGGCGCTGCTGACCACCGTGGTCAAGAACATCCCGGACGCCGTCAAGGACGCCGTGCTCAAGGCCGCCGGTGGCGAGAAGCTCGCCGCCACCCCGGGCTTCGTCGGCAACCTCGCCAACAACGGCGTGTCGATCGCCCCGTACCACGACTTCGACAGCAAGGTCCCGGCGGACCTCAAGGCCGAGGTCGAGAAGATCAAGGCGGACATCGCCGCCGGCACCATCACGGTCACCTCGAAGGCCCAGCCGACCAAGTGACCGCCGCGCCGGCCGCCGCGATGGGATCATCGGCAGCGGAGGCCGGCGGGCACCAGGCATGACGACCGGCCGTCCGGGCGTTCGTGGGCAACCCACGGGCGTCGGGGCGGCCGGTCCGCGCACCGGTCGGCCGGCACCCCGGTGACCGGTCGACCGGCAGCTAGGCTGCACCATCGCTCGCACTCCAGGAGGTTGCGCTGAGACTCGAACTGCGCGGCATCACCAAGCGGTTCGGTGATCTGGTCGCCAACGATCACATCGACCTGACGGTGGAGCCTGGAGAGATCCACGCCCTGCTCGGCGAGAACGGTGCGGGCAAGTCGACCCTGATGAACGTGCTCTACGGGCTCTACCAGCCCGACGGGGGCGAGATCCTGGTCGACGGAAAGCCGCTGAAGCTCAAGGGCCCCTCGGACGCGATCCGGGCCGGGATCGGCATGGTGCACCAGCACTTCATGCTGGTGCCGGTCTTCACCGTCGCCGAGAACATCATGCTCGGCGCGGAGCAGGTCCGGGGCGGCATCGTCGGCTTCCTCGACCGGCGGCGGGCCCGCCGCGAGGTGGCCGAGGTCTCCGCGCGGTACAACCTGCGGGTCGACCCGGACGCGGTGATCGAGGACCTGCCGGTCGGCATCCAGCAGCGGGTCGAGATCGTCAAGGCGCTCACCCGCGACGTCGACCTGCTGATCCTCGACGAGCCGACCGCCGTGCTCACCCCGCAGGAGACCGAGGAACTGCTCACGGTCATGCGGTCGCTCAAGGCGGCCGGCAAGTCGATCGTCTTCATCACCCACAAGCTCGGCGAGGTCAAGGCCATCGCCGACCGGATCACCGTGATCCGGCGCGGCCGGACCGTCGGCACCGCCTCCCCCGAGGCGAGCCGGGACGAGTTGGCCGCGCTGATGGTCGGCCGCAACGTCCGGCTCACCGTCGACAAGCAGCCCGCCACCCCGGGCCGGCCGATCCTGGAGGTCGCCGGCCTGGTCGTCGACGACGACCGGCAGATCCGCGCGGTGGACGGCGTCGACCTGACCGTACGCGCCGGTGAGGTGCTCGGCGTGGCCGGCGTGCAGGGCAACGGGCAGACCGAGCTGATCGAGGCGATCATGGGGCTGCGCCCGACGCTCGCCGGCACGGTGACCCTCGACGGCGAGTCGATCCACGGCTGGTCCACCAAGAAGGTGCTCCGCGCCGGGGTCGGCTACGTACCCGAGGACCGCAGCGTCGACGGCCTGGTCAAGGAGTTCAGCGTCGCCGAGAACCTGGTCCTCGACATCTACGACCGGCCGCCGTTCGGCAGGGGCCTGGCGCTGCGGCCGGACGCGATCGCCGCCTCGGCGAAGGAGCGGATCGAGCAGTTCGACGTGCGTACCCCGTCGGCGGACGCGGCGGTCGGCACCCTGTCCGGCGGTAACCAGCAGAAGGTGATCGTGGCCCGGGAGCTGTCCCGGCCGCTGAAGCTCCTCATCGCCGCCCAGCCCACCCGGGGCGTGGACGTCGGCTCGATCGAGTTCATCCACAGCCGGGTCATTCGCGAGCGCGACGTCGGCACCGCCGTCATGGTCGTCTCCAGCGAGTTGGACGAGGTGATCGGCCTCGCCGACCGGATCGCGGTGATGTACCGGGGACGGATCATCGGCATCGTCGGCCCGGACACCCCGCGCGAGGAAATCGGCCTGCTGATGGCCGGCATCACCCCCGACGCCCCCGCGACGGCCCCGACCGACGGCGCGGTCACCCCGGGCGGTACGGCCGGCGGCGTGGCACCGGCCCCCGAGAGCCCTGGTAACGAGGACGAGGCATGAGCAACCCCAACCCGGTGTCCGGTTCCCCGGACAAGGAACCGGCGACCGAGGCGGAGCTGGCCCTGACCGGCAGGGCCGACCGGATCGTCGAGACGACCTCGCCCAAGCAGCCCGCGCCGGGGCCCCGGCCCACTCTGGGCCGGCTGTTCCTGGACAACCTGTGGGCCGCTAACACGGTGACCGTGACCGTGCTGGCCCTGGTGCTGGCGATGCTGGTCGGCGCGGTCCTGATCATCGTGTCGGACCCGGACGTGCTGGCCACCTACGGCTACATCACCGCCCGCCCGACCGACGCCCTCGACGCCAGCTGGACGGTGGTCAGCGAGGCGTACGCCAACCTGTTCAAGGGGGCGGTCTTCGACCCGGAGGCGTCCGGTTTCACCGCCGCGTTGAGCCCGATCTCGGAGACCCTCACCTACACCGCGCCGTTGGTGTTCACCGGTCTGTCGGTGGCGCTCGCCTTCCGGGGCGGCCTGTTCAACATCGGTGCCCAGGGGCAGGCGACGATCGGCGTGGTCCTGGCCGCGGTGGCCGGCTTCGCGTTGCCGCTGCCGCCGGTGGTGCACCTGGTCGTCGCGTTGATCGCCGGTGCGGTCGGCGGTGCGGTCTGGGGTTTCGTCCCCGGCATCCTCAAGGCCCGGACCGGCGCCCACGAGGTGATCAACACGATCATGCTCAACTACGTCGCCGTCTACTTCCTGTCGTGGATCATCGTTCAGAACGGGGTGCAGAACCCGGACCGGGCGGACGCGATCAGCCGTCCGGTCGACTCCTCGGCCGCGTTGCCCCGGCTGCTCGGCGACAACCTGCGGGTGCACGCCGGCATCCTGCTCGCGGTGCTCGCCACCTGGGCCATCGCCTGGCTGCTCAACCGGTCGACGCTCGGCTTCGAGCTGCGGGCCGTCGGGGCCAGCCCGGACGCGGCGCGGACCGCCGGCATCAGCGTCACCAAGACTTACGTGCTGGTGATGGTGATCGCCGGGATGCTCGCCGGCCTCGGCGGCAGCCAGATGGTGCTGGGTTCCACCGCGAACGCGCTGACCCCGCTGGTGATCGCGCAGATCGGCTTCGACGGCATCCTGGTGGCGCTGCTCGGCCGGGTGAAGCCGTGGGGCGTGCTGCTGGCCGCGCTGCTGTTCGGCGCGCTCCAGGCCGGCGGCAACCGGATGCAGTCGTACTCCGGCATCTCGCTGGAGCTGGTCACCGTGCTCCAGGCGCTGATCGTCATCTTCATCGCCGCGCCGGCCCTGGTGAAGGCGGTCTTCCAGCTCCGGGCCGCCCGTGCCGCCCGGTTGCAGACGAGCCTCGCGAAGGGCTGGTGAGGCATGTCCACCACCGCTGTTCCCGACGTCGCCGTGGCCGCGGTCGACGAGGGTTTCTGGACCCGCCCCCGTAAGGTCGGCCTGGTCCTGCTGGCGCTGGGCGTGCTCGCCACCGTGCTGTTCGGGGCGTTGGCCACCGGCCAACAGGCCCGGTTCACCCTCAGCGAGACCGAGGGCGGCGCGGCGCTGGAGATCCAGGGCACCTTCGGCGCGATCCTGTTCGGGGTCGTCGCCGCCGCAGCCGGCGGCGCGCTGCTGGCCGGGGTCCCGAAGCGCTGGTTCACCCTGGTCCTCGGGGTGGGGCTGGTCGGCTTCGTGCTGAGCTTCCTGTGCTGGCAGGTCTCCGCCGCCCCCGAGGGCCGCAACTTCATGCCGATGGTCAACATCGTCCGGGGCACGTTCGTCCTGGCCCTGCCGCTGATCTTCGGTGCGCTGGCCGGGGTGCTCTGTGAGCGGTCCGGCGTGGTCAACGTCGCCATCGAGGGGCAGTTGCTGATGGGCGCGTTCAGCGGCGCGCTGTTCGGCAGCCTCAGCGGCAACGTCTGGGTCGGCCTGGTGGCGGCGGCGGTGGGTGGCGCGTTCATCTCGCTGCTGCTCGCCGTCTTCGCCATCCGCTACCTGGTCGACCAGGTCGTGATGGGGGTGGTGCTCAACCTGCTGGCGGTCGGCGTCACCGGCTTCCTCTACGAGCGGCTGATGCAGACCGACGCGGACAGGTACAACAGCGCGCCGCGCTTCGGCAACTGGGAGATCCCGCTGCTGAAGGACATCCCGTTGTTCGGTCCGGCGCTGTTCCGGGGCAACATCTTCCTCTATCTCGGCCTGCTGCTGGTGCTGGTCATCCACCTCGCGCTGTTCCGTACTCGGTGGGGTCTGCGGACCCGGTCGGTGGGTGAGCACCCGACCGCCGCCGACACCCTCGGGGTCAAGGTGCTGAGCCTGCGGTACCGCAACGTGCTGCTGGCCGGCGTGGTGGCCGGCATCGGCGGTGCGTCGTACACGCTGGCGCTCTACAGCTTCACCAAGAACATGATCGGCGGTAAGGGCTTCATCGCGCTGGCCGCGTTGATCTTCGGCCGGTGGAGCCCGACCGGCGCGCTGCTCGCCGCGCTGTTCTTCGGCTTCGCCGACCAGCTCGCCACCTACCTCGGGGCGATCGGCAGCAGCATCCCCAACCAGTTCCTGGCGATGCTGCCCTACCTGGCGACCATCCTGGCGGTGGCCGGGCTGGTCGGTCGGGTCCGGGCGCCCGCCGCCGACGGCAAGCCGTACGTCAAGGGCTGAACGACGACCCGGCGCGGGCCCGGCGGGGGAGCTCCCCCGCCGGGCCCGCGCCGTTCGGCGACGCCGTCCGGGTACGGTCCACAGCCGGCGGCCGGCTGACCGGCACCCTTCCCGCACCCGGGCGGGGTGACCTGGGCAGAATGGAAGGATGAGCGAGATCGACTGGGAGCGCCTGCGGGCCGCCGCGACCGAGGTCATGCGGCACGCCTACGTGCCGTACTCGCAGTTCCCGGTCGGCGCGGCGGCGCTGGTCGACGACGGCCGGGTGGTGGTCGGCTGCAACGTGGAGAACGCCGGCTACGGGGTGACCCTGTGCGCCGAGTGCGGTGTGGTCTCGGCGCTGCACGCCACCGGTGGTGGCCGGCTGGTCGCGATGTCCTGCGTCGACGCCACCGGGGAGCCGTTGATGCCGTGCGGCAGGTGCCGGCAACTGCTCTGGGAGAACGGCGGCCCGGAGTGCCTGGTCGAGTCGAGGACCGGTCCGCTGCGGATGGCGGAGCTGCTGCCGCACGCCTTCGACGTGGCCGACATCGAGGCGGTCGTGGGCGAGAGCCCGGTGCCGGTGGTGCCGGACCGGTTGGCCGCCTGGCGGGGGCGGGGCACCGTCTTCGTGCACCCGGACCTCTCCGCCGGGCAGCAGATCTGGACGGCGTACTGGGAACGGTCGGCCGGCGACAGCGACGAGGCCGGGCCCGGGGTGCTGGAGGAGGGCCCGAGCTGGGGCGACCCGGCGGAGGCGATCACCTGGGGGCTGGCCCGGACGCCGCGGGTCGTGGTGGTGGATGCGGAGGGCACCATCTTCTGGGCCGGCGAGGGCGAACCGCCGCTGGAGATCCCGGCCCGCTGGGCCGCCTCCTGACCCGTCCGGCCCTCGTGCCGGTTACTGCAACGACTTCAGAGGGAACTCAACGGTGAGTGCTTTTACCGCGGTCGACGTCATCCGGGCCAAGCGGGACGGGGGTGTGCTCAGCGACGGCCAGATCGACTGGGTGGTCGACGCGTACACCAGGGGGCTGGTGGCCGACGAGCAGATGTCGGCGCTGGCCATGGCGATCCTGCTGCGCGGCATGTCGGTTCCGGAGATCGCCAGGTGGACCGCCGCGATGATCGCCAGCGGGGAACGGCTGGACCTGTCGGCGGTGGACCGGCCGACGGTCGACAAGCACTCCACCGGCGGCGTCGGCGACAAGATCACCCTGCCGCTTACGCCACTGGTCGCGGCCTGCGGCGGCGCGGTCCCGCAGCTCTCCGGCCGGGGGCTCGGGCACACCGGCGGCACCCTCGACAAGCTGGAGTCGATCCCCGGCTGGCGGGCGGCGCTGAGCAACGACGAGTTCATCGCCCAGCTCCGCGACGTGGGTGCGGTGATCTGCGCGGCCGGCGCCGCGCTCGCCCCGGCCGACCGCAAGCTGTACGCGTTGCGCGACGTCACCGGCACCGTCGAGGCGATCCCGCTGATCGCCTCGTCGATCATGAGCAAGAAGATCGCCGAGGGCACCGGGGCGCTGGTCCTCGACGTCAAGGTCGGCTCCGGCGCGTTCATGAAGAACGTGGCCGACGCCCGCGAGCTGGCCCGGACCATGGTGGCGCTCGGCGACGCCCACGGGGTACGCACGGTCGCCCTGCTCACCGACATGTCCACCCCGCTCGGCCTGACCGTCGGCAACGCGGTCGAGGTGGCCGAGTCGGTGCAGGTGCTCGCCGGCGGTGGCCCGGCCGACGTGGTGGAGCTGACCCTGGCCCTGGCCCGGGAGATGCTCGACGCGGCCGGCCTGCCCGACGCCGACCCGGCCGCCGCGCTGCGCGACGGGCGGGCGATGGACGCGTGGCGCACCATGATCCGCGCCCAGGGAGGCGACCCGGACGCCAAGCTGCCCACCGCCAACGAGGTGGAGGTGGTCCGCGCCGACACCGACGGCTTCGTCGAGTCCGTCGACGCGTACGCGATCGGGGTGGCCGCGTGGCGGCTCGGCGCGGGGCGGGCCCGCAAGGAGGACCCGGTCAGCGCCGCCGCCGGGGTGGTGCTGCACAAGCGGCCCGGCGACCCGGTCCGGGTCGGCGAACCGCTGTACGAACTGCGCGCCGACGACACCACCCGGCTGCCGGCGGCACGCGCCGAGGCGGCCCTGGCGGTCCGGGTGTCGGCCACCGCGCCGGCGACGCCGCCGCTGGTCATCGAGCGGATCGGCTGACCGCCTGCGGCACCGCCCGACGGCGGGCGGCCGGCATGGTGCCGGTCGCGACGGAACGCTATCCTCCCTGGTCAGGGGGACCGAACGGCGGTGACGCCGCGTGAGCAGACAGGGAATCCGATCGTGCTGGTAGCCGCGCCCGATCCCCGCGAGGTCCGCGAGGCGAGCCTCGACGAGTTGTCCCGGCTGCGCCTGCCCCTGCCGCCGGCCCAGTTTCCCCTGGTCTGGGAGCCGGGCGACGAGATCGAACTGCGACCCACCGGGGAGATCGAGGCGCGCATCGCGGTGCTGCACCTGATCCTGGCCCGGTGCTTCGGGATGCCCGCGCAGACGGCGATGAGCTGGCTGCTCGAATCCCACCTGGTCGACATGGTCACCCCGCCCGAGTGGCAGTTCGTGGTGGGCGGCAAGGGTGACCACCGCTCGTTCGTCCTGCACCACGACGCGCTGTTCTCACTGTCCTGGGTGCTGGGCCTGAGCAAGCAGCTCGACCCGACCGTCCCGGTGGACGAACGGCTGGTGGAGCGGATGCCGTACCTGGCCGGTGGGGAGACCTTCGGCCAGTGGCAGGCCCGCATCCTGGCCGCCCCGCAACACCCGGCGGACGCCGCCGCCCTGCTCGACCTGCACTACTGCCTCGACTGGGCGTACCTGGAGGTGGAGAAGTCGGGGCACCGACTGCCCGGCCTGGTGGACGCGAACGCGATCGGCCAGCGCCGGTGGGCGTTGGAGTGGGCGGTGGTGCTGCGCGGCCCCTACCACGACGAGCCGCCCGGCTGGGAAGAGGTCGACCTCTCCACCTGAGCCGGTGGACCGTCAGGCCCCCGTGGGTCAGCGGGGACGCCAGGTGGTCAGGCGTACCGACGCGGTCACGGCGACCGGGGTGGGCAGCGCGTCGATCGCCGCGGCGAGCCGCGCCGGGTCGGTGTGCCAGGCACTCGGCCCCATCCCGACCAGGGTGCCGACGTCGGCCCGGCCGAGGCTGAGCCGGGCGGTGTGCACGGCGGTGTGCGCCGGGGTGAACCGCCCGGCGAGGCTGTCGGCGACCCGGTCGGCCTTGGCCGGGTCGACCCGCAGCAACCCGAGCACGTCGACCAGTTCGGCGAGGTGGGCGTCGGTGGGGGTGACCACCAGCAGCACCCCGGCCGGGTGCAGCACCCGGTGGAACTCGTCGCCGTTGCGCGGGGCGAAGACGTCGAGCAGCACGGCGACCGACCGGTCGGCCAGCGGCAACCGCTGCCAGGTGTCGGCGAGCGCGGCGGCGGCGCGCGGGTGGGCGCGGGCCGCGCGGCGCAGCGCCGGTTTGGCGACGTCCAGGGCCAGGCCGACGGTGTCGGGCCACGCCGAAAGCACCGCCGCGAGGTGCCGGCCGGTGCCCGCCCCGGCCTCCACCACCAGCGGGTACGCCCCGAAGCCCGCCCGCTCCGCCCGCCCGCCCACCTCGGCCGGTCCGTTCGCCTCGGCCGGGCCGGTCGGTGCTGGCTGTGGGTTCGCCGCTACCGGTCCCGGCGGGCCGGCCGGTCCGTTCGCTTCGGCCGGGCCGGTCGGTGTCGCCAGGGCGGATGCCGCCGCCTCGGCCAGGGCTGACGAGATCACGTCGTAGTGTCCGGCGGCCAGGAAGTCGGCCCGGGCGGCGACCATGTCGGCGGTGTCACCGACGTGCGGGGCGCGGCCGGCGAGCAGTGTGACGTACCCCTGGCGGGCCAGGTCGAAGCTGTGCCGGCGGGGGCAGCGCAGGGCGCGGGTGTCGGTGGCGGCGGCCAGCGGCTGGGCGCAGACCGGGCAGCGCAGCCGGGCGACGATCTGCGGATGCGTCGCGTCGACGGGCTGCTCGAACGGGTGCGGCGCGGTCACCCGCAGCAGCCTACGGCGCGCGCCGCGCGCGAGCCTGATCGCGGGCGGGCGCGGGGCGTGACTAGGGTCGGGGGATGGTCGCAATCCGATACGAGGACATCGTCAAGGTCCCGAAGGCACTGCTGCACGATCACCTCGACGGCGGCCTGCGGCCGGCGACGGTCGTCGAGCTGGCCGCCGAGGTGGGGCACGAGCTGCCGAGTACCGATCCCGACGCGCTCGGCCGGTGGTTCGCGGAGGCGGCGCACTCCGGTTCGCTGGAGCGTTACCTGGAGACGTTCGCGCACACCGTCGCGGTCATGCAGACCGCCCCGGCGTTGCGTCGGGTGGCCCGGGAGTGCGCGCTCGACCTGGCCGCCGACGGCGTGGTGTACGCCGAGGTCCGGTTCGCCCCCGAGCAGCACCTGGAGCAGAACCTCACCCTGGACGAGGTGGTCGAGGCGGTCGTCGCCGGTTTCGTCGAGGGCAGCGCCGAGGCCGCCGCAGCGGGCACCCCGATCCGGGTCGGCACCCTGCTCACCGCGATGCGGCACGCCGCCAGGTCGCAGGAGATCGCCGAGTTGGCCGTCCGGCACCGGGACGCCGGGGTGGTCGGCTTCGACATCGCCGGTGCCGAGGCGGGGTTCCCGCCCACCCGGCACCTGGACGCCTTCGAGTACCTCCAGCGGGAGAACTTCCACTTCACCATCCACGCCGGCGAGGCGTTCGGGCTGCCGTCGATCTGGCAGGCGATCCAGTGGTGCGGGGCGGACCGGCTCGGCCACGGGGTGCGGATCGTGGACGACATCACCCCGGGCCCGGTGCCGACGCTCGGCCGACTGGCGGCGTACGTGCGGGACAAGCGCATCCCGCTGGAGCTGTGCCCGTCGTCGAACGTGCAGACCGGGGCGGTGGCGTCGATCGCCGAACACCCGATCGGGCTGCTGCGCGAGCTGCGGTTCCGGGTCACGGTGAACACCGACAACCGGCTGATGAGCGGCACCTCGATGTCGCGTGAGATGGCGCTGCTGGTGGAGAACTTCGGCTACGGCTGGCAGGAGCTCCAGTGGTTCACGGTCAACGCGATGAAGAGCGCCTTCATCCCGTTCGACGAGCGGTTGGCGATCATCGACGAGGTGATCAAGCCGGCGTACGCGAAGCTGATCGGCTGACTCAGCGGTGCGGGTGGCCGGCGACCAGGTCGGCCACCCGGCGCAGGAACTCCCGGGCGTGGGCCGCCTCGGCACCGAGGCCGGTCTGCCGCCGCAGCACCGCCGGTTCGGCGCGCAGCAGCGCCAGCCCGCGCCGGATCAGCACCTTCGGCGCCTTGCGCTGCTCGGACAGGTCCCGGGCCAGCCGCCGGACGAAGGTCGCCCCACGCGGCCGGCGCAGCGCGTACGCCCCGGCGAGCAGTCCCCGGCGGCGGCATTCCGCGACGATCTCGGCGGCGAAAATCCCTTCGGCGATGAAGAGTGGCGATCCGGTCACCTCGAATGGCCGGGTGGCCACCCGTCGATCCGCACCGATCGCATAGACCGGCACATCGGCCCGGCCCTGCTGGGCCAGTCGGACAATTGTCTCCACCGCCGTTCCCGCGTCCCACGACTCGGGCGCGTCCCAGTCGACCAGTCCGTTCTGTCGCGGCAACGTAGGGTCATCGCCGTTCTTGTAGAAGTCGTCCAGGCAGAGCACGGGAAGGCCGGTTCGTTGCGCTATGTACGACTTTCCGGACCCGGAGGGGCCGGCGAGGAGGACGACGCGGTGGCGATATTCCATTACTTTGGGTGACTCCGGAAAGACGGATTGCGATCAAATTGCATCAACATCTCATCACACCTCCGGCGACCGACAACCTGGGCTTTCTCTTTCAGGGGAGGCGTGATGGAATCTCGGAGGTCCGACCCGCCGGGTCGGCCGCTGGGCGTTGCCCGTGGCAACGCGGAGACGCTGTAATCGCGAGGGCGGTGACGTGAGCAAACGGCCAACGACGGCGAACTCCTTCCTGTCGCGTCTGCGTCGGCCGGCCGGCCGGCTCCGCGACATGCCGATCTGGTCCAAGCTCGGGCTGATCATGATCGTGCCGACCATCGCCACGGTCGTCGTGGGCACCAGCGGGCTGGTGGACCACCTGCAGACGCTCAACAACGCCAACCGGGCAGGTGACCTGGCCAACCTGGTGGGTTACTCCGGCGACCTCGTCAACACCCTCCAGGACGAGCGCACCAACGCCGTTCTGCTGCTCGGCTCGCCGAAGGGGCAGGCCCGAGCCCAATACCAGGAGGCGTACAACCGGGTCAACCAGCGGGTCGACCAGTCCAAGGTGCCGTACTCGCAGCAGCGTGCCGAGATCGAGGGCCTGCCGGCCACCCTGGAGACGCAGCTCGACCGGATCGACAGCGACCTGACCGAGATGCCAGGCATCCGCAGCCAGGTCTACAACGGCAAGCTGCGGCTCAGCGAGGCGGTCAGCCGGTACACCGGCCTGATCAACAATCTGATCACCATCCGCGACTCGGCCACCCAGCTCGCCGGCGACAACGACCTCAGCGACCAGATGCGCGCCGCCGCCGCGATGGCCCGCGCCAAGGAGTACGCCTCCGTCCGCCGGATCGCGGTGCACCAGGTGCTGCTCCAGAAGGCGTACACCCCGGCCCTGCGTGAGCTGTACATCTCCAGCAACACCGGTGAGCAGCAGGCCCTGCAGAGCTTCCAGGCCGTGGCGAGCCGCGCCGAGCGCGAGTTCCAGGACCAGACCGTCTCCGGCTCCGACCGGCGGCAGGCCGACATCTACGCCGGCCAGGTCAGCGCGCTCAACAGCGACAAGCTCGACGGCATCACCTTCAGCACCGACCAGTGGGACGCGGCCATGGTCGCGTACGCCCAGCTCAACCGGGCCGTCGAGGTACGCCTCGACAGCGACGTGGTGGCCAAGGCCGACGAGCTGCGCTCCGACGTGCAACGTCAGGTCTTCCTGGAGACCGGCCTGCTGCTGAGCATGCTGCTGCTGGCGATCCTCTTCGCCTACCTGGTCGCCAGGTCGATGGCCCGCTCCCTGCGCGAGCTACGTCAGGGCGCCCTGTCCATCGCCCAGTTCGGCCTGCCGCAGGCGGTGGCCCGGCTGCGGGACCCGCAGTTCACCGGGCAGCAGTCGCCGGCCCAGCTGGCCAACCAGATCGCCGAGCCGCTGCCGGTCCGCAGCCGCGACGAGTTCGGCCAGGTGACCGAGGCGTTCAACGCCGTCCACCTGGAGGCCGTCCGGACGGCCGCCGAGCAGGCCGCGCTCCGCTCCTCGGTCGCGACGATGTTCGTCAACCTCGCCCGTCGCTCGCAGATCCTGGTCGACCGGTTGATCGGCCACCTCGACCGGCTGGAGCGTGGCGAGGAGGACCCGGACCGCCTGGCCGAGCTGTTCCAGCTCGACCACCTGGCCACCCGGATGCGCCGCAACGACGAGAACCTGCTGGTCCTCGCCGGTGCCGACTCGACGCGTGTGCAGCGCGAGCCGGCCGCCCTGATCGACGTGCTGCGCGCCGCCCAGTCCGAGGTCGAGCACTACACCCGGATCGAGTTCGGGGTCATCGACCGGGACATCGAGGTCTCCGCGCACGCGGTCAACGACCTGGTGCACCTGGTCGCCGAGCTGTTCGACAACGCGACCGCGTTCTCCCCGCCGGACTCCCAGGTGATGGTCGAGGCCCGTCGGGTCGGCGACCGCGCGTCGCTCTACGTCGAGGACCGGGGCATCGGCATCAGCGCCGAGCAGCTGACCGACCTCAACGAGCGGCTCGCGACGCCGCCCCAGGTGGACGTGGCCGTCTCCCGGATGATGGGCCTGGTCGTGGTGGCCCGGCTGGCGTCCCGGCACGGCGTCAAGGTCGAGCTGCGTCCCGGCACCGACCGGGGCACCGTGGCCGAGGTCGTCCTGCCCACGTCGGTGCTGGTGCCCCGGGCGCTCAGCGGTCGGGCCCCCGGCACGCCGGGACTGCCGGCGGCCGGGCCGCAGTTCGGTGGCGCCGCTCCGGCCTTCGGCGGCTCCGGGTCCGCCCCGGCGTTCGGTGGCGCCGCGCCGGCCTTCGGTGGCTCGGGGTCCGCGCCGGCCTTCGGTGCGCTTCCCGCCCTCGGCAACGGCCAGCCGCCGGCCCCCCGACCGGGCGAGTCCGGCAACCAGGTCACCCTCGGCGGGCGGCCCTTCGACCCGGCACCGCGCAACGGTTCCGCCGCCCCCGCCAACGGCGGGCGCGGGATGCCCGCCTGGTCCGACCTCACCGGGGCCAGCGGGATCAACGGTGGCGACGGCTTCGCCCCGCGTGCCACCAACGGACAGGCGATCGACCCGCTGCCGCAGCGCCGGAGCACCGACGACCCGGACAGCACCGGCCAGCAGCCGGTCATCCCGCGCCAGCTGCCGAGCAGCCCCGAGGCCCGGCCGTACAGCTCACCGCCGGTACCGCCGGTGTCGGCACCGCCGCTGCCGCCCGCGTACCCGGTCGCGCCGGTGTCCGGCCAGCCCGTCTCGGGCCAGCCGGTCTCTGGTTACCCGGTCTCGGGCCAGCCGGTCTCGGGCCAGCCGACCTCCGGCTACCCGGTGTCGGGTCAGCCCGCACCTGGCTACCCGGTGTCGGCGTCGCCGTACGCCGGCCTGCCGGGGCCGTCCGCGCCGGTTTCCGGGCCGCCCACCGGTCCGCTGCCGTCCCGGCCCGCCTCGGGCGGGGCCGCGCCGGGCCCCGCCGCCCCGCCGGCCTGGCCGCCGGTGGCGAACCCCGAGCGGGACACGGCCACCCCGCCGGTCCCCGAGCGGCTCGCCGCCGCGCTGGACATGACCACCGAGCTGCCCCGGGTGCCGCGCGCCGAGCCGGCAGCGCCCGTCACCCGGCAGCCCGCGCCGCCGGTGCGGACCGCCCAGACCACGCCGGCCAACCGGCTGTCGGCACCGCAGCAGGCTCCCCAGCAGCGGTACGCGGACGAGACGATGGAACTGCCGATCTTCCGGGAGCTGGAGTCGGCCTGGTTCCGTACCCGCAAGCCCGGCCCCGAGGACGCGGCCGGCGCCAAGCAGGCGGCCAACGGCACGACGGCCAGCCACGCGGCCGTCGACACCGCCGGCCAGCCGGCCCAGTACACCGCACCAGGAACGACAGGTAGCGCACCGATGGCAGACACTGCGCCGGCCGGGGGCGTGCCGCGTGACAACGGGTCGACAGTGAACGGCGGCGGGTTCCCCGGTCGCGGCGACGGCCCGGCGAACCGACGTTCCGCCGCGCCGCCCGCCGGCTGGCAGACCGCTGCCGACGAGGGCTGGCGGGCGGCGGTGGCCGCGACCGAGGCACCGGTGGCCGGCACCACCCAGACCGGGCTGCCGAAGCGGACGCCGATGGCGCAGCTCGTGCCGGGGGCGATCGAGAAGCCGACCACGTCGGTGCAGCGGCGGACACCGGAAGCGGTCAGGGGTCTGCTCTCGGCCTACCATCGAGGTGTGCAACGCGGCCGGACCACCTCGGACAACCCCACCAACCCGGACGCGACTCCGGGCGGGCAGCAATCCTCGTCGTCTGGCTCCGGCCTGGCGGGCGGGAGCGGGCAGAAGGAGCAAGAAGGATGACAACTACGCAGGATCTGGGTTGGCTGCTGGCCAACTTCGCCGACCGGGTGCCGGGTGTCGCGCACGCGGTCGCGGTCTCCGCCGACGGCCTGCTCCTCGCTTCGTCGCGCGACCTGCCCCGGGACCGGGCCGACCAGCTGGCCGCGATCGCGTCCGGCCTGGTCAGCCTGACCCAGGGTGCGGCCCGCTGCTTCGAGGGCGGCGCGGTGTTGCAGACCGTCGTCGAGATGGACAACGGTTTCCTGTTCCTGATGTCCATCTCGGACGGGTCGTCGTTCGCCGTCCTGGCCGCGCGCAGCTGCGACGTCGGTCAGGTCGGGTACGAGATGGCGCTGCTGGTCGACCGGGTCGGTGACGCGCTCACACCGCAGACCCGTACGGCTGTCGGGATGATGGGCTGACCGGGCTGACCGCCTGGTCGGCACGGGACGACAAGAACGACGGGTTCCACCGGGTGAGAGCCGGTGCCGGGGACGAAGGAGGTGAGCGGCGACATGGTCGATCGTGACGAACCGACAGGTGCGTTGGTCCGGCCGTACGCTGTGACCCGTGGTCGTACCCGTCCCCGGCTCGACATCGCCCTGGAGGCGCTCGTCGAGACGACGGTGCGCGGTCGCGCTGCTGCCGGTGGCAACGGCGGTCAGGGCCGGGAGCACCAGTACATCGCCGCGCTGTGTGACGGACGTGTGCAGTCGCTCGCCGAGATCGCGGCGCGGATGCAGCTTCCGCTCGGCGTGGCCCGGGTGCTCATCGCCGACATGGCGACGGACGGCCTGGTCGCGGTCCACGAGCCGACCATCTTGGACGACTCGGATGACGCGGTGGGCACTGAACTGCTGGAGAGGGTGCTGAGTGGACTTCGCAGGCTCTGACATGTCGCAGCGGCCGCCTGCCCCGAACGGGCGCGTGACGTCGGCGAAGATCGTTATCGCCGGTGGGTTCGGCGTCGGCAAGACGACGCTGGTCGGCTCGGTCTCGGAGATCACGCCGCTGACCACCGAGGCCATCATGACCTCCGCCGGCGTGGGCGTCGACGACACCCGGCAGGTGCCGGGCAAGACGACGACCACGGTGGCGATGGACTTCGGTCGAATCTCGATCGACCGGGATCTGATCCTGTACCTGTTCGGAACCCCGGGCCAGACACGCTTCTGGTTCATGTGGGACGAACTGGTCCGGGGCGCCATCGGTGCCGTGGTGCTGGTCGACACCCGCCGGTTGGCCGACTGCTTCGCCGCCATCGACTTCTTCGAGCACCGGCGGCTGCCGTACCTGGTGGCCATCAACTGCTTCGACGGGATGCAGTACCACGACCCGCAGGACGTCCGGGACGCGTTGGCGATCTCGACCGACGTGCCGGTGGTGGCCTGCGACGCCCGGAACCGGGAGTCGACCAAGCACGTGCTGATCTCGCTGGTCGAGTACGTGCTGACCATGCGTCGGTCGCGCGCGGTCGCGCCGGCCTGACCGACTCCGTACGCGCCCGGTGGCGGCTCCGGCCGCGACCGGGCGCGTACGCATTTCCCGCCCCGGTACGCCGGGAGCCGGCTCCCGCCGCCGCTCCTTCGCCCCAGTCGGTCCGGCGGCCCACCCGTCACGGGAGGCACGTCCCCGGCGGTCGTGTCCGCATGGCATGGAGATGCCTGTGGCCCGGCCCGCAGAGAGGTCTGGCCTCCCAGCCGGTACGCCGGCTCTGTGGGCCGCTGGGCGGGCGGACGGCCTGAGAGAGGGTTCCGCGGGACAGGGCGGCTGCGGTTAGGCCCGTACGACGTCGCTGGCCCGACCGGATGCACCGGTCGGGCCAGCGGTGAGCCGTCAGAGGGTCAGGAGCGGTAGCCGGCGGAGCGGAACTCGTACTCCCGGTCGTCTTCCCGCTCGGTCGGGTCCCGGCTGAAGTCCCAGCCGCCGGCCGCCTCCCGGCCGGGCCGACCGCCGACGGCGAAACCGCCGATCTCCTGGCCGCGACGCCAACCGCGGAAGTAGCCGGTGGTGTTCTCGGCGAGGCTCGCCGCGTCCCGGACGATCCGCAGCGGACGCTCCTCGCGCAGCGGGGAACCGGGCACCAGGTTGGCCTGCGGGACCCGCTTGGGTAGCCCGGCGGAGGTCTCCGCGCCCACGGCTGGCTGCGCCACCTTCTCGGCGGCCTGCCAACCGGTGTCCGCGGTGGACGACCACTCCAGGTCGCTCTCGTCGCCGTGCCCGACGAACCACGCCGACTTGGCCTGAGCGAAGATCAGCAGGTCGCCGTCGCCCTCGTCGGAGACCGGCGGCGGCCGGTGCTCCATCGGCGCGGGACGGCGCTCGACAGGTTCCGGCCGCCGTTCCAGGCCCGGCCGCTCGCCGCGTGCCGGCGACCGGTCGAGCCGGTCGGGGCGGTCGGCCCGGTCGAGTCGTTCCGGCCGCTCGATCCGGTCGAGCCGCTCGGCCCGGTCGAGCCGCTCGGCCCGGTCGAGTCGTTCGGGGCGGTCCAGCCGTTCGGGGCGGTCCAGTCGACCCGGCCGCTCGGCCCGGGTGGGGCGGTCCACCTGCTCCACCCGGTCGGCCCGGTGGGGTCGCCCGGCCCGGCCGGCCTCGTCCCGGTCGACCAGCCGCAGCGGCGGGGTGTCCAGGTGCGGGTCGGCGGGGGCGTTGTCCAGCCCGTCCCGCAGGGCCCGGTCGGCCAGCGGCGGCGGCTCCACCAGCCGCAGCATCGGCGGTTCCTGGGGCAGGTCGTCGGCGAGCCACGGGGGGGTGATCCGGCGTCCGGCACCCGCGTCGGTGGGGGCGGCGGCCGGCCGGCCGGCCCGCTCGCCGTACGCCGGCACCACCGGATTGTTGGCGGAGCTGTCGGCCGGGTCCTCCGGGTTGTTGACCAGCGGCCAGTTCGCCCGCGACCCGGGCGGGGCGGTGGGCTGCTCCGGCTCGGGCCGGCCGACCGGCACCGGGACGTTCAGGTCGGTGGCGCTGAATCCGCCGGTGGGGGTGGAGAGCGCGCCGGTGGTCTTCGGCCGGGGCGGGATCACGGTGCGCTGCCGCTCGGCGCGGGCGTTGTTGATCGCGGCGGTGGTCAGCGTCGGCCGGAACGGCTCGCCGGCCTCGGCGGGGGGCACGGTGCCGCGCTGCGCCGGAGCGATCGGGGTGATCCCCGGCGGGGGCGGCGGCGGTGCCGAGACCGGCCGGTTCGTCGGGGCGTCCATTCCGCGCCGGATCGGCGGGATCATGGTGGTCGGCGCTTCCGACGCGCGACGGGCCGCGGGCATCCCCGGGTCGGTACGCGCGGGCGGCACCGAGGTCGGCAGGCTGGCGGCGGCCGGGGTGACCGGGGCCGGTGCCACCGGCGGCGGGGTGACCGGGGCGGGTGCCACCGGCGGCGGGCCGAGCGGGCGGGGTGCGGCAGGCATGCCACTGCCGGGGACCGGCTCGGGGCGGCTACGACGACCTGTCGGTACCGGCGGTGCCGGCTCGGCGGGCCGGACCGCACGCAGCCCGGGGCCGGTGCCGCTGATTCCGGTCAGCTCGGCGACCTGCTCGCCGCGACGGGCGGCGGCGCGGCGACCGGGCAGCGGGTTCGGCGCGCTGACCCGGGTGGCGAGCGCGCCCACCAGGGCCTCGCAGCCGGCGTCGCAGGCGCGTACCGCGGCCACCGACTGCCGGACGGTCTCGGCGACGGCGGAGGTGAGCGCCCGGTTGACGGTGGCCCGGCGCGGGGTTTCGGAGACGGCCACCCGCAGCGCGGTGACCGCCGCTTCAATCTCCCCGGCCTCGGCGAGCCCGTCGGCGGTGAGCCGTGCGGTGACCGCCTCGGCGGCCACCGACATGTCCCGGCCCCGCGCCGAGGTGCCGGTGAGCATGTTCGGCTCGGGCAACGCGTCGAGGACGGCCAGGGCCACCGGCTCGGCCGGGTCGGGGTAGGCCCGCAGGGCCGCCGGGTAGAGCTCGCGGAGCACCTCGCGCAGCGCCACGGCCGCGGAGTGCCGGCCGCTGGACAGGGCGGCGTGGGCGGCGAGGACCTGCTTGAAACCGGCCAGGTCCCGGGGTGCCGGCAGGGTGACCGCGGAGAGCGCACCGGCCTGGAGGGCACGGGCCAGGCCCACCGCCCGCCGCTCGGCCGGCGCGGACTGCATCTCCTCCAGGGAGTCGTCGTCGGCGAACCGCTCGGCGAAATCGTCGACCGAGTCGTCGTCGGCTATCGCGAGTGGACGGCCGGCCGCGCTCAGCAGTGAGGTGACCGCGTGGTCGTCGCTGTCCGCGGCGATCGCCACGCCACTCGGCCCGCCCGACCGCTCCACGAACAGCGTGACGAGCCTGGCGTAGCCGGCCGCGTCGTCACTGACCTCGTAGACATGCAGCAGACGGCCTGCGTCGTCGACCACGGCGGACGTCAGCGTCGATCCGGCCGCGGCCGGCCGGTCGGCCGGATCTGCCGAGGCCAGACCGCAGTACACGCGCACGAGCGCCAAGGCGTCGTCCTCCTCCCGGGACACCGGTCTATTCACTGCCAGCCACTGATGCTCCCCGCTCGGGGTCAGTCGCGCCAGTCCACGACGGCAGAGATCTTGCCGACAATGGTGCGCCATCCCAAGCTTGCGGTCTGGGCCCCGATTTTTTTCAGCCGCCTACGGCCGAGAAAACCACCGACTCCGCCGTTGACAGAAGCGCGCAGGGCCTCATCGAGGTCGTCCAGGCTGGAACCGGCCGAGAGCATGTCCAGTACGGCGGGCAGCCGCAGCGCGTACGACAGGTCGCGGGCGACCTCGCCGGCCTCGATGAGCAGGGTCGGGTCCCACGTGTCGTGCCCGCCGCGCAGGTTCTCCACGACCAGGTCGAGCTCGTAGGTGTCCTCGTCGCGCGGGGCGATGTCGGCGGGCTCCACCCGTTCGGACAGTTCATTCCAACCGTCCAGTTGGGACATGTCGTTGGGCGCGCCGGAGCGGACGAAGCTGACCAACGACTCGGGCGTCTTGAACAGCAGCAGCCGGCCCTTGTGGCTCAGGAAGACCGGCACCTCCTCGTCGCCCTCGGCGTCGGCTTCGTCGTCGCCGCCGTCGGTGTCCGTGTCGTCGTCGGCGGCGTCCGCGTCGACGGTGTCCGGGTCGGCGTCAGCGTCGTCGGTGTCGCGCTTGCGGTCGGACCGCTTGCCGTCGCCCCCGGCCTTGGCGTCCGCTTCGTCGTCCTCGGCCGTGAGCGCGGCGAACTCCTCGTCGAGGATGATCACCTCGTCGTCGTCCTCGGCCTCGACGACCTGACGCCGGGCCAGGAAGGGGTCGTCCTCGTCGCGCTCGACGACGTCCGTCGGGGTCAGCTCACGCGCCGGCCGGTACGCCCGGAGCGTGAAGCCGGTGCCGGCGGGCAGGGCGATCTCGACCGGATCGATGTTCAGCTCGTCCCAGAGCGAGCGGTCGACCGGGCCGGGCTCCACGTCGGGCTCGGCCGGCCCATCGGTGTCGTCGAGCTCGGGTTCGTCGGCGTCGGGCCGTTGGGGCGACTGGCGGGCCACGCTGACCTCCGTGTGCGTCGGTTTGCCCACCCGACGGCCTCGCGGTCGCCGAGTGACTCTGGGCACATACCCTAATGGGCGTCCCTGCGTCGGCGGACCCCGCACCCCGACGACGCCGTGAACCCGCACCTCGGCGGCCCTGCGCACCAGCACCTCGACGGCGTCGCGAGCCGGGTGGTGCTGGCGGTCCGGCGGGCCGACAAGTAGCGTGACTACACATGAAGGCTCAGGCGCTGCACGGCCATCTCGACGCCCTGCTCCTGGCCGTGCTGGAGCAGGGGGAACTGCACGGCTACGCCGTCATCGAGGCCCTGCGCGCCCGCAGTGACGGGCAGCTCGACCTGCCGACGGGCACCATCTACCCGGCGCTGCGTCGGCTGGAGCGGGCGGGCCACGTGGCCAGCTCGTGGAGCACCGTCAACGGTCGGGAGCGGCGCACCTACCGGCTCACCGACTCCGGCCGGACGTCGCTGGCCGGCGAACGGGCCGGCTGGCGCGAGTTCAGCGCGACCGTCGGCCGGTTCCTCGACCCCGCCACCCCACCCGCCGCACCGGCCTGACCCCGCCCCGGCCGGACGGCCCTGGCCCTGGCCCGGGTGCGGGGTCAGCGGGCGGCCACCAGCCACAGCCGGGTGGCCCGGAAGAGCGTGAAGTAGGCGGATCCGGCCAGCACCGACCCGATGATCATCGGCGGCCAGGTCAGGGCGGCGTCCCACAGCCCGACGGACCAGGCGAACAGCGCCACCCCGGCGACCGCACCGACGACCAGCGCGCCGGCCAGCCCCAACCCGAGCAGCCGCTCGACAGGCGGGTCGGTCCGGCCCCGCCGGGCCGCCCAGCGCCCGCCCACCAGGGCCGCCAGCGCCAACCCGGCCACGACCAGCCAGATCCCGTTCATCGAGGCGGCGAGCACCTGGTAGGCCGGCGGCGGTGCCGGCCCGCCGCTCCAACTCGACCCCCGCCAGGTCAGGTCGCCGCCGAGGGTCAGCACCACGGCGATCAGCAGCGCCCGCCGGGACAGCCCGCGCAACGCCCCGGCGGCCAGTTCCGCCTGGTACGCCGGGGCCAGCTCGGCCGGCGTCCCGAAATCGGCCACGGCCCGCCGCTCGGCCTCCCGCGCCGGCAGACCCCGCTCCCGGTACGCCTCGGTGGCGTCGTCCAGCGCGTCCCGTACCTCGTGGAGCAGTTCGGTCCGCAGCCGTGCCGGACCCCGCAGCCGGGACCCCAGATCCCGTAGCCGCTCGTCGATCCCCGTCCCGTCGCAGGCACGCATGACACCACCCTGTCACGCGCCGGTACGCCCGCGCGTCGGGGAGATCCCCGGACCCGCGCTCCGGGCCGGCCGGCGACCGTCGTGCCGGATCAGGGCGTCAGGGCCAGGTAACCGCGCTCGGCGGCCGTCTGGAGCAGCCACTGCTCCCGGTACCAGCCGGGGGTGGCGACCAGGTCGGTGTGCCGTCCCCGCTGGACGATCCGCCCGGCGTCGAGCACCACGATCTCGTCCAGCCCGGCCAGGCCGCTGAGCCGGTGGCTGATCACCAGCACCGAGCGCCCGGCGGGGGTGGCCGCCAGCGTCCCGGCCAGCACCGCGTCGGCGGCGACCGGGTCGAGCCCCTCGGTCGGCTCGTCCAGCACCAGGACGCCGGGCGCGGCGAGCAGGGCCCGGGCCAGCGCGAGCCGCTGCCGCTGCCCACCGGAGAGCTGTCCGCCCTCCTCGCCGACCACGGTGTCCCAGCCGTCCGGCTGCTCCCGTACCCAGTCCAGCAGGCCGGCGGCGCGGGTCGCCCCGACCAGTTCCGTCTCGTCCGCGTCCGGCCGGCCGAGCAGCAGGTTCTCGCGGACCGAGGCGTGGAACACGTACGCCTCGGCGAGCAGGCCACCGACCGCCCGGGGCAACGCCTCGGGCGGGTACGTCGAGACGTCCCGGCCGGCGAGGGTGACCCGGCCGGCGTCGGGTCGTACCGCCCCGGTCAGCACGGCGGCCAGGGTGCTCTTGCCCGCGCCGCTCGGCCCGACCACCGCGATCCGGCGTCCGGCGGGCAGGTCGAGGTCGAACCCGGCCAGCGCGGGCGCGGCTCCCTGCCGGTACCGGACGACGACCCCCTCGAACCGCACGTCGGACCCCGTCGTGGTCGCGTCCACCGGGACACCGTCCGCCGCGTCGGTGCCGGGTTCCGGGGTCGGCTGCTGCCGACCAGGCCCGGCCCCGGGGTCACCGTCGGGGGCGTCGTCGAGCAGGGCGGCCACCCGGGCCAGGCCGGCGCGGAGTTGGGTGTGCTGGCGTGCCGCGCCGACCAGCGCCAACGCGATCTCCACCGCGGCGAGGGTGCCGACAGCGAGCACCCCGACCAGCACCCCGGCCACGTCGGCCCGGAGCGCGGCGAGCACCACCCCGGCGGCGGTCAGCCCGGCCACCAGCACCCCGGCCGCGTCCACCGCGAACCCGGTCGCGGCGAGCCGGCGTTCCAGCCGGGCCAACCGGTCGGCGCGCCGGGTCGCGGCCCGTAGCGCCTGCCCGGTGGCCCCGAAGGCGGCCAGGTCGGCGGCACCGTGGGTGAGGTCGACGGCATCGGTGGCGAGCGCGCCGCGCAGCGGCGCGACCTCGTCGGCGGCCCGGCGGGTCAGCGCGGTGGCCAGCACCGGCAGCGCCACCCCGGCGACCAGCAACCCGACCGCGAGCACCCCGGCGGCGGGCAGCGAGACCAGCGCGGCCCCGCCGACGGCCAGTACCCCGACCAGGGCGGCCGCCGCCCCGGGCACGAGTACCCGCAGCAGCAGGTCCTGGACCGCCTCGACGTCGGAGACCAGCCGGCTCAGGGCGTCCCCGCTGCGCTGGCCGGTGGGCCCGGAACGGGCGGCGAGGCTGGCGAAGACGCGGGCCCGGACGTCGGTGATCAAGCGGAGCACGGCGTCGTGACCGGCGAGCCGTTCGGTGTAGCGCAGCACGCCCCGGCTGACGGCCAGTGCCCGGACGGCGACGATGGCGACGGTGAGCCGGTCCAGCGGTGGCTGGCCGGCGGCGCTCATCAGCAGCCAGGTGGCGGTGGCCATCAGGGCCAGGCCGGCGAGTTCGGTGGCCGACGCGAGCAGCCCGGCCCCGACCAGCCGGCCCAGGTACGGTCGGGCCAGCCGCAGCACCACCCGCTCGGGTCTGGTGCCCGGCGGCGGGCCTCCCGCGCCGGGGGGAGGGACGGTGCTCATCGGCCGGCCTCCGCGGTCGGGGTCAGCTCGGTGACCCGGCCGGCGTCGACGTGCAGCACCCGGTCGGCGTCGGCCAGCAGGGCCGGCCGGTGCGCCACCAGCAGGGCGGTACGCCCGGCGACCAGCCGCCGGGTGGCGTCCAGGACGGTCGTCTCGCTCGCCGTGTCCAGCCGGGCGGTCGGCTCGTCGAGCAGCACCAGCGGGGCGTCCCGGAGGAAGGCACGGGCCAGGGCGACCCGCTGCCGCTGGCCGCTGGACAGCCCGTGGCCGCGCTCGCCGAGCAGGGTGCCCAGCCCGTCGGGCAGGGCGGTCACCACCTCGTCCAGCGCGGCGTCGGTGACCGCGCGGGCCAGGTCGGCGTCGGGGGTGTCGGGTGCACCGAGCCGGATGTTGTCGGCGAGCGTGGCGGCGAACAGGTGGGCCCGCTGCGGCACCCAGGCGATCTGCCGACGCCAGTCGTCGGGGTCGACGTCGGCCAGGTCGACCCCGGCCACGGTGATCCGGCCGGCGGTCGGGGTGACGAAGCCGAGCAGCAGGCCGAGCAGGGTGCTCTTGCCGGCACCGCTCGGCCCGACGACGGCGATCCGTTCGCCGGGCCTGATGGTGAGCGTGACGTCCCGCAGTGCGGTGGTCCGCTCGTAGGCGACGGTGACACCGGAGAAGACGATCTCGCCGTCGCCGGCCGGCGTCCGGGCGGGTCCGGCGGTTGCCGGGGCACCCTCTGCCGCGTCGGCGGGTACGGCGGAGACGGTCAGTGCCTCGTCCAGCGCCGTCAGCCCCTCCATGCTGGCGTGGAACCGGCTGCCGGCGGCCCGCAACGGCAGGTACGCCTCCGGGGTGAGCAGCAGCACCAGCAGCGCGGTGGCGAGGGTGATGCCGCCGTCGAGCAGCCGGATGCCGACCGGCACCGCGACCAGCGCCACCGACAGGGTGGCGACCAGTTCCAGCACCAGCGCGGAGAGGAAGGCGATCCGCAGGGTCTTCATGGTGGCGATCCGGTGTCCGTCGGCCATCCGGCGGACCACCCCGGTCTGGATCCGGGCCCGGCCGAACGCGCGCAGGGTGGGCAGCCCGGCCACCATGTCGAGGAAGTGCCCGCCGAGCATCGACAGCCGCCGCCACTGCCGTTCGGTGGCGGCCTGCGCCTGCCAGCCGAGCAGCGCGCCGAAGACCGGGATCAGCGGGAGGGTCAACACGATGATCAGCGCCGAACTCCAGTCGGCGAAGACCAGCCGGGCGAGCACGGCGGCGGGCACGGTGACGCTGAGCACGAGTTGGGGAAGGTAGCCGGTGAAGTAGGCGTCCAGGGCGTCGAGGCCGCGCCCGGTGAGGGTGGCGACCTGTCCGGCCCGCTGGCCGGCGACCCAGCCGGGCCCGTGCCGGCCGACGGCGGCCAGCAGGTCGGCGCGGAGGGTGGCCTTCACGGTGGCGGCGGCCCGCGCGGCGACGGTGCCCTGCCCCCAGGTGACCAGGGCCCGGCCGCCGACGGCAGCGACGAAGCCGGCCAGCGCGCCGGTGTCCAGCCGGCCGTCGATGCCGGCGGCGAGCACCGTGGCCAGGGCGGTGGCCTGCGCGACGACCAGCAGCGCGGTGAGCCCGCCGAGGGCGGCGAGCACGGCGAGGTCGCGCCGGGCCGCGGGGACCCGGCGCAGCAGACGCGGGTCGAAGGGACGGCGGTTCACCAGTACACCGGTGCCCTGCCGTCGGTCCGTCCCCGGAACACCCACCAGCACATTGCCTGGAAGCCTAGTAGGGCCGGCAGGAGGGGCGGCAGCAGCCAGCCCAGCAGCTGCAACGTGGGCCCGCTGGCCGCCGCGTCGGTGACGGTCACGGTGGCCGCCGGGTCGACCGTGGAGACCAGCACGGCCGGCCAGCGGGCCACCCCGACGAGGGCCACCGGTAGCGCCAGGGCCGCGCCGGTGGCGACGAGGGCCACCCCGGGCCGACCGCGGCGCAGCGCCGCGCGGGCCGCCAGCAGCGCCCCGACCAGCGCCACCACCAGCAGTACGGCGGGCAGCGGCTGGCGGGTCGCCGCGCGTACCCGGTCGGAGAGCAGGCCCAGCGCGGTGGCCGTGGCGACCGCGGCGAGCGCCCCGACGAGCAGCCGACGGGCCAGCCGGGCGGTGGCCGGGGCGTCGGCGGCCGGCAGGCGCAGGGTGAGGAACGTCGCACCGTGCGCGGCGGCCAGGGTGAGCAGGGCGAGCCCGGTGGCGGCGACGAACGGGGTGGCCAGGTGGGTCTGCCCGGTGACGTGGCCGGTGGCGTCGATCGGCAGGCCCTGGAGCAGCCCGGCGAGCAGGGCGCCCCAGCCGAAGGCGGCCAGCGCGCTGCCGGCCACGATCACCCGGTCCCCGCCGCGGCGGGCGGCCGGGCCGGTCGGCCGGCTGCGGAGCTGCACCCCGGCGGTGACCAGGATCACCCCGACCAGCGCCCCGGCCACGGCGGGGTAGTGGCCGGACAGGAGTTCGCCCTCCAGGGTGGGGAACGCGCCGAAGAGGATGCCGACGGCGGCCACCAGCCACACCTCGTTGCCGAGGAAGAACGGGCCGAGCGCGGTGAGTCGGGCGCGGTGGGCGGCCGGGGTGTCGCGCCGGGCGAGCAGCAGCCCCACTCCGTAGTCGTAGCCGGCGAGGACGAGGTAGCCGGCGAAGAAGAAGCCGAGCAGGGCGTACCAGAGCAGGGGCATCGGGGGGTCCTCTCAGGCGAGGGCGGGGACGGGCCGGGAGCGGTCGTCGTCGGGTGTGCCGGGCGGGCGGCCGAGGGCCGGGTCGACGGCGCCCCGGGCGGCGTGCCGGGCGAGCAGCGTCCAGTTGGTGACGGCGAGCGCGCCGAGCAGCAGGCTGAACCCGATCAGCGAGGCGAGCATCAGGCCCGGGTCGACCCGGGAGACGGCCTGGTCGGTGGGGAGCAGCCCGTACGCGGCCCAGGGTTGGCGGCCGACCTCCCGGGCGAGCCAGCCGAGGATCACCGCGACGAACGGCAGCGGCAGGGCGAGCAGGACGAGCCAGAGCGGGAAGCGCAGCCGGATCACCAGGTCCCGCCAGAGCAGCGGCAGCAGCAGCCACACGCAGCCCAGGGTGAACCCGATCAGGATCATGAAGCCGAGCCCGACGTTGGACAGCGCCGGTGGGGTGTAGTCACCGGGGCCGAACCGGGTGGTCCACTCGGCGATCCGGGCGTCGGCGGTCGGGCCGGTGTCGAACTTGGTGGGTTGCAGCTCGCCGACCGGCCCGAACTGGGCGAA
Source organism: Micromonospora humidisoli (assembly GCF_016900955.1). Classification (NCBI taxonomy): domain Bacteria; kingdom Bacillati; phylum Actinomycetota; class Actinomycetes; order Micromonosporales; family Micromonosporaceae; genus Micromonospora; species Micromonospora humidisoli. The sequence continues at coordinate 45,273 of NZ_JAFEUO010000001.1, forward strand.
GCCGAAGCCCTGCACCAGGCTGACCGACAGGGCGGCGGTGACCAGCCCGATCCGCAGCGCGGTGCGGTGCAGGGCGACGTCGGCGGTCCGCCGGATCAGGTGCCAGGCGCTGACGGAGGCCATCAGCATGCCGCCGGTGAGCAGGCTGGCGGCGATCACGTGGCCCAGCGCCATGCCGAGGGTGGGGTTGGTGAGCAGGGCCCCGATGTCGGTCAGGTGGGCCACCCCGTCGTCGACCCGGTAGCCGACCGGGTGCTGGAGCCAGGCGTTCGCCACCATGATCCAGAAGGCCGAGGCGTACGCGGTGAGCGCGACCCCCCAGAGCAGCGCCAGGTGGACGCCGCGCCGCAGCCGCTGCCAGCCGAAGATCCACATGCCGAGGAACGTCGACTCCAGGAAGAACGCCACGAGCGTCTCGATCGCCAGTGGGGCCCCGAAGACGTTGCCGACGTAGCGCGACAGCCCACTCCAGTTCAGCCCGAACTGGAACTCCATCACGATGCCGCTGGCGATGCCGAGCACGTAGTTGATCACGTAGAGCTGGCCCCAGAACCGGGTCAGCCGTTCCCACTTCGGGTCCCCGGTCAGCGCCCAGGTGGTCTGGAGGCCGACCAGCAGGGTGACCAGGCCGAGGGTGACCGCCACGAAGAGGAAGTGGATCGAGGTGGTGGTGGCGAACTGGAGGCGTGCGAGGAGCAGGGTGTCCATGGACCTCTCCAGAGGTAGTCCCGCTTGTCGTAGCGATGCTACACGTAGCCTGACTACCTATAGGCGCGCGTGGCACCGCCGGCCGACGCGGGCGGCGTCAGCTCAGGAACAGCGAGATCGGCAGGGCGGCCAGGGTGGTCGTCACCGCCAGCGCGGCGGCCCCGAGCAGCCGGGGCGGCCGGTCGGCGACCAGCAGCCGTTGCACCCGGACGTCGAGGTCCCGGTCACCGAGACCGAGCGTGCCGGCGGGGGTGATCCGGTGCCCGGCGGCGGCGAACCGGCGCAGCGCCCCCGCCAGCGGCGCCTCGGCGTGCAGCGCGCGGGCCTTGTCGTCGGCCCGCATCTCGACCAGCAGGGCGACCCGCTCGTGGGCGGCGCCGACCCAGCGGAACCACGGCAGCGCCCGGCGCAGCGCGGTGAACGGCAACAGCACCAGGTCGTGCCGCTCCTGCGCGTGCGCCCGCTCGTGGGCGAGCACCGCCGCCAACTCGGCCCGGTCCAGCAGGCTGAGGGTGCCGGCGCTGACCACCACCCGGGGCCGCACCCCGGGCAGGCAGTACGCGGCGGCACCGGGATGGTCGAGCACCAGCGCGCCGGGGATCGCCGGGTCCCGGCGGGCCACCAGGGTGAGCAGGTCCCGGTGCCGGCGCTGGGCCCGCACCGTGGAGTACACGCTGCGGACGGTGGTGCCGAGCAGCACCGCGCCGATGCCGAAACCCACCCCCACCAGACCCAGGTGGACGGCGGTCACCCCGGCCGGCAGCGTGCCGTGGGCCAGGTCGTCGGCGAGGGCCAGCAGCGCCCCGCCGGTCGGCCGGTCGTACGCGGTCAGCCCCAACGCCATCGGCAGGCCCATCGCGGACAGGCCGAGCGCCAGCCCGACCGCCTGCCAGCAGACGATCGCGACCCGGGGGGCCCGCCACGTCCAGGTGGCGCGGGCCAGCACCTGGGCGGTCAGCCAGCAGGCCAGGACCGCCCCGGCGAAGTGCACGGCGTACGCCACGGCGGTCGCCCTACCGGTCCGTGGCCTCGTCGACGGCCCTGGCCCGGCCGGCGCGCGGGTCACCGACCCGGTCGGTCAGCCCGGCCCCGGTCGACCCGGCGTCGGGTCCGGCCGGTGCGGGGTCGGTCAGCCCCGCCTCCGCGCCGAGCGCCGCCCGCAGCACCTCGGCCTCGGTGCCGGTCACCGAGCGGGCGAACCGCACCAGTGCGGCGTCCCGGCTGCCACCGAGGTCGAGGGCGTCGAGCATGAGCTGGGCGATGTGCGCCTCGCGGCTGGCGGCGGCCCGGTAACGCCAGGCCCGCCCCTCGCGTTCGCGCTGCACCATGCCCTTGCCGGCGAGCCGGTCCAGCACGGTCATCACCGTCGTGTACGCCAACTCGCGCCCGTCCAGCGCCTCGGCGACCTCGCGTACGGTCACCCCGTCCGACGTGCCCGGGACCCCGTCCCAGAGCACGTCCATCACCGCCCGCTCAAGATCGCCCAACCGAGTCACCAGGTAATCCTACCCCCGGTAGTAGAACCCCTCCGGGGGCAGGACACCCGTGATCACACCCCCTTGGGGTGCCAGACCGTCTTCGTCTCCAGCAGCGCGGTCATCCGGCCCAGACCCGGGTCGCCCGTCCAGTCGTGGTCGGCCGGGACCGGCCGGAGCACCCGCTTGAGGTTCTCCGCCGCCCCGGCCTCCAGGTCGGTCGCCAGTTCGGCATCGGCCACCCCGGCCAGGTCGATCGCGTTGACGTCCAGGTGCGCGGCCAATGTCGGCGCGGTCTCGGTGATCCGGCCGGTGAGCAGGTTGACCACCCCGCCGGGCAGGTCCGAGGTGGCCAGCACTTCGGCCAGGGTCACCGCCGCAAGCGGTGCCGCCGGGGAGGCCGCCACCACCACCGTGTTGCCGGTGACGATGGCCGGGGCGATCACGCTGACCAGGCCGAGCAGTGCCGGGGCCTCGGGGGCCACCACGGCCACCACCCCGGTCGGCTCGGGCGCGGACAGGTTGAAGTACGGCCCGGCGACCGGGTTCGCGCCGCCGTACACCTGGGGGAGCTTGTCGGCCCAGCCGGCGTACCAGACCCAGCGGTCGACCGCCGCGTCCACCTCGTCGGCCGGCACGCCGAGCGCGACGAACTGTTCGCGGCGGCCCTCCAGCATCTCGGCCACCCGGTAGAGGATCTGACCCCGGTTGTACGCGGTCGCGCCGGCCCAGCCCTTCACGGCGGCGCGGGCGGCGACCACGGCGTCCCGCGCGTCCTTGCGGGAGGCCAGTGACACGTTCGAGTCCTGCACGAGATACGACCGTCCCGACTCGCTGCGCGGGAACTTCCCGCCGATGAAGAGCTTGTACGTCTTGCGTACCGCGACCCGCTCAGACATTGAGGTACGCCTCCAGCCCGTGCCGGCCACCCTCGCGGCCGTAACCCGACTCCTTGTAGCCGCCGAACGGCGAGGTCGGGTCGAACTTGTTGAACGTGTTGGCCCAGACCACCCCGGCGCGCAGCCGGTCGGCCGTCCACAGGATGCGCGAGCCCTTGTCGGTCCAGATCCCCGCCGACAGCCCGTACGGCGTGTTGTTGGCCTTCTCCACGGCCTCGGCCGGGGTGCGGAAGGTCAGCACGGACAGCACCGGGCCGAAGATCTCCTCGCGGGCGACCCGGTGGGCCTGGGTGACCCCGGTGAAAATGGTCGGCGCGAACCAGAACCCCCGGTCGGGCAGCTCGCACGGCGGCGACCACCGCTCGGCACCCTCGGCGGCTCCGGCGTCGGACAGCTCCCGGATGCGGGTGAGTTGGGCGGCCGAGTTGATCGCCCCGACGTCGGTGTTCTTGTCCAGCGGGTCACCGACGCGCAGCAGCGCCATCCGCCGCTTGAGCGCGTCGAGCACCTGCTCGGCGACGTTCTCCTGGACCAGCAGCCGGGAACCGGCGCAGCAGACGTGACCCTGGTTGAAGAAGATGCCGTTGACGATCCCCTCGACGGCCTGGTCGATCGGCGCGTCGTCGTAGACGATGTTGGCGGCCTTGCCGCCCAGCTCCAGGGTGACCTTCTTGCCGGTGCCGGCCACCGACCGGGCGATGGCCTTGCCGACCTCCGTGGAGCCGGTGAACGCGACCTTGTCCACGCCCGGGTGCTCCACCAGCGCCCGGCCGGTGTCGCCCGCGCCGGTGACGATGTTGACCACGCCGGCCGGCAGGTCGGCCTGCTGGCAGATCTCGGCGAACAGCAGCGCGGTCAGCGGGGTGGTCTCGGCGGGCTTGAGCACCACCGTGTTGCCGGCGGCGAGCGCCGGGGCGACCTTCCAGGCCAGCATGAGCAGCGGGAAGTTCCACGGAATGACCTGCGCGGCCACCCCGAGCGGTCGCGGGTCCGCCCCGAATCCGGCGTACGGCAGCTTGTCGGCCCAACCGGCGTAGTAGAAGAAGTGCGCGGCGACCAGCGGCAGGTCGACGTCCCGGGACTCCCGGATCGGCTTGCCGTTGTCCAGCGACTCCAGCACCGCCAGCTCGCGGGAACGTTCCTGGATGAGCCGGGCGATCCGGTACAGGTACTTGGCCCGGTCCCGGCCCGGCATCGGACCCCACACCGTGTCGTACGCCGTGCGGGCGGCGCGGACCGCCCGGTCGACGTCCCGGGTGCCGGCCCAGGTGACCTCGGCGAGCACCTCCTCGGTGGCCGGGTTGACCGTCTTGTCGAGGTGCTCGCCGTCGACGAACTCGCCGTCGATGAACAGCCCGTAGGACGACCTGATGTCGACGATCGCGCGCGACTCGGGCGCAGGGGCGTATTCGAACATCATGCTCAGTCCAGGGTGAAGTAGTCGGGACCGGAGTAGGTGCCGGTCGTCAGCTTGGTGCGCTGCATGAGCAGGTCGTTGAGCAGGCTGGACGCGCCGAACCGGAACCAGTCCGGGTCGAGCCAGTCGCCGCCGACGGTCTCGTTGACCATGACCAGGTACTTGATCGCGTCCTTGGTGTTCTTGATCCCGCCGGCCGGCTTGACGCCTACCTGCCGCCCGGTGGCGGCCCGGAAGTCGCGGACCGCCTCCAGCATCACCAGGGTCACCGGCAGGGTGGCGGCGACCGGGACCTTGCCGGTGGAGGTCTTGATGAAGTCGCCGCCGGCCAGCATCGCCAGCCAGGAGGCCCGCCGGACGTTGTCGTAGGTGGCCAGCTCGCCGGTCTCCAGGATCACCTTGAGGTGGGCGTCCCCGCACGCCTCCTTGGTGGCCACGATCTCGTCGTAGACCTCGGCGTAGCGGCCGGCCAGGAACGCGCCCCGGTTGATCACCATGTCGATCTCGTCGGCCCCGGCGGCGACGGCCGCCCGGGTGTCGGCGAGCTTGACGTCCAGCGGCGCCTGCCCGGACGGGAACGCGGTCGCCACGCTGGCCAGGTGCACGGCGCTGCCGCGCAGCACCTCGGCCACGTGCGGCACCATCGCCGGGTAGACGCAGACCGCGCCGACGTGCGGGCAGGTCGGGTCGGCCGGGTCCGGCCGCAGCGCCTTGGCGGCCAGGGCGCGCACCTTGCCCGGGGTGTCGGCCCCCTCCAGGGTGGTCAGGTCGACCATCCGGATGGCCAGGTCGATCGCCTGCGCCTTGGCGGTGGTCTTGATCGAGCGGGTGCCGAGCTGTGCCGCCCGCTGCTCCGCGCCGACCTGGTCCACCCCGGGCAGGCCGTGCAGGAAGGTCCGCAACGCGGTCTCGGATCGCCCCAGCTCGGACAGGTCCGACCGGGCCGACGTCGTTGTCGCCGTCATGCCCCGAATACTACGCAGCCGCGAGTCGGGTGATCCTGGTCACAGCGCCTCGGGGTGACCGGCCCGACCCGCCGGGCCGGGGGTGAGCGACGTCGCCGCCCGCCGCGCACCCGTACTGCCGGCCGACCGGGACCGGTAGGTTGAGCGATCGTGGACGTACACGTCATTGACCACCCGCTCGCCCAGTCCCGGCTGACCGCCATGCGGGACGCCCGGACCGACTCGTCGTCGTTCCGGGCCGCGCTGCACGAACTCACCACCATGCTGGTGTACGAGGCCGCGCGTACCTTCCCCGTCGAGAAGTACCCGGTGCAGACCCCGGTCACCGGTGCCGAGGGGACCCGGCTGGCGAACCCGCCGCTGCTGGTGCCGGTGCTGCGGGCCGGCCTCGGGATGGCCGACGCGGCGCTCGGGCTGCTGCCGGAGTCGTCGATGGGCTTCGTCGGCCTGGCCCGCGACGAGGAGACGTACGAGCCGCGCGCGTACATGGAGTCGCTGCCCCGGGAACTGGCCGGCCTGCCGGTGCTGGTGCTCGACCCGATGCTGGCCACCGGCGGTTCGCTGGAGCACTGCTGCCGGCTGCTCGCCGACCGGGGCTGCACCGACATCACCGTGCTCTGCGTGCTCGCCGCGCCGGTCGGCATCGCCCGGCTGGAACGGTCGGGGCTGCCGCTGCGGCTGGTCACCGCGTCGATCGACGAGGGGCTGAACGACAACATGTTCATCGTCCCCGGTCTCGGCGACGCCGGTGACCGCCAGTTCGGCGGAATGCCCCGCTTCTGACCGGCCCGGCGTGCGGCCGGCATGCCCCGCTCAGTTTGCGGCCGGCAGGCCCCGTTTCCGGCCCGCCCGGCTCCGGTGTTTCCGGGCTGGGCAGGCTGCCGGCCGGCACGTCGCGGGGGAGTGGTCGGGCCGGCCGTGGGGGTCGCCTTCCCACCCAGAGCGAGTCGGTGAGCGCGGGGTGCGTTCAGGCGCTACCGTCTCGGGCCATGACTGGTGTTGCGCTGGCCGAGGAGTTGTTGCTCCTCGCGTATGACGATGAGACCGGCAAGGCGACCATGCCCCGGATCAGCCTCGACCTGGGGATGGCCGCCGCCGTCCTGGTCGAGCTGGCCCTTGCCGGCCGGATCGCGTACGTCGATGGGAACCTGGCGGTGACCGACCCGACGCCGGTCGGCGAACCGATCCTGGACGGGGTGCTGGGCCGGATGGCCGCCGACACCCCGCACAGCCCCTCCTCCTGGGTGCAGCGGCTGCGGCACGGCCTGCGTGACCGCATCCTCGGCGACCTCGTCGACCGGGGCGTGGTGCGCGACGTCGAGGAGACCGAGCTGGACTTCATCGTGGTGCACCGCTACCCGACCACCGACCCGTCCGTGGAGCAGGACAGCCGGCGGCGGCTGGCCGAGGCGTTGGCCGGCGAGCAGCTTCCCGACGAGCGGACGGCGGCGCTGGCCACCCTGGTGGCGGTGCTGCGGATGGAACCGGCGCTCGGCCTGACCGGCAGCGCCGCGCAGGACGCCCGGCGTCGGCTGGAGGAGATCGCCGGCGGGGCCGGGTTCTCCGGCACGATCAGCCTGGAGGAGTCGGTGGTCCGCCCGTCGGTGGCCCTGGTGGTCACCGCCCTCGGGCAGGCCGTCGACCAGGCACTCGGCAAGCGCACCGTGGGCTGACCCGGCTTTCCCGGGCGGGTGCGGCGGCTTTGGCGGATACGCGAGGGCCGGCCTTCAGCGGGTGAGCCGGTGGGCCTTCAGGTCGGTGACGAAGGCGGACCAGGCGGTGGGTACGACGGTGAGGGTCGGGCCGGTCGGGTCCTTGCTGTCCCGGATGCCGATGATGCCGGGGAGGTTGTCGGCCACCTCGACACAGTCGCCGCCGTTGGTGCCGCTGCGGGTGCTGGTGCGCCAGCGGGCGTCGGTCAGGTCAGGCATGGCACTCTCCCCGGATCGCGTCGATCAGCTCGGTCGATTGTCCCGCGTCGAGGGCGAGGGAATCCAGCCCCTTCCATACCCGCTCGTAGGCGGCGATCTCCGCCGGCTGGTCGAGGTAGAGCGCGCCGGTGAGCCCTTCGACGTAGACGGTCGGCGGCTCGCTCGGGCTGCCGAGCGCCGAGGGTGGGAAGTCGAGCAGCACGAAGGTGCCGGCCTCGGCGGCCAGGGGCGGCCCGGCGGCCAGCGGCAGCACCCGGATCGTGATGTTGTGCCGCTCGCCGACGGCCGCCAGGTGCCGGAGCTGGTCGGCCATCACCGACCGGCCCGGCACCGGGCGGCGCAGCACCGCCTCGCTGAGGATCACCGTCAGCGCGGGGGCCGGTGGGAGCCGCCGGGCCAGCAGCCCCTGCCGCTGGAGGCGGAAGCTCACCGCCCTCTTCTGCTCCTCCTCGCCCAGTTCGGGCCGGTTGTGCTGGAAGAGCGCGGTGGCGTAGCCGGGGGTCTGCAACAGCCCCGGCACCAGCTCGGCGTTGTAGTGACGGATGCTGCTGGCGACGTTCTCCAGGCCGACGTAGAGCGAGAACCAGGCCGGCACGGCGCTCCCGTGGGCGTGCCACCAGCCCTCGGCCCGGCTCACCTCGGCCAGCCCCAGCAGCACGCTCGTCTGGTCGGGGGTGGCCCGGTAAAGCTCGCAGAGCACCCGGACGTCAGGCGTCTTGGCCGCCGTCAGACCCCGCTCGATGCGCCAGAGCTTCTGCCGTGAGCAGTCCAGCTCCCCGGCCGCCGCTTCGATGCTGAGTCGGGCGTCCTCCCGCAATTGGGTGAGCAGCCTGCCGAGCTGCCGTCGCGGCACGGTCGAACTGTTTGTTTCACGCACCGTGCAACACCTTTCCGGCTGAAATGAAACAACGGGTCGCCGACGATGCAACATCAGAGAGAACGCATACCGGTGACGTCAGGAAAATGGCGAGATCGATGCGCTGATGCTAATCACGCAAGCGGTCGGTGTGCAAGAGGTGACACCCGGTGATGCTGCTGCTGGTCCCAGCTCGCGGGCCCCGACCGAGCCCTGCCCAGCCACCTTCGGCAGGCTGCCCACCAGCCCGGGGCGGGATCGGGCGAATTCGGGGAAGAGTTGCGCCATGTCACCGATACAGCGGCATCCCCGGGCACGGATACCGCTATTTAACCCACATCGAGTTGACTGCACGACCGAGACTGCCCTATCGCGGTCGGTCGATTCGTTGGATAAGGCCGCACGATGTCGCCGATATAGCGGTATCCACCTCGTCCGGATACCGCTATATGGGCCCCACTGAGTTGATCATGCGCCGGACGCGCGGCGGAACGCGCGGCGGGCCGGGGTCAGATGCCGAGGGCGGTGGCGACCTCGCCGCGCAGCGTGGTGAGTGCCGCCGCCGCCCGGGTCCGGGCCGCCGGCACGTCCCCCTCCGCGACCGGTTCCACCACCTCCAGGTACGCCTTGAGCTTCGGCTCGGTACCCGACGGACGGATCACCACCCGGGCGGCGGCGGTCCGCAGGATCACCACGTCGGCGTCGGGCAGCAGATCCTGCGCTTCGGTGACCGGCGCACCGAGCAGCGTGGTCGGGGTGGCCGCCCGGACCCGGGCCATCGCGTCGGCGATGATCCGCAGGTCGTCCACCCGGACCGACAGTTGGTCGGTGTGGTGCACCCCGAACTCGGCGGCCAACTCGTCCAGCCGGTCGGTCAGCGTGCGCCCCTGCGCCTTCAGCCCGGCGGCCAGTTCGGCGACGGTCAGCGCGGCGGTGATGCCGTCCTTGTCGCGTACGTGGTCGGGGGCCACGCAGTAGCCGAGCGCCTCCTCGTAGCCGTACGCCAGCGGCGGGGTACCACCCCCGGCCCGGACGATCCACTTGAACCCGGTCAACGTCTCGTCGTACGCCCGGCCCCGGGCCGTGCACATCGCCCGGAGCAGGGACGACGACACGATCGTGGTCGCGTACAGGCCGTCGACGCCGCGCCGCATCAGGTGGTCGGCGAGCAGCACCCCCACCTCGTCCCCGCGCAACATCCGCCACCCCGTCCCGGTGCCGGCCGGCTGGCGGACCACCACCGCGCAGCGGTCGGCGTCCGGGTCGTTGGCGATCGCCAGGTCGGCGTCGGTGGATTGGGCGAGGGCCACCAACCGGTCCACCGCGCCGGGCTCCTCCGGGTTGGGGAAACTGACGGTGGGGAAGGCCGGGTCCGGTTCCGCCTGGTCGGGCACCACCCCCGGGGTCGGGAAACCCGCCCGCGCGAAGGCCGCGGTCAGCACCGCCGCCCCCACCCCGTGCAGTGGGGTGTACGCCACCCGCAGGTCACGCGGCCCGTCCGGGGCGATCACCGCGACGGCCCGTTCCACGTACGCGGCGACCAGGTCGTCGCCGAGCACCTGGCCGGGCGGCCCCAGCGGCACCTGCGCCAGCGGGCCGACCGCCCGGATGGCCGCCTCGATACCGGCGTCGGCCGGCGGCACGATCTGCGCCCCCGCGCCGAGCGCCCCACCGAGCTGGGCACCCAGGTAGACCTTGTAGCCGTTGTCCTGCGGCGGGTTGTGGCTGGCCGTCACCATCACCCCGGCCACGCCGCCGAGCTTGCGCACCGCGTAGGCCAGCACGGGCGTGGGCAGTGGCCGGGGCAGCAGCAGCGCCGGCCGGCCCGCGCCGGTGGCGACCTGGGCGGTGCGCTCGGCGAACTCCCGGGAACCGTGCCGGGCGTCGTACCCGATGACCAGCGGACCCTCGCCGCCCTCGGCGGCGAGCCAGCCGACCAGCCCGGCCGCCGCCCGGGTGACCACCGCGAGGTTCATGCCGTTCGGCCCGGCGCGCAGCGGGCCGCGCAACCCGGCCGTGCCGAAGGTCAACGGGCCGGCGAACCGGTCGGCCAGCTCCGGCGCGCTGGCCGGCAGCCGGTCGAGCACGGCCCGCAGCTCGTCCCGGCTGGCCGGGTCGGGGTCGTCGTCGAGCCAGCGTCGAGCCTGGTCGCGCATCCGGTCGAGGTCAGTGGTTTCCGCCGCCATGCCCCTTGATAGCACGGCGGCGGATCACCGGGTCCGGTCGACCCGGATCACCCCGTCCGGCGGGCCGGGCCGCCCCGGGAGCCGGCTCAGCTCGACCCGGTGAGCTGGAACGACTTGACCATCTCGTCGAAGATCGGCTTGCTCTCGGCGAACTTGGCGTCGCTCGCGGTGAGGTAGAACGAGTAGACCTTCCCCTCGTGCACCACCCCGCGCCAGACCCCGTGCCGCTTGTCGTCGCCCTCACCGCAGGTGTACTCGAACTCGGCGGCCGACTTGCCCGCCAGGTCCTTCTCGCCCATCGCCAGCTGCTCGTAAGGCTTTGCACAGGAACTCTTCGGTTTGCGGAGGTTGTCCGCCGCCACCTCGGCCCAGCGGGTCGAGGAACTGCCGAACTTCTCGGTGAGGATGCGCACCTTGCGGCCCTTGTCCTGCGGGTCGACGTAGTCGATGTAGACCCCGCCGGTCGCCCGTTGCCAGCCCTTCGGCACGTTCACCCGGATGCCCCGGGCGCTGTGCTCCTGCATCGGCGGCAGCGAACCGCCCCCGGCGGTGGGTGCGCTCGGGCCCGCCTGCGGGGGCGGGGTCGGCTCCGGGTCACCGCCGCTGAACAGCGCCACCGCGCCGATCAGCAGCACCACGGCCACACCGCCGGCCGCCGCGAGCTGGAGCTTGCGGGGCCAGCCCTTCACCGTGCCGACCAGTCGACCGCCGGCGCCCTTCGCCCGGCCGAGCGCGCCACCGTCGGCCCCGGCCGGCGGCGGGGGCGGCGACGTCCACGACTGGCCGGTGCCGGGGATGGACCACTGCCCGCCGTACACCGCCTGGGTCGGCTCGGCGTTCCCACCGTAGATGGCCTGGGTCGGCTCCGCCGCCCCGTAGGCGGGCCGGCCGCCCGGGGCGTCCGTGCCGATCCGCTGGGTGGCGTCGGCGGTGCCGCCACCGATGCGCTGGGTGGCCTCCGGGGTGCCCGGAGCGATCCGCTGGGTGGCGTCCGGGGTGATCCGCTGGGTGGCCTCGGTCCTGCCGTACGTCCCGGCGGTCGGGCCGGTCGGCAACGCGCCGGCGGTCGGCGGCGGCATCGCGCCGGTCGGGGTGTGCAGCGGGCCGGCGAGCGCGTCGGCGCTGGTGTCGTCGAGGGCGGCGGCGGACGAGGTCGCCACCGGCTCGGGGCGTTCACCCCGGCGCAGCTTCGCCAGCCGGTCGGTCAGCGACTCACCGGCGGCCAGCATCGCCCGCCCGCCGATCTGCCCGCTCGGCTTCGACTCCGCCGGCGGCGCGGCGATGGCCGGCGGCGTCGACGGACGCTGCACCGGCACCACCGAGTACGGGTCGGTGATCGAGTTGACCGCCGTCGCCGTGCTGGTCAGCGGGCCGGCGAGGAGTTCGCGCAGCATCGCCCGCGCGGTGTGCACGTCGAGCCGGCGGGCCGGGTCCTTCTCCAGCAGACCCATCAGCACCCGGGTCAGCGGGCCGCTGCGCTGCGGGGTGGCCGGCGGATCCTCGACGACCGCATGCATGGTCTCGATCGGGTCGCCCTTGTCGAACGGGGGACGCCCCTCGACCGCCGTGTAGAGGGTCACGCCGAGCGAGAACAGGTCGCTGGGCGGGCCGAAATCCTGCCCCATGGCGCGCTCGGGGGAGATGAAGTGCGGTGAGCCGAGCACCATCCCGGGGGTGGTGAGCTGGACGTCGGTGGGCATCCGGGCCACCCCGAAGTCGGTCAGCACGCAGCGGCCGTCGGTGCAGATCAGCACGTTCGCCGGCTTGACGTCGCGGTGCAGCACCCCGTTGGCGTGCGCCACCTCCAGCGCGCCGAGCAGCGCGATGCCGATCTTGGCGACCGCGCGCCCGGCCACCGGGCCGTCCTCGATCACCATGTCAGCGAGGCTGCGGGCGTCCAGCAGCTCCATCACGATCCACGGCCGGCCACCCTCGGTGACCACGTCGTACACCTGGACCACGGCCGGGTGCTGGATCGCGGCGGCGGCGCGCGCCTCGCGCAGGGTGCGTTCGTACATTGCATCCCGGTCGCTGGGGGCCAGCCCCGGCGGCAGGACGACCTCCTTGACCGCCACGTCACGTCGCAGCAGGGTGTCTGTCGCGCGCCAGACCGTGCCCATGCCGCCGTTGCCCACCGAGGAGCGCAACTCGTACCGGCCGCCGATGGTGGTGCCGGGTGCTGCGCGTCCGTTGGGAGGACTCACTGGTCCGCCGCTCCACGTCGGGATCTGAGTCACAGGAAAAGCCACCGGGAAAGTCGAGGGGGCTGGGACACAACCTCTCTATCTTGCTGGTTCCGACGCCCGATGCGAAACCCGACGCGGCGGACCTTTGTGCTATCCGACCGTACCCACCCCCGGGTCGAACGGTGTGTACCTGGCCGTTCACCTCCCGTCGACCGATGCCGAACCGAGATGTGCGCCATCCCTCACCCCACCGACGGCCCCCCGCGTCCTACCATCCGTGGATGAGTGAAGCGCGGGCGAGCGAGTCGGGGTTCGCCATCAAGGGTGTGTACACGGCCGCGGACCTCCCCCCGGAGCTGGACTCCCGCCTGGGCGAGCCGGGTCGTTACCCGTACGCCCGCGGGGTCTACCCGACGATGTACACCTCCCGGCCGTGGACGATGCGGCAGTACGCCGGCTTCGGCACCGCCACCGAGTCCAACGCGCGCTACCACCAGCTGCTGAAGGCCGGCACGATGGGCCTGTCGGTCGCCTTCGACCTGCCCACCCAGATGGGCTACGACTCCGACGACGCCATCGCCCACGGCGAGGTGGGCAAGGTCGGGGTGGCGATCGACTCCATCGAGGACATGCGGCTGCTCTTCGCCGGCATCCCGCTGGACAAGGTCTCCACCTCGATGACCATCAACGCGCCCGGCTCGGTGCTGCTGCTGCTCTACCAGCTCGTCGCCGAGGAGAACGGCCTGTCGGGATCGGCGCTCAACGGCACCATCCAGAACGACATCCTCAAGGAGTACATCGCCCGGGGGACGTACATCTTCCCGCCGAAGCCGTCGCTGCGGCTGGTCGCCGACACCTTCGCGTACTGCCGCAAGGAGGTGCCGAAGTGGAACACCATCTCCATCTCCGGCTACCACATGGCCGAAGCCGGTGCGACGCCCGCGCAGGAGATCGCGTTCACCCTGGCCAACGGCGTGGAGTACGTCCGGGCCGCACTGGCCGCCGGGCTGGCGGTGGACGACTTCGCCCCCCGGCTGTCGTTCTTCTTCGTGGCCCGCACCACCCTGCTGGAGGAGGTCGCGAAGTTCCGCGCCGCCCGGCGGATCTGGGCCCGGTTGCTGCGTGACGACTTCGGCGCGAAGGACCCGAAGTCGATGATGCTGCGGTTCCACACCCAGACGGCGGGGGTGCAGCTCACCGCCCAGCAGCCCGAGGTGAACCTGGTCCGGGTGGCGATCCAGGGGCTCGCCGCGGTGCTCGGCGGCACCCAGTCACTGCACACCAACAGCTTCGACGAGGCGATCGCGCTGCCCACCGAGAAGGCCGCCCGGCTGGCGCTGCGCACCCAGCAGGTGCTGGCGTACGAGACGGATCTGACCGCCACCGTCGATCCGTTCGCCGGGTCGTACGTGGTGGAGGCGATGACCGCCGAGATCGAGACGGCGGTCAACGACCTGATGGACCGGGTCTTCGACCACGGTTCGGCGGTGGACGCGATCGAGGCCGGGTTCCAGAAGCGGGAGATCGAGCAGTCGGCCTACCGGTTCGCCCAGCAGATCGACGCGGGGGAGCGGGTGGTGGTCGGGCTGAACCGGTTCCAGATCGACACCGAGGAGCCGTACGAGCCGCTGCGGGTGGACCCGACGATCGAGGCGACCCAGGCGGAGCGGCTGGCCCGGCTGCGGGCCGAGCGGGACGGCGCGGCGGTCGAACGGGCCCTGGCCGAGCTGCGGACCGCCGCCGAGGGCGACGAGAACGTGCTCTACCCGATGAAGGAGGCGCTGCGGGCCCGCGCCACGGTGGGCGAGGTCTGCGGCACGCTGCGCCAGGTCTGGGGGACGTACCGGCCGAGCGACCGCTTCTGATCTTGGTCGGACCACCACGGTCCCGGGTCGGCGCGCCGCCCGCGACCCGGCGGGCGGGCCGACCCCCGACGCTGATCCGCACGGCGACCTCCGCCGGCAGTCCGCTGCCGGCAGGGGTCGCCGTCGTCGTCCGGTCGGGGCCGCTAGGGGTCGCCACCCGACGCCCGTGGGGCTACCGTCGGTGACAGTCTGGCGGTGCTGTGCCGGTCGGTTCGCCCGCCTGGTGGGCGGCCCGCCTGGCCGGGGCGTGCGGTGCGTGGTTCGTGGGTAAGTCCGGGCAGGTGAACGGGACGGACAGCATGTCCGGGCGGGCCCGGAGACGGTGTGTCACCGTCGGGAGTCGGTTGATCACCCGGCGGCGTCGGCTAATTGTCGGAGCGGCGGCCAACCGGGGCGACGAATGCGACAATTCGGATACGACGGCCCCGGATCGATGCCGATTTCGCGACCGCCCAATCGGTTACGCGTTGTAGGAGGTGGGGGGCAGATGACGCCGTCCGACCGCGATCTACCTGCTATCCCGCAGATATTCGAGCCCTCCCACCAGGGCTTACGTGACGCTGTGCGCTCTGATCGCTACCGTAACGAGGTTGCGCAGCGTCACCATCGGAGGTCTAGGCTGTCTGCTGTCCTCCCCGAAGATCCATCCATTTCTAGTGATCGAGAATTCGACGTGACGAGTGCGTTGACGCTGCCGAACGGCAGCCAGCTGGCGTCGTCCTGGCCGGAGGCGCCGTCCGGGTCCCAGCCCCTGCCCCACGATCTGGATCACCTGCTCGCGCTGCGGGTACCCGGTCTGATCGCCACCCGCCGCCACCTCCACTCCCACCCGGAACTGTCCGGGGAGGAGTTCGAGACGGCCGCGCTGATCGCCCGGGAACTCACCCTCGCCGGGCTGCACCCCCGACTGCTGCCCAAGGGCAACGGGGTGATCTGCGACATCGACGGGCGGCCGGACGGCCCGATCGTCGCGCTCCGCGCCGACATCGACGCGTTGCCGCTGACCGACGTCAAGGAGGTCCCCTACCGGTCCACCGTGGAGGGGGTCTGCCACGCCTGCGGTCACGACGTGCACACCGCAGTTCTGCTCGGCGTCGGCATGCTGCTGGCCCAGCTCGCCGACTCAGGCCAGCTCGACGGCCGGGTCCGGCTCATCTTCCAGCCGGCCGAGGAGATCCTGCCCTGCGGCTCGCTGGAGGTCATCGAGGCCGGTGGTCTGGATGACGTCGTGCAGATCTTCGCCCTGCACTGCGACCCCAACCAGCCGGTGGGCAAGGTGGGGCTGCGGGTCGGTCCGATCACCGCGGCGGCCGACAACGTCACCGTGAAACTCACCGGGCCCGGCGGGCACACCGCCCGCCCACACCTGACAGTCGACCTGGTCGACGCACTCGGCCGCCTGGTCACCGAGGTTCCGGCCCTGGTCAACCGCCGGGTGCCGGCCAACAGCGGGCTGCTGCTGGTGTTCGGCCACGCCTCGGCCGGCACCCGGTACAACGTCATCCCGTCCGAGGCGTGCGCGGCCGGCACCCTGCGGGTGATGGACCGCGACACCTGGGAGCAGGCCCCCCAGATCGTCGCTCAGGTCGTCCGGGACGTCATCGCGCCCACCGGCGCCACCGTCGACCTGGAATACCTGCGGGGCCGGCCACCGGTCAGCAACGACGCCCGCGCCATCGGCATCCTCACCGCCGCCACCGCCGCCGCGCTCGGCCCGGAAGGCATCGCGGAGACCCCGCAGAGCATGGGCGGCGAGGACTTCTCCTGGTATCTCGAACACGTTCCCGGCGCGCTGGCCCGGCTCGGCGTCGGCCGGGTCGGCGGCCCCACCGTCGACCTGCACCGCGCGTCGTTCGACGTCGACGAGCGGGCCGTCCCGGTCGGGGTACGGCTCATGGTGCAGACCGCGTTGCGGGCACTGGCGGCGGTCCGCTAGGCGCCGGTGGGTGGCCCCCGCCCGGTCCCACGGGCGGGTGGCCCCCGCCGACCGGTCCCACCGGCGGCGCGGGCCGCCGCTGACGGCGTCGCCGACGCAGCAGCACCACGGCCACCGTCACCGGCACCCCGATGAGCAGCAGCCAGGGCAGCAGCGCCCCGAGCACGGTGAGCAGCACGCCCATCGAGGCGAGGAAGACGGTCCAGCCGCCGCGCAGACCCACCATGAAGCCGGTCCGGTCCTCGGCCTGCTCGTCGTCGGCCGTCGAGGCGTCCCGGCCGACGAAGGTCACCGTGACCGTGGAGAGCGCCGTCAGGTCGGCCAGCCGACGCTTCTTCGCCTCCAGCGAGGCCAGGTCCGCCTCCCGACGACTCACCTCGTTCTCCAGCGAGACCAGTTCGGCCACCGTGTCGGCCCGCGCCAGCAGCCGGCGGGCACTGTCCACCCGGGCCCGCTGGGTGGTGATCCGGGCGTCCAGGTCGACGGTCTCCTCGGTGACGTCCTGGGTACGGATCTCGCGGCGCTGCTGCCGGCCGTAGGTGGCCAACTCGTCGACGAGCGCGGTGAACTTCGCCGCCGGCACCCGCAACTCCAGTTCCGCCTGCGCGGACGCCGAGACACTGCGCCGCTGGTCCCCGCCGACGAACCCGCCGGTCGCGGTGACCGCCGCCACCGCCCGTCGGGCCGCCGCCTCCACGTCGTCCACCTGCACCCGCATCGTTCCGGTGTAGATGATCGCCCGTTGGTCGACCCGCAGGTCGGCAGCGCCCGTACCGGCCTGTCCCGCAGCCGCGTCGCGGTCCGGCGCCGCCCCACCCGGCGCCCCCTGCGCCGGTGCCTTCTCCTGTGGCGCGGAACCGGCCGAACTGCCGTCGCGGTCGGCCGCCCCGCACCCGGCCAGCAGCAGCGCCGCCAACCCCATCGCCGCCAGGGCCCGCGCCCCGGTTCCCGCCGTCCTCAGTGTCATCCCCGCTCCCGTCGTCGTCCGCGCCCCGGTCGCGGGGCGTTAGCTCGGACGCGGCGCACAGCCGCCCCGGTTCCGGCAGACTGCGCTGAGGAGATCACGATTCGATATTCGAGGAGTCACGATGCGGCTCACCAAGTACACGCACTCCTGCCTCCGCATCGAACGCGACGGGGCGGTGCTGGTCGTCGACCCCGGCGTGTTCAGCGAGGTGGCGGCGCTGGACGGGGCGGACGCGGTGCTGGTCACCCATGAACATCCCGACCATGTCGACGTCGCCGCGCTCACCAGGCGGCTGGACCGGGAGCCGCTGCCGGTGTACGGGCCGGCCGCGCTCGGCACGGTGCTCGGCGACGCGGCCCCGGCCCTCACCCCGGTCGCCCCGGGCGACACGTTCACCGCCGCCGGCATCCCGGTGCGTGCCGTCGGCGGCCGGCACGCCGTCATCCACCCCGACATCCCGGTGGTGGAGAACGTCGGCTACCTGTTCGACGACACGGTCTACCACCCCGGCGACGCGCTGCACGTCCCCACCGACGTCGAGGTGCAGACCCTCTTCGCCCCGATCCACGCGCCCTGGTCGAAGTTCTCCGAGGTGGTCGACTTCATCCGGGCGGTCGCCCCGCGCCGGGCGTACGCCCTGCACGACGCGTTGCTCAACGACAACGGCTACGGCGTGCTCGACCGGCAGTACACGGCACTGTCACAGACCGACTACCAGCGGCTGGAGCCGGGCAGCCGAATCGACGTCTGAGTCGTGGCCGTCGACGAGTCCGAGCTGGTCCGGCAGCTCTACCGCACCCCGCCCGACCGGTTCGTCGCCGCCCGGGACGCCGCCGTCGCCGAGGCCCGCCGGGCCGGCGACCCAGCCACCGCCCGGCGAATCGCCGGCTGGAAACGGCCCACGGTGGCGGCCTGGCTGGTGAACCTGCTCGCCCTGGACCGCCCCGAACTGGTCGCCGACCTCGGGCCGCTGGCCGAGGCGCTACGCACCGCCCAGCGTGACCTCAAGGGCCCCCGGCTGCGCGAACTGTCCGCCCAGCGGCGGGAACTGGTCGCCGCCCTGGTCGCCGAGGTACGCCGGATCGCCGCCGGCCGGCCCGACGCGCCGCCGGCCGCCCGGCTGCCGCTGGCCGAGGTCGAGGCCACGCTGCACGCCGCACTCGCCGACACCGCGGTCGCCGAACAGGTCCGCACCGGACGGCTGCTGCGGGCGGTGCACCACTCCGGATTCGGCGAGGTGCCCCGTCCCCAACTGCGACTGGTCACCGGTGGCGTGGCGGAGCCCCCCGGTGGCGGTGCGGCGGACGTCGTACCGCAGCGGGAGACCGACCGGGGCGGTGCGCGACAGGCCCGTGCCGAGCGGCTGGCGGCGCGGGCCGAACGGGCGAAGCGTCGCCGTGCGCTGGACCGGGAGCTGACGGCGGCGCGGACCGCCCAGCGGCAGGCCGAACGGGAGCTGGACGGCACGGCCACGGCCGAGCGGGACAGCGTCGCGGCGCTCGACCGGATCGAGGGGGAACTGGCCGAACTGGAGCGTCGTCGGGCCGTCGCCGAACAGGAGCTGAGCCGGGCGAAACTGGCCCGCCGGGCGGCCGAGCGGACGCTCACCGCGGCCCGCCGCCGCACCGGTGAGGTCGAGGGGGCGATCGAGGCGGTGGACGCCGAAGAGGCGGACCCCACGGCGGGCGGTGAGGAGGCAGACTGAACGCGATGAATGCGTGTTACGGGCGTGCGGGATGACGCCGGAACAGGTGGCCGCCGGGAGCAAACCCGCCGTGCTGGAGCTGGGGGAGTTGTTCAGCCGCTGCCCGGGGACCCTGCGCCGGGCCAGGACGATGGGCATCCCGAGCTGGGCGTTCTATGTCACCGGGCGGGCCGGCGCACTGGGCGACATCCGGGCCGAGACGGTGGCGGCGGCGCTCGGCTTCCTCGCCCCGGAGGCGGTCGCCGACGGCTGGGACACCGCCGTGCGGGTGGTCCGGCCGCTGGAGGTGGCCACCGCCCACCTGACCGAGTGCTGCCGGTGGGGCGCCCAGCATCTCGACGACCTGCCCGGCACCCCCCGGTTGACCGCCCTGCTGGAACGGGTGGTGGCCGCCGCCGACGCGACAGGCATGCCGCTGTTCGCCGCCTGGCGGGCGATGCCGCTGCCCGTGCACGCCGAGGGTGCCCGGGCCGCCGTGGCGCTCCTGCTGCTGCGGGAACACTTCACCGGGGCCTACCTGCTCGCCGTGCGGGCCGCCGGGATGACCCCGCTGGAGGCGGTGCTGGCCGGGCCGGAGGGGGAGGCCGGGGCGGCGGCGTGCGGGTGGTCCCCGCCGTACCCGCCGGTCGGGCCGCTGGTGCGGCGGCGGCTCTGGGCCGAGGCGGTGACCGACCGGTTGGCCTCGGCCGGTTTCCGGGCGCTGCGCCCGGCCGAGGGCCGGGAACTGATCGCGTTGCTCACCGACGTGCGGGCCCGGCTCCGCGCCGACGCGGACGGCTGACCTGCCGACCGGGGACCGTCCGACGGCGGCCCGGCCCGACGCGGCCGGGCGGCTGCCGGTCCGGCCCCACTCCGCCGGGCGGCTGGCGGTCCCGGCCCGGCCCGACCGGCCGGCGGCCCGGAAAATCGGCGGCGCAGCGGTGGGCGGGCTGCCAGGATCTGCGGCGTGACGCTCCCCGCCGGCTGGACCGCCCGCCGCCCCACCCTGGACGACGTGCCCGCGCTGCTCGCCGTGGTGCACGCCGCCGACACGTTCGCCATCGGCCACCCCGACTTCGACGCCGACGACGTCCGGGCCGCGCTGACCGCGCCGTTCTTCGACCCGCAGCAGGACTCCTGGGTGCTGACCGATCCTGATCAGCGGGTGGTCGGCTGGAGCGTGGTCGACAACCCGACCGGGGTGGGCCGCGAGTACCTCGACGTGTTCGTCGACCCGGAGCATGCGACGGCGCTGCGGGCCGTGCTGCTCGACCGGATGCTGCACCGGGTCGCCGAACGCGCCACCGAGCGGGGCCGGCCCGCGCTCACCGCCCGCGCCGCCGTCTGCGCGCCGGAGACCCGCTGGGCCGGCGAGCTGACCGCCGCCGGGTTCACCCGGGCCAAACGGTACGTGCGGATGAGCCGGTCGCTGGCCGACCTGCCCGCCGAGCCGCCGCCCCCGCCCGGGGTGACCGTCCGGCCGCTGCACGCCGGTGACGAGGCCGACCTGCGGTTGTTCCACCACATCCACGACACCGCCTTCCGGGACACCCCGGACTACGAGCCGGCCGGGTTCGAGGGCTGGCGGGACCGACTCACCGACGGCGGGCGGGTCTGGGACGAGTGGTTCATCGCCGAGGTCGACGGCGAGCCGGCCGGCGCGCTCAACTCGTCGGACCAGGCGCTGGAGCAGGACATGGGCTGGGTACGCACACTGTCGGTGCTGCCCGCGTACCGGCGGCGCGGGGTCGGGGCGGCACTGCTGCGGCGGGCGTTCGCGGTCTACGCGGCCAAGGGCCGGGGCCACGCCGGGCTCGGCTTCGATCTGGCCAACCCGACCACCCCGGTCACCCTCTACCGCTCGGTCGGGCTGCACGAGACCCGCTGGATCGACCTGTACGAGCGGAGCGTGCCCGCCGCCTGAGCACGCCGACCCGGTATGGGCCGGCTGCCGTCAACGGCCCAGGTGTATGCCGGCTGCCGTGGGCGGGCCCGGCTGCCCTCGCTGGCCCGGCTGTCGGCCGCCGGCCCCGGTGTGTGCCGGGTGACGCCCGGCGGGGTCGCCGTCGGGTGGTCCCGCCGCCGGGAGCACACTGGACGGGTGCGATACGCGTTACGCCGAGGCGGTGCCGGTGGGGCGGGACCGCAGCTCGGAGACGTAGTCGTCGGGCGCGCCCGCCTTCTCGGCGGCGTTGGCGATCTCCGACAGGTACCAGGCGGTCGGCAGGCCACCCTCGTAGCCGTCGAAGACGTACACCCAGGCGGTCACGTCCCCGTCCAGCGTCGATACCCGCACGGTGAGCTTGCGGTACGTGCCGGCGGTGACGCCCTCCAACTCGTCGAGCTGGGCGGCGTCGTACGGGTCGATGTCGTACAGCGCCACGAAGACCCGGTCGCCCGGGGACTCGACCACGGTGCTGACGGAACCCTCCCAGCCGATCACGTCCTCACCGGCGAAGGTCAGCCGCCACCCCTCCAGCCAGCCGACGCCCACCATGGGCGAATGCGGGCAGTAGGCCCGCATCCGGGCGGGGTCCAGGTTTGAGCCGTAGGCCGCGTAGTGACGCACGGCGATGACGATAGCCCGGCGGACGGGTGGGGGAGAATACGACAGTGCGTGTCGGACGGGTTCGGGAGAAGAAAGTCACTATGAGCACCGAGGAAGGGCGAGGGCTGTGAGCCACATCGTGATCATCGGCGGGGGGCCGGCCGGCTACGAGGCGGCCCTGGTCGCCGCGCAGCTGGACGCCGACGTCACCGTGGTGGAGGCCGAGGGCGCCGGAGGGGCCTGCGTGCTCTCCGACTGCGTCCCGTCGAAGACCTTCATCGCCAGCTCGGAGGTGGTGACCGGCTACCGGGACACCGAGGAGTTCGGCATCCACTCCGACGGCCTGGAGGCGGTCACCGTCGACGCGCGGGCCGTGCACGAGCGGGTGAAGCGGCTCGCCCTGGCCCAGTCCGCCGACATCCACACCAAGCTGATCAAAGCGGGTGTGACCTTCGTCGCCGGCACCGCCCGGCTCGGTGAGGACACCCTCGGTCACACCCACCGGGTCGTCGTCACCCCCGCCGACGGCGGCGGGGAATACCCGATCGACGCCTCCACCGTGCTGATCGCCACCGGTGCCACCCCGCGTCAGCTCCCCACCGCGCTGCCCGACGGGGAACGGATCCTCACCTGGCGGCAGGTGTACGACCTGCCCGAGCTGCCCACCCACCTGATCGTGGTGGGGTCGGGCGTCACCGGTGCCGAGTTCGCCAGCGCCTACCAGGCGATGGGGGTCGAGGTGACGCTGGTCTCCAGCCGGGACCGGGTGATGCCGCACGAGGACGCCGACGCGGCGATGGCCATCGAGCAGGTCTTCCGCAGCCGGGGCATGAGCATCCTCAACAACTCCCGGGCGGACGCGGTCCGACGCGTCGGCGACGGCGTCGAGGTGGTCCTCTCCGACGGCCGGGTGGTGACCGGTTCGCACGCCCTGATCGCCGTCGGCTCGATCCCGAACACCGCCGACCTCGGGCTCGCCGAGTACGGCGTCGAGCTGGCCAAGGGCGGCTACGTCACCGTCGACCGGGTGTCGCGTACCAACGTCCCGGGCATCTACGCCGCCGGCGACTGCACCGGGGTCCTGCCGTTGGCCAGCGTCGCGGCCATGCAGGGCCGGATCGCGATGTGGCACGCCCTCGGCGAGGCGGTCCGGCCGCTGCGGCTGCGTACCGTCGCCGCGAACGTGTTCACCGACCCGGAGCTGGCCACCGTCGGCGTCTCCCAGGACGAGGCGGATTCCGGCCGTACCCTGGCCCGTCAGGTGATGCTGCCGCTGACCGGCAACGCCCGCGCCAAGATGGACGACCTGGCCGACGGGTTCGTCAAGCTGTTCTGCCGCCCGTCCACCGGGCAGGTGGTCGGCGGCGTGGTGGTGGCCCCCAAGGCCAGCGAGCTGATCCTGCCGATCACCATGGCGATCGAGAACAACCTCACCGTCAACGAACTGGCCCAGACCATCACGATCTACCCGAGCCTGTCCGGTTCGATCACCGAGGCCGCCCGCCAGCTCATGCTCCACGAACTCGAATGACCCCCTGGCCCGGGTCGGGCGTCGGTCGTGCTCCGGCCGATATCCGACCCGGGCCGGGACGGCGTGCGGTCAGGCCACGTTGAGCCGGATGTTTCCGATGCGGGCGACCACGTCCACCTGGCCGCCGAGGCCGGTGACATAGGCGCGGAGCGATTCCAGGCTGGTGTGCTCGCCGTTCTCGATCTGGCTGATTCGGGCCTGGGACAGGCCGGCGGCCTCGGCGAGCTGTTGTTGGGTCATGCCGAGCTGCCGGCGGATGTCGGCCAGTTGCGCGCCGCTGACGGAGGCGAGCATCCTTTCCCGGAACCGACCACGACGGGTGACCCGCTCGGGGTCGTCCCAGGATGGGTCGATCTCACGCGCCTTGGCCCTGACCTCACGCCAATCGGAACCGTTGCTCATCGTTGCGCTTCCTTAAGTGCGATCAGGTGTTCCTCGAACCTTGTGTCGGCGAGCGGCACGGCCTTCCGGTACCAGCTCTGCCACTGACCCGACTTGTCGCCGGCGACCAGGAAGACCGCCTCACGTAGCGGATCGAAGGCGAAGATCATCCTGATCTCCGTGGTGCCACTCGACCCTGGTCGCAGCTCTTTCATGTGATGGAACGAGCTGCCCTTGAGCCGGTCCACCAGTGGACGTCCCAGCCACCAGTGGGCGTCCCAGCGCCGGGCCGTGCTCGGCGAGCAGGTCGTTGGCCTCACCCACCAGATCCGCGCTGGCCGGATCGACGCGGCACAGGTCGAGGAACCACGCCTCCACCTCGGGATGCAGCCTGACGTCCCACACCTGCCAAATATAAGCGATCCTTATGGGCTTGCCGAGGTTTCCCGCACCGGAGACCGGGCCGGTCGCGCTGGCCACGGCCACCGTCGGTGACCGCGTGGCTGCGCACACCAGGGTGGTGTGCCGCCCGCCGCACGACGGGTGCCGCCCGGCGCGGCCGGCGGGAGGGGGTCGGCGAAGCGGAGGGCGTCGGCGTACCGTTGAGTACGCGGCCCCTACACCGTCAGGTCCCCCGTTCCTGACGAGCGGGCCGCCGAGGGTCGCCGGCAGGTCCCGTGCCGGCGACCCTCCCCCTTTCCGGCACCGACGGGTGCCACGCGTCACTGCCTGTGCTGCACGCCCGCGCTGGACAGCGCGGAGAATACGGTCGCGCCGGGCGTCGCGGAGGTCGTACGGTGACCGCATGCGCAGTGCCGTGGTGACCACGACGCCGGGAGATCCCGGCGTTCCGCACTGACGTTCACCGTCGACGAGGCCCCGGGCGATTCGCCCGGGGCCTCGTGGCGTCGCGGGAACGGTCGCCTCCGGGTCGTACCCGATCAAGGAGCGCGACATGATCGACCACCGTAGGCTCGGCCGCGAACTGGACCTGTTCGTCTCCGACCCGCTGGCGGGCGCCGGGCTGCCGATCTGGCTGCCGGCCGGCGCGGCGGCCCGGCACGCCGTCGAGGAGTACGTTCGCGAGCTGGAGCGCCGGGCCGGCTACCAGCATGTCTATTCCCCGCCGCTGGGCAGGCGCGAGCTGTTCGCGCTGTCCGGGCACCTCGGCCACTTCGCCGACGAGATGTTCCCGCCGATGCGGATGGGCGACGACGAGTTGCTGCTCCGGCCGGCGCTCTGCCCGCACCACGCCCTGGTCTACCGGGCCCGGGGCCGCTCCTACCGGGAGCTGCCGCTACGGGTCGGCGAGCTGGGCGGGATGTACCGGGCGGAACGGTCCGGGGTGCTCGGCGGGCTGGCCCGGGTGCGGGCCATCTCGCTCAACGACGCGCACAACTTCTGCACCCTGGAGCAGGTCGGCGACGAGGTCCGGGAGATCCTACGGTTGATCCGCCAGGCGCACGCGGCGCTCGGCGTCCGCCCGGCCGGGTTCCGGTTGTCGCTGCGCGGGCCGGGTGCGAGGTACGTCGGGGACGACGCGTCCTGGGCCCGCGCCGAGGAACTGCTGCGCGCCGCGCTCGACGGGGTGGGGCACGAGGAGGCGCCCGGCGAGGCCGCGTTCTACGGCCCCAAGATCGACATCCAGATCGTCGACCCGTCCGGCCGGGAGTCGACCATCTCCACCGTGCAGATCGACTTCGACAAACCGGAGAAGTTCGACCTGTCGTACACCGATGCGGCGGGTGCCCGGCAACGGCCGGTGCTGGTGCACCGCAGCCTGGTCGGGAGCATGGAACGGCTGTTCGCCTATCTGATCGAGGAGCACGAGGGCGCGTTTGCGCCCTGGTACGCCCCGGTGCAGCTGCTGCTCCTGCCGGTCGACGCCGGGCAGTCCGGTGCGGTGGACCGGGTGGCCCGCCGGGCGGTCGACGCCGGCCTGCGGGTCGAGGTGGACGCGGGCGGCTCGCTGGGTGCCCGGGTCCGCGACGCGGCCCGCCGCCGGGTGCCGTACGTCGGGGTGGTCGGTGCCCGGGAGGCGGCCGACGACGCGGTGGCCCTGCGGCTGCGCGACGGCCGCAGCCTCGACCCGATGCCGGCGGCGGACGCGGTGCGGCTGATCGGCGCGGTGGTGGCGGCCCGCTCGGCGGAACTGCTTCCGGCCGGCTGACGGTGCGGGGGCCGGGGCACGACGCCCCCGGCCCCCGCACCGTCTGTCACTCAGCCCCGGGCCGGTGCCGCCGCTGCCGGCTCGGCCTCGTCGTCGACCACCGCCGCGGCGAACTGCGCCTGGTAGAGCCGGTGGTACGCGCCCTGCGCGGCGAGCAGTTGCTGATGGGTACCCTGCTCGACGATCCGCCCGTTCTCCATCATCAGGATCAGGTGGGCGTCGCGGATGGTGGACAGCCGGTGCGCGATGACGAAGCTGGTCCGGTCCGACCGCAGCGCCGCCATCGCCCGTTGCAGCAGCACCTCGGTACGGGTGTCCACCGAGCTGGTCGCCTCGTCCAGGATCAGCAGCGACGGCTCGGCCAGGAACGCCCGCGCGATGGTGATGAGCTGCTTCTCACCGGCGCTGACGTTGCTGCCCTCCTCGTCGATGACGGTGTCGTACCCGTCGGGGAGGCTACGGACGAACCGGTCCACGAAGGTGGCCCGCGCGGCGGCGAGGATCTCCTCCTCGGTGGCGTCCGGCCGGCCGTAGGCGATGTTGTCCCGGATGGTGCCGCCGAACAGCCAGGTGTCCTGGAGCACCATGCCGATCCGGCCGCGCAGGTCGTCGCGGCGCAGCGTGGTGATGTCCACCCCGTCGAGGGTGATCCGCCCGGAGTCCAGTTCGTAGAAGCGCATCACCAGGTTGACCAGGGTGGTCTTGCCGGCGCCGGTCGGGCCGACGATCGCCACCGTGTGACCGGGTTCGGCGACCAGGGACAGGTCGTCGATCAGCGGCGTCTCCGGGTCGTACCGGAAGGAGATGTTCTCGAACTCGACCCGGCCGTGCGGTTCGACGACCCGGGCCGGCGTGGCCGGGTCGGGGCTCTGCTCGTCGGCGTCGAGCACGGCGAAGACCCGCTCGGCGGAGGCCACCCCGGACTGGAGCAGGTTCGCCATCGAGGCGAGCTGGGTCAGCGGCTGGGTGAACTGCCGCGAGTACTGGATGAACGCCTGCACGTCACCGAGGCTCATCGACCCGGAGGCCACCCGCAGCCCACCGACCACGGCGATCGCCACGTAGCTGAGGTTCCCGACGAACATCATCGCCGGCATGATGATCCCGGAGATGAACTGCGCGCCGAAGCTGGCCCGGAACAGTTCCTCGTTCTTGGCGTGGAAGCTGGCCTCCACCTCCGGCGAGCGGCCGAAGACCTTGACCAGCTCGTGCCCGGTGAACGCCTCCTCGATCTGGCCGTTCAGCTCGCCGGTGTGGGTCCACTGGGCGATGAACTTCCGCTGCGACCGCTTGGCGATCTGCTGCGTCACGATCACCGACAGCGGCACCGCGACCAGCGCGACGAGCGCGAGCAGCGGCGAGATCCAGAACATCATCGCCAGCACGCCGACCACGGTCAGCAGCGAGGTGAGCAGCTGGCTCAGCGTCTGCGACAGGGTCTGCGAGATGTTGTCGATGTCGTTGGTGACCCGGCTGAGCAGCTCACCGCGCGGCTGCCTGTCGAAGTAGGGCAGCGGCAGCCGGTTGAGCTTCTCCTCCACCTCGGCGCGCAGCCGCAGCACGGTGGCCTGCACGACCCCGTTGAGCAGCCAGCCCTGCCACCACATCAGCAGGCTGGCGACCACGTACAGACCGAGGGCGAACAGCAGGGTCCGGCCGAGGGCGTCGAAGTCGATGCCCGCCCCGGGGACCACGTCCATCCGGGCGACCATGTCGGCGAGGTTGTCGTTGCCGGCGGCCCGCATCCCGGACACCGCCTGGTCGACGGTGCTGCCCGCCGGCAACTGCCGGCCGATCACCCCGGCGAAGATGATGTCGGTGGCGTGGCCGAGGATCTTCGGCCCGATCACGCCGAACCCGACGCTGGTCACCGCCAGGGCGATGATGCCCGTCAAGGTGACCCGGTGCGGTCGTAGCCGGCCGAGCAGCCGGCGGGCCGACGGCCCGAAGTTCATCGACTTCTCCGCCGGCATGCCGGCGCTCATCCACGGCGGGCCGCCGGTGCGCCGGCCGGCCGCCGGCAGCCGCTTCGGCGTGGTCTCCTCCGGGGCCTTCTTCTGCTCGGGTACGGCGGTCATGCCGGCACCCCCGCCGTCTGCTGCGACGCCACGATCTCGGCGTACGTCGGGCAGGTGTCGAGCAGCTCGTCGTGTCGGCCCATCCCGACCACGCCTCCGTCCTCCAACACGATGATCTGGTCGGCGTCGATGATGGTGGAGACCCGCTGGGCGACGATCACCACTGCGGCGTCGGCGGTGACCGGGCGCAGCGCGGCCCGCAACCGGGCGTCGGTGCCCAGGTCGAGCGCCGAGAACGAGTCGTCGAACAGGTAGATCTCCGGCTTACGGACGAGTGCCCGCGCGATGGCGAGGCGTTGCCGCTGCCCGCCGGAGACGTTCGTGCCGCCCTGCGCGATCGCCGCGTCGAGACCACCGGGCATCTGGGCCACGAAGTCGCGGGCCTGGGCGATCTCCAACGCCGTCCACAGTTCCTCGTCGGTGGCGTCGGGGTTGCCGTAGCGCAGGTTGCTCGCCACCGTGCCGGTGAACAGGTACGGCTTCTGGGGCACCAGGCCGATCCGCCGCCACAGCTCCTCCGGGGCCAGCTCGCGGACGTCGACCCCGTCGACCAGCACCGTGCCGGCGGTCGGGTCGACCAGCCGGGGGATGAGGGTCAGCAGGGTGGTCTTGCCGGCGCCGGTCGAGCCGATCACGGCGGTGGTCCGCCCCGGGGTGGCCCGGAACGAGATGTCGTGCAGCACCGGCGCGCTGGCCCCCGGATACTGGAAGGCCACCCCGCGCAGCTCCAACTCACCGTGCCCGTCCACCCGGGTGACCGGGTCGGTCGGTGGCACCACAGTGGACTCTGTGTCCAGGACCTCGGTGACGCGTTCCGCGCAGACCGCCGCGCGCGGCACCATCATCAGCATGAAGGTGGCCATCATGACGGCCATCAGGATCTGCATCAGATACGCCAGGAAGGCGGTCAGCGCACCGATCTGGATCTGCCCGGAATCGACCCGCTGCGCCCCGAACCACAGCACGGCGACGCTGGAGACGTTGAGCACCAGCATCACCACCGGGAAGATCAGCGCCATCAGCCGGCCGACCCGCAGGGCGGTGGCGGTCAGGTCGGCGTTGGCCACCCCGAACCGCTGCGTCTCGTACGGCTCGCGGACGAACGCCCGGACCACCCGGATGCCGGTGATCTGCTCGCGGAGCACCCGGTTGACCGTGTCGATCCGGGTCTGCATGAGCCGGAAACCGGGCACCATCCGGCGGATGACCAGGCCGAGCGCGACGGCGAGCACCGGCACGCTGACCAGCATCAGCCAGGACAGGCCGATGTCCTCCCGCAGCGCCATCACCACCCCGCCGATGCTCATGATCGGGGCGGCGACCAGCATGGTGCAGCTCATCAGCACGAGCATCTGCACCTGCTGCACGTCGTTGGTGTTGCGGGTGATCAGCGAGGGCGCGCCGAAGCGGGCCACCTCGCGGGCGGAGAACCGGTTGACCTGCCCGAAGATCGCCGCGCGGACGTCCCGGCCGAAGGCCATCGCGGTCCGCGCGCCGAAGTAGACAGCGGTCACCGAGCAGGCGATCTGGACCAGGCTGACCAGCAGCATCCAGCCGCCGGTACGGATGATGTAGTCGGTGTCGCCCCGGGCCACCCCCAGGTCGATGATGTCGGCGTTGAGGCTCGGCAGGTAGAGCGAGGCCATCGTGCCGACGAACTGGAGCAGCACCACCAAGCCCAGCGGCCGGTGGTAGGGCCGCAGGTAGCGGCGCAGCAGGCTGATCAGCACGGATGGCTCCCGGGCTTCGGGTGGTCGGTCGATTCCTGGTCCTGTGTTGTTGTCAACCTCTTGTCCTCCCCGTCGGACATGGTCGTGATGACCTCGATCAGGAAATCCCGGATCACCTCACGTCGGGCCGGGTCGGCGTCGACGGAGGTGAGCGGGGTGTCGGTGCGCATCCGGCCGGCCAGGGAGCGGAGGTGTTCCCGCCCCTTGTCGGTCAGCGCCAGTCGTACGCTGCGCCGGTCGGCGTCGTCGCGGTGACGCTCGACGAAGCCGTCCCGTTCGAGGGTGTCGACGATCCCGGTGAGGGTGGCGGGCCGGACGAAGCAGCGGTCGGCGACGTCCCGGTGGGTGGCGTCGTCGAGGTGGTTCAGGGTGAACAGCACCCGCATCCCGGCCGGGGTCAGGCCGTGGTGCTCGGCCAGGTATCGACCCCAGTGCTGGTCGACGAGGTGGCCGGCGACTGACAGCAGTCGCCCGAGCGGCACGTCACGGAGCACGGCGGGAAAGACGATGAGTGGTTCCCTCTGCACGCTGAGTATGTTAGCCCCCAAATCGTCAGGGGCCAAACAGAATGGTCAACGCGGTGCCGACGTAGAGAATCTGCATCGCCGTGCGGATGCCGAGCGGGGTGACCGGGCGGCCCGCCAGGGTCAGGCGTCGCCGGGCCGCCGAGACGTTCGCGGGGAACATCGCCACCATCAGCAGCGCCAACCCGGCGGCGGCCGGACGGGCGGTGGCCGGGATCAGCAGCCCGACCGCGCCGGCCAGTTCCAGCACCCCGGTGACGGTGACCAGCGTGCCGGGTCGGGGTAGCCGGGGCGGAACCATGGCGATCAGATCCTCCCGACGGGGCGAGACGAAGTGGGCGAAACCGGTCATGATGAACAGTAGTGCCAGCCCGACACGGAGTGCGGGGTGCCAGCCGTCGAGCGCGTCCACGCCGGCCAGTCCGGCCAGGCGTGCGGCGACGGTGCCGACGAGCAGAGCGATGAACGGAACCATGGATGCCTCCTCGGTCGCAAATCTTTATGCTGACAAGATTGGATCGCCGATGGCCTTCTTGTCAATGCAAAGTTATTCTGGTGTCATGACCGTCACCCGGCCCTACCACCACGGCGACCTGCCCCGCGTCCTGCTCCAGGCGGCCGTTGCGGCGATCGAGGAAGCCGGGCCGGCGGCCCTGAGCCTGCGCGACCTCGCCCGCCGTACCGGCGTCTCCCACGCCGCACCGACCCACCACTTCGGCGACAAGGCGGGACTGCTCACCGCCCTCGCCGTCGAGGGGTTCGACCTGCTCGCCGCCGCCCTGACCGCAGCCGGCGACGACCTGCTCGACGTGGGCGTGGCGTACGTGGACTTCGCCGTCCGTCACCGCGCGCACTTCGAGGTGATGTTCCGACCCGACCTCTACCGGGCCGACGCCCCCGAGGTCCGGGCCGCCCGGGAACGGGCCGGCGCGGCGCTGCACACCGGCGTGGCGACCCTACCGCCCGACCGGGCCGAACCGGGCGAAGCGCGCACGGACGCGCTGGCCGCCTGGTCGATCGTGCACGGCTTCGCCACCCTCTGGCTCTCCGGCGCACTACCCCCCGACGTCGAGGCCGACCCCCGCGCCGCCGCCCGCACCGTCATCCGCCGCCTCTTCCCCCCACCCTGACCCTCCCCACCCCCGCCCGTCTCACCCCCGCCCCGCCCCCGGTCTCCGCCCCCGCCTCCGGTCCCCGTCTCGCCCCGTCCGCTCCCGCCCCGTCTTGCCCCGGTGATCAAGAGGTTTACGTCAACTCGGCGCGATAATCTGACGCAAATCCCTTGATCACCGGCGCCGGTGGGGTGATTGGTGCGGTGATCAAGAGGAAAGCGTCAGCTGGTGGGGGATGGATGACGTAAACCTCTTGATCACCGAGGCGGGGCGGGTTGCTGGGCGGTGATCAAGAGGAAAGCGTCAGCTGGTGGGGCGCGGGTGACGTAAACCTCTTGATCACCGGGGCAAGACGGGGCGGGACGGGAGCGGGCGGGACGGGACCGGGGCGGGGCGGGGCAAGGGCGGGGGTGTGGGAGGGGGAGTTACCAGCTGGTGGGGAGGGGCATGCCTTCGGTGTAGCCGGCGTGACTCTGGACGCCGACCAGGGCGCGCTCGTGGAACTCGTCCAGGGTGCGGGCGCCGGCGTAGGTGCAGGCGCTGCGTACCCCGGAGATGATCTCGTCGATCAGGTCCTCGACGCCGGGACGGGCCGGGTCCAGGTACATCCGCGCGGTGGAGATGCCCTCCTCGAAGATCGCCTTCCGGGCCCGGTCGAAGGCGCTGTCCTCGGCGGTCCGGGCGCTGACGGCCCGCGACGAGGCCATCCCGAAGCTCTCCTTGTAGCGCCGCCCGTCCGGCTCGGTGTAGAGGTCACCGGGCGACTCGTAGGTGCCGGCGAACCAGGAGCCCACCATCACGTTGGACGCCCCGGCGGCCAACGCCAGCGCCACGTCCCGGGGGTGGCGTACCCCGCCGTCGGCCCAGACGTGCCGGCCGAGGGCGCGGGCCGCCGCCGCGCAGTCCAGCACGGCGGAGAACTGCGGCCGGCCGACCCCGGTCATCATCCGGGTGGTGCACATCGCCCCCGGGCCCACCCCGACCTTGACGATGTCCGCGCCGGCCTCGACCAGGTCGCGTACCCCCTCGGCGGTGACCACGTTGCCGGCCGCCACGGGGACCGGCGGGTCGAGCTTGCGGACCGCCCGCAGCGCGGAGATCATCCGTTCCTGGTGCCCGTGCGCGGTGTCCACCACCAGGGTGTCGACCCCCGCCGCGAGCAGCGCCTCGGCCTTGCCGGTGACGTCGCCGTTGATGCCGACGGCCGCCGCGATGCGTAGCCGCCCCCGGTCGTCGACGGCCGGCTTGTAGAGGGTGGCCCGCAGCGCACCCTGCCGGGTGAGCACCCCGACCAGGCGGCCGTCGTCGTCGACCACCGGGGCCAGTCGCCGCCGTCCCGCGTTGAGCCGTTCGAATCCGGTACGCGGGTCGGCGTCGGCCGGCACGGTGTGCAGCTCCGTCGACATCACGTGCTGGAGCTGGGCGAACCGGTCCACCTCGTGGGTGTCCGCCTCGGTGACCACCCCCACCGGGCGGCCGGCCTCGTCGACCACCACCACCGCGCCGTGCGACTTCTTGGGCAGCAGGTGGATGGCGTCGCCGACGGTGTCGGTCGGGCCCAGCGTGATCGGGGTGTCGTGCACCAGGTGCCGCTGCTTGACCCACTCGACCACGGTGGCGACCACCTCGATCGGGATGTCCTGCGGGATGACCGCGATCGCGCCGCGTCGGGCGACCGTCTCGGCCATCCGGCGGCCGGCCACCGCCGTCATGTTCGCCACCACCAGCGGGATGGTGGTGCCGGTGCCGTCACCGGTGGACAGGTCGACGTCGAGGCGCGAACCCACCTCGGAGCGGGCCGGCGCCATGAAGACGTCGTTGTAGGTCAGGTCGTGCGCGGGCACCGCGCCATGAAGGAACCTCACCCGACCATCATTCCCGCTTCCGGCCCGTCCCGCCGCCGTCGGTGGCTCACACCACCCCACCGCTGCGGGAGCCGTCCGGCGGTGGGAGACCGGGGATCCGTCGGCCCCACCAGGGGGTACGGCGAAAGGACGGAACCGACGGCGGGGTCGTGAAGCGGCTCAGGAGATGGTGCAGATCGCCGCTCCGGCGGTGAGCACCGCACCGACCTCGGCGGCGAGCCCGGCGACCGTGCCCGCCTTGTGGGCGTGCAACGGCTGCTCCATCTTCATCGCCTCCAGGACGACCACCAGGTCCCCCTCGGCGACGGTGTCCCCGTCCGTGACGGCGATCTTGACGATGGTGCCCTGCATGGGGGAGGTGAGCGCGTCGCCGCTGACCGCCGTACCCGTGCCGGTGCCGCTGCCGCGACGGGCCGGCCGGCGGGCAGCGGGGGCGGCGGTGGTCGTACCCCCGGTGAGGCCGGCGGGGAGGGTGACCTCCAGCCGCTTGCCGCCCACCTCGACCACGACGGTCTCGCGTGCCGCCGCCGTCTCGGCGGGGGCGGCGGTCGGGGTGAACGCCGGGACGGTGTTGTCGAACTCGGTCTCGATCCACCGGGTGTGCACGGTGAACGGCTCGGCGGTGAACGCCGGGTCGCGGACGACGAGGCGGTGGAACGGCAGCGCGGTGGCCATCCCCTCGACGACCATCTCGTCGAGCACCCGGCGGGCCCGCTCGATCGCCTCGGCGCGGGTCTCGCCGGTGACGATCACCTTGGCCAGCAGCGAGTCGAAGTTGCCACCGATCACGTCGCCCGCGCTCACCCCGGTGTCGACCCGGACTCCGGGGCCGCTGGGCAGGCGCAGCGCGGTGATGGTGCCGGGGGCGGGCAGGAAGTTGCGGCCCGGGTCCTCGCCGTTGATCCGGAACTCGATGGCGTGCCCACGGGGGGTCGGGTCCGCGGTGAGCCGCAGCTTCTCGCCGTCGGCGATCCGGAACTGCTCGCGGACGAGGTCGACGCCGGCGGTCTCCTCGGTGACCGGGTGTTCCACCTGGAGCCGGGTGTTGACCTCCAGGAAGGAGATGGTGCCGTCCACGCCGACCAGGTATTCCACCGTGCCGGCGCCGTGGTAGCCGGCCTCCCGGCAGATCGCCTTGGCGCTGTCGTGGATCTGCCGGCGCTGCGCGTCGGTGAGGAACGGCGCGGGGGCCTCCTCGACCAGCTTCTGGTGCCGGCGTTGCAGGGAGCAGTCCCGGGTGCCGACCACGATGACGTTGCCGTGCCGGTCGGCCAGGACCTGCGCCTCGACGTGCCGGGGCTGGTCGAGGTAGCGCTCGACGAAGCACTCGCCACGCCCGAACGCGGCGACCGCCTCCCGGGTGGCCGACTCGAACAGGTGCGGGATCTCCTCCAGGGTGCGGGCCACCTTGAGGCCCCGCCCACCCCCGCCGAAGGCGGCCTTGATGGCGACCGGCAGGCCGTGGTCGACGGCGAAGGCGGTCACCTCGTCGGCGTCGGCGACCGGGTCGGCGGTGCCGGGGACCAGGGGTGCGCCGGCCCGCTGGGCGATGTGCCGGGCGGTGACCTTGTCGCCGAGGTCGCGGATCGCCTGCGGGGTCGGGCCGATCCAGGTCAGGCCCGCGTCCAGCACGGCCTGGGCGAAGTCGGCGTTCTCGGAGAGGAAGCCGTAACCCGGGTGTACGGCGTCCGCACCGGCCCGCCGGGCCACCTCGATCAGCTTGTCGGTGCGCAGGTAGCTGTCGGCGGCGGTGTCGCCGCCCAGGGCGTACGCCTCGTCGGCGAGGGTGGCGTGCAGGGCGTCCCGGTCGGAGTCGGCGTAGACGGCGACGCTGCCCAGACCGGCGTCGCGACAGGCCCGGATGACGCGGACGGCGATCTCGCCACGGTTCGCGATGAGTACCTTGCGCACCTGGTGCTCCTCCCGGGGTCGTTGCCTCGGGAGTGTATCGGCAGCCCGGAGGCCCCCTAACGATCATTCAGTG
Organism: Micromonospora humidisoli; assembly: GCF_016900955.1. NCBI lineage: Bacteria > Bacillati > Actinomycetota > Actinomycetes > Micromonosporales > Micromonosporaceae > Micromonospora > Micromonospora humidisoli. The sequence goes on from NZ_JAFEUO010000001.1 coordinate 80,271, forward strand.
TGGGATGTCGCACTGTGGCCCGATGGGTTAGTCAAACTTGGCTATTACGCTTGTGCGGTGTCTGCGACTCGGATGATGATCCTGGGGCTGGTCCGGTGGATGCAGCCCGTGCACGGCTACGACGTGCGCCGCGAGCTGTTGAGCTGGGGTGCCGACAAGTGGGCGAACGTGCAGCCCGGCTCGATCTACCACGCGTTGCGCAAGCTGGCCGAGGAGGGGCTGTTGCGGACGGTCGCGACCGAGCAGGTCGGGGCCCGTCCGGCGCGTACCACGTACGAGGTGACGCCCAAGGGGGACGAGGAGTTCGAGACGTTGCTGCGGGCGCAGTGGTGGCAGCTGCACGAGGTGCCGGACCCGTTCGCGGCGGCCTTCTCGTTCCTGCCGGCGATGCCCCGCGAGGAGGCGGCGGCGGCGCTGCGCAACCGGGCGAACCTGCTGCGTGCCGGTGTCGAGTGGATGCGTGCCTCGTTGGACTCCGACTGGGCACGCAACAGCAGGCCGGTGCACGTGGCCTGGATGTTCGAGCTGTGGTTGGCCCGGGCCGAGGCGGAGATGGCGTGGTGCGGGCGGATCGCCGACCGGATCGACTCGGGGGTGTCGTACCTGCCTGCTGGGCTGGCGGGGGCGGACGTCTGGCCCGGCTGGACCGATGGTGGTTCGCCGTCCGACCGGAAAAGTAATAATCAAAGTTGACCATAGAAGTTATATCGCGTTAGCCTGCTCCCGACCCGATGGTGGGGAGTGCGCCGCACGGTGCCTCGGGGCAGAGAGCGGCCGGCACGACCCGGCCCGGACGACCAGGAGCAGAAATGATCGAGACCAGGGGGCTGCGGAAGTCGTTCCGCTCCCGGCAAGGTCGGGAGACGAAAACGGTCGACGCCGTCCGGGGGGTGAACCTTCAGGTCAAGGCGGGGGAGATCTTCGGCTTCCTCGGCCCCAACGGCGCCGGCAAGACCACCACCCTGCGAATGCTCGCCACGCTCATCGAGCCGGACGGCGGTGAGGCCACCATCGCGGGCGCCGACCTGCGCAAGGACCCGGCCGAGGTGCGCCGCCGGATCGGCTACGTCGCCCAGGGCGGCAGCACCTGGGACGAGAGCACCGCCCGCGAGGAACTCGTCCTGCACGCCCGGATGTACGGCATCGGCAAGGCCGAAGCACACCGCCGCGCCGTCCGCGCCCTGGAGGCCTTCCAGCTCACCGAGTACGCCGACCGCAAGTGCAAGACCTACTCGGGGGGTCAGCGGCGACGGGTGGAGATCGCCCTCGGCATCATCCACGAGCCGAAGATCGTCTTTCTGGACGAGCCGACCACCGGCCTCGACCCGCAGAGCCGCGCGCACATGTGGGACGAGATCCGCCGGCTGCGTACCGAGGGGATGACCGTCTTCATCACCACCCACTACCTCGACGAGGCCGACGCGCTCTGCGACCGGATCGCGATCATGGACCACGGCGAGGTGGTCGCCGAGGGTACCCCCGCCGAGCTGAAGCGGGAGATCTCCGGGGACGTGGTGTTCGTCGGCCTGGACCTGGCGAGCACCCCGCAGGCCGCCCAACTCCTCGACGGCGAGGAATACCTCAACAAGCTGGAGACCACCGACGAGGGTGGGCTGCGCCTCTACGTCGACGAGGGCGCCACCGCCATCCCGCAGATCCTGCGCCGGCTCGACCACGCCGGGCTGGCCATGAGCTCCATCGAGCTGCACCGCCCCAGCCTCGACGACGTCTTCCTCACCAAGACCGGCCGCTCGCTGCGCGAGTCCTGAGACACCGGAGACCACGGATGAAATTCGCCCGCGACACCTGGCTGATCTTCCAACGCCAACTGCAACTGCTGCTGCGCAACCCGGTCTGGGTCTTCGTCGGCGTCTTCCAGCCGGTGATGTACCTGCTGCTCTTCGCCCCGCTGCTCAAGCCGGCCCTGAACGCGCCCACCCAGGCCGCCGCCTACAAGATCTTCGTCCCCGGCCTGCTGGTGCTGCTGGCCATCTTCGGCGGGCTGTTCCAGGGCTTCGGCCTGATCGCCGAGCTGCGCGCCGGCGTCATCGAGCGGTCCCGGGTCACCCCGATCAGCCGGCTCGCCCTGCTGCTCGGCCGCTCCCTGCGCGACGTCGTCTCGCTGCTCACGCAGGCGGTCATCATCACCCTGCTGGCGCTCCTGTTCGATCTGCGGGTCTTCATCGGCGACCTGCTGCTGGCGTACCTGCTGCTGGCCCTGATCGCGCTGATGACCTCGGCCGTCTCGTACGGCGTCGCACTCAAGGTCAAGAGCGAGGACGCGCTCGCCCCGCTGATGAACACCGTGGCCCAGCCGGTGCTGCTACTCTCCGGCATCCTGCTACCGCTGACCTTCGCCCCCGGCTGGCTTCAGGGGGTCGCCGAGTGGAACCCGTTCTCCTGGGCGGTCGACGGCACCAGGGCGCTGTTCGCCGGTGACCTCGGCAACGACAAGGTCTGGCAGGGGCTGGCCATCATCGCGGTGCTCGCCGCCGCCGGCGTCTACTGGGCGGCCCGCCAGTTCGCCCGCAGCGTCCGCTGACGTGTCTCCGCCCCGGGCGGGGCCCGGTCACGCGCCCGTCGCGTCGGACCGGTGCCCCGTTCCGGGGAGGTGATCGACTTTATGTCGCCGACGTAGCGGTATCGGTGCGAGGTGGATACCGCAACATCGGCCCAGGGGAGTCGATCGTGCCGGGTTCCCCCGACCGGCCGGTCAACGCACCCGGGCGAGGGTGACGCCGTCGGCGAGGGGCAGCAGAACCGCGTCGACGCGTACGTCGGCAAGCACCTCGTCGTTGAAGGCGGCGATCGCCCGGTCGGCCTCGTCGCGCGGCGCGAGCACCCGGCCGGCGCGCAGCGTGTTGTCGACCGCGATCACCCCGCCGGCCCGCATCCTGGGCACCAGTTCCGCCCAGTACACCGGATAGCCGACCTTGTCGGCGTCGATGAAGGCGAAGTCCAGGTGACGCTCGTGCGGCAACTCCCGTAGCGTCTCGGCGGCCGGGCCGATCCGCAGCTCGATCTTCTCGGCCACCCCCGCCCGCTGCCAGTACGACCGCGCGATGCCGGTGAACTCCTCGGAGATGTCGAAGCAGGTCAACCGGCCGTCCTCGGGCAGCCCCCGGGCGATCGCCAACGACGACAGCCCGGTGAACGTGCCCACCTCGACGGCCTGCCGGACCCCCAGCAGCCGGGTCAGGAAGGTGAGGAACGCGGCCTGCTCCGGCGCCACCTGCATCTCGGCGTGTGCCGGCAGCACCGCCCGCGTCTCCTCCGCCAGGTCACGGATGATCTCGTCAGGTGGAGAACCATGGGCGACGATGTAGGCCTGTAGTTCCGGCGTCAGCGGCAACGGCTTCGTGGTCATGACCGGACGTTAGCCGAGCGGCCGGACCTCCTGGGCGCCCGGCGCGACCTTCGTCCACAGGTCCGTGACGCTCAGCCCCAGATCGTGCAGGAGCCGGCGGAGCAGCGGCAACGACAACCCGACCACCGTGCCCGGATCACCCTCGATCCCGGTCAGGAACGCCCCACCCAACCCGTCGATGGTGAACGCGCCGGCCACCGCCAACGGCTCGCCCGTGGCCACGTACGCCGCGATCTCCGCATCGGTGACGTCGGCGAAGTGCACGATCGTCGAGGCCACCGCCCCGACCCGTGATTCGTGCCCCACGTCGACCAGGTAGTGCCCGGTGTGCAGCACCCCGCTACGTCCGCGCATCCGCTCCCAACGGCGGGTAGCGTCGGCCGCGTCCGCCGGCTTGCCGAGGATCTCACCGTCGAACGCGAGCACCGAGTCACAGCCCAACACGAGCGTCCGCTCGTCCGGAGTGGAACGCAGCCGCCCGGCGACGGCCTGCGCCTTGCGCCGGGCCAACTCCAGACACAGGTCCTCGGCCCGTTCCGCGACCACCAGGGATTCGTCGACGCCGCTGACCAGCACGTCGGGTTCGATCCCGGCAGCCTGGAGCAACTTGCGGCGGGCGGGGCTCTGCGAGGCGAGCACGAGACGGAGCGGCACGGAGTTCGACACGGGCCCGACGCTACCGGCTGATTCTCGGCGGCGGGTCGTCGGCACGTCCACGTCGACGCCACACCAGGAACCCACCGCCGGCCGCCACGATCACCCCCAACGTGACCCACCCCCGCACGACCGCACCCCCGTCACCACCGTCGCCGGCCGGCTGGGCGGCGGCGCTCGTCGCACCGCTCGGCGGGGTCACCGTCGCACCCTCGAAACCCAGCGGCGGTACGTCGGCGGTAAGCGCGGCCACCAGATCGATGACGCCGTAGCCGTATTCGTCGTCCCGGCCGGGTGGACCCTTGTCGACAGCGGTCGCGGTGAGCCGGTGGACGACCTCGGCGGCGGGGAGGTAGGGGTACTTCGACCGGACCAACGCCGCCGCCCCAGCCACAATGGCGGTGGCATCGGACGTCCCGGTGCCCTTGCGGTATTTGCCGTTGATGCTGGTGCTGTAGATGTCCACCGCCGGTGCGACCAAATCCAACTCAGGTCCAGTCGCTGATACCTTTGCGTGCTTTCCGCTGCGATCGATTCCGCCAACTGCTAGCACTCCCTCTGCGGAGGCTGGATAGCTAACGCGGCTATCGCGAGGGGTGTTTCCAACCCCTGCAACTATTACGATGTCTGCGGCCCTGGCGGCGGAAATCGCGCGTTGCAGTTTTTCGGTAGGTGAGCTGACGGCCGATATGCTAATTATGTCGACGTCATTTCGCGTGGCGTAATCAATGCTGTTGGCTAGATCGTCTGGCTCGCCGAAGCCGTTTGCTGGAGTGTCAAAAATTGGCAGTATCTTGGCTTCCGGTGCTATGCCCAGCGCTCCGATTCCGCCCGCTCTCCCGTGGGCGGCGATCAGCCCTGCCATGCATGTGCCGTGGCCATTGCTGTCTTTCTTGCCATCCCCTCGGCCCCCCGGAATGATATCCAATCCTGGGAGAAGATTGTCGCGTAGATCGATGTGTGGATCGACTCCTGTGTCGGGAACCGCCACGACCACGCCTTTGCCGCGATTCAGCGCATGAGCATCTTGCGCTCGAAGATAGTTTAGGTGCCATTGGTCGCTGCGCACACGTTCTGAGCCATCGTGTGGGGCGTTCTCGACGAATATCGAAGGGGAAGCTAGGGAAACGCACGCCAGTGAGATGGTTGTGAGTCTAGAGAGGCGTCTCGACGCTCTTAGTGCTCGGTTCACCGGGGAAGGCCGATTGCGGGCCCAGGATCAATTGGCCCATCATCTTCGGGTGGGAGCATGATAGGAGCGACTCCACGGTCCATGTCCCACGGGTGGTCGGGATCCCACTGCCTCTTCTCCGTATTGTGGGGGTTCCTGATGCCACCCCCTAACCCTGATGCGGATCCCGCCCCAGGTGCACCGCCTATTGGTGAAAGGCCATTTATCGTTGGGGGTTGTGAAATGCGTCCGGTTCCAGGTCGAGATCCAGCGGCCCCAGACGGTGCAGTGCCGGCAGCTCCTCCGCCGATCACTCCCCCGATAGGATTGACCCTTCGAGTCGGGGTTTCTCCGGGTTGTCCGACTCCGTAGCCCGGCGCTCCGCCTATTGATCCGCTAGGTGCAGGGTGTATGGACCGTCCTTTCGGGGAAGTGTCAAAACCGCTGTTGTTCCAAAAGCTGGTCCGATTTGATGGGTTTAGTGCTCGCGTAATGGATGTTGGCGGGGGGATGGGCGGTGTCCTCATGCCGGCATTGGATGTCGATGGCGTGTTTGGTGTGGGAGTGATTGTGGATGGCGGCGAGCTTGACCCCGCCCCTCCGAGGATCGGTCCATCACCGATGATTGGTCCAACTGTTGGGGGCTTTGTCGTTTGTGGCGACCTAAGCTGCTTTGATTGCTGATTCGAATTCGGCGAAGTCGCAATCGGAAAGGGCATAATCGGCGGAACGGTTGGAGCCTGGCTGCCGTAAGGATCAGAGCCGGTTTGCTCGATGCGATGGCCTGGTCGTGTAACAGGGGGTTTTTGGAGCATGGTTTGGGCTTGTTGGAGTTCACCGCTGAGCCCGAACATCAACCCCCGTGCCTGCACGTTGAGCCGTTCCAGGTCCGCATCGGTCACCGGCGGGTCCACCACCCGGCTGCCCGCCGCCGCCCTGGGGTCGGCAAGCGTCGCCTCGTAACCACGCTTGCGCGCGAGTTTCTCGGCGTAGTCGTCGCGTATCCGCTTGAGTTCCGGCCTGGTGCTGTCGATGGCGCGGGCGACGGCGGCGAGGGCGTCGTGGTTGGCGGCGGCCGTGTCGTGGGTGCGCTGCACCTTGCTGATCAACTCGTCCAGTTCTCCGAGGTACGTCCTGGCGGCGGCGTTCGTCGCCGGTGGCCACGCCTCGGCGAGGCCGGCGCGGTACCGCCGGAGTTCCCGCAGGTGGTTCTGGGCGAGTTCGCAGACCTTGCGCCAGCCGGCGACGTGTTTCCAGTGCCCCGGCGTGTCCTGGTCCTGGAGGCACGCCCACATGCTGAGCACGTCCATCAGTTGCCAGTCGGTGAGGCCGGACGTCCGGCCGCTGCCCCGTTCGATCACGGCAGCACCACGGGGCCCGGGTTCTCCGGACTGTTGGGTTCGGGGGTCGTCCACGAGGGACGGTCGGTGGGCAGGGTGGAGGCGGCGATCCGCGGGTCGTGCAGGGCGCGTTCGACGTCGGCCACCCGGGCGTCGGCGAACGCGTCGGAACCCTGGTAGTCGGCGGCGATCCGGTGGGCGGCGGCGGCCAGCCGGCCGGTGTTGCCGGCGAGCCCGTGCACCAGATCGGAGGTGGCCTGCTGGGTCTCCCAGTGCGCCTGGAGGAAGTGCACCAGTTCGATGAAGGCGTCGCACGGGTTGGGCACGGCGGCGGTCATGTCGTCGGCGATGTAGCGCAGGTGCGGCGTGTAGTTCCGGTCGACCTCGTCCTGGAGGCGGTCGGCGAACTCCCGCATCTGCCGGATGTCGGCCTCGATGCCGCCATAGTCACCCACCCCGGAAGCTGGGCGGCCCTCCTCTGGGATCACTGGCCCTCCCGACTGTCACGACGCCGTCTCCCAGGGTGAGATTAGTGGCAAGGCGTCGATCTCGGCAGCCCCGAGCCGGGTAGCGGGGACGGACCGCGCGGTGGGGGAGAGCGTCAGCGGGGCAGGCCGGAGACGCGCCAGGCACCGCGACCGGGTGCGGGGGCTGCGCCGGCCGGCCGGGCGCGGTGCGCCCACGTGGATTTCGTCACCGGCGGGGGCGGACCCGCCGGCCGGGAACGGAGCGCGATCGCGCCCACCAGCGCGGCCAGTTCCTCGGCGGTCGGGACTCCCCGGACGACCCGGAACAGCGGCTCTTCGGCAGACATGACGCCAGGGTACGCGTCGACAAGTTGACCCACGTCGCACAGTGGCGTGCCGGCGGTGTACGCGTTGGTGGGGCCGGGTACCGTCTCACCGATGTCTGACGTGCCTTCCCAACTCGTCGCTGACCGGTACCGGCTGCTCTCGCCGCTCGGTCAGGGCGGCATGGGCCGGGTCTGGAAGGCCCGTGACGAGGTGCTGCACCGGGACGTCGCCATCAAGGAACTCGTCCCGCCGCCCAGCCTGACCGACGACGAGCGCCGCGAGATGCGGGAGCGGTCGTTGCGTGAGGCGCGGGCGATCGCGCGGCTCAACCACGTCAACGTGGTCCGCATCTTCGACGTGCTGCGCACCGACGGTGACCCGTGGATCGTCATGGAGTACGTGGCGTCGAAGTCGTTGCAGGACACCCTCGCCGAGGACGGCCCGGTGCCGCCGGCCCGCGCGGTGGAGATCGGGCTGGGCGTGCTGGGCGCGTTGAAGGCCGCCCACAAGGCCGGCGTCATGCACCGGGACGTCAAGCCGGGCAACGTGCTGCTCGGCACCGACGGCCGGGTGGTGCTGACCGATTTCGGACTGGCCACCATTCCCGGCGACCCGAACGTCACCCGCACCGGCATGGTGCTCGGTTCGCCCGCGTACATCGCGCCGGAGCGGGCCCGGGACGGCACCGCCGGGCCGGAGGCCGACCTCTGGTCGTTGGGGGCGACGCTCTACGCGGCGGTGGAGGGCAAGTCGCCGTACGCCAGGCCGTCGGCGATCGGCACCCTGGCCGCGCTGGCCACGGAGCCGCTGCCGCCGGCCCGCAACGCCGGCCCGTTGAAGCCGGTGCTGACCGGCCTGCTCCGCAAGGACCCGACCGAGCGGATCACCGCCGAGGTGGCCGAGCGTATGCTGCGCCGCGCCGCCGGCAAGCGGGCCAGGGGCATCTCCCTGCTCGACGGGGTACGCCGACCGGGGCCGAACGGTCCACGTGAGCCGCGTACCCCGGTGGTGCCGGCGCCCCGCCCGGCGCAGGGCGGGACCGGCGCGAAGACCTCGTCGTCCCTGGCCGCCGCAGCGGGAGCCGCCACCGGCACCGCAGCCGCGAAGGCAGCAGCCGCGAAGGCGGCGGCGGACAGCGCCGCGAACGACAGCGACGCCACTCGGGTCACGGCGGGCGGTGCCACCACGACTGGTGGCGCGGCGGAGCCGACGGTCGTCACCGGGGCGTCGACCGTGGGTGCGGACGCCACCGCGGTGGTGCCGGCCGGGGTGGACGCCGGGCCCACCACGAAGGTCACCCCGCCGGCCGGTGCCGACGCCGCGCCGCCCGGCCCGGCGGATTCGGCCGACGCTCCGGCGACCGGCGCAGAGGCCGGGTCGGCCGCCGAGGACGCCGGGTCGACCGGCGAGGCTGTCGCACCGGCCGACGCGGACGCCGCGCCGACCAGCATGATCGACCCACCGGTCCGTGCCGGCCGGGAAGACCCGCCCCCGCCGGCCAACCCCACCGCCGTGCTCGACGCGCCGGTCAGCCCGCCCGCCGGGGCCGCCGGGGTCGCCCCCGTCCCGGTGTACGACGGGACGCCGCCGGACCACAAGCGCCGTAACCTGCTGATCGGCGCGCTGGTCGCGGTGCTGCTGGTGGGCTTGGCGCTGGCCGTCCCGCTGCTCACCCGCTCGGACGACCCGGAGAACGGCACCCCGCAGGGCGCCGACCCGACGAGTGCCGCCGCCTCCTCTGCCGCCCCGACGTCGGCTCCGGCGGCTCCGCCCCCGACCAGCGCCGCGCCCAGCCCGACGCCGTCGGCCAGCCCCTCCACCGACCCGAACGCGCTGCCGGAGGGTTGGGAGATGTACCAGGGGCCGACGTTCAGCGTGCCGGTGCCGAAGGGCTGGCGACGCAGCGTCCGTTCCGATGCGGTCGTCATCACCGAGCCGAACGGGGTGCGGGAGCTGTTCATCCAGTGGACGTCCAGCCCGCTCAAGGACGCGGTCGCCGACTGGAAGAGCAAGGAACCGGACCGGAGGAATTTCGTCAGCAACTACCAGTACATCGACATCAAGGCGTGTGGCGGCTACCGCACCTGCGCGGACTGGGACTGGCTGGAGACCCGGGACAACACCCGCATCCACGTCCGCAACCGGGGCTTCGTCACCGCCACCAACCGGGGGTACGCGATCCGGTGGGAGGTGGCGGCGAAGGACTGGAACGCCAACCTGGACAACTTCGCCCTGATCACCAGCCGGTTCGTGCCGGACCGGAGGAACTGATCCCCGGGGATTCCCGCTGGGGGTGAAATCGTTTCGCATGACTTTCCGTCGTACGGGGTATCTGACCCGGGACGACGGAAGGAGGTAGCGAGATGAGTTACCGACGCAGGGACGCCCGGCCGAGACTGGCACTGTGGATGCTCGTCGCCCTCGGCGATGTCGTCCTGCTGCTGCTCAGCGCCGGCGTGGCCGCGCTGGTCGTGTCGATCGCCGTCGTGACGGTCGCCGCCGCCGTCCTCGCCGCCTGGCGGCTGAGCCGACGGTCCGCGACGGCTACCGCCACGGATGCCGTGACCATGCCGTTGACCAGCCGGAAGAGCGCCTGAGCCGACGGGTCCACGGCCCGGCGACGGCGGCAGCCGGACCAGCCATCGACCGTACGGTGATGACCGGTCCCGCTGCCGCCGAGCCGGTGGCGGGGGCGGTCAGGTGTTGTTCGCGAGCGCGACCAGCCGGGCCCGGGTGCCGTTCCAGTAGTTGCGGTCGACGTTGCCGCTGATCCCGGAGACGCTGCCGGTGCTGGTGTACTGCCAGAAGCTCCAGACCGAGGCGCCGGCGGGCAGGGTGCCCACCGAGCTCGCCCAGCGGGCCACCCAGAGCGGGTGGTTGGCCCACGGGCCCGTCCAGCTGCCGGTGCACTGGTTCCACCAGCTCGTGGTGGTGTAGATGACCGCGTACCGGCCGGTGCGGGAGCGGTAGGTGTTGAGGAAGTCCTGGATCCAGTTGCGCATCCCGGTGGTGGTCAGCCCATAGCAGGTGCCACCGCTGTAGGGGTTGGCCTCGACGTCGAGCGCGGCCGGCAGGGTGCGGCTGTCCGCCGACCAGGCCCCGCCGTTGCTGGCGAGGTAGTTGGCCTGGGTTGCGCCGGAGGAGATGTTCGGCCGGGCGAAGTGGTACGCGCCCCGGATCACCCCGGCGTTGTAGGCGTTGACGTAGTTGGTGTTGAAGTTGGGGTCCTTGTAGCTCGTACCCTCGGTGGCCTTGATGAAGGCGAACTCGATTCCGGCGTTGCGGGCGCTGGTCCAGTTGATGGAGCCCTGGTAGTGGGAGACGTCGACGCCGGCGGTGGTGGCGGCGGCCGCGGGTCCGGCCGTGGCGACGAGGGCCGTGGCCGCGGTGGCGGCCACGGTGAGACCGGCGGCGAACAGCCGGCGCAACGAGAATCTGGTACGGGTCATGGATTCCTCCAGGGACGCCAATCGATTGACGCCAATCTTTGGAGATTCCTGCCCTTGATCGCAAGGGGGCCTAAGGAAACTTTCATCGACAAGGGTCGGGTCGACGTCTGGTGATCCGAACCGGTCAGGGCAGGCCAGCGGCGGTATCAGGTAGCCGATCGGCTCAGCGCAGCGCGGCCGGGTCGAGCTGCCAACGGAACGGCTCAGCCAGGGTCAGCGTCTCGCCAGCCTTCGCGACCTGGTCCTCCACGTAGTGCGTGCCGTCGAGCCGGTGGAGCCGCAACGAGTGGGCGTCACCGTCCTGCTCGACCAGTAGGTACCACGGGATGCCGGCGATCGCGTAGAGCTGCATCTTGACCAGACGGTCGGCGGCGGCGTTGCCCGGGGAGACGATCTCGCAGACCAGCGCGACCTCACCAGCCTCGACCACCGTGCCCTCGTCGTCGGTGTCGGCGACCACCACGTCGGGAATGACGATCCGGTCCACCCCGAGCCGCACGTTCACCGCCTCGAACACCAGCAGACCGAGAGGCCGGGCGGCTGGCCGAAGACTGTCGACAAGGCTCCACGACACCAACTGGTGCCGCTTGCTCGGAGCAGGGCTCACGATCAGGCTCCCGTCGAGCAGTTCGATCCGGTTGGGGGTGTCGCCCATGGCGAGGTAGTCGGCCTCGGTCCAGAGGCCGACGTGGTGTTCCAGGGGAGCCGCGCTCACCGGCCCTCACCTCCCGCTCCGCTCGCCGCCGGTCAGTTTCACACGATACGAGGCGACGACCGTCGAGCGACACGATCCGGCCGGGTAGGCTCCCCGGCCATGGTGTCGATCGACGGGCTGGGCGATCTCTGGGACCGGCTGTTCAGCGCCCAACCCGACCCGCCGCCCCTGCTGGTGGTGCTCACCGCCATGGCCGCTCTGGTGGTCGTCGCGGTCCGGTCGTCCTGGCGGGTCGCCCGCAACGCGGTGACCATCGCCCACGAGGGCGGTCACGCCCTGGCGGCGCTGCTCACCGGACGGCGGCTGCACGGCATCCGGCTGCACTCGGACACCTCCGGCCTCACCCTCAGCGCCGGCCGCCCCACCGGCCCCGGCATGATCCTCACCCTGCTCGCCGGATACGTCGCGCCCTCGCTGGTCGGCCTGGGCGGTGCCTGGCTGCTCGGCGGCAACCGGATCACCCTGCTGCTCTGGGTCGCGGTCGCGCTGCTGCTCGCCATGCTGCTGCTCGTCCGCAACGTCTTCGGGGTGCTCTCCCTGCTGGTCACCGGTGGGGTGGTGCTCGTCGTCTCCTGGTACGCCACCGCGCAGGTGCAGGCCGTGTTCGCCTGGACCTCGGTCTGGTTCCTGCTGTTCGGCGGCGTCCGGCCGGTCTTCGAGCTGCAACGGCTGCGCAGCCGGGGCCGGATGCCCGAGTCCGACGCCGACCAGTTGGCCCACCTGACGCCCTTCCCGGCGCTGCTCTGGGTGGTCGTCTTCGGGCTGGTCAACCTGTTCGCCCTCGCCGTCGGCGCGGTCCTGCTCGCTGGCCCGCTGCTCGCCGAGGCCGGCATCCCGCTCTGAACGGGGCATCCCGCTCTGACTCAGCGACGGGATGTCCCGCTCTGACCGGCGGGCGGGCATCCCGCCCCGAGCGGGGGCGGGCCGGCCGGGCCCGGGTGACCGGTGGCACCCCGACGTCGGGTCGCCTACCTGGGCGGATGCGGGCAGAATCGGTCGGGTGCGATACCTGATCATCGGAGCGGGCGCGGTCGGCGGCACCATCGGCGTACTGCTGGGGGAGGCCGGCCGGGACGTGACGCTGGTGGCGCGCGGACCGCACCTGGCGGCGATCCGGCGTGACGGGCTCACCCTGCGTACCCCCGACCGGGCGGTGACCTGGCGGGGGCCGGCCACCGACGGGCCGGGGCCCGAGCCGCTGCCCGCCGACACCGTGCTGGTGCTGACGGTCAAGTCGCAGCACACCTGGGCGGCCCTGGACACCTGGGCGGACGCCCCGGTCGCCGGCGGCGGTACGGCGGGACAGCGGCTGCCCCTGTTCACCGCGCAGAACGGAGTGGCCAACGAGCCCACCGCGCTACGACTGTTCGCGCACGTCCATCCGGTCTGCGTGTGGCTGCCGGCCACCCACCTCGACCCGGGCGTGGTGATCGCCAGCGGCCACCCGTACCCGGGGATGTTGCACGTGGGTCGTTACCCGGGCGGTGCCGACGAGATCGACGCGGCGGTGGCGGCGGACCTGACCGCCGCCGGTTTCCTCGCCCCCGTCCGCGACGACGTGATGCGGTGGAAGTACGGCAAGCTGCTCAACAACCTCGGCAACGGGGTGCAGGCCCTGTTCGGCGCCGGCCTGCCGGACTGGCTGCTCGACCGGGTCCGGGCCGAGGGGGCCGCCGTGCTCGCCGCCGCGGGCATCGCCCACCCCACCGACGAGGAGGAACGCACCGAACGCGGGGACCGGGTCGGCACCCGGCCGGTCGACGGGCAACCGCGCAGCGGCAGCTCCACCTGGCAGAGCCTGACCCGGGCGGCCGGCACCACCGAGGTCGACCACCTCAACGGCGAGATCGTGCTGCTCGGCCGACGGCTCGGGGTGCCCACGCCGGCCAACGCCGCCGTGCAGACGGCGGTCCGGCGGCTGGCCCGGGACCGCCTTCCCGCCGGCACCTTCCCGCTTGCCGAGCTGACCGACCTGCTCGACCGGGCAGAATGACCGGCTGAGCACGCAACCCACCGGGGCGCGGCACGCGTGTCACCTCTGACCGCCACGGGGGAGGTAACCAGGGTGCCGGACGTCGACGGCTTCGACGAGTTCTACCGGGGTAGCCGGCAACGGCTGCTCGGGTTCGTCTACGCGCTCACCGGCAACCTGGCCGAGGCGCAGGACGCCGTGCAGGAGGCGTACATCCGGGCCTGGCAACGCTGGTCGACGGTGAGTGGCTACGACGACCCGGAAGCCTGGGTACGCGTGGTGGCCTCCCGGATCGCGGTGAGCAGGTGGCGCAGCCTGCGCAGCCGGGCCCGCGCCTACCTGCGGCACGGGGTGACGACCGAGAGCGTGCCCGGCCCCGGCACCGAAACCCTGGAGGTGGTCGCCGCCCTGCGGCAACTGCCCGAGGAGCAGCGCACCGCGCTCGCCCTCTACTACCTGCTCGGCATGCCCGTGGCCGAGGTGGCCCGGGAGACCGCCGCCCCGGTGGGCACGGTCAAGGCCCGGCTCTCCCGGGGGCGTGCCGCGCTCGCCGGGCTGCTCGCCGGTGGCGACCTGGAGGAGGTCCGATGAGTGAGGAGCTGACCTTCGTCGACCGGCTGCACCGGGACCTGCGCGAGGTCCGCTGGCCCGAGCCGGCGGAGCTGCGGGCCCGCGCCCGCCGCCGCAGCCGTCGTACGGCGGTGCTGTCGACGGTGACGATGCTCGTCGTGCTGGCCGGTGCCGCCGTGGCGGTACGGGAACGGCCCACCGGGCCGGCGACGCCCACCGCCCCGGTCGCGGCCCCCGGGTCGGCCCCGGTTCGGACGGAGATCCCCCTCGACGCCCTGCTGTCCCCCGCCGACCTGCCCACGAAGACCGGCGAGCGGCTCGGCGACACCGGCCTGGGGGAGGCCGTCCGGATCGATCCGCTGCTCGAATCGTGTGGGCGGGAACGCGACGTCGACGCCCAACTGTCGGTGTCCCGCGCCTCCCGGTCGCAGACCCTGCTCCGCCCGACGACCCGGGCCGGCCAGCCGGCCACGCCCGTGCTCAGCCAGGACGTCTACCGCATCGAGCTGGCCCGGGGGCGGTGGCTGTTCGGCGAGATCGACCGGCTGCTCAACGCCTGCGCCGAGTGGACCCTCGACGCGTCCACGCTCGCCGCCGACCAGCAGCCGGTGGCCACCGAGCAGGAACACCGTTGGGAGCCGTCGGCGCGGGACTTCGCCGGTGACCAGTCGGTGCTGCTGCGGCACGTCGCGTCGCAGCCCCGGGCGCGGACCGGCGGGAAACCGGTCGGCGCGGCGGCGAGCGTCGACACCACCCTGGTGGTCCGGGTCGGTGACCTGGTCACCGTGGTGGTGCCCGCCCCGGACACGGTCGCCGACCGGGTCGACGGCGCCGGGCCGGGGATGGGCCAGGCCGACCTGATGGCATTGGCCGACCGGGCCGCGAAACGCCTCTGCCCGGCCGCTGACACCCCCTGCTGATGCGCCGGGACGTGCCGACCTGCGGCTACAGCGGGATGTTGCCGTGCTTCTTCGGCGGCAACGTCTCCCGCTTGGTCCGCAGCACCCGCAGCGCCCGGACGATCTGGGTGCGGGTCTCGTGCGGCGGGATCACCGCGTCGACGTACCCGCGTTCGGCGGCGACGTACGGGTTGGCCAGGGTGTCCTCGTACTCGGCGATCCGCTCGGCGCGAACGGCGGCCGGGTCCTCGGCGGCGGCCAGTTCCTGCCGGTAGAGGATGTTTACCGCGCCCTGCGCGCCCATCACCGCGATCTGCGCCGTCGGCCAGGCGAAGTTCAGGTCCGCCCCGAGGTGCTTGGAGCCCATCACGTCGTACGCCCCGCCGTACGCCTTGCGGGTGATCACGGTGACCTTCGGGACGGTGGCCTCGGCGTACGCGTAGAGCAGCTTCGCGCCCCGGCGGATGATGCCGTCCCACTCCTGACCGGTGCCGGGCAGGAACCCGGGAACGTCCACGAAGGTCAGCACCGGGATGTTGAACGCGTCGCAGGTGCGCACGAACCGGGCGGCCTTCTCGGAGGCGGCGATGTCCAGGGTGCCGGCGAAGTGCATCGGCTGGTTGGCGACCACTCCCACCGGGCGGCCCTCCACCCGGCCGTAGCCGACCACGATGTTCTGCGCGTAGAGCGGCTGGACCTCCAGGAACTCGCCGTCGTCGAGGACGTGCTCGATGACCCGGTGGATGTCGTACGGCTGGTTGGCCGAGTCGGGGATCAGCGTGTCGAGTTCCCGGTCGGCGTCGGTGACGTCGAGGTCGGCGGGCGCGTCGAGGACCACCGGCTCGTCGAGGTTGTTCGACGGCAGGTAGGACAGCAGCGCCTTGACGTAGTCGACCGCGTCGTCCTCGTCGGTGGCCAGGTAGTGGGCGTTGCCGCTGCGGGTGTTGTGGGTACGCGCGCCGCCCAGCTCCTCCATCGCGACGTCCTCGCCGGTGACCGTCTTGATGACGTCCGGGCCGGTGATGAACATGTGCGAGGTCTGGTCGACCATCACGGTGAAGTCGGTGACCGCCGGGGAGTAGACCGCGCCGCCCGCGCACGGGCCCATGATCAGGGAGATCTGCGGGATGACCCCGCTGGCCCGGACGTTGCGGAAGAAGATCTCGCCGTAGAGGCCGAGCGAGACGACACCCTCCTGGATGCGTGCCCCGCCGGAGTCGTTGATCCCGACCACCGGGCAGCCGATCTTCATGGCCAGCTCCATCACCTTGACGATCTTTCCGCCGAAGACCTCGCCGAGGGAGCCGCCGAAGACCGTGAAGTCCTGCGCGAAGACACAGACCTGCCGGCCGTCGACGGTGCCGTAGCCGGTGACCACCCCGTCGCCGTACGGGCGGGTGCGGTCCAGCCCGAAGTTGGTGGACCGGTGCCTGGCGAACTCGTCCAACTCGACGAAGGAGCCCTCGTCCAGGAGCATGTCGATCCGCTCCCGGGCGGTCTTCTTGCCCCGCGCGTGCTGCTTCTCGACGCCGCGTGCGCCCGCGTGCAGCGCCTCGTCGACCCGGCGCTCCAGGTCCGCCAGCTTGCCCGCGGTGCTGTGGATGTTGGTCCCGGTCTCGGTAGTCACCCTGGGAATATAACGATGGTTCAGGCCGACGCCGCTGTGCAGTACGCCTCAGTAGCTTCCGCCCGAGGCTGGTCGGGCGCACGTGTCGACCGGGCCCGTAGGCTGGCGGGATGCCGGGTTCGCCGTACACCGATCTGGACCGCCCGCCGCTGTCGGCGGCGCGGCTGTCCCGGGCGTTGACCGCGCCGTCGGGCCCCTGGCGTCGGCTGGACCTGCGGCCGGAGACCGGCTCGACCAACGCGGACGCGGCCGACGCCGCGCGGGCCGGCGAGCCGGAGGGCCTGGTCGTGGTCGCCGAGCGGCAGACCGCCGGCCGGGGCCGCCGCGGCCGGGCCTGGCAGTCGCCGCCCCGGGCGGGGCTCGCGACGAGCGTGCTGCTGCGGCCCGGCGAGGCCGTCACCGCCCGTGACTGGCCGCCGGCCGCCCCCACCGGGTACGGCTGGCTGCCGCTGCTCGCCGGGGTCGCGCTGGTCGAGGCGGTCTCCCGGCTGGCCGAACTGGACGCCGGCCTGAAGTGGCCCAACGACCTGCTGATCGGGGACGCCAAGTGCGCCGGCATCCTGGCCGAGGCGGTGCCGGCCGCCGGTGCGGCGGAGCCTCCCGCGATCGTGCTCGGCATCGGGCTGAACGTGACGCTGCGCGCCGACGAGTTGCCGGAGAACCCGACCGGGCTGCCGGCGACCTCGCTGCAACTGGCCGGGGCCACCGCCACCGACCGGGACCCGCTGCTGCGGGCGCTGCTGCGCGCCCTTGCCGACTGGTATGACAGGTGGCGGCTGGCCGGCGGGGACGCCGACGCGTGCGGCCTGCGGGCGGCGTACCTGGCCTCCTGCGTCACGGTGGGCCGCCAGGTGCGGGTGCTGCTGCCCGACGGCACCGACCTGACCGGGCTCGCCACCGGGGTGGACGCCGACGGGCAGCTGCTCGTCGAGACCGCCGCCGGGCAGCGTCGGCTGGCCGCCGGGGACGTGCTGCACCTGCGGTGACCGGCGGGCCCGCGGTCGGTTCGTGCGCGGGGTGCACGGCCGACCGCCCGGCTGATCCGGTGGGTCGCCCCGACCGGTTACGGTCAGCGCGTCCGATTGTCGCCGAGGAGGTACCCGTGGCGTTCCCCGAAGACGTGCTCACCGAGGACGAGCACGTCGTTCTGCACCTGCACCCGCACTGGAAGGCGCTGCTGCGGCCGGTCCTGGTGCTGGTCGTCGGTGTCGCGGCGGTGGTGGCGGGCTGGCTCCTGCTGCCCGACGGCGACGGTGGCGCGCTCGTGCTCGCCGTGCTCGCCGGTCTGTTCCTGATCGCGGTGCTCTGGCTGGGGTTGTGGCCGTTCCTGGTCTGGCGCAGCACGCACTACCTGTTCACCAACGAGCGGGTGCTGCTCCAGGAGGGCGTCTTCTCCCGGCACCGGCGGGACCTGCCGCTGGCCCGGATCAACGACCACTCGATGACCCAGCGGTTCACCGAACGGCTGCTGGGCTGCGGCACGCTCACCATCGAGTCGGCAGGCGAGCGGGGGCAGTCGGTGCTCGTCGACGTGCCCCGGGTCGACCGGGTGCAGACCACCCTCTACGAGCTGGTGGAGGCGCAGCACGACAAGCACACGCTGGGCGACGGGGAGATGCGCGACATTCTCGCCGACATGCGGGAGGGCAAGCCGTTGCGGGACACCAGCGGCTGATCCTGGCGGCCCGCCGGCCCCGGGTGTACCGGGGCCGATCAGGGTCGCGGCGTGCGGCGGGTGGTGCCGGCGTGCAGCTCGGCGGCCAGCTCCGCCTCCAGGTCGCCGCCGGCGACGGCCGGGCCGAGGGTGCCGCCCCGGCCCTGCTTCAACACCGGTTCGACGGTCGGGGCCGGCGTTCCGGCCGCCGGGGCGGTGCGGTCCTCGGCCTGGCTCTGGGCCTCTTCCAGCTCGCTCACCGATTCGGCCAGCTCGGCGACCGGGTCCAGCTCGGCCATGGTGTCCCACTCGTCGCGCTTGATGGAGTGCCAGGTCTCCTCGGCGTGCTGGGGGACCGGCTGGAAGACGAAGGTCCGGTAGGACCAGAACCGGAACAGGGTGGCGAGCAGCACGCCCCCGGTCTTGGCCACGTTGAGCGCGAGCAGGCTGGTGAACCCCAGGCCGTACTTGGCGGCGGCGAGGACGCCGAGTTCGATGATCAGACCGGCGCCGTTGAATAGGAAAAACAGGGCGTATTCGCGCTGGAGTGCCGCTTTCGGTCGATCCCGGTACGTCCAGTGGCGATTCATCAGATACGACGTGATCGTCGCCACTATGGTGGCGATGACCGTCGCCTTCAGTTGACCGTCGACGAAAACGGTGAGTGCCAGAGCATTGAACACCGCGTAATTGATGACGGTGTTGACGCCCCCGACGATGCCGAATTTGAGCGCCTCGCGGATGAACTTCTGCCAGCGCTCGGGCAGCAGACGGACAAGACGCATGCGCAACACCTTAGGGCTGAGGACGGTGCCGGGAACTCCGGCTGGACGGGATGGGCGACCGGTCACGACCCGGACGACGGGTCGCTGGTCGCCTCCGTGACGGCGGGAGTTCCCGCTTCGACGAAGACGAACCGTCGGTACGACCAGAACCGGAACATCGTGCCGAGCGCGGTGCCCACCACGTAGCTGGCGATATTGTCGGCCAGCGGGGTGCGGAACACGCCGGGCCAGATGCTGCCCAGCCCGTACCGGCTGCCCGCCAGGCAGGCCACCGCGATGCCCAGGCCGACCGCGTTGAAGAAGAAGAACAGTGCGTACTCGCGGGCCGGGTTGGAGCGGACCCGGTGCCGCCAGGTCCAGAACCGGTTGCCCACGAACGCGACGGTCGCCGCGATCACCGTGGAGACGACCCGCGCGGTCACCGGCTCGACGCCACGCCCCAGCGTGAGGTAGTTGAACAGCGCGAAGTCGACCAGGAAGGCCACCCCGCCCACGGTGGCGAACTTGCTCAATTCACGCAGCAGGTGGCCGAACCGGTCCAACAACGAACGGACCAGACCCGGGCGGGTCTGCGGGGCACCCGGCTGGTCCCCGGTCATCGTCGCGGCCACCTCGCGAGCGTACCGGTTGCCGGCTGATCGGACGGGGTGCCACCGGCGACCCGCCGCCGCGCCGTGGGTCGACCCGGGTCCCCCGTTGTCCCGGGGCCGTTCCCGCGCCCGCCGGCAGTTCGTCGAAGGATTTGCGTGAAAGTGCGCGTGAAAGCGGGTATCAGCTCGTGTTACCGCAGCCGGGCCGTACCTTGTGCAGTTCTTCACAACCAGTCCCACTGACTCGCGGGTCCGCCCGGTTTACGCTGAGGCCAATCCCAGGTTTCCACGAAGGCGACGCGGCAGGCGTCCGCCGAGACTCGTGCATCCCATAAATCGGTCAGCGTCGACCACAAGGAGATGAGTCATGGTTGCTCCGGCTACTGTGCGGGGGATCGATCAGGCCCCCACGACCCACCCCAAGCTGCTCGCCTGGGTCCGGGAGATCGCGGAACTGACCACCCCCGACCGGGTGGTCTGGGTGGACGGGTCCGACGAGGAGTGGCGGCGTCTCACCGACGAACTCGTCGACAACGGGACCCTCGTCCGGTTGAACCCGGAAAAGAAGCCGAACTCCTTCTACGCCCGCACCGACCCCACGGACGTCGCCCGGGTCGAGGAGCGCACCTTCATCTGTTCCGTGGACGAGGCGGACGCCGGCCCCACCAACAACTGGATGGCGCCGGCCGAGATGAAGCGGACGATGACCGAGCTGTACCGGGGTGCGATGCGCGGCCGGACGATGTACGTCATCCCGTTCTGCATGGGGCCGGTCGAGGCCGAGAACCCGATGTTCGGCGTCGAGATCACCGACAGCCCGTACGTGGTCGCCTCGATGCGGATCATGACCCGGATGGGTACCGCCGTGCTCGACGCGATGGGCGACGACGCCGACTTCGTGCACGCGCTGCACTCCATCGGCGCCCCGCTCGCCCCCGGCCAGACCGACGTGGCCTGGCCGTGCAACGAGACGAAGTACATCTCGCACTTCCCGGAGACCCGGGAGATCTGGTCCTTCGGCTCCGGGTACGGCGGCAACTCGCTGCTCGGCAAGAAGTGCTACTCGCTGCGGATCGCCAGCGTGATGGGGCGCGACGAGGGCTGGCTCGCCGAGCACATGCTGATCCTCAAGATCACCTCGCCGGAGGGGAAGGTCTACCACGTGGCGGGCGCGTTCCCGTCCGCCTGCGGCAAGACCAACCTGGCCATGCTGGAGCCGACCATTCCCGGCTGGAAGGTCGAGACCATCGGCGACGACATCGCCTGGATGCGGTTCGGCCCCGACGGCCGCCTCTACGCGGTCAACCCGGAGTACGGCCTGTTCGGCGTCGCCCCGGGCACCGACTGGAAGACCAACGCCAACGCGATGCGGACGTTGGACCGGGGCAACTCGATCTTCACCAACGTCGCCCTCACCGACGACGGCGACATCTGGTGGGAGGGCATGGGCGAGCCGCCGGCCCACCTGATCGACTGGAAGGGCAACGACTGGACGCCGGAGAGCGAGAACCTCTCCTCCCACGCGAACAGCCGGTTCTGCACCCCGATCACCCAGTGCCCGATCCTGGCCGACGACTACTTCGACCCGAACGGGGTGCCGATCGACGCGATCCTGTTCGGCGGCCGTCGCCGGGACACCATCCCGCTGGTCACCGAGGCCCGCGACTGGGTGCACGGGGTGTACCTGGGGGCGACGCTGTCCTCGGAGACCACCGCCGCCGCGTCCGGCGCGGTGGGCGTGGTGCGCCGCGACCCGATGGCGATGCTGCCGTTCATCGGCTACCACGCCGGTGACTACTTCAACCACTGGATCGAGATGGGCAAGGGCGTCGACGGCGACGCCGCCAAGCTGCCCAAGATCTACTACGTGAACTGGTTCCGTAAGGACGCCGAGGGCAACTTCCTCTGGCCCGGCTTCGGCGAGAACTCGCGGGTGCTCAAGTGGGTCGTCGAGCGGATCGAGGGCAGCGCCGACGCGGTCGAGACCCCGATCGGCATGGTCCCGACCGCCGACGCGCTGGATGTCGACGGGCTCGACATGACCCCGGAGGACGTCCGGATCGCCCTCAAGGTCGACCCGCAGGAGTGGCGCAACGAGCTGCCGCTGGTCACCGAGTGGTTCGAGAAGTTCGGTGACAAGCTGCCGGCCGTCCTGTGGTCGGAGCTGGACGCGCTGCGCGCCCGGCTCGACGAGGACCGGTCGCGGTGACCCGACGCCCAGCACCGCCCGCCGGAAGGCGGCAGGCACCGCGCTGACAGGTGTGCCGGCCGCCCGTACCGGGCAAGACCGGAAACCATGAGGACGGCCGCCGTGACCCCACCGGTCCGGCGGCCGTCCGCCGTCCGGGCGCTGACCACCCTGCTCGCGGTGACCGCCGCCGCCACCGTCGGGGTCGAGCTGCTCAACTGGTGGTACGCCCCGGAGCAGGAGTTCGGCCTCGCCGTGCGCACCGGCTGGGCGATGCTGCGGTCGCTGGGATTCCTGGTGCTGATCGGGCAGGTGAACCGGGGGCGGGCCGGGGCGAAGCCGTTCGGGCTGATCCTCGCCGTGACCACCGTGTTCGCGGTCGGCCGGCTGGTGGTGCCCCGGCAGGGCGTCCCGCCGCTGCCCGGCCTGCTCGGCTTCGCCGTGCTCACCGCGCTCTGCGTCGCCGTGGTCGTGCTGCTCTACCGCTGCGACGCGGTCGCCGGGCACCTGGTGCGCCACCGCCGGGGCCTGGTCGTCGAGGGCGGGACGATCGCCTGGCGGGAGGTCGCCCCGAAACGCCCCCAGGTCACCGCCTGGTTGCTCACCGCCCGGGTGGCCGCGTTCACGTACAGCCCGTTGATGCTGGTGCCCGCGCTGGTGGCCGGCGGCGCGGTGCTGGACGGCCGGCTCGGCGTCGTACCCGTGGTGCTGGCCTGGTTCGCCGCCGGCATCGTGGTCAGCTACCTGGTGCTGTTCTGTACGGCGTTCCTGCTGCGCGGCAGGCGGTGGGCCCGCCGCCTGCTGGTGACGGTCACCCTCGGCGTGCTCGCGGTGAACCTGCCGCTGTGTTGGTGGCTGCTCGGCCTGGACGGTCTGGTCCGCGACGGCGCACCCCTGCTGGCGGCGGCCACCCTGGCCCTCTACGCCCTGCACCGCGCTCCCGCCACCCCCGCCTCCGCCGACGCCCCCGACGCCCCGCCCCGGTGATCAAGAGATTTCGGTCAGTGGACGGCCCATCGACGACGTATTTCTCTTGATCGCGCACGGAGTGCGCCACCGAGGCACTGATGTTCGGTGTGGGTCGCTACCCTGCAAGGTGATGACTCTGCGGAAACTTCTCTACTCCGTCTACGAGCGCCGGCTGACGGCCAGGCTCGCGGGTCGACCGGTGCCCCGGCACGTCGGCGTGATGTGCGACGGCAACCGCCGGTGGGCGCGGGAGATGGGCTTCGTCGACCCGAACGACGGTCACCGGATGGGTGCCGAGCGGATCAAGGAGCTGCTGCGCTGGTGCGACGCGGCAGGCGTCGGCCACGTCACGCTCTGGCTGCTCTCCACCGACAACCTGTCCCGGCCGGCGGAGGAGCTGGACCCGCTGCTCCAGATCATCGAGGATCTCAGCACCGAGCTGGCCGAGGAGGGCAACCCCTGGCGGCTGCGGATGGTCGGCGCGCTCGACGTGCTGCCCAACCAGCACGCCCAGGCGCTCAAGGCCGCCGAGGAACGCACCCGGGAACGCACCGGCGGCGCGCAGGTCAACATCGCCGTCGGCTACGGCGGCCGGCGCGAGATCACCGACGCGGTGCGGTCGCTGCTGGTGGAGCACGCGGCCAAGGGCGGCACGATCGAGGAACTGGCCGGCACGCTGGACGTCGACCACATCTCCGAGCACCTCTACACCCGGGGCCTGCCCGACCCGGATCTGATCATCCGGACCAGCGGCGAACAGCGCATGTCCGGTTTCATGCTCTGGCAGTCGGCGCACTCGGAGTTCTACTTCTGCGAGCTGAACTGGCCCGACTTCCGCCGGGTCGACTTCCTGCGCGCCCTGCGCTCCTACGGCACCCGGCAACGCCGCTACGGCACCTGACCGGCCGACGCGACGGGCGGGGGCTGCGGGCATGTCGGCCGATGCCCCCGCGCGCACGGTCAGGTCAGGTGATGCACGGCCCGGGTGAGGAAGTCGCCGAGCGCGGCGGGGGAGTCGATGGTGAGGTCGGCGGCCTCGGCGACCTCCCGGCCGGTCTCCGGGTTGGCCACCGCCACGCAGATGCCGAGGAACCCCGGATCGGCGGCGGAGCGGGCACGCAGCGCCGCGAACGCCTTGATGTCGGAGACGTCGTCGCCGAAATACCACGCGCCGCCGGCGTCCCGGACCACCTCGCCGATGACCAGCCCCTTGTCCCGGTCGACGGGGGGCTTGAGCTCCAGCACCATCCGGCCGGCCTGCACCCGCAGCCCGAGCCGGTCGGCCTGCGCCCGCCCCCACTGCTCGACCGCCGGACCGAGCTGCTGTGCGGTACGCCAGTGCAGGGCCACGCTCAGCCGCTTGAACTCGACCAGCGCCCCGGCGGGCAGTTCGGCGCGGGCCCGGTCGGCCAGCTCGGCCATGGTGGGCACCCAGGGCAGCGCGGCGGGCTCGGTGACGGTCTCGCCGCCGGAGTGGCTGTGCTCCAGGCCGTACAGTCCGTAGAGGTCGATCCCGGTGAGGCCACCGAGGTGGTCACGGAGGAAGTCGACGGGACGGGCGGAGACGATCGCCACCCGCTGCACCACCGGGGCGAGCGCCTCCAGGGCGGCGAGCACCTTGGGTGCGGGGCGTACCGCGGTGGGGTCGTCGTCGACCGGCGCGAGGGTGCCGTCGAAGTCGAAGAAGAGGACGGTGTCTGCGGCCCGCTCGGCGGTGGTACGCCAGGCGTGCTCAGCATCCAGCGGGGTCTGCGGCTGCTGGTTACCCAGATTCAACGGCGGCACGCGCGACAGCGTACCCCGGAGGCGGTGGCTGATTCGTGGCTTCGGAGTGGCTTCTTGACACCGCCGGGGTATGTGGTCAGTGAGTGCTGCTCAGCGTTCGGCGGCCCCCCGCCCCCGCCGTCCCAGGGGCACCACGGTTGCCTCCCGGCCCTGGTTGAGCAGGTAACCCTCGACGAAACCGGTGTTCCGGTCGCCGGTGCGGGTCTCGATCTCGTTGAGCCGCGCCACCAGGAACTCGGTGAGCGCGCTGACCCGGTCGTCGAGCCGGTCGTGCAGTTCGGCGACCACCGCCAGGACGACGGCGGTGCCGGCCACGGTCAGGGCGAAGAGGTTGACCACCAGCGGGATCTGCCCGCCCCCGCCCAGGCCGGCCACCAGGTTCGCGGTCACGCACGCGGTCAGGGAGACTGCCGCGACCACGACTGCCCACCACTTCAGGGTCATGGACAGACCCCTCCTTCTGTCCCGCAGGGCTGAGTTCGGCCTTGTCCCGTCCCCCCGCCGACGACGAGCCCAAGCAGTACGAATAGGGACGCTAGCGTGCCCGTTGCCGGCCCGGAGCGAAACGATCGGGTCTGCTCAGGCGTTCTTTCGCCATCTGAGGAACTACCCGGCCTGCTCTTCGCCCTTTCGGACATCGAGCGGAAGCGTGGGGCGGTATGCGAGGTAACGAATGGTTTCCCTGATGTGGAACTTCTCCGCGTCCGACACGGCGGGGTCGACCAGCCGGCGCAGCAGCGCCTCGACGTCCGGGTCCATCGGGGGAGCGCCGGGGGCGCCCCGGGGGGTGGCGGCCCGGTCCCAGCCGAGGGCGGCGAAGGCGGCGGCCGGGTTGAGGCCCAGCCCCTCACAGAACGCCACCACCCGTTCCGCCTCCGGGTCGCTGGCCCAGTCGCCGCGGACCCACCTGTTGATCGTCTGGCGGGAGACGCCGGTGCGCCGGGAGACCTCGGTGCCGGTCCAGGCGCGCATCGCCCGGGCATCGTCGAGCGCCCGACGAACGAAGGTGGCGAATGCGATCTTCCGGGCGGGGGCGGTCTCGGTCACCCCGAAACCGTACGACCGTAGCGCTCGTCCAGGCTGCCCGGGGCAGATCTTTGTCACGCATATGAGACGGCCTCGCCGGAGCGGCCGGACCGGCCCGGGAACCGGTGCGAAGGGGTCTCACCTGGGCATAATACCGCCAAGCGAGGTAGTCAGGAACCGGACGAAAAGCTGATACTGTCACGCTCATGGGACAATCTACGGTGTGTCACGTGCTTGAGACGATCAGTGCTCACATGCGTCACGCTCCCGGTGCGAGGGGGGCCAGGTGACCGAACTCGCGACCCGCGCCCAGGCGTTCGGCCTGATCGCGGAGGGGGTCGCCGCCGGCCTGAGCGCGCCCTGGCGGCTCTACCTCGCCCGGGGTTGCCGCTACCTGTCACTGAGCGTCGGCGACCGCGACGAGTGGAACGCCTGGCGGACCCATCTCGGCTGCCCGGAGATGAGCGTGCGGGTCTACGACTCCGGTGGCGAGATCCGCCGCTCCTCGATGGCCGAGGTCGTCCTGGACGGCTGCCGGATCAGCGTCGAACTGGTCGAGGAGGTCAGCACCGAGGACCTGGAACGGCTGCTCGTCGTCGACCCGACTCCGGCCGAGCCGGAGGACCGGTGACCCCGTCGACGCGGCCCACCGGAGCCGCCCGATGAGCCCGCTGCTCGCCCTGTTCCTCGTCCTCGTCCTCGGGGCGACCAGCTACGCCGCCGGCCGGTTGCACGGTCAGCTCAGCTACCGGATCGGGTACCGCTTCGGCTACCGGCAGGGCTACTTCGACGGGGACCGGGGCGCCTGGAACCGGCGCCGGCGCGACGCCCAGGCCGTGCTCGCCTCGGCGCTCACCGCCCCGGCCGTGCCGGCCAGCGCCGCGCGGCGTCCCACAGCCGCGGTCCGCCAGGGCACCACGTACACCGGCTCCTCGTTCGCCAGCCCGCCGGGCCCGGTCGCCGGTCGGCACCCGACCGGCACCCTGGTCCGCCGGCCCGGCTGAACCGGCGGGAGCCGACAGCCGTCGGTGCGGCGTGCCGACACCGACCGCGTCGACGGGTGACGCGGTTCCACCGGCCGGGATGCGCGCAGGGGGCAGGCATCCCGGCCGGTCCGCGCCGCCCGCCGGGTGGGGCGTACCCGGTGCGGGGAGATCCTCGTCCACCCTCTAGCCGAGGCGGCCCGACGCCGCTAGCGTCTAGGCATGACCCGGGGTTTTCCCGGGTCAGCCGGCCGCCCGGATCTGCGACCTCGCGCACGGGGTTCCGCATCCGACCCCGTGTCACCGGGCACCGGAGGAGGCGGAACGCGGATGGCGGATGCCCGTCCGTCGGAGCAGGCCTGTGACGACTCGCCGTACGCCCGCCGGTGTCGACCAGATCCCGGCCGCGACTGCCACGACCCGCCGAGCCACCCGGAGCCGCCGTCCGGCGGCCGCCGCCCCGCCCGGCCCCGAGGAGCCCGGACCAACCGGCCAGGTGTTCGTTCTGGACACGTCGGTGCTCCTGTCCGACCCGGCGGCCTTCCACCGCTTCGCCGAGCACGAGGTGGTCCTGCCGCTCGTGGTGATCTCGGAGCTGGAGGGCAAACGACACCACCCGGAGCTGGGCTGGTTCGCCCGCCAGTCCCTGCGGATGCTCGACGAGCTGCGGGTCCGGCACGGTCGACTGGACCGTCCGGTGCCCGCCAACGAGTCCGGCGGCACGCTCACCGTGGAGCTGAACCACTCGGACGACGGCGTCCTGCCCCCCGGGTTCCGTAACGAGTCCAACGACGCGCGCATCCTGTCGGTGGCGCTGAACCTGGCCGCCGAGGGGCGGGAGGTGACGCTGGTCAGCAAGGACATGCCGTTGCGGGTCAAGGCCGCCTCGGTCGGGCTGCGGGCCGACGAGTACCGGCACGGCCAGGCCAGCGACCCGACCTGGACCGGGATGGCCGAGCTGGAGCTGGGTGAGGACGAGATCGGCCGGCTCTACGCCGGGGACTGCCTCGACCTGGACGCCGCCGCCGGCCTGTCCTGCCACACCGGCCTGGTGTTGCACTCCACCCGGGGGTCGGCGCTGGGGCGGGTGCTGCCCGACAAGACCGTCCGGCTGGTGCGCGGCGACCGCGAGGCGTTCGGTGTGCACGGCCGCTCGGCCGAGCAGCGGATCGCGCTGGACCTGCTGCTCGACGAGTCGATCGGGATCGTGTCGCTGGGTGGCCGGGCCGGCACCGGCAAGTCGGCGCTGGCGCTGTGCGCGGGGCTGGAGGCGGTGATGGAGCGCCGCCGGCACAAGAAGGTGGTGGTGTTCCGCCCGCTCTACGCCGTCGGCGGGCAGGAACTGGGCTACCTGCCCGGGTCCGAGTCGGAGAAGATGTCGCCCTGGGCGCAGGCGGTGTTCGACACCCTCGGGGCGGTGGTGCACGAGAACGTGCTGGAGGAGGTCACCTCGCGGGGCATCCTGGAGGTCCTGCCGCTGACCCACATCCGGGGCCGGAGCCTGCACGACGCGTTCGTCATCGTCGACGAGGCCCAGTCGCTGGAGCGGGGCGTGCTGCTCACCGTGCTGTCCCGGATCGGGCAGGGCTCGCGGGTGGTGCTCACCCACGACGTCGCCCAGCGGGACAACCTGCGGGTCGGGCGGCACGACGGGGTGACGGCGGTGATCGAGGCGTTGAAGGGTCACCCGCTCTTCGCGCACGTCACGTTGAACCGGTCCGAGCGGTCCCCGATCGCGGCGATGGTGACGGATCTGTTGGAGGACATCCCGGGCTGACCCGCGCGGGGGTGAGGTCCGCCCCTCATCGTCCGCATTCACTTTGTGGCGCAGGTCACAAATTGGCCGGTGGGTTTCCCATCAGCCTTACTGTGCGCGATGGTGTCCCACGAGCGCCCACGTCCCGGTGGGGGTGTTGGTGACCGTTCGTCCCCTTCTCAGGACGGGCAGTCACCCCCCTGCCGGTGCGTCGGTGGCGACCGGCTCAGGTCGGGGCGCTCGTGGCGCGGCCGCGCCCGTTCACGGCCGGTCCGTGCCGCGTCCTTGCCCCCGACGAAGGGACACTTCGTGAGTCGGCTGTGGAGCCGGTTCGGTGCCCGTACGGCCGCCGTCGCACTGCTCTCCGTGGGCGTTGCCGGCGGTTTCTATCTGGGCGAAGACCGGGAAACCCAGCAACAGGGCCTGACCGCACAGGTCGGCCTCCAGGTCGACCAGGCCGAGTACGACTACCAGCGTGACCGGCAGGCCGACCATCGGCGGGAGTCCGCCAAGCAGCGGGCCGCCGAGTACCAGGCGAAGCTGCGGGCCGCCGCGGCGGCCAAGGAGGCCGCCCAGCGGGCCAAGGCCGCCGAGGCCGCCGCCGCGTCGCGGAAGAAGGAACGCGAGGCCGAGGCCAAGGCCAAGGAGGAGGACGGGAAGATCAAGCCGTACGCCGGCCCGGTCCCCGCCTCGTGCAACTCCTACAGCGGGCACCGCAAGACCGGCTGCGCGATGCTCCTCCAGGCGGGCTTCAAGATCGACCAGATGCCCTGCCTGGACAAGCTCTGGAACAAGGAGAGCGGCTGGAACCCCAAGGCCAGCAACTCCTCGTCCGGCGCGTACGGCATCCCGCAGGCGGTGCCGGGCAGCAAGATGAGCTCGGTCGCCAGTGACTGGCGGACCAACCCGGTCACCCAGATCAAGTGGGGCCTCGGCTACATCGAGGGCCGGTACGACAACCCGTGCGGCGCCTGGGCCAAGAGCCAGAGCGAAGGCTGGTACTGAGCGACGACACAGACGGCGGGGCGGGTGGGCGACCACCCGCCCCGCCGTCTGCGTAGCCCCGCCCGGCACGGGACCCGGGTGGCGGTCGGCGGAGAATGCTGATAGCCATGGTGGGGTGACCCTGCACCCGACGGGCGGCGACCCCGACCGGTTCGGCACCGAGGCGTTCTACGCGTCGCTCGGCCGGGCCTTCGTCGCCATGTGCGCGGTGGTGCCGTTCCTCTTCCTCATCGAGGCCCTCGACCAGGGGCTCGGCTTCGGGCTCGACGTGGCCGCCGGGATCATCCCGCAGCGCATCCAGGGGCTCGACGGGGTGTTCTTCTCGCCGTTCCTGCACCACGGCTTCGACCACCTCTACAGCAACAGCATCCCGCTGATCCTGCTCGGCACCTTCGTGCTGGCCGCCGGCACCCGCCGGTTCCTCTGGTCCACCCTGGTCATCATCCTGGTCAGCGGGCTCGGCGTCTGGTTCACCGGCTCGCCCAACTCGGTGGTCGTCGGGGCGAGCGGGGTCATCTTCGGCTACCTGGGCCTGTTGTTCACCCGGGGCATCGTCGAGCGGAGCTGGTGGAACTTCGGGGTGGTGCTGCTGGTCGGCCTGCTCTACGGCTGGCAGCTGCTCGGCATCCTCCCCACCGACGAGCGGATCTCCTGGCAGGGGCACCTGTTCGGGCTGCTCGGCGGGGTGGTCGCGGCGATCCTGTTCCGGCGTCGCCGCCCGTACGACCCGTACCGGGAGTACCGGGTGGAGTCCACCCTGAGCCCCTGACGCGGACGACCCGCCCGACCCGCGTGGCGGGAGCGGGAATGCTTGCCCGGACCGCACGTCGGGCCTACCGTCGGCAGCAGCACGCGTCGCGCGCCACCGGCGCGGCGCACGTTGACCGCCAGCGGAAAGCGACGGTACGCCCATGCGCGAGGTCGATGTCGCCGTGATCGGAGCCGGCCCGACCGGGCTGTTCGCCGCGTACTACGCGGGTTTCCGGGGGCTGTCGGTGGCGGTGGTCGACGCGCTGCCCGAGCCGGGCGGGCAGATCACCGCCATGTACCCGGAGAAGCTGATCCTCGACGTCGCCGGCTTCCCCGCCGTCAAGGGCCGGGACCTGGTCGCCAACCTGCTCGCCCAGGCCGCGCCCTACCACCCGGAGTACCTGCTCGGCACCCGGGCCGAGAAGCTCGCCCACACCGACGGCCGGCCGGTGCTGGGCCTGGCCGGCGGCGAGCAGTTGCGCTGCGGTGCGGTGCTGGTCACCGGCGGGCTGGGCAGCTTCACCCCGCGCCCGCTGCCGGTCGCGGACAGCTTCGTCGGCGGCGGGATCGTCTACTTCGTACCGGAACCGACCGCGCTGGCCGACCGGGACGTGCTGATCGTGGGCGGCGGTGACTCGGCGTTCGACTGGGCGGCCACCCTGCAACCGTTGGCCCGCTCGGTGACCCTGGTGCACCGCCGGGAGCGGTTCCGGGCGCACGCCGCGACCGTGGCCCGGGTGTTGTCGCTGCCGGTACGGGTCGTGGTCAACGCCGAGGTGACCCGGCTGTACGGCGACGACACGGTCACCGCCGCCGAGATCACCGTCCGGGGCGGGGCGGCCGAGACGCTGCCTGTCGACACGGTGGTCGCGGCGCTCGGCTTCACCGCCGATCTGGGGCCGCTGGCCGAGTGGGGGCTGCGGCTGGACCGCCGGCACATCGTGGTGGACAGCGCGATGGCGACCAATCTGCCCCGGGTGTTCGCCGCCGGTGACATCACCGAGTACCCCGGCAAGGTGCGGCTGATCGCCACCGGCTTCGGCGAGGCCGCCACCGCCGTCAACAACGCCGCCGTCGCCATCGACCCGGCGGCCCACCTCTTCCCCGGCCACTCCTCCGACGCCGGCTGACCCACCGCACACCGCCGTGGGCCCGCACTGCGCGGGCCGGCGGGGCCGCTGCGCCTCCCGTGCCGACCTGGCCGTGGTGCCCGCCCGGTCCGCCGTGCGCAGCCTGGCCGTGGGGCCGGCCGGGCGGGGGTGGTGCCCGGCGGGCCGGGTCAGGGGAGGCCGACGAGGTCGGCCATCAGGGCGGTCTGGTGGTCGAAGTAGGCGTCCCGGTGCGGGACGACCGGGTCGAGGCGGCCGAAGAGGTCGAAGCTGATCAGCCCGAAGAGCTGGGTCCAGCCGGCCATGCCCCGGGCGAGCAGGGCCTCGGGCAGGCCGGGGAAGAGCCCGGCGGCGATCTCGGCCAGGTCGGCCCGGACCGGCTCGGGCAGGTCGTCGTCGGGCGGAGTGATCCGGCCGGTGGCCACCCCGTCGGCGAGGATGCCGAGCAGGGTCAGCGGTGGGCGCTGCGCGGGGAGCACGGTGTCGGCGGGGGCGGCGTACCCGGGCACCGGGCTGCCGTAGAGCAGGGCGTACTCGGCGGGGTGGGCCAGCGCCCAGGTGCGGGCGGCCCGGCAGACGGCGTGCCAGCGTCCGCGCAGGTCGGCCCGGTCGACGGCGGCGTCGGCGGCCTCCACCGCGTCGCCGAGCGCCTGGTACGCCTCGATGATCAGCGCGGTGAGCAGGTCGTCGCGGCTGGGGAAGTAGCGGTAGATCGCCGACGAGACCATCCCCATGTCCCGGGCGACCGCCCGCAGCGAGAGGTCGGCGCCGTCGCTGGCGAGGTGGCGGCGGGCCACCGCCTTGATCTCGTCGATCATCTCGGCACGGACCCGGGCGCGGATCGAGGAAGCCGGCATGCCCCCACTCTGCCACGGATCAGAGCGCCAATCAAAAGAGAGAGCACTGCTCTTGACTCGATGGACCAGGTCGGCCATGCTGGATGCAGCTCACCGAGAGCAGTGCTCTCGATCCGGTCTCCTGCTTCGAAAGGTTCTCCCATGTCGCTGCACGTGATCGTCGGCGCCGGCCCGGTCGGCACCGCCACCGCACAGCACCTCGCCCAGCAGGGCGAACAGGTCAGGCTCGTTACCCGGCGGGGCACCGGCCCCGTCGACCCGGCGATCGAGCGGATCGCCGCCGACGCCGCCGACACCGACCGGCTGACCACCCTCACCGACGGGGCGGTCGCGCTCTACAACTGCGCCAACCCGGCCTACCACCGGTGGGCCACCGACTGGCCGCCGCTGGCCGACGCGCTGCTCACCACCGCCGAGCGCACCGGCGCGGTGCTCGCCGCCGTCGGCTGCCTCTACGGCTACGGCCCGGTCGACGCGCCGATGACCGAGGACACCCCGCTCGCCGCCACCGGCACCAAGGGACGGGTCCGCAACCGGATGTGGACCGAGGCGCTCGCCGCCCACCGCGCCGGCCGGGTCCGGACCACCGAGGTACGCGGCTCGGACTACCTCGGTGCCGAGGGCAACTCGCTGCTGCCGCTGGTGCTGCCGAAGGTGCTCGCCGGCCAGCGGGTCGTCCTGCCGGTCAACTGGGACGCCCCGCACACCTGGACGTACGTCGGGGACGTGGTGCGTACCCTGGTCGCCGCCGCCACCGACGAGCGGGCCTGGGGACACGCCTGGCACGTGCCGAGCGGACCGCCGACCAGCGTCCGCGAGCTGGCCGTCCGGGCGGCCGAGCTGGCCGACGCACCGCCGCCGAAGCTGACCCGCCTGCCCTACCCGCTGCTCTGGCTCGGCGGCCTGACCGACCCCTTCGCCCGCGAGCTGCGGGAGACCGCGCACCAGTTCGCCGGGCCGTTCGTGATGGACTCGACCCGGGCCACCACCGTCCTCGGCATCACCCCGACCCCGGTGGACGAGGCGCTGACCGCCACCGTCCGTACCCTCACCGCCACCCTCGGGACGCCCACCCCGGCGGGCGCGACCCACTGACCGCCGCCCCCGCCGACCGTCCCGGCCCGCGCGGACGGTCAGGCCGGGTCAGCGGCGCGGAGCCGGGCCCAGCGCCGCCACCAGCACCGCGACCAGGGTGAGCGTCGCGCCGGCCAGGGTGGCCGGGCCCGGGTGCGACGCCGACGTCGGCAGCACCACGTCCAGCACGACCGCCCCGACGACCTGACCGGCGATGGTGGCCAGCCCCAGCAGCAGGACCCCGGCGAACCGGACGATCGCCGCCGCGACCGCGATGAAGACGATGCCGATCGGGCCACCCAGATAGAGCCACGGCTCGGTCGGCAGCGCGCCACCGGGAGCACCCCGGACCGCCAGGTCCACACCGAAGGTGATCAGCAGGGCCACCGTACCGACGGCGAAGTTGACTCCGGTGGCGACGAGCGCACTGCCCGACGCCCCCCGGACCAGCCCGTTGACCGCCTGCTGCCAGGCCAGCCCCAACCCGGCCAGCAACGGCAGCAGGGCCAGCGCCAGGGTGCCCGGGTCGCCGAGCCGGTCACCGACCGCCAGCAGCACGGCCAGCACGGTCAGCACCGCACCGGCCAGCCGGGGGACGGTCACCGGCTGCCGCCCGCCCGGCCCGATGCCCGCCCGGTCCACCACCAGGCTGCTGGCCGACTGCCCGGCCACCGCCGCCACGGTGAACACCGCCACACCGAGCGTCCCGATGGTGAGCCCCTGGGTGGCGACCAGGAACGCCCCGCACACCCCGCCCAGCAACTGCCAGGGGCGCAACGTCCCGGACCGCAACGCCCCGCGCAGGTCGGCCAACCCGCGCCGTCCCCCGGGCAGGGCCGGGACCAGCACCAGCAGCACCAGCAACCCGAGACCGAAGGAGACCACCGCGGCGGCAATGCCGTCGGCCAGGCGTACGCCCAGCTCGCCGTTGATCCGGGACTGCACGGCCACGCCGACGCCGGCGGCGGTGGCCAACCCGATGCCGGCGATCCGCCGGGCGGTGGACAGGACGGGAGGGGCGGCGGTGCCGGAAACTGTCACTCCTGCTCTGCCAGCGGCCTGCCGTCGAAGTCCACCGCCGAGTAGAGGGCCAGCTTCTCCAACCGGTGGTAGGAGTCGATCACCCGGATCGTGCCGCTCTTGGAGCGCATCACGATCGACTGGGTGTACGCCCCGCCCGCCTGGTACCGCACCCCGCGCAGCAGGTCACCGGAGGTCACCCCGGTCGCCACGAAGAAGCAGTTGTCCCCGGTGACCAGGTCGTCGGTGCCGAGCACGCGGTCCAGGTCGTGCCCGGCGGCGAGCGCCTTCTCCCGCTCCTGCGCGTCCTGCGGCCAGAGCTTGGCCTGCATCGCCCCGCCCATGCACTTGAGCGCGCACGCCGAGATGATCCCCTCCGGGGTGCCGCCGACGCCCATCAGCACGTCGACGCCCGACTCGCCCCGGGCGGCGGCGATCGACCCGGCGATGTCGCCGTCGGAGATGAACCGGATGCCGGCCCCGGTCCGCCGGATCTGCCCGACCAGGTCGTCGTGCCGGGACCGGTCCAGCACGCAGACGGTGACCTCGGCCACCTCGGTGCCCTTGACCTTGGCGATCCGCCTGATGTTCTCGGCCGGACCGGCCTCGATGTCCACCACGTCGGCGTACTCCGGGCCGACGGCCAGCTTCTCCATGTAGAACACGGCGCTCGGGTCGAACATCGCCCCCCGCTCCGAGACGGCCAGCACGGCGAGCGCGTTGGGCATGCCCTTGCTCATCAGCGTGGTGCCGTCGACCGGGTCCACCGCCACGTCCACCTCGGGGCCGGTGCCGTCGCCCACCTGCTCGCCGTTGAACAGCATCGGCGCGTTGTCCTTCTCGCCCTCGCCGATCACCACGACGCCGCGCATCTGGATCGAGTTGATCAGCTTGCGCATGGCGTCCACGGCTGCCCCGTCGCCACCCTCCTTGTCGCCCCGGCCGACCCACCGACCGGCGGCCATCGCCGCGGCCTCGGTGACCCGGACCAGATCGAGGGCGAGGTTGCGGTCGAGATCCTGCGGGACCCGCGTCCTGGTGTTCGTCATGGCGGCTTCCTCCTCGCGACGGTGCGGGGTGGGCCGGCAGGACGCCGGTCGCCCCGGCCGGCTGTGTCGCTGATCCTCACACGATGCCAGGTCCGGGGACGGGGCGGGGCGATGGTGCGCGGGTTCGCCCCACCGGGCGGCTGCGAGAATGGGCCGGTGGAAGCCGCCCAGCCCGCCGACCGCGTACCCGCCGACCCGACCCCGCCGGACGGCCGGCCGCCCGTGCCCCCGGCCGCCGCCGACGCACCCACCGGGTCCGCGCCCGGCGGCGGCGCGGCCACGACGGCCGGCGGCGGGCCCGAGCCGGCCCTCGTCGGCGGCGACCCGGAGCCGGTGCCCGTCGCCGGGGACCCCGGGCCGACGCCGGTCGCCCGGGACGGGTCGCCGGGCCGGGCGGCGACGGAGCGCCCCGGACGCCCGGAGCGGCCCCGCTCCGAGCGCTCACCCAAGGACATGGCCCTGTCGCTGCTGGTGCTGCTGGTGCCGATCGCCCTGCTGCTCGCCTTCTACCGGGGCTTCCTCGGCGGCGAGCAGCCCACCACGGTCGACGCCGCCCCCGCCTACGAGCAGGCCCGCGCGGCGAACGTCTTCCCCGTCACCGAGCCGTCCGGGCTCGGTGACGGCTGGCGTACGGTCAGCGCCAGCTTCCGTACCGTCGATGACGGCGCGAACCTGCGGGTGGGGTATCTCACCCCGGAGGGGCGGGGCGCCCAGCTGGTGCAGAGCAACGTGCCGCCGGAGCGGCTGATCCCCGCCGAGCTGACCGCCGAGGGCCAGCCGCAG
Organism: Micromonospora humidisoli; assembly: GCF_016900955.1. Taxonomy (NCBI): domain Bacteria; kingdom Bacillati; phylum Actinomycetota; class Actinomycetes; order Micromonosporales; family Micromonosporaceae; genus Micromonospora; species Micromonospora humidisoli. The sequence continues at coordinate 116,212 of NZ_JAFEUO010000001.1, forward strand.
GGGCCGGCCGACCTGGGCGGGGCGAACTGGCAGCGGTACACCGGGCGGGGCAACGAGCAGGCCCTGGTGCTCCTCGAACCGGGCCGTACGGTGATCGTGGTGGGCGACGCCCGCGACAACGAGCTGCGCGAGCTGGCCGGCGCGCTGCGCTGACCGGCGGCGCGGGTGGACCGTGCCGAGGGGGATTGCGGAAGGCGACGTCCGGGAACAGAAGGGACACGACCCCGGGCCGGCCCGACCGGGCGGGGACCGTGCGCCGCGCGGCAAGTGTCACGCCCGCGCCGGCACGCCCCCGGTGCCCGCCGGGGGTCGGACGACCCGACTGGAGAACCTGACGTGACCATTCGACGTTTCAGTACGGCGGTCTTCGCCGCAGCGCTGCTCACCCCCGGCCTGGCCGCCTGCAACAACTCCGGCACCGGCGAGGCGGGGACGTCCGCGTCCCCGTCGGTCTCCGGCAGCGTCGCCCCGGGCAGCGCCTCGCCCGGCACCTCCGAGGCCAAGCAGGCCCTGCTGAACTCCACCAACGAGATCCGCAACGGCAACTTCCGGTTCACCATGAGCGGGGTGGGGTCGACCGCCGAGGGGCAGGTGCACCAGCCCAGCCAGAGCGCCCAGATGAAGCTGAGCATCGGTGACGCGTCGTCGGACCTGATGATGAACCTGGACCTGATCCACGCCAAGCCGGACAGCTGGGTCAAGCTCGACCTGGGCGGCAAGTCCGCCAGCAGCATCCCCGGCGCGCAGAAGCTCAACCTCGGCAAGTACCAGCACCTCGACCAGACCCGGATCAAGGGCAACAAGTCCCTCGGGTTCGACTTCGAGAAGCTCGACCCGGCCGGCAGCGCCGTGCTGACCCAGGGCATCACCGAGGTCCGGCAGACCGGCGAGGGCAGCTACGCCGGCACCCTGGACGTGTCGAAGGCCGCCGAGGCCGGTTCCGTCGACCAGACGCTGATCAGCGCCCTGGGCGCGCAGGCGCAGTCGGTGCCGTTCACCGCGAAGCTCGACCCGCAGGGCCGGCTCAGCGAGCTGGTGCTCCAGATCCCGGCCGCCGGCCAGAGCGCCGCGCAGGACATCAAGATCACTTACTCGGACTACGGCAACGCCACCGCCGCCCAGAAGCCCGCCGCCGACCAGGTGGTCGAGGCACCGCAGGAGTTCTACAACCTGTTCAGCTGAGCCGGCGCACCGACGGCGGGGCGGCCCCCGGGCCACCCCGCCGTCGTCGTGTCCGCCCCGCCCGGCAGGCTGCGGTCAACCCCGGCTCAGAGCAGTTCCAGGTAGTCGTTGACCCGGTCGTAGGCCACCGTCAGCAGGGTCAGCGGCTCGGGCGAGGCGGCCAGCAGCCGGCGGCACGCGGCGATGTTCGCGCCGGTCGACGGCCCCGCGCCGATGCCCTCGGACGCCATCAGCCGGCGCATCCCGTCGATCGCGTCCGCCTCGCTCACCGTGACCATCTCGTCGATGATTTCGGTGTTGAGCACCGGCGGGATCATGCCGATGGACAGCCCCTGGATGCGGTGCGGGACGAACACGTCGGCGAACATGTCGCACCCCTCCGGCTGCACGCCGAGGATGCGCAACCCGCCCTGGTGCTGCCGGAGCACCTCGCCGATGCCGGTCAGGTGACCGCCGGTGCCGATGCCGGCCACGTAGCAGTCCACCTGGGTGCCGTCCAGGTCGGCGATGATCTCGCGGACGGTGGTCAGCCGGTGGATCTCCGGGTTGGCCGGGTTGGCCGCCTGGTTGAGCATCACGTACTCGGGGTGCTCGAACTGGATCTCGGTGGCCAGCTCGCCGTGCGAGTTGTTGCCCCGGGTGCTGTCCGAGAGCCGCACCTCCACCCCGAAGCTGGCCAGCAGGCGACGCTTCGACTCGCTGTAGTTGTCCGGGATGACCAGCACCACCCGGTAACCGAGCACGGCGGCGGCGATCGCGATCCCCATCCCGGTGTTGCCGCCGGTGGGCTCCAGGATGGTCTGCCCGGAGCCCGGCTTGAGCAGGCCGTCCCGCTCCGCCGCCCGGATCATGTTCAACGCGATGCGCATCTTGTGGCTGCCGCCCGGGTTGTTCAGCTCCAACTTGAGCAGGATCTCCCCGGGCAGGTCGGCGGTGAGCCGGCTGAGCCGCACCAGCGGGGTGCCCCCCACGGTGTCCAGGATCGAGTCACGGATGCCCATCTCAGCCCACCTCCGCCGTCCGCCGCTGCGGGCCGGGCAGGAAACGCAGCTCGGTGTAGTCCCCGTCGACGCACCGGAACAACCGGGCCTCCCGGACACCGGTGTCGTCGATGCCGACCACCAACTGCGTAAGCGTCGGATAGAGCGGCACCCCGTCGACCAGGGCGTTGCGCCGGTCCTCGTCGCTGAAGTAGGCCCGCCCGTTGGGATGCGAGTGGTAGAGCACCACCACCGGGTCGTCCACGTCGAGGTTGTCCTCCAGGTACATCAGGTCGGCCGGGGCCAGCACGTAGCCGGTGGCGGCGGTACGCGGGAACCGGGCCGGGTCCTTGCGGTGCATCTCGTCGGCCATGTTGCGGGCCTCGTGCACCCGTCCGCTGGCGTGCACGAAACCGCACGCCTCGCCCGGGTAGGCGACCCGGGCGTGCTCGTAGATCGTGTCGAGGGCGGACCCGTCGAGCGCCGCCCCGTCGTCCGGGGTCACCGGTGCGGGCGTCGCCGCCGACCCACCCCCGGTGGCCTTCTTGGTCAGCCCGAACGCGGCCAGCATGACCACCGCGAGGACCACCGCCAGGGCCGGCAGCGTGGCGTTCTCCAACAGCGCCGACCCGAACAGCGCCACCACCGGGAAGAGCACGAAGACGTACGACACCAGGACCGCGTCGACGTGCTGGAGCAGGTAGAAGTAGGCGGCGAAGCCGATCACCGAGCCGACCAGGCCGAGGTAGAGCACCCCGGTGAGGGACCGGCCGGAGATCGCGCCCAGGTCGGGCCGCTCGACGAACGCCCCGAGCACCACCAGCCCCACCGCGCCGAGCCCGATCGGCAGGGTCTCCTGGGTGAGCACGTGCACCGTGCCGCCGTAGCGGGCCATCACCGCGTACGTCAGGGCGTGCATGACCGCGGCGAGCAGCACGGCGGCCGGGGCGAGCAAGCCCCGGGCGCTGATCCCGGCGGTGAGCTGGACGATGCCGACCAGGCAGCCGAGCCCGACCACCACGCCGGCCCACTGCGTCCAGCTCACCGCGATCCGCGAGATCAGCACCGAGAAGAGCAGCAGGAAGACCACGACCGACGAGAAGATCAACGCTGCCAGGCCGGAGCTGATGTGCTGCTCGCCGTAGTTGATCAGTGCGTACGGGACGGCGATGTAGACCACCGCGATGAACGGCACCACCCAGCGCCGGCCCGGCGGCGGTAGCAGCGACACCCCGGGCGTGGCGAGGCAGACGGCGAGCAGGAACGGGAAGGCCACCAGGAAGCGCAGCCCGGCCGCGGTGATCGGCGGCAGCGTCTCCACGCTCATCTTCATGCCGTACCAGGTGGTGCCCCAGATCAGGCACACCAGTAGGTAGAGCAGCCCGAGCTGCCAGCGGCCGGCGCGGGGACCGGTGTGGTTCGTCATGTCATCTCCTGGTCACGCGAAGCCGAACTCGTCGAGCGCTCGCCAGAGTTGCTGGAGGTTGTAGAGGACCGTCTCGTTCCCGCAGGTGTCGATGATCCGCAGTCGTTCGTCGGTGCCGGGACGGTTCACCGCGCACCGGACCCGCCGGTCGTCGCGTTCGAGCACCACCACCGGCCGGTGCTGGCCGGTGCTGGTCACCAGGTCCACCTCGATCGAGGCGAGGCCGGTGCCGTGCACCTCGACCACACCCTCGCAGACCGGTACGACGCCGAAGACCCGGACGTTGCACTCGCCGGAGGTGCCCTGGTACTGGTTGAGCAGCCGGACCCGGCGGTGGCTCGGCACGTCGTTGGTGACGATGATCCCGGGCCCGATCAGCACGTCGTCGCCGACCGTCACCGCGCCGAGGATGCGGGCGAACGCGCCCACCTCGACCCGGTCGCCGAGCCGGGGGTGCCGTCGGCCGCTGGGGTTGTCGGCGATACCCCGCGCGCCGAGCACGACCCCCTGGAGGATGTACGCGTCGTCGCCGATCTCGGTGGTCTCGCCGACCACCGTGCCGAGCCCGTGGTCGATGACCAGTCGCCGCCCGATGCTGGCAGCCGGGTGGATCTCCACGCCGGTACGGACCTTGGCGGCCTCGGAGACCCGGCGGGCCAGGGCGAGCCGGACGTCCGGGCCCAGCGGGGTGTCCTCGGCCCGGTGGACCGCGTGCGCCACCCGGTAGGCGAGGGTCGCCCGGTAGGCGACGTAGCTGTCCCAGACGTACTGCCACGAGTTGCCGGCGGCCGGATCCCGGCGGGCCAGCGCCAGCAGATCCTCCGTGGCGAGCTCGCAGATGGCGCGCAGCCGCTGCGGGGTCAGCAGCGTCTGGGTCACCGCCGAGGACGCCTCGGCCTCGACGAGGCGGACGACCTCCGTGCGCAGCAGCGGCAGCAGGGCCTCGGTCGACGCCGGATCGGCCGGCGGCGGTGTGCCGCCGGAAGAGGTGGCCGGTCCGGACGCGGCGCGGGGGGCCGGTATGCGCTGCCCCGTGCCGTTCGAGCCCGCAGTTGCGTGCAGCGACGACTCCATGCGGCTCCCGCTCCCCGTTCTGCCTGGAACCGTCTCCTTCGGCGGCTCAAGTGAGGTGACACTCGGTGCGGCGTCACGCCTCGGAAGCGGACCAGGCCGCAGGGCGGGCGGGTGCGGTGCCAGATCGTAGTCACAGCCCCCCGCTAACGTGACGATGGACTATTGCTCAAGTCAGTGGCTGAGGGAAATAGCCAATCCTCAGTCCATTGGGGGGAGAGCATGAACGCGGAAGAGTTGGCCGCTCAGCTCGGTACGTGGAAGAACGACCAGACCCGGCTCTACCGCGGGCTGGCCGAGCAGCTGCGGCTGCTGATCCGGCTCGGATCGCTGCCCCCGGGCAGTGAACTGCCCCCGGAACGCCGGCTCGCCGTGGCGCTGGCCGTCAGCCGGACGACCATCGCCCAGGCGTACAGCTCGCTCAAGGAGGAGGGCTGGCTGGTCAGCCTCCAGGGCAGCGGGACCCGGGTGGCGCACGCCCAGCCCGCCGTCGCGCCCCCCTCCGACTACGGTGCGGCGGCGAGCGGCTTCATCGCCGACGTCGTCCGTGACCGGGTGCGTACCGTCGACCTGACGGTCCCGTCGCCCCCGCCCGGCCCGTGGCTGATGGCGGCGATGTCCCGGCTGCCCGCCCTGGCCGCCGCCGCGCTGCCCGGCCGGGTGTACGAGCCGGCCGGCTATCCCGCGCTGCGGGACCGGATCGCCGGCAAGCTGACTGCCGACGGCCGGGTCACCGCCGCCGAAGAGGTGATCGTCACCAACGGCGCGACCCAGGCGTTGTCCCTGTTGGCGGGGGTGCTGACCCGGCGGGGCGACACCGTGTTGGTCGAGGAGCTGACCTGCCCGACGGTGCTGGCGTCGCTGCGTACCGCCGGGTTGCGGCTGGTCGTCGTGCCGATCGAGCGGGAGGGCGCCGACCCGCAGGCGGTCGAGGCGGCGGTCCGCCGGTACGAACCCTCCTTCATTTACGTCATCCCGACATACCACAACCCGACCGGGTGGACGATGACCGAACGTCGGCGTGCGGCACTCGCCTCCATCGCCCGCCGGTACGGGGTGCCGCTGGTCGAGGACCTCACCCTCGCCGACACCCGGATCGACGGTCCGGTCCCGCCGCCCCCGATCGGCGCGTACGCCCCCGGCGGGCAGATATACACCGTCGGCAGCCTCAGCAAGGTCTGCTGGCCGGGGCTGCGGATCGGCTGGCTGGTCGGCCCCCGCCGCGAGCTGCAACGGATCGTGCACCTGCGGGCCATGTACGACCTGGGCTGCCCGCTGCCCACCCAACTGCTCGCCGTCGAGCTCCTCGACGACCTGCCGCAGATCCGCCTCGACCGGCAGCGGGAACTGCTCGGCCGCCGCGACACCCTGCTCGCCGCGCTCGCCGAACACCTGCCGCAGTGGCGGTACGAGTCACCCCACGGCGGGCTCAGCGTCTGGTGCGCCACCCCCCGGCCACTGCAACAGTTCAACCACGTCGCCCAGCACCACGGCATGCAGCTGATGCTCGGTTCGCACTTCGCCGTGGGGGCACGCTCCTACCTGGACCACGTCCGGCTGCCCTTCACCCTCGACGAGGCGGAGCTGACCGAGGTGGTCAGGCGGCTGGCCGGCTACTGGGCCGAGGCCGGGCGTGGCTAGTCTCACGGTGCGCGACGATCGGTAGTACGCTGCGCCCCCATGGGCATCTCCCACCACGGACGCACCGAGCGTCTCGACCTCGCCGACCCGTCCCTGCGCGAGTGGACCTGCCGAGTCGTGCACGTCGATCCCGAACGTGGCATCGTGCTGGACCGCTCCGCCTTCTACCCCGGTGGCGGCGGCCAGCCGCCGGACCACGGCGTGCTGCTGTGGCAGGGGGTGCAGACCCGGATCGTCGGCACCCACAAGGGTGACGACCTCTACCTGATCCCCGCCGAGGGCGACCCGACGCCGCCGGTCGGGGCCGAGGTCCGGGGCGCGATCGAGGACGAACGCCGGTTCACCCTGATGCGCACCCACTCCGGGCTGCACGTGCTCTGCGGCGTGGTGTTCCGCGACTTCGGCGCGCTGGTGACCGGCGGCAACATGGAGCCGGGCGAGGCCCGGATGGACTTCAACCTGCCGCAGCCCCCGGAGGGCTTCAAGGGCCTGCTCGAAGAGGCGGTCAACAAGGAACTCGCCACCGACCGGCGGGTCTCCGTCCGGGTGCTGCCCCGCGACGAGGCGCTGGCCATCCCGGACATCGTCCGCACCCAGACCAACCTCATCCCGCCGGACGAGCAGGAGGTCCGGATCGTCGACATCGAGGGTCTCGACGTGCAGGCCGACGGCGGCACCCACGTCGCGTCCATCGGGCAGGTCGGCCGGATCCAGGTGGTCAAGGTGGAGAGCAAGGGCAAGCAGAACCGCCGGGTCCGCATCCGCCTGGTCAGCTGACCCCGGTTCAGGCGTCGGCGGAGGACCGCGCGGCGTCGATCCGGGCACGGGCACCGTCGAGGGAGCGTTGGCAGGCGGCGGCGAGCCGCTCGCCACGCTCCCACAGCGCCAGTGACTCCTCCAGCGACGTGCCGCCGGCCTCCAACCGCTCCACCACCTGGGCCAGCTCGGAGCGGGCCTGCTCGTAGCTGAGCTGCTCGTCGGGTTTCCGGTCGCTCATCTCGTCCTCCTCATCGCTCGACGGTCGCGGTCAGCTCGCCCTCGGCCAGGCGTATCCGCAGCGGGTCGCCCGCGGCCACCTCGCCGGCCGCCCGGACCACGTGTCCGTCGGCCCGCTGCACGATGGCGTAGCCCCGGTCGAGGGTGGCGGCGGGGGAGAGCCCCCGCAGCCGGGCCAGGGTGTGCCGCAGGTCGGCGCTGGCCGCGTCCAGCCGGTGGTCGAGGGTGCGGCCGGCCCGGTCCCGCAACGCGGACACCTCGGCCGCGCGCTGCTCGACCATCACCTGCGGGCGGGCCAGCACCGGCCGGGACCGCAGCAGGGTCAGCCGGTGCGACTCCCGGTCGACCAGGTTGCGGACCGCCCGCTCCAGCCGGGAACGGGCCTGCCCGATCAGCCGTACCTCGTCGGCCAGGTCGGGCACGACCCGCTTGGCGGCGTCCGTCGGGGTGGACGCGCGGACGTCGGCCACGTAGTCGACCAGCGGGGCGTCCGTCTCGTGGCCGATCGCGCTCACCACCGGGGTACGGCAGGCGAAGACCGCCCGGCACAGCGCCTCGTCGGAGAAGGGCAGCAGATCCTCGATGCCACCGCCACCCCGGGCCAGGATGATCACGTCAATGGTCTCGTCGGCGTCGAGGACCCGCAGCGCGTCGACGATCTGCGACACCGCGCCCGGCCCCTGCACCGCCACGTTGACCGTGCGGAACTCCACCGCCGGCCAGCGCCGCCGGGCATTGGTCAACACGTCCCGCTCGGCCGCCGACGCCCGACCGGTGACCAGGCCGATCCGCTGCGGCAGGAACGGCGGCCGGCGCTTGCGGGCCCGGTCGAACAGCCCCTCGGCGGCGAGCAGCTTCTTGAGTTTCTCCAGCCGGGCCAGCAGCTCACCGAGCCCCACCTGGCGGATCTCGTCGGCGCGCAGGCTGAGCGTGCCCCGCGCCGCGTAGAACTCCGGCTTGGCGTGCAGCACCACCCGGGCGCCCTCGCGCAGCTCCGGCGCGCCCGAGTCGAGGACGTCCCGGTTGGTGGTGACGGTGAGGCTGAGGTCGGCCGACGGGTCGCGCAGGGTCAGGAAGACCGTGCCGGCCCCCGGCCGGCGGCTGATCTGCGCCACCTGCCCGTCGACCCAGACCCAGCCGAGCTTGGCGATCCACGCGCCGACCTTCTGGCTGACCACCCGGACCGGCCAGGGTTCCTCGGGGGTGCTGCGCGGGGCGTCGGTCACCCGCCCACCCTACGGTCCGCCTCCGACGACCCGCCGCTGCCGGGCCGCCCGCCGCGACCCGTACCCCCGCTGTGGTACGGGTCGCAGCTCCTGCCGGGGGAGATGTCGACACGTACGATGGTCGGGTGACCGAGGCTGAGGCGACCCCCAAGACCGGCAAGCGCGTGCTCCTGGCCAAGCCCCGCGGCTACTGCGCCGGGGTGGACCGGGCGGTGCAGACCGTCGAGGAGGCGCTGAAGCTCTACGGTGCGCCGATCTACGTCCGCAAGCAGATCGTGCACAACAAACACGTGGTGCAGACCCTGGAGGCGCGGGGCGCGATCTTCGTGGAGGAGAACGAGGAGGTGCCCGAGGGCGCCACCGTCATCTTCTCCGCGCACGGCGTCGCCCCCGAGGTCTACGAGCAGGCCAGGGCCCGGTCGCTGCGGGCGATCGATGCGACCTGCCCGTTGGTGACCAAGGTGCACCAGGAGGCCAAGCGGTTCGCCGCCGAGGACTACGACATCCTGCTGATCGGTCACGAGGGGCACGAGGAGGTCATCGGCACCGCCGGGGAGGCCCCCGCCCACATCCAACTCGTCGACGGCCCCGACGACGTCGACCGGATCACCGTGCGTGACCCGAACAAGGTCGTCTGGCTCTCCCAGACCACGCTGTCGGTGGACGAGACGCTGGAGACGGTGGCCCGGCTCAAGACCCGGCTGCCGCTGCTCCAGTCGCCGCCCAGCGACGACATCTGCTACGCCACCTCCAACCGGCAGCACGTGGTCAAGGAGATCGCCCCCGACTGCGACGTGGTGATCGTGGTCGGCTCGCGCAACTCGTCCAACTCGGTACGCCTGGTCGAGGTGGCCCTGGACGCCGGGGCCCGCGCCGGGCACCTGGTCGACTTCGCCCACGAGATCGACGACGCCTGGCTGGCCGACGCCCGGACGGTGGGCCTGACCTCCGGCGCGAGCGTGCCCGACGAGTTGGTCCACGAGGTGCTGGCCCACCTGGCCGAGCGGGGCTTCACCGATGTCGACGAGGTGGTCACCGCCAACGAGCGGCTGACCTTCTCGCTGCCGCAGGAACTCAAGCGTGACATGAAGGCCGCCGCGCGCGGCTGACCACGGGCCGGCTGCGGCGGGGTCGAGCCGGCACGGAAGCCTCGCGCCGCCCCGGGCACCGGGTGGCGCGCCGATCGTGGGTCGGCGTGCTCGTCGGCGGCCTGCCGGCACCGGTGTCCGTCGTCGGGGGGTTCCCGGCGGACGGAACGGATCACGGGAGGGGTACGTCCCAGTGGGTATGAGAACTCCTCGGATGGCGGTCGTCGTGCTGCTGGCCGCCGGTGTGGCGCTCGCCGCCTGTGGCGACGGTGCCGACGTCACCGGCCCGCCGGCCACGCCGACCAGTTCCCCCACCCTCACGGTCACCCCGACGGACCCGGTCACCCCGACGGGGACCGTGCCGCCGTCCGCGCCGTCGGCCTCGGTGGCCCCGTCCGCGCCGCCGGCCGGGTCGGTGCCGCCCGGCGGGCTGAAGCCGCCGCCCGGCGGCCCACGGCTGCCGCCCGGTCCGGGTGCGACGGAGCTGACCGGCACCGTCGAGGCGGGCGTCGAGCCGGGGTGCCTGCTGCTCGACGGCCACCAGTTGGTAGGCGGCCCCACCGACGTGCTCGTGAAGGGCGCCCGGGTCACCGTCACCGGCCGGGCCCAACCCGACCTGATGAGCACCTGCCAGCAGGGCGTCCCGTTCCTGGTGGAATCGGCCCGCCGCTCCTGACCCGTCCCGCCCGTGTGCCCGTCCGGGTCAGGGGCGGTCGTCGAGGAGTTCGGGGGCCTGGGGTTGGCGGGGGGTCAGCTCGACCTGGGCCGGGACGGTCAGTTCCTGGTCGGAGACGCCCAGCTCGGCCAGTTTGCGTGCGCTGACCAGGACCCGGGCCTCCAGCGAACCGACCGCCCGGTTGTACGCCGTCACCGCGCCACCGAGCGAGCTGCCGAGCTTGCCGACGTGCTCGCCCAGGGTGGACAGTCGGCCGTACAGCTCGCGGGCCAGCGCGTGCACCGCCACCGCGTTACGGGCCAGCGCCTCCTGCCGCCACGAGTACGCCACCGTGCGCAGCAGCGCGACCAGGGTGGCCGGGGTGGCGAGCACCACGTTGCGGGCGAACGCGTGCTCCAGCAGCGTCGGGTCGCGCTGCAACGCCACGTCCAGGAACGGGTCGGCCGGGACGAACAGCACCACGAACTCCGGGCTGTCGTCGAACGCCGCCCAGTAGGTCTTCGCGGCCAGCGCGTCGACATGCCCACGCAGGTGTTTGGCGTGCCGGTCGAGGTGGGTGTCCCGGCTGCGCTCGTCGCGTGCCTCCATCGCCGTCAGGTAGGCGTCGAAGGGCGCCTTGGCGTCCACCACCACCGTGCGCCCGCCGTGCAGCCGGACCACCAGGTCGGGGCGGACCCCCTGGTGGTCGGTGGCGGCGGTGACCTGCTCGCTGAAGTCGCAGTGTTCCAGCATGCCGGCCGCCTCGACGATCCGGCGGAGCTGGTGCTCGCCCCAGCGTCCGCGTACCTGCGGGGCGCGCAGCGCGGCGACCAGCTGCTTGGTCTCGGTGCGCAGCTCGCTGGAGACGGCACCCATCGAGCGGACCTGTTCGCGCAGCTCGGCGTAGGCGTCGACCCGGTCGCGTTCCAGCTCGCCGACCCGGGTCTCGTAGCGGCGCAGGGTGTCGTGCAGCGGGGCGACCGCGCGGGCCACCGCCTCCTGGGACTGGGCGGTGGCCTCGTAGCTCAGCGCCCGCATCGACTGCTCCAGCCGGCCCTCGCCCTCCCGGGTGGCGGCGAGGGTGGCCTCCAGCCGGGCGATCTCGGTGGCCGACCGGGAGCGGGCGGCGTACCAGCCGACCGACCCGCCGGCGGCGAGGCAGACCACCACCACGGCCAGCGTCGAGAAGTCCATCACCAGAGCTTGCCAAACGGGTACGACTCGACGCCCCCGGGTACGTTCGGAGAATGGAATTTCTGCTCGTGCTCATCCTGGTCGCCATGCTGGCCGGTGGTTTCGTCTGGTGGCGGCGGGAGAAGGCGGCCCGGGAGGCGCGCAGCCTCGCCGACGTACGCGCCGACGCCCAACGCTGGTACGAACGCCTCGGTGGCCAGGTGATGAACCTGCACGGCGACGACCCGGCGGTACGCCAGGCGCTGGTCGACGCGGGTGAGCGGTACAACGCGGCGGGCAGCCAGTTGGAGCAGGCCCGTACGGTGCACCAGTTCCGGCTGGCCCGGGAGACCGCGTTGGAGGGGCTCGCCTACGCGCGGGCGGCCCGGGTGGCGCTCGGCCTGGACCCGGGCCCGGAGCTGCCCCCGCTGGCCGCCGCGCAGGGGGCCGGGGAGATCACCCGGGAGCGTCAGGTGGACGTGCAGGGGCAGACGTTCAGGGCCGGCCCGCAGCCCGGCCGGGATACCCCGTACTACTACCCGGGCGGCCGTTACCAGGGCCGGCCGGTGCCGGCCGGCTGGTACTCGACGCCGTGGTGGAAGACCGCGCTGGGGGCGGGCGTCGGTGTGGTCGGCGGGATGCTGATCGCCGACGCACTCTTCTCGCCGGCCTTCGCCGACCCGGGCTACGACGCCGGTTACCAGGAGGGTTTCGGCGACGGCACCGACTTCGGCGGTGACTTCGGCAGCGCCGGGGACGTCGGCGGCGGCGACTTCGGCACTGCCGGTGACTTCGGCGGGGGTGACTTCGGCGGCGGCGGGTTCGGGGGCGGCGACTTCGGCGGTGGCGGCGACTTCTGACGCCGGGGCCGCCGGTCGGCGGCACGCGCCGAGGCGGATCCGACCGGCCCCTGCCACCGCCGAAGCGGCGGCGGCAGGGGAGACGTCCGTCAGCCGGTGTTGCGCATCCCGGCGGCGATGCCGTTGACCGTGGTGAGCAGGGCGCGCTCCAGGGCCGTACCGTCGCTGGGGGCGCGCCGGCCGCCCGGCGCGGTGATCACCGCACGACCGGCGGCGCCGGAGTCCCGGTACTGCCGCAGCAGCGCCACCTGGAGGTGGTGCAGCGGCTCCAGGTAGGTGTCGCGCACCGCCAGGGTGCGCTGGAGCACCGGCGAGTTCTCCAGCAGGGCCGGCGACGAGGTGACCGCCAGCACCTCCTGCTTGGTCAGCTCGTACTCCTGCTGGATCTTGTCGAAGATCGGGTGCAGTTCCTCGGGGACCAGCGTCTCGACGTACCGGCGGGCGATGCTGAGGTCGGTCTTGGTCAGCATCATCTCCACGTTGGACAGGAACGTGCGGAAGAAGTGCCAGTTGCGGTGCATCTCGGCCAGCACGTCCTCCAGCCCGGCCGCGCGGGCGGCGGCGAGGCCGGAGCCGACCCCGAACCAGCCGGGCACGATCTGCCGGGTCTGCGTCCAGCCGAACACCCACGGGATGGCCCGCAGCCCGCCCAGGCCGGCCCCGGTGTTCGGCCGCTTCGCCGGCCGGGAGCCGATGTTCAGCGCGCCGAGCAGCTCCGTCGGCGTGGACGCCCAGAAGTACGCCGGCAGGTCCGGATCCTCCACCAGGCCCCGGTACGACCGGAAGGCCGACTCGGAGACCACGTCCATCGCCGCGTCCCAGCGTTCCAACTGCTCGGCGGGCTGCCGGGGGGCGGTGTGCAGCAGCGTCGCCTGGAGCACCGCGGCCACGGTCAGCTCCAGGTTCTCCCGGGCCAGCGCCGGCAGGGTGTACTTGTCGGAGATGACCTCGCCCTGCTCGGTCACCTTGATCGCGCCGTCCAGGGTGCCGTACGGCTGGGCCAGGATCGCCTCGTGGGTGGGGCCGCCGCCGCGCCCGACGGTGCCGCCCCGGCCGTGGAACAACCGCAGGTGTACGCCGTGCTGGGCGGCCACGTCCCGCAGCGCCCGCTGGGCCCGGTGGATGGACCACTGGCTGGTGGTGATGCCGGCCTCCTTGTTGGAGTCGGAGTAGCCCAGCATCACCTCCTGCACGTCGCCCCGGGCCGCGACCAGCGCCCGGTAGGCCGGCAGGGAGAGCAGTTCGTTGAGCATCTCGCCGCCGGCGTTCAGCTCGGCCGGGGTCTCCAGCAGCGGGACGAAGCCGATCCGGGCCCGCCCGGTGTGCACGTCGACCAGGCCGGCCTCCCGGGCCAGCACCACCGCCGCGAGCACGTCGTCCACACCCAGGGTCATCGAGATGATGTACGACTCGATGACCTCGCCGCCGAACCGGTCCTGCGCCTCGCGGATCGTCCCGAACACGTCGAACGTCTTGCGCGCCCCCTCGGTCAACGGGGTGTCCAGGGCGGACAGCGGCCGACGGCCGGTCAGCTCGTCGGCGAGCAGCTTGGTGCGCTCCAGCCGGGTCAGTGACGGGTAGTCCGACACCTCGCCGACCGCCGCGTAGAGCTGGGTGAGCACCTCGTGGTGCTTCTCGGCGTGTTCCCGGACGTCCATGGTGGCCAGGTGCAGGCCGAACGCGGAGACGGTACGGATGGTGGAGGCGAGCCGGCCGACGGCGGTGAGCTGCCCGGAGTTGCGGGCCAGTGAGGCGCGCAGCAGCTCCAGGTCGGCGATCAGCTCGCCGGAGCCCTGGTAGTCCCGGCCCGGCACGTGCGGGGTGCCGGCGCGCAGCCGCTCCCGGGTGTTGGCCAGCTTCGCCTTCACGCAGCGGGCCTTGAGCCGGTAGGGCTCCTCGGCGTTGACCCGGCGGAACCGGGGGGCCACCTCGGGCAGCGCGTCCAGGTCGGCGGCGAGACTGGCCGACAGGTCCAGCGACACGGCGCGCAGCCGGCGGGAGACGGAGACCTCGTTGACCAGGTGCTCCATCGCCGCCTCGGTGGCCGCGATGCCGTGCTCGTGCTGGATGCGCAGCACCTCCCGGGTGACCACGGGGGTGACGAACGGGTTGCCGTCCCGGTCGCCGCCGATCCAGGTGCCGAAGGTCAGCGGGCGCGACGTCGGCGAGGTCTCCACGCCGAGGGTGCGCAGCGTGTCGGCCAGGTCGTCGAGCACCTGCGGGGCGGCCTCGGCGTACAGGTCGCGCAGGTAGTAGATGGCGTTGCGGGCCTCGTCGGTCGGGTCGGGCCGGTCGAGGCGCAGCTCGTCGGTCTGCCACATCAGGTCGAGCAGTTCGGCGAGGCGGCGGTTGGCCGGGGCCTCGTCGCTGGCGCCGTAGAGGATGGCGTTGGCGGTCTCGGCGTCCAGCTCGTCGGCGATGGCGCGCAGCTTGGACAGGATCGACCGGCGGGCCGCCTCGGTGGGGTGGGCGGTGAAGACGGGGCGTACCGCGAGGCGGCGGGCGGCGGCGGCGATCTCCTCGGCCGGCACCCCGCGCTCGGCGATCATCTTGGCCGCCTGGTCCAGCCAGCCGCCCTGGATCGCCCGGCGGCGGCGCAGGTCGCGGGCCCGGTGCACCTGCTCGGTGATGTTGGCCAGGTGGAAGTAGGTGGAGAAGGCGCGGGCCAGCTTGGTGCCGGTGGACACGTCGAGCCCGCCGAGGCGCTGCGCGGCGGCCGGGGCGTCGGAGCGGACCTGGGCGCGGATCTCCTCGACCAGGTCGAGCAGCGGTCGCCCCTCCTGCCGGGCCAGGGTCTGGCCGAGCAGGGTGCCGAGCCGACGGATGTCGGCCCGCAGTGCGGCGTCGGGCCCGTCGTGATCATGCTGGTCGGTCACCGTGCGCTCCTTACGTGAGTACGAAGGACAGCGCTGTCCGACTCCCTGGATGGTATCTGCGTGGCCCGGTCCGGGAGGAAGGGGTTCGGTGTGTCACCTTCCCCACGATCACCGCCCGCCCCGCCCGGCCCCGGCCCGGCGTTCCCGGAACAGGGCGGCGGTGAGCAGGCCGAACAGCCCGAGCGTGACCCAGATGAGCAGCCCGGCCAGCGGCCAGCGGGCCGACCGCCAGTCGAAGTAGACGGCCGATTTGAGTAGGTCGGTGGCGAGGCCGGGGACGTTCCAGCGGTGCATGCCGCGCAGCGCGGCGGGCAGGAACTCGGGGGCGTAGATGCCGCCCGAGCCGGGGTTGCCGAGCACCACCAGCAGCAGGATCACCAGCCCGGTGCCGAGCAGACCCAGCCAGCCCTGCACGGCGGCGGCCACCATCGCGGCGGTGAAGACGGTGAGCATGCCGACCGCCGCCACCGTGACCAGGTCGTGGTCCCAGACGTCGAGGACCGGGCCGACCAGCACCGCGCCGATGGTGCCGAGCAGCACCGCGTGCACGGCCAGCGAGCCGATCCGCAGTCCGGCCCGGCGCAGCCCGCGCGGGGCGGTGCCGAGCGAGACGCCGAGCGCGGTCGAGGCCAGGTAGCCGCCGAGCACCAGCCCGACGGCCAGGTAGAACGGCACCAGGCCACGCGGGTCGTCGGGGGAGACGGGCACCTGGTCGGTGACGGTGAGCGGCACCCCGGCCTGCCGGGCGGCCGGGGTGAGGACCCCGGTGACCAGTTCGGTGGCGGCCGGCGCGGAGGCGCTGGCGGTGGCCAGGGTGAGCGTGCCGTCGGGGGCGGAGGTGAGTACGGCGTACACCTGGCGGGCGGTGAGGGCGTCGTCGGCCGCGCCGGGGTCGGCGTACCCGACGGACTTGATCGTGTCGGTGCGGGCCCGTACGGCGGTCAGCAGCGCTTCGGCGCGCTGGTCGCCGGTCACCACCCCGACCGGCACGTCCCGGGGGCGCGGCTGGTGCAACGCGCCCACGTAGGCCGCGATGAACGCGGTGGCCAGCACCAGCGTGCCGAGCAGCAGCGCCGCCGTGCGGGGCAGCCAGTCCCGGGTCCGCGGCTCCTCGTCCACCGGCCCAGCCTATGGCCGCAATGCCCGACCTGTAGGGCTTTGCCGGGCGAAAAGCGCTGGTGGTGGGCGGTAGGTTCCGCTCGTGGCCCTTCCCGAATACCCCACCAAGCCGAAGCCGGGCGACCGGGTCGCGGTGGTCTCCCCCTCCGCCGGCCTGGCGGGTCTCTTCCCGCACGTCTACGAGCTCGGCCTGCGCCGGCTGCGCGAGGAGTTCGGCCTGGAGCCGGTGGAGTACCCCACGACCCGGCAGACCCGGGCCGACCCCCGGGACCGGGCACGCGACCTGACCGCCGCCTTCGCCGACCCGACGGTCACCGCCGTGCTCG
The DNA here is from genome assembly GCF_016900955.1 of Micromonospora humidisoli. Taxonomy (NCBI): domain Bacteria; kingdom Bacillati; phylum Actinomycetota; class Actinomycetes; order Micromonosporales; family Micromonosporaceae; genus Micromonospora; species Micromonospora humidisoli. Next base: position 132,831 of record NZ_JAFEUO010000001.1, read on the forward strand.
CCACCGTCGGCGGCGACGACCTGATCACCGTCACCCCGCACCTCGACGACGCGGTGCTGCGGGCCAACCCGAAGCCCTACTTCGGCTACTCGGACAACACCAACGTCCTCAACCACCTCTACCGGTTGGGGATGGTGGCCTACCACGGCGGCTCGGTGCTGGTGCACCTCGGCCGGCCCGGCGCGCCGCACCCGCTGACCCTCGACTCGCTGCGCGCCGCCCTGTTCACCTCCGACTGGTACGAGCTGACAGCCGCGCCGCAGTGGGGTGACGAGCCGGGCGACTGGCGGAACCCGGCCACGCTCGCGGTCGAACCGCCGATGCTGCCCGGCGAGGGCTGGCGCTGGCGGGGCCCGTCGACGGTGGTCGAGGGCCGGACCTGGGGCGGCTGCCTGGAGATCCTGCACTGGCTGATGGCCGCCGACCGGGTCCCGTCGGCCGCCGAGCTGGCCGGCTCGGTGCTCGTCGTCGAGACCTCCAACGAGCTGCCCGACGCGCAGGAGGTGTTCCGGATCATGCGGAACATGGGGGAGCGGGGGCTGCTCGCCGCCTTCCCGGCGGTCGTCGTCGGCCGGCCCAAGGCGTGGGACTTCGACCGACCGCTGCCGGTGGCGGACCGGCTGGCGTGGGGTTCCGCCCAGCGTGGCGCGATCGTCCGGGCGCTCGCCGCCTACCACCCGGACGCGGTGGTGGTCTTCGACGTCGACCTCGGCCACACCGACCCGCAGTTGATCGTCCCGTACGGCGGGGAGATCCGGGTCGACGCGGTCGAACGCCGGATCATGGTGCGCTACTGAGTGCTCTGGTCACGGATGCTGGGCCACTAGCTGTGACCGGCAGGACGCCGACCCATAGGCGATATACCGATTGTCGTCCATATCCGAACTGCGTTGATCCGCAGTGGTGTCTGCGAGGGTTGGATGTGCCGGTCGAACGACCTGCGCGGATTAGCGAACGGTCGCGTGTACCATCCGTGGCCGATACTCAGTGCAACCTTGACCAAATTGTTATCTAAAAGAACTCCCGATCCGTCTGCTTTATCCGCTCTCGGTCACCCTTTGTGTGTCGGAACTACGTTCAGTAGTTGGCTGACTGCTACCATGCACCTGCGCTTCCGTTACCAAGAAGATACATAGAGTTATCTTCTGATTGCAGGAAGGTTGCGCGCAATAGGAAACGCCCCCGCTGGCCTGGAAGCAAACGGAGGCGCTCCTGTGCGGTGGGCTCGCCTGACCGATCGGTCAGGCGAGTCCACTCCCATTAATGAGGATGATGACCCTCGCCGCCAACTCGACGACCTTCAAGGTCACCTCCCCTGCCCTCCGCAGCCTTTCGGCTCTGGCGAGCTGGGTCGTGCTAAGTGGGCCAGTCGGCCCGCCCGAGCCTCCAGTCGGGGCGGTCGACCTTTCCGGGGCCCCGGTCGGAGTGCTCAACTCCCCTTGGGCCCTGGTGGGGTCGGTGGACCCTCCCGGAGTGACGGACGGCGTGTCCAATGTGTCTCCTCTCGACTCGGGAGGCGTGTGTTCGCCTCCCTCCCCCGGGAGGCGGTCGACACCGACGAGCCTGGCGTGAGGCTGCACGTGGACGCGCTGACCACACTCTAGATGGCCCAGCGAGCAACTACCTCATGCCTCTGGTCCCACCGGAGCAAGATGCCGAGGCCGGGCAAGTCGAGGTGGACGTAAATGCTCCCTAATGGGACACGGCTTTCTCGGATCCGACCTGGCGGTGCGTTTCCACACCCCTGTCCCGGCTGGTGGACGCTGCGTTACGCGGTGACGAGGTGCTCCAGGTCCGGCTCGGCCTCTGGTGGACGTAGCTCCGGCCCCACGCCACCGTCCGGCCTGCAGCCCATCACCTGGCCCAGCTCTTCCCGCACCGAGAGCCGGCGGGGATCGGGGTGGAGCTGGGTGGTAGGGGATGCCGGGCGGTCGGCGGGGATAGGCTGGTCGACGTGCACCCCCCGTCCGGCCGGACGAGGGGCAGCAGTCGTGCGCGTCGACTCCTCTGGAAGTGATCACTGATGCTCACCGGACTCTTCTCCGCCGCCCTGGCCGACCCCGGGCTTACCCGGGCGCGTGACCTGGCGCGCTCCGGTGCCGCCCAGGTCGACGGGCTGGACCTGACCGCCCCGACCGCGCTGCGCCCGTTCGCCGTGGCCGCCGTCGCCGCCGACCCGGCCGCCGGTGGGGCCGGCCGGCCGGTACTCGCCGTGACCGCCACGAGCCGGGAGGCCGACGACCTGGCCGCCGCGCTGGGCAGCCTGCTCCCCGCCGGGCAGGTCGCGGTCTTCCCGTCCTGGGAGACGCTGCCGCACGAGCGGCTCTCGCCCCGCTCCGACACCGTCGGCCGGCGGCTGGCCGTGCTGCGCCGCCTCGCCCACCCGGACGCGCCGGGCCCACACACCGCCCGCGCCGACGGCAACGCCGACGCCGGCCCGCTGCGGGTGGTGGTGGCACCGGTGCGCTCGCTGCTGCAACCGCAGCTCAGGGGCCTCGGCGACCTGGAACCGGTGCAGCTCGCCGCCGGTGAGGAGGCCGACCTGGAGGAGGTCGCCCGCCGGCTCACCGACCTGGCGTACGCCCGGGTCGACCTGGTCACCAAGCGCGGCGAGTTCGCGGTACGCGGCGGCATCCTGGACGTCTTCCCGCCCACCGACGAGCACCCGTCCCGGGTCGAGTTCTGGGGCGACGAGGTGGAGGAGATCCGCACCTTCGCCGTCGCCGACCAGCGCACCATCGAAGGCGTACCGCAGCTCTGGGCCCCGCCGTGCCGGGAGCTGCTGCTGACCCCGGCGGTGCGTCGGCGGGCCGCCGCGCTCGCCGGGGAGCACCCGGAGCTGGTCGAGATCCTCGACAAGCTGGCCGAGGGCATCCCGGTCGAGGGGATGGAGTCGCTGGTGCCGGCGCTGCTCGGCAGCGAGAGCCTGGAACTGCTGGTGGACACCATGCCGGCCGGCACCCACGTGCTGCTGTGCGACCCGGAGCGGATCCGCACCCGGGCGCATGACCTGGTGCGTACCTCGGAGGAGTTCCTCCAGGCGAGCTGGGCCGCGGCCGCCGTCGGTGGCCAGGCCCCGGTCGACCTCGGCGCCGCCGCCTTCAAATCCCTGGCCGAGGTACGCGCCGCCGCCCGCGCCCTGCGCCAGCCCTGGTGGACCCTCGCCCCGTTCGGACTGGTCGAGGCGGACGCCGCCGCACCGGTCCGGCAGCCCTGGGAGGACGCACCGGCCCAGGCGGACGTGACCCCCGACGACGCGATCGCGGTGAGCCTGGCCGCCCAGCCGGCCCCGCTCTACCACGGTGAGACCGACCGGGTGGTCGACGACCTCAAGCGCTGGACCGGTGAGGGCTGGTCGGTGGCGCTGGTCTTCGAGGGGCACGGTCCCGCCCAACGGGCCGTCGAGGTGCTCCGCGACGCCGGCCTGGGCGCCCGGCTCACCGAGCAGGTGCCGGCCGCGCCCGCCCCCGGCGAGGTGCTGGTCTCCTGCGGCCGCCTGACCGCCGGCTTCGTCGACGAGGCGTCGAAGTTCGTGCTGCTCACCGGCAACGACGTCACCGGCGGCCGGGGCGCCACCACCCGGGACATGCGCAAGATGCCGAGCCGGCGACGCAACACCATCGACCCGCTGGAGCTGAAGGCCGGCGACTTCGTCGTGCACGAGCAGCACGGCATCGGCCGGTACGTCGAGCTGGTGCAACGCACCGTCAACGGCGCGTCCCGGGAATACCTGGTCATCGAGTACGCGGCCAGCAAGCGCGGCCAGCCCGGCGACCGGCTCTTCGTCCCCACCGACCAGCTCGACCAGCTCTCCCGCTACGTCGGCGGCGAACAGCCCACCCTGCACAAGATGGGCGGCTCGGACTGGCAGAAGTCCAAGGCCCGCGCCCGCAAGGCGGTCAAGGAGATCGCCGCCCAGCTCATCCAGCTCTACGCCGCCCGCAAGGCGTCCAAGGGGCACGCGTTCGCCCCGGACTCCCCGTGGCAGCGGGAGCTGGAGGACGCCTTCCCGTGGCAGGAGACGCCCGACCAGCTGGCCGCCATCGAGGAGGTCAAGCGGGACATGGAGCAGACCGTCCCGATGGACCGGCTGATCTGCGGCGACGTCGGGTACGGCAAGACCGAGATCGCCGTCCGGGCGGCGTTCAAGGCGGTGCAGGACGGCAAGCAGGTGGCGGTGCTGGTGCCGACGACGCTGCTGGTGCAGCAGCACTACAACACGTTCGCCGAGCGGATGAACCAGTTCCCGGTGACCATCAGGCAGCTGTCCCGGTTCCAGACCGCCAAGGAGAGTGAGCGGACGCTGGAGATGGTCGCCGACGGCACGGTCGACATCGTCATCGGCACCCACCGGCTGCTCCAGGCGGCGACCCGGTTCAGGTCCCTCGGCATGGTGGTCATCGACGAGGAGCAGCGGTTCGGCGTCGAGCACAAGGAGCACCTCAAGACGCTGCGCGCCTCGGTCGACGTGCTGAGCATGTCGGCCACCCCGATCCCGAGGACGCTGGAGATGGCGATCACCGGCATCCGGGAGATGTCGACCATCGCCACCCCGCCGGAGGAGCGGCACCCGGTGCTGACCTTCGTCGGGGCGTACGACGACCGGCAGGTGGCCGCGTCGATCCACCGGGAGTTGCTCCGCGACGGGCAGGTCTTCTACCTGCACAACCGGGTGGAGTCGATCGACCGGACCGCCCGGAAGCTGCGCGAGCTGGTGCCCGAGGCGCGGGTGGCGGTGGCCCACGGGCAGATGGGCGAGGAGGCCCTGGAGAAGGTGATGGTCGGCTTCTGGGAGAAGGAGTTCGACGTCCTGGTCTGCACCACCATCGTCGAGTCCGGCATCGACATCCCGAACGCCAACACCCTGATCGTGGAGCGGGCCGACCTGCTCGGCCTGGCCCAGCTGCACCAGATCCGGGGTCGGGTCGGCCGGGGCCGGGAGCGGGCGTACGCGTACTTCCTCTATCCGCCGGAGAAGCCGCTCACCGAGCACGCGCACGAGCGGCTGGCCACCATCGCCCAACACACCGAGCTGGGCGCGGGCATGTACGTGGCGATGAAGGACCTGGAGATCCGGGGCGCCGGCAACCTGCTCGGCGGCGAACAGTCCGGGCACATCGAGGGCGTCGGGTTCGACCTGTACGTCCGGATGGTCGGCGAGGCGGTGTCGGCGTTCAAGGGGGAGAGCGCCGAGGAGGAGACGGACGTCAAGATCGACCTCCCGATCGACGCCCACCTGCCGCACGACTACGTCGGGGTGGAGCGGCTGCGGCTGGAGATGTACCGCAAGCTCGCCGAGGCACGCGACGACGCCCGGCTGCGCGAGGTGGTGGCCGAGATGACCGACCGGTACGGCGAGCCGCCCGCCCCGGTGCAGAACCTGGTCGCGGTGGCCCGGTTCCGGCTGCTGGCCCGCCGGTACGGCCTGACCGACGTGAGCATGCAGGGCAAGCACCTGCGGTTCGGCCCGCTGCCGCTGCCCGATTCCAAGCAGTTGCGGCTCAAGCGCTACCACCCGGACTCGGTCTACAAGCAGGCCACCGACCAGGTCAGCGTGCCCCGGCCGAGCACCCGCCGGGTCGGCGGCGAGCCGCTGCGCGACCAGGCGCTGCTCGACTGGTGCGCCCAACTCCTCTCCGACGTCCTCGGCGAACCGGCCGCGCTGGCGGGGGCGCGGGGATGAGCGGTCCGTCGCCCGCCCGGTGCGGGGCATCGGGCGGGCCGGGACGCACGGTGGGCGGCGTCACCGTACACAGGCAGGCATGAGAGAGTGACCGTCATGCGTGCACGCCGTCTCATCGCCGCCGCCAGCGTCGCGGCCCTGGGTGTCCTCTCCCTCACCGCCTGCGGCAAGGCATCTCCTGATGTGGCCGCATACATCGGCGACAGTCGCTACTCGGTGGCCCGGGTCGACGCGATCTACGACGACGCGCAGACGAGGTACGCCGAGGCGGTGCGGCAGAGCGCGGCCCAGTCCGGCCAGACTCCCGGCCCGGAGCAGTTGCGGGCCGGGCTGACCCGGCAGGACGTGGTGAACCTACTGGTCAGCATCGACCTGGGCAAGCGGGTCGCGGCCGAGAAGAACCTCCAGGTCCCCGACCAGATCACCCCGGACCAGCTGGCCCAGCAGCTCCAGATGCCGCCGCAGGCGGAGTTCGCGAAGCTGTGGGGCGAGTGGGCCGACCTGTTCGTGGTGCTCAGCCAGCAGTTGCCGCCGGCCGACCTGAGCGACGAGTCGGTGATGGCGGTCTACCACGCGATCGAGAAGACCGGCGGCATCGACAAGGGGCTGTCGGTGGCGCAGGTGCGGCAGCTCTTCGGCGACGGCGGTTTCGTCCGCAGCTCGTCGGCGTTGAGCGCCGCGCTGGGCGAGCAGGCCGACAAGGTCGACGTCGAGGTCAACCCCCGCTACCGGCCGCTCGGCGTCCCCGCCTGGGTCAACAAGGGCCAGGAGCTGGTCTTCTACGCGCTGCCGTACATCGACGCGAGTGGCCCGGTGACCGACGTGTCGACCCCCGAGCCGGTCGCCAGCCCGACCCCGGAGCAGGGGCCGGCGGCCTCCTGAGCATGTCCGACCGGATCGTCCTGCTGGTCACCTCGCCCCGGTTGCCGGCCGGTCTGCTGACCGTCGCCGCCTGGGACACGCTGCGCGCCGCGCCGGTGCTGACCGGCGCGGAGAGCGCCCAGGTCACGGCGGTACGCGCGGCCGGCGTGCCGGTCACCGTCGTCCCCGCCGGGGCCGGCGACGCGCTGCTCGACGCGGCGGCGGCGCACGGTACGGCGGTCTGGCTGGCCGGCCCGACCGGCGACGAGTCCCTGGCCCGGGAGCTGGGCCTACGGCTGGCCCGCCAGCCGGGGCTGGCCGAGCTGGAGCTGATGTACGGCTCGTGGGACCCGCCGGGGGCCCGGCTGCTCGACGCGGTCGAGGTGATGGACCGGCTCGCCTCGCCGGGCGGCGACCCGTGGAAGCGGGCGCAGACCCACCGCAGCCTCGCCGGCTTCCTGATCGAGGAGTGCTACGAGGCGTACGACGCGATCAGCGACGGCGACACCGACGCGCTGCGCGAGGAGTTGGGCGACGTGCTGCTCCAGGTGCTGCTGCACGCCCGCCTCGCGGAGAACCTGCCCGAGGACGAGCGGTGGAGCGTCGACGACGTAGCCGGCACCCTGGTCGACAAGATGGTCCGCCGCAACCCGCACGTCTTCTCCGGTGCGCAGGCGGGTTCGCTGGCCGAGATCGAGGCGAACTGGGAGCGGATCAAGCAGGCCGAGAAGGCCCGCGCGTCGGTGCTCGACGGCATCGCCCTGAGCCAGCCCGCCCTGGCCCTGGCGGCCAAGGTGCTGGACCGCGCCGGCCGGGCCGGCCTGACCGTGCCGCCGCCGTCCCCCGACACCCAGCCCGACCCGGAGTCCCGCCTCGGCGCCACCCTGCTGGCCCTGGTCGCCGAGGCCCGCCACGCCGGCCTGGACCCCGAGGCCGCCCTGCGCCGCACCACCCTGGCGCACACCCACACCCTCCGCACCACCGAACCCCCCACTCCGTCGAGTTGATCAAGAGGTATGCGTCATCCCCGCACGCTGCGGTGACGCGAACCTCTTGATCGACGGGGTCGGCGCGCGGCCGGTGGGCGGCCGGCGCGCGGCCGGTGGGGGCCGGTGGGGTGGGTAGGGTCGGGGGATGGGTGAATTCGTGCCGCTGGCGGAGCGGATCGTCGAGGCCGTGCTGGAGAGCCGACCCGGGTTCGCCACGTCGGCCGGTGACCACCGCTATGACGACCGGCTGCCCGACCTGTCCGCCCCGGCGGTCGCCGCCGACCAGGCGATGCTGCGCGAGGCCGCCGACGCGCTCGCCGAGGTCGACGCGGACTCGCTCGACGTCGAGGAACAGGTCGACCACGCGCTGCTCGCCGCCCTGGTCGACCGGGAACTGTTCGAGCGCAGCGAGATCCGGGCCTTCGAGTGGGACCCGTTGGTGCACAACCCCGGCCCGCTGCTGCACGCCCTGCTCGCCCGCCCGTACGCGCCGGTGGAGCAGCGGCTGGCGCACCTGGTGGGGCGGCTGACCGCCGTACCCGACGCGTTGGCGACCGCACGGGCGACGCTGCGGGACATGCCCCGGGTGCACGCCGAGACGGCGGTCGGGCAGTTCGCCGGCAGCGCCGCGCTGATCCGCGACGAGGTGCCGCTGCTGCTCGCCCAGGCCCCCGCGCTGGCCGGCACGGTGCAGCCGGCGGCGTCGGCGGCGATCGCCGCGCTCGACGAGTTCGTCGGCTGGCTGCGCGCCGGGCTGGCCGCCGACGCCGGGCCGGGCCGCGACCCCCGGCTGGGCCGCCGCCGCTGGGAGGCCCGGCTCTGGCACACCCTCGACACCGAGCTGGGCGCGGCCGAAGTGCAGCGCCGCGCCTGGGCCAACCTGGACCGGGTCACCGCCGAGATCCGCGCCGCCGCCGTCGAGCTGGTCGGTGGCCCGTCCGACGACGAGACGGTACGCCGGGCGCTGGACCTGCTCGCCGCCGAGCACCCCGACGACCACTCCATCGTGGACCTCGCCTCGGTCACCCTCGACGAGGCCGTCGACTTCGTCCGGGCGCACGACCTGGTCAGCCTGGTCGACGACCCGTGCGTGATCCAGGAGATGCCGGAGTTCGCCCGGGGCGTCGCGGTGGCCTACTGCGACTCGCCCGGCCCGCTGGAGCCGGCCGACCTGCCCACCTTCTACTGCATCGCGCCCACCCCGGCGGACTGGCCCGCACACCGGGTCGACTCGTTCTACCGGGAGTACAACAACCACATGATCCGCAACCTGACCGTGCACGAGGCGATGCCGGGGCACTTCCTCCAGCTCGCCCACGCCCGCCGGTACGCCGGGCCCACCCGGGTCCGGGCGCTGACCGAGTCGGGGGTGTTCATCGAGGGCTGGGCGGTCTACACCGAGGAGCTGATGGCCGGCCTCGGCTTCGGTGGCCTGCCGGTCCGCCTCCAGCAGCTCAAGATGCAGCTGCGGATGACCATCAACGCGCTGCTCGACCAGCTGGTCCACTGTGACGGGATGACCGAGGCGGACGCGTTGGCGTTGATGACCGAACGCGGCTTCCAGGAGGAGGGTGAGGCGGCCGGCAAGTGGCGGCGGGCGCTGCTCACCTCGACCCAGCTCTCCACGTACTTCGTCGGCTACAGCGAGCTGGCCGACATCGCCGCCGCCCGCCCGGCCGGGGTGCCGCTGCGCGGGTGGCACGACGCGATGCTCGCCCACGACTGCCCGCCGCCACGCCACCTGCGTACCCTGCTCGGCGTCTGAGCCGGCCCGGGTTCAGCCCCGGGCCACGACCGCGTCGACGAGCCAGCGGGAGATCGAGTACGCCGGTGGCAGCTCGGCCGGCAGTGCGTCCACCGGGAACCAGCGGGCCCGCACCAGCTCCCGCCCGTCCACCTCCGGCTCGGCGGTGGGGTCGGCGGCGGTGGCGAAGAAGCCGGCGAGCAGCACCCCCGGCCCGGAGATCGCCCAGGGCTGGCTGCCGAAGTAGTCGACGCTGCCCAGGGCCAGCCCCACCTCCTCGGTGACCTCGCGGCGGACCGCCGTCTCCAACGACTCGCCGGCCTCGACGAAGCCGGCGACCAGCGCCCACAGCCCGGTCGGGCCGGACGCGTGCCGCACCAGCAGCAGCTCGGTGGGGCCGCCGGCCGGCCCCGGACGGGTGATCGCCGCCAGCACCGCCGGGGAGAGCCGCAGCGGCACGTACAGGTCGCAGGCGGGGCAGCGCCGGGCCGTCCCGCCGGGCAGGTCGGCCAGTTCCGCCCGGCAGGCCCCGCACCAGCGGTGGGTACGCCGGAAGGTGACCACGGCCACCGCCCGCCCGGCGAGCGTGGCGAGCGGTTCGGGCAGCTCGGCGGCGAGCGCCCGCCAACTGCGCCAGCGCCCGGCCGGTCGGGTCGCCTCGTCCGGTGCCGCCGCCGCCCAGGCCGGCACCCCGTCCAGCGTGCCCACCGGCACCCAGCCGGTCCCGTCCGGCAGCTCGCCGACCCGGGGCAGGCCCCCGTCGGGGGTGGTGAGGAGCCGGTGGCCGGCCACCAGCAGGCCCAGGTCGCCGGGCGCGGGCGACGGGTCGGCGGCGGGGGTGGGGTCTGCGGGTGGAGGGACGGTCACGACGTCGCCGGCCGGCGGTCGGTCACCCCGGCGCCGGCGGGCAGGTCGAACGCTGTCGGTGTCACCGAGTCGGTGTAACGGTCCAGGGTCAACTCGACGGGTTGGCCGTCGAGGACCCCGGTGAAGCTGCCGAGCACACCCTCGCTGGTGACGCAGGTGTCGAAGTTCCCGGCGGCCCGGCGGACCTCGACACAGGTGGCGTGGTGCCCGGTGATCGTGGTGTCGGTCTGCTTGACCTGGGCCGCCGGGTCGAGGGCGGCCTCGGTGAGCAGGCCGATCACCGCCGGCGGGGTGACCAGTCCGGCCTTGCGGGCCTCGGTGAACAGCGGCACGGCGGCCTTGCCGGACATCAGCACCGGCGGCTCGACCGTGCAGGTGGTCCGCCCGGCGGTGGTCGCGCACCTGGTGATGGCCTGCTCGGAGACGGTGATCTTGCCGGCCGTCCAGGTGTACGCGGACCGGGCCGGCTCCTTCGTCTGGGCGATGGTGAAGTCCCGACCACCGGCGAGCCGGTACTCGGCGGTCCAGGTCCGCACCAGCGACTCGTCGAGCCGGGTGGCGAGATCGTTGATCAGATCGGCGCGGCCGAGGGTACGCCCGGCGTCGTCGAGGGTCTGACAGCCGGTGACGGTGAGCGACGCGATGACCGACACGGCGAGCACGCGGAGGGTGGTCGAGACGGCGGGCATGGCGACCAGCGTGGTCGATCGGGTCCACCCGGCGCAAACCGGTTGCCGGTTCAGGGGTGAGAATCCGGGAATGTCCGTCTCGGCGTACCGATTAGGGGTGGGCTACGTGTCCCCGGACGCCGTGCGGCCGGACGCCGCCCGATACGCTGCGTTCAACACACCTGCCTCAGCCGCACCGTCGCGGCCCGAACCGGATTCGCACACACGAACGAGGAGCGACTCAGTGGCAACCATCGAGGGAATCGTCGCCCGGGAGATTCTCGACTCGCGGGGCAACCCCACGGTCGAGGTCGAGGTAGGGCTGGACGACGGCACGATCGCCCGCGCCGCCGTACCCTCCGGCGCCTCCACCGGCGCCTTCGAAGCGGTCGAACTGCGCGACGGTGACAAGGGCCGCTACCTGGGCAAGGGCGTCGAGAACGCGGTCGCCAACATCGAGGACAAGATCGTCGACCAGCTCATCGGCTACGAGGCCAGCGAGCAGCGGCTGATCGACCAGAAGATGCTCGACCTCGACGGCTCCGACAACAAGGGCGAGCTGGGCGCGAACGCGATCCTCGGGGTCTCGCTGGCGGTGGCCAAGGCCGCGGCCGGCAGCGCCGAGCTGAGCCTGTTCCGCTACCTGGGCGGCCCCAACGCCCACCTGCTGCCGGTGCCGATGATGAACATCCTCAACGGTGGGGCGCACGCCGACTCGAACGTCGACGTGCAGGAATTCATGATCGCGCCGATCGGGGCACCCAGCTTCCGGGAGGCGCTGCGCTCCGGGGCCGAGGTCTACCACGCGCTGAAGTCGGTGCTCAAGAAGAAGGAGCTCTCCACCGGCCTGGGTGACGAGGGCGGCTTCGCCCCCAACCTGCCCAGCAACGCCGCCGCGCTGGACCTGATCGCCGAGGCGGTCGAGAAGGCCGGCTACCGGCTGGGCACCGACATCGTCTTCGCCCTCGACGTGGCCGCCACCGAGTTCTTCGACAACGGCACCTACACGTTCGAGAGCGCGGCCAAGAGCGCCGAGGAGATGAGCAACTACTACACCAAGCTCATCGGCGACTACCCGATCGTCTCCATCGAGGACCCGCTGGCCGAGGACGACTGGAGCGGCTGGGCCACCCTGACCGCCGCCGTCGGCGACCGGATCCAGATCGTCGGCGACGACCTGTTCGTCACCAACCCGCAGCGCATCGCCCGGGGCATCACCGAGAAGGCCGCCAACGCGGTGCTCGTCAAGGTCAACCAGATCGGCTCGCTGACCGAGACGCTGGACGCCGTCGACCTGGCCCACCGGGCCGGCTTCAAGTGCATGATGAGCCACCGCTCCGGCGAGACCGAGGACACCACCATCGCCGACCTGGCCGTGGCCACCGGCTGCGGCCAGATCAAGACCGGTGCCCCGGCCCGGTCCGACCGGGTCGCCAAGTACAACCAGCTCCTGCGGATCGAGGAGGAGCTGGGCGACGCGGCGCGGTACGCCGGCGTCGGCGCGTTCCCGCGTTACCGTTCGGCCTGACCCGGGCGAACCTCGGGGGGAGGGGTGTGACGATGCAGCAGCGCCGCACACCGGGTGGCCAGCGCCCGGCCCGCCGGCCGACCGGTCGGCCGGGCGGGGCCCGGGGTGCCCGCACGCCGGTGCGCGACGGCGGGGTCCGTGCCGAGACGCGGACCACCGCGGCCCGCTCGCGCGGCGTCGACGGCGTCCGGTCGGCGAACCGCCCGGCGGCGGCGCGCCGGACGGCGGCCGGCGGCACCATCCGGCGGCTCACCGCACCCCACCCCCGACGGTTCACCGGGCGGGCCACCGTCCTGTTCGCGGTGCTGCTCGCGCTCGCCCTGGCCTACACCTACCCGGTCCGGGTCTACCTCGACCAGCAGGTCGACATCGAGCGGATGGAGGCCAGCCAGGCCGCCCAACGCGCGCAGATCGCCGAGCTGTCCGCCCAGGCGGCGAAGTGGCAGGACCCCGAATACATCAAGATCAAAGCGCGGGAACGGTTCTACATGGTGGCCCCGGGCGAGACGCCGGTGATCGTGCTCAACGACGCCGACGGAGCGGCCCGCGACGCCAACGGCGGTCGGCCGCCAGCCGCGCCCAAGGCCCCCGTCCCCTGGTACGACACCCTGTGGTCGAGCGTCCGGGCGGCGAACGGCGAAGCCGCCGACCAGTGAGCAGCACCCGCGTACCGAACGAGAGATGGGCACCGTGACTGTCGTACCACCGCAGGAGCCGGCGGCGGACTCCGTACCCCCGCCGGAGCACCAACCGGCCACCGAGGCCGACCTGGCCGCGGTGGCCGCGCAGCTCGGCCGCCCGCCCCGGGGCACCCGGGCGGTGGCCCACCGCTGCCCGTGCGGCCTGCCCGACGTGGTGCAGACGACGCCCCGGCTGGCCGACGGCACCCCCTTCCCGACGCTGTTCTACCTGACCTGCCCCCGGGCGACGGCGGCGTGCAGCCGGCTGGAGTCGGCCGGGCTGATGAAGGAGATGGCCGAGCGGCTCGCCGACGACCCGGAACTGGCCGACCGGTACCGGGCCGCGCACGAGGACTACCTGGCCCGCCGGGCCGCGATCGGCGAGGTGCCGGAGATCGCCGGCATCTCCGCCGGGGGGATGCCCGGCCGGGTGAAGTGCCTGCACGTGCACGTGGGCCACGCGCTCGGCGTCGGGCCCGGCGTCAACCCGTTCGGCGACGAGACGCTCGCCCTGGTGGAGAAGTGGTGGACGGCCGGGCCGTGCGTGGACGTGCCGACGGCGCAGTGAGATGACCGACGAGATCGTGGTACGCCGGGCCCGCACCGGCGACGTACGCGGCATCCGCCGGCTGGTCGACACCTACACCGACGACCGGCGGCTGCTCAGCAAGGCCACCGTCACCCTCTACGAGGACGTGCAGGAGTTCCGGGTCGCGGTGACCGCCGACGGGCGGGTGGTCGGCTGCGGCGCGCTGCACGTGATGTGGGAGGACCTCGCCGAGATCCGCACCGTGGCCGTCGACCCGGCCTGCCGGGGGCGGCGGCTCGGCCACCGGATCGTCACCGAGCTGATCGACGCCGCCCGGGAACTGGGCATCGCCCGGATCTTCGTGCTCACCTTCGAGACGGCGTTCTTCGGCGCGTTCGGGTTCACCGAGATCGACGGCGCCCCGGTGCCGCAGCCCGTCTACGAGCAACTGCTGCGCTCCTACGACGAGGGCGTCGCCGAGTTCCTCGACCTGGAACGGGTCAAGCCGAACACCCTGGGCAACACCCGGATGCTGCTGCGCCTCTAACCGTCGGGCGGGACCGGGCCCGGTGCTGCTGCCCGGCGGCGCGCCGGGACCCGGCCCGGTCTTGACCCGGCCCGGCACCCTGGGCCGGTGACGATCCTGCGTCGGTTGGTTGCGGTGCCCGCCGCCCTGGTGACCCTGTTCGCGCTGGTGGGCGTGGCCCGGCTGATCGCCCCGGCGACCGGTGGCGTCGACCGCCAGCCGCCCGGGGTGGACCGGCAACTCGACTACCTGCGCGCCGAACTGGACGACGGTGCCGGCGAGGACGCCCAGGCGATGTTCCCGGAGGGCTGGTTCTTCGCCCACGCGCTGTACGGGCTGGCCCGGGTGGAGACCGGCCTGCGGCGACCACCGCAGGAGCGCGACGAGGCGCTGCGGGAGGCCCGGTGGGCGCTGGCCCGGCTGGAGTCCCCGGCCGGCACGGCCCCGTTCAGCCCCGACCTGACCCCGGCGTACGGCGTCTTCCACGCCGGTTGGACGAACTGGCTGCGCGGCGGGGTGCTCGCCCTGCAACCGACGTCGGGGCGGGACCCGGCCGAGGTACGCCGGTTCGCCGAGACGTCGGCGACGCTGGCCGCCGCGTTCGACGCCTCGGCCACGCCGTACCTCGCCGCCTACCCGGGGCAGGCGTGGCCGGTCGACTCGACGGTGGCGGTGGCCTCGCTGCGGCTGCACGACCACCTCCTGCCGCCCCGGTTCGACCGGACCACGGCACGCTGGCTGGACGGCGTACGCCAGCGGCTCGACCCGCGTACCGGCCTGCTGCCGCACCGGGTCGACCCGGGCAGCGGCGCGCCGGCCGAGGTGGCCCGGGGCACCTCGCAGAGTGTCATCCAGCGGTTCCTGCCGGAGATCGACCCGACCTTCGCCCGCGACCAGTACCTGCGCTTCCGCACCGGGTTCGTGGTGTCCCCGCTGGGGCTCGGCCCGGCCGTGCGGGAGTACCCGCGCGGCCTGGACGGCCCGGGTGACGTCGACTCGGGGCCGCTGCCGCTCGGGGTGAGCTTCTCGGCCACCGTGGTGACCCTCGGGGCGGCCCAGGTGCAGGGCGACGACGCGCTGGCCGGGGCGCTGGCCAACTACGGCGAACTGGTCGGCTTCCCGCTGGACACCCCGCACACCCGCCGGTACGCCTTCGGCCTGCTCCCGATCGGCGACGCCTTCCTGGCCTGGTCGAAGACCGCCCGCCCATGGGTCTCCGCGCCCGCCGACCCGCCACCGGCGACCGTGGACCCGTGGTGGCGCGCGCCGCTGGTGGCGCTGCTGGTGCTGCTCGCCGTGCTGGCCTGGGCGCCGTGGCTGCTGCTGCGACGGCTCTCCCGGCGTCGGTGACCACCGCCGGGCGGTGCCGCACGGCGGCTGGGCGGGCGTGGTCGGTGCCGTCGTGCGTGGTCGGGGGTTGCGTGGGCGCGGTCGGTGCCGCCGTGGGCGGCGGGCGGCTGCCGTAGGGTTGCTGCCGTGACGACGCGTGTGGCCGCCATCGACTGCGGGACCAACTCCATCCGTCTGCTGGTCGCCGACCTGCCCGACCCGTCGGCCGGGCCGCAGGCCCCGCTTGTCGACCTGGCCCGTCGGATGGAGATCGTCCGGCTCGGACAGGGCGTCGACCGCACCGGCCGGCTGGCCCCCGAGGCGATCGAACGGACCCGGGTGGCGCTGGCCGGGTACGCCGCCGAGATCGACAAGCTGGGCGTCGACCGGGTGCGGATGTGCGCCACCTCGGCGTCCCGGGACGCCAGCAACGCGGCCGATTTCCGGACCATGGTGGAGCGGACCCTCGGGGTCGCGCCCGAGGTGGTCAGCGGCGACGAGGAGGCCCGGCTGTCGTTCACCGGCGCGGTGCGGGGGCTGCCCGCCGACGCGGAGCCGCCGTACCTGGTGGTCGACATCGGCGGTGGCTCGACCGAGTTCGTGGTGGGCACCCGTGACGGTGGGGTGCAGGCGGCCATCTCGGTGGACATCGGCTGCGTCCGGATGACCGAACGGCATCTGCACGGCGACCCGCCGACCGCCGACGAGGTCGCCGCCGCGCAGGCCGACATCGCCGCCGCCGTCGACCGGGCGCTCGCCGCCGTCCCCGGCCGGGAGGCCGCCACGCTGGTCGGGCTCGCCGGTTCGGTCACCACCGTCGTCGCCATCGCCCAGGACCTGAAGGAGTACGACCCCGAGCGCATCCACCACGCCCGGGTGCCGTACGAGCGGGTGGCCGGGGTGACCGCCGACCTGCTGGGCCGGACCGCCGCGCAGCGGCTGGCGATCCCGGTGATGCACCCGGGTCGGGCGGACGTGATCGGGGCGGGCGCGCTGGTGCTCAAGGTGATCATGGAGCGGGCCGGGATGTCCTCGGTGGTCGCCTCCGAACACGACATCCTCGACGGCATCGCCTGGAGCCAGCAACCCGTCTGACGACGCCGGTGGGGCCACTCGACGAGCGGCCCCACCGGTTCGCCGGTCGGTCAGAAGACCTTGTTGAAGCCGTTCCAGCCAGTACCGATCTTGGTGCCGCCGTTGCCGTTGCTGAACAGGTTCGTGCCGTTGCCGGTGCCGTAGTAGACGTGCAGGTCCCCGGTGGACTTGACGCCCATCAGGTCGTTGCGGCCGTCGTCGTTGAAGTCACCGGCGGCGAACAGACCCGCGCTGTAGGTGCTCCACCCGGTCCCCACGGACGAACCGTTGTAGTTGGCGCAGAGCGCCAGGTTGGGCAGCCGGTTGTCGGGATAGTCCATCCACCAGGCCGGCATCCAGCCCGTCTGACCGTTGGAACTGATTCCGTAGACCCAGTACGGGTTGCCGCTGACGGTCTGCCCGGTGCGCTGGCAGATCGGCGTGAACATCGACCCGGTGAACAGCGTATCGATCACGGTGGCGCAGTTGGTGGTGCTCGGTGCCCCCTCGCAGGTGGCGTTGGTGGCGGTGACGATCACGCCGTCGGTCCACACCGTGTAGGTGGTCTGTGCCGGTCGCGCGCAGTTCGGCACGTCGGGCAACTGGTTCTCGGTGTAGTCGATGTTGTACCCGTGCACCCATCCGGTCTTGCCGCGGGGCGTGGTCCCGTACACCCAGTACGGGTTGCCGCCGACGTACTCGCCCCGCTTCTGGCAGATCGGCAGGATCAGGTCACCGGGATTGAGCGTGTCGACGACCGTGGGACAGTTGGCGACCGAGGGGGAGGCGTCGCAGGTGGCGTTCGCTGCGCGGACGTTCACCCCGGTCTGCCAGACGCCGTACCTGACCCCACCCGGGCTGCGGAATCCCGCCTTGCCGTTGCCCCGGAACAGGGTCAGCTCGCCGTTGGCCTTACGGGCGAAGAGATCGGCCTTTCCGTCACCGTCGACGTCGCCGGGGGCGACGATGCTGTCGAAGCCCTGCCAGATGCCCCAGCCCAGGCGGACCGGTGCGGCGTCGTCGGCCCAGCCGCCGAAGCCGTTGCCCCGGTGCAGGACGATCTCCCCGGTGGACTTGCGGGCGATCAGGTCGGGATACCCGTCGCCGTCCCAGTCTCCGGGGGCGACGACCAGGTTGTACTGGTTCCAGCCGGTGGTCCGGATCGGGTTGTCGTCGGCGTCCCAGTCGATGATCACGTCGTTGGCGTCGGGGAGGAAGCCGCCCGAGCCGTTGCCGGTGAAGTAGACCAGGTCGCCGTCCGCCTCCACGGCCACCAGGTCGGTCCACCCGTCCCCGTCCCAGTCGCCGGGGCGGACGACGTGCAGCCAACCACTGCGGTTGCTGTCGATCTTCACCGAGCAGGCGCTGCCGTCGATGAAGCCACCCGCGCCGTTGCCCAGGTAGAGGCAGAGGTCGCCGTTGGCGTTGCGGCCGATCAGGTCGCCGTGGCCGTCGGTGTTGAGGTCGTTTCGGCCGGCCTGCGGACCGGCCGGGGCGGTGGCGAAGAAGGCGTGGTCGGTGTCGACCGACGCGGACGGGTTCACCCCGTCCCAGGTCTTGACGGCGACGAAACCCGGCCCGCTGCGGGTCGGGGTCATGGTGACGGTCGCGGTACCGCCAGGCGTGTTCGCGGCGACGTACCGGCTCGGCGTGTCGGTGTCGATGCCCACGTAGAAGCCGATGACATCCGTGTTGCCCTTGGCGTTGATGGTGAACTGGCCGGGAATGCCGGCGGGCACCGTGCTGACGATGGTGCCTGCCGGGTCTTGGGCGGGATACTGCGTCGAGGTGACGTCCACGTCCGCGGTGGGCAGCGTCTTGTCGACGGTGAACGAGCAGGTGGCGCTGTAGCCGGATGCCGCGCCGTCGCTGTCCTTGGTGCGGACCCTCCAGTTGTAGGTCACGCCGTCGGTCAGGCTGCTCTTGAGGAACAGCGTCCGCGCCTGGACTCCGCTGGAGACGGTCACGTTGCGCACGGTGGTGGCCCCGCCGGTGGGCCAGAGGCTGAACTCGCCGACGACGTTGCCGCCGTCGGCGTCGCTCGGCGTGGCCCGCAGGTAGACGTCGGTGTTGCCGAGCTTGCCGCCGGTGCAGGGGGTGCCGGGGCTGGTGCTGAGCGCGGTCGGCACCGACGGCGTCGAGTTGTACTCGATGCTCAGCGTCGGATTGTTGCGGAACTTCTTCCAGGCCAAGGTGTCGGTCTCGCTGGTGGCCCGCAGGCCCAGTGTGACGTCGCCGGCCTTGGCCGCCGCCGCCGTCCGCACCCCTGCGGTGGCGTCGAAGTCGACCCCGCCGTCCGGGCAGGAGGAGCTGTAACCGCGTGCCACGTTGACGGTGTCGAGCTTGGCGATCCAACTGGGCTGGCTGTTCCAGGTGGTCGCCGAGCTGATCGCGCCGGTGCGCCACAACTCCACCGACCGTGCGTTGCAGGACCACGAGTGGGTCTCGTACGCCTGGAAGGTTGCCCGGATGATGTTCTTGCCCTTGACCCGGCTGGTGTCCATGCGGAAGAACGAGCGGTTGGTCAGGTTGTCGGTCTGTGAGTAGCCGACCCGGGCGATGTCGCTGGAGTTCCAGTACTTCGAGTTCGGGAAGGACTTCCAGACCGAGGTCCAGGCCAACCGGCTGCCGCTGACCAGGCTCGGGTCCAGGTAGACCGGGTAGCGGGTGTCGGCCGCCCGGAGCATCGCCCGGTCGGGGGTGATCGAGAGCGTCCCGTTGCGGATGGTCGGCTTCATCGCCGCCTGGCGGGCACCCAGGTTGCTCTGGAACGTCCGTTCACCGGCCGACAGCCCTGGTTCCGCCGTGCCACCGCTGTCCCACATCCGGGGTGTCGGCGCGGTGAGCACCATCCGGCCGTCGGCGTCGAGTGCCTTGATGTTGCCGGCCACGTCGGTGGTGACGTTGAGCCCCTTGGTGCGGAGCGCGAAGTCGGCGGTCGTGAGGGCGGGATTCGACGCCGCCTCGGGTGTGTGAACAACGAAGACCTCGGAGAAGCCCTCCACGTCCGCCTTGACCACCAGGTCGACGTCGGGCAGCACGTTCGGGTAGGTGGCGGTGTCCCCGTCCAGGGTGGGCCGGGGCAACGGCTTGTCCCAGCCGAACTCCAGTTCCCTGCCGTCGCGGACGACCCTGGCCAGGACGGTGTCCCCGCCGCCGGAGAAGCTCAACCCGACCTTGGTGGCACGCGGCGTGACCCGGCCACCGGCACCGAAGCGCAGCGTCGGGTCGACCGGCACCCACCTGTTGATCCGCTTCACCCGGACCGGTCGGACGCGCTGTTCGAGGGTGAAGGTGCCGTGCGGGTTGGCGAAGATCTGCCGGGTCTCGGTGGTCAGCGCGTCGACCTCGATGCGCTTGCCGGAGCGCCGGGCGGCGACCATCGCCTCGGCCTCGGTGGTGTACCACGCCGCATCACCGGCTGGAGCCTTGGCGGACCGGCCGCTGGTGGTGGGTTTCGGTGCGGGTGCTGCCGAGGCCGGTGCCACAGCGCCCACGGTCAGGACCGTGGCGGTGGTGGTGAGCGCGGCCAGGAATCTGGGCAGCCTTCGTCGATACGACATGTTACCTCCCCGTAGGCCCGGTTGATGTCGTCGATGCCCCGGGCGGCGAGGCGTGAGTCAACCAGGCCGATCCACCGGGCACAAGCAGTTCACGGCCGGCGCGACGAAGCCCAAAGAGGACTTATGGCGGCGAGCACCGGCAAAGAGGTGACTGTGAGAAATCCTTGCTTGTCTATGGCGGCGCGGTTGCCTACGGTAGCCGTCACACCACGGCCGTCGATCGTCGGTCGTCACATGCACGGGGGAGGCCATCATGGCCACAGGTCGATTCATGCTGCGCGCGTCCAGACGACGCGGGTTGTCCGTCCGCCGAGGCCTGAGACGGGTCGCCGGCATTCTGAGCCTGGTCATGGTGACCAGCGCGCTCACACCGGTGCAGGCCAGCGCGGCGGTCGAGGTGGACCTGCCGGCGGTGCAGAAGGAACGCTCCGTTCCCGGCCGCAGCCAACCGACGCCTGCGGCATCGCCCAGGGTCAGGAAGTTCGATCCGCCGCTGGCCCGGCCGACCTGGCCGGCCGCCTCCGACAGCACCGTCGACCTGGCCGGCCCCGGCCGGTCCGCCGCCGGGAGCGCCCCGATCCGGGTCGGACCGCCCGCCGGTGCTACGGCGCGGGGCAGGGACATCCCGGCGAGGGTACGGGTGCAGGTCGAGGACCGGGCGACTACCGAACGGACCGGAGTACGAGGGGTGTTGTTCCGCGTCGGCAGCGGGGACGGCACCGCCGGACGGGTCTCCGTCGAGGTGAACTACCGGGCCTTCCGCACCGCTTACGGCGCGGACTACGCCTCCCGGCTGCGCCTGGTCCAGCTGCCGGCGTGTGCGCTGACCACTCCGGAACGGGCCGAGTGCGCCCGAACCACGGTGCTGCCCACCCGTAACGACGTCACCACTTCGACCCTGGTGGCCGAGGTGGACCTGGCTGGTGTGGCGGATGGCCAGCGAACTGCGGCGTCGACGGTGCTCGCCGCCGCGGCCGGTGCCTCCGGGCCGGGCGGCAGCTACTCGGCGACCAGCCTGAGCCCCAGCGGCTCCTGGTCGGCGGGCGGTTCGGCCGGTGACTTCTCCTGGTCGTACCCGATGGAACTGCCGTCGTCGCTCGGCGGACCGAGCCCCTCGATCGGCCTGGGGTACTCGTCCAGCAGCGTCGACGGCCGGATGGTCTCCACCAACAACCAACCCACCTGGGTCGGTGACGGCTGGGACTACTGGCCTGGTTTCGTCGAACGCCGCTACAAGTCGTGCGCCGAGGACATGGGCGGCAACGCGGTCAACACGGTCAAGACCGGTGACCTCTGCTGGGCGTCGAACAACGTGACCCTGTCGCTCAACGGCCGGACCACCGAGCTGGTGCGTGACGACACCACCGGCGGCTGGCGCACCGCCGAGGACGACGGTTCCCGGGTCGAGGCGCTGACCGGTGCGAACAACGGCGACAACAACGGTGAGTACTGGCGCGTCACTACCACCGACGGCACCCAGTACTACTTCGGTCGCAACCGGCTGCCCAACTACGTCGACGGCAGCCCGGAGACGAAGTCGACCTGGACGGTTCCCGTCTTCGGCAACAACCCGAACGAGCCCTGCGACAACGCCAACTTCGACGCGGCCTGGTGCCAGCAGGGCTGGCGATGGAATCTCGACCACGTCGTGGACACCAACGGCAACTCGATGGCGTACTACTACACGCCGGAGAGCAACTACTACGGCCGCAACATCAAGACCGCGGGGGTGCAGTACGAGCGCGGCGGCTACCTCAACCGCATCGAGTACGGCCAGCGTAACGGCCAGGAGTACGCCAAGCCGGCCCCGTCGCGGGTGGTCTTCGGGGTCGACGAGCGCTGCCTGCCGGACGCCAACTTCGACTGTGCGTCGGGCAAGTTCACCAAGGCGAACGCCAACCGGTGGCCGGACACCCCGGTCGACCAGAACTGCGTCAAGGACGAGGCGTGCACCGACCGCTTCTCGCCGACGTTCTGGACCCGGAAGCGGCTGACCTCGATCACCACCCAGGTTCGCTCGGGGACGGCGTACCGGGACGTCAACCTGTGGACGTTGAACCACGCGTTCCCGACGACTGCGGACGGCACCACCCCGTCGCTCTGGCTCGCCTCGATCACCCGGACCGGCAAGGTCGGGGGCAGCGTGAGCATGCCGGCGGTGACGTTCACCGGTCAGATGATGCCCAACCGGGTCGACGGCTTGGAGGGCGTTCCGGCGATCACCCGGCAGCGGATGGTCCGGATCGACACCGAGACCGGTTCGACCATCGGTGTGGGCTACCTGCCCCGGCAGTGCAGCCGGTTCACCCCGGTGGTGCTGCCGGCGCCGAACGAGACCAACACCATGCGCTGCTACCCGACCTACTGGCAGCCGGAGGGTGAGACCGAGCCGGTGCTGGACTGGTTCCACAAGTACGTGGTCAACCAGGTGGTGGAGCAGGACCGCCTGGGCGGCCAGGTGCCGAAGGAGACGAACTACGAGTTCTTCGACCCGGCCTGGGGTTACGACGACGGTGAGTTCACCAAGGCCGCGCACCGCACCTGGAGCCAGTGGCGCGGGTACGGCAGGGTCCGGACCCGGGTGGGCAAGGCGCCGGACAACCTGTCGCTGACCGAGACCCGCTACTTCCAGGGCCTCGACGGCGACAAGACCTCCACCGGCACCCGGGACGCCTCGGTCACCGACTCGGAGAAGGGAACCACGCCCGACGTGGCCGAGTTCCAGGGCATGATCCGCGAATCGATCTACTACTCCGGTGACGGAGGGGTGATCGAGTCGGCCACCCTGAACACCCCGTGGCGCAGCGCCGCCACCGCCACCCGGCTCCGCCCCGGCACCAGCGCGTTGAAGTCGTACGTCACCCAGACGACGAGCGTGAAGTCGCGGACCCGGGTGGCGGACGGCACCTGGCGGCGCACCGAGGTGCAGCACAGCTTCGATGCCTACGGCATCCCGACCCAGACCAGCGATCTGGGCGATCTGGCCCGCGCCGACGACGACAGCTGTACCCGGCACGAGTACACCCGCAACACCACCAAGTGGCTGATGACGAAGGTCAAGCGGGTGGAGAAGGTGGCGGTCTCCTGCGCCACCCCTGCGTCCCGCCCGGCCGACGTGATCTCCGAGACCCGGATGTACTACGACGACTCCACCACCCTCGGCGCGGCGCCGACCGAGGGCAACGTCACCCAGGTCGAGGAGTTGATGGAGTGGCCGGCGGGGGGACCGCGCTACGCGGTCACCGGCCGGTCGGTCTACGACGACTACGGCCGGGTCATCGAGTCGACCGACGTCTACGGGAAGACGACGAAGACCACCTTCCTGCCGGCGGCGGACGCCCTGGTCACCCAGGTCGACACCATCAATCCGAAGCTGCACAAGACCACTCAGTACCTTGAGCCGGCGTGGGGGGTCCCGGTCGCGGAGGTGGACCCGAACGGCGCACGGACCGACCTGAGCTACGACCCGCTGGGCCGGCTCACCAAGGTCTGGCTGCCCGGCCGGGACAAGGCCACCTACCCGGACACTCCGAACAGCCGGTTCACCTACCAGGTGACCCAGTCCACTCCGGTGGTGGTGACCACCGAGACGCTGAAGGAAGACGGCTCGTACCGGACCGGGTACGAGATCTACGACGGCATGCTGCGGCTGCGACAGACCCAGCAGCCGGCCAACGGTGGCGGTCGGGTGCTGACCGACGTCTTCTACGACACCCGGGGACTGGCCTGGAAGAAGCGGGCGGCGTACTACAACTCCTCCGCACCGTCGGCGACCCTGCTCGACGACGTCGGCGACAACCTGGTGCCGAGCCAGATGGTCTACCGCTTCGACGGGATGGGCCGGCCGACCAACGAGATCTTCGAGAGCTTCGGCGTCGAGAAGTGGCGGACGGTCACCACTTACCGGGGTGACCGGATCGACGTGGACCCACCACAGGGCGGCACCGCCACCACCAAGATCACCAACGGGACGGGACGCCTCGCCGAACTGCGCCAGTACCAGGCGGAGACGCCCACCGGCGCATACGAGGCGACCACCTACTCCTACGATCGCTTCGGCCGGCTCAAGGAGGTCAAGGACCCGACCGGCAACAAGTGGACGTACGGCTACGACCTGCGGGGCCGGCAGACCAGCGCAGACGACCCCGACAAGGGCACCACGACCAGCACCTTCGACGACGGCGACCGGCTGGTCTCCACCACCGACGCCCGACAGAAGACCCTCACCTACGGCTACGACGACCTGGGTCGCCCGACCGAGCTGCGGCACGGCACGTCCACCGGAACCCTGGCCGCACAGTGGACGTACGACACCCTGAAGATCGGGCAGCCGACGTCGTCGACCCGCTGGGTCGGCAGCAACGCCTACGTCAGCGAGGTGACCGGCTACAACGTCCGCAACCAACCGACCGGGACGAAGTACACCATCCCCACCAGCGAGGGGGCCCTGGCCGGCAGTTACAGCTTCGCGCAGAGCTACACCGACATCACCGGCCTACCGAAGTCCACCACCTACCCGCTCGCCGGCGGGCTGCCCGAGGAGCGGGTCAGCTACGGGTACAACGGCCTGGACATGCCGGTCAGCGTCACCGGCCTGAGCAAATACCTCCAAACCACCACCTACTCGGAGTACGGCGAGCCACTGCGGCTCACCATGGGGGCGGTCGGCAAGGAGGTCTACCAGACCTTCAAGTACCAGGACGGCACCCGCCGGCTGGCACAGACCATCGTCGACCGGGCCATCGCGCCGACCCGGCTGGACGACATCAGCTACGACTACGACGCCATCGGTAACGTCACCAAGATCAAGGGCGTCGAGCAGGGCACGACCACCGACACCCAGTGCTTCGGCTACGACCACCTACGCCGGATGACGCAGGCATGGACCGCCAACGACGACTGCGCGGCGAAGACCCCGTCGGCGGCGACCGTCGGCGGACCCGACCCGTACTGGCACTCGTACACGTTCCACGACGGCACCAGCAACCGGAAGACCGAGGTCCAGCACGACACCTCGGGCAACCCGGCCAACGACGTCACCGCCACCTACGCGTACCCGACGGCGGGCACGCCACAGCCGCACACCCTGCGGACGGTGAACACCGTCGGCTCGCCCACCCCCGGCCTGCCCGGCGGCCAGCGTCTCGACGAGTACCTGTACGACAACGCCGGCAACATGATCAGCCGGAAGATCGGTGGAACCGCACAGACCCTGGACTGGGACAACGAGGGGCACCTGGCGAAGGTGACCGAGGGCACCAAGGTCACCGAGTTCCTCTACGACGCCGACGGCAACCGGATGATCCGGCGGGACCCGACCACGGTCACCCTCTATCTGGGCGGCACCGAGCTGACCCTGACCAAGGCGACCACCTCGGTCACCGGCACCCGGTACTACCAGGGGGTCGGCGCGGTCCGGACCCCGTCCAACAAGGTGAACTTCCTGATCGGTGACCACCACGGCACGGCCCAGGAAACCATCGACGCGAGCACCCTCGCCTCGACCCGGCGCAAGTTCACCCCGTACGGCCAGGCCCGCGGTACCCAGCCTTCGGTGTGGCCAGGGCAAAAGGGCTTCGTCGGCGGCACCATCGACTCGTCCACCGGGCTGACCCACCTCGGGGCCCGGGAGTACGAACCGGGCACCGGCCGGTTCGTCTCGGTCGACCCGATCGTCGACTTCACCGACCCCCAGCAGATGCAGGGGTACGCCTACGCCAACAACTCGCCGGTCAGCTTCTCGGACGCCTCGGGCCTGCGGTTCTGCGCCGACGACGACTGTAGTGGCAACGGCGGCGGCGTCGCCGGCACCGGCCCACCGCCGAAGTCGACAGGCACCACCCCGCCGGCCGGTGGCACCAAGACCCCGAGTGGCCCGAGCCAGGACGAGGTCAACAAGGCGAAGTCGGTCAAGGAGAAGAAGATCCTCGACATCGTCATCCAGGCCGGTGGGCAGATCCTGCTGGAGGTGCTGGGGATCAACGACATCCGCGACTGCGTGATGAAGGGCGACATCGGCGCCTGCGCGATGGCGGTGGTAGGTGCCCTTCCCTGGGGCAAGATATTCAAGGCCAAGAAGATCGGCGAGGCCGCGGTGCGCGCCGGCAAGGCCGTCCTGTCCTGGTTCGACGAGATGAAGTGGGCGCAGCGGGTGCTGGCCCAGGCCGACGAGGCCGCCGCGCTGGCGGCGAGACAGGCGGACGAGGCGGCAGCGGCGGCGGCGAAACAGGCCGACGACGCAGCGGCCACGGCGGCCAAGCAGGGCGACGACGTCGCCGAGTCGGCCGGAAGTTCCTGCAAGATCGGCAACAGCTTCACCCCGGACACCCGGGTGGTGCTGGCCGACGGCTCGACCCGGGCGATCGAGGACATCGCCCTCGGCGACGAGGTGCTCGCCACCGACCCGGAGACCGGCCAGACCGAGTCCCGCAAGGTGGTCGGCCTGATCGTCGGCGAGGGCCACAAGAACCTGGTCGAGGTGACCGTCGACACCGACGGTACGCAGGGCGACGAGTCCGGCTCGGTGATCGCCACCGACGGGCACCCCTTCTGGGTCGCCGACCTCAAGAAGTGGGTGCCGGCCACCGAGCTGGAACCGGGTCAGTGGCTGCGCACCTCGGCGGGGACATACGTCCAGATCGAGGCGGTACGCGCGTTCACCCAGGAACGTCGGGTCCACAACCTGACCGTCGAGGGCATCCACACGTACCACGTGGTGGCCGGCGGCACCCCGGTCCTGGTCCACAACGACAGTTGCGGGGTTGACGATGGTGCGGAAGATCGACTCAAGGCGATGGCCGACAAGATCAAGGACGAGAACGTCCGGAACAAGCGTCCTGGCACTGTCAGCGAGAGTGTCGGCGTGCGGCCGTCCGGGCTGCTGGTCGTGGTCCACACGACGTCCGGAACGCCAGGCCCGATACCGGGACGGATGATGTCGGCGCTCACCGCATGTGGGCATCGCCATGGCGGCTGTAGCGAGGTCAGTGGGGCCACGAAGTTGATGAACCTCGGTGCCGTGCCAGAATCGGTGACTACTGTCGGAATCCACTCCAAGCGCATCGGGACCAAGTTCCACGGCAAGCGGCTGGATCCCTGTGTGTCCTGCGGGCCACTGATGAGTGCGCTCGATATAGCCCACAGAGGTGCGTCATGACTGGTGATTCGCACGCGTTCATCCTCGAAGCGCCCGGTCGGCTGTCCGAGCGTGCGGTGGAGTTCCTGCGCAGCTCTGCGCACCGGGTCCCGTTCGACCGGGGCCTGGTGGGTGATCGGCTCAGCCAGGAGATCGAGCGGGTCTACGGCCGACCGCACGAGGACTTCGTGCGCCTGTTGGAGGGTGTGCAGTCCCGCTACGGCGGGCTGACCTACGACAGCGGCTTCTTTCAGGGGCCGGTGCAGTTCTCGCCGGTCTGTGAGCCCGAGGATGCGGAGGATGAACTGGAGATCCTCTATGCGCTGGAAACGGGAAGCCCTGCCGGCGGTTCGGTCAAGGCCGACGGTCAGGTGGAGATCGGCATCGATGGTGCGGGAGTAGTGGAGTTCCCGGATCTGGATACGTTCATCGAGTGCGACGCGATGTTCGACGCCGCCGGCCGTCTGCCGGTGGAGGATCGCTTCCATCTCGACCGGTCGGGCCTGGCGCGGGCCGTGTCGCGGCTGTCCGAGGCGGCTGATGAGGACCTTCAGCCGGTGCCGATCGCCGGCGGTGCGCACTGCTACTGGTTCCAGAGTCCGTCGGTGATGGCGTTCGTCTGCGGCACCTGGTCGGAACTGGGCGGGGCCCTGAGTCCGTTCGTCCAGGTGTGGGGCGAGTCGACGTCACAGCTCGGCCGATGCCGGCGGTTGCTCGCCTGAGGTAGCTGGACCGGGCAGGGCTGCGGGGACGAATGTCGTCTCCGCAGCCCTGTCAGTCGTACATCGCGCGGTGAACGGGCCTTGGCAGGAGATCTTTCCGCTGGGGAGGGGCGCGCTTGCTGCGCTGTTGACAGTACTTCGCACTGCGCAGTAGTGTGTGATGCGTGGACACCACACAACTGCTCAAGGGTGTGCTCGACCTGGCCGTGCTCGCCGTGCTGCGGGATTCCGACGGCTACGGCTACGACATCCTGCGCCGGCTGCGCGAGGCCGGGCTGGAGGAGGTGGGCGACGCCTCGGTCTACGGCACCCTGCGCCGGCTCTTCGCCGCCGGCCTGCTCACCACCTATGTCGTGCCGAGCGAGGCCGGCCCGCACCGCAAGTACTACGCGCTCAACGCCGCCGGCCGTGACCAGCTCACCCGCTCCGGCAAGACCTGGCGCGCGTTCGCCACGACGATGGACCAACTGCTCGACGATCGGGGGATGGCGGCATGACCGTCACTGGGCAGGAAATCACGGACTACGTCGAGCGGGTGCGGGCGGCGCTTGCCGACCTGCCACCGCAGGCCCGCGACGAGCTGACCGAGGACCTTCCGGAACACCTCGCCGAGGTCGCCGCCGAGGCCGACGGTTCGCTGGTCGACCGGCTCGGCACCCCCGAGGCGTACGCGGCGGAGCTGCGCGCCGCCGCCGGAGCGGGTGACCCGGCGGCCGGCCGGCGGGCGCTGGAACGGCGGATCGCCACCGTGCTGGGGCGGGCCCGGGCCCGGATCGACCGGCTCGACAGCCGGTTCGGCCCCGTGTTCGGTCACGACACGGCGGGGGAGTTCCTGCGGCTGCTGCGCCCGGCGTGGTGGGTGGCCCGCGCCTACCTGGCCGCGATGCTGCTCACCGCGATCAGCACCGACGGCCCGCTCGGCCTGCTGCCCCGGCTCGACGGCCACGGGTTCGTCGGCCTGCTGATGTTCGTCGGCCTGCTGTACGGCTCCGTCTGGTTGGGGCGACGCACCCACGAGCTGCGGTCCTGGCGGCGCTGGGCGTTGCACGCCAGTTCGGCGGTGCTGGCGCTGTTCGCGGTCGCCGCGGTGGCGGACGTGGACGACCACGCCCGCTCCGGCTACGACTACGGCTACGAGTCGACCTCGGTGGACAACCCCTACAACGAGGTGCAGGACGTCTACGTCTACGACAGCGAGGGGCGGTTGGTGGAGAACGCCAGGCTCTTCGACCAGAACGGCACCCCGATCCGGCTGGGCTGGCCGGCCTGCGACGATCCCGCCCTGCCGGACGTCAACCCGGTGCAGCGCGCCTACCCGTACTGCCCGCAGCAGGCGCCGTTCCGGCCGCATCCGCCGGCCGCCGTCCCGCTGCCGCCCGGGTCCGGCGGGTCGCCGACGCCGACCGGGCCCGGTCCGGAGCCGACGGCCACCGGGCCGGAGGTGACGCCGACGGCCACCGTACCGGGCGCTCCGGTGCCCACCGCATCCGTGCCGGTCGGGTCACCCTCGGTGTCCAGGTCGGCGGGGGTGCCTCTGCCCACCACCACCGGTTGACCTGTCGTTCCTGGGAAATGGCTGAACGGACGATGGGGACGGGGCAGCACGCGCTGATCTTCGTCGCTACGTTGTCGTCTGCTCATCCCCCCTCGGAAGGAAATTCAGTGTCAGAGCAGGTCGCATCGTCCCCCGCGCCGCAGGCGGAGCAGGTGGCCCAGTCCGAGTCGGTCACCCCGGCCCCCGCCGCACAGCCGGAGGAGCCGAAGGGTGGCGGCGCGAAGAAGGCGCTCGGCATCATCGGCGCGATCGTCGCCTTCCTGGTGATCGCGGCGCTGAAGTTCGGCGTCGCCAGCGCCATCGGCAACTTCCTCAACCCCGACGAGACGGCCGAGGCGAAGGCCGGCGACTGCATCGCCGAGCTGCCGGAGGTGACCGGCACGCAGGAGAAGTCGGTGAGTGACGCCAAGGTGGTCACGTGCACCTCGACCGAGGCCGTCTACAACGTGGTCGGCCGGGTGGAGGAGCAGACCGAGGCGCAGGCCAAGACCGGCAAGGCGTGCGAGCAGTACATCAAGGAGGGTGAGGACGGCTACGTCTTCTACAACATCGCCCCGGGCGGCAAGGGCTACCTGCTCTGCCTGACCAAGAAGGCCTGACCAAGAAGGCCTGACCGGCAGGCCCAGCGGCCAGGTCGGGGCACGGATAGCCCGGCCGGACGACGATCCGCGGTCGGCGGCGCGGGAATCCCGCGCCGCCGTCGGCGTGTTGCATGCCACCGTCCGGTGAACGGGAGGTATATGCCACTGTTCCGGCATCTTCCCGGCACGCGTACGGCGTGGCAGGCTACCGACACGTAGGAACGCCCTGCGACCAGCCAACGATGACTGACCGACAGGAGGACGGGCCGATGGGTGAGATGGTGCGTTACCGCCGTGACGCGGGGACCGGCGAGGGGTATCTCGCGATACCGTCCAGCGGCACGGCCAGCCCGGCGGTCATCGTCATCCAGGACTGGTGGGGCCTCGTCCCGCACATCCGTTCGGTGGTGGACCGGTTCGCCGACGCCGGCTTCGTCGCGCTGGCCCCCGACTTCCGGCACGGCCAGCCGGCCAGCAAGCCGAGCGAGCCCCGGCAGATGCTCAACAGCACCCAGATGGACGAGGCGGCGGCCGACATCGCCGTGGCGGCGGAATACCTGGCCGGCCGGGCCGAGGTGACCGGCAAGGTGGGCTGCGCCGGGTTCTGTGCCGGGGCCAGCCTGGCGCTGTGGGCGGCCACCCGGGCCGAGCGGATCGTCGCCACCGCCGCCTTCTATCCCCGGCTGCCGTGGGACGGGATGCCCGCCGAGTGGACCGACTACGCGGGCAAGGCGGCCGTCGTGCACTGCTCCGAGGCCGACGGCCTGTCCGCCGCCGACGGCGTGCAGACCGTGCGCCGGGCCGTGGAGAACGCCGGCGGCACCTGCCAGACGTACGACTACCCGGGCACCGCGCACGCGTTCTTCAACGAGGACCGGCCGGAGAACTTCGACCAGCGGGCCGCCGCCACCGCCTGGGCCCGTACCCTCGAACTCTTCCGGGCCAAGCTTGGCTGAGCACCGGCCAGCCGACGGGCGGGGGCGTTGACGGTGCCCGGGCCGGCCGGGTCCCGTACCCCCGCCGAGGTGGTCGCCCGCGCCGCGCGGGCGACCGACCTGGCCGACCTCGACGGCGCGATCACCGACTGCTTCGCCTGCCCCCGGCTGGTCGACTGGCGGGAGGAGGTCGCCCGCACCAGGCGGGCCGCGTTCCGCGACCAGGACTACTGGGGTCGCCCGGTGCCCGGCTTCGGTGCCCCGGACAACCGTGCCGGGCGCGGTGGCGCGGGCCCGCCGGCCACCGGGCCGGGTCCGGCGTCCGAGGCCCGGATCGCCATCCTCGGGCTGGCCCCGGCGGCGCACGGGGGCAACCGGACCGGCCGGGTCTTCACCGGGGACCGCTCCGGCGACGTGCTCTTCGCCGCCCTGCACCGCGCCGGGCTGGCCAACCAACCCACCAGCGTCGCCGCCGACGACGGTCTCACCCTGGCCGGCGTGCGGATCTTCGCCGCCGTGCGCTGCGCCCCGCCGGACAACAAGCCCACGCCGGCCGAGCGGGACACCTGCGCCCCCTGGGTGCACCGGGAGGTGGCGCTGATCCGACCCACCCTGCGGGTGGTCGTCGCGCTCGGCGCGTTCGCCTGGGCGGCGTGGTGGCCGGTGCTACGCCAGGTGTACGGCGTCCGGCCGCCCAGCCCGCGACCGGTCTTCGGCCATGGGGCACACTGGTCCGGGTCGGCCGCTCCCGATCTGCTCGGTTGCTACCACGTCAGCCAGCAGAACACCTTCACCGGGCGGTTGACCACACAGATGCTGGACGATGTGTTCGCCCGGGCGAAACAGCTCGCGGGGGTGGACTGAGCAGCGTGGGACGGTGGCGATGGACCTCGGCGTACTGCGCAGGTGGTGGCCCGTCGCCCTGGTGACGCTGCTGCTGCTCGCCGCCGCGCTCGCCGCCGGACACTCCTCGATCGGCGCGAGCCGCATCCCGCCGGCCGCCGACAACATCCCCTACGTCCCGGACTACCCCACGGCGGAGCCGGCCGCGTCGATCCCGATCGAGCCGCGTACCGAGGCCGCGCAGACCCGGCCGAGCGTCCCGCAGTGGATCGCCACGGCCGCGATCGTGCTGCTCGCCACGGCGATCCTGGCCGCCCTCGGCTACCTGGCCTTCACCCTGCTGCGCGGCGCGTTGCGGCGGACCACCCGGACGGTCCCGGTGGCGCGGGCCCGACGTACCGCCGAGGGCACCGCGCGGGAGGTGGTGGCCGCGCTCGACGCCGGTCTGGAGGAGTTGGACGACGCCGACACCGACCCGCGTACGGCCGTCATCGCCTGCTGGGTCCGGCTGGAGGAGGCCGCCACCGAGGCGGGCGTGCCGAGGCTCACCGGGGACACCCCGACCGACCTGGTGACCCGGCTGCTGCGCGGCGACCCGGCGGCCGGGGTGCCCGCGATCGCCAGCGCCGACGTGCTGGACGGCTTCGCCCACGTCTACCGCGAGGCCCGCTACGCCACCCGCAGCGTCGACGCGCGGATGCGGGACCAGGCCCGGGGGGCGCTGCGCCGGCTGCGCGGTGAACTCGCCGCCCTGGCCGACCCGCAGGTGCCGGCGTGACCGCCCGCCACGCACCCGGCGGGGTGTCGGGGTGAGCGAGTCGGCCGGTCTGGACGACCTGTTCAGTTTCGAGGAGGAGCCGCCGGCCCGGTCCGGTCGGGCCCGGGGCGGGCGCGTGCGCTGGCTGTTCCGGCTGCTGCTGACCGCCGCCGGGGTGACCGCCGTGGTCGTGGTCGGGCTGCGCGCGGTCGGCCTGCAACTGTCGCTCGGCATCGTGGTGGCCGGGGTGCTGGCGGTGCTCACCGTCCGCCGGGTCACCGCCGCGCTGTCCCCGCCGCCCCCGCCCCGCAGCGGTGCCCGGACCCCCGCCGGGGAGGAACCGGGTGCCTACAACTGGGCGGCCCGGGACGCGCTGCGGGCCGCGATCAACGGCTGGGAACGACCGCTGGACTGGTCGTCGGGCAACCAGGAGCGGTTCACCGAGCGGATCCTGCCCCGTCTCGGCGAACTGGCCGACGAGCGGCTGCGCCAACGCCACGGCCTGACCCGGGAGTCCGACCCGACCCGGGCGCGGGCCCTGCTCGGGGAGCCGCTGTGGAGCTTCCTCGACACCCCCTCCCGCCGTCCCCCGTCGCCGCGCGACCTCGCGGCGATCGTCGCCGAACTGGAGAAGATCTGATGAACGACGTGGACCGCAGCATTCCCGCCACGGAGGTCGGCCACCTGGCCCGGGCGGTGCTGGACGCGGTCGGCACGGTCGTGGTCGGCAAACGGGAGGCCCTGGAACTGGTCCTCGCCGGCATCCTGGCCGGCGGGCACGTGCTGCTGGAGGACCTGCCCGGCCTGGGCAAGACGCTGACCGCGCGGTCCTTCGCCCAGGCCCTCGGGTTGGATTTCCGCCGGCTCCAGTTCACCCCCGACCTGCTGCCCGCCGACGTCACCGGCTCGTTCCTCTACGACCAGCGCAGCGGCGACTTCTCCTTCCGGGCCGGCCCGCTCTTCACCAACCTGCTGCTCGCCGACGAGATCAACCGGACCCCGCCGAAGACCCAGTCGGCGTTGCTGGAGGCGATGCAGGAGAAGCAGGTCTCCGTCGAGGGTGTCACCTACCGGCTCGACGAGCCGTTCCACGTTCTGGCCACCGCCAACCCGATCGAGTACGAGGGGACGTACCCGCTGCCGGAGGCGCAGCTCGACCGGTTCCTGCTGCGGGTGTCGTTCGGCTACCCGCAGCGCGACGAGGAGTGGGAGGTGCTGCGTCGCCGGATGGACCGCCGCCGGGAGGAGGCGCAGATCGAACCGGTGGTCGACGCCGGAACCCTGCGGGCCATGCAGGCCGCGCTGGAGGACGTGGTGGTGGAGGACTCCGTCGGCAGGTACATCGTGGACCTCACCGCGGCCACCCGGGAGCACCCGTCGGTGCTGGTCGGCGCATCCCCCCGGGGCTCGCTGGCGTTGCTGCTGCTGGCCCGGGTGCGGGCCGTCTTCGCCGGTCGGGACTACGTGGTGCCGGAGGACGTCAAGGAGGTGGCCGCCCCCGCACTGGCGCACCGGATCACGTTGCGTCCGGAGATGTGGCTACGCCGGGTGGACCCGTCGTTCGTGGTCGGCGAGGTGCTGGAGCAGACCCCGGCCCCGGCCAGCGGCGCGCTGCCCAGCTACGCGGCCGGCCGGGCCGGGCGCTGATCGTCGTGCCGGACCGTCAGGAGCCGACGGCGGGCTGGTCGCCCACCTGGGCGCTGGGCCGGGCGGTGCTGCTCACCGGATTGCTGCTGATCGCCGCCGTGCTGCTCGGCCGTGTCGACCTGGTGGTGCTGGCCACCCCGTTCGCGCTCGGCACCGCGTACGCCCTGCGCCGCCGGCCGACCGCCGCCCCGCAGTTGGCGATCACCGCCGAGGACGCCCAACTGGTCGAGGGCGGTGACCTGGCCGGCGCGGTGGCGGTGGGCAACCCGGACACCGTGCCGTACGACGTGGTGGTGGTCCGGACCCGGGTCTCGCCGTGGCTGTCGGTACGCCGGGCCGACTTCGGCGGGATCGGGTTGGACGTCAGCCGCTCCGGTGGCATGGACCGGCCCTTCGTGACGGCGCTGTCCAGCGGCACCGCCGTCGACCTGGAACTGACCGGCACCGCGCTGCGCTGGGGGCGGCACCCGATCGGCCCGGCCGGTGCCCGCGCCGCCGCCGCCGACGGGCTGCTGGTCTCCCGCGCGGTGCTCACCGAACCGGTGCGGATGCGGGTCTACCCGAAGACCGAACCGTTCGAGGCGGTGGAGGCGATGCCCCGGGCCGCCGGGCTGGTCGGCGCGCACCGCTCGCGGCGGCCGGGGGAGGGCGGCGAACTGGCCGGGGTACGGGTCTTCGGGCCGGGGGACCGGCTGCGCCGCATCGACTGGCGGGT
Source organism: Micromonospora humidisoli (assembly GCF_016900955.1). NCBI lineage: Bacteria > Bacillati > Actinomycetota > Actinomycetes > Micromonosporales > Micromonosporaceae > Micromonospora > Micromonospora humidisoli. The sequence goes on from NZ_JAFEUO010000001.1 coordinate 167,762, forward strand.
GTCGCTGCGGACCCGGCAACTGCACGTGGCGTCGACCCTGTCCGACCGGGACGCCGAGGTGGTCGTCCTGCTCGACGTGCTGGCCGAGGCGGGCCGCTCCGGCGGGGTGGCCGGGGCGGCGTCCGTGCTGGACACCACGGTCCGGGCCGCCGCCGCGATCGCCGAGCACTACCTGCACCGGGGTGACCGGGTGGCGCTGCTGGAGTACGGTCCGGCGGCCCGCCGGCTGCGCCCGGCCACCGGCCGCCGGCAGTACCTGACGGTGCTGGAGTGGCTGCTCGACGTGCACGCCGAGTCGGCCCCGCACGATTCGTACGACCAGGTCTTCGGCCCGCAGGTGCTCTCCGCCGACGCGCTGGTGGTGGTGCTCACCCCGCTGCTCGACGAGCGGTCCGCGCAGATGCTGGCCCGGTTGGCCCGGGGCGGTCGCTTCGTGGTGGCGGTGGACACCCTGCCGACCGATCTCGCCCCGCCCGGTGACCGGGGGTGGGCGCCGGTGGCGTACCGGTTGTGGCGGCTGGACCGGGACACGATGATCGCCCAGCTCCGGGAGCACGGGGTGCCGGTGGTCGGGTGGGCCGGCGCGGGCAGCCTGGACCAGGTGCTGCGGGACGTCGCCCGGTTGGCGACCGCACCCCGGGTGGGTGGCCGGTGAGCCCGGTCGAGGCGGCCCGGGAACGGGTCCGCCAGGCGGGTACGGCGGTGCGCCGGGTGGCCCTGCTGCCGTTGCTGGTGCGCGGCCTGGTCTTCCTGGTGGTGCTGGCCGGCCTGCTGCTGGCGTACCCGGTGGAGCTGTTCCAGGCCCGGTCGCTGCTCGCGCTGACGGTGGTGGCGGTGCTGCCGGCGGTGGCCCCGCGCCGGATCTGGCCGACTTTCGCCGCGTTGGTCACGGTGGGCGGTTGGGTGTTCGCCTCGGCCGGTTACGACAGGCCGATCGCGTTGTGGCGGTTGTTGGTGGTGGCGACCCTGCTCTACCTCGGACACACCCTCTGTGCCCTGCTGGCCGTGCTGCCCTACGACGGGGCGGTCGACCCGGACGTGGTGCTGCGCTGGCTCATCCGGGCCGGCGCGGTGGTGCTCGCCTCCGCGGTGGCCGGGGTGCTGCTGACCCGGGCGGGGCAACTCGGCCCGGATGACGGTTTCCAGCTCGCCACAGTGGTGGGACTGCTGGTGGCGGTGGGTCTGAGCGGGTTGCTGGGCTGGCTGCTGCGCCGTCGGTGAGGCGACGTTGCGCAGCTCACAGCTGTTGTGCTCCGTCACAGATGGGGGTCTCGAAGGGTATTTCCGCAGCCGCCCGGGGAAAGATGGATGACGTGAATCCGAAGCGGATCCTTGTCGTGGGTGCCGGGCACGTGGGCCTGTACGCCGCTCTGCGCCTGTCCAAGAAGCTGAGCTCCCGTGAGGCCGAGGTCGTGGTGGTCGACCCGCAGCCGCACATGACGTACCAGCCGTTCCTGCCCGAGGCGGCGGCCGGCAACATCTCCCCCCGGCACTCCGTGGTGCCGCTGCGACGCGAGCTGCGCAAGTGCAAGGTCGTCGCGGGCGCGGTGACCCGGATCGACCACAGCCGCAAGACCGCCGTGGTGCAGCCGATCTCCGGCCCGACCCGGGAGATCCCCTACGACCAGGTGGTCGTGGCCCCCGGCTCGGTGTCCCGCACCCTGCCGATCCCCGGCCTGCACGAGCACGGGATCGGGTTCAAGACCATCGGTGAGGCCATCTACCTGCGCAACCACGTGCTGGACCGGCTCGACGTGGCCGCCGCCACGCCGGACCCCGACGTCCGCCGCTCCGCGTTGACGTTCACCTTCGTCGGCGGCGGCTACGCCGGCATCGAGGCGTTGGCCGAGATGGAGGACATGGCCCGGGACGCGCTGCGCTACTACCCGGAGCTGGAGCCCGACGACATGCGCTGGGTGCTGGTCGAGGCGACCCAGCGGGTGCTGCCCGAGGTCGACCGGGACATGGGCGCGTACACGGTGCAGCAGTTGCTCAAGCGGAACATGGACATCCGGTTGGACACCCGGCTGGAGTCCTGCGTCGACGGTGTGGTGAAGCTCTCCGACGGCGACAGCTTCCGCTCCGACACCATCGTCTGGACGGCCGGCGTGAAGCCGTCGCCGATGCTGGACCGCACCGACTTCCCCCGCGACGAGCGGCGGCGGGTCACCTGCCTGCCCACCCTCCAGGTCGTCGACGGCGACCGGGTGGTCGAGGGGGCGTGGAGCGCCGGTGACTGTGCCGCCGTCCCGGACCTCACCAAGGAACCGGGCAACTACTGCTCGCCGAGCGCCCAGCACGCGGTGCGGCAGGCCGCCCGGATGGCCGACAACATCGCGCTGGTGGTGCGGGGCCGGCCGCCTGTCGACTACAAGCACAAGCACGCCGGCAGCGTGGCCAGCCTCGGCCTGCACAAGGGCGTGGCCCAGGTGTACGGCATCAAGATGAAGGGCTGGCCGGCCTGGTTCATGCACCGGACGTACCACATGAGCCGGATCCCGTCGTTCAACCGCAAGGTCCGGGTCGTGGTGGACTGGTCGCTGGCCTTCTTCCTCAAGCGTGAGGTGGTCGCGCTCGGTCAGCTGCACGACCCGCGTGAGGAGTTCGCGGAGGCGTCGCAGCCGATCCCGATCACCAGCAGGGCGGCCTGACCGTCCGGTCCGACGCCGAACGCCCCTTTCCGCCTCGCGGGAAGGGGCGTTCGACGTCGGCGGGGTACGTCGGGGCGACGCGGACCGGTTACCGTGTGACTGCACCGCAGCGCATCGACGTGACGCGCTCCCGCCCGGGTGGTGGAACGGCAGACACGGCCGCCTTAAAAGCGGCTGCCGCAAGGCGTGCGGGTTCGAGACCCGCCCCGGGCACCACACTCTCAGCTTTCCCACAGCCTCCCGACCGGCGGCGGTAGGGCCCCGCCGTCTACCCTGGGAGTGCACGTTTGCGTGCGACTGACCCCCTGAGGGAGGCCTGAGACAGTGAAGACCTCGAACCCGGTGCTCGCCCGGCTCGGCCAGGCGGCCGAGCGGGAGCGTTCCGCCGGGTACGCCCAGCCCGGGCCGTACGGTTACGGACAGCCCGGCATTCCGCAGCAGTACCCGGGCCAGCCGGGCTCCCCGGTCGCCCCGACGGTGTCCGGCACGATGACCGTCGACGACGTCGTCGTCAAGACCGTCGCGCTCCTGGCCATCCTCGGCGTCTCCGCCGCCGCCGCCTGGATCCTGGTGCCGGATTCGGTGCTCGGCGTCGCGTGGATCGGCGCGGCGATGGTCGGCCTGGTCCTCGGCCTGATCATCTCGTTCTCCCGGGTCGCCAACCCGGCCCTGGTCGTCGTGTACGCGATCGTCGAGGGCGCGTTCGTCGGCCTGGTCAGCAAGGTCTACGAGACGGCCTACCAGGGCATCGTGCTCCAGGCCGTGGTCGCCACCTTCGGCGTCTTCTTCGTGATGACCATGCTCTACAAGGCGCGCGTCATCCGGGCCACCCCCAAGTTCGTCAAGGGCATGATCGCTGTGATGGCGGGCCTGTTCGCCGTCATGCTGATCAACCTGGTGCTCGCGCTGTTCGGCGTGAACACCGGCCTGCGCGACAGCAGCCCGCTGGCCATCGGGTTCAGCCTGGTCTGCATCGTGGTCGCCTCGCTGAGCTTCGTGCTCAGCTTCAAGGAGGTCGAGGACGGCGTCCGGATGGGGCTGCCGGCCCGCTACTCCTGGACGGCCGCGTTCGGCATCGTGGTCAGCCTGGTCTGGCTCTACCTGGAGATGCTCCGCCTGATCAGCTACTTCCAGGGCGACGACTGACGGTTTCGCACCCGACGCCCGCCACCGCGCACCCTGCGGCGGCGGGCGTCGTCGTCTGCGCACCTCCGGCCGGTGGTGCGTAGACTCGCCGACGATGAGCGCAGCGGAGTTGGGTCGGGCGGTGGACCTGCTGGTCCGTCAGGTGGGCCACTGGCAGCAGCCGCGCTGGGCGGCGGTCGCCGCGGGCGGCAACGTGTCCCGGGCCGACCTGGTGCACAAGCTGGTGCAGGAGGTCGCCGACCTGGCGGCCGACGCCGAGGGCGAACCCCGGCGGGACGTGCCCCGGTTGGCGCACCCGATGGCGCTGCCCGACCAGCTCCGGGTGGTCGCGGCGGACCTGGTGGCCGCCGGCCCGCCGGAGGCGGTGCTGGCCGGGGCCGCCGCCCTGGTGACGGCGACCCGCGGCGCGCTGTAGGGCTCAGCTGAGCCGTTCGAGCACCATCGCCATGCCCTGACCGCCACCGACGCACATGGTCTCCAGGCCGATGGTCGCGTCGTGCCACTGCAGGGCGTTGAGCAGGGTGCCGGTGATCCGGGCACCGGTCATCCCGAACGGGTGGCCGACGGCGATCGCCCCGCCCATCACGTTGACCTTCTCCTCCGGGACGCCGAGCTGCCGGTACGACGGGATCACCTGGGCGGCGAACGCCTCGTTGATCTCGACCAGGTCGACGTCGTCCACGGTCATCCCGGCCCGGCGCAGCGCCTGCCGGGACGCCTCGACCGGGCCGAGGCCCATGATCTCCGGCGACAGGGCGGTGACGCCGGTGGAGACGATCCGGGCCAGCGGGGTCAGCCCCAGCTCGTCGGCCCGCTGGGCGCTCATCACCACCACGGCGGCGGCACCGTCGTTGAGCGGGCAGCAGTTGCCGGCGGTGATCCGGCCGTCCGGGCGGAACACCGGCTTCAGCCCCGCCACCGCCTCCGGGGTGACCCCGGCGCGCGGCCCGTCGTCGGTGTCGACCACGCTGCCGTCGGGGGTGGTGACCGGGGTGATCTCGCGGGCCCAGAAGCCGTCGGCGATGGCCTTCTCGGCGAGGTTCTGGCTGCGTACGCCGAACGCGTCCATCTCCTCGCGGGTGATGTCGTACACCTGGGCCAGGTTCTCCGCGGTCTGACCCATGGCCAGGTAGATGTCGGGGAGCTGACCGGCCTCACGCGGGTCGGTCCACACCTCGGCGTCGCCCTGCGCGCGGGCCGCCGACCGCTGCCGGGCCGCGTCGAACCGTGGATTCTCCCAGCCGCCGCCGACCAGCGTCTGCGCCTCGGGCGGGAGCGTGTCGGAGTTGCCCCGGGCGTACCGGGAGACCATCTCGACCCCGGCGGAGACGAAGACGTCGCCCTCGCCGGCCCGGATCGCGTGCATCGCCATCCGGGTGGTCTGCAACGACGACGCGCAGTAGCGGGTCAGGGTGGCCCCGGGCAACCCGTCCAGGCCCATCAGGGTGGCGACCACCCGGGCCAGGTTGAAGCCCTGCTCGCCGCCGGGCAGCCCGCAGCCGACGTAGAGGTCGTCGATGGTGGTGGGGTCGAGGCCGGGGACCGTGTCCAGCGCGGCCTGGACGATGGTGGCGGCGAGGTCGTCCGGGCGGACCTCACGCAGGGAACCCTTGAACGCGCGGCCGATGGGGGACCGGGCGGTGGCGACGATGACGGCGTCGCGGGACGACTCAATCGGCATGAACCAACGTTAACTTGACGGTAACTTGGCGCGGAAGGACGCCGGCCAGCGGGAAATGTCACCCGTGCCGGCCCGGCCGGTCCGCCCGCCGGCCGCGACTCCTCGCAGCCGGCGGAACGGATCGAGACCGCTCAGTGCCGGGAGGCGACGTTCGCGGCGGCGACGACCGCCGGCAGCAGGGCGTGCGCCCAGACCCGGTAACCGTCGGCGGACGGGTGGAAACCGTCGTGGCAGAGCGTCCCGGCGTCGGCCCGGAACACCGGCCCGGTCTCCGTGCCCAGGTCGACGACCGTGCCACCGGCCTCCAGCACGGCGGCGGTCTGTGCCCGCGCGACCCGCCGGCCCGACCAGCCGATCACCTGCCGCAGCGGCGGGGCCACCGCGCGTACCGCCCCCAGGTCCGGGCAGGTGCCGACGACGACCTCGACCCGGGCCTCCCGCAGCCGACGCACCGCCGAGGCGAGGTACGCCGCCGCCTCCGCCGGCCGCCGCATGGCCGTGGCGTCGTTCGCTCCGATCAGCACCACCGCGACGTCCGGCCGGTCACCCAGCAGCGCCCGCGCCACCTGGGTCGCCAGGTCGGTGGAGCGGGAACCGGACACCCCCACGCTGGACAGGTGCACCCGCCGGCCGGTCGGCCCCTCGGTCAGCAGGTGGGCGAGCTGACCGCCGACCGTCTCGTCGAAGCGGGCCACCCCGACGCCGAGCGCCGAGGAGTCACCGAGCAGCACCAGCCGCAGCAGCGGGGCACCGGCCCGGCCGACCGTGGCCCGCAGCGCCAGCCCCAGCTCCGGCTGGGCGTAGTCGCGGTTGCGGGCCGCCACCGCCTGACCGGCGAGCACCGCCGCGCCACCGATCGTCCCGGCGACCAGGGAGACCGCTGCGGCCTTGCCGAGCCGTACGGCCAGCTCGCCGCCGAGTGAGCGGCCCGTCACGGGGTCACCGCCCGAAGGTCCACGGCGGCGGGGACCGGCCCGGCGGGGCGTCTGCGGCACCAGGTGGTTCGCTCACTGTGCTCGCTCATGCCAGTCCCTCCAGTTGGGGTGAGTCGGCGCCGGTGCCGGGTTGCGGCACCGGGGCGACGCCGAAGAAGGCCCGCCGCCGCAGCTGCGCCCAGCGGCCGGCCGGGCCGTGGTCCCGGCCCCTGACCTGGGTGCCGCTGACCTCCGTGCCGGCGTTGCGGGCCGCCTCGTGGGCGGCCCGGGGCAGCGACCGTACGCCCTCGCCCGGGGCCAGCGTCGGCCGGCGCTCCCCGCTGCCGAGCGCCGACAGCACCGTCGGCAGGAGCGCGGCGGCGGCCATCGCGTAGCCCTCGGCGGAGGGGTGGAACCGGTCCCAGGCGAACATCCGGGTCGGCTCGGCGGAGAACCGGGGGCCGAGCAGGTCACCGAGGGAGACCGTCCAGCCGCCCGCCTCGACCACCGCGACCGTCTGGGCGGCGGCGAGCTGCCGGCTCCACCGCCTGGCCAACCAGCGCAGCGGGGGCTGGATCGGCCGGATCGCCCCCAGGTCGGGGCAGGTTCCGACGACCACCTCGCAGCCGGCGGCGCGTAGCGTGCGGACCGCGTCGACCAGGTGCCGGACCGCCACGGAGTAGGGCGACCGGTTGGTGATGTCGTTGCCGCCGATCAGGATCACCGCGACGTCAGGCGCGCACTCCAGGGCGGCCTCGACCTGCGGGCGCAGCCCGGCGGAGAGCGCACCGACCACGGCGAAGCGGTGCACCCGTACGGCCCGGTGCAGCCGCCGGGACAGCCCGGTGGCCAGCAGCGCGCCGAGGGTCTCGCGGCGTCGCGCCACCCCGTAGCTGGCGGCGGAGGAGTCACCGAGGATCACCATGGTCAGCGGCGGGCCGGGGATCTTGGCACCGTAGACGCCGTCGCAGCGCGGGGGCGGGGCCTGCGCCATCGGAATGGTGCGCCGGGCCTGCCGGGCCTGCCCGAGCAGCACGCCGCCGGTCGCGGCGACGGCCGCCGCGGTGGCACCCGTGCCGATCGCCGCCAGCCGGGCCACCTGCCGGGCGCGGTGCCAGCGCGGACCGAGCGGTACGACGGAACCTGCCACCCCCATACAGCGACATTATCGCGCCGCAGCGTCACCCCGCCTCCGTCGGGACGGCCGGTTTTCGGGCTGGGCGGCGACGGTTCTGGGTACCTGGTCGGGTGGCGGGATCACCGGTGGGTGTCCCGCCGCAGGTGGCGACGGCTTGCACGGGCCAGTCACGCTGGTCGGTGGAGAGGGGCTGGATGAGATGGGTAGGACATTGAAGCGCACCGCGGCGTTCACGGCGTTGGCCCGGTCGCTGGCGGCCGGCGCCCGGGGTGGTCCGTCGCTGGGCGCCCGGCTGGCGGCGCTGCCCCGGATGATCCGGGCCACCGCCCGGGGCGAGTACGACGGCGGGCTCCGGCTGGCGATGATGACGGCCGCGACGGTCTACGTGGTGTCGCCGGTCGACCTGGTCCCGGAGCTGTTCCTGACCGTGCTCGGTCTGGTGGACGACGCGGTCATGGTCACCTGGTTGGCCGGCAGCGTGCTGTCGGAGACCGAGCGCTTCCTGGAGTGGGAGGCCCGTCGGGCCTCCGTCATCCCCGGTCATGTGACGCCCTGAGGGCACGTACGCTGGGCGGCGAAGGACCGTCTGCCAGGCCGCCGTCGTCGGCGCCGCAACGAAGGGCACAACGAGGTGCAGTACTACGACAACGTCGTCGACCTGATCGGTAACACCCCGCTGGTGCGGCTGCGCAACGTCACCGCGGGCATCCGGGCGACCGTGCTGGCCAAGGTGGAGTACCTCAACCCGGGCGGCTCGGTGAAGGACCGGATCGCGCTGCGGATGGTGGAGGACGCCGAGGCCGCCGGGATCCTCCGCCCCGGTGGCACCATCGTCGAGCCGACCAGCGGCAACACCGGTGTCGGGCTGGCCCTGGTGGCGCAGCTCAAGGGCTACCACTGCGTCTTCGTCTGCCCCGACAAGGTCAGCCAGGACAAGCAGGACGTGCTGCGGGCGTACGGGGCCGAGGTGGTGGTCTGCCCGACCGCCGTCGCCCCGGAGGACCCGCGCTCCTACTACAACGTCTCCGACCGGCTGGCCCGGGAGATCCCCGGCGCGTGGAAGCCCGACCAGTACAGCAACCCGGCCAACCCGCGTTCGCACTACGAGACCACCGGCCCGGAGCTGTGGAAGCAGACCGGGGGCGGGCTCACCCACTTCGTGGCCGGGGTCGGCACCGGCGGCACCATCTCCGGCATCGGGCGCTACCTCAAGGAGGCGTCCGAGGGACGGGTCCGGGTGATCGGGGCGGACCCGGAGGGTTCGGTCTACTCCGGCGGCACCGGCCGGCCGTACCTGGTCGAGGGGGTCGGTGAGGACTTCTGGCCCGAGACGTACGACCGGGGTATCGCCGACGAGATCGTCGAGGTCTCCGACAAGGCGTCCTTCGAGATGACCCGGCGGCTGGCCCGCGAGGAGGGCCTGCTGGTCGGCGGCTCCTGCGGGATGGCCGTGGTGGCGGCGCTGGAGGTGGCCCGCGCCGCCGACCCGGACGACGTGGTCGTGGTGCTGCTGCCGGACAGCGGCAAGGGCTACCTGTCCAAGATCTTCAACGACCGGTGGATGGCCCGGTACGGCTTCCTCGACCACTCGGGCACCGAGCCGACGGTCGCCGACGCGCTGGCGAGCAAGCCGGGTGGCCTGCCCGAACTGGTGCACGTGCACCCCACCGAGACGGTCCGCGACGCCATCGACTACATGCGCGAGTACGGCGTCTCCCAGCTCCCGGTGCTCAAGGCCGAGCCGCCGGTGGTGACCGGCGAGGTGGCCGGCTCGATCGCCGAGCGGGATCTGCTGGACGCCCTGTTCACCGGCCAGGCGCACCTGCACGACACCATCGAACGGCACATGGCCGACCCGCTGCCGATGATCGGCGGCGGTCAGCCGGTGAGCGAGGCGGTGGGCATGCTGGAGAAGTCCGACGCGGCGCTGGTGTTGGTCGACGGCAAGCCCAAGGGCGTGCTGACCCGGCAGGACCTGCTCGCCCACCTCGGCGCGCACTGATCCGACCTGCTGGCGGGGCCCCTTCCGACGGCAGGGGCCCCGCACCGTGTCCGGGGTCGTGTCGGGGGCGGCCATTCACAGCGATGGCACAGGAGCAGCACAGAGGGCGTCCGTGCAGCCTGCCTACCGTCGGGACCAGCCGCGAGGCACCGACCCACGGGAGGAACGACATGCGCCACGACCTGGACCACCACGAGGGGCAGCGGGTCAGCCGCCGCCGGTTGATCGCCGGAGTCGGTTCGATCGGGCTGGCCGGGCTGCTGGCGGCTTGCGGCCGGGACGGCGGCACGGTCACCACGTCCACCGGGCAGACCGTGTCCCCGCAGGCGACCGCCAGCACGTCGGCCGACCTCGCCGCGTTGTTCGGTGCGGCGAACACCTGCACGTTGACCGCGAGCACCACGCAGGGCCCGTACTACTTCGACGCCGACAAGATCCGCAGCGACATCCGGGAGGACCGGGCGGGCACCCGGCTGCGGGTGGCGATCCGGGTGCAGGACAGCGAGCAGTGCGGGCCGCTGGCCAACGCGGTCGTGGAGATCTGGCACTGCGACGCCGACGGCCTCTACTCGGGGGCGGAGGCCCAGTCGTCCGGCGCATCCGGCGGCGGCACGTCGTCCGGCGGCACCCCGCCCAGCGGCGCGCCCGGTGGCAACCCGCCCACCGGCAACCCGCCCGGGGGTGGGGCGGCCCCGGGTGGCGGTGCCGAGGGATCGGCGGCGGACCTGACGCCGACCGACGACAAGCGCTACCTGCGCGGCGCGCAGGTCACCAACGCCGACGGGATCGTCGAGTTCACCACCATCTGGCCGGGCTGGTACCGGGGCCGCACCACGCACATCCACGCGATGGTGCACGTGGGCGACAACCGGGTGCTCACCACCCAGATGATGTTCGACGAGGCCCTCAACAGCAAGGTGTACGCCGCCGCGCCGTACGCCGCGCACACCGGGCGGGACACCTTCAACGACAACGACAACATCTTTGCCGAGACGATGCTGATGAAGGTCGTCGAGGACGGCGACGGCTACCTCTCGGTGATCAACTTCTCGGTCGACGCGGACCGGGACGGCACCTGAGGTCAGCAGCCCGTTAGTTGCCGGGCGTAGCGGAGCTGTGCGGTGGGGGCGCGCCCGATCCGTTCCTCCCGGCGTTCGCCGGTGGCCTGCCAGCCGCCGCACTCATAGAAGTGCCGGGCGGCGAGGTTGCGTTCCAGCACCCACAGCACCCCGCGACGCCAGCCCCGGGTGCGCATGGTGTCCAACGCGTCGACCATCAGCGCCCGGCCGGTGCCCCGGCCCCGTTCGGTCGGGTCGAGGTGGATGGCGTTGAGCAGCCCGGTCGCCGGGTCGCCCGCGTCGTCCGGGCCGAGATAGCTGAACCCGACCAGCCGGCCGTCCCGCTCGGCCACGGTCATCAGGTGCTCGTCGCGTTCCCACGTCCACCGCTCGACCCAGTACGCCCCCATCGCCTCGGGCGTCGGTTCGGCCAACGCCCCGGGCGGCAGGAACGACGAGTACGCCGCGACCCGGGACCGCTGGTGCAGGGCACCCACCGGCACCAGGTCGTCGGCGACGGCGGGACGGAGCGTGACGGTCACCCGGCCGAGGCTACCCGCCGGGGCGGGACCGGCACGGTGGTCAGGTCCTCGGCGATCACCAGTTCCCCGGCGAAGTGTTCGCGGGCCTCGTCGTGGAAGCGGCGCGGGTCGGCGTACCGCTGGGAGAAGTGAGTGAGCACCAGCGTGCGTACCCCGGACTCGGTGGCGACCCGGGCGGCCTGGCCGGCGGTCAGGTGGCCGACCTCGGCGGCGAGCGCGGCCTCCGAGGCGAGGAACGTCGACTCGATGACCAGCAGGTCGGCGTGCTCGGCGAGGGCGTACACCCCGTCGCAGAGGCCGGTGTCCATCACGAAGGCGAACCGCTGCCCCGGCCGGACGACGCTCACCTCGTCCCGGGTGACGCGGCGTCCGCCGACGTCCAGGTGCCCGACGCGCAGCAGTTCGCCGACGGCCGGCCCACCGATGCCGTACGCGGACAGCCGCTCCGGCAGCATCCGGCAGCCGTCCGGCTCGACCAGCCGGTAGCCGTACGTCTCGATCGGGTGCCGCAGCCGGCGGGCCTCCAGCGTGCCGACGCCCAGGGTGATCCGCTGCCCGTCGGCGGTGACCGGCTCGACGGCCAGTTCGGCGGTCTCATGGAAGCTGCTGGCGTGCCGCAGCCTGGCGAAGTATTCCGCGCCGCCGGCGGGGAAGTGCACCGCCACCGGGTGCGGCACCCGGTCCAGGGAGAGCCGTTGGATGGTCCCGGGCAGGCCGAGGCAGTGGTCGCCGTGGAAGTGGGTGACGCAGATCCGGGTGAGGTCGGTGGCGGTGATCCCGGTGTGCAGGAGTTGCCGCTGGCTGCCCTCGCCGGGGTCGAAGAGGATCACCTCGTCGTCCCAGCGCAGCACGTAACCGTTGTGGTTGCGCAGCCGGGTGGGGGTCTGGCTGGCCGTGCCGAGCACGGTCAGCTCCCGCATGGACACCGCCGGCCTCCCCCGGAGACGAAGCGACCCCCGGGGCTTCCGTGCTCGCGCACGGGCCGACTGGACTGGGTCGGCACCCCGGGGGTCGGGTGGCTGTCGTGGATTCGCCGCACCGCTGCCACACGGTCTCGACGATCATGCTGGTCGTTCACTGTCGAGGACAGCGGCTAGCGGACAGCCACCTCACGAGTCCGATTGCTATACAAGTCTGGACCACCTCCTTTCCCGTGTACCGCCACGCTACCCACTGCACCCCGGGTGCCGGTAGTGATTTTTCGCGCGGTCCTGCGGCCGGGGATCGCCCGTCGGCGGAGGGGCGATCCGGGGCGACTTTTGCTCGACGATGCAAAAGTTCGTGCACATCTGGCCTATCTTTCGCCTGAAGTGAGCATTACTCTCTGCCCCACAGCGGCCACCTCCCGCCGCTGCCCGCCCGAGCCGTCCCCTCGGTCGATCCCCCGTGAGGTGAACCGTGCCCGTCCCGCCCACCACCCCCAGGAACACCCGACGATCCAGGAACACCCGACGATCCCTGACCCTCGGCCTGGTCGGCGCGCTGGCCGTCGCCGCCGGCCCGGTCCCCCCGGCAGGTGCCGCCGCGCCGGCCACCACCCGACCGTCCACCGCCACCGGCGCGACCGTGGCGAACCCGGTGGTCGCCGGGCCGATCGCCCGGACCACCCCGGTCGGCGACCCCGGTCACGGCTACCCGTTCCTCGCCACCGACGTCAACCTGGCCGCCGCCGGCTACGTCGAGGAGGAGTTCTTCCTCTTCGGCACCGCCACCCGGTACGCCGTACAGGGCACCCAGAACGCGACCACCCTCGGCACCGACCAGCCGTACGGCACCCGGCTGGTGGTCCGTCGGCCCGCCAACACCAAGAAGTTCAACGGCGTCGTCATCGCCGAGTGGAACAACGTCAGCAACCAGTGGGACCAGGAGGTCGACTGGTTCCAGTCACACGAGCACCTGATCCGCTCGGGCTACGCCTGGGTCGGGGTCTCCGCCCAGCGGGTCGGGCTGCACTCCGCCACCGGGCTCAAGGCGTGGAGCCCCACCCGGTACGGCCCGCTGGACGTCACCGTCGGCGGCACCGTCACCGACGACAGCCTCTCGTACGACATCTTCAGCCAGGCGGTGAAGGCGGTCCGCAACCCGACCGGCGTCGACCCGCTGGGCAAGCTGCCCGCCCCGCAGTACGTGATCGCCACCGGCCACTCGCAGTCGGCCGGCCGGCTCGCGAACTACTACAACGGCGTCCAGCAGTCGGCGAACGTGCTCGACGCGGTCGTCCTGCACGGCGGCGGCGGGGTGCTGCGCACCGACCTGACGACGCCGGTGTTCCGGATCAACTCCGAGGGGGACGTGGCCAGCGGCATCCTGCCCGCGGCGGCCCGCGCCCAGGCCGACTCGGCCGTCCTGCGGTCCTGGGAGGTCGCCGGCGCGTCGCACGGCGACTGGAAGCTGATCACCGACTACGGGCCGCTGCGCAAGCGCGACATCGGCAGCTACCCGGGTGGCTACCCGGGTGAGCCGCAGACCTGCACGCTGCCCTCGCTGTCGCGGATCCCGCAGCACATGGTGCAGAACGCCGGCTACGACCACACCGTCGCCTGGGTCGCCCAGGGGACCGCCCCGCCGAGCGCCCCGCCGATCCGGACGACCACCACCACCCCACCGGCCGTCGCCCGCGACGACCTGGGACTCGCCCTCGGCGGCATCCGGCTCGCCCAGCACGAGGTGCCGCTGCGGGTGAACAGCGGGAGCAACACCGGGCCCGGCTTCTGCTTCCTCGACGGCAGTTCGGTGCCGTTGACCGACGCGCAGCTCGCCGCCCGCTACCCGACCGTCGGGGCGTACGTCGACGCCAGCGTCGCGGCCACCCTCGCCGCCGCCGACGCCGGCTACCTGCCCGTGCAGTTCACCCGCGATCCCGCCTGGTACTCCGACCTGCGTGACCTGATCGCCGAGTACGTCGCCGCCGGCCGGATCACCGAGTACGTGGCGGCCCGGCTGACCGACCGGCTCCAGCGCGCCGAGCAGGCCGGCACCGCCGGCAACGCGGCCCGCGCCGCCGAACTGCTGGCACAGCTGGCCGACCGGGCGCGGCAGCGGATCACCGGCGACCCGGCCGCCCGGGACGCGGTGCTGCGGGTGACCGAGGCGCTGATCACCCTGCTCGACGCGGCGGACCGCCGCAACCGGTGACCCGACGGTGAGGACCGATGCCACGGTGAGGGGCCGGGGCGTCGGGTGGGCGGCGGGCACGACGGAGGACGTCGGGCCCGCCGCCCACCGGTGACACCGGCACGACGGCTGTGCTCCCGGCCGGTGAGACCGCGCCAGCCGGGGGGCGGCGACGGCGGTCAGTCGATGCCGATCGGGCCCTCCCGGGGGCCGTCTTCGTTGGCCGGCTGCACCGCCAGCGACGGGAAGTCGGCCAGGTCGCCCTCCGGCTCGGCGTCCCACTCGGGGAAGACCAGGTCGCTCTGGAGATAGAGGCAGAGCAGCTGGGTCAGGTGGCGCAGCCCGTCCAGGTGGGTGCGCTCGTGACCGTGGGTGGCGTCCACCCCGAAACCGAGCAGCGCCACCCGGGCGTGCGCGCCCGCCTCGACCGCCGCCGCCACGTCCGAACGGTAGTAGTCGAAGACGTCACGGACCAGGTCCACCCCGTGTTCCCGGGCGATCGTGGCCAGGTTGCGGGTCAGGTGGTAGTCGAACGGGCCGACCCCGTCGCCCATCGCCAGGGTCGCCGCGTTCTCCCGGGACTGCTGGCCGGGCGCGACCACCGCCGCGTCCACCGAGACGATCTCGGCGACGTCCGGGTCGAGGCCGTGGCTCGCCCCGTGGCCGATCTCCTCGGTGACGGTGACCAGCAGGTGGGCGGTGACGGTGGGGGTGATACCGGCGTCCACCACCGCCTTGAACGCGGTCAGCACCGCCGCCACCCCGGCCTTGTCGTCCAGGTGCCGGGACTTCACATACCCGGACGGGGTGACCATCGGGTTCGGCAGGAACGCCACGAAGTCGCCCGCGTCGATGCCGAGCGCCCGTAGGCCGGCGATGTCCTCGACCGGCTCGTCGACCCGGACCTCGACGTGTTCCCAGCCGACGCCCTGCAGGTCGACGTCGTCGTTGTAGCGGTGCCCGCTGGCCTTCAACGGCAGCACCTGCCCGGTGACCACCCGGTCCAGGTCGTCGGTGAAGATCCGCACGTGCGCGCCCTCGGCGAACCGGGCCGAGTGGGTGCCGATGGTCTTCAGCTCCAGCCGGCCGTTCTCCTTGAGCCGCTTGACCATCCCGCCGATGGTGTCGGTGTGCACCACGATGGCCCGGTCGGCGCCGGTCTGCCGGGGGCCGGGGAGGCAGGCGCTCAGCGCCCCCCGCCGGGTCAGCGTGGACGGGATGCCCAGCGCGGACAGGCGTTCCCCCACGTACTGCTGCACGTGGTCGGTACGCCCCGACGGGCTGGGGATGTCCAGCAGTTCCACCAGCACCTGACGGAGGTAGTCCAGATCGATCTCCAGGGGCTTGAGGCTCACGCGACCCCTCCGGGCCCGGCCGGGCTCCAGAGGCGCTGCGGTGCCCGGGTGCCCGGGAAGAGCAGGTCCACGAAGCGTTCGGCGGTCGGCTGGGGCTCGTGGTTGGCCAGCCCCGGCCGCTCGTTCGCCTCGATGAACACGTGCTCGGGCTGGTCGGGGGCGGGGACCAGCAGGTCCAGCCCGGTCACCGGAATGTCCAGGGCCCGGCTCGCCGCCACGCAGGCAGTGGCGATCGCCGGGTGCAGTTCGGCCGTCACGTCGTGGATTGTGCCACCGGTGTGGAGGTTCGCCGTCCGGCGCACCGCCAACACCCGCCCCTCGGGCAGCACGTCGTGCATCCGGTGCCCCGCCTCGGCCACCACCTCGCGGGTCATGTCGTCGATCGGGATGCGGGACTCCCCACCGGTGGCGGCGGCCCGCCGTCGGCTCTGCCGTTCGATCAGCTCGGTGACGTCGTGCACCCCGTCGCCGGTGATCTGCGCCGGTCGGCGGACGGCGGCGGCCACCACCTCGTGGTCGATCACGATCACCCGCAGGTCCTCGCCCGCGCGCAGCTCCTCGATCAGCACGTCCGGGCAGAACCGGCGGGCCAGCTCGACGGCGGTGGCCAGCGCCTCGGCGGTGCGTACCCCGACGGTGATGCCGTTGCCCTGCTCACCCCGGGCCGGCTTGACCACCACCGGGCCGACGTCGGTGAGGAAGGCCAGGTCGTCGGCGTCGCCGGTGGCGGTCCGGCCACGCGGCACCGACAGTCCCGCCTCGGTGAGGATGCGCCGGGTGACCCGCTTGTCGTCGCAGCGGCTCATCGCCACCGCCGAGGTCAGCTCGGACAGCGACTCGCGGGTGACGATCGTCCGGCCGCCGTTGGTCAGCCGCAGCTCACCCCAGTGCGCGTCGGTGACCTCCACCCGGATGCCGCGCCGCATCGCCTCGTCGGCGACGATCTTGGCGTACGGGTTCAGCTCGTCGTAGCCCGCCGGGGCGGACGGCAGGAACAGCCGCTCGTTGATCGGGTTCTTCCGCTTGACGCAGAGCGTGCCGGTGCGGTGGAAGCCCAACCGCTCGTAGAGCCGGATCGCGCCGGAGTTCTCGGCCAGCACCGACAGGTCGACGAACGCGCGACCCTGCTCGTCGAGCCGGTCGGCCAACTCGGTGAGCAGGGCCTGCCCGGTGCCGGGCGGGGCGGTGTTGAAGTCCACCGTCAGGCACCACAGGCTCGCGCCGTTCTCCCGGTCGCCGAAGACCGCCACGTGGTCGACGCCGGTGATGGTGCCGACGACCTCCCCGGTGCTCGCCTCGGCCACCAGGTGCAGGAACCGGTCGGTGCCGGCGTTGTCGACGAGCACGTCCACCGGCGCGGTGACCATGCCGTTGCGGGCGTAGATCCGGTTCACCGCGTCGGCGTCGTCGGCGTCGCGCAGCGGCCGGACGACCAGCCCCGGGATCTCCATCCGCTCGGTGGCCTCCGGGCGGCGCTCACCCAGCGGCAGCCGGTAGGTCAGCGACGGGTCGATGAACAGCTCGTCGGGCAGCCGGGACACCAGCACGTGCGGGTCGCGCAGGTAGATGCAGATGTCCCGGGAGCCGGCCGCCTCGGAGCGCAGCACGTGGGCCACCGCGACCTGCTCGTGGAAGGTCTGGCCGAACACCAGCCGCCCCCAGCCGCAGTCCAGGACCACGTCGGACGGCCCGACCTGTTCCCGGCGCGGCTCCGGGGCGACGCCCGGCGCGACCGGGTCGCCGCCGGGACCGGTCCGTTCCCGGCGGCGGCCGAGCACCCGCTCCCGGTCGGTACGGGCCGTGCCGGTCGCGAGGGTCTCGTTCACGGTCAGTCGATTCCGTGGCTCTGGAGCCACATTTCCAGAAGTCCCAGTTGCCACAGTTTGTTTCCGTTCAACGGGGTCAGTTCGGCGTTCGGGTCGGCGAGCAGCGCATTGACGTAGTCGGCACGGAACAGGTCGCGGCGGCGGGCCTGCGGCGCGGTGAGCGCGTCGCGGACCCGGTCGAGGAGCTTGCCCTCCAGGTGGGTCAGGCCGGGCACCGGGAAGTAGCCCTTGGGGCGGTCGATCACCTCGTGCGGCAGGACCCGGCGGCCGATCTCCTTGAGCACGCCCTTGCCGCCCTGGGCCAGTTTCAGCTCGGGCGGGCAGCTCGCCGCCAGCTCCACGAACTCGTGGTCGAGGAACGGCACCCGGGCCTCCAGGCCGTGCGCCATGGTCATGTTGTCGACCCGCTTCACCGGGTCGTCGGTGAGCATGATCTGGGTGTCGATCCGCAGGCCGGCGTCGACGGCCGTCTGCGCCCCGGCCCGGCCCAGGTGGGCGGCGACGAACTCGCGCGCCGGGTCGCCGTCGGCCAGCCAGGCCGGGTTGAGCACCCGGGCCAGCCCGGCCGCGTCCCGGTCGAAGAACGCCTTCGCGTACGAGTCGAGGGCCTGCTCCCGGTCGATGCCGGCCAGTGGTGGGTACCAGTGGTAGCCGCCGAGGATCTCGTCCGCGCCCTGCCCGGACTGGACCACCTTGACGTGCTTGGAGACCTCCTGGCTGAGCAGGTAGAACGCGACGCAGTCGTGGCTGACCATCGGCTCGCTCATCGCGGCCACCGCCGCCTCCAACGGCGGCACCAGGTCACCGGCGGCGACCTTGAGCTGGTGGTGGTCGGTGCCGAATGTCTTGGCCACCAGGTCGGAGTAGACGAACTCGTCGCCCTCCCGCCCGCCGACCGCGTCGAAGCCGATGGAGAAGGTGGACAGCCCGGAGCGGGTCTGCCCCTCGCCGGCCAGCAGCGCCACCACCAGGCTGGAATCCAGTCCGCCGGAGAGCAGCACACCCACCGGCACGTCGGCGACCATCCGCCGGCGTACCGCGGTGGTCAGTGACTCCAGCAGGGCGTCCTCCCAGTCCCGCGCCGACCAGTCGGCGTGCGACGCGTCCCGGGTGAACGACGGGTCCCAGTAGACCCGCTCGTGGGTGCGGCCGTCGGGCTCGTAGACCCGGACGGTGGCCGGGGGAAGCTTGGCGACCCCGCGCAGGATGGTGCGCGGCGGCGGCACGATGCTGTGGAAGCTGAGGTAGTGGGCCAGCGCCACCGGGTCGATGGTGGTGTCGATCCCGCCGCCGGCCAGCAGGGCGGGCAGGGTGCTGGCGAACCGCACCACGCCCGGCGTCTCGGCCAGGTAGAGCGGCTTGATGCCGAGCCGGTCCCGGGCCAGCACCAGCCGGCCGGTGTCCCGCTCGGTGATCGCGACGGCGAACATGCCGATCAGGTGGTCGACGAAGTCGAGCCCCCACTGTGCGTACGCCTTGACCACCACCTCGCTGTCCCCGGAGGAGAAGAAGCGGTGCCCCAGGGCCTGCAACTCCTCGCGCAGCTCGCGGTAGTTGTAGATGCAGCCGTTGAAGACACCGGTGAGGCCGGCGGCCGGGTCGACGATCGGTTGCCCGCTGGCGGCGGAGAGGTCGATGATCTTCAGGCGGCGGTGCCCGAGGGCGGTGGCCCCCTGTGACCACACTCCGCTGTCGTCGGGCCCCCGGTCACTCATCGTGGCCGCCATGCGTTCCACCGCCGACACATCGGCCCGGGAACCGTCACGGCGGAACTCTCCCGCAAGTCCGCACATGCCAGCCAATGCTGCCAGAGGTTGTTGCACTTCGCCTGTTGAGCTGATGTCGGCCGTGTTACGGGATTGCTAGCATGTGCGCCACTCACCGTGACGGCCCCGCGTGGGCCGACGTTCCTGCCCGGTGCCCGGCCGGTGCCCGATTCGCCCCGGGCCCACGATGTGACAAACACCGCAGGCCCGGAAAACGGCCGCCGGGCGGGTCGCCCGACGGCCGGACGTCGGCAGCTCAGCCGGCGGTACGGGCCACCCCGACCGGGCAGCTCAACCCGTTCGGGCCGTGGTTGCAGTAGCCGTTCGGGTTCTTCGTCGGGGCCAGATACTGCTGGTGGTAGTCCTCGGCGAAGAAGTAGTCGCCCAGCGGGGCGATCTCGGTGGTGATCTCACCCTTGCCGGCCCGCGCCACGATCGGCGCGAACGCGTCCCGGGACGCCTGCGCGGTGGCCAACTGCTCGTCGGTGGTGGTGTAGATCGTCGAGCGGTACTGGCTGCCGACGTCGTTGCCCTGGCGCATGCCCTGGGTCGGGTCGTGGTTCTCCCAGAACACCTTGAGCAGGTCCTCGTAGCCGATCACGGCGGGGTCGTAGACCACCTGGACCACCTCGGCGTGCCCGGTCATCCCCGAACACACCTCCTCGTACGTGGGGTTGGCGGTGTAGCCGCCCGCGTAACCGGCCGAGGTGGTCAGCACCCCCGGCAGGGTCCAGAACAGCCGCTCGGCGCCCCAGAAGCACCCCATGCCGAAAACGGCGACCCGGGCGCCCTGCGGGAACGGGCCCTTCAGCGACGACGCCAACACCTCGTGCCGGTCCCCGATCGGCATCGCGATCGGTCGGCCGGGCAGGGCCTGGTCGGGGCTGATCATCTCGGCCTTCATGCGGCGAAGGAACACGGTGGAACTCCTCTCGTACCTCTCCCCGCATGCAACACCGGCGGGCCCGCCTTCCTTACCCGCTGCGTCCCGGCTCTCGCCCCCGGGCCTCGCCGAATGTCGGCGGGCCTCAGGCCAGGGCGGCGGCGACCCGCCCGGCGTAGGAGGCGGCCTCGGTGTCGTCGTCGTAGCGGGTACGCGGCCAGAAGAAGCCGCGCAGGCCGTCGCCCTTGGTCCTCGGCACCACGTGGGTGTGCAGGTGCGGCACCGACTGGGACACCCGGTTGTTCATCGCCACGAACGTCCCACCGGCCCCCAGACCGGATTCCACGGCCGCCGCCAGGCGCTGCACCAGGCCGAAGTAGCCGGGCAGGTCGGCCGCCGGCAGGTCGGTCAGGGTGACCAGGTGGGTGCGGGGCACCACCAGGACGTGCCCCTTGAACACCGGCCGGGTGTCCAGGAACGCCACGCCTCCCGGCTCGTCGGCCACCCGGAACGCCGGCACCTCACCGGCCACGATCTGACAGAACACACACCCGCTCACCCGCGCAGCGTAAAGCCCCACGCGCCCACCCACCACGCGCCGGGGCGCAGGCGCGGGTGAGCCGGGACGGGTTCCGGCCGACCGGTGGGGGCGGCGGACTAACGTCTGCGGGATGAGTCACGGCTTCGAGACGCTCGCCATCCACGCCGGCCAGGACCCGGAGGCCCGCACCGGCGCGGTGATCCCCCCGATCTACCAGACCAGCACGTACGCCCAGGACGCCGTCGGCGCGCCCCGGCAGGGCTACGAGTACAGCCGCTCCGGCAACCCCACCCGCGACGCCCTCCAGGAGTGCCTGGCCGCACTGGAGGGGGGTCGGGTCGGGCTCGCCTTCGCCAGCGGCCTGGCGGCCGAGGACACCCTGCTGCGGACGGTCTGCTCGCCCGGCGACCACGTGGTGATCCCCGACGACGCGTACGGCGGCACGTACCGGCTGTTCGCCAGGGTCGCCGAACGGTGGGGGCTGACGTACACCCCGGCGAAGGTCTCCGACGTCGACGCGGTCCGGGCGGCGATCCGCCCCGAGACGAAGATCGTCTGGGTGGAGACGCCGACCAACCCGTTGCTCGGCATCGCCGACATCGCCACCCTGGCCGGGGTGGCGCGCGAGGCCGGGGCGCTGCTGGTGGTCGACAACACCTTCGCCTCGCCGTACCTGCAACAGCCGCTCGCGTACGGCGCGGACGTGGTGGTGCACTCCACCACCAAGTACGTCGGCGGGCACTCCGACGTGGTCGGTGGCGCGTTGGTCGTCGCCGATCCGACCCTCGGCGACGAGCTGCGCTACCACCAGAACGCGATGGGCGCGATCAACGGCCCGTTCGACGCCTGGCTCACCCTGCGCGGCATCAAGACCCTCGGGGTACGGATGGACCGGCACTGCGACAACGCCGAACGGATCGCCGCCTTCCTCGACGGGCACGCCAAGGTCGCCCAGGTCATCTACCCCGGCCTGCCGTCGCACCCCGGGCACGAGGTGGCCGCCAAGCAGATGCGCCGGTTCGGCGGAATGATCTCCTTCCGGGCCGCCGGCGGCGAGGAACACGCCGTGCAGATCTGCAACCGGGCCCGGCTGTTCGTCCTCGCCGAGTCGCTCGGCGGGGTGGAATCCCTGATCGAGCACCCGGGCCGGATGACACACGCAAGTGCTGCCGGCTCGCCGCTTGAAGTTCCCGGCGATCTCGTGCGACTGTCTGTCGGCATCGAGACGGTCGACGACCTGCTCGCCGATCTGGAGCAGGCGCTGGGCTGACCGCGGGCTGGGAAGAGGTGGCCGTGCAGGACATCATGCCGACCTGGGTGGGGGCGACCGCCAAGCAGATCGCCCGGGGCGTACGCCGGGGTGACGTCTCCGCCACCCAGGTCGTCGCCGACCACCTGGACCACGTCGGCCGGGTCGACGGCGCCCTCTCCGCGTTCCGGGTGGTCCGCGGCGGCGAGGCGATCACCGAGGCGGAGAAGGTCGACGAGCAGGAGGAGTTGGCGAACCTCCCGCTCGCCGGGGTGCCGGTGGCGGTCAAGGAGAACACCCCGGTCGCCGGGCTGCCCACCTGGAACGGGTCGGCCGCCGCGCGTACCGCGGTGGCGGAGGCCGACCACGAGGTGGTCCGCCGGCTGCGCGGCGCGGGCGCGGTGATCCTCGGGGTGACCCGGATGCCGGAGCTGGGGCTCTGGGCGATCACCGACGACGCGTCCGCCGTCACCCGCAACCCGTGGGACGTGCGGCGTACCCCCGGCGGGTCCTCGGGTGGGGCCGCCGCCGCGGTGGCGGCCGGCCTGGTGCCGATCGCGCACGGCAACGACGGGCTCGGGTCGATCCGCATCCCGGCCGCCTGCTGCGGCCTGGTCGGGCTCAAGCCCGGCCGGGGCGTGGTCCCGTGCCAGCTCGGCGCGGAGGACTGGTTCGGGCTGACCGAGCACGGCATGCTCACCACCACGGTCGCCGACGCCGTAGTCGGCTTCCAGGTGCTCGCCGGGCGTCGCCCGGACAAGCTGGTCCCGCCGTCCCGGCTGCGGGTCGGTGTGTCGCTGCGCTCGCCGGTGCGTGGCGTCGCACCTGACGCCCCCAACCGGGACGCGGTGGCCGCCGCCGGCCGCCTGCTCGCCGCGGCCGGCCACGACACCGTGCCCGCCGACCCGGTCTACCCGACCTCGCTCGGCCTCCAGGGCATCGCCACCTGGCTCGCCGCCGCCGCGGCCGACGTGCGGGCCGCCGGCATCGACCGGCGCAGCCTGCAACGGCGCAGCCGCCGGCACGTCGCGCTGGGGGAGTGGGCGCAACGCCGGGGGTACGTGCGGGAGGCCGACCGGGCCGCCTGGCGGGACCGTTCGGTCGGCTTCTTCACCGACCACGGGGTCGACCTGCTGCTCACCCCGGCGCTGGCCGGACCGCCGCCGGAGGCCACCACCTGGTCCGGCCGCTCCTGGCTGGCGAACATGCGGACCAACATCCGGTACGCCCCGTTCGCCGCCCCGTGGAACGTCGCCGGCCTGCCGTCGATCGTGGTGCCGGTGGGTCGCCGGCCGGACGGCCTGCCCGTCGCCGCGCAGCTGGTCGGCCCGCCCGGCTCGGAGCTGCTGCTGCTCGGCGTCGCCGGGCAGTTCGAGATGCAGGCCCCGTGGACCCGGCACGCCCCCGGCTACCCCCGGGTCGACACGGGTTCCCCTGCCGTCACCTGACCACCCGGTGAGCGCCTCGTCGCCGCTGGTGGTGGGCGGTGTCGCCGCCGGTCGTTGCCGGGGCGGGTGGCACGATCGGGGCATGACGGAACTGGTCGACCTCGCCGACGTACGGGCCGCCCGGGAGCTGCTCGCCGGGGTCACCCGGACCACTCCGCTGGAGCCGTCCCGACCGTTGAGCGCGGCGCTGGCCGGGCCGGTGTGGCTCAAGTGCGAGAACCTGCAACGCGCCGGCTCGTACAAGGTGCGCGGCGCGTACGTGCGGATCTCCCGGCTGTCGGCACGGGAACGGCAGCTGGGCGTGGTCGCGGCCAGCGCGGGCAACCACGCCCAGGGGGTGGCGCTCGCCGCCGGCCTGGTCGGCACCCACGCCACCGTCTTCATGCCGGTCAACGCGCCGCTGCCGAAGGTGGCCGCCACCAAGGGGTACGGCGCGCGGATCGAGCTGATCGGCAACACCGTCGACGAGTCGCTGGTGGCCGCGCAGACCTTCGCGGAGCGCACCGGCGCGGTGTTCATCCACCCGTTCGACCATCCGGACGTGATCGCCGGGCAGGGCACCGTCGCACTGGAGATCCTCGAACAGTGCCCCGAGGTCGAGACGATCATCACGGGGGTCGGGGGTGGTGGCCTGATCTCCGGGATGGCGGTGGCCGCGAAGGCGTTGCGGCCCGACGTGCGGATCATCGGCGTCCAGGCGGAGAGCGCCGCCGCGTTCCCGCCCTCCCTGGCCGCCGGGGAACCGGTCCGGCTGCCGGCGTTCGCCACGATCGCCGACGGCATCGCGGTCGGCCGGCCCGGGGAGATCACCTTCAACCACGTCCGCAAGCTGGTCGACGAGATGGTCACCGTCGCCGAGGAGGACATCTCCCGGGCGTTGCTGATGCTGTTGGAACGGGGCAAGCAGGTGGTCGAGCCGGCCGGTGCGGTGGGGGTGGCCGCGCTGCTCGCCGGTGCGGTGCAGGTGCGGACCCCGACGGTGGCGGTGCTCTCCGGCGGCAACATCGACCCGCTGCTGATGATGCGGGTGATCGAGCACGGTCTCGCCGCCGCCGGCCGCTACCTGCGGGTCACCGTCCGCTGCTCGGACCGGCCCGGTCAGCTCGCCTCGCTGCTCACCGAGATCGCCGAGCACCGCGCCAACGTGGTCGACGTGGAGCACCAGCGGGCCAACCCGCACCTGCGGCTCGGCGAGGTGGAGGTGGCCCTGTCGGTGGAGACCCGGGGCGTCGAACACTCCGACACGCTGATCAGCGCCCTGCGGGCCAGCGGCTACGAGGTGGTGCTCAGCGCGGAGGCGTGAGCCCCACGCCGCCGGGCCCGGTGGACCCGGCGGCGGTGCGGCTCAGCCGGAGAACGGCTCGAAGCTGACGATGGTCACCTTGATGTCCGCCCCGCTGGGCGCGGTGTAGGTGCACGCCTGGCCGGGACGACCGCCCAGGATGGCCTTGCCGAGCGCCGACTCGGGACTGTAGACCGTCAGCTCGGTGGTGGCGGCGATCTCCCGCGACCCGAGCAGGAACGTCTCGGTGTCACCCTCGTCGTCGTCGAAGTAGATCGTCACGACCATGCCGGGCGACACCACGTCGGCCGTCGGGGCCTCGCCGACCTGGGCGGTGCGCAGCAGCTCCTTGAGGTAGAGGATCCGGCCCTCGGCCTTGCCCTGCTCCTCGCGGGCGGCGTGGTAGCCACCGTTCTCCCGCAGGTCGCCCTCTTCCCGCCGGGCGTTGATCTCGGCGGCGATGACCGGCCGGTTGGCGATCAGCTCGTCGAGCTCGGCCTGGAGGCGGTCGTGCGCGTCCTGGGACAGCCAGGTGGCGGGCGCCTTGTGGTCATTGGTGGACACAGGCGTACTCCTCGGATGTGCGTGCTGGCTGACAGGTGACTTACCAACCTACCAGTGGCCCGCACTGCCGGGCGTCGTCGATCACTCGGTCGGGGGACGGCCGGCGGCCCGCCGCGACGTCGGGTCGGTCCCGTCGTCGCTCAGCCGGCGGGACGGCAGCGGACGACCTCGCCGATGAACGGGCGTTCGGTGGTGGCGACCCGGTGCCGGGTGGTGACGTGCCGCTGGCCGGGGGCGGCGGTCACGGTGACCTCCTCGTGGCCCACCTCGGCCCCGGCGTGCGAGCGGGCCCGGACCAGGCACACCGCCGAGCCGCCCGCGGGCACGGTCACCCGGAAGTCGACCTGGACGCCGGTGTCGCTGACGTCGGTGTAGGTGATCACCTCGGGCTGGTATTCCGGGTCACCGTAGCGCTGGTAGAGCTGCGTCGCGGCCAGGACCAACCCGGCGATCAGCATGGCCACCAGTGCCCAGCTCAGCGCCGGGTGTCGACGCCTGGGCTCCCGCCTGCGGCCGTACCGGCCGGGCGGGAACACCGGCGCGGCCGAGGGAACTGTGGCGTGCGTCTCGGTCACCGGCGGGTATCTCCTGGCGTTGTTGTCGGGGGTATCGGCAAGAATGACAGGGTCCATCTTCCCAGCCCGGGGCCGAGCCCGGACCGGCAGGTCGGCAACCGCGCCGGCAGGTCACCGCGGCAGGTCGGGCGAGCGACCCGGAGCGGGCCGCCGCCGGGCACAGACGAGGAGCGCCCACGTTGGCAGAGAAGCTGCGTCTCATGGCCGTGCACGCACACCCGGACGACGAGTCCAGCAAGGGTGCCGCCACCATGGCGAAGTACGTCGCCGAGGGGGTGGACGTGCTGGTCGTGACCTGCACCGGGGGTGAGCGGGGCAGCGTGCTCAACCCCAAGCTGGACCGCCCCGAGGTGTGGGCCAACATCGGCGAGATCCGGCGGGCCGAGATGGACGCCGCGCGGGCCATCCTCGGCGTCGAGCAGGCCTGGCTGGGTTTCGTCGACTCGGGCCTGCCCGAGGGCGACCCGCTGCCGCCGTTGCCCGAGGGGTGCTTCGCCCTCCAGGACGTCGAGGTGGCGGCCGGGCCGCTGGTGAAGCTGATGCGGGAGTTCCGCCCGCACGTCGTCACCACGTACGACGAGGAGGGCGGCTACCCGCACCCCGACCACATCATGTGTCACAAGATCAGCGTGGCCGCGTTCGAGGCGGCCGGCGACCCGACCCGTTACCCGGAGCTGGGCACCCCCTGGCAGCCGTCGAAGCTCTACTACGACATCGGCTTCTCCAAGGGCAAGCTCCTGGCCCTGCACGAGGGCACGCTGGCCGCGGGCCTCCCCTCGCCGTACGAGGACTGGCTCAAGCGCTGGGACGAGCGGCCGGACAAGGGTTCGCGGATCACCACCCGGGTGGAGTGCGCGGAGTACTTCCCGGTCCGCGACGACGCGCTGCGCGCCCACGCCACCCAGGTCGACCCGGACGGCTTCTGGTTCCACGTGCCGATGGAGATCCAGCAGCACGCCTGGCCGACTGAGGACTTCCAACTCGCCCGCTCGACGGTCGAGTCCCCACTGCCCGAGTCCGACCTGTTCGCGGGGGTTCGGGAAGCGGCCCATGCCGGGTGACCGGCGGCCGGGGCTACGCTGACACTCCACCGCACATCGGAGAAACACCATGCTGAACGCTGTCCAGGTGCTCGCGGAGAACAACTTCGGTGACACCCGCACGGGCGGCCTGGCCGGGCCGATGGGCCTCTTCCTCATCGTGCTGCTCGGCACCGCCACCGTCCTGCTCATCCGTAACATGAACTCCCGGCTGCGCCGGCTGCCCGACCGGTTCCCCCACCAGGGTGGTCCGGTCGGGACCGATTCGTCTGCCACCGGCCCGTCGGACGCGACGACGGGGCAGGAATCACGTACGAACCCGCCCAGCGGCCACCAGCAGCCCTGAGTGGGGTGACCGCAGCGTGAATCACGTCGATCCGGGTCGTCGCCCCCTGTTGCGGCCACCCGGATTGGCTTAGCCTTCCGCCGGGGGACGAAAGTCCCTGAGCCGTGCGCGGGAGGGGGTGCCATGACCGTCGTAGCCGCGTTCGTCCGTCGCGCCGTCGACGGCCCCGCGGACGGAGCCGGGCGGTGACCTCCGGCAGGGCCGGCGCGTCCGACGACGGGTCGACGCCGACGGAGACTCCGCTGCGGGTGCGCGTCCTCACCCTCGCGGTGACGGTGACCGCCCTGGTGGCGGTGCTGGTCGGCCTGCGCCTGCCCACCGCCCTGCCGGCCGACGATCCGCTCCCGGCCGTCGCCCGGTTCGGCATCGTCGCCGCCGTGTTCGCCCTGGCCCAGCTCGCCCGGCTGCGCTTCCGCACCGCCACCGGCATGGTGAGCATCACCTGGGGCGAGGCCGCCCTGATCGGCTGCCTCTACCTGGCGCCGGCCGGCTGGCTGCCGGCTGCCGCGCTGCTCGGCACCGGCGCGGCCTGGACGGCGATGTCGCTGGCCGCCGACCGTCGTCCTCCGGTGGAGTTGGTCCGGATCGCCGCCTCGCTGACCGCGGCCACCGCGCTCGCCGTCACCGTCGCCACCGCGTTGGGTGAGCCGTTCCTGGCCGGCCCCACCCCGACGCTCGTGCCCGCCCTCGTCGCCGGTGCGGTCACCTACCTGTTCACCACCGCCGGGCTGGGCGCGGCCACCCTGGCGCTGCGGCACGGCGTCGCGGTCGGCCCGGCGCTGCTCGTCGCGCTGCGCGGCAAGGTGCTGATGTTCGTCGGCAACGTGATGGTCGGGTTGGTCGTGGTGGCGTTGCTTGAGGTCGACCCGCGTTGGTTGCTGCTGCTCCCGCCGCTGCTCTGGCTGCTCCAGCAGACCTACCGGCACCGGCTGCGCGCCGACCAGGAACAGCGCACCTGGCGCGCGTTCGCCGAGGCCACCGCCGCCCTCAACCAGCTCGACGAGCGGGGGGTGGCCACCGCCGCGGTGACCGGGGCGCTGGCCCTGTTCGGGGCGGAACTGGTCGACGTCGACGTGGCCCGGGCCGACGGCCGGTGGCGGCGTTACCGGGGGGATTCCTCCGGCCGCCTCCGCGACCGGGAGGCCGGGCCGCCGGCCGGCGCGGCCCCGGACGCCCACGAACTCGTCCGACCGCTGGCCGTCGGGGACGTCCGGGTCGGCCAGATCCGGGTCCGGTTCCCCGTCTCCGGGCCGCCCGACGACCGGGAACGGGACGCGTTGGCGGCCTACTCCGACGCCCTGGCCGCCGCCCTGCACGACGCGGCCACCCACCGGGAGCTGCGCCTGGTCAGCGCCCGCTCGTCGTACGACGCGGTGCACGACGCGTTGACCGGGCTGGCCAACCGCACGGCCATGTTGAGCAAGGGCGACCAGGCGCTGCGGCAGCTCGCCCACGATCACCCGGTGGCCCTGCTGCTGCTCGACATCAACCAGTTCAAAGAGGTCAACGACACCCTCGGGCATGCCGCCGGTGACCAGTTGCTGCGGCTCACCGGCAACCGGCTGGGCACCCTGGCCCGCCCCGGTGACCTGCTCGCCCGGCTCGGTGGCGACGAGTTCGCGCTGCTGCTGACGTCGGTCCCGGTGATCGGCGACCGGGCCGCCCCGATGGCGTACGCGCTGCGGCAGGCCCGGGAGATCGCCGAGCGGCTGGCCGCACCGACCGAGGTGGCCGGGGTGCGGATGTCGGTGGAGGTCGCGGTGGGGGTGGTGGTGGCCGGGGCGGGCACCGCCGACCTGACCGAGCTGCTGCGCCGGGCCGACATCGCCATGTACCAGGCGAAGGAGGGCGGCGGCAGCGTCGCCGCGTACGACAGCACCCGGGACGCGGCCAGCACCGACCAGTTGGCCCTGCTGGCCGAGCTGCGGGAGGCGTTGCAGGCCGACGACCAGCTGGTGTTGGCCCTGCAACCGGCGGTCGACCTGGCCACCGGAGCGCCGACCGGGGTGGAGGCACTGATCCGCTGGCAACACCCCCGGCGAGGCTGGCTCGGCCCGTCCGACTTCATCCGCCCGGTGGAGAACAGCGAACAGCTCGGCACGTTCACCCGGTACGTACTGGACAAGGCGCTCTCGGTGGCCGCCGACTGGGCCCGGGACGGGCTGGACGTGCCGATCTCGGTGAACCTCTCGGCGCGCAGCCTGCTCGACCCACGGCTGCCCTCGGAGATCGCCGACGCGTTGCGCCGGCACCAGGTGCCGGCGCACAAGCTGGTCCTGGAGATCACCGAGACGGTGGTGATGAGCGAGCTGGAAGTTATCGACGAGGTGCTGGCGAACCTGCGCAGGATGGGCGTCCAGCTTGCCGTCGACGACTTCGGCACCGGCTTCTCGTCGCTGTCGTTCGTGACCCGGATCGCGGTGGACGAGCTGAAGGTGGACCGGTCCTTCGTGATCCGGATGGCCGACTCGCCGGAGGCGGCGGCGATCGTCCGGGCCACCGTCGGACTCGCCCACGAGCTGGGGTTGCGGGTGGTCGCCGAGGGGGTGGAGACCGCCGAGCAGCGGGCCGCGCTGGTGGCCCTCGGCTGCACCGCCGCCCAGGGCTACCACTTCTTCAAGCCGATGCCCGCCGACAAGATCGGCGCGGTGCTCGGCTCGCTGCGCGACTCCGCCGAGTCGAACGTCTTCCCCCTACGCGCCGACGGCGCCTCCTAACCCACCCCACCCCCACCCCCACCCCCACCCCCACCCCCACCCCGTCGATCATGGAGTTGTGGTGCCCTGGAAGCGCCCAAATCTACACAGAGCGACCACCGAAACTCCATGATCGACGGGGTGTGGGGGTGGGCGGGGTGTGGGGGTGGGGGTGGGTCAGCCTCGGGGGAGGACCTCGGCGACGACCGTCGGCAGCGCGGCCCAGTCGGCGGAGGCGACGCTGGCGTGGGCGGCGGCGAGCTGGGCGAGGCGGGCGCGGGCGGCCGTGGCGTCGGTGTTGCCCACCGCCGGTGGGACGTTCTGCGCGTCGGTCATCACCAGCAGGTAGTGGTTGGTGTCGTACCAGGAGGTGTCGATGCCGCCGGTGACGTACGCGCTGGCGTCCCCGTCGAACAGCACGAACCACGGGCGCAGGGCGGTATCGGCGTACCTGGTGCGCGGGTCGCCGGCCTGGGCGCGGTGCACCGCCGGGAACGCCTGGGCCTGGCCGAGGGTGCCGGCCGCCGCCAGGCCGACGAGGTGCTGGGCGTACTCGATGTCGGTCCACAGGGTGTCGGTCGGGTTGCCCTCCTCGACGGTGCCGGGGATCAGCTCCACGATCACCTTCCCGGCGAGCTGCGCCCGGGTGGGCCAGGCGTTCGCGCGGGCGGCGGCGTCCAGGGTGGCGTACCCGCCGCGCAGGTCGGCGGGGCGGAACACCCGGCTGCCGAGCCGGGCGGCGAGCACCGCGTCGAGCTGGACGGGTCCCTGCCCGGTACGGCTGCTGAAGCCGGTCTTCAACTCCAGCTTGAGCTTGAGCGGCCCGGCGTCGGGGTGAGCGTCGAACCAGAGTCGGATGTCGTCCAGGCAGTTCTCCAGGTTCTTGTTGCGGGTGCCGGTGTAGAGCTGCGCGGGGGTGGTGGCGGCGACACAGTTGTTGTCGTTGCCCAGCGGGTTGGAGTGGCTGACCCGCCACTGCTTGGTGATGATGTCCGGCCAGACGTCCAGCTCGATCAGGCCGGGGCGGGCGTCGAGCGCCTGCGCCAGATAGGTGTACGTGCCGCGTTCGTACGCGTTGTGCGTACCGACCACGGTGGTCGCCGAGACCCGGGTGCCGGGGTCCACCGCGGCTGAGGCGGGCGCGGCGGTGGTGAACACCGCCGCGACCACCGCGACCGAGGTGAGCGCCGACAGGAGACGGGAACCGCGCATGGGGACCTCCTCGCGGCCCGGTGCCGATCACCGGACCCGAACAGATCAAAGTCGATGAATGTGAACGGGGGAAGACCCGATATCGGCGCAACGGTTGCCCCGGCGGGTGCGCCCGGGGGTGGATAGGGTCGTCGGGTGAACCGACTCGCCCAGGCCACCTCGCCGTACCTGCTCCAGCACGCCGACAACCCGGTCGACTGGTGGCCGTGGTGCGACGAGGCTTTCGCCGAGGCGAAACGGCGCGACGTCCCGGTGCTCATCTCGGTCGGCTACGCCGCCTGCCACTGGTGCCACGTGATGGCCCACGAGTCGTTCGAGGACGAGACGGTCGGCGCGCTGGTCAACGCCGGCTTCGTGGCGGTCAAGGTGGACCGTGAGGAACGGCCCGACGTCGACGCCGTCTACATGACCGCCACCCAGGCGATGACCGGCCAGGGCGGCTGGCCGATGACGGTCTTCGCCACCCCCGACGGCACTCCGTTCTTCTGCGGCACCTACTTCCCGAAGCCCAACTTCGTCCGGCTGCTGGAGTCGGTGGGCACCGCGTGGCGGGAGCAGCGGGAGGCCGTACTGCGGCAGGGCGTCGCGGTGGTCGAGGCGATCGGCGGCGCCCAGGCCGTCGGCGGCCCCACCGCCCCGCTCACCGCCGGACTGCTCGACGCCGCTGCCGACCAGCTCGCCACCGAGTACGACGAGACCAACGGCGGCTTCGGCGGCGCACCGAAGTTCCCGCCGCACATGAACCTGCTCTTCCTGCTCCGGCACCACCAACGGACCGGCTCGGCGCGCAGCCTGGAGATCGTCAGGCACACCGCCGAGGCGATGGCCCGGGGCGGCCTGAACGACCAGCTCGCCGGCGGGTTCGCCCGCTACTCGGTGGACGCCCACTGGACGGTGCCGCACTTCGAGAAGATGCTCTACGACAACGCCCTGCTGCTGCGGGTCTACACCCAGCTGTGGCGGCTCACCGGCGACCCGCTGGCCCGCCGGGTGGCCCGGGACACCGCCCGGTTCCTCGCCGATGAACTGCACCGCCCCGGCGGGGGTTTCGCCTCCGCGCTCGACGCCGACACCGACGGGGTGGAGGGCCTCACCTACGTCTGGACCCCGGCGCAGCTCGTCGAGGCGCTCGGCGAGGACGACGGCCGCTTCGCCGCCGACCTGTTCGACGTCACCGAGGTCGGCACCTTCGAACCCCGGCCCGCCGCCGGGTCGGACGACGCGGACGCGGCCGGGCACGGCACCGCCGGCACCAGCGTGCTGCGGCTGGCCCGGGACGTCGACGAGGCCGACCCGGAGGTCCGGGACCGCTGGCGCAGCGTGGTGGGCCGGCTGTTGGCCGCCCGGGACACCCGCCCCCAACCGGCCCGCGACGACAAGGTGGTGGCCGCCTGGAACGGGCTGGCGATCACCGCCCTCGTCGAGTTCCTCCAGGTCGTCGCGATCCGGGTGACCTCCGACGACGAGGACGCCAACCTGATGGACGGGATCGCCATCGTCGCCGACGGGGCGCTGCGCGACGCCGCCACCCACCTGGCCGACGTGCACCTGGTCGACGGCCGGCTGCGGCGGACCTCCCGCGACGGCGTCGTCGGCGAACCGGCCGGCGTGCTGGAGGACTACGGCTGCGTCGCCGAGGCGTTCTGCGCACTGCACCAGCTCACCGGCGAGGGACGCTGGCTGGAACTGGCCGGCGGCCTGCTCGACGTGGCGCTGGCCCGGTTCGCCGCTTCCGACGGCGGCTTCTACGACACCGCCGACGACGCCGAACGGCTGGTCGCCCGGCCGGCCGACCCGACCGACAACGCCACCCCGTCGGGCCGGTCGGCGATCGCGGCGGCGTTGACCGCGTACGCGGCGTTGAGCGGGGAGACCCGCTACCGGGAGGCGGCGGAGGCGGCCCTGTCCACGGTCGCGCCGATCGTCGGCCGGCACGCCCGGTTCACCGGGTACGCGGCCACCACCGGGGAGGCGCTGTTGTCCGGGCCGTACGAGATCGCGGTGGTCACCGACGACCCGGCCGGGGACCCGCTGGTCGCCGCCGCGCACCGGCACGCCCCACCCGGTGCGGTGGTGGTCGCCGGCCGGACCGACCAGCCCGGCGTGCCGCTGCTCGCCGACCGGCCGCTGCTCGACGGGCGGCCCACCGCGTACGTCTGCCGGGGGTTCGTCTGCCAGCGGCCGGTGACCTCGGTCGACGACCTGGTCGCCCAGCTCACCTGAGCCGGCCCGGCGGCCCCGGCTTCCGGCGGGCTCCGGCGTCGGCGGTCCTCGGCTTCCGGCGGTCCCCGGCCGGCTGGGCGGGTCCCCGGCTGGTGGGGGTCGCGTGGCCCGGTCCGACCGCCGGGGGTGGCCCTCGGGTCGGCCGGCGGGCCGACCCGGTTAGGCTGGCGGCGCTATGGACTCCCGTACCGGTCTGCCCGTCGTCGGCATGGTGGGTGGCGGCCAACTGGCCCGGATGACCCACCAGGCCGCCATCGCCCTCGGCCAGTCACTGCGCGTGCTGGCGCTCGCCCCCGACGACGGTGCCGCGCTCGTCGCCGCCGACGTGCAGTACGGCGACCATACCGACCTCGCCGCGCTGCGTACCTTCGCCAAGGGCTGCGACGTGGTCACGTTCGACCACGAGCACGTCCCGACCGAGCACATCCGCACCCTCGCCGCCGAGGGGGTGAAGCTGTTCCCGCCCGCCGACGCGTTGCTGCACGCCCAGGACAAGCGGGTGATGCGGGAACGGCTCGGCGCGCTCGGTGCCCCCAACCCGGCGTGGCGGCCGGTGGAGGACCCGGCGGACCTGCTCGCCTTCGGCGCGGAGCACGGCTGGCCGGTGGTGCTCAAGGCGGCGCGGGGCGGCTACGACGGGCGCGGCGTGTGGCTGGTCGCCGACGCCGAACAGGCCGCCGAGCTGGCCGCGACCCTGCTCGCCGGCGGCACCTCGCTGCTCGTCGAGGAACGGGTGCCGCTGCGCCGGGAACTGGCCGTGCAGGTGGCCCGCTCGCCGTTCGGGCAGGTCGCCGTCTATCCGGTGGTGGAGACCGTGCAGCGGGACGGGATCTGCGTCGAGGTGCTCGCCCCTGCGCCCGGCCTGGCGGAGGGACTGGCCGTCGCCGCCCAGCAGCTCGCCATCGACCTGGCCACCGCGCTGGGTGTGGTCGGCCTGCTGGCGGTGGAGCTGTTCCAGACCGACGCCGGCCTAGTCGTCAACGAGCTGGCGATGCGCCCGCACAACTCCGGGCACTGGACCATCGAGGGGGCCCGGACCTCCCAGTTCGAGCAGCACCTACGGGCGGTGCTCGACTACCCGATGGGGGACACCTCGCTGGCCGCCCCGGTGGTGGTGATGGCGAACGTGCTCGGCGGTGAGCCGGGCGGGATCTCCCTCGACGAGCGGCTGCACCATCTCTTCGCCGCCGAACCGGGCGCCCGGGTCCACCTGTACGGCAAGCAGGTCCGGCCCGGCCGCAAGATCGGGCACGTCACGGTGCTCGGCGACGACCTGGACGACGTACGGGCGCGGGCGGCGCGGGCCGCCCGCTGGCTGCGGGAGGGGCACGGGTGAGCACCGTCGGGCTGATCATGGGCAGCGACTCGGACTGGCCGGTGATGAAGGCCGCCGCCGCCACCCTGGACGAGTTCGACGTCCCGTACGAGGTGGCGGTGATCTCCGCGCACCGCACCCCGGTCAAGATGATCGAGTACGGCCGGGACGCCGCCGACCGGGGCCTCAAGGTGATCATCGCCGGGGCGGGCGGGGCCGCCGCGCTGCCCGGCATGGTCGCCTCGGTCACCCCGCTGCCGGTGATCGGGGTGCCGGTGCCGCTGAAGCACCTGGACGGGATGGACTCGCTGCTGTCCATCGTGCAGATGCCGGCGGGGATTCCGGTGGCCACCGTGTCGATCGGCAACGCCCGCAACGCCGGCCTGCTCGCGGTCCGCATCCTGGCCGCGACCGACCCGGCCCTACGCGCCCGGATGACCGCCTTCCAGGCCGACCTGGAGGACCTGGTGGCCGAGAAGGACGCCGCCCTCCGCGCCTCCCTGACCTGACCTTGCGGCGGGGCCGCCCGTCGGGGCGGGCTGCCCGCGCAATGGGGTCGATGTTGCGGTATCCGACCACGTCCGACCCCGCCGTGACCCTCCGATTCACCTCATGGAGCGCAGGGCGGTCTGCAGCCTGTCCTGGGCGCGGCGGCGACGTTCGTTGCTCGCCCCGAGCACCAGCAGGACCAGGCCGACCGGGATGAGCACCAGCCACGGGCCGAGGCTGAACAGGGCGTGCACCGCCGCGATCGCGGTCACCGCCGCGCCGACGATGACCGGGGCCTGCTGCCGGCTGGTCGAGCCGTACACCAGCACCGCTACCGCGCCGAGCAGCAGCAGCACCTGGCGCATCATGCTGGAGTCGGTGGCGAGCACGATCGCCAGCGTCGGCACGAACGCCGCGATCAACGCCGGGCCGTACGCCACCCAGCTCGACAGGTCGGGGCGGTCGCGTAGTTCGAGGATGCCGACCAGCAGGGCGAGCGCCGCGAACGGCAACGTGTACGCCTCGGGCAGCGCCACGTCGGCGACCCGCATCATGATCCACCAGGCGACGATCTCGCAGGCGACCACCGCCCAGAACAGGATCCGCCGCTCCACCGGTCGCCGCCCCGGTCGGACGGCGGCCACGCCCAGCACGGCACCCCAGGCGGCGAGCAGGGCGGCGATGTGCCGGGGCGAGTCGAACGCCAACGCCAGGGCGATGAGCGCGGCGGCGTACCCGCTCCACTCGACGGTGGCGGCCTCCCGGTACGCCTCGGGTCGCCGCAGCCGGGGCAGCGTCGCGGCGAAGACCTGCAACGCCGCGCCCACCGCGAGCACCCCGAACGCCGACCAGACGGCGGGGAAGCCGGCCACCAGACCGGCGGTGAGCACGAACAGCTGCGCCATCAGCGAGGCGAACAGCCAGCCGAGGATGCGGGCCCGCCCGGTGGTGCCGAAGAGCGCGGCGACCACCCCGACGCCGACCGCGCCACCCAGG
Source organism: Micromonospora humidisoli (assembly GCF_016900955.1). Taxonomy (NCBI): domain Bacteria; kingdom Bacillati; phylum Actinomycetota; class Actinomycetes; order Micromonosporales; family Micromonosporaceae; genus Micromonospora; species Micromonospora humidisoli. Next base: position 203,814 of record NZ_JAFEUO010000001.1, read on the forward strand.
GTGAACAGGGTCAACCCCCGGCTGGCCAGGCTGCCGGCGAGCCCCGCACCGCCACCGGCCAGCCCGATGACGAAGACCAGTACCCGGGCCAGCCGCAGCGACCGGGCCCGCTCCGCCAGCGGGGGCGGCGGGGTCAACGCGAGCCCCAGCATCGAGATGGTGAACACGGCGAGCGCGGCCAGGGCGTTCTGTGGCCACGCCAGGCCCAGCGCGATCGGGGTGATCAGCAGTGTCACCGCGAGACCGGGCAGCACCACCGGCACCGCCCGGGACCGGCGGCCACCGGCCAGACCGGTGGCGGCCAGCGCGGCGGTGCCGGTGAGCAGCAGAGCGGTGAGCACGTGCGTCGGGTCCACCAGCTCCGGTGGCGGGGTCCGCAACTGCGGCGGCGGCCCCTGCCAGACGTGGGCGAGCATCCGGTGCGGCTCGACCAGCGCCACGAACAGCAGCGGCGCGAGGGACACCACGGCCAACACGGTGGGCACGGCCGCGGCGGCCAGCGCCCCGGCGGCGGGATCGATCCGCCAGCGTCGCTGCGTACCGTCGTCGGGCAGCCGGCGCAGCGCACCGTCCAACAGGACCGCCCAGCGGCGTACCGGCTGGGCGGACCCGACCGGTGGCACGGTCGACGCCCGCACCAGTTCGGCGAGGACCCCGAGCAACGCCGCCGCGGCGGCGAACACCCCGGACGGCAGGTCGACGAAGATGGCGGCGACGGCACTGACGGTCGCCCCGCCGGCGACCGCCGCGCTCGCGTACGGCAGATACTGCGGGACCTGCCGGCGGACGGCGGCCACCGCGGCGAGCCCGAAGCTGGACGCGGCCAGCGCGGCGGTCAGCACCACCTGCGCACCGTGGCCGAACTCGGCGGCCAGCGCGGCGACCGCGCCGGGGAGCGCGAGCAGCGCGGCGGCGGTCGCCAGGCCGCCGATCTGCACCAGGTGCGGCGGCATCCCCTCGGTCTCGACGTCCTCGACCAGCGAGGGGGCCAGGGAACGGGCCATCGCCGCCACGGTCAGGCCGATCAGCGCGATGCCGCCCAGGGCGAGCGCGGTGGTCCACGGGCGCACCAGCCCGGCCCCGGCGGCGTGCAGCGCGACCACCCCGGCCACGGTGGCCCGGGACAACCCGGCGCGCGGGTCGGCGGAGGCCACCGCGGCGGTGCCGAAGGCGGTGGCGACGGCCAGCCCCACCAGTACGGGGGACCACCAGGGCAGGTCGAAGGCGGCCGGGAGGCCGACGGTGGCCAGTACCACGCCGACCCCGGCCACGTCGTACTTCCAGGGGGTGGGGAGCAGGATCGCGGCGGCCAGCGCGAGCAGCGCCAGCGCGACGGGGGCCTGCCAGGTCGAACCGCCGGTCGGCGCGGCCGGCCAGCCGGTGAGGTCACCGGCCCAGATCGGCCCCGGGGTGGCCAGCACGCCCACCCCGCCGCGCAGCGCCGACCAGCCGGCCAGCACCCCGATCAGGGCAGCGCCGACGGCGATGCCGAGCACCGGCCCGCGCCGCCACTCCTCGGGCATCGCCCGCGCGGCGACGGCGACCACCAGCACCAGCACGGCGGCGACCGCGAGCTGCCCGCCCGGCGAGATGACCGCCGTGATCCGGGCCAGGGTGGCGATCAGCGCCGTGGTGACGGCGGCAGCGGCCAGGTCGGCGCCGTCGAACGCCAGGTCCGAAGGGCGACGTGCGTCGATCCGGCCGGCGAAGAGCAGTAGCAGGGTGGCGATCAGGACCAGCCCGCCGAGCCAGGCGTCGGCGGCCGTGCGGCCCGGGGCGAAGAAGGCGGCCCCGATCACCGCCAGCGCACCCAGTCCGGTGCCGACGGCGTGCGGCAGGCTCAGGTGCCGCTGCGACACCTGCATCACCGCCGCGTAGCCGAGGGTGACGCAGACGGCGAGGAATCCCGCCGCCAGGATCGGCACCGTCAGCTCCCGCAGCACCGCCGGGGTGAGCACCGGCCCGGACGGCTCGGTGGCCGCGACGAACGCGGCGACCGCGCCGGGCAGCGCGAACGCCGCGCCGCCGGCCGCCCAGCCGGAGAGGACGTCGGCGGCGGCCGGGGCGATCCGTACCCTCGGCGCGAGCGCCACCAGTACGCCCGCCAGCATCAGCACCGCCAGGGCGGCGGCGGTCAGCGCCGGCCGGCTCAGCGCGGCACCGGCCCCGAGGAACCCGACCACGGTGGCGGCCCCGGCGTGCACCACGGCCGCCCGGGTGGTGGCCGCCCAGAGCCCGGCGACGCCGATCGCGACCGCCGCCAGCACCATCGGCCAGGGTGCCGCCGCCCAGCCCAGGCTCAGCGAGGCGGGCACCGCCAGCGCGGTCAACCCCGCGCCGACCACCGCGAACTCGCGGCGGATCTCCGGCGGCAGGGCGAGCACCGCCGCGATGGTGAGCAGCAGGGCGCTGGCGGCGAGCTGCCCGGCGGCCGGGCCGGCCGCCGCGGCCACCTCGCCGGGGAACGCGGCCAGGTCGGCCCGCCAGGCGGGCAGCGCCGCCTCGACCGGTGCCAGCCCGGCCCGCAGCGCGCCGCCGGCCACCACCAGGCCGCTGACGGTCAGCGCCGCGGCGGAGGCGAGCTGCGGACCCCGCCGGGCGGCTTCCGGTACGGCCCGCACGGCCAGCCCGGTCAGCGTGATCACCGCGGCGATCAGCAGCAGCGCCCGGCCCGGGAAGGCCACCGAGGCGATCCGGCCCAGCGCGCCGATCACGGCCAGGGTGAGGATGCCGGCACCCAGGTCGGGCAACGGCGGTCGGCGCAGCAGCAGGGTGCCGGCCAGGCCCACCGCCGCGGCCAGCAGCAGCGCCGCGCCGGCAGCGGTGGCCGCCGGTACGGTCTGCGCCCGCAGCAGCGCGGTGACCGCGTACGCCAGGGCGAGGGCCACCGCCACCCCGTGCAGCAGCCAGGTCGTCTGGGGCAGCCACGGCACCGGCCGGGGGGCACCGCCCCGGGGGGCCGTCGTGCCGTCGAGCACCTCGCCCGACTCCTCGGGTGCCCCCTCCGGCCGTCCGTCCGGGGCGACCCGCTGCCGGGGCGGCCCCGAGGGCCGGTCGGCGGTGGACTCCGGCGGGGCCTGCCGTTCCCGCATGATGCCGGAGCGGACCAGCGCGAGGTCGAGCACGGCCACCACGGTGAACACCACCGCCCAGCCGGTCGGGCCGCTGATCCACCCGTAGACGAGCAACGGCACCACGGGTTGGGCGGCCAGCACCGCCGCGAACCGGGGTGCCCGCAGGCCGGTGCCCACCGCGTAGGCGAGGGCGACGCCTGTGGTCAGCGCGAAGATCACGCCGGAGAAGACGGCCCCGGACGCGCCGATCCGGTCCACCGCCCACAGCGCGTACCCGGCCAGCGGCACCAGCAGCAGGCCGACCGTCGAGATCGTCTCGGCGGTGGAGGTCAGCCCCCGGCGGGCCAGCACCGGCGGGGCGAGCAGCAGCAGGACGGTGGCGACCAGCAGGATGCCGAGCCGGGCGAGGGCGTCCATCGAGCTGGTCGCGACGGCGGCGAAGACCACCGCGGCGACGGCCAGCACCAGCGCACCCAGCCCGAGCGGGATGTTCTGCACCTCCCGGGAGGACGCCTCGGCCGGGTGTTCCGGGTTGTCCGCGCCCAGCCAGGTGGCGGTCCGGTACGGCGGTGGGAGCGGTGGTTCGTCGGGGCCGTCCGGCCCGGCGGGGGCACCCTGCCGGGGCACCCGGGGCGGCGCACCGGTGGTGGCGGTGGGGGGCCGCCGGTCCGCCTTGCGGCGTAGCACCCGGCGCGGCCGGGTGGCCTGCTTGACGCGTTCCTCACCGGCGTGGGCGAGGATGTCCCGCTGGAAGAGGGCGGCCTGCATCTTGGCGGCGATCTGCCGCTGCTCCCGGGCGATCTCGGCGTCGCGGGCCTTCATCTCGGCGATGGAACGTTCGATCTCGGCGAGGTGTTCGCGCCACTGCGGTTGCTCGGCCCCGCAGTTGGGGCAGCGGGCCGCCGGCTTGATCTGCCGCCCGCACGAGGAGCACTGGAAGCTCTCCACGACATCCCTCCACCCGGCCGGACGCACTGTGGACGCCGCCCCCACGCAGCATGCCCTGAGCGGGCGTGGATTTCGACACCTGCCGCTCCGTTAGGGGTACAAAAAAGCGCCGGCGCGGGGAGGATCGCCTCCCGCGCCGGCGCGTCGCGGTGTCGTCAGGGGCGGCCCATACCCCGGTACTCCCAGCCGGCCTGTGTCCACAGTGCCGCGTCGAGGCAGTTGCGGCCGTCGACGACCTTGCGCCCGGCGGCCAGCTCACCGAGGGCGACCGGGTCGGCGTTGCGGAAGTCGGCCCACTCGGTGAGTACGCAGACCAGGTCGGCCCCGGAGACGGCGTCGTTCATGCTGGACTCGTAGACCAGCTCGGGGGCGACCCGGCGGGCGTTCCCGGTGCCCTGGGGGTCGTACACGTGCACGTCGGCGCCGGCCTTGGCGAGCAGCGCGGCGACGGCGAGGGCCGGGGCGTCGCGGACGTCGTCGGTGTTGGGTTTGAAGGTCGCGCCGAGCACCGCGATCCGGGTGCCGGAGAAGTCCGGGCCGGCCGGGCCGGAGCGGCGGCCGAGCAGGTCGGCGGCGAGCTGGAGCACCCGGGTACGGCGACGCAGGTTGATCAGGTCGACCTCGTGCAGGAAGCGCAGCGCCTCACCCGCGCCCAGCTCCTGGGCGCGGGCCTGGAAGGCGCGGATGTCCTTGGGCAGGCACGCGCCGCCGAAGCCGAGTCCGGCCTGGAGGAACCGGTTGCCGATCCGGGGGTCGTAGCCGATGGCGCGGGCGAGCTGGGTGACGTCGCCGCCGCTGGCCTCGCAGACCTCGGCCATCGCGTTGATGAAGGAGATCTTGGTGGCCAGGAAGGCGTTCGCGGCGACCTTGACCAGTTCGGCGGTGGCGAAGTCGGTGATCACCAGCGGGACCTCCCGGTCCTCGGTGGCGGCCAGGTCGAAGACGCCCTTGTGGGCGGCGTAGAGCATGGCGTTGGCCCACTCGGTCTTGACGCCGACCACGATCCGGTTGGGGCGCAGCACGTCGTCGACGGCGAAGCCCTCCTGGAGGAACTCGGGGCTCCAGGCCACCTCGACGCCCAGGTCGTCCGGGGTGTGCTTGCCGACGAGCTGCTCCACCCACTCGGCGGTGCCGACCGGCACGGTGGACTTGCCGACGATCAGCGCCTTGCGGGTCAGCTGCTGGGCCAGGGCGGTCACCGAGGCTTCGACGTACGACAGGTCGGCGCCCATGCCGTCGGCCCGCTGCGGGGTGCCGACGCAGATGAAGTGCACGTCGCCGAACTCGGCGGTCTCGGCGATGTCGGTCGAGAACCGCAGCCGGCCGGCGGCCAGGTTGCGCCGCAGCAGCTCGTCGAGACCCGGTTCGTGGATCGGCACCTCGCCCGCGTTCAGCTTGGCGATCTTGTCGGCGTCGACGTCGAAGCCGAGCACCTCGTAGCCCAGTTCGGCGTAGCAGATGGCGTACGTCGCGCCGAGGTAGCCGGTGCCCAGGAACGTCACCCGGGGACGCGGCGCACCCGAGGGGGGCGTCACCGGGGAGATGGTCGGCGCCGGCTGGATGTTCGGGTACGGGATCGTCACGCCTGTCTTCTCCGCTCGCACTGGCGGCGCTTCACTGCGTCGCAATCGGCTGCGGCGCCTGGCCGGGCACCGATGGAAAACCTGTCGTTCGGTCAGCGTAGTTGTGCGCTGTCGACGCCTGCCCGGCACGATCCTACCGGCCGGTAACGTGGTGGGGAGCCACGATGGCTATCCTTCAGTCTGCGGCAGTCGGCGGCCTGGAGACGGCACACAGACTGCGCATGATAGCGGTGAAAGGGGAGGGCCGACATGGCCGCAGAACAGACGTTCGACGTCTACCGGTTGCCCGAGGAGCACGAGGCGGTCCGCGAGGCGGTCCGCGAGGTCTGTGCCGCCAAGGTGGCCCCGTACGCCGCCGAGGCCGACGAGACGGGGGAGTTCCCCACGTCGTCGTACGACGCGCTGCGCGCCGCCGACTTCCACGCCCCGCACATCCCCGTCGAGTACGGCGGTGCGGGCGCGGACGCCCTGGCCACCGCGATCGTCATCGAGGAGGTGGCCCGTGCCTGCGCCTCGTCGTCGTTGATCCCGGCGGTGAACAAGCTGGGCACGATGCCGCTGCTGTTGGCGGGGTCGGAGGAGTTGAAGCGGCGTTATCTGACGCCGGTGGCGGCGGGTGAGGCGATGTTCTCGTACTGCCTGTCGGAGCCCGAGGCCGGCAGCGACGCGGCATCGATGACCACCAAAGCAGTCCGCGACGGCGACCACTGGATCCTCAACGGCGTCAAACGATGGATCACCAACGCCGGCGTCTCACAGTTCTACACCGTGTTCGCCGTCACCGACCCCACCGCCCGCTCCCGCGGCATCTCCGCCTTCGTCGTCGACAAGTCCGACCCCGGCGTCAGCTTCGGCGCACCCGAGAAGAAACTCGGCATCAAAGGCTCCCCCACCCGCGAGGTCTACCTCGACAACGTCCGCATCCCCGCCGACCGCATCATCGGCGACCCCGGCACCGGCTTCACCACCGCCATGCGCACCCTCGACCACACCCGGGTCACCATCGCCGCCCAAGCCGTCGGCATCGCCCAGGGCGCCCTGGACTACGCCAAGGGCTACATCCGCGAACGCAAACAGTTCGGCAAACCGGTCGCCGAGTTCCAGGGCATCCAGTTCATGCTCGCCGACATGGGCATGAAGCTGGAGGCGGCACGGCAGTTGACCTACGCGGCGGCCGGGAAGTCCGAGCGTGGCGACGCGGACCTCACCTACTTCGGGGCGGCCGCGAAGTGCTTCGCCTCCGACGCCGCGATGGAGATCACCACCGACGCCGTCCAACTCCTCGGCGGCTACGGCTACACCCGCGACTACCCCGTCGAACGCATGATGCGCGACGCCAAGATCACCCAAATCTACGAAGGCACCAACCAGGTCCAACGCATCGTCATGGCCCGCCAACTCCTCAAGGACTGACGGGCAGACGCGTCACTCCTCCGTTGCGCAGGCGTCGGCGTCTGGCTGAAGCCGGGCCGTCCCGGGGCTCTTCCGGTCCGGACGCCTGCCGCGCCGTCGGTCGCGACTGACGGTGACCGGGCCTTGATCATCGTGGTGCGGGTGGGCCGGTCCGACCGGCCCACCCGGCGGCGTCAACGGTTGTCGGTGCTGTTCTCCGGCTTCGCGCCGTAGCGCGGCGGCGCGGACCACGGCGACTCGCTGCTGGTCCGTCGGGGCAGCGGCTCGGTGGGGGTGTCCAGATCGGGGTAGCCCAGGGTCAGCGGGGCGGTGTCCGGCTCGCTGCGGGCCGGTGGGGGTGGCGGCCAGTCGCTCGTGGCGAAGCTGGGCGGCGGCGGAGTGTCGTCGTCCGCCGGGGCCGGTTCCAGACCGGTCGCCGGCTGCGGCCAGCGCCGCCACCGCTGGGCGCTGAACACGGCCACCAGCAGCAGCAGACCGACCAGGAACAGAGTGCCGTCCTGCACCGGCTGGCGCAGCGGCAGCGGATCGCCGAGCACCTTCCAGTCGTCGGGAATCCGGTCGAGCACGGTGAACGGAGCGATGAACATCCCGACGTACGGGGTGACCAGCAGCAGCCCGGCGACGAGCGGGCCGACCGGCGAGGTGCGCAGGGTGCCGACCAGGCCCAGCAGGATGCCGGCGACGCCGAGGTAGACGGCCGGCTCGATCAGGTTGGCCGTGTTGTACGTGCCGATCTCCACCCAGCGGTCCACGGTCCGGCCCGACCCGTCCTGCCCGAGAGTGATCAACACCCACGTGACGGGTGCCACCACCAACCCGGCGAGGAAGCTCCAGAGATGTCGCATTGGCGCACCGTACCGTTTCTGCCATGACCGAGCACCCCACCACCCCTGCCGGCAAGCCGACGTCGTACTCCCGGGTCACGCTGAGTCGCATCATGACCGCTGTCGATGTCAATCTGTACGGAACCGTGCACGGTGGGGTGTTGATGAAGTTCGTCGACGACGTGGCCGGCGCGGCGGCGGCCCGGCACAGCGGCGGTACGGCGGTGACCGCCTCCATCGACGAGATCGTCTTCTCCGAGCCCGTCCGGGTAGGTGACCTGGTGCACGCCCACGCCCAGGTCAACTGGACCGGCAACACCTCGATGGAGGTGGGCGTGAAGGTGATCGCCGAGCGGTGGGACTCGGCCGAGGACGAACCGGTCCGGGTGGCCACCGCGTACCTCGTGTTCGTCGGCGTGGACGTGGGCGGCGCGCCCCGGATGGTCCGCCCGGTGCTCCCGGAGACCGCCGAGGACGAGCGCCGTTACAAGGAGGCCGAGATCCGCCGCGCCCACCGCCTCGCCAAACGCCGCGCCATCCAAGCCCACCGCGCCTCCTGACCCCCGCTCCCGTCCAGTCACCGGCCCTCTCGCTCTGCCCCGCTCTCCTCCCCGCCCCCCGCCCTCCTTCCCCCCGCCTCGCCTCGCCGCCCGCCCGCCCCTGCCCCCGCCCGGTGATCAAGAGGTTTGCGTCAATCTCAGCCCGGAGACTGACGCAAACCTCTTGATCACCGGGGCGAGGGCTGTTGATCAAGAGGTTTGCGTCAACTTTGGGCTGAAGGCTGACTCGAATCTCTTGATCACCGAACCCGGCCCGAGTTCCGCCCGAGCCCGGCCCGAGTTCCGCCCGAGCCCGGCCCGAGTTCCGCCCGAGCCCGGTCGCAGTTCCGCCCGAGCCCGGCACCCGGGGGGAACCCGACCTGGCGTCAGTCCGAGCCAGCCCTCGGGCCCGGCCCAGATCGGGGACGGCCCAGCCCCGACCCCAGCCGAGTCCGGCCCGAGTCCGGCCCGAGATCGGGAGGGGGCTGTGTGTGCAGGTGGGGACGGATTGTGTGCGCGGGGCACGTTTCCGTGTCGGGCCCCGGTGTGGATGATGGCGCTGCGAGGTAGGCAAGATGGCGGCATGGCCGGGCACAGTGCCGTGTGGGGCCTCAGGGAGGGTGGAGCGGTGGGTGACGTGCTGTGGACGCCGCCGGCGGACGTACGCGAACGGTCCCGGATCGGTGGCTACCTGCGGTGGCTACGGGAGCACCGGGGGCTGGACTTCGCCGACTACGACGCGCTGTGGCAGTGGTCGGTCACCGACCTGGATGCCTTCTGGCGCTCGATCTGGGACCACTTCGAGGTGGTGTCGCACACCCCGCCGACGGCGACACTGGGCGACGCGACGATGCCCGGTGCCAGATGGTTCCCCGGCGCGATGCTCAACTACGCCGAGAACGTGCTGCGGATGCCCGGCCGCGCCGATGACGACCCGGTGGTGGTCGCCCACTCCCAGACCCGTCCGCCGGTCACCCTGACCGTTGCCGAACTGCGCGAGCAGGTCCGTCGGGTGGCGGCCGGGCTGCGTCGGCTCGGCGTCGTGGCCGGGGACCGGGTGGCGGCGTACGCGCCGAACGTTCCCGAGACGTACGTGCTTCTGCTGGCGACCAGCAGCCTGGGGGCGATCTTCTCGTCCTGCGCCCCGGAGTTCGGCACCCGTAGTGTCGTCGACCGCTGGCAGCAGATCGCCCCGAAGGTCCTGGTGGCCGTGGACGGCTACCGGTACGGCGACAAGCCGGTCGACCGGCGGGCCGAGGTGGCCGCCATCCGGGCTGCCCTGCCGTCGCTGACCCACACCGTCACCATTGCCTACCTGCACCCGACCGCCTCCGACGGTTCCGCCCCGGTCGGCCCCGGCGGCTCGGCCCCGGTCGGCCCCGACGGTTCCGCCCCGGTAGGTTCCGCCGGCCCTGCTCCGACCGCCCCCGACGGTGCTGCCCCGGCAGCCGTGCTGCCCGGCGGACCAGCCGACGGGCAGCCGGTCGCCTCGGGCGGCGTACCGCAGAGCAGCCTGAGCTGGGCCGAGCTGGCGGCGGAGACGACCGAGGGGTTGACCTTCACCCCGGTCCCGTTCGACCACCCGCTCTACGTGCTCTACTCCTCGGGCACCACCGGCCTGCCGAAGCCGATCGTGCACGGCCACGGCGGCATCCTGTTGGAACACCTCAAGATGCTGGCCCTGCACCATGATCTCGGCCCGGCCGACCGGTTCTTCTGGTTCACCACCACCGGCTGGATGATGTGGAACTTCCTGGTCTCCGGGCCGGCCGTCGGGGCGACGATCGTGCTGTTCGACGGCAACCCCGGCCACCCCGACCTGGGCGCGCTGTGGCGGCTGGCCGAGGAGACCGATACCACGTACTTCGGGACGTCCGCGCCGTTCCTGCTGGCCTGCCGCAAGTCCGGCCTGGTGCCGAAGGACGTCGCCGACCTGTCCGCGCTGCGCGGGGTCGGCTCCACCGGCGCGCCGCTGCCCGCCGAGGGCTTCACCTGGGTGTACGACACGGTCGGCACCGACCTCCAGCTCCAGTCGCTGTCCGGTGGGACGGACGTCTGCACGGGCTTCGTCGGCGGGGTGCCGCTGCTGCCGGTGTACGCCGGTGAGATCACCTGCCGGGCGCTCGGTGCGAAGGTGGAGGCCCGCTCGTCCGACGGCACCCCGGTCCTCGGCGAACTGGGCGAGTTGGTGATCACCGCGCCGATGCCGAGCATGCCTGTGGGGTTCTGGAACGACCCGGACGGCAGCCGTTACGCCGAGGCGTACTTCGACGTCTATCCCGGGGTGTGGCGGCACGGTGACTGGATCACCATCAACGAGCGGGGCGGCTGCGTGATCACCGGCCGCTCCGACGCCACCCTCAACCGGGGCGGCGTACGGCTCGGCACGGCCGAGTTCTACTCGGTGGTGGAGGGCCTCGACGAGGTGGTCGACTCGGTCGTGGTGCACCTGGAGGACGACGAGGGCGGTGCGGGGGAGCTGCTGCTTTTCGTGGTGCTCGCCGAGGGCCTGGAACTCGACGACACGCTCCGCCGCAAGATCGCCCGCGAGCTGCGTACGGCCCTGTCGCCCCGGCACATTCCCGACGAGATCCACCAGGTCAGGGCGGTACCGCGCACCCTGTCGTCCAAGAAGCTGGAGGTGCCGGTCAAGAAGATCCTCACCGGCACCCCGGTGGAGTCGGCCGCCGCGAAGGGTGCCCTGGCCAACCCGGAGTCGCTGACCGCCTTCGCCGCCTTCGCCCAGACCCGCCCCACCCCGTAACCCCACCCTGTCTCCCATCCCCACCGGCCCCGCCCGATCCCCCCGGCCGCCGCGGTGATCAAGAGCTTCGCGTCACCCCACTGCCAATTCCTGACGCAAACCTCTTGATCACCGCACCGCAGCCTGCCCCCACCCCGTGATCAAGAGCCTCGCGTCACCCCACCCGCCATCCTTGACGCATACCTCTTGATCAACGCGCCCCAGCGCTGTCAAAGCCTGGCGATCAAGAGGTTTGCGTCAACCGACCGCGAACAGATGACGCAAACCTCTTGATCACCGGGGCTGTGCCAGTCGGGGCAGGGCAGGGCGGGGCGGGGGCGACAGGGCGGGGGCGCGCGACTGGGGTCAGGTCAGGGTTTGGGTGGTGCGTTCGGTGTCGGCGCGGGTGGCGAGGCGGGACCGGTCGGCATTGCCGGTCAGCACGATCGTGGCCCGGCGGAGCAGGGGAGCGAGCAGCCAGTCGCGCGGGTCGGGGTGGACCGCCGCGTCGACGAGCAGCCGGGCACCGGGGGAGATGCCGAGGGCCGTGGCGCGGGCGTCCGCCTCGGCCAGCAGGTCCGCGTCGGCCGGACCACCCTGGGTGGACGGCGTGAAGTGGTCACCCTGGGTGCGTACCTCGACCACGTAGTCGGCGAACCCGGCGGGGACCTCCCGCAGCGGGGCGGCGAACGGGGCGAGCGCCAGCGCGTAGCGGTCGCCGGCCGGCCAGGCGTCCACCTCGGCCACCCGGTCGGCGGCGGCGAAGAGCACGTCCACCGCACCCGGTTCGTCACGCACCGTCAACCCGGCGGACCAGCAGCCGAGCAGCACCGCGGCGGTCTGCCAGTGCGGTGGCAGCAGCACCCCGGCCGGATCGCCGGGGCTGCGGGCCAGCTCGTCGACAAGCAGGTTGGCGGTCTTGGCCACCCAGTTCGCCAGGGTCGCGCCGGAGAGTTCGGTGCGTTCCCCGGTGGCGTCGTCGTACCAGGTCAGCAGGGGGCGGGCGGGGTCGGCCGCGATCGCGGCGGCGAACACCCGGGCAATGTTGTCGGCCATCGGCGCGAACGATACGCCCCTGCCGTCCGTATCCGATGGCGATGACAAGTCGGCGTACGGTCGGGTCGGAGTCAGCGTCCGCGCCGGGCTCCGGCGTAGGCTTGCCCGGAGTGTTGTTCCCCACAGACCCGCCACTGCAAGGAGTCGCCCCGTGACCGCCGGTCGCCCGCCCCGCGTGCTCATCGACGCCACGAGTGTCCCCGCCGACCGAGGCGGCGTCGGTAGATACGTCGATGGTCTGCTCGGCGCCCTCGGCACAGTGTGCGGGGAGACGGTCGACCTGGTCGTGGTGAGCCTGCGCACCGACCTGGAGCGTTACACCCGGATGCTGCCCGGGGCCGAGGTGATCCCCGCTCCGGCCGCGGTTGCCCACCGTCCGGCCCGGCTCGCCTGGGAGCAGACCGGCCTGCCGCTGCTCGCCCAGCAGGTCGGCGCCGAGGTGCTGCACTCGCCGTTCTACACCTGCCCGCTGCGGGCCGGCTGCCCGGTCACGGTGACCGTGCACGATGCGACGTTCTTCACCGAGCCGGAGCACTACGACAAGTCTCGCCGGACGTTCTTCCGCAGCGCGATCAAGACGTCGCTGCGCCGGGCCAGCCGGGTGATCGTGCCGAGCAAGGCCACCCGCGACGAGTTGATCCGGCTGCTCGACGCCGACCCGACCCGGATCGACGTGGCCTACCACGGGGTCGACCAGCAGGCGTTCCACGCCCCGGGCGAGGAGGAGAAGGCCCGGGTGCGGGCCCGGCTCGGGCTCGGCGGCAGCAGCTACGTCGCCTTCCTCGGCGCCAAGGAGCCGCGCAAGAACGTACCCAATCTGATCCGGGGCTGGGCGCGGGCGGTGACCGACCGGGAGGACCCGCCGGCCCTGGTGGTCGCCGGCGGCCAGGGGCACGACGACGACATCGACCGCGCGGTGGCCGAGGTCCCTTCGCACCTGCGGCTGCTGCGACCCGGCTACCTGCGCTACGCCGACCTGCCCGGTTTCCTCGGCGGTGCGTTGGTCGCCGCCTACCCGTCGTACGGTGAGGGGTTCGGCCTGCCGATCCTGGAGGCGATGGCCTGCGCCGCGCCGGTGCTCACCACGCCCCGGCTGTCGCTGCCCGAGGTGGGCGGTGACGCGGTCGCCTACACCAGCGAGGACCCGGACCAGATCGCCACCGACCTGGCCGCCCTGCTCGACGACGAGCAGCGCCGGTTGTCCCTGGCCAAGGCCGGTTTCGACCGGGCCAAGGAGTTCACCTGGGCGTCCAGCGCCGAGGTGCACATCGCCGCGTGGAGCCGGGCCCGTTCCTGAGTGGTCGCTGACGGTACGGCCGAGCCGCCATCCGACCTGGGACGGTTCGGGCATGATGTGCTGATGCTCTACGCCGTCATCCCGGCGGGTGGCAGCGGCACGAGGTTGTGGCCGCTGTCCCGCGCGGGGCACCCCAAGTTCCTCCACCCGCTCACCGGCACCGACGCGTCGCTGCTCCAGGCGACCGTCGACCGGCTGACGCCGCTGACCACACCGGAGCGTGTCCTGGTGGTCACCGGCGTCGCCCACGCGGCGGCGGTGGCCCGGCAACTGCGCGGGGTGCCCGAGGAGAACATCCTGGTGGAGCCGTCCCCCCGGGACTCCTGCGCGGCGATCGCGCTGGCGGCGGCGGTGATCGCCAGGCGCGACGGGTCGGCGGTGATGGGTTCGTTCGCCGCCGACCACCTGATCCGGGATCCGGCCGCCTGGGTGCGGACCGTCCGGGCGGCGGTGCAGGGGGCCGAGCAGGGTCTGCTGATGACGGTGGGGATCACCCCGACCCGGGCCGAGACCGGCTACGGCTACCTGGAGACCGGGGAGCCGACCGGGGACGGCCCGCTACGCCCGGTGACCGAGTTCAAGGAGAAGCCGGCCGCGCCGGTCGCCGAGGCGTACCTGCGTTCGGGCCGGCACCTCTGGAACGCCAGCATGTTCGTCTGGCGGGTGGACGTCTTCCTCGCCGAGCTGGCCCGCCAGCAGCCGGACCTGCACGCCGGCGTGACCGCGATCGCCGCGGCCTGGGGCGGCCCCGAGCAGGACGACGTCCTCGGCACGGTCTGGCCGACCCTGCCGAAGATCTCCGTCGACTACGCGGTGATGGAGGGCGCGGCCACCGCCGGCCGGGTCGCCACCGTGCCTGGCGACTTCGGCTGGAACGACGTCGGTGACTTCCACACCCTCGGCGAGGTGCTGCCGGCCGACCCGGACGGCAACGTGGTGCTGGGGGCCGACGCCAAGCCGGGGGTGCTGCTGCACGACGCCCACGACCTGGTGGTGGTGCCGCAGTCGGGTCGGCTGGTGGCCGCCGTCGGAGTCCGTGACCTGATCGTGGTGGACACCCCCGACGCGGTGCTGGTGTGCCCGCGTGACCGGGCGCAGGACGTCAAGGCCCTGGTCGACGAGCTGAAGGCCCGGGGCGAGGACGGGCTGGTCTGAACCACCGCATGTCCTGACCCCGCCCGGCGGCACCCGCCGACCGCCGGGCGGGTTGGCCCCGGGCGGGGGCGGAGCGCGGTCAGCGGCGCGACCCCTGAACGCTGCCACGGGGCCGGTGGACGCGGTCAGCGGAGCCGGGCGGCGGCGCGGTCACCGGCTCCGGCGGGCGTGGGCGGCCAGGGCCGGCGCGACCAGCTGGGCGGTCCCTCCGGCCAGCGGCTCCGGCAGCCGACCGGTCGGGAACCAGCCGAGCGCCTCCGACTCGTCGCTGACCTGCCCGACCGCACCCGGTGGGGCGAAGACCGCGAACCGGACGTCGTGGTGCAGCGAGCCGCCCTGGCAGCGCACCGGGTGGATGTCCACGTCGATCGGTACCGGGTCGATGACCAGCCCGGGGATGCCCGACTCCTCGGTGGCCTCGCGTAACGCCGCCCCGGCCAGCGTCTCGTCGCCCGGTTCGCAGTGCCCGCCCAACTGCACCCAGCGGTGCAGCTTCCCGTGCAGGCAGAGCAGCACCCGCTCACCGGCGGCGTCGAGGATCAGCGCGCTCGCGGTGAGGTGACCCGGCAGGTGGTGGCGGGTCAGCGCGGCCGGACCGTCGGCGAGCAGGTCGAGGGTGCGGTCGCGGGCCCCGGCGGCGGCCGGCCCGGTCGGCGTCCACCCGGTCAGCACCGCCACCGCGTCCGCGTGCAGCGCCCCGTTTCCGCCGGCGCCGTCCGGCCCGCCGGGGTGGGGCGGGGTGGTCGTGGCGGCCGGGGGACGGGTGGGGAAGGCGTCGGGCATTCCGACACTCTACGAGCGCGCGATCCGTACCCTGGCGCGGTGAACCTGAGACTTCTGGAGTTCGTGGTCGCCGGTAACGAGGCCAGCGACCTGTTGCCGGTCCGCTCCCGGTCCCTGCTGCGGGCACACGACGCGGTACGTGGCTTCTGGACGGTGCTCGACGAGGGCCCTGTGGAACACTGCCTGGCCCTGCTGCTGGAACGTACCGACGGCGAGTGGGTCGCCCACCACGTGCCGGCCGACGCCGGGGTCGAGAACGGCCGCACCGAGGACGGCGAGGCGCTCGCCGCACACGACGGCTGGGTGTACGTCTTCGGGTCGCACTTCGGTTCCAAGGCCGGCCCGCTGCGCCCCCGCCGGGCGTTCGTGGCCCGCTTCCGCGAGGACGACGCGGCGACCGGGACGCTGCCGGTGCAGGTGGTCCGGAACCGGTTCCGGGTGCACCGGGCGGTCAACGACGCGCTGGTGAAGGCGGCGTTCACCCCGTTGCCGCCGGGTGACCGGGTGCGCCAGCGGTTCATCGGGGAGACCGTCGCCCGGGGCACCGCGCGGGCCAAGTCCTGGGTACGCCGGCTGGCCGACGACGACCTGCCGCTGAACGTGGAGGCGGCGGCGTTCACCGCGCAGGGGACGGTGCTGCTCGGGCTGCGCTTCCCGGTGACCGTGGACGGGGAACCGGTCCTGGTCGAGCTGGCCGGGGTGCCGGAGATGTTCACCCCGGGCGGCAGCTGGCCGCGCGCCGGCCGGGCGTACGTGCTGACCGGGGTGACGCCGCCCGGCGCGCTGGTCGGCTTCCGCGCGGTCACCCCGACGGCCGACGGCGGGTACGCGGCGGTGGTCGGCTCGATCGACGCGCTGGGCAAGGGTTCGGTGCTGCTGGACGACCACCCCACGGGCGGTGAGGTCACCTCGCGGCACGTCCGGTTCCGGTGGGAGCCGACCGACGACGGCCGGATCGCCGGCGAGGTGGCGGCCGAGCTGACGCCGTTCCGGAACGTCGAGGGGGTGGCCGAGATGGACGGACGCAGCTTCTATGTCACCGACGAGGACCACCGGGTGGCGCTCTGGATCGGTTGACCCCGCCCACCGGAGGGGGACGGTGGGGCCCGGGTGACACCTCTGCGGAACCAGGGCCGCAGACCCTCGTGGTGCCTCCCGGGCACCACCGTGGTGGGCCCCGGCCCGCCCGACCGGCAGCGGGAAGAACCCCGCGTGTCGTACCGGGCAGTAGGAGCATGCCAACCGGCGGGACGGGCGTCGAGGTCTTTCAGTCCACGCTTAAAAGTGGAGATAAGTGCCGCCCGGTACAGTTCAGTGGGTCGGCGGGCCTCCCCCTGCCCCGCCCCAGGAGTGCCCCATGCTGACCATCCACTTCTCCCGGGAGGACATCCTCCGGACCCGGGTGGCCCCCGCCGCCGACCCGGTCTGGGAGTTGGTCCTCAGCCTGCACCTGCTCCAGGGGCGGACCCGCGACCCGCTGATGGCGCACTGGCGTCGGGGGGTCGCCGCCGGGCTGCGCCGGGACACCGCCGCCGACCAGTTCCGTCTGCTGTTCGCGCTGAACCCGCCCCGGGGCTACTTTCCCGACTTCCTCACCCCCTACCAGAGCCTCGACGGTTTCGAGGCGGGCCTGGACGCCGTCCGGTCCACCCCGACCGAGCTGTTGCGTCGCGATCTGAACCTGCTGGCCGAGGCGAACCTGCTGCCGTCCTCGGCCGCCGCGCTCGCCCGGGGTGAGCCGGAGGTGCTGCGCCACCTGACCGAGTCGATGACGCAGTACCGGTCGGTGGCGATCGACCCGTACTGGCAGCGGATCCGGGCCGCCGTGGAGGCCGACCGCGCGGTCCGGGCCCGGGCGTTGCTCGACGGTGGCGCGGAGGGGCTGCTGGCCAGCCTGCGGCCGGGCATGCGCTGGGACTCCGGTGTGCTCCAGGTGGTGGACTATCCGAGCCGGCGGGAGTTGCACCTGGACGGTCGGGGGCTGCTGCTGGTGCCGTCGTTCTTCTGCGCCCGTACCCCGGTCGCGCTGCTCGACCCGGCGCTGCCGCCGGTGCTGGTCTACCCGGCCGACCGGCTCGGCGGACTGGACCCGGCACCGGGGGAGGGCGGCCGGCCCGCCGGGGGCGGCGGCCGGGAGGCGCTGGCGGCGTTGCTCGGCCGCACCCGGGCGGCGGTGCTCGAAGCCAGCGACGACGGCGCGACCACCGGCGAGGTGGCCCGCCGGCTGCACATCTCGGCCGCCGCGGCCAGTCAGCACACCGCCGTGCTGCGCAACGCCGGGCTGCTGGTCAGCCGCCGGGACCGCAACACGGTCCTGCACACCCTGACCCCCCTCGGCCGGGCCATGCTCGACGCGTGACCGGCCCGTCGGGCGGCGCAACGGGGCGGAAGTTGCGGCATCCCGTGCGGGGGATACCGCAACGTCGACGACCGCGTGTCGATCGCCCCCGGTCCGGCCGGCGCGGTGGCCGTCCCGACGACGGCGGGAGCCGGCCGGTCAGAGGGCCAGGCAGGCGCTGGCGATGCTGCCCGTCGGCGGGGGCAGCAGGGTGGACGGGACCCCCTCGGCGGCCAGCGCGATCCGCAGCCGGTGCAGGTCGGCGCCGAAGCGCACCAGGTCGGGCTGGTCGACCGGGGTGGGTGCCGCGCCGAGCACCAGTCCGGTGGCCCCGGCCGGCCATCCGTCGACGCTCGCGGCGAGGCCGGAACGTACCTCGTCGTCGGTGACGTGGGTGAACGTGGTGCCGGGGGCGACCACCTCGGCCACCGCGGCGATCGCCCGGTCGACGGCCGCCGGGTCGGCCGGTGCCTCGCCGCGACCGTCGGCCAGCGTCGCGGCGGCGTGCAACCCGGCCGCCGTCGCCTCGGCGGTGCCGAGGGAGAACAGGTCCAGCGCACTCTCCCGCACCAGGGCGGCGGCCCCGACCCCGTCGTCGGCCAGTCGGACCGCCGGCCGGTCGTCCCGACCGCCGCCGTCGGCCGGCGACGACGACGGCAGGTAGCCACGGACCACCGCCACCGGCACCTGGTCGCACTTGCCCTTGATCAACTCGCCCGCGCCGGCCAGTTCGTCGACCACCGCCATCTGGGTCAGTTGCAGCTCGTTGCCGTACGGGTCGACCTCACCCCGGTGGTCCCGGATCGCGGGCATCCCGGCGACCCCGAGCGCCACGTCGGTCAGCCCGTTGCGCCACGGCCGTCCCATCGTGTCGCTGATGATCACCGCTACGTCGATCCGGTAGCGGTCCCGCAGGGCGGCGCGCAGCGCCCGCGCCGAGGCGTCCGGGTCGACCGGGAGGAGCACCAGCCGGGTCTTGTCGACGTTCGACGCGTCGATCCCGGCGGAGGCCATCACGAAACCGTGGTGGGTCTGCACGATCCGGGTCGCCCCCCGGGTCGCCACCACCCGGGCGGTCTCGGCGGCCAGCACCTCGTCCCGGGCGGCGAGCCGTTCCGGCCCGTCGGCCGGCACGTCCACCAGCCGCCCCTCGGCCTTCGACACGATCTTGCTGGTGACCACCAGCACGTCACCGTCGCGCAGCCACGGCGCGGCGGTGCCGATCAGCACCGCCAGATCGTCACCCTCGGTCACGTCGCCGATGCCGGGCACCGGCAGGATCTCCAGTCTCACACCAGCTCCATCGCGGCCCGGACCATCGCCGTGGTCGCCGCCTCGTCGGTCATCCGCAGCGGGACCGCGCGGACGGTCACCCCGGGCACCGCCACCCCGTCGTCCTCCGGCGCGACCAGCCAGCCGTCGAGCAGGCCACCCTCGCTGCGCCCACCGTAGAGCCGGCCCACCCCTGCCGCGCTGCACTCGACGTCGAGCACCTCCAGGCAGCGGTCGGCCATCCCGCGTACCGGTGCGCCGCCGATGATCGGGGACACCCCGACGACCGGGGCGGGGCCGCTGGCGACCGCGTCGCGCAGCCCGGGGACCGCCAGCACCGGCGCGATGCTCACCACCGGGTTGCTCGGCGCGACCAGCACCACGTCGGCGGCGGCCAGCGCCTCGGTCACCCCGGGGGCCGGCTTGGCGCTGTCCGCGCCGACGAAGACGAACCGGTCGGTGGGCACGCCCGCCCGGTACCGGACCCACCACTCCTGGAAGTGGATGGCCCGCCGCTCGCCGTCCAGGTCGACCACCGCGTGCGTCTCCAGCCGGTCGTCGGTGGCCGGCAGCAGCCGTACGCCGGGCTGCCAGCGCGCGGTCAGCGCCTCGGTGACCTGCGACAGCGGATAACCTGCATTGATCATGGTGGTGCGCACCAGATGGGTGGCGACGTCCTTGTCACCGAGGGAGAACCAGCCCGGCTCGGCCCCGTACGCCGCCAGCTCCTGCTTGATCGTCCAGCTCTCGCCGACCCGCCCCCACCCGCGTTCCGGGTCGGCGCCCCCGCCGAGGGTGTAGAGGACGCTGTCCAGGTCGGGGCAGACCTTGAGGCCGTGCAGGTAGAGGTCGTCGCCGACGTTGACCACGGCGGTCACCTCGGCGCCCACCTCGCGGGCGTACGCCCGGACGCCGAGCAGGAATCGGGCACCCCCGATCCCGCCGGTCAGAACCACGATGCGCATGCCGTCCATCCTCCCGTACGGGACGTGTCCCGCCGTCGGGCGGCCCGGGAGACTAGGCTCACGTCGGCCTCTGTCCGTTTCGCCCCGAGGGAGAGTTCGTGACCAGCCCCGCCGAGCCCGCGTCGCACGACGCGTCGCGGGCCCGCCAGATCACCGCACCCCTGCGCGAACTCGCCGCGCTCGTCCTGCTCGGCGCGAACGCCGTGCTGCTCTTCGTCGGGTTCGTCCGGCTGCTCGTACCGACATCGGACTACAGCACCTTCTCGGGGCGGGCGGGCAGCGAGTTCTTCGCCTTCGTCGGCGTCGAGTCGACGGTGCTGCCGCTGCTGGCCGTGCTGCTGGTCACCCACCTCGCGCCGGTGTCCGGCCGGGCCCGGCAGTTCACCCAGGTCGCCATCGGCGAGTACGCCTTCGCCGCCCTGTTCGGCGTGTTGACCTTCCTGATCTGGCTGGTCGGCCGGCTGGCCGAGGCGGAGGTGCTGGACGCCCTGCTCGGCATGCTGACCCGGGCCGCCTGGTTCGCGCTGTTCGGGGTGGCCGCCTTCGTGGTCTACCGGATCTGGCGCACCCTCTACCACGTGCCGAAGCCGAAGCCGCAGCCCGGCGTCTACGGGCAGCCCCAGCCCGGCTGGGGACAGCCGCAGGGCGGTTACCCGGCCGCCGGCTACCCGGGTCAGCCCGGCACCGGGCAGTACGGCCACCCCGGCTTCGCCCCGCCCCCGCAGTCGGCTCCGCCGTTCGGCACCCCCCAGTCGGCCCCGCCGTTCGGTGCGCCCCAGTCGGCCCCGCCGGCCGGTGCCGCGCCGCAGTCGGCTCCGCCGTTCGGCACGCCGCAGTCCGCCCCGCCGTTCGGTGCCCCGCAGTCCGGCCAGCCGGTGGCCCCGCCGTTCGGGCAGCCCCCGTCGGCCGACCCGACCCAGGCGATCCCGCGGCAGCCGGGCGAGCCGACCACCGGTCCGGCGGACAGCGACGGCGACCGTACCCGGACCTTCCGCCCCGACGACCCGAACGCCCCGCACTGAGCCGTCCCGGCCGGGTCTGCCGGTGCGCTGCGGCGCGCGGTGCCGACCCGGCCGGTGTACCACCCGACGGGGAGATGTCACACCCGGCTCGCGTGCCTGCCGGATAACCGCCGCGAGCGCCTAGGCTGGTCGGATGGTTGACCGCACCGATTCCGGCCCGACCCCGGCGGCTGTGCGTCGGGCGCTGCGCCGGGCCGCCACCGGGCGGGCGCTCGACGTCGACGAGGCCACCGCGCTGCTGACCGCCCGGGGTCCTGAGCTGGACGAGCTGCTCCGGATCGCCGGGGAGGTCCGGGACGCCGGGTTGCGCGACGCCGGCCGGCCGGGCGTGGTGACGTACTCGAAGAAGGTCTTCATTCCGTTGACCCGGCTGTGCCGGGACCGGTGCCACTACTGCACGTTCGCCACGGTGCCGCACCGGCTGCCGGCGGCCTTCCTGGAGACCGACGAGGTGCTGGCGATCGCCCGGCAGGGCGCGGCGCTGGGCTGCAAGGAGGCCCTGTTCACCCTCGGTGACCGGCCGGAGGAACGTTGGCCGGCGGCCCGCGCCTGGCTGGACGAGCGGGGCTACGACTCCACCCTGGACTACCTGCGCGCCTGCGCGGTCGCGGTGCTGGAGGAGACCGGCCTGCTGCCGCACCTCAATCCGGGGGTGCTCTCCTGGTCGGAGCTGCAACGGCTCAAGCCGGTCGCGCCGAGCATGGGGATGATGCTGGAGACCACCGCCACCCGGCTCTGGTCCGAGCCGGGCGGCCCGCACTTCGGCTCCCCGGACAAGGAGCCGGCGGTCCGGCTGCGGGTGCTCGACGACGCCGGCCGGGTCGGGGTGCCGTTCACCACCGGCATCCTGATCGGCATCGGCGAGACCCCGGCCGAACGGGTCGACGCGATCTTCGCGATCCGCCGGTCGCACCGGGAGTACGGCCACCTCCAGGAGGTGATCGTGCAGAACTTCCGCGCCAAGCCGGACACGGCGATGGGCGGCCTGCCCGACGCCGAGCTGCACGACCTGGCGGCCACCGTGGCGGTGGCCCGGCTGCTGCTCGGCCCCAAGGCCCGGATCCAGGCCCCGCCCAACCTGATCGAGGACGAGTACGACCTGCTGCTGCGGGCCGGCATCGACGACTGGGGCGGGGTCTCCCCGCTCACCCCGGACCACGTCAACCCGGAGCGGCCCTGGCCGCAGCTCGACGAGTTGGCCCGGCAGACCGAGAAGTCCGGCTTCACCCTGCGTGAGCGGCTGACCATCTACCCCGAGTACGTGCGGGCCGGCGACCCGTGGCTGGACCCCCGGCTGTCGCCGCACGTCGGCGCGCTGGCCGACCCGGCGACCGGGCTGGCCGTCGAGGCGGCCCGGCCGGTGGGCCGTCCCTGGCAGGAGCCGGAGGAGGTCTTCGGTGGAGGCCGGACCGACCTGCACGCCACCATCGACTCCACCGGCCGCACCGACGACAGGCGGGGCGACTTCGACAGCGTCTACGGCGACTGGGCGGAGGTCGCCGGCAAGGTGAGCCCCGCCGCGTCGGGCGGACCGGTGCCGGTCGGCGACGGCGACCTGCGGGCGGGGCTGCGGCTGGCGGCCGACGACCCGGCGGCGCTGCTGGAGCCCCGGCACGCCGACGCGGCGCTGGCCCTGTTCGGCGCGGACGGCCCGGCCCTGGACGCGCTGTGCCGGCTCGCCGACGACGTGCGGCGGGACACCGTCGGCGACGACGTCACCTACGTGGTCAACCGCAACATCAACTTCAGCAACGTCTGCTACGTGGGCTGCCGGTTCTGCGCGTTCGCCCAGCGGGAACGGGACGCCGACGCGTTCCGGCTGTCGGTGGAGCAGGTGGCCGACCGGGCCGAGGAAGCGTGGGCGGCCGGCGCCGGCGAGGTCTGCCTCCAGGGCGGCATCGACCCGAAGCTGCCGGTGACCGGCTACGCCGACATCGTCCGGGCGATCAAGGCCCGGGTGCCCGGCATGCACGTGCACGCGTTCTCCCCGATGGAGATCGTCACCGCCGCCGCCAAGGCCGGTGTGCCGGTGCGGGACTGGCTGTCGATGCTGCGCGAGGCCGGCCTGGACACCATCCCCGGCACCGCCGCCGAGATCCTCGACGACGACGTGCGCTGGGTGCTCACCAAGGGCAAACTGCCGGCCGCCGCCTGGGTCGAGGTGGTCTCCACCGCCCACGAGCTGGGCATCCGCTCCAGCTCCACGATGATGTACGGCCACGTCGACCACCCCGGGCAGTGGTTGGCCCACTTCCGGGTCCTCGCCGGGGTGCAGGACCGTACCGGCGGGTTCACCGAGTTCGTGGCCCTGCCGTTCGTGCACACCAACGCGCCGATCTACCTGGCCGGCATCGCACGGCCCGGCCCGACCTGGCGGGAGAACCGGGTGGTGCACGCGATGTCCCGGCTGCTGCTGCACGGCCGGATCGACAACATCCAGTGCTCCTGGGTGAAGCTCGGCGACGAGGGCACCGTGGCGATGTTGCGGGGCGGCTGCAACGACCTGGGCGGCACCCTGATGGAGGAGACCATCTCCCGGATGGCCGGTTCGGGCAACGGGTCGGCGCGTACCGAGGAGCAGTTGCGGGCGATCGCCGCCGCCGCCGGACGCCCGGCGCGCAAACGGACGACCGCCTACGGTCATCCGTCGCGATGACATCGAACCTTTCGCGCGTGCGGGCCGTACCAGTGTTCGCCGGCGGCGGTTGAGGCGAGGGCCGCTGCCGGCGACCTCGCGCTCCACACCGCGCGCGCTCACGCGCCGCCGGAGGAAAGGTTCCCCATGACGAGCGAAGTGCGGAAGCGTTCCTGGCCGCGACTGACCCGCCGGCAGACACTGACCGCCGCGGCGAGCGCCACCCTGGGTGCGGCGGCGCTGACGGTGACCGGCGTGTCGGCCGCGCAGAACTCCCCGTCGGCGAGCAGCGCGGACGGCCCGATCGTGGTCCACCTGCGCGACGCCAGGTCCGGGACGATGGACGTGTTCGTCGGTTCGTCCCGGATCGAGGTACGTGACCGGGGGCTGGCCGACCGGTTGCGTCGCGCCGCCGGGCGCGGCTGACCTGTCCGTCGGGCCGGACTGACCTGTCCGTCGTCCGGGCGGGCCGCCCGGAGAACCGTCAGCGGGCGGTCTGACCCGTCCGCCCCTGCCGTGCGGCGCTGACCTGCCGCGTTCCTTCCCCTTCACCGCCAGGCGCAGGCTCCCGCGCCCGGTTCGTCATGCCCTGATTCCTCATGATCCCGCAAAGGTTGGTCCGCCATGTCGTCCCACCGCGAAGCACCGGAAATAAGCAAGGACCCGGTCGCCGACAGTTCCGACCTCTACGCCTTCGTCAGCCCCGACCGGCCCGACTCGGTGACGTTGATCGCCAACTACGTGCCGTTGCAGCTCCCCTCGGGCGGCCCGAACTTCTTCGAGTTCGGCGACGACGTGCGGTACGAGATCCATATCGACAACGACGGTGACGGCCATCCCGACGTGACCTACCGGTTCGAATTCCGTACCGAGATCACGAACCAGAACAGTTTTCTCTACAACACCGGCCCGATCGACTCGCTGGACAGCAAGAACTGGAACCGGCGGCAGTTCTACAAGCTGACCCGGGTGACCGACGGCAAGGAGCACGTGCTCGCGCACAAGCTGCCCTGCCCGCCGTGCAACGTCGGGCCGCTGTCCATCCCCAAGTACAACGACCTGGTCCGGCAGGCGACGTTCAAGCTGTCGACGGGGGAGAAGGTGTTCGCCGGGCAGCGCGCGGACGGCTTCTTCGTCGACCTGGGCGCGATCTTCGACCTGGGTACGCTGCGCCCGTTCCAGCAGTTGCACGTGGCCGGCAAGAAGCTGTTCAAGACCGAGGGCGAGCCGGTCAACGCGGTGGACCGGATGAACGTGCACAGCATCGCGGTGCAGGTGCCGCTGAGCAAGGTGCGCCGCCGGGCCAACCGGTACGGCGTGGACGACCGGGCCTCGACGATCGGGGTGTGGACGACCGCCTCCCGGCAGCAGGTGCGGGTGCTCGGCGACCGGGTCGCGGCGGACGCGGCGGTCGGCCCGTGGACCCAGGTGTCCCGGCTGGGCAACCCGCTGTTCAACGAGGTCATTGTGCCGATGTCCAAGAAGGACCTGTGGAACACCCTGCCGCCGACCGAGGACAAACGGTTCGCCCGGTTCGTCGAGCAGCCGGAGCTGGCGGCGCTGCTGCCGGTGCTCTACCCGGGGGTGTTCCCCAACCTGGACGCGCTGAACAAGTCCAAGAAGCCCCGGGCCGACCTGCTCGCCATCCTGCTGACCGGCATCCCGTCCGGGCTGATCGACGGCTTCACCAACCTCACCGGTGACGTGCAGGCCGACATGCTGCGGTTGAACACGGCGATCAAGCCGAGCAGCAAGCCGAACCAGTTCGGTCTGCTCGGTGGGGACCTGGCCGGGTTCCCCAACGGCCGCCGGGTCGTCGACGACGTGGTGAGCATCGCGCTGCGGGCGGTGGCCGGGGTGACCGTGCCGCTGGTGGACAAGAAGTTCAAGCCGGACGCGGCGGCCGGCGCGGTGACCCCCGGGTTGAGCGCCGCCGACGTGACCGCGCCGTTCCTGCGGGACTTCCCCTTCCTCGGTACGCCGTACGACGGGTTCAACAACCCGCCCGCGGCGAACTCCTGACCGGACGGAGCGCGGTGTGAACGGACACCACCACCACCATCATCACCAGTACGGGCCGACGGAGAGCGGCACGGTGATGCTCGACGTCGGCGGGGAGATGGGTGCCCTGATCATCTACACCGGACGTGACCTGCACGGTCGGGAGATCGAGATCAGCCGGGTCGACCAGGACGGTACGGTGCGGACGCACTCGGCCGTCCGGGAGCGGATCGTCCGGGACGGGGTGTTCCACAGTGCCGTCTACCCGGATCTGACCGCGGGTCTCTATACCGTCTGGTGGGACGAGGAGACACCCGCCGGAACGATCTCCGTGAACGGTGGGGCGATCGCCGAATTCGTCTGGCCGAGCAGCCCAACCCGGTCGGCCTGAGGGCCGCGACAGCCGTACCGACCCGAGCGCCCCGTCCACATCGTGGACGGGGCGCTGTCGGCATTTCCGGCCGGACGGGCGGTCCGGGGCCATCCGCGTTAACCTGTCCCCCACCATGCTCATGATCTTGGCGAGACGGTCGGACGGGGCGTCCGTCGGCGTTCCCGGGTGTCGTCCGTCGGCGGCGACGCCACGGCAGAAATCTGGGGCAACTCGCCGGAGAGGGCGTTACTCGCCCGGGGTCTGAATCGATAGGGCAGGTTGCGAGGGCCGGGTGGTCCGGGTGACCGTCCGGTGGCGTGTCGGGAGGGCGACTCCATTATCAAGTTCGGCTTGACGGCGCACGCATTACACGCGTGTAATTTCGATGGGGTTGTTCGCGCGGAACGCACAAATAGGACCGGACGGACAAGCACGCCTTTCGCGTGGGGGGTTGCAGCGGCGGTGACGTCGGTGCGCGACAAGGAGGCATCTGATGGACGGCCAGCTTGAGGTGGCCGACCTGCTCGGAAACGCACCGGAGTGGCAGGAGCGGGCACTGTGCTCGCAGACCGACCCGGAAGCGTTCTTCCCCGAGAAGGGCGGCTCGACCCGCGAGGCGAAGCGGATCTGTTCGCGGTGCGAGGTCAAGACGGAATGCCTCGAATACGCTCTCGGGCACGACGAGCGGTTCGGGATCTGGGGTGG
The DNA here is from genome assembly GCF_016900955.1 of Micromonospora humidisoli. Taxonomy (NCBI): domain Bacteria; kingdom Bacillati; phylum Actinomycetota; class Actinomycetes; order Micromonosporales; family Micromonosporaceae; genus Micromonospora; species Micromonospora humidisoli. The sequence goes on from NZ_JAFEUO010000001.1 coordinate 230,540, forward strand.
GCTCTCCGAGCGGGAGCGGCGCAAGCTCAAGCGGCGGGCCGCCTGAGTCGACGGGTCGAGCCGGGGCGGTGGGGGCCGCCCGGCTCACGCCCGACGGGGGTCGCGGGGGTGACCGACGTCGGGCCGGTGGTCGGCCACCGGGGAGTGGCCGGCCGCATCCATGGGAGTGGCCGGCCACGTCCACGGACGGGAGACAGGCCGGTGAGCAGGGCATCTGCCCCCACCGCACCGGTCGGCCGGTGCGATGGGGGGCGGGGTCGGTGCGGCCGGGTCGGTCCGGGTCGCCGCCGTCAGGCCAGTTCGTCCGGGTCGACCCCGAGCAGGTTCGCCACCTGCTCGATGATCACGTCGTGGACGAGGTCGGCCAGGTCCTCGCGGTCCATCGCGCGGAACTCCAGCGGCCGGCGGTAGAGCACGATCCGGGGTGGCACCTCCTGCCGACCGGGTCGGCCGGGCAGCAGCCGGGCCAGCGGAACCTCGCCGTCCTCCAGCACGTCGGAGTCGTAGACGTTGAGGTCCGGGGGGACGTCCTCGACGGCGAACTCGACGCCTGCCAACTCCGTGGCGAACCGGCGCTCCAGCGTCTCCACCGTGTCCAGCACCAGGTCGTCGAAGATCTCGGCCTTGGTCCGGGCCAGCGGCACGGTCGCCGGCACCAGCCGCCCGCGGAGGCCACGTCCGTGGCGGTCGCGGTGGTTGCGCCGGCCGGAGCCGGGGCGGCGGTGTTCCGGGCTCGTCATGAGCAAAAGGGTAGCCCTCGGCCCGCCCCGGCCGGTGGTGGCGCGCGTCGACGGGCGCGGCGGGAGCACCAGGTGCGAATTGTGATCACGGTGACGGGCGTGTCGCAAAGCGAACCGGTGCGCCGGACCCGGTAATGGGGATACCCTGCCGCACGTGAGGTCACCACGGCGCTGCTCCCGTAACGGCTGCCCCCGGCAAGCGGTCGCCACATTGACCTATGTCTACAACGAGTCGACGGCGGTGGTGGGCCCGCTGGCGGCATTCGCCGAGCCGCACACGTACGACCTGTGTGAGCAGCACGCGCGGAGCCTGACCGCCCCCCGGGGTTGGGACGTCGTCCGGCACGAGGGCGAGTTCGAACCGCCGCCGCCCACCACCGACGACCTGGTCGCCCTGGCCGAAGCCGTCCGTGAGGCGGCCCGCCCGGTCGCCCCCCGCCCGCCCCAGGACGACCACGACCCCCACCACCCCAACCCCCAGACGCCTCCCACCGGCCGCCGAGGCCACCTCCGCGTAATCCCCCCCAACCACTGACCGCTCCCGCCTCGCCGCCTCGCCGCCAGGATCTCCCCGGTGATCAAGAGGTTTGCGTCATGGTCGATCTTCAGACTGACGCAAACCTCTTGATCACCGGGGAGATCCTGGCGGCGAGGCGGCGGCGGGCGAGCGGGTGGGTGGGGAAAGGTGCGGGGGGTCAGTGGCCCAGGAGGGGGGAGAGGGCGGTGGCGCGGCGGGCGGGGCGGCCGGTGCGGCGTTCGACCTCGTCGGCCGAGGACATCACCCGCAGACCGGCGTTGATCGCCAGCCAGCGCAGTGGTTCCGGCTCCCAGCGGGGGGAGCGGTGGCCCACCCACGGCAGCGCCGTCAGCTCCGACTCCACGCCCCGGACCAGGTCGGCGAGGGTGCGACCGGCCAGGTTGCTCGTCCCCACCCCGTCGCCGACGTAGCCGCCGGCCCAGGCCAACCCGGTCGACCGGTCCAGCCCGACCGAGGCGGACCAGTCCCGGGCCACCCCGAGCGGGCCGCCCCAGGCGTCGTCGACCGGCACGTCCGGCCCGAGCACCGGGAAGAGTTCACCCAGCGTCCGGCGCAGCGCGGCGAAGACCCGGGGTTCCCGGTCGTAGCCGGGGGAGACCCGGGAGCCGAAATGGTACGGGGCACCCCGCCCGCCGAAGGCGAGCCGCCCGTCGGCCGTGCGCTGGCCGTACACGATCAGGTGCCGGTAGTCGGAGAAGGTCTCCCGGCCGGTGAGCCCGATCCGCTCCCACGTGCGCCCGGGTAGCGGCGCGGTCACCACCATCAGCGAGTACACCGGGGCGACGGTACGGCGGTGGCCGGGCAGCGCCGGGGTGTACGCCTCGGTGGCCCGCACCACCACCTCCGCCCGTACCGTGCCGTGCGGGGTGACCACCGCGCCGGGCCGGATCGCCGTCACCGGGGAGCGCTCGTGCAGCCGCACCCCGAGCCGGCACACCACACGGGCCAGCCCCCGGACCAGCTTCGCCGGGTGCACGGCCGCGCAGTGCGGGGTGTACGTGCCGCCGCGTACCCCCTCGGCGGCGCACCTGGCGGCGGCCCCGGCGGCGTCGAGCAGCACCAGGTCGTCGGGGTCGAGGCCGTGCTCCCGGGCCTCGGCGACGGCGGCACGGGCCCGACCGAGCTGCACGTCGGTCCGGGCCAGCAGCACCGTCCCGCCGTGCCGCCAGTCGCAGTCGATCCCCTCGGCGGCGACCACCCGACCGACCTCGGCGACGGTGTCCCGCATGGCCCGATGCATCGCCAGCGCCGCCGCCGTGCCGTGCCGACGGGCCAACGCCGGCAGCGCGGTGGGGAACAGCGCCGAGCACCAGCCGCCGTTACGCCCAGACGCGCCGTACCCGGCGATCTCCGCCTCCAGCACGACGATCCGTAGCGTCGGATCGGCGCGGGCGAGGTAGTACGCCGTCCACAGTCCGGTGTAGCCGGCGCCGACGACCACCACGTCGGCGTCGGTGTCGGCGGGCAACGCCGGCCGTGGGGTCAACGGTTCGTCCACCGTGGACATCCAGTGGGACAGCTTCTGGTAGCGCATGTGCGGCTCCGGGGGAGAGCGCCGGTGGTCTACAGGCGGGCCCACGCCTCGGTGAGGACGGCGCGCAGGATCTGTTCCATCTCGTCGAACTGCTCCTGCCCGACGATCAGCGGCGGGGCGAGCTGGACCACCGGGTCACCCCGGTCGTCGGCCCGGCAGTAGAGCCCGGCGGAGAACAGCGCCGAGGACAGGAACCCGCGCAGCAGCCGCTCCGACTCGGCCTCGTCGAAGGTGGCCTTCGTCGTCTTGTCCTTGACCAACTCGATGCCGTAGAAGTAGCCGTCGCCCCGGACGTCGCCGACGATCGGCAGGTCGGTGAGCTTCTCCAGGGTGGCCCGGAAGGCACCCTCGTTGGCCCGGACGTGGCCGATCAGGTCCTCCCGGGCGAACACCTCCAGGTTGGCCAGGGCCACCGCGCAGGACACCGGATGCCCTCCGAAGGTCACCCCGTGGGCGAACATGCCGGTCTCGGTGAGGAACGGCTCCATCAGCCGGTCGCTGGCGATCATCGCGCCGAGCGGGGCGTAGCCGGAGGTGATGCCCTTGGCGGTGGTGATGATGTCGGGCTGGTAGCCGTACCGGACGGCACCGAAGTACTCGCCGAGCCGGCCCCACGAGCAGATCACCTCGTCGGAGACGAGCAGCACGTCGTACGCGTCGCAGATCTCGCGTACCCGCTGGAAGTAGCCGGGCGGCGGCGGGAAGCAGCCGCCGGAGTTCTGCAACGGCTCCAGGAACACCGCCGCCACGGTGTCCGGCCCCTCCCGTTCGATGGCCCGGCGGATCTCGTCGGCGGCCCAGACGCCGAACGCCTCGGGCGAGTCGCCGTGCTCGGGCGCCCGGTAGAAGTTGGTGTTCGGCACCTTGATCCCGCCGGGCACCAACGGCTCGAAGTCGCTCTTGATGCCGGGCAGGCCGGTGATCGACAGCGCGCCCATCGAGGTGCCGTGGTAGGCGAGGTACCGGCTGACCACCTTGTGCTTGGTGGGCCGGCCGGTGCGCTTGAAGTAGGCGCGGGCCAGCTTCCACGCCGACTCGACGGCCTCCGACCCGCCGGTGGTGAAGAAGACCCGGTTGAGGTCGCCGGGCGTCAGCGAGGCGATCTTCTCGGCCAGTTCGACGGCCTTCGGGTGGGCGTACGACCACAGCGGGAAGTACGCCAGCTCGCCGGCCTGCTTCGCGGCGGCCTCGGCAAGCTCGGTGCGCCCGTGTCCGGCGTTGACGACGAACAGCCCGGCGAGCCCGTCCAGGTAGCGACGGCCCTGCGCGTCCCAGACGTACGCGCCGTCGCCGCGCACGATGGTCGGCACCTCCCCGGCGGCGTAGCTGGCCATCCGGGTGAAGTGCATCCAGAGGTGGTCGGTGGCGTCGGCAGCCATTGTCAGCCCCATCGGGTCTTGGGCCGGTCAGGAGGGGAAACCGGCCGCTCTGCCCTCGGTTATCCCACAGCCCGACCGCGAAATGCAAGCCCACTTCGCCTTCGAGGCGACGGATTCAGCGTGACTCCGGGTAGTTGGCAACGGAATCCGCACACCCTCTGCGACGGTGCGCCCGACTCGACCTCCGCCGGCTCCATGATCGACTCAACATCGGCCAAGTTGCGGTATCCGGGTCATGGGACACCGCAACCTCGGCCCACAGGAGTGGATCAAGCGATCCTGCGGGCCGCGCATGGGGCGTCCGGGGTGCGGGATGCCGCTACTCCGGCCCGCGGGGGTGGATGAAGCGAGCCTGCGGGGTGGACGGTGGCATCCGGGCGTGGGGCAGCGCTACTCCGGCATCCCGGAGTGATTGAGGTGGGAGGGGTGGACCGGGGTGGGGCATTTCCGGTGCACTTCCGGTGCACCTCGGGGGCTTTCGGAGAGGTCCCGGGCCAACACGCGGATGCCGGGCGGACATCGACACGCACTGTCGCTAGGGTGCGCCGGAGCGTGTCGATCGGGCGGGAGGAACTGCCGGTGAACGAGGTGCTTCGGGTGGCGATGGCGGAACGCGGGGAGACGGTGGAATCCCTCGCGCACCAGGTCGGTGTCGATCCGAAGACGGCCGGCCGGTGGCTCAGCGCCGGGCGGGTGCCGCATCCCCGGACCCGGGTCGCGGTGGCCGGCATCCTCGGTCGGGAACCCGCCGAACTCTGGCCCGAGCCCTACCGCCGCCGCGACCTGCCCTGGTTCCGCCCGTGGGCGGAACTGGAACAGGACGCCGTCTCGATTCGCTCGTACCAGTCATTGCTCGTGCCGGGCCTGCTCCAGACCGAGGAGTACGCCCGAGCGGTGTTGGGGACCGGCGGCCTGCTCCCGCCCGACGAGGTTGCGCAACTGGTGAGCGGACGGTTAAAGCGACAGGTTCTGCTCGATCGTGACCCGCCGGCCCAGGTGGTATTCATGATCGACGAGCTGGTGCTTCATCGAATGGTGGGCAGCCGCGTGATCATGGCCCGACAAGTGGCCCATCTGGTGGCCGTCGCCGGGCGGGAGCACGTGCAGCTACGAGTGATCCCGCTCGACGGACCCTGGCACACCGGTCTGGCCGGGCCGTTCATGCTGGCGCGGCTGCCCGACGGAGCCGAGGTGGCCTATCTGGACAATCAGCTCCGTGGCGAGCTGGTGACTGAGAGCGCCGAAATTGCTAGCCTGGGCAGGAGATGGGAGAGCGTGGCCGGCGAGGCGCTGCCCGCTCGCCGATCGATTGAGCTGACCCGGGAAGCGGTGCAGAGATGGACCTGATCGAGCCCCGCTGGCGCACGGCCACTCGGAGCAGCAGTAACGGCGGCGACTGTGTCGAGGTAATGGACAATCTGCCGGGTCGGGTGCTGGTGCGGGACAGCAAGGACCGGGCCGGCGGCACGTTGAGCTTCACCCCTGAGGTCTGGCGTACCTTCGTTGCCGCCCAGAAGTAAGCGGTGGAGAGCATGGACGTGAACGGGCCCCGCTGGCGGACCGCGAGCCGCAGCAGCAACAACGGCGGTGACTGTGTCGAGGTGGCGGACAATCTGCCGGGTCGGGTGCTGGTGCGGGACAGCAAGGACCGGGCCGGCGGCACGTTGACCTTCACCCCCGACGCCTGGCGTGCCTTCGTCGCCTCCCGCTGAGTCCGGGGGAGTGGGCAATGGTGGGCGGGCTCAGGCCGTACCCCAGGTGTAGGTCTGTTTGCGGAGCTTGAGGTAGACGAACGCCTCGGTGGCGAGCACCCCGGGCACCGACCGCAGCCGTTGCAGGATCTCCAGCAGGTGGGCGTCGTTGCGGCAGACCACCTCGGCGAGCAGGTCGAACGAGCCGGCGGTGATCACCACGTAGTCGATCTCGTCGAACTCGGCCAGCCGGTCGGCGACGGCCTCCAGGTCGCCGTCGGTACGCAGGCCGATCATGGCCTGGCGGGGGAAGCCGAGCTGGAGTGGGTCGGTCACCGCGACGATCTGCATCACCCCGGCGTCGAGTAGCCGTTGCACCCGCTGGCGGACCGCCGCCTCGGAGAGCCCGACCGCCTTGCCGATCGTCGCGTACGGCCGGCGGCCGTCCTCCTGCAACTGTTCGATGATCTGTTTCGCCACGTCGTCCAACAGCGCGTGGCTGGCACCCTCACGCACCGCGACGCGTCGCCCGCCGGTGCCGTGCTCCTGCTGCCGGATCGTCATTGTTCGCTCCCCATGTCCGTTTCCCCCGGCCGAGCTTAGTCCCACCCGCACAGGCTGGCGTAATTCGTCGTCACAGCCTATTCCAGCAACGGAATCCCTTGTGGGGGCGGTGACCTCATGCCAGGATCATTCGTCTCAGGCACCCGACCTTCCCGCCGGCGCCGCACCCCCGTCCCCGCCGCCGTCGGACGACCCTTAGGAGTCGTCACATGCGTACTCCCCTCCGGCCCCTCACCCGGCGTGGACTGCTCACCGGCACCCTCGGATCGGCCGCCCTGCTCGCCACGGGCGGCAGCCTCACCGGCTGCGGCACCAAGGCGGCCACCCAGACCGAAGCCGGCTGCACGAGCGACGACGTGTCCGCCACGGAGAAGACCCTCGCCTTCTCCAACTGGCCGCAGTACATGGACGTGGACGACAAGGACGCCGCCAAGCGGCCCAGCCTCGACGCGTTCGTCGCCGCCAGCGGCATCAAGGTGACCTACACCGAGGACATCAACGACAACAACGAGTTCTTCGGCAAGGTGCAGAACCAGTTGGCCGGCTGTCAGAGCACGGGGCGGGACATCATCGTCCTGACCGACTGGATGGCCGCCCGGATGATCCGGCTCGGCTGGATCCAGAAACTCGACCCGGCCAAGCTGCCGAACGTGGCGGCCAACCTGCTGCCGTCGCTGCGTGGACGCTCCTTCGACCAGGAGAACCGGGTCGCCATCCCGTGGCAGTCCGGCCTCGCCGGGCTGGCCTACAACGGCAGCGTCACCGGGGAGATCCGCACCGTCGACGAGCTGCTCACCCGCTCCGACCTCAAGGGCAAGGTGACCGCCCTGTCGGAGATGCGGGACACCATGGGCCTGCTGCTCCAGTCCAACGGGCACGACCCGTCGAACTTCACCGCCGCCGAGTTCGACGACGCCCTCGCCAAGCTGCGTAAGGCCGTCGAGTCGAAGCACATCCGCCGGTTCACCGGCAACGACTATGCCCCCGACCTGGCCAAGGGTGACATCGCCGCGTGTGTCGGCTGGTCCGGTGACGTGATCCAGTTGGCCGGCGACAACCCCAAGATCAAGTTCGTCGCGCCGGACTCGGGGGTGATGCTGTTCAGCGACAACATGCTGGTGCCCAACAAGGCCACCCACCGGGGCAACGCCGAAGCGCTGATCGACTACTACTACCAGCCGGCGGTGGCGGCGAAGCTCGCCGCCTACGTCAACTACATCTGCCCGGTCAAGGGCGCCCAGGCCGAGATGGAGAAGATCGACCCGGAGTTGGCCGCCAACCCGCTGATCTTCCCGGACGACGCCCTGCTGGCGAAGTCCAAGGTCTTCATGGCGCTGGACGAGAAACAGGAAAAGGAATACGAGTCGAAGTTCCAGCAGGTCATCGGGGCGTGAGCGGGATGGCGAACGAGGCACCCGCCGGTGACCTGCGGCTGGCCCAGCTGACCAAACGGTTCGGCATCTTCACCGCCGTCGACGAGCTCAACCTGACCGTCCCGCAGGGGTCCTTCTTCGCGCTGCTCGGGGCGTCCGGCTGCGGCAAGACGACCACCCTGCGGATGATCGCCGGGCTGGAGGAGCCCACCGCCGGCCAGGTGCTGCTGGGCGACCGGGACATCGCCCGGCTGCGGCCGTACAAGCGGCCGGTCAACACGGTCTTCCAGAGCTACGCGCTCTTCCCGCACCTGGACATCGCCGAGAACGTCGCCTTCGGGCTGCGGCGGCGGGGCATCCGCAAGGTCGGCGACCAGGTCCGCCGGATGCTGTCGCTGGTCCAGCTCGACGGCTACGAACGGCGTCGCCCGGCCCAACTCTCCGGCGGCCAGCAGCAACGGGTCGCGCTGGCCCGCGCCCTGATCAACCACCCGCAGGTGCTGCTGCTCGACGAGCCGCTCGGCGCGCTCGACCTGAAGCTGCGCCGGCAGATGCAGATCGAGCTCAAACGCATCCAGACCGAGGTCGGCATCACCTTCGTGCACGTCACCCACGACCAGGAGGAGGCCATGACGATGGCCGACACGGTCGCGGTGATGAACGCGGGCCGGATCGAGCAGCTCGGCGCACCGGCCGAACTCTACGAGTACCCGGCGACCGCGTTCGTGGCGAACTTCCTCGGCCAGTCCAACCTGCTCGCCGCCGAGGCCGCTGGCCCGGCCGGGTCCGAGGTGCCGGTCACCGCACACGGCACGCGCTTCTCGGTGCCCGTCGACCGCGCCCGCGTCGACCGGGGCGCGGTCTACCTGGGGGTACGCCCCGAGAAGCTGCACCTGGCCGAGGCCGCCGACCAGGTGCCCGCCGGCCACCAGCAGGTCGAGGGGGTGATCACCGACGCGTCGTACGTGGGGGTGAGCACGCAGTACCTGGTGCGCACCGGGTGGGGCAGTGAACTGTCCGCGTTCGCGGCGAACAGCGGCGTCGGCCGGCAACACCCGGTCGGCGCGTCGGTGGTGGCGCACTGGGACCCCCGGCACGCCTTCCTGCTGCCCCGCGAGCCGGGCCAGGACGACCGCACCACCCCGCTGCTCGACGAGCCGGTCAAGGTGCCGTCGTGACCGCCCTGGCGCAGCTCGGCGGCGGGGTGCCCGCCTCGGGGGCGGCACCACCGGCCCGGCCGGGCCGGCACCGGCTGCTGCCGTACCTGCTGCTGTTGCCGGGGGCGGCCTGGCTGGTGCTGTTCTTCGTCGTACCGCTGGTGCAGCTCGCCGCCGCCAGCCTCTACGACCCGACCGGCTCGCTGTCCACCGGGTACGTGCTGACCTGGGCGTTCGGCAACTATCCGGAGGCGTTGCAGGCGTACGCGCCGCAGTTCGCCAGGTCGTTCGGCTACGCCGGGGCGGCGCTGGTGCTGGCCCTGCTGCTGGGCTACCCGCTGGCGTACGCGATCGCGCAGAAGGCCGGCCGGTGGAAGAACCTGCTGCTGGTCTGCGTGGTCGCCCCGATGTTCACCAGTTTCCTGGTGCGCACCCTGGCCTGGAAGACCATCCTGTCGGACAACGGGGCGCTGGTCGGGCTGCTGCGCGACGTACACCTGCTCGGCCCGGACGGGCGGCTGCTCGCCACCCCGGTCGCGGTGGTGCTCGGGCTGACGTACAACTTCCTGCCGTTCCTGGTCCTGCCGTTGTACGCGAGCCTGGAGCGGCTCGACCACCGGCTGCTGGAGGCAGCCGGTGACCTGTACGCGGGCCCGCTGCACGCCTTCCGCACGGTCACCCTGCCGCTGTCGATGCCCGGCCTGATCGCCGGCACCCTGCTCTTCTTCATCCCGGCCACCGGCGACTACATCAACGCCGAACTCCTCGGCACCCCCAACGAGTACATGATCGGCAATGTCATCGACTCGGCGTTCCTGGTCCGGCTGGACTACCCGCAGGGCGCCGCCCTGTCGTTCCTGCTGATGGCGGCGATCCTCGCGGTCGTCTTCGTCTACCTGCGCAAGGCCGGCACGGAGGAAGTCCTGTGAGCGCGAGGAGTGCAGCGCAGCGGAGCCCCGCAGTCGCGAACGAAGGTGGGTCCCTGTGAGCGCGAGGAGTGCAGCGCAGCGGAGCCCCGCAGTCGCGAACGGAGGTGTATTCCGGTGAGGGTGTCGCGGTGGTTGGCCGACCGGTGGGTGATGATCGTCGCCCTGCTGGTGCTCGGCTACCTGTTCCTGCCGATCGCCGTGGTCGCCGGCCTCTCCCTCAACCGCCCGTCCAGCCGGCTGTCGTACGACTTCAACGAGTTCACCCTGGACAACTGGCGGCAGCCCTGCGCCACCCCCGAGATGTGCGACGCGGTGGTGCGCAGCGTACAGATCGGGTTCCTCGCCACCGTCGGGTCCACGGTGATCGGCACGCTGATGGCGTTCGCCCTGGTCCGGCACCGCTTCCGGGGGCGCGGCGGAATCAACCTGCTGATCTTCCTGCCGATGGCGACGCCGGAGCTGGTGCTGGGCACCTCGCTGCTCGCCCTGTTCGTCTCCGCCGGGGTGCCGCAGGGCTTCTGGACCGTCGTCATCGCGCACGTGATGTTCTGCGTGTCGTTCGTGGTGGTGACGGTCAAGGCTCGGCTCGCCGGGATGGACCGGCGGCTGGAGGAGGCCGCGATGGACCTCTACGCCAGCGAGTGGCAGACGTTCCGGCGGATCACCCTGCCCCTGGTGCTGCCCGGCATCGTCGCCGCCGCCCTGCTCGCCTTCTCGCTCAGCTTCGACGACTTCATCGTGACGAACTTCAACGCCGGCACCACCGTCACCTTCCCCATGTACGTCTGGGGTGCCGCCCAGCGGGGCATCCCACCGCAGGTCAACGTGATCGGGACGGCGATGTTCGGCATCGCCGTGCTGCTCGTCGGGCTGAGTACGCTGCGCGGTCGGCGGGCCCGACGCGCCGCGCTCCCGGTCGCCGACCCGACCACCCGACGGGCGACAGGCCCGGCGGTCCCGGTCGCCGACGTGGCCGGCCGACGGGCGACAGGCCCGTCATGACCCTCCCGCATACCGGCCGGGCGCTCGCCGAGGCGACGTCCGGCCGGTATGCGCACCACCGCCCCGACCTGCCCCGTCCGGCCGCCGACATCCACCTCACCCGCTGGTCGCCGGACCGCGCCGACGCGTACGCGCACGACGACCGGCGTCAGCACTGGTTCCGTACGCTCGATCGTCTTGGTTTGGGGTTCGATTCCTGATGCGTATCCTGCTCGTCGGCGCCGGCGGGGTCGGCTCCGCCGCCGTCGCCATCGCCGCCCGCCGTTCCTTCTTCGACACCATGGTCGTCGCCGACTACGACCCGATCCGGGCCGAGCGGGCCGTCGCCGGGCACGGCGACCGGTTCGTCGCCGCCCGGGTCGACGCCTCCTCGGCGGACGCGGTCGCCGCGCTCTGCCGGGAACACCGGATCACCCACGTGCTCAACGCCGTCGACCCGCGTTTCGTCATGCCGATCTTCGACGGGGCGTTCGCCGCCGGGGCGGACTACCTGGACATGGCCATGTCGCTGTCCCACCCGCACCCGGCCCGGCCCTACACCCAGACCGGGGTGAAGCTCGGTGACGAGCAGTTCGCCGCCGCCACCACCTGGGCGCGCGCCGGTCGGCTGGCGCTGTGCGGAATCGGCATCGAACCGGGCCTGTCCGACGTGTTCGCCAGGTACGCCGCCGACGAACTGTTCAGCGAGATCGACGAGATCGGCATCCGCGACGGCGCGAACCTCACCGTCGACGGCTACGACTTCGCCCCGTCGTTCTCCATCTGGACCACCATCGAGGAGTGCCTCAACCCGCCGGTGATCTGGGAGCGGGACCGGGGCTGGTTCACCACCGAACCGTTCAGCGAACCGGAGGTCTTCGACTTCCCGGCCGGCATCGGCCCGGTCGAGTGCGTCAACGTCGAACACGAGGAGGTGCTGCTGATCCCGCGCTGGGTCCGGGCCCGGCGGGTCACCTTCAAGTACGGCCTCGGCGACGAGTTCATCGAGGTGCTGAGGGCCCTGCACAAGGTCGGCCTCGACTCGACCACCCCGGTGTCGGTGCGCGGCGTGCAGGTCTCACCCCGCGACGTGGTCGCCGCCAGCCTGCCCGACCCGGCCACCCTCGGCGACCGGATGCGCGGCAAGACCTGCGCCGGCACGTACGTCACCGGCACCGGCGTCGACGGCCGGCCCCGGAAGGTCTACCTGTACCACGTGGTCGACAATGAGTGGTCCATGCGCGAGTACGGCCACCAGGCGGTGGTCTGGCAGACCGCGGTCAACCCGGTGGTGGCGTTGGAGCTGCTCGCCACCGGCGGCTGGTCCGGGGTCGGCGTGCTCGGCCCGGAGGCGCTGCCCCCGCGCCCCTTCCTCGACCTGCTCACCACCTACGGCTCCCCCTGGGCACTCGAAGAACGCTGACCCCTAACCCCCTCCCCCTCCTCTCCCCGCCCCCTCCCCTCCTCCCGCCCCCGCCCCCGCCCCCGCCCCCCTTCCCGCCCGCCCTCCTCCCGTCGATCATGGAGTTGTGGTGGGTGATTGGTTAGCTTTTACGAATTTTGCGAGGTGCCACAACTCCATGATCGACGGGGAGGAGGGGCGGGCGGGGTGGCGGGGGGAGGGGTGGCGGGAGGGGTTGTCCACAGGGGGGTGGCGTGGGGCGGGTGGGGGGTTGTCCACAGGGGGTGGTGGAGGGGTGGGGTGGTGGGCAGGGTGGTGACTGTGGCGGGGCGGCTGTTTCGGTACTCGGAGTTGTTGTCTGCGGGATGGAGTCGGGAGGGGGTTCGGCGGGCGGTCGTCAAGGGGGAACTGCGCCGGTGGTCGCGGGGTGTCTACGGGCTGGGGGAGGTCGGTGAGCCGGGGAGAGTCCGGTCGCCGGGGAGTAGTCGGCCGGCCGGGAGCAGCCGGCCGCTGGGGAGTGTGCGGCCGCTGGGGAGTGTGCGGTCGTCTTGGAGTGGCCGGCGGCCGGGGGATGTCGGTGGGGGTGCGGAGAGTGGTCGATGGCAGGCGCTCCTGCATCGGCTTCCGGAGGGCGCGGTCGTCGGCTTCCATTCCGGTGCTCAACTGCACGGATTCGGTGCCGTAGCCAGCAAGGATCTCCACGTGATCGTGCCGGCCGGTGGAAGGGTGCCGCAGATCCGGGGTGTCGTGGTCCATCAGGCGGTCCTTGCCGTACCCGAGCCGGTGCTGCTGGCCGGCCTGCCGTGCGCACCTGCGGAGCGGTGCGCGGTGGACCTGGCCCGGACGGTCACCCGGCTGGACGCACTGCCACTTCTCGACCTGTGCCTGCGGGTGGGAGCCTGTCTCCCCGGGGATCTGGCTGCCGAGCTCGCCCTGCACGCGCGGTTGCGGGGTGTCGACCAGGCGCGGCAACTGGTGCGGCTCGCCGATCCCAGGTCGGAGTGCCGGCAGGAGAGCCAACTCCGGCTCGTCCTGATCGACGGTGGGCTGCCGATCCCGGAACCACAGGTCTGGGTGTCGGATGACGAGGGCTTCCGGCGCTACCGACTGGACCTCGGATACCGGCGGTCACGGGTCGGCATCGAGTACGACGGGCTGTCCCATCTCGACCCCGACCGTCTGCACCACGACCGTGCCCGGATGAACTGGCTGGCGGCGCACGGCTGGCGCATGCGCCACTTCACCGCCCGGGACCTCTACCAACGCCCCTCCCTCATCACCACCCAGATAGCCGACCTCCTCCGAACCTGACTAGTCGATCATGGAGTTGAGGGGAGGGGAAAGGGTCATTAAAGGGCTGAAAGGTGCACCGCAACTCCTTGATCGACAGCGGGACCACGGCATGCCGGCAGGCTGGTTTGAACGGGAGGGGCTCCTGGGCCGTACCAGGCGGTGCAGGCAATGGCGACGACGGGAGACGTGGTGAAGGTGCAGCGCAAGCACGTACTGGCGGCGGGGGTGGCGGTGGTCGCCACGGCGGTGGTCGCGGTGGGGACCGGGTTCGGGTTCGCCGACACCACGTCCGCCCGGCCGAGCCTCTGCTCCGGCTCGGTCACCTTCTCCGCCGAGGGCGGCGAGCCTGCCGCGACAAGTGACCGGTTCCCGGTGGGGACACGGTTGCGGGTGACGAACCTGGACAACGGGAAGGTGGCGACGGTGTCGGTGAGCGGTCCGTCGGGCAGTTGCGTGCTGCTCAACGCCGCCGCGATGGAGCTGGTCCGGGAGCCCGGCAAGAACGTGATCCGGCGCAACGTGGTCGAGCGGGTCGGTGCCGACGTACCTGCCGCCCCGGATCCCGGGGAGACCAGGCCCGGTGCCGCCCAGCCCCCGGCAGCCCAGCCCTCGGCGACCGGCTTGACGGCCCTGCCCGCCGCGTGCACCGGCTCGGTCACCTTCTCCGCCGAGACCGGCGCACCCGCAGCGACGAGCGACCGGTTCCCGGTGGGGACACGGTTGCGGGTGACGAACCTGGACAACGGGAAGGTGGCGACGGTGTCGGTGAGCGGTCCGTCGGGCAGTTGCGTGCTGCTCAACGCCGCCGCGATGGAGCTGCTGCGCGAGCCCGGCAAGAACGTGATCCGGCGCAACCTCGTCGAGCTGGTGCGCTGACCGCACCGGGCAGGCCGGCACCCTGGGCAGCTCCGCACCGGCCGTCACCCCGGGCAGCTCCGCACGGCCGGCACCCTGGGCAGCTCCGCACCGGCCGTCACCCCCGGCAGCCCCGCATCGGCCGTCACCCCGGGCAGGCCCGCACCGGCCGGGGCCCCAGGGCAGGCCCCGGCCCTGGCAGCCCTGGCCGCAGGCCCCGGCCGACGGTGCCCGGGGTCGTGCCACGGTCGGGGGGTGGGCGGTCAGCCGAAGGCGGCGTCCAGGATGTCCAGCCCACGGGCCAGTTCGTCGTCGGAGATCACCAGCGGCGGCAGGAACCGCAGCACGTTGCCGTAGGTGCCGCAGGTCAGGGTGAGCAGGCCGGCGGCGTGGCAGGCCGCCGAGACGGCGCTGGCGGCGGCCGGGTCCGGAACCAGGCCGCCCGGCCGGACCAGTTCCACCGCCAGCATCGCGCCCCGGCCGCGTACCTCGGCGATCCGGGGGTCGCGGGCGGCGACGGCGCGCAACCGGTCGGCGAGCACCGACCCGATCCGTCGCGCGGCGGCGGCCAGGTCCAGCTCCCGCATGGTGGCGACGCTGGCCAGGGCCGCCGCGCAGGCGATCGGGTTGCCACCGTAGGTGCCGCCGAGACCACCGACGTGCACCGCGTCCATCAGCTCCGCCCGGCCGGTCACCGCCGCCAGCGGCAACCCGCCGGCGATGCCCTTGGCCAGGGTGACCAGATCCGGCACCACGCCCTCGTGGTCACAGGCGAACCAGTCGCCGGTACGGCAGAAACCGGTCTGGATCTCGTCGGCGACGAACACCGCCCCGGCCGCCGTCGCCCACTCCCGCAGCGCCGGCAGGAAACCCTGGGCCGGTATGACGAAACCGCCCTCGCCCTGGATCGGCTCGATCAGCAGCGCGGCCACGTTCTCCGCCCCGACCTGCTTGTCCACCAGCTCCAGCGCCCGCGCCGCCGCCTGTGCCCCGGACAATCCGCCGTCGCGCAGCGGGTACGACATCGGCACCCGGTGGATCTCCCCGGCGAACGGCCCGAACCGGTGCTTGTACGGCATGTTCTTCGCGGTCAACGCCATGGTCAGGTTGGTCCGGCCGTGGTAGGCGTGCTCGAAGACCACCACCGCCTGTCGTCCGGTGGCGTGCCTGGCGATCTTCACCGCGTTCTCCACCGCCTCGGCACCCGAGTTGAACAGCGCCGACCGCTTCTCGAAGGTGCCCGGGGTCAGCCCGTTGAGCTGCTCGCAGACCGCCACGTACGACTCGTACGGCGCAACCATGAAGCAGGTGTGGGTGAACCGTTCGACCTGGGCGCGTACCGCCTCGACGACGCGCGGGGCGGCGTTGCCGACGCTGGTGACCGCGATGCCGGCGGCGAAGTCGATCCACTCCCGCCCCTCGACGTCGGTGATCGTGCCGCCGCTGGCGGTGTCGACGTAGGAGTCGATGACGCTGCCGACACCCCGGGCCACGGCGGCACCCCGCCGCCGGTGCAGCTCCGCGCTGGAAACCATGGGGCTCAGCCCTCGATGTGGTGCATGACGTGCTTGATCCGGGTGTAGTCCTCCAGGCTGTAGACCGACAGGTCCTTGCCGTGGCCGGAGTGCTTGAAACCGCCGTGCGGCATCTCCGAGACGAACGGGATGTGCGTGTTCACCCAGACGCAGCCGAAGTCGAGCCGCCTGGTCATCCGCATCGCCCGTCCGTGGTCACGGGTCCACACCGAGGCGGAAAGGCCGTAGTCGACGCCGTTGGCCCAGTGCACCGCCTCGTCCTCGTCGGTGAACCGCTGCACGGTGATCACCGGGCCGAACACCTCCTGCTGAATGATCTCGTCGGCCTGGCGTACCCCGGAGACCACGGTGGGGGCGTAGAAGTAGCCGCGCCCGCCCACCCGCGCGCCACCGGTGTGCAGGTCGGCGTGGTCGGGCAGCCGGTCGACGAAGCCGCTGACCCGGGCGAGCTGGTTGGCGTTGTTCAGCGGGCCGTAGAGCACGTCGGCGTCGTCCGGGCCGCCGGTCTTCGTGTTGCGGGCCTGCTCAGCCAGCGCTGCCACGAAGTCGTCGTGCACGCCGGGGCCGGCCAGCACCCGGGTCGCGGCGGTGCAGTCCTGGCCGGCGTTGAAGTAGCCACCCGTCGCGATCGCCTCGGCCGCCGCCGCCACATCGGCGTCGTCGAAGACCACCACCGGGGCCTTGCCGCCCAGTTCCAGGTGCGTCCGCTTGAGGTCCGGCGCGGCGGCCGAGGCGACCTCCATGCCCGCCCGGGTCGAGCCGGTGATCGACACCAGCTGCGGGGTCGGGTGCGCCACCAGGGTACGACCGGTGTCCCGGTCACCGCAGACCACGTTGAACACCCCCGGCGGGAAGAACTCGGCGGCGATCTCGGCCAGCAGCAACGTCGACACCGGTGTGGTGTCCGACGGTTTCAACACCACCGTGTTGCCGGCCGCCAGCGCCGGGGCGATCTTCCACACCGCCATCATCAGCGGGTAGTTCCAGGGGGTGACCTGCGCGCAGACGCCGATCGGCTCGCGCCGCACGTAGGAGGTGTGCCCCGCGAGGTACTCCCCGGCCGAGCGGCCCTCCAGCAGCCGGGCCGCCCCGGCGAAGAAGCGGAACTGGTCCACCGCCGGGGGCAGCTCCTCCTCGGCGGTGAGCTGCCGGGGCTTGCCGGTGTTGCGTACCTCCGCGTCGACCAGTTCGGCGGCCCGCGACTCCACCGCGTCGGCGAGCTTCAGCATCGCCCGCTGCCGTTCGGCCGGGGTGGTGTCCCGCCAGGTCTCGAAGGCGGTCGCGGCGGCCCGCATCGCGGCGTCCACGTCGGCCGGGCCGGAGACGGGCGCCCGGGCGAAGACGTCGCCGGTGCAGGGGTCGATCAGGTCGGCGTGACCGCCGTCCACCGGGTCGACGTACGCGCCGTCGACGAAGTTGCGGAGCTGCTGCTGGTCGCTCATGGTGAGGTCTCTCCAGGGGTGGCTGGGAGTGGAGTCAGCGGACGTAATCGCAGTCTGACTGCCATCTTCGCTACTGAATTCGCGGCAG
Organism: Micromonospora humidisoli; assembly: GCF_016900955.1. Classification (NCBI taxonomy): domain Bacteria; kingdom Bacillati; phylum Actinomycetota; class Actinomycetes; order Micromonosporales; family Micromonosporaceae; genus Micromonospora; species Micromonospora humidisoli. Next base: position 248,041 of record NZ_JAFEUO010000001.1, read on the forward strand.
ACAAGGGCTTGAGCGACTGTTTCCGTGTGGCTGCCTGTCGTCTACGCTGCCGACGTGGAGCCGAGAGCGTTCTGGGTCGCCGGTCGGGCCGTGCACGGCGACGACGAGGTGACCGTCACCCACCCGTACGACGGTCGGGCGGTGGGGCGTACCAGTTGGGCCACGCCCGACCAGGTCGAGGAGGCCGTCGCCGCGGCGGCCCGGGTGGCGGCGGAGGCCGCGGCCCTGCCCGCGCACGTCCGGGCGGCGGCCCTGGACCACGTGTCCCGGGAACTCGCCGCCCGGACTGTCGAGGTGGCCGACCTGATCACCGCCGAGAACGGTAAACCGATCACCTGGGCGCGGGCCGAGGTGGGCCGGGCGGTGTCCACGTTCCGCTGGGCGGCCGAGGAGGCCCGACGGTTCTCCGGCGAGTTGCAGCGGCTCGACACCGACCCCGCCGCCACCGGTCGGATCGCCCTGGTCCGGCGGGTCCCCCGGGGGCCGGTGCTGGGCATCACCCCGTTCAACTTCCCGCTCAACCTGGTGGCCCACAAGCTCGCCCCGGCCCTCGCGGTCGGTGCGCCGATCATCGTGAAACCGGCCCCGGCGACGCCGCTGTCCGCGCTGCTGCTCGGGGAGATCCTCGCCGGCACGGACCTGCCGGACGGCATGGTGTCGGTGCTGCCGCTGCCCAACGACCGTACCGCCGCCCTGGTCGACGACCCCCGGCTGCCGGTGGTGTCGTTCACCGGCTCCGGGCCGGTCGGCGCGCAGATCCGCAGCCGGGTGCCGGCCAAGCACGTCACCCTGGAACTCGGCGGCAACGCGGCGGCGGTGATCTGCGCCGACTGGGCGTCCGACGAGGACCTGGACTTCGCCGCCCGACGGATCGCGACCTTCGGCAACTACCAGGCCGGGCAGTCCTGCATCGCGGTGCAGCGGGTCCTCGTGCACGAGCGGCGCTACGCCGACTTCCTGCCCCGGCTGGTCGCCGCCGTGCGGGCGCTGCGCACCGGCGACCCGACCGTCGAGTCGACCGACGTCGGGCCGCTGGTCTCCGTCGAGGCGGCCCGCCGGGTCGAGACGTGGGTCGACGAGGCCGTCGTCGCCGGGGCCACCGTCGAGGTCGGGGGCCGCCGCGACGGTGCCGGCTACCCGCCCACCGTGCTGACCGGGGTGCCACCCTCGGCGAAGGTCAGCGCCGAGGAGGTCTTCGGGCCGGTGCTGGTGGTGGCCCCGGTGGACAGCGACGACGCCGCGTTCGCCGCCGTCAACGACTCGGCGTACGGGTTGCAGGCCGGGGTGTTCACCCACCGGCTCGACGTGGCGTTCACCGCCGCCCGGGTGCTGGAGGTGGGCGGAGTGATCATCGGTGACGTGCCGTCGTACCGGGCCGACCAGATGCCGTACGGGGGCGTCAAGGGCAGCGGGGTTGGCCGGGAAGGCGTGCGGTCGGCGATGGACGACTACACCGAGCCCAGGGTGCTGGTGCTGACCGGGATGCCGCTGTAACCCCGGCACCTCCCTCGTCACCAGGTGCCGTCGTCCCGGACCCGGGGCGGGGCGAGGCCGAGCAGCAGAGTGGTCAGCGCGGCGTCGACGTCATCGCCGAGGAACCACTCGCCCGCCTGGTCGAGCGCGAAGACCCGGCCGTGGTCGTCCACGGCCAGGATCGCGTCCGGATGACCCGCGCCGATCGGGAAGAGCCGTACGCCGAGCACGGCACCGAAGTCCGCCAGGGTGTCGGCGGTGTACGCGGCGTGCACCGGGTCGACGGAGAACCGGGAGATCCACACCTCCCGACCGGGCCCGCGCCGCCCGGAAACGAGACCCGGGAAGCTGGTGAGAGCCTCCAGCGCGGAGACGAGGGCGGGATGGTGGTGGGAAATCTCCCTCGCTTCCGCGATCGCCTCCTCGGCAAGCCCCTGATCGCCGATCCCGGGACGCCAGCCGGCGCTGACCAGGGAGTCGGCGACCTCCGGCGGGAATCGCCCTGGTTCCGGCGCAGATTGCCGCTCCGGCCGCCACTGCCTGGTGAACGCCAGTTCCGACCAGCCGACGACTGCGAAGTGCACCAGGAAGTTCAGGCAGGAGTCGCAGGGACGTTCCGCCGGGCCGGCGTCCGGATCGCCCGGCTCGCGGACCAGGAACACGTCGATTCCGGTCGCCGTCAACAGCGACTCCGCCTCGCGCATGGTCAACGCGGGTAGGCCGGCGGCGGCGCGTCGATGGTCGTACTCGTGCAGGACGTCGGAGACGACGACCAGCTCGGCGTGCCGGTCGCCCCCACGGACCAGGTGCCCCACGGGTAGTTCGTCCAGGTAGGCCCGGACCAGGGGGTGGTGCCGCAGCGGCACGTCCCCCTTGACGCCGTGCCCGACGTAGGTGCGACCCTCGACGGTCAGGTGGGCCACGACGGCGGGCGTCGGCAGCCGCCGGATCTCGCGCAGCAGCAGGCTGGCCGGGTCGACGGTGCGCGGCGCGGGGGTGCCGGTGGGGCGGCTGCGCCGGTACATCTGCTGCACCACCGCCGCCGGCACCCGCGGCCAGGTGGTGACCTCACCGGTCTGCTTGTCGACGACGGTGGTGGGCAGATCGCCGGGGTTCGTGTCGACAGCGCGGTCGACGGTCGACCGGATCACGTAGCCCAGGTCGAACTCGTCGAGCGCGGGCCGGCACTCGTAGCCGAGGCGCTGCGAGTCCCGCCGCGCCCACACGTCGGCGAGCTGCTCGGCCTGTTGACGATCGATCACGGCCCGAAACTACCGGACCCCACGGGATCGTGGCGCCCGGTATGGTTCGCCTGACTGACGGTGACGGGGGAGGGTGGCGTTGGCCGAAAGGGTGGACCGGGACGTGAACCAGGCGCTCCGGGCGCGGTTCGACGAGGTGTACGGCCAGTACCAGCGGTTGCGGTCCGGTGTGGACGACCTGCGCGCCGAACTGGCGGAGTTGCGGGTCACGGAACGCTCGGACGACGGCCAGGTCACCGCGACGGTGGGGGCGCGCGGCGAGCTGATCTCGGTGGAGCTGACCCCGGCCGTCTACCACGACCGCGATCATCACGCGCTGAGTCGGAAGATCACCACAACCGTGCACCGGGCCTGCACCCGCGCTGCCACGGCGACCCAGGAACTGGTCACCGCGTACCTGCCGGCCGGCTCGGGGTCGGTGGAGTTCCTGCGTACCGGCGATTTCGGCGCGCTGCTCGGCCGCGCCGACGCGGTGCTCCGCCGGGAGGCGGAACGGCATGAGTGAGGGAAACCTGTGGCTGGACCCCGACCGGGCCCGACGGGGTGGGGCAGACCTGCGCCTGGCCGGCACCTCGGTGTCGGCACGTCGTGCCACCCTCGGTGGGGAGATCGCGGCGGCCAGCGCCACCCGTCCGTGGGGCCGGGACGACATCGGCGCGGCCTTCGAGAAGAGCTACCGGGCCTACGAGGAGACCCTGTTGCGTGCCTGGTCGGGGCTGGGTCGCACCATCGAAGGGCTCGGGTCCGACGTGGTGACCTCGGTGGACGCCAACGTCCGGACGGATGCGGCGAGCGGTCGGCGGCTCGACGGGGTGGTCGACCGGCGCGACCACCGGCGCTGACCCGGGAGAAGCCTTGAGCGTGCTGCCGAGCCCGATCCCGCATCCCCTTGACTACAGCCCCTGGGACCTGCCGGGTTGGGCCTACGAGGCGCTCGACTGGGTGGTCGGGGTGCAGTGGCCGGAGGGAAACGAACGCACCGTCTGGGATCTCGCCGACCAGTGGTACGCGGTCGCGGGGGCCCTGGCCGGGCCACGGGCCGATGCGGTCGCCGCCGCCGCCGAGGTCCGCAGCGGCTACGGCGGGACCGGGGCGGTGCCGGAGGCGTTCGAGGCGGCGTGGCGGCGGCTGGCCGAGGGCGACGAGGCCCCGTTGCCGGTGCTGCTGGCGGTCAGCACCGACCTGGGGCGGCTGGTCGAGGAGTGCGGCAGCGACATCGAGGCCGCCAAGCTCGAAGTGTGGATCGAACTCGGCATCCTGGTCGCGGAACTGCTCGCGCTCGCCGTCGCGGCCGCGCTCACCGCTGGTGCCGCCTCACCGGCGGCCGGCGCGGCGATCACCGCCAGCCGGCTGGTCATCCAGCAGATCTTCCGTCGGTTACTTGCCCAACTGGCCAAGAAGGCGCTCCGGCAGGGCCTCAAGGAGGCAGGCGAGCGGGCCGCCAAGGAAGTGGCCAGGCAGGGCGTGCGCGGGCTCGGCAGGCGGGCGGTCAAGGGGGGCCTGTTCGAGGCCGGGCAGGAAGCCGGGGTGAGCCTGGCGACGCAGGCGTACCAGAACTCCACAGGTCGCCGGCACGGCCTGGATCTTGCCGATCTCGGTGCGTCGGCGATCGGCGGGCTGGCCGGTGGGGCGGTCGCGCCGCTCGCGGGCCTGGGACGGCAGGCTACCGGGCGTGCAGCCCGGGTCGGTGAGCACGTCGGCCGCGAGATGACAGGCGAGGTGCTGGCGGAGGGCGCGGCCGGTCTGGCCACCGGCCAGGGGATGCCGTCGCTGGAGGACGCCAGCCGGGCCGCCGTGTCCGGGGTCGCCGGCTCGGCGACCGGGCAGGCGGACACCGCGCTACGGGCCCGGCTCGACGCGCGGTTGCATTCACTGGCCGACGTCTCCCAGCCGCCCGGGGTTTTCCCGATCCCGCCACCCGTGCCCGCCGGTGACCAGGTGCCGCCGGCCGTCGATGCCCTCATGCGGTCGCCCGGGGACGCTCCGGCACCGAAGCCGACGATGCCTGTCGACCCGGCCGTCATGACCGGCAGCGGCGCGGACGTGGGTGTCGAGACGTCGCCACCCCGGGACCCGCAGGCACCGGTCGACTCCGGGCGGACGGCTGTCGCAGGTCAGGTCGACCGGTCGGCCGAGCCGAACCCGACCGCACCGCTTCGGTCCGGACCCGAGGCGCAGCACCACGTGGGTGCTGCGGCACCGCCGGTCGCCGCCGGTCCGGTGCCCGACAGCCCCACCCTGTCATCGATCGCGGTGGACCGAGAGAGTTCCCTGGCGATGGCGGGCCGCACCGCCGACCCGGTGACGACGGCCCCGGTCGCGGCACCCCAGGGTGCCGACGCCGGGCAGGTCAACCCGACCGCGAGCGTGACGACAGCGGGACCGCCCGCAGGAACGGCCGCGACGCCCACGCCCGTGACGGGTACGGCCCTGACCGGCGTTCCGTCCGGACCGCCTATCGGCCCTCCGGTAGGCGCGGCGCCGGCGGCGGGGCCACCGAACAGCAGCGCCCCGGTCACGGCGCCGCCCCCGGCCGACCGGGACCGATCGCCGGGCGGCGGCGACCCGGGGCGGCAGCGGGGTGGGCGGTTGCCACTCCTGACAACACTGGCACCTGCACCCGTGGCCTCCCCCGCCACCGGGAGATCCGTCTCCGGGCCGTCGGCGAACGACCAGCCACCTTCCCCCAGGACCCCCGAGTGGTACGCGGTCAGGTGGGCGGCCGAGCGGGAGGCGCTGGAACGGCGTCGCTATCAGGGCTACTTCGAGTCGCAGCGGCACTGGTTCGAGGACCGGCGACGAAGCGACGATGCCGATCTCCGACGGCAGGTCGCCCGCGAGCACGCGGCAAGGGCGCACCGTGCTGCGCGACGCGCCGACCATGCGCACCGAGACGGTCGCACTGAACTTGCGAACTGGTACCGGCAGATCGCCATCCGTGCGCACGAGGACAGCTACCGCGAACTGGATCTGGCCTCGGCGGTCCTCAATGGCCGCATCTATCCCGCCGACGTCACCGTGGAGGATCCGGACGACTTCCGCCGCATCAACGACGATGTGGCGGAGTTGGCCGGTGGTGGGGTCGAGACGGGTGACAGGTCGGCGTTGACCGGCGACGACGATCCACCGCCCATCGACCGTTCCCGCCGGTACGGGGAGTTCGGCGGGCTGCGCCCTCCCCTCGCGCTGCACCAGACCGACCTCGAACGGCAGATGCCCCGCACTCCGGACGGCGGCGTCGTGCGTACCGCCGATCCCCGGCAGGGCGGCTGGTTCGCGCTGGCCAACGACGGGGGGCCGCAGGCCGATCCGACCCGGGGCATCAACTGCCTGGACTGCACCCTGTCCCTCTACGAGACGTGGCTGCACGGCCGGCCCAGGGTGGCCGCACCCCGTACGTTCGACGGCTACCTGCAGGGCGACGTCCGGCGTCCCGTCAACGGTGAGACCGGTGGACCCGGCCGGGTGGAGGAGGTCACCGGCGGGCGGTTCCAGAAGCTGTTCGCGGTCGACGAGGGCCGCTCGCCAGGGCCTGCGGCGCTACGCACGTCCGTCGAGCGGGGATACCGCAACCTGCGTGACCAACTCGTCCTCGGTGGCCACGGCAGTTACGCCTTCCTGATCACGGAGTGGGAGAACGGCGGTTCGCACGCCTGGGTGGCGCTCAACCAGAACGGCACCGTGCTCTATCTCGACCCGCAGGCGGGCACGGTGCACGACCGCCCGCTCTACGGGCACGCGGGCCGGCGGCGACCTGACAACGTCGTCGGCATCGACGCGCTGATCCTCGGCGGCGACGGCCGGCCGATGCCGTTGGGCGGGCTGGCGCGGGGCCGGTTCAGCGCCCGTCCCGATCTGCCCGAACACCCTGCGGTGCCGGACGACGAGCAAGGGTACGGCGACCCGTATCTCAACCGCATGCACCTGCTCGACGGGCCGGGATCCGCCGACCAGGTGGGGTCGGCGGTCGGAGACTTCGATCGACCACCGGACCCGGCCGGCCTCCCCCCGGGCGAGGGACCGCAGCGGCCGACCGGTCATCCGATGCCTGAACGCCCGGACGACCGGGTGCGGGGGTTGCTGCCCGCCGGTACCGGTCTCGACGGACTCCTCGATGCCGGTCTGTCACCTGCGGAGATCTGTGCGCGTGTCGACGCCCGGACGATCCGGCGACTCGTCCCCCAACTCGACGATTCCGGCGCGGCGGACGTGGCGGGGTTGCTCCGTGACCAGCGGATCGTGCGGATGTTCGATGACGCCTGGCGTGACCCTTCCGGCGGGCAGCGGGAACTCGCCCGCACCCTCGTACGGCAGCTGGCGCGGCAGCCGGACCTTGCCCGCATGATTTTGGCGACGCCCGAGTTGGCCACCTCGCTGACCGCCCGCCCGGTGACACTGCACCACTTGGCCACCCACCCGGAAGCGGTCGATGCCCTCGGATCCCTGCTTGGCGAGATGGCCACACAGGATGCGGACGACACCCTCACCACACAGCCGCCGGTGCCGATGCCGACGCCGCTCTCTGCGGAACAGGTGCGTGTCAGTGAACGTGCAGTGACGACTGGCGAGGATGTGCGGCAACCAGGGTTCGATCGTCGACGAGCAACCGACCCCGGCTACCGCACCGCATACCTTGATTCCCTCTACGCTGCCGCTGCCGTGGCGCAGGTGGAGTTGAACGGACTCGCCGTCGACCTGGCACGTGACCGTGGCGCGGTCGTCGGCTCGGCCGGCTGGCGGCAAAGCCCCAAGGACCGCCGGCGTGCCGAGGACAAGGTCCGCAAATATCGGGGCGATGCTTCCCGCCTGCGGGACCTCGCTGGTGCGAAGGTCGAGTTCCAGTCTCTGGACGATCTCTATCGAGCACTCGACCGCCTGTGCCACCACCCCGGAATCCGGATCGTGCGGTGCGAGGACAGGTTCGTCGTCCCGCAGGAGAGCGGCTACCGGGACGTGCAACTCATTCTTGAAATGTCGAACGGTCATCTCGCCGAGTTCCGGCTGCATCTGGCGGCGCTCGATGAGGTGGCGGTCTGGGAGCACGCGCTGTACGAGGTTCGTCGTGATCTGGATAGCCTTGCTCGGCAGGACGGCCGGGCCATGACCCGGGTGGAATGGTCCCTCGTGACCGGCATCCTGCGTGAGCAACAACGATTGTTCTGGCGCGCGTTGATGTCGACACTCAGGGAGACGTGATGGCGGCCACGGGTGTAGGTATGGACTTGCCGGCCTATTACTCCTATTACGACTCTCCCGTCAAGGTCGTCGCCACGGAGGACGGGGTGCCGCAGGTGTGGCGCATCGTGATGGATACCGGTGGCTGGATGAGGGACGACAGCATCCTCGGCGAATTGCTCTTCGCCGCCGCAGGCGAGGTTTCAAGGCGTTCGGCCGAGGAGTTCGTGCAGGACGTGGAGAGGTACCGGTCGGACTACCTGTCCGGCGATGGGCCGGTGTTCGCCCTGTACGAGACGGCAGCGGCGATTATCGATTCAGCTGTCCGCGAGCGACGCAACCCCAGCCCCAGGGAACGGGCGATGGTGCGCGGTATCAGACGGAAGACGTTCGTCATGTTCGAGGAGGCGCTACGCGCCGCCGGAGATCCCGCCGCTGATCCCAATGTCGAGGGCTGAGGGTCCGCCGGTACCGGCGGACGAGGAGCAGGCGGCCGTGGGGGACGCCGATTAGGGTGGGGCGATGACGGACCCTGCTGCCAAGAAGCGTCAGACGGCCGCCTGGGTGTCGGGCCTGGCCATCGGCATCGTCATCGGGCTGATCATGTTCCGGGACGCCGTCGGTGTGGCGTTCGGGATCTCCATCGGCATCGCCTTCGCGATCGCCTTCGGTGCCTTCGACAAGAAGAAGGAGGACGGACGCGACGGTGAGCCCGGCTGAGACCGGGGGACGGCTGGAGCACGGGGACACCGGGTCGCCCGGGTTGACCGTCGCCGAGGCGGTGGCCGTGCAGGACCGGTTGCGGCCCCGGGTGGACCTGGTCGGTCCGGGTCCCTGCCGGCCCGCGACGGTGGCCGGCCTCGACGTGGCGTACGCGCCGGACGGCGACCTGCTCGCCGCGGCCGTGACCGTGCTCGACACCGCGACCCTGACGGTGGTGGACCACGCGGTCAGCGTGGGCCGGCCCGCGTTCGGGTACGTGCCGGGGCTGTTCGCCTTCCGTGAGCTGCCCGCCCTGCTGGCCGCCCTGGACCGGCTGACCACCCGCCCCGAACTGCTGGTCTGCGACGGACACGGGGTGGCCCACCCGCGCCGGTTCGGGTTGGCCAGCCACCTGGGCGTGGTGACCGGTCTTCCCGCGATCGGGGTGGGCAAGACCCCGTTGGTCGGCGGGTGGACCGGGCCGGGCCCGCGCCGGGGGGACACCGCGGCCCTGGTCGACGCCGGTGAGGTCGTCGGCCGGGTGGTGCGTACCCGGGACGGGGTGAAGCCGGTGTTCGTCAGCGTCGGGCACCGGATGGGACTGGACAACGCCGTCGCGCAGGTGCTCGCGTTGACCCCGCGGTACCGGCTGCCGGAGACCACCCGTACCGCCGACCGGCTCTGCCGCGCGACCCTCGCCGCCGCCGTCGGCCCGGCCCGCGCCGCCGGCTGAGGGGCCCGGCGGGCCGGAGCTGCCCGGTCGGGTGGAGGGGGTAACGCGGCCCACATGTGGGGCGCTCTGTCACCGGGTGACCTGTCGCGCTGGTAGTAACCTGGCCGGCGGCCCCCGCCGGGGCGGAGGGGGAGGTGGGAGATGTCCGTGCGTCGGCAGGCGGCACGGGTGGTTACCGTCGGTGCGCTGCTCGGTGGCCTGGTGGCGGTCGGCGCGCTCCCCGCCCATGCCGACGAGGACCGGGTGCGGGTGCGGGCCTCGGGTGGCTTCTCCGCCGGGGGTTCCCCGGGCGGGGTCGCGATCGAGGTGCGCAAACGCACCGACGGGTGCGTGCTGCTGCGGACCGGGCTGGGGTTGAGCCTGGCCGGGGTTGGCGCGGACCAGGTGCGGGTAGAGGTGAACGTCGGGGGGCGATGGTCCACTGTGTCCGTCACCGGTGGCGGCGGCGTGCTCCAGGTCTCCCGTACCTCGTCGGCGGGTCCACCGTTGTGCAAGGGGAAGAGCAGCACCGTCCGCTACCGGGTGGCGTTCCTCGCCGGGGCGCCGGCGGGTCGGCTGGACGTGGTCGGTGAGGCCACGACCGCGGCCGGCCGGCTGATCGGCCGGGGTGCCGACACGTCCCGGGTCGGCGGGCGGGCCGCCGGTTCCCCCACGCCGAGTCCCACTCCGACCAGGAAGCCCACGCCCACCCCCGACGCGACCACGCCCGCGCCCGCGCCGACGACGGTGACCGCCGGGGCCGCGCTCGCCGCCCCGGCGGCCGGCCCCACCACCGCCGCCGCAGAGACCTCCGGAGGATCCATGACCATGTTTGCCGGCATCGCCCTGGTGATCCTGGGTGCCGGGCTCATCGCCCTGCTGATCTTCCGGTCCCGCGCCGACCGGGCCGCCGTCGACCCGGGCCGGGCCGTCGACCCGGTCGACCTTCCGGCCCTGCCGCAACCCCGTAACCCGGTAACCCCGACCACCTACCGCTCCGGGGGTGTGGCGGCGGGTCCGGCCCCGGCCCCCTCCGGGCAGGTGTACGGGCAGCCGCAGCCGCCCGCGCCGGCCCGCCCCGGCAGCCTGTACGGGGCACCGGCCGCCTACCCGACGGTGACGCCCGCGCCCCGCCCGGCCGGCGGGGTGTACGGCAGCCGTCCGGCCGCCGCCCCGCCCGCCCAGGGCGGTCCGGTCTCCGCGCCGCCCGCCCCGGCTGCCGTCCCGCCCGTGTCGGCTGCCGTCCCGCCCGTCCCGAACCCGCCGGTCTCCGCGCCGCCCGCCCCGGACCGGCCGGCGTCACCGCCCGCCACCGGCGGCGAAGCGACGACGATCATGCCCGAGCTCCCCGGCTAGGAGGGGACGGACGCCACCGCTCCGATACGCTCAGGGTCGTTGACGACCCCTGTCGAGGAGCTGAAACCGGTGTCTGACCTGTCCCAGATCGTGAAGGCGTACGACGTCCGTGGGACGGTGCCCGACCAGTGGGACGAACGGGTCGCCGAAGCCCTCGGCGCGGCCCTCACCCGGGTGCTCGACGAGGCCGGCGAGCCGGACGGGGCCGTGCTGATCGCGCACGACATGCGGGCCACCGGCCCGGGGCTGGCCGCCGCCTTCGCCAAGGGCGTGCGGGCCGAGGGGCGGGCCGTGATCGAGTTGGGGCTCGCCTCCACCGACATGCTCTACTACGCCTCCGGTGCGCTCGGCCTGCCCGGGGCGATGTTCACCGCCAGCCACAACCCGGCGCAGTACAACGGCATCAAGATGTGCCGTTCCGGGGCCCGCCCGATCGGCCAGGACAGCGGCCTGGCCGACATCCGGGTCCGGGCCCAGGCGCTGCTGGATGCCGGCACCCGGCCGGCCGCCGCGTCACCGGCCCCGGTCGACCGGCGTGACCTGCTCCCCGACTACGCGGCCCACCTGCGCAAACTGGTCGACCTGTCGACCATCCGCCCGCTCAAGGTGGTGGTGGACGCCGGTAACGGGATGGGCGGTTACACGGTGCCGAGCGTGCTCGGCGACGCGGCGTTGCCGGCCCTGCCGCTGGAGATCGTGCCGCTCTACTTCGAGCTGGACGGCACCTTCCCCAACCACGAGGCCAACCCGCTCGACCCGAGGAACCTGGTCGATCTCCAGCGGGCGGTGGTGGCCCACTCCGCCGACCTCGGCCTGGCCTTCGACGGCGACGCCGACCGGTGCTTCGTGATCGACGAGCGGGGCGAGCCGGTCTCCCCGTCGGCGATCACCGCCCTGGTCGCCGCCCGCGAGCTGGCCAAGCACCCGGGGTCCACGGTGATCCACAATCTGATCACCTCCCGGGCCGTGCCGGAGATCATCCGCGAGCACGGGGGCGTGCCGGTGGTGGCCCGGGTGGGGCACTCCTTCATCAAGGCCGAGATGGCCCGGACCAACGCGATCTTCGGCGGGGAGCACTCCGCGCACTACTACTTCCGGGACTTCTGGTTCGCCGACACCGGCATGCTCGCCGCCATGCACACCCTGGCCGCCCTCGGTGAGCAGTCCCAGCCGCTGTCCCTGCTGGCCAGCGGCTACGAGCGGTACGTCGCCTCCGGCGAGATCAACTCCACGGTCACCGACCAGGCCGCCCGGGTCGCGGCGGTGCGGGCGGCGTACCCGCAGGCGGAAGCGGACGAACTGGACGGGCTCACCCTGCGGTTCCCCGACGGTGCGTGGTTCAACCTGCGCGCCTCCAACACCGAACCGCTGCTGCGGCTCAACGTCGAGGGCCCGACCGCGGAGCGGATGACCTCGCTGCGCGACGAGGTGCTGGAGCGGGTTCGCCGATAGGATCCCCTCCGCCGGTCGGCACCGCCGACCGGCACAGACCACACACGTGGAAGGAGCCGCGCCGTGGCCCTGGACCCGCAGTTGCTCGAAATCCTCGCCTGCCCGGACACACACCACGCACCGCTGGACTACGACGCTCAGGCCCAGACCCTCACCTGCACGCAGTGCGGTCGCATCTTCGAGGTGCGCGACGACGTGCCGGTGCTGCTGCTGGACGAGGCTCGTGGCGGGCCGGAGGCGCAGCGGTGATGGAGGGAACGGCCGGCGTCAGCGGCCGGCGGGTGGCCGACGAGTCGATCCTGGACGACCCGGAGGCGGTCGCCGCCCACGATCCGGGCGGCATGCTGCGTTTCACCGCCTCGGCCGGGGCCCAGGTGCGGGAGTCCGCCGCGCTGGCCGCCGAGGCCAACCTGGCGCTGCTGGAGGACGAGGGCCGCCCGCGTGCGGTCGTCATCGCCGGCATCGGCACCGCCGGGCGGACCGGGGACGTGCTGGCCACGGTCGCCGGGCCGCGCTGCCCGGTGCCGGTGATCCCGCACCGCAGCGCCGGGGTGCCCGGTTGGGTCGGCGCGGCCGACGTGGTGATCGCGGTCAGCGCGTCCGGCCGTAGCCCGGAGGCGTTGGGTGCCGCCGAGGCCGCGCACCGCCGGGGTGCCCGGCTGGTCGCGGTCGGTGCGCCCGACTCGCAGTTGCAGTCGGTGGCCGAGCGGGCCCGCGCGCCGTTCATCCCGGTGCCCCGCCGCGCCCCGGCCCGGGCCAGTCTCTGGGCGCTCACCGTGCCGGTTCTGCTCGCCGCCCGTACGCTCGGCCTGGTGAAGGTCAACGAGGCGGATCTGGCCGAGACGGCGGCCCGGCTGGACGCCGACGCCGACCGGTGCCGGTCGACCGCCGAGTCCTTCGTCAACCCGGCGAAGTCGCTGGCCCTCGGGCTGGCCGGGTCGATTCCGATCGTCTGGGGTTCGTCCCCGCTGGCCACCGTGGCGGCCCGCCGCTTCGGTGACACGCTGTCGGCCAACGCCCGTTACCCGGTGGTCGCCGGGGCGCTGGGTGAGGCCGGTCGGGGCCGGGTCGGCCTGCTCGACGGTGTCTTCGGCGGCCTGGTGGAGTCGACCCGGGACATCTTCGCCGATCCGGGGGAGGCCGAGCCCGATCCGACCCGGCTGCGGCTGGTGCTGCTGCGTGACGGTGGCCTCAACGCCGACGACGACACCGACGAGCCGCTGGCCGTCGAGGAGCGTCGCGCCGACGCGGTGCAGACCCTCGCCGAGCGGCGCGGGGTGCGTTGCGACGTGGTCACCGCCGAGGGCGGCTCCGCGCTGGAACGGCTCGCCTCCCTCGTCGCGGTGCCCGACTTCGCGTCGGTCTATCTTGCCCTGGCCCATGGGCTGGACCCGATGGCCGTTCCGGCCGTCACCGAGATGAAGGAGCTGTCGAACCAGTGAGCGCGAACGGCGGTACCAAGGCGATCATCGCCGCCCTGCTGGCGAACGTCGGTATCGCCATCACCAAGTTCATCGCGTTCCTGCTGACCAGCTCGTCGTCGATGCTGGCCGAGTCGATCCACTCGGTGGCCGACTCGGGCAACCAGGCGCTGCTGCTGCTCGGCGGTAAGCGGGCCAAGCGGGCGGCCACCCCGGAGCATCCCTTCGGGTACGGCCGGGAGCGCTACATCTACGCGTTCATCGTGTCGATCGTGCTGTTCAGCCTCGGTGGTCTGTTCGCGCTCTACGAGGCGTGGCACAAGGCGGCCGACCCGCACCCGATCACCTCGTGGCAGTGGGTGCCGGTGGCGGTGCTGCTGGCCGCGATCGTGATGGAGGGCTTCTCCTTCCGCACCGCGATCAAGGAGTCGAACCACACCCGGGGCAGCCAGTCCTGGGTGAACTTCATCCGTCGGGCCAAGGCGCCGGAGCTGCCGGTGGTGCTGCTGGAGGACTTCGGCGCGCTGGTCGGCCTGGTGCTCGCGCTGTTCGGTGTGGGGATGACGCTGATCACCGGCAACGGCATGTGGGACGCCGCGGGCACCGCGATGATCGGCGTCCTGCTGGTGATCATCGCGATCGTGCTGGCGATCGAGACGAAGAGCCTGCTGCTCGGCGAGGGTGCCGACCCGGGCGACCTGGCGACCATCGAGCGGGCCGTCACCGACGGTCCCGAGGTCGAGCGGATCATCCACATGAAGACGCTCTACCTCGGCCCGGAGGAGCTGATGGTGGCCGCGAAGATCGGCGTGCCGGCCTGGGAGAGCGCGGAGGAACTGGCCCGGGGCATCAACGCGGTCGAGGCGCGGATCCGGGCGGCCGTGCCGATCGCCCGGGTGATCTACCTGGAGCCGGACATCTACAGCGTCGCCGCCGAGCGGGCGGGCACCGGCACGGCCGCGCCGACCGCCGCGGCACCGGCGTCGGCTGGGTCGAGTGAGGTGGCCGGGCGGGCCGGAGGCTGACCGTGGAACTGCTGCACGGGTCGATCCGCGACTACGCCTGGGGGTCCCGCTCGGCGCTGGCCGAGTTGCAGGGGCGACCGGCGCCGACCGACGGCCCGGAGGCGGAGCTGTGGCTGGGTGCCCATCCGGGTGGCCCGGCCACGGTCGACCGGGACGGCGAGCGGGTCAGTCTGACCGACCTGCTGGTGGCCGAGCCGGACCACTGGCTCGGCGAGCAGCAGGTCGGCCGGTTCGGCACCCGGCTGCCGTTCCTGTTGAAGGTGCTCGCCGCGGAGGCCCCGTTGAGTCTCCAGGCCCACCCCGACGCCGAGCAGGCCCGCGCCGGCTACGCCGCCGAGCAGGCTGGCGTCCAGCCGGCCGGTGCCGGGCGGGCCGGTGACGGGTGGGTCGACGGGATGGCGGGGCCGGGGCAGGGGCCGCGCAACTACGTCGACCCGTACCACAAGCCGGAGTTGCTCGTCGCGTTGACGCCGTTCGACGCGCTCTGCGGGTTCCGGGATCCGCAGCTGTCGGCGACGGCGTTGGCCGGGTTCGGCGTACCGGAGCTGTCGCCTGTGGTGGCCGCGCTGCGGGCCGGGCCGGCGGGGCTGCGGGAGGCCGTACGTGTGCTGCTGACCTGGCCGGACGCCGAGCGTGCCGGGCTGATCGGGGCGGTGCGCTCGGCGGACGCCGCCGGGCCGGACGCGGAGCTGGCCCGGGACCTGGCGATCCGCTATCCGGCCGATCCGGGGGTGCTGGTGGCGCTGCTGCTGCACCATGTGCGGCTGACGCCGGGGGAGGCGATCTGGATGCCGGCCGGCAACCTGCACGCCTACCTGAGCGGCACCGGTGTGGAGATCATGGCGGCCAGTGACAACGTGCTGCGCGGCGGGCTCACCCTGAAGCACGTGGACGTCGACGAGTTGCTGCGGGTGCTGCGGTTCGAGGTGCTGGACGATCCGGTGCTCGTCGCCCGGCCGGTGACGCCCGGGGTGGTCTGCTGGCCGGTTCCGGTGGACGACTTCGCGCTGCACCGGGTGACGGTGGACGCGGCCGGGCCGGAGGTCCGGCTGGCGCGGCCCGGCCCCCGGGTGGTGTTCTGCCACCAGGGCAAGGTCGGGGTGGACGACGGGGAGGGCGCGGTGATGCTCGGCCCGGGGCAGGCCGCCGTGGGCACGGCCGCGGGTGCGGCGCTGGTGCTGTCCGGTACGGGCACGGCGTTCGTCGCGACCTGCGGCGGTTGACGGTACCTCGGGACCACCTGCGCCACGCCACAAGTCCGACTTTCCCGAATTGCTTGACCGATCCGTGTCTCACGGTAATCTCATGAGTACGCAGCGTTGTCGCGACGAAGGTCCGGCGGCGCGCGGGGGTAACCAAACCGGGGGGATGCACGGGGCGGCCGGCAGGTGGACGGAGGTTTCGTCCCACGCCGACCGCCCCGTGCGCTGTCTCCGGACGGCCCACCGTGCGCCGCGAGGAGGCGGGCGTAAGGTTGATGGTCGCGCAGCCATCGTTCGACAGGAGCCTTCATGACCAGCACCCTCCCGGCGTCATCCAGCGACGCCCGGCCGGCCACCCTCGCCGAGGGCGACTACAAGGTGGCGGATCTGTCGCTCGCCGAGTTCGGGCGCAAGGAGATCCGCCTCGCCGAGCACGAGATGCCCGGCCTGATGGCGATCCGCCGCGAATTCGCCGACGCCCAGCCGCTCGCCGGCGCCCGGATCACCGGTTCGCTGCACATGACCATCCAGACCGCCGTCCTGATCGAGACGCTGGTCGCCCTCGGCGCGCAGGTCCGCTGGGCGTCCTGCAACATCTTCTCCACCCAGGACCACGCCGCCGCGGCGATCGTGGTCGGCCCCGAGGGCACCCCCGACGCGCCGTCCGGCGTCCCGGTCTACGCCTGGAAGGGTGAGAGCCTCCAGGAATACTGGTGGTGCACCGAGCAGGTGCTCGCCTGGCCGGACGGGCAGGGCCCGAACATGATCCTCGACGACGGCGGTGACGCCACCCTGCTGGTGCACAAGGGCGTCGAGTTCGAGAAGGCCGGGGCCGTCCCGGCGGTCGAGACCGCCGACTCCGAGGAGTACGCGGTCATCCTTGAGGTGCTGCACCGCAGCCTCGCCGAGGACAACCAGCGCTGGACCCGGATCGCCGCCGGCATCAAGGGCGTCACCGAGGAGACCACCACCGGCGTGCACCGGCTCTACGAGATGCACCGGGCCGGCACCCTGCTCTTCCCGGCCATCAACGTCAACGACTCGGTGACCAAGAGCAAGTTCGACAACAAGTACGGCTGCCGGCACTCGCTGATCGACGGCATCAACCGGGCCACCGACGTGCTGATCGGCGGCAAGATGGCCGTCGTGCTCGGCTACGGCGACGTGGGCAAGGGCTGCGCCGAGTCGCTGCGCGGCCAGGGCGCCCGGGTCGTGGTGACCGAGGTCGACCCGATCTGCGCGCTGCAGGCGGCGATGGACGGCTACCAGGTCGCCACCCTGGAGGACGTGGTCGAGCAGGCCGACATCTTCATCACCGCGACCGGCTGCTTCGACGTCATCACCAACGAGCACATGGCCCGGATGAAGCACCAGGCCATCGTCGGCAACATCGGCCACTTCGACAACGAGATCGACATGGCCGGCCTGATGAAGCGCTCGGACGTCACCCGGGAGAACATCAAGCCGCAGGTCGACGTGTGGCGCTTCGACGACGGCCACGCCATCATCGTGCTGTCCGAGGGCCGCCTGCTGAACCTGGGCAACGCCACCGGCCACCCGAGCTTCGTGATGTCGAACTCGTTCGCCAACCAGACGATCGCCCAGATCGAGCTGTTCACCAAGACCGACGAGTACCCGGTCGGCGTCTACGTGCTGCCCAAGCACCTGGACGAGAAGGTCGCCCGGCTGCACCTGGACGCGCTCGGCGCCCGGCTGACCGAGCTGACCAAGGAGCAGGCCGCCTACCTGGGCGTCTCTCCCGAGGGCCCGTTCAAGCCGGAGCACTACCGCTACTGAGCGACGCGGACACAGGAGGGGGTCGGCCACGTCGTGGCCGACCCCCTCACCCGTCTGTGGGCCCGTGCCGGGGTGGGCGGGATCAGGACATGCCGGAGCCGGACGGCCGGGTCAGGACGGGCCGGGGCCGCGGCGGGTCGGGCGGACCCAGGTCCACACGCACCAGGCGAGCCAGGCCACGGAGACGGCCAGGGCCAACGGGCGCAACCGCAGGGCGCTGAGGACGGTCACCAGCGCGAGGACGGCCAGCCACGGGCCGAAGCCCCTCACCGGTGCCGTCCCGGCCGACGGTGGCGTGGCCCACACCGGCCTGGTGCGGGGGCGTGTGCGGGACGGCGGGCGGGGATGCGGGGCGCGTCGTTCACGGGGCGTCCTGTCCTGGGGGTATGCCGCATCCTGCCACGTCGGGCGGCGGGGCGGCACCCCCGGCCGACGGGTCCGGGCCGACCGTCCCGACCAGGGTGAAGCTGTCAAGAACGACTTGACTGAACCCCCGATCGGGAGGAAGGTATGGCTGCCCTAAGTTGCCTGAGGCAAGCCTGACCACGACACGGAGCACCGATGTTCGCCACGTACCTGATCGGCCTGCGGGAGGGCCTGGAGGCCACGCTGGTCGTCAGCATCCTGGTCGCCTTCCTGGTCAAGTCGCAGCGCCGGGACCGGCTGCCGCAGGTGTGGGCCGGTGTCGGGCTCGCCGTGGCGCTCTCGGTGCTGTTCGGCTGGCTGATCGAGTACACGTCGACCTCGCTGCTGGCCCGGTCGGAGGACCGGGAGCTGTTCGAGGCCGTCACCTCGGTCGCCGCCGTGGTCTTCGTGACCTGGATGATCTTCTGGATGCGACGGGCCGCCCGGACGATCGCCGGTGAGCTGCGCGGCAAGCTGACCGAGGCGCTCGCGGTCGGCTCGCTCGCGGTCGCCGGGATGGCCTTCCTCGCGGTGGTCCGGGAGGGCCTGGAGACCGCGCTGATCTTCTACTCGGCGGCGCAGAGCGCGACCGGTGGCACCGGCTCCGGGCCGCTGCTGGCCCTGATCGGCGGCATCGCCACCGCCGTCGGGATCGGCTTCCTGCTCTACCGCAGCGCCCTGCGGATCAACCTGTCCACGTTCTTCACCTGGACCGGCGCGCTGCTGATCCTGGTCGCCGCCGGCATCCTCAAATACGGCGTGCACGACTTCCAGGAGGCCGGGGTGCTGCCGGGCCTCAACGACCTGGCCTTCGACATCACCGGCGTGCTCGACCCCAACACCTGGTACGCCGCCCTGCTCGCCGGGATGTTCAACGTCACCGCCGCGCCGAGCGTGCTGGAGACGGTCGCCTGGGTCGCGTACGCCGTACCGGTGCTGGTGCTGTTCCTGCGCCGGCCGGCCGCGCCGGCGAAGCCCACCCCGACCCCCACCGTCGCGCCGGACGGCCCCGCCACCGCGCAGCCGGCCGGGTCGCGCCGCGCCTGATCCACCGCCCTCTCCAAGGAGACAAGCAAACGATGCGTACCACCCGTTTCCTGGTGCTCGCCGCCGTCGGCGCGCTGGCCGTCACCGGTGTCACCGCCTGTGGCAAGGACGAGCGGCAGGACGCCGGAGCCGCCAACACGGTCAAGGTCAAGGCCACCGACAGCGTGTGCGAGGTCGACGTCACCGAGTTGGACGCCGGCCAGGCCACCTTCACCGTGACCAACTCCGGCAGCAAGGTCAACGAGTTCTACGTCTACGCCGCCGGTGACCGGGTGATGGGCGAGGTGGAGAACATCGCCCCGGGGCTCAGCCGGGAACTGCGGGTGGAGCTGCCGGCGGGGACGTACGAGACGGCCTGCAAGCCCGGGATGAGCGGCCGGGGCATCCGGGGCGCGCTGAAGGTCAGCGGCACCGCCGCGACGGTGGCCCCGGACGCCGCGCTGACCGAGGCCACCGCCAGCTACCAGCGGTACGTGACCAGCCAGACCGCCGCCCTGCTGACCAAGACCGAGGAGTTCGTCACCGCCGTCAAGGCCGGCGACGTGCCGAAGGCCAAGGCCCTCTACCCGGTGGCCCGCACCTACTGGGAGCGGATCGAGCCGGTCGCGGAGAGCTTCGGCGACCTCGACCCGAAGATCGACGGTCGGGAGGAGGTCATCGAGGAGGGCATGGAGTTCACCGGCTTCCACCGGATCGAGAAGGACCTCTGGACCACCGGCGACATCAGTAAGGACGGTCCGATCGCCGACCGGCTGCTGGTCGACGTCAAGGAGATCGTGAGCCGGGCCAACGCCGAGAAGCTCACCCCGCTCCAGCTCGCCAACGGGGCGAAGGCCCTGCTCGACGAGGTGGCCAGCGGCAAGATCACCGGCGAGGAGGAGCGGTACTCGCACACCGACCTCTGGGACTTCAACGCCAACCTGGAGGGCTCCAAGGCGGCCGTCGCCGCACTGCGGCCGGCGCTGGAGCAGCGCGCCCCGGAACTGGTCGCCCAGCTCGACAAGGAGTTCGCCAACGTGGAGGCGGCGCTCGGCAAGCACCGCGACGGCGACGGCTGGAAGCTGCACACCCAGCTGAGCAAGGCCGACCTCAAGGAACTGTCGGACAGCATCAACGCCCTCGCCGAGCCGGTCAGCAAGGTCGCCGCCGCCGTCGCCCGGTGACGACGGGTCAGCACGGCCGTCGTCCGGCCGGTCCCTCCCAGGAGAGTCGATGAGCGAGCAGAACAGCACCGCCGGCCGGGGACGCCGCCGGCTGTCCCGCCGGCGGGCGATCACCCTCGTCGGGGTCGGTGCCGCCGGGGTGGCCGGGGTGGCTGCCGGAGCGGGCGCGCTGGCCCGCGACGGTGACCGGGCCGCCGCGTACGACGGGGCCGCCGGTGCGGTGCCGTTCCACGGTGAGCACCAGGCCGGGATCACCACCCCGGCCCAGGACCGGCTGCACTTCGTCGCCTTCGACGTGATCACCAAGGACCGGGACCGGCTGGTCGCGATGCTCCAGGAGTGGACGGCCGCCGCCGCCCGGATGACCGGCGGGAAGGACGCCGGGGTGATCGGTGCGGTCGGCGGTATGCCGGAGGCCCCGCCGGACGACACCGGCGAGGCGCTGGGCCTGCCCCCGTCGCAGCTCACCCTGACCGTCGGCTTCGGCGCGACGCTGTTCCGCGACGCGCAGGGCCGGGACCGGTTCGGCATCGCCGGCCGCCGGCCCGCCGCCCTGGCCGACCTGCCGCACTTCGCCGGGGACGCGCTGCGCCCGGAGATCTCCGGCGGCGACCTGTGCGTGCAGGCGTGCGCCAACGACCCGCAGGTGGCGGTGCACGCCATCCGTAACCTGGCCCGGATCGGGATGGGCGTGGTCAGCGTCCGCTGGTCGCAGCTCGGCTTCGGGCGTACCTCGTCGACGTCGCGGGACCAGGCGACCCCGCGTAACCTGTTCGGTTTCAAGGACGGCACCGCCAACCTCAAGGCCGAGGACGCCGGGCTGCTGCGCGAGCAGCTCTGGGCCCAGCCCGACGACGGCGCGGACTGGATGACCGGCGGGTCCTACCTGGTCACCCGCAAGATCCGGATGCAGATCGAGACCTGGGACCGTAGTTCGCTGGCCGAGCAGGAGCAGATCGTCGGCCGGACCAAGGGCGGCGGCGCACCGCTGGGCCGCCGCGACGAGTTCGACGAGCCGGACTTCGCCGCGAAGGGCGACGACGGCCAGCCGGTGATCGCCGTCGACTCGCACGTGCGCCTCGCCCACCCCACCCTCAACGACGGTGCCCGGTTGCTGCGCCGGGGCTACAACTACGTCGACGGCTCGGACGGGTTGGGCCGGCTCGACGCCGGGCTGTTCTTCATGGCCTACCAGCGGGACCCGCGCCGACAGTTCGTGCCGATCCAGACCCGGCTGGCCCGCAACGACGCGATGAACGAGTACCTGCGGCACGTCTCCAGCGGCCTGTTCGCCTGCCCACCCGGGGTCCGCGACGCCGCCGACTGGTGGGGTCGGACCCTGTTCGGCTGACCGGCGTACCGGTCAGGCCGGATGGTCCGGCGACGCCGACCGGAGCGCCGGCGCGGCCGGTCGTACCCCGGCCGGGGCGGGTCGGTCGGCGGCAGCCGGCGCGACGACGGCGGGGGTGGCCGGGTCGGGCCAGAGGGCGGCGGTGAGCGCCCGCTGGTGGCGCAGCCGCAGCGAGCCGCGCCGGTTGCGTTCGGCGAGCACCGCCGCCAACAGCAACGGCTCCGGTACGCCCGGCGGCGGCGTCGGGGCGGTCACCGCCGCCACCTCGCGCCACAACTCCCGGGCCAGCCGGCTGCGGTGCGGCTCGACGATCTGCTGCCCCCGGGTCAGGTACTGCCGTACCGCCAGGGCCAGCGCGTCGTCCAGCCGGGTCAGGTCCAGGGTGGCGGCCCAGCCGGCCAGTGGCGCGACGATCGCCGGGGCCGGCCGCCAGGGGTACGTGGTGCGGGTATGCACCACCATCGTGCCGGCCACCAGGTCACCCAGCCGTCGGCCCCGCGGGTCGGTCAGCATCACCGTCGCCCCGGCCACCCAGCTCAGCAGCGGCAGCACCAGCCCCGGCCACTCCACGGCCGCCCCGACCAGCGCCCGGGTCAGCGACTGACGCCACTGCACCGGGCCGCCGTCGGCGCTGACCACCCGCAGCCCCACGGCGAGCTTGCCGGGCGTCCGGCCGTGGTTGAGGCGTTCCCACAGCACCGGGTAGCCGACCACCACCAGCACCAGGCCGAGGGTCTCCAACGCGCCGGTCAGTGCCCGGTCCACCACCTGGTCGGGGAGCACGATCAGCACCAGCGGGGTCAGCGTCAGGGCCAGCAACGCCGCGCAGAACAGTTGCCCGACGACGTCGATCAGCAGCGCCAACACCCGGGAGCCGAGCCGTGCCGCCCGCACGTCCAGCGCGACGGCCTCGCCGCTGACCAGCCCCGCGTCCGCCCAGCGTCCCGCCGGGTCGACGCCGGCCGGGACGGTGCCGGCCGGCACCGGTGGTTGCGCGCTCACCCGGACAGTGAACACTATGGTCGCCGGACGGGGGAGGACCAGTGGATCTCGACGCGTACGTCGCCGAGCACAGCCACGAGTGGCGACGGCTGGAGCTGTTCTGCGACCGTCGCCGGCTCGACGTCGACGAGATCGACGAGATGATCGTCCTCTACCAGCGCACCGCCACCCACCTGTCGGCGCTGCGCAGCCGGGCGCCCGATCCGGCCCTGGTCAGCCGGCTCTCCCAGCTCGTGCTGCGGGCGCGGGCCCGGATCACCGGCCGGCAGCGGGCCTCCTGGTCGGCCGTCGGGCGGTTCCTCACCGTCGGCTTCCCCGGCGCGGTCTACCGGGCCTGGCCGTGGTGGTGCGCGGTGGCGACCGGGTTCAGCCTGCTCAGCGGCTTCCTCATCTGGTACGTGGCGGGCAACCCGGACACCGCCGCCGCGTTCATCGGCCCGGATGCCGCCGCCGACCTGGTCGACTCCGGCTTCGCCGGCTACTACACCGAGTTCGCCGCGCCGACCTTCGCCTTCCACCTGTGGACCCACAACGCCTGGATCGCCGCCCAGTGCCTCGCCGCGGGGGTGCTCGTGGTGCCGGTGCTCTACCTGCTGTGGCAGAACGCGCTGAACATCGGGGTGGTGGGCGGCGTGATGGTCTCCTACGGCCGCTCCGACGTCTTCTTCGGACTGATCACCCCGCACGGGCTGCTGGAGCTGACCGGGGTCTTCGTGGCCGCCGGGGTGGGGCTGCGGACCGCCTGGGCATGGATCTCGCCGCCGGAGCACCTGGGCCGGGGCCGGGCGGTCGCCGAGGCGGGCCGGTCGGCGATCCTGGTGGCGGTGGGCCTGGTCGGGTTGTTCGCGGTCTCCGCGCTGCTGGAGGCGTTCGTCACCCCGGCCCCGGTGCCGGTGGCGCTGCGGGTCGCCGTCGGCGCGGCGGTCTGGCTGGGCTTCTTCACCTACGTGGTGCTGCTCGGCCGCCGGGCGGTCGCCGCCGAGCGGGCACCGGCCGAGCGGACCGACCCGTGGCTGGCCGAACTCTGGCCGTCGACCGATCCCGCCCGCGCCTGGCACCCCACCTCCCGCCCGCCCCGGTGACCCGCCCGGGTCAGAGCTGACCGAGGGCCTTGAGCCGCAGGTAGGTGTCGGCCAGGGCCGGGGCGAGCCGGTCCGCCGGGGCGTCCACCACGGTCACTCCGTACCGGCCGAGGACGGCGCGGACCCGGTCCCGCTCGGCGAGCGCCCGCCAACCGGCCGCGGCGGCGTAGGCGTCCTCGGGGCGTACCGGCGGGGCGGTGGTCAGCGCGGTGAGCACCGGGTCGTGCACGGCCGCCACCACCACCCGGTGCCGGGCGGCCAGCCGGGGCAGCACCGGCAGCAGCCCTTCGGCGAGCGCGCCCGGCTCCAACGCGGTCAGCAGCACCACCAGGCTGCGCCGCCGGTGCCGGCGCAGGATCTCCGCGACGATCAGGTCGAAGTCGGTCTCCACCAGCGCCGGGTGCACCGGCGCGAGCGCGTCCACCAGCCGGTGCAGCAGGTCCCGCCGGCCGGTGCCGGTGACGGTGGCCCGGATCGTGGCGTCGGCGGCCAGCAGGTCGACCCGGTCGCCGGCGCGGGCGGCCAGGGCGGTCAGCAGCAACGCCGCGTCGATGGCGGCGTCCAGCCGGGGTACGTCGCCGACGCGTACCGCCGAGGTGCGGCCGGTGTCCAGCACGCACACCAACCGCCTGTCGCGCTCCGGCCGCCAGGTGCGGACCAGCACGTCGGAGCGGCGGGCGCTGGCCCGCCAGTCGATCGAGCGGACGTCGTCGCCGACCACGTACTCGCGCAGGGTGTCGAACTCGGTGCCCTGGCCCCGACCCCGGGTGACCTGGGTGCCGTCGATGACCCGCAGCCGGGACAGCTTTTCCGGCAGGTGCCGCCGGGAGTCGAACCGGGGCAGCACGCGCAGCGTCCAGCCGGGGGTGGCGGGTCGCCCGGCCCGCTGCCGGAACGCCAACCCGAGCGGCCCGAACGACCGCACCGTCACCGTCACCGCCGGCCGGTCGCCGCGCCGGGTGGGGGTGAGCCGGTTGGGCAGCACCAGCACCCCGCCCGGCCCGACCCGGGACACCCGGTCCGGCGGTACGTCCGGCCGGGCCCCCGCCGACGGCACCCACCCGTCGCGCACCTGGGCGCGCAGCGTACGGCCGGAGGTGTTGGCCAGGCGCAGCGTGACGGTCGCGCGGTGGCCGAGCCGGACGGCCCGGTCGCCCTCCCGGTCGAGGGTGAGCCCGTGCAGCGGGGCGGCGAGCGTCCAGTCCACGGCGGTGAGCAGCAGCACGACGGCGGTCATCACGGCGACGGCGGGCACCGGGTCCGGCCAGAACGGCAGGGTGGGTACGCCCGCCAGCAGCAGGACGGCCGCCCGCCAGGTCATCGCGGGGTCGGCACGGTGGCCAGCACCGTGTCCAGCACCGCGTCGACCCCGACCCCCTCCAGCTCCACCTCGGGGCGCAGCCGCAGCCGGTGCCGCAGCGTCGGCCGGGCGGTGGCCTTCACGTCGTCGGGGGTGACGTGGTCGCGGCCGGCCAGCCAGGCCCACGCCTTCGCCGTGCTGAGCAGCCCGGTGGCCCCCCGGGGCGACGCGCCCAGCTCCAGCGCCGGGGTGGCCCGGGTGGCCCGGCACAGGTCCACGATGTAGCCGAGCACCGGCTCGGCCACGTGCACCCGGCCGACGGCCTCCCGGGCGGCGGCCAGGTCGGCGGCGTCGGCCACCGGACGTACGCCGGCCGCGCCGAGGTCACGCGGGTCGAACCCGGCGTGGTGGGCGCGCAGCACCCCCAGTTCCTCGTCCCGGTTGGGCAGCGGCACGGTCAGCTTGAGCAGGAACCGGTCCAGCTGCGCCTCGGGCAGCGGGTAGGTGCCCTCGTACTCGACGGGGTTCTGGGTGGCGGCCACGATGAACGGGTCCGGCAGCGGCCGGCGGGCGCCCTCGACCGACACCTGGCGCTCCTCCATCACCTCCAGCAGCGCCGACTGGGTCTTCGGTGGCGTCCGGTTGATCTCGTCGGCGAGCAGCAGGTTGGTGAAGACCGGCCCCTCCCGGAAGGTGAACGCGGCGGTACGCGGGTCGAAGATCAACGATCCGGTGACGTCGCCGGGCATCAGGTCGGGGGTGAACTGGACCCGCTTGGAGTCCAGATCCAGGGCGGTGGCGACGGTACGGATCAGCAGCGTCTTCGCCACCCCGGGCACCCCCTCCAGCAGGACGTGGCCCCGGCAGAGCAATGCGATCACCAGGCCGGTGACCACCGAGTCCTGACCGACGACCGCCTTGGCCACCTCGGTGCGCAGCCGGTGCAGGGCGGCCCGGGCGTCGTCCGGGCCGGCCGTGGGCTCGGCGGTGGTGGCGGGTCGGGTCACCGGGGGTCTCCTTCGGTCGGGCGGCCGGGCGCTGCCGCCACGGTACGGGTCAGCCGGTCCAGCGACCGGGCCAGCTCCAGCAGTTCGGCGTCGGTCTGCGGGGCCGCGCCGAACAGCAGCTCGTGGATCTGCTCCGGGGTACCGCCGGCGGGCCCGGCCACCCGGGCCGCCACCTCCGTCGGCCCGAGCGTCGCGGGTAGGTCGAGCCGGCCGCGCAACCGCCCCAACGCGGCGGTCCGCAGGGTCGCGGCGGCCGGGCCCCGGGCACGGGCCCGCTGGTAGAGCCGGGCCCGCCCGAGCACGGTCTCGGCGGAGCGGACCTCGACGGGCAGCGGCTCGGTCACCGGCGGGCCGAGCCGGCGGGCCCGCCAGAGCACGATCAGCAGGGCGACCAGGGCGAGCTGGAGCAGCAGCGCCCAGAACCAGGGCGGGAACGCGTCCAGCAGCGGATGGTCGTCGGGCGGTGGGGGACCGGCCGAGTCGGGGGCGTCCCCCGAACCATCGCCGTCGCCGGTGGCGGGGCCGGGGCCGCCCGGACCGCCCTCGCCGGTGCCGTCGCCGTCGTACCCGGTGGACCCGCCGGGGGTGGGTGACCAGGCCGGCTCGCCGGTGCCGCCGGGACGGCCGAACGTGGGGGCCGGTGCCGGGCCGTCCAGGTCCAGCCAGACCACCCGGCCGTGGACGCCGAGCAGGCCGGTGCCGAGCGCCTCGTTGCCGTGTTCGGCGATCCGGTCGTTGCGGAACGGGTCGCTGGCGCCGATCACCACCACCTCGGCCCGGCCGGGCAGCCGGACCAGGCCGTCGGCGTAGCAACGGTCGACGGCGGCCGCCGTGCCGGGTGCGGCGGCGTACCGCTGGAGCACGGCGGCGGCGACCCCGGCCCGGTCCGCCTCGGGCAGCGCGCAGGGCCGGCCGTCGGCCGTCGGCCGGACCGCCCTGGTGGCCCAGCGGCGGTCGGTCGGCACCAGCGGCAGGCCGGCGGATTCGAGCACCCGGCGGGACGGGTCGACGAGGACCAGTCGCCGACCGGCCGGCAGTTCGCCGAGCGCGCCGAGGGTGTCGGGGTGCAGCAGCTCCGCCGCCGGGACGAACAGGGTGGCCGGGCCACGGTCGAGGCCGAGCAGGGCGGGCAGCAGGTCGGTCTCCCGGGTGACGGTGACGCCCCGGGCGCGCAGCGCGTCGGCGAGGCGGGCGCCCCCGTCGTCGTCGGTGGCGACCGGGGAGAGGAAACCGGGTTCGGTCGGGTCCGGCTGGTCCAGCGCGTGGGCGCCGATCGTGCCGGCGATCAGGGCGGCGGCCAGCGCCAACGGCACGATCACCCGGTGCCGGCGTCGACGCCGACGCACCGCCGGTGCCGGGCCGCCGGGACCCGTCGGGGCCGGTGCCGGGCCGGCGGTCGTCGGGGTGGCCGGGCCGGTCACGGTGTGCCCCCGTCAGGTGGTGGGGCGGCCAGCGCCCGGTCCAGGTCGTCGGCGAGTTCCCGCATCCGCCGGTCGTGGTCGGCGGCGGCCGGGCGCTGGGCGTACCACAGCTCGGTGAAGATGGCCCCGGCGGCGCGCATCGGCGGGTCGACCGGGGGCCGGGCGCGGGCCGCCGCGTCGGTCAGCTCGGTGACGGTCATCCCGGCCCGGGGGGCCACCGCACCGACCGCGACCAGCCGGCGGATCATGGCACGCAGCCGCTCCCGGACGGCTTCGGCGTACCGGCCCTCGGCCGCCAGCCGGTCGGCCAGGGAACGCGCGGCGTCGGCCGGGAGGTCGTCGTCGGCGGTACGGGGGCGGGGCAGCGTCACCGCGCCCGGCCCGTCGGCCGTGCGGCGTCGCCGCCGGGGCAGCCGCCACCGGGGCCATCGGAGGCGGGGCAGCCGTAGCCGGGGCAGCCGGCGGGGCACCCAGGCCGGGAAGTGGTACCAGGCGAGCGCGACCACCCCGGCCAGCAGCACCACCAGCAGCGCCAGCAACGGCAGCGGCAGCACGTCGCCGAGCGCGGCGACGGCCTCCGTCCACCACCGGCTCACCGCTCGACCGCCGGCAGGCCGGCCGCGACGAGCCCGGCGGGGGTACGGGCGAGCTGGATGTCCAGCCCTTCGGTGCGCATCCGGGTGTCGAGGTGGATCACCGCGTCCAGGCAGGCCAGGGCGGGGTAGGCGACGCTGTTCACCGTGCCGAAGGCGAGCATGGCGGCGGCGACCCGCAGGTCCGGGTCGGCCAGGTCGACCAGGTGCAGCGACTCGACACCGAAGAAGAGGCCCAGGGCCAGCCCGACCCGCAGCACCCACCAGCCGAGGTAGCCCAGCAGCCGGACGGCGGCGGCCCGGCCGCGTACCGCGACGCGGGCCGCCCGGGGCACCGCCGACACGCCTGGCACCCGGTCCAGCACCACCGCTGCGGCGACCGAGCCGAGCAGCCCGTAGCCGACCAGCCAGGCCGGGCCGAGCAGCGCCGCGGTCAGCATCAGCAGGCCCACCGCCGGGGCGAGCAGCAGGGTGACGCCCCAGCGGGCACCGGCCGGGCGGAGCAGTTCCGCCACCGTGGCCCGGCGGCCGAGCAGTGCCGCGCCGGCCGCCCGCGCGGCCGGGTTGCCGAGCAGCAGGACGAGCACCGCCTCGGTGGCGGCGCCCACCGCGAGCAGTTGCCACCACAGCGGGAACACCCCGTTGTCGCTCCACCACACCGGGGGCAGCGCGTCGGCGAGCCGGCGCAGCGGGTACAGCAGCAGTTGTTCACCGGCGGCGAGCAGGACGCCCAGCGGGATCAGCACCCGGCCCTGGGCGCGTAGCAGCAGGACGGCGGAGTCGAGCAGTTCGCCGACGGTGAGCGGACGCCGGGGGAGCACGGTGGTCGGGCCGACGTCGGGCACGCGTACTCCTGCGGATGGTGGCTGGCGGGCGGCGACCTGCCCGGGGATCATGGTGACACGGCACGACCGGCCGGGTGGACCCGCCGTGCGGCCCAACGCGATGCGGTCATCGGGGCAGATATCGCGCGTGGGACGTGCGGTGGCACCTCTCCCGGCAGTACCGTGCCATCCAGACGCCGATCCCACCAACTGAACGGGGATGGAAACATAAACCCCATGAGAGCCCGGGTACTGGTGGTCGACGACGACCCCGCGCTCGCCGAGATGCTCGGCATCGTCCTGCGCAGCGAGGGCTTCCTGCCCTCCTTCGTCGCCGACGGGGAACGGGCGCTGGCCGCGTTCCGGGACAGTCGCCCCGACATCGTACTACTCGACCTGATGCTGCCCGGAATGAGCGGTATCGACGTGGCACGGGCGATCCGTGGCGAATCGGGCGTGCCGATCGTGATGCTCACCGCCAAGAGCGACACCGTCGACGTGGTGCTCGGCCTGGAGTCCGGCGCCGACGACTACGTGGTCAAGCCGTTCAAGCCCAAGGAGCTGGTGGCCCGGATGCGGGCCCGGCTGCGTCGGGGTGAGGACGTGGCACCGGAGATGCTGACCATCGGCCCGCCCGGCAACCAGATCACCATCGACGTGCCGGCGCACACCGTCAGCCGCGACGGTGAGGAGGTGAAGCTGACACCGCTGGAGTTCGACCTGCTGGTTGCGCTCGCCCGCAAGCCGCGTCAGGTCTTCACCCGGGAGGTCCTGCTGGAGCAGGTCTGGGGCTACCGGCACGCGGCGGACACCCGGCTGGTCAACGTGCACGTGCAGCGCCTCCGCGCCAAGATCGAGCCGGACCCGGAGCGGCCGGAAATCATCCTGACCGTGCGGGGCGTGGGCTACAAGGCGGGCACCGGATAGCCTGGGTCGCACCGTGACCAGTGCACCCGCCCACACCCCCGAGCACACCGCCGGCTGGCGTCCCGCCGCGCGGGCGCTGCGGCGCGTGCTGGTGGGCCGCGCGCTGCGGGTGACCGCCGGTGTGCGCCAGACCTGGCGACGGTCGTTGCAGGTCCGGGTGGTGACCATCACGCTCGTGGTGTCCAGCCTGCTGGTCGGCGGCTTCGCCTACCTCATCGCTGACAAGATCACCAACATCCTGCTCGACAACGCCGAGACCGACGTCCTGCTGCGGCTGCGCAACGGCAGCGACTACTCGGCCAAGCAGTTCTTCCTCTACAGCCAGCCCCAGGAGGCGCAGCTCCAGGACACCATCGAGGGCACGGTCAACTACCTGGCCGGGGGCGACCCACAGCAGACCAGCGGGGTGGTGGTCGCGATCACCGCCGACAACTACGCCGGCATCATCGAGACCCGCACCTCACCGGCGATGGACGTCCGCCCGCTGGTCAGCCGGGAGTTGCGGGCCGCCGTCGCCGACGGCAAGGTGGCCCACCAGATCCGCACCGGACGACTCGCCGGCGAACGGACGAAATACCTGGTCTACGGCTCCCCGGTGCCGACCCGCTTCGGCCAGCTGGAGCTCTACTATCTCGTCCCGCTCAACCGGCAGGACGCCACCGCCGCCGACGCACGGGCCACCGTGCTGGCCACCGGGGTGGCCCTGGTGCTGCTGCTGGGCCTGCTCGCCGCCCTGGTCACCCGGCTGGTGGTGACCCCGGTCCGGGTCGCCGCGCGCACCGCCCAACGGCTCTCCGCCGGCCTGCTCGACCAGCGGATGGTGGTCGACGGCGAGGACGACCTCGCCCTGCTCGCCGCCTCGTTCAACCAGATGGCGACCAACCTGCAACGGCAGATCCTCCGGCTGGAGGAGATGTCCCGCCTGCAACGCCGGTTCACCTCCGACGTGTCGCACGAACTGCGGACCCCGCTGACCACCGTCCGGATGGCCGCCGACCTGATCTTCGCCGAGCGCGACGAGTTCGACCCGGCGGTGGCGCGCAGCGCCGAACTGCTCCAGGCGGAGCTGGACCGGTTCGAGGAACTGCTCACCGACCTGCTGGAGATCAGCCGCTTCGACGCCGGCTTCGCCATGCTCGACTCCGAGCCGACCGACCTGGTGCCGGTGGTGCACCGGGTCGCCGACCGCCTCGCCGGGCTGGCCGAACGGGTCGGCGTCACCATCGAGCTGGCCGTGCCGACCACCCCGGTGATCGCCGAGGTGGACCCGCGCCGGGTCGAGCGGGTGCTGCGCAACCTGGTCGGCAACGCGGTGGAGCACGGCGAGGCGAAGCCGGTGGTGATCACCCTCGGCGTCGACCAGACCGCCGTCGCGGTCACCGTCCGCGACCACGGTGTCGGGCTCAAACCGGGCGAGGAGAAACTGGTCTTCAACCGGTTCTGGCGGGCCGACCCGTCCCGGGCCCGGCAGACCGGCGGCACCGGGCTGGGCCTGTCGATCAGCCTGGAGGACGCCCGACTGCACGGCGGCTGGCTGGAGGCGTGGGGCGCTCCCGGGCAGGGTGCCCAGTTCCGGCTCACCCTGCCGGTGCGCTCCGGGGACCGGCTCACCACCTCGCCGCTGCGGCTGGTGCCCGCCGACGCCACCCTGCCCTTCGGCGGCCCCCGCGACGGCGACCTGCTGGCCATCGGCCCGGCCGGCGGAGGTGCGCTGGCCATCGGCCCGGGCCCGACCGCCGGCACCGACGAGCGCGCCCGGGCCCGGTCGTGAGCCGGCTGCGTGCCCTGGCCGGGCTGCTCTGCGCCGCACTGCTGGCCACCGCCGCCGGCTGCGGCATCCCCGACCACACCGACGTCCAGGTCGACGGCTCCGGACCGGCCGTCTCGGCGGGCGCGTCCAGCTTCGGTCGGGGCGAACCCCCCACCCGGACGGCCAGCGGCACCGACCGGGAGACCTTCGTCCGCAACTTCCTGTCCGCCGCGGCCGGCGAGCCCGAGCGGGCGTACGCCCGGGTCAAGCAGTTCATCGCCCGGGAGGACCGCAACCGGCTCGCCGAGAAGCAGGGCAGCGAGGTCGCGATCAACGTGGTCCGGCTGACCGAGGACCCGGTGATCACCGAGAACGCCAGTGGGCTGCTCACCGTGCGGGTGCCGGTGCAGCAGGTCGGGGTGCTGCGGGCCAACGGCGTGCTCGGCCCGCCGGTGGTGACCGACACCGAGTACCAGTTCTCGCTGCGGGGCTCCGCCGAGCCGGGGGAGGGTACGGAGGCCGGCGGCTACTACGTCACCGACCCGCCCTCCGTGCTGCTGCTGGACGCGCTCGCCCTACAGCTGTACTTCCAGCCCCACACGGTCTACTTCTGGAACTCCGACGCCACCCGGCTGGTCGCCGACCAGCGCTACCTGCCGCTGGCCGTGCCGACCGAACGGCTGGTCAGCGAGGCGGTCAAGTGGCTGATCGCCGGGCCGTCGGAGTGGCTGCGGCAGGGGGTGAGCGGCCTGCCTGACCGCACCGCCCTGATCAACAACGCGGTCAAGACCGACGGCCGGTGGGAGGTCAACCTCGACCTGCCCGGCGACGACCGGCGCAAGCTGGAGAAGCTCGGCATCCAGTTGGCCTGGTCGCTGTCCGACCTGAACGGGCCGCTCCAGCTCACCACCCGCAACCAGTCCCGGGTGACCATCGACGACCTGGCCGCGCACCGCCTCGCCAACCCGGTCTACCCGCTCACCGAGGGGCCGCAGCGGTTCACCGTCTACGCCGGGGCGATCCACCCGCTCGTCTTCGAGGCCGAGGCGATCGGCACCGTGCCGATCCGCACCGAGGACAACCACGACATCGTCTCGGCCGCGGTGCGACGGGCGGCCGGGGAGAAGACCCTCGCCGCCCTGGTCACCGCCGCCCCGGGCGGCCGGCAGCGGCTGGTCACCGGGTCGGGGGCGGCACCGGTGCCGGTGATGACCCCGGCGACGCAGACCTTCACGGCGATCGGCCGGCCGGTCTGGCTGCGTCCGCTCGGCACGGCCCAGCCGTACGGGCTGGTGGTGGCCGACGGGCGGCTCTACCGGTTCGACGACCGGGCCCGGATGGTGCCGGTGCCGGTGGGTGTGGCGGGCCAGGTCACGGCGGTGGCCGCCTCGCTGGACGGGCACCGGATCGCGCTGGTCGTCGGTGGCCGGCTCTGTCTCAGCGCGGCGAGCCTCGACGGCGGGGTGGTCTCGCTCGGCCCGGTACGCCAGGTCGCCACCACGCTGACCGACCTGTCGGCGGTGGACTGGGCGCAGGAGAACACCCTGGCCGTGGCCGGTTCCACCAACCGTTCCGCCGTGTACGAGGTGGGCGTGGACGGGGCGCTGCAGACCGCCCTGGTCACCGACGTGGGCGCCCGGGTGACCCACCTGTCGGTGTACCCGGCCAACCCGACGTACGTGCTACCGACGGTGATGATGATGTACGAGGCCAACGGGGTCGCCTACCGCTACCGCTCCTCGTCGGCCGAGACGATCCGCAGCGAGCAGGTGCTGGATGCGCCACCCCCGCCCGCCGGTGGCCGGGCGGGCAGCCCGACCGCGCCGTTCTTCCTGTTCTGAGCCGGCCGTGCCGGACGTGGGCGGGCTCTGGGCCGACCTGACCGATCTGGTCTTGCCGACCGGGTGCGCGGGGTGCGGCCGGCGGGACGCGCGGCTGCGGCAGGGCTGCTGCCCGCAGTGTGTACGCCGCCTCGCCGCGCTGCGCCCGGTGCCGGCGCGGCCCACCCCGGCCCCGCCCGACCTGCCGCCGTGTCACGCCCTCGGCCCGTACGCGGGACCGCTGCGGGAGGCGCTGCTGGCGTACAAGGAACGGGGTCGGCACGGGCTGGCCCGGCCGTTGGGCGGGTTGCTGGCGGAGGTGGTGGCGGCCTCGGTGGGCCAGGCCCGGCCGGTGCTGCTGGTGCCGGTGCCGGACCGGGCGGCGGCGGCCCGGGAACGCTATGGCGACCACCTGACCCGGTTGGCCCGGCACGCGGCGGCCCGGTTGCGGCGGGCCGGCTGGGACGTGCGGACGGCGGTGCCGGTGCGGGCGTTGCCCCGGCCGGATTCGGTGGTGCTGGACCGGGCGGGTCGGGCCGCGGCGGCCCAGTCGGCGTTCCGGCTGCGGCCCGGTTGGGCCGGGCGCGGTGCCGGCGGCCGGGCGGTGGTGGTGCTGGACGACATCCTGACCACCGGGGCGACAGTGGCGGCGGTGAGTCGGACTTTGCGGGCGGCGGGAATGACGCCATACGGAGCGGCCGTGCTGGGTGCAACGCAAAAACGGCGGCACCGGTGACGCTTCGTGTTTCTGTTTCACCCCATGGTGTTGGTTGCTGTTAATTCTCTGAGGGTTTCCC
This sequence comes from Micromonospora humidisoli, assembly GCF_016900955.1. Classification (NCBI taxonomy): domain Bacteria; kingdom Bacillati; phylum Actinomycetota; class Actinomycetes; order Micromonosporales; family Micromonosporaceae; genus Micromonospora; species Micromonospora humidisoli. The sequence continues at coordinate 282,107 of NZ_JAFEUO010000001.1, forward strand.
GCAACCGGGGGTGACTGTCAGCCGTACAGGAGTTAGCGTTTTCGTGTCGGGGGTAGGAAGGTTTCCCACCAGCCCCCGACGGTGGAAGGAGGCGTAGCCGTACCTGACCGGTCGACGCTCCCAGGGGCCCTCCCGAGGTCGCGCGACCGGATTCGAAGATCAGCCGGCCATCCGGAAAAGGGAGGTCACGTGGACATCGTGGTCAAGGGTCGAAACGTCGAAGTGCCGGACCATTACCGGGTACACGTAGCGGAGAAACTCGCAAAAATCGAACGCTACGATCACAAGCTCATCCGGGTCGATGTGGAGCTGTTCCACGAACGCAATCCCCGGCAGTCCGACACCTGCCAGCGAGTGGAGATCACCTGCGTCTCCCGGGGCCCGGTGATGCGGGCCGAGGCATGCACGAACGACTTCTACAGCGCGCTGGACGCCGCGATCGCCAAGCTGGACACCCGACTGCGCCGGGCGGCCGACCGCCGCCGCGTACACCGGGGTCGGCACGCGCCGATCTCGGTCGCCGCCGCCACCGCCGGTCTGCCGGTGGCCGGCCTGAACGACGCGGGCGTGTCCGCCGGTGGCACGGCCACCGCCGTCGAGGAGCGCCCGGAGGAGCACGACGACCAGCCCTGGCACATCGCGCGGGCGAAGGTGCACCCGGCCGACCCGATGACCGTCGACGACGCCCTGTTCCAGATGGAACTCGTCGGCCACGACTTCTACCTGTTCCACGACAAGGAGTCCGGCCGCCCCAGCGTCGTCTACCGTCGCCACGCCTACGACTACGGCATCATCTCCCTCGACACCTGACCCACCCGCACCACCTCCCTCCGCCCCGGCCCGCCGTCCTGCGGCCCGCCGCCCTGCGGCGGTGATCAAGAGGTTTGCGTCAGAGTTGAAGATCCAATTGACGCAAACCTCTTGATCACCCGGGAAGTGGGCGGGGGGCGGTGGGGTCGGTGGGGAGGAAGGACCAGAGGACGGTGTCGGGGCGGGGGGTGTCCGGCGTCGGGGCGGGGAGGCGGGCGCGCATGACGCCCTCGCGGTGGAAACCCGCCCGGTCCAGCACCCGCTGGGAGGCGGTGTTCCAGGGGGCCGTGCCGGCCCAGAGGCGGGCCAGGCCGACCTGGTCGAACGCCCAGCCGGCCAGCAGACGGACCGCGCGGGTGGCCAGTCCCCGGCCGCGCGCCTCGGGCAGCAGGCTGTAGCCGATCATCGCCTGGCCGGTGGCCGGCTCGTCGTGGACCAGGGCGCAACCGCCGACCATCGTGCCGGTCGCCGCGTCGCACACCGCGAAGTCGGCCGCCCGGCCGGTCAGCCAGTCGCTCTCGGCGACGGCGCAGCGCCGGTCGATGTCCGCCCTGGTCGGTGGGACCGGGCGGACCCGGGTCGCCACCACCTCGGGTCGGGTGTGCAACCGGTGCAGCACCTCGGCGTCGGGAGGCGCGAGTCGGCGCAGGGTCACCACCGTGTCGGTGAGCCGCCCGTCGGGCAGGTCCGGCAGCAGGCGCGGGACCGGGCCGGGCGGGTCGCCGGCGAGGCGTACCCAGGCGAGCAGGTCGTACCGGTCGCCGTCACGGCCCGGGCCGGCAGCCCGGCGTACCCCTTCAAGGCGGAAGCCGGCGGCCAGCGCGACCCGCTGGCTGGCCGGGTTCTCGGCCCTGACCAGCAGCTCCAGCCGGGCCAGGCCGGCCTGGAAGGCGGCGGTCGCCAGGGCCCGGGTGGTGGCGGTGGCGATCCCGCGCCGCCGGGCCCGCGGTGCCACCCAGTAGCCCAGCTCCGCCTGCCCCCGGCCCGGCACCACCTGGCTGAGCCCGGCCCCGCCGACCAGCCGGTCGGTCCCGGCATCGACGATCGCGTACGCGGCCCCGCCGCTGCGCCACGCCGCCGGGGCGCCCTCGGCGATCCACCAGTGCGCGTCGGCGACCGTGTAGGGATGCGGCATCCCCACCGGGTTGAACCGCAGGTTCACCGGATCGTCGCGGCCGGCGGCGAGGTCCTCGGCGTCGTCCGGCCGGAACGGTCGCAGCCGCACCGGGCCGGCCTCGACGACCTCCGGGGTCACGTCAGGTCCTCGGCGAGCAGTGCGCCGATCCAGGCGTCGACCCGCTGACCCCGCTGCGACACCCCGCCCCGCAGGGTGCCCTCGACGGTGAAGCCGGCCTTCTCGGCGGCCCGCCGGGAGGCGGTGTTGCCGACGTGGGCCCGCCACTCGACCCGGGTCAGGTCGAGGCCGGTGACACCCCAGGCGGCGAGCGCGCCCAGCGCGGCCGGCATCCAGCCCCGGCCCCGGGCGTGCGGTGCGGTCATGAAGCCGACTTCGGCCCGCAGCGGGTCGACGGGGTCCAACCGCAGGTCGACGGTGCCCGCGAAGGCGTCGTCCGGGTCGGCCAGCACGAAGCAGGCGCTGCCGCCCCGGGCCCAGGCCAGCCCGCCGTAGGCCAGGTACCGCTCGGCGTCGGTGCGCTGGTAGGGGTGCGGCACGCCGGTCCACCTGACGGTGTCCGGGTCCCGGCAGGTGGCGGCGACAGCGTCCAGGTCGCGTTCCTCCATCGGCCGCAGCCGCAGCTCGGTGTCCCCGGCGGTGGCGAACAGGACGGGCTGCGGTCGGCCGAACACGGCGGCCCGCCGGGCGTCCAGGGTGCCCGGCCCGGCCGGACCGTCCGCGCCGGCCGCCGGCACCTCGCCGGGCAGCAGCGAGCCGACCCAGCCCTCGACCCGGCCGTCCCCGGCGGGTCGGGCGAGCCGCAGCTCACCGGAGATCTGGAAGCCGGCCCGCAGGGCGACCAGCCGGGAGAAGTGGTTGCCGACCTCGGCCTGCCAGATCAGCCGACGCAGCGCCAGGGCGTCGAAGGCCCAGCGGGCGACCGCCCGGGTGGCCCGTACGGTGACCCCCCGGCCCCGGGCCCAGGGGGCGGTCCAGTAGCCGATCTCGCCGGTCTCGACGTCCCGGTCGACCGCGACCAGCCCACAGGAGCCGAGCAGTTCGCCGGTGCCGGCGTCGCAGACCGCGAACGGTGCCCCGCTGCCGTCGGCCCAGGCGCGGGGGCTCACCTCGGTGACGAAGCCGTGGGCGTGTTCAGGCCGGTACGGACGCGGTACGGTGGTCCAGCGCTGGATGTCCGGGTCCTGGCAAGCCCGGTGCACGTCGTCCGCGTCCGAGGCGAGCCACGGACGCAGCAGCAGGCCGTCCTCGATGATCTCCACAGGCTCCATCCGAGTCATCGTGCCGGATCGTTCGCGGTGGGCGTAACCGGATAACCGCCGGGCGGCGGGTTGAGCCGAGCGTTATGTCGGTTTGGTCGGGTCGGACCGCCGCCACCAGTGACCATCGCGCCGACTGAGCGCCTACGATGGTTCGAGACTGTCTAGGGGAGCGTTGATCCGTGTCGATTCTGGAAAGGGTCCTCCGCGCGGGCGAGGGCCGTATGGTGCGCCGGCTGAAGGCCATCGCCGCCGCCGTCAACTCGATCGAGGACGACTACGTCAACCTCACCGACGACGAGCTGCGGTCACTGACCGACCAGTACCGGGAGCGGCTCGCCGACGGTGAGACCCTCGACGACCTGCTGCCCGAGGCGTTCGCCACGGTGCGCGAGGCGGCCGCCCGGGTGCTCGGCCAGCGGCCGTACGACGTCCAGGTGATGGGTGGCGCGGCGCTGCACTTCGGCAACATCGCCGAGATGAAGACCGGTGAGGGCAAGACGCTGACCTCGGTCATGGCCGTCTATCTCAACGCGCTGTCCGGCAAGGGCGTGCACGTGGTCACGGTCAACGACTACCTGGCCCAGCGTGACGCCGCCTGGATGGGCCAGGTGCACGAGTTCCTCGGCCTGACCGTCGGCGTGGTGCTGCCCAACCGGCCGGCCGCCGAGCACCGCGCCGCCTACGAGTGCGACATCACCTACGGCACCAACAACGAGTTCGGCTTCGACTACCTGCGCGACAACATGGCCTGGTCCCGCGACGAACTGGTCCAGCGCGGGCACAACTTCGCCGTGGTCGACGAGGTCGACTCGATCCTGATCGACGAGGCCCGCACCCCGCTGATCATCTCCGGCCCCGCCGAGCACTCCGCCCGCTGGTACGGCGAGTTCGCCGCCGTGGTGGGCCGGCTCCAGGCCGGCAAGGACGGCGAGGGCGACTACGAGGTCGACTACGCCAAGCGCACTATCGCGGTCACCGAGCGCGGCGTGGCCAAGGTGGAGGACCGGCTCGGCATCGACAACCTCTACGAGTCGGTGAACACCCCGCTGGTCGGCTACCTCAACAACGCGATCAAGGCCAAGGAGCTCTACAAGCGCGACAAGGACTACATCGTCAGCGACGGCGAGGTCCTGATCGTCGACGAGTTCACCGGGCGCATCCTGCACGGCCGCCGCTACAACGAGGGCATGCACCAGGCGATCGAGGCCAAGGAGGGGGTGGAGATCAAGCAGGAGAACCAGACCCTGGCCACCATCACCCTCCAGAACTACTTCCGCCTCTACGAGAAGCTCTCCGGCATGACCGGTACGGCCCAGACCGAGGCGGGCGAGTTCAACAAGGTCTACAAGGTCGGCGTGGTGACCATCCCGACCCACCGGCCGATGGTCCGCGAGGACCGCGCCGACGTCATCTACAAGACCGAGAAGGCCAAGTTCAACGCGGTCATCGAGGACATCGCCGAGCGGCACCAGGCCGGCCAGCCGGTGCTGGTCGGCACGGTCTCGGTGGAGAACTCCGAGATCCTGTCCACGCTGCTGCGCCGCCGGGGCATCCCGCACTCCGTGCTGAACGCGAAGTTCCACGCCCGCGAGGCCGAGATCGTCGCCCAGGCCGGCCGCAAGGGCGCGGTCACCGTCGCCACCAACATGGCCGGCCGGGGCACCGACATCCTGCTCGGCGGCAACGCCGAGTTCCTCGCCGCCAGCGAGCTGCGCCAGCGCGGCCTCGACCCGGCCGAGCAGGAGGACGAGTACGCCAAGGCGATGGAGGAGGTCCTGCCCACCTGGAAGCAGGCGTGCGAGGCGGAGGCCGAGGAGGTCGCCGCCGCCGGTGGGCTCTACGTGCTCGGCACCGAGCGGCACGAGTCCCGCCGGATCGACAACCAGCTGCGCGGTCGGGCCGGCCGGCAGGGTGACCCGGGCGAGTCCCGGTTCTATCTCTCGCTCCAGGACGAGCTGATGAAGCGGTTCCGGGCCGGTGCGGTCGAGGCGGTGATGGAGCGGTTCAACATCCCGGAGGACGTGCCCATCGAGTCGAAGATGGTCACCCGGCAGATCAAGAACGCCCAGGCCCAGATCGAGGGCCAGAACGCCGAGATCCGCAAGAACGTCCTCAAGTACGACGAGGTGCTCAACAAGCAGCGCCAGGTGATCTACGCCGAGCGGCTGCGGGTGCTCAACGGCGAGGACCTCTCCGACCAGGTCCGCAACATGATCGACGACACCGTCGGCGCGTACGTGGTGGGTGCCACCAGCGACGGTTACGCCGAGGACTGGGATCTCGACCAGCTCTGGGCCAGCCTCAAGCAGCTCTACCCGGTGGGTGTCACCGTCGAGGAGCTGGAGGAGGAGGTCGGTTCCCGGTCCGGCCTCGACCAGGACTTCCTGCTCGCCCGCCTCCGGGAGGACGCGAACGCCGCGTACGACAGGCGCGAGGAGAGCCTCGGCGAGGAGGCCACCCGCCAGTTGGAGCGGATGGTGCTGCTCCAGGTCATCGACCGCAAGTGGCGTGAGCACCTCTACGAGATGGACTACCTCCAGGAGGGCATCAGCCTGCGGGCGTACGCCCAGCGCGACCCGGTCATCGAGTACCAGCGCGAGGGCTTCGACATGTTCGCCACCATGATGGAGGGCATCAAGGAGGAGACGGTCGGCTTCCTCTACAACCTGGACGTGCAGGTCCAGGAGCCGGAGCCGGAGGCCGAGGAGGTCCAGCTGCTGGAGAAGCCGGTCGAGATCCGCGCCAAGGGCCTCAACCGTGCGCCGCAGCAGCAGGGGCTGCAATACTCCGCCCCCACGATCGACGGTGAGGCGGGTGCCGGTGCGGTGGCCGTGGAGCGGCCCGAGCCCGAGCCGTCCGCGCCGGCGCTCGGCATCGGGGGTGGGCAGCCGCAGGCTCCGTCGCAGGCCCGACCGGCCGCCGGCGGGTCGCGTCGGCCGGCTGCCGCCGGGGCGAGCGGTCAGGCCGCCGCAGCCAGCACCGCCAGGCGGAACACCGGCCCGGTCGACCGGGCCGCCGAGGGTGGCCCGTCGCGCAACGCCCCCTGCCCGTGTGGTTCCGGCCGTAAGTACAAGCGCTGCCACGGCGCCCCCAACGGCGGCGCCTGACACCTCACCGCAACCTGTGCCGGGGACGCCCTCCCGCTCGACAGAGCGGGAGGGCGTCCCCGTCTCTCTCCCCGGCTGCCCCCACCCGCTTCTGCCCGGTGATCAAGAGGTTTGCGTCAGTTCGATCGTCAAAGCTGACTCAAACCTCTTGATCAACACGGCTGGGTAGCCCCACCCGAGCCGGGTCGGGTGGGTCAGATGACCTGGAGGGCGGTGCAGAGCCAGGTGCCGCGACGGTGTTCGAGGCGCAGGGCCATCGCCCAGCTCCGGCCGCCGCCGGTGAGCACGGCGGCCACCTCGACCGCTGCCGGGCGGGGCTGGCACACCCGCAGCCGGAGCAGGTGGACGGCGGGCCGGGTGGAGCGTCGCCGGACCGGCGGGGTACGGGCGGCGGCACGGGCGATCTGCTCGGTCACCTCGACGGTGCGCCCCGGCTCGACCAGGGCCCGGATCTGGCCGGGTGGCCGGTAGCCGTTGAGGATCTCCAGGCAGGTGCCGACGAACCGGTGGGCGGCCCGGGTCGCCTCGGGGGTGCTGGTGGCGGGCGGCGGCAGGGGTGGGGCGGCCGGGTGCCCGGGGCGGGGCCGTGGGTCGGGTCGGCGGCCGGCGGGTCGGCCGGCGGCGGGCCGACCGGTGCCGAACAGGTCGAGGGCGAGCTGGCCGGATGGCCGGGGCCAGAGATCCGGCGCCTCGTCGACATAGGGCGGGTCGGCGACGGGGGCCGGGCGTAACCGGATCGGCGGCCGGGTCGGCCCCGGACGTCGGGAGTCGGCCATCGTTGCCCCCTCGTTCTCTGCGTTTGCCTTCGTTTGCTTCCGACAGCGTCGATTGTCGGACACGGCAATGCCCAGGGTCAATGGCTCAGCGGGATGGCCCGGTCACTCCGGGTCGCGGTCGGTGAGCGGGTTGCCGCGTACCCACTCGGCGGTTTCGGCGTACTTGAGCTGGATGTACTCCTCCAGCCGGGCCCGCTCCACCCGCCACTGCCCCCGTCCGCCGATCTTGATGGCGGGCAGCTCGCCGCTGCGTACCATGTGGTAGACCTGCGAGTCCGACACGTTCAGCTCGGCGGCCACGTCGGAGAGCAGGAGAAACCTCGGCTCCACGGAAACCCCTCGGCTTGGCGTCGTTCGGCCCAGTTTGCCACCGACAGCCTTCCCCGCCCAGCACCGCATGTCCGACCGGTGCGGCGGCTTCCCCCGGGGCGGTGCGCGGTGTATGACGGTCGGGACGTACGGCATGATCGACGTTCGGGGCGGCCACCCGCCGTCCCGGTGGGCGGAGACGACCAGGGGAGACGACGGTGGGCGACGAGCTGGTCCGGGTGTACGTGCCGGCGACCGTGCCGATGCTGGCCCTGCTGCGGGAGCGGGGGCTGCCGGCCAGCGGCGGCCACGCGGTCACCCCCGCCCTGCGCGAGTGGTACGCCGAGGGCGACGAGGAGGAACTGGAGTACGTCGCCTTCACCCGGGCCGCCCAGGACGCCCTACAACTGCTGCGGGAGGACGCCGACGCGCCCCGCCGCCGGGTCGTGGTGTCGGTGGACCTGCCCGCCGGGGCCGTCGGCCGGGGTGACGGTGAGCTGGGCTCCAGCGGGGTGGACCTCGACGGGCCGCTGCCGGCGTCGGCGGTGGCCGCGCTGCACGTGGACGGGGCCGAGGCGGTCGGGGACGTGGCCGCCGCCGTGGACGTGGTGGTCGAGGCGCTCGCCGGTGACCCGGATGCCCAGTTCACGGTCGACGGGGTCGAGGACCACGAGCTGGAGTGGTACGACCCCTCCGAGTGGGAGCTGCTGCTGCGAACCGCGTCCTGACCGGGGCGGGGCCGGGTCAGGACTCGGCAGGGTCCTGCGGGTCGTCGTCGCGCGGGGCCGGGCCGAGGGTGCGGCCGAAGAGGACGACCGTGGTCAACGCGCCCACGAAGAGCACCCAGATGCCGTTGTCGATCCGCGAGGTGCCCATGCTGGTCTGGGCCACCGCGTCCGCCTCGCTCAGCGCGCCGGCCAGATCCAGCAGGGTCCGCCCGCCGATCCGGATGATCACCTCGGTGAGCAGCAGGAACAGGCCGGGCCCGGCCCCGGCGAGCAGATAGGCGGGCCAGCGCGGGGCCGTGGCGTCGGGGGCGTGCCGGACGGCCCGGCGGCGGGCCCAGGTGAGATAGCCGAAGGCGAGCAGCCCGGCCACCAGCCCGCCGAGCAGCGACTCGGTGCGGGAGACCCACTTCGCCGCGCCGACCAGCGACGCCTGGGAGTCTCCCGCGCCGAACAGGTCGAACAGCGGGTCCCGGGCCTGGCTGAACAGCACCACGAACAGCAGCGTGCCGAGGGCGGCGGTGACCACCGCGCCGACCGGGCCCGGGGTACGCGCGCCCGCGAGCGCGCCACCGATGACTGCCGCCGCCGCGCTGGTGCCGGCGATGGTGTTGGTGGTGGCGTTGTCGGCGTACGTCAGGTTGATCGCCAGCGCGGTGCCCAGCCCGACCAGCATGCCGGCCCCGATCGCCGCGGCGAAGCGCAGCGCGGCCCGGTCGCCGAGCCGGCGGGCGGCCAACTCGCTCGCGGCCAGCGCGACGGCAGCCCCGGCGACCAGGGCGGCGGAGATCACCCCGGGCAGGGCGAACGCGGACAGCGTGATCGCGGTGAGGCCGACCGCCGCCGAGTGGATCGCCTCCCGGGTGGACCAGAGCATCGCCGCCAGCCAGCCGAGGGCCAGCACCGCCAGCACGGGCGTGCCCGGGGCGTAGCCGGTGCGCCCGGCCGGCTCCTGCGGCGACCGGTCGATGGACTCGGCCGTCGGGCTGCCGGGCTGGTTGCTCATCGTCTCCCCTTCGACACGGCGCCACCCCGGCACCGGGGCGGGCCCTCGCGCGAACCAGCGTACGCGGGCGGGCCGGACCGCCCCGGGCTGGGCGTGGAGGGCCCTGGCCGGCCCGGGGCGCGGCACCGCCGGCACCGACGCCCGGGCGTGCCGGGGCGGCCGACCGGGTCGGTCTCCCTGCTTTTCTTCGTCCGGATCGCGCTTTCGGTGGGGAATCGTCGCCGTACGGGGGGTGTCCGCCTCGTGATCCACGGTGCGGAGCGGGCGGGGCGTGAGGCCCGCGAGCCGGGCGTGGGAGAATCGCCGGAGGTCCCGCCGCCGCGAACAGCTACCCGCGCGGTGTCCGGCGTCCGGCCGTCCGGTCGGTGCCCGCGGGTCCGATTTCGCCGCCGCTGTCGAGATCGCCCAGGAGCCTGTGATGGACGCCGTGTTCTCCGTACCCGAGCCGCGCAACGAGCCGGTACGCACCTACGAGCCGGGCAGCGCCGACCGGGAGCGGCTGGAGCGGCGGCTGACCGAGCTGGCCGCCGACCGGATCGACCTGCCGATGACCATCGCCGGTGAGCAGCGGATGGCCGGCGGCGACCCGATCGACGTGGTCCAGCCGCACCGGCACGCGCACGTGCTCGGGGTCACCGGTCACGCCACCCACGACGACGCCCGCGCCGCCGTACGGGCCGCCAAGGACGCCGCGCCGATGTGGCGGGCGTTGCCGTTCGAGGAGCGGGCCGCGGTCTTCCTGCGCGCCGCCGAGCTGCTGGCCGGCCCGTGGCGGGACACCCTCAACGCGGCCACCATGCTGGGCCAGTCCAAGACCGCCGTCCAGGCCGAGATCGACGCGGCCTGCGAGTTCATCGACTTCCTGCGGTTCAACGTGCACTTCGCCAGGGAGCTGCTGGCGGCCCAGCCGAACTCGTCGCCGGGGGTGTGGAACCGGTTCGACCACCGCCCGCTGGAGGGCTTCGTCTACGCGGTGACCCCGTTCAACTTCACCGCGATCGCCGGTAACCTGCCGTCCGCGCCGGCCCTGCTCGGCAACACCGTGGTCTGGAAGCCGGGCCCCACCCAGCAGTTCGCGGCGCACTTCACCATGCGGCTGTTCGAGGCGGCCGGCCTGCCCCCCGGCGTGATCAACATGGTCACCGGGCGGGGCGAGGAGGTCTCCGACGTGGTGCTCGCCGACCCCGACCTGGCCGGCATCCACTTCACCGGCTCCACCAAGGTCTTCCAGCAGCTGTGGCGCACGGTCGGCGAGAACATCGCCTCCTACCGGGGCTACCCCCGGCTGGTCGGCGAGACCGGCGGCAAGGACTTCGTCGTCGCGCACCCCAGCGCCGACGTCGACGCCCTGCACACCGCGCTGATCCGGGGCGCCTACGAATACCAGGGTCAGAAGTGCTCGGCCGCCTCGCGGGCGTACGTGCCCCGGTCGTTGTGGTCAGGCGGGCTGCGCGACCGGCTGGCCGCCACCGCCGACGCGTTGACCTACGGCGACGTGACCGATTTCGCCAACTTCGGCGGCGCGGTGATCGACGCCCGCGCGTTCGACAGGCACACCGCCGCCCTGGAGCTGATCGCCGGGGACGACAGCTGCCGGCTGCTGGCCGGGGGCACCGCCGACGACACGGTCGGGTGGTTCGTCAGGCCGACCCTGTTCGAGTGCTCCGACCTCGCCCACGAGACGTTCACCACGGAGTACTTCGGGCCGATCCTCGGCGTGCACGTCTTCGACGACGCCCGCTTCGACGACGTGGTCGCCCAGGCCGAGTCGATCGCGCCGTACGCGCTGACCGGGTCGGTCTTCGCCACCGACCGCCAGGTGATCGACGCGGTGGCCGAGAAGATGCGGTACGCGGCAGGCAACTTCTACATCAACGACAAGCCGACCGGGGCGGTGGTCGGGCAGCAGCCGTTCGGGGGCGCTCGGGCCAGCGGCACCAACGACAAGGCCGGTTCGTGGCACAACCTGGTCCGCTGGATGTCCCCCCGGACCATCAAGGAGACGTTCGTGCCGCCGACCGACCACACGTACCCGCACATGGGCTGAACCGGCGACGGCCGGCGGTGGCGTGCGACGACGTCCCCGCCGGCCGGGCCCGCCCGACCCCGGCGACGGGCCGGCACGCCCTGCGCGGTCGGCGGGGCGGCGGTCGGGGGTGGTCCTGGGAGCACTGTCGTCGGCCGACAGTGCACATTGGAAATCCTCCCGGGTGGCAAATCCGGAAATCCTGGACGCCGGGACGGCAAAGTGGCAGCTTAGACGGCATGGCGGATTCCGGAGTCAACCCCACCGCGGCGGCCCTGCTGGGTCTGTTGCACGAGGGGCCGATGACAGGTGGCCAACTGATGGCCGCCGCTGAGCGCCGACTGGCGCCGTACTGGTCGATGACACGCAGCCAGGTCTACCGTGAGTTGCCGGTGCTGGCTGAGCGTGGTTTCGTGCGGCTGGGCAAGCCCGGCCCGCGGATGAGTCAACCCTACGCGATAACCGCGGCCGGCAAGCGGACCTTCTCCCGCTGGCTGGCGGAGAATCCCGGTCGGGACACCATCCGCAACCCGATCGCCCTGCGGATCGCGTTCGGCAACCTGCACTCGGCCAGCCAGCTCAAGAACCTCTACGCCTCGGCCAACGAATACCACACCGAGGCCCTCGCGTACGTCCGCGAACAGGTCAAGACCGCCAAGAAGGAGGGCGACGAGTACGACGCCAGCGCGCTGGAGTTCGCCGTCGCCTACCACAAGGCCGCGCTGTCCTGGCTCAAGACCGCCCCGGTCGGCTGATCATCGGCCCTGGTAGGTGGTGTGACGTGAGCGGACCGCCGTACGCACAGTACCCTTGTCTGTCGTGACCGCTGCCGATTACGCCGAACAGCTCAAGGAACTCGACGCGACCCTGCGCAACATCGAGGCGGTGCTCGACCTCGACCGTCTGCGGGAGGAGAAGGCCCGGCTGGAGGAGCAGGCGTCCGCGCCGGACCTCTGGGACGACCAGGCCAAGGCACAGCAGGTGACCTCGCAGTTGTCGTACGTCAACGGCGAGATCAGCAAGCTGGGCAGCCTGCGGTCCGGGCTCGACGACGCCCGGGTGCTGCTGGAGTTGGCCGAGGACGAGGCCGACTCCGGGGCGCTGGGCGAGGTCGAGTCCGAGATCGCCACGCTGACCAAGGCCATCCAGGAGATGGAGGTCCGCACCCTGCTCTCCGGCGAGTACGACTCCCGGGAGGCGCTGGTCGCCATCCGGGCGGGTGCCGGTGGGGTGGACGCGGCCGACTTCGCCGAGATGCTGCTGCGGATGTACCTGCGCTGGGCGGAACGGCACGGCTACCCGACGGAGGTCTACGAGACCTCGTACGCCGAGGAGGCCGGCCTCAAGTCGGCCACCTTCACCGTCAAGGTGCCGTACGCCTACGGCACGCTCAGCGTCGAGTCGGGCACCCACCGGCTGGTCCGGATCAGCCCGTTCGACAACCAGGGTCGCCGGCAGACCAGCTTCGCCGGGGTGGAGGTGCTGCCGGTCACCGAGCAGACCGACCACATCGACATCCCGGAGAACGAGGTCCGGGTGGACGTCTACCGGTCCTCCGGGCCGGGTGGGCAGAGCGTCAACACCACCGACTCGGCGGTGCGGCTCACCCACATCCCCACCGGCATCGTGGTGACCTGCCAGAACGAGAAGTCCCAGCTGCAGAACAAGGCCTCCGCGATGCGGGTGCTCCAGTCCCGGTTGCTGGAGCGCAAGCGGCAGGAGGAGGAGGCGAAGCTGGCCGGCCTGAAGACCGGCAGCACCAGCTCCTGGGGCGACCAGATGCGCTCGTACGTCCTGCATCCTTATCAGATGGTGAAGGATCTGCGAACCGAGCAGGAGACCGGCAATCCGTCCTCGGTCTTCGACGGCGAGCTGGACAGCTTCATCGAAGCCGGCATCCGCTGGCGCAAGCAGCAGCAGCTCGCCAACGACGCTGCGTGATCGAGCGTGAACGGGGCGCGTCGTCGATCCCGGGTTGACCGGGCGAATCGATGACGCGCCCCGCATCGGCGGGGCGTGCCACTTGGCTCTGCGGTTACACCGCGTAGACTCACGACCCGTGATTCAGCTTGAGCAAGTGACGAAGACGTACCCGAAGGCGTCCCGGCCTTCGCTCGACAACGTGTCCGTCTCGATCGAGAAGGGCGAGTTCGTCTTCTTCATCGGGCCATCCGGCTCCGGCAAGTCCACGATCATCAAGATGCTGCTGCACGAGGTCGCCCCCAACAAGGGCCGGGTCATCGTCAACGGCAAGGACGTCACGTCGATGCGCTCCTGGAAGCGACCCCACTTCCGGCGCTCCATCGGCTGCGTCTTCCAGGACTTCCGGCTGCTGCCGAACCGCACCGCCTACGAGAACGTGGCGTTCGCCCTGGAGGTGATCGGCAAGACCAAGGCGGTGGCCCGCCGGGTCGTGCCCGAGGTGTTGGAGCTGGTCGGCCTCGGTGGCAAGGAGCACCGGTACCCGCACGAGCTGTCCGGTGGCGAGCAGCAGCGGGTCGCGGTGGCGCGGGCGTTCGTGAACCGCCCGCTGATCCTGCTGGCGGACGAGCCGACCGGAAACCTGGACCCGGACACCTCGATCGAGATCATGCGTTTGCTGGACCGGATCAACCGCACCGGCACGACCGTCGTGATGGTCACACACGACTCCAACATCGTGAACCAGATGCGCCGTCGCGTCGTCGAGATCGAAAGCGGCCGCATCGTGCGCGACCAGGCCCGCGGCGTCTACGGGTGAGCCGGCGCTCCACCCCTGCCGTACGACCTGACGACGAACACCTCACGCCGGAGAGCCGGAGGAACACCCGATGCGGATGAAGTATGTCCTGTCCGAGGTACTGGTCGGACTGTGGCGCAACGTCACCATGACCGTCGCGATGATCATCACGATGGCGGTCTCGCTGACCATGCTCGGCGCCAGTGGCCTGATGTACAAACAGGTCGGCGACATGAAGGACCTCTACTACAAGAACGTCGAAGTCTCGATCTTCCTGAAGACCGACGTCACCGAGCAGCAGCGCACCGACCTCGACGCCAAGCTGAAGAGCGATCCCCTGGTCAAGGAGGTCCTCTACGTCAACAAGGATGAGGCGTACAAGACCTTCAAGGAGATGTACCAGGACGCGCCCGACCTGGTGAACGCCGTGAAGCCGGACCTGCTGCCCGAGTCGTTCCGGCTGAAGCTGGTCAACCCGGAGCAGTACAAGAACATCTACGACCAGTACCAGGGCACCGAGGGGGTCGACGTGATCGTCGACCAGAGCCGGCTGCTGGACAAGATCTTCAACGTGCTCACCGCGATCCAGAACATCGCGCTGGCCGCCGCGGTGGTGATGGCGATCGCCGCGCTGCTGCTGGTCGCGAACACCATCCAGGTGGCCGCGTACAGCAAGCGGCGTGAGGTCGCGGTCATGAAGCTGGTCGGCGCGTCGAACTGGTTCATCCAGGCGCCGTTCGTGCTGGAGGCGGTGGTCGCCGGCCTGATCGGCTCGTTGCTGGGCCTGATCGCGCTGATCGGGGCGAAGCAACTGCTGTTCAGTGGCTCGTTGAAGGCGTTGGAGGGGCTGCTCTCGCCGGTCCAGTGGTCGGACATCTTCCTGATGTTCCCGCTGATGGCCGGCGTCGGTGGCCTGATCAGCGCTGCCACCGCCTGGGTCACGCTCCGCTTCTACCTGCGGGTCTAGTCACGCTTGTGCCTGCGGCTCTGGTCACCGCAGGGCTCTCCGACAAGGACCCTCCCGGGCCGGCAAGAAACGGCGCGGGAGGGTCCTTGTCGTTCGGGTAGCATGATCCCCGCTCACCGGCCGGGTGGTCGGTGCGCGTAGTGGAAGGGAGGTGGCGCCGGATGCCACGGGAAAAGGGTCGCAAGGTGGTCGCCTCCAACCGGAAGGCCCGCCACGACTACGCCATCCTCGACACGTACGAGGCGGGCATGGCGTTGACCGGCACCGAGGTCAAGTCGCTGCGCGCCGGGCGGGCCTCGCTGGTCGACGCGTTCGCCCAGGAACGTGACGGTGAGCTGTTCCTGCACGGCATGCACATCCCGGAGTACACCCAGGGCACCTGGACCAACCACGAGCCCCGGCGTACCCGCAAGCTGCTGCTGAAGCGGATGGAGATCGACAAGTTGATCGGCAAGACCCGCGAGGGGGGCCTGACCATGGTCCCGTTGCAGGTCTACTTCTCCGACGGCTGGGCCAAGGTCGAGATCGCCCTGGCCAAGGGCAAGAAGTCGTACGACAAGCGGCAGGACCTCGCCAAGCGGGACGCCGACCGGGAGATCGCCCGGGTGTCGGGTCGGCGTGGCAAGGGAATGGACGACTGATTCATCCCCTTTGTCCGGCTCAACGGGCCGGACCGGGGCTCGGGATGAAACCCGTTGCGGCAGGCGTTAGTCTGGTCAGTGCCGCCACAACCGGCGGCCCGTCGAGGGGGTGACTGGTTTCGACTTCGTACGCAGCGACAGGGGAAGCGAGCCGAGGAAGCCGACGTCGTCTCGAGAATCGGTCGTCGGAAACCAATAAGCGCCAAGCAAAATCGCGCTGACTTCGCTCTCGCCGCCTGAGGCGAGTAGTGAGTCTGTCGGCCTGGGAACGCCTTCGTCCCAGTTAGCCGGCATCAGCTAGAAGGCTGGCCAATCGGACCCGGTCGCGGGGTCCGTGCGGCGAGATCAATCAGCGACTGGGCCCGTCACACCAACTTGCTCGCGTGAGCGGTGGGGCCGAGTAGAGGCATAGCGAGCTGCGCTCGGAGAAGCCCTGACAAACCGGCGAAGGACCCGGGTTCGATTCCCGGCACCTCCACCACCTCGATGATGCGCCCCGGTCCCCAAGGATCGGGGCGCATCACTGTTCCCCCTCCCGGCACGCCGTGCTCCGCCTTGCCGTGCTCCGCCCCGCCTTGCTCCGCCCCGCCGTGCTCCGCCCCGCCTTGCCTTGTTGATCAAGAGGTTTGCGTCAGACCCGGCGCGGCGGGTGACGCAAACCTCTTGATCACCCGGCCTTGACGGGTGGCGCGTGGTGATCAAGAGGTTTGCGTCAGAATTGGAGATCAACTTGACGCAAACCTCTTGATCACCGGGGCGGGCCCGGGGAGATGGTCTCGATCAACGAGGCGGGCGCGGTGGGCGAGGCGGGGTGAGGTGCTGGGAGGGGAGGGAACCGGGAGGGGTGGGTGGGCGTCTCAGGGGGATGCGGCGACTCGTAGGGCTGGCGTGGGGGTTGGGGCTCGTGGTGGCGGTGGGTGGGTGTGCGGCAGCCGGGTCGGTGCCCGGTGGCGCGGTGCCCGGTGGTGTGGTGTCCGGTGGTGCGGTGGATGGTGAGCTGGGGAAGCAGCGGAAGGTGTTCGACGGGCGGGCCGTCGAGGTCGCCGGGGCCTGGCGGCCCGGTCCCGGGTGGTCGAGCGGATACCTGCCGTTGCAGGACGCCACGGTGCTCATGGGTCAGCCCGGCTTCGACGCCGGCACCGAGGCGGCCTTTCGTGCCGGCTGGTACCGGGACCAGATCGTGCTGCCGACCGATGTGCCCGCCGACGGAGCGATCCGCTTCCCCGATGGTGCCCTGACCGTCCCGCTGATCAGCGCCGCCGAGGCGTACCGGCAGCTCGACCAGGGGGACCCGCCGCCGTGCGAGGGGCGACCCCGGGGACCACGACCCCCCGAACCGACAGCCGGCACCCGGCCGGACGATCCCGTCGCGACCCAGGCTGCCTGCATTCCGCTCACGGTCACCGGAGTCACCCTGGGCACCGCCGAGGTACGTACCAGTCGGGGGGTCGCCGCCGTACCGGCCTGGATCTTCACCGTGGCGGAGCTGACCAGCCCGGTGGCCCGCCTGGCGGTGGCGCCCCGGGCGGTAACCGCCGCACCCGGTCCGGCGGCCCCGGACCGGCCCCTGCCGGACGGGGTGGCCGGTGCCGACCAGCTCCGCCGGGTCGACGGCGCCCGGCTGACGTACGCGGTCGGCCTGGGCGCCTGCGACAGTGGACCCGCCGCCCTGGTGTGGGAGAGCGACGAGGTGGTGGTGGTCGGCGGCGGGGTGGTCCGGGGCACCGGCGAGTGCATCGACCTGGCGGTGTTCAAACCGGTCACCGTGACGTTGGTGGCCCCGCTCGGGAAACGGCCGGTGCTCGACGTCGCCACCGGCCGGGTGCTCACCCTGACCGCCCACTGACCCGGTCCGGGCTTCCCGTCCGAACGTCGCACGCTCGCGTTGATCAAGAGGTTTGCGTCACGTCGGTCGATCAGGATGACGCAAACCTCTTGATCAACGCGGACGGGCGAGCGAGCGGGCGGACAGGCGAGCGGGGGAACAGTGAGTGGGGTGCGGCCAGCATCGCTGTCAGAGGAGGGTGGGGATGGCGGTGCTGATCGGTGTGGGGAGCACCGTGGGGCCGTCGGCACGTAGCGCCCCGGTGAGCGCGTCGGCCAGGTCGGGCAGCGCGTCGACGACGCGGGTGGCGCAGCCGTAGCCCCGGGCGATGGCGGTGAGGTCCAGGCCCGGCAGGTCCAGTCCGGGCACGCCCGGGGTGGACTTCAGCTCGGCGAACGCCTTGAGGATGGCGTACTGCTGGTTCACCGGGACCAGCACGACCACCGGCAGCCGCAGCTGCGCGGCGGTCCACAACGCCTGCACCGAGTAGTGGAAGGAACCGTCCCCGATCACCGCGACCACCGGCCGACCCCGCCCGGTGTCCCGCTCGGCGAGGGCGATACCGACGGCGGCGGGCAGCCCGTAACCGAGCCCTCCGCTGGCCATGGTGAAGTACGACGCCGGGCGGGTCACCGGGAGTCGACGCCGCAACGCCGCGAGGTTCGACGGTGACTCCTGCACCAGCACCCCGTCGGCGGGCCAGCAGGCGGCCAGCGCGGCGAAGAGCGCGTCCGCGTCGGGCGGGTCGTCGGTGCCCGGCGGTTCCGGCGTCGGGCGGGGCGGCGGTGTCGGCCGGTCGGCAGCGGGCAGCAGGTCCAGCAGCGCGGCCAGGGTCAGCCCGGCGTCACCGAGCAGGCTGTCGCCCACCGGGGCCCGTGCGGCCTCGTCCGGGTCGTCGGTGACGTGCAGCAGCCGAGCCCCGGGCGGCAGGTGGTCGCCGGGCACGTGCGGGTAGTAGCGGAACACCGGCGCGCCGACCACCAGCACCACGTCGTGCCCGGTGAGTTTCTCGGCCAGCGGGGCGATCGCGTACGGCAGCACCCCCCGGTAGTGCGGGTGGTGCTCCGGGAACGCGGCCCGCTCCGGTGCCGGCGCGGACCAGACCGGCGCAGCGAGCCGCTCGGCCACCGCCGCCGCCACCGGCCAGGCGGCGGCCCGGTCCACCGCGGCACCGAGCACCAGCACCGGGCTGCGGCTGGCGGCCAGCAACGCGGCGAACTCCCGCAGCCGACGCGGGTCGGGGGCGAACCGGGTGGCCACCGTCCGCACCTGCGGTGGTGGGTCCGCCAGCTGGTGCCAGTCGTCCAACGGCAGGGAGAGGTAGACCGGGCCGCTCGGTGGTTGCGCCGCCGTGGCGTACGCCCGCATGAACGCCGCCGGGACGTCCTGCGCCCGCACCGGCTCGTGGCTCCACTTCACGTACGGCTGGGGCAGCTCGGTGGGGTGCCGGTTGGCCAGCCGGGGCTCCATCAGCAGCATCTCCCGGCTCTGCTGCCCGGCGGAGACGATCAGCGGTGTCCGGTTGTGCCAGGCGGTGACCAGGTTGCCCATGCCGTTGCCGGTGCCCGGGGCGGTGTGCAGGTTGACGTGCGCCGGCCGGCCGGTGGCCTGGGCGTAGCCGTCGGCCATGGCGACCGCCGACGCCTCGTGCAGGGCGTGCACGTAGTGGAAGTCGGCCGGGAAGTCCTGGAGGAACGGCTCCTCGGTCGAGCCGGGGTTGCCGAAGACCGTGGTCAGGCCGAGGGCGCGGAGCAGGTCGTAGGTGGTCTCCCGGACGGTCGCCATCGCCCTCCACCTCCGCGTCCCCGACCCGCCGGTGTCCGCCGGGACCGGGCCCCTGACCTGCCGAATCTATCGGGTGGCAGGCGGCGCTCCGTGCGCTTTGCCGGCTATTGCCCTGTCCGAGGGCTGCCGGGAGCACGTCCGGGCCGTGCGGCGACAGGTCAGGGGAGGGGGAACGGGGTCCGGATGCCGTCCAGCGCGTGCCCGCAGGGGCAGTCGCGGTCGGTGGGCAGGGCGGCCACCGCGTCCAGCAGTACGCCCCGCAGCCGGTCGGTGTTCTCGCCGAAGACCCGGAACACCTCCTCCTGGGTGACCGAGTCGCCCGCCTCCACCCCGGCGTCCAGGTCGGTGACCAGCGCGATGGAGGTGTAGCAGAGGGCCAGTTCGCGGGCGAGCACCGCCTCCGGGTGGCCGGTCATGTTGACCACCGTGCCGCCCATCGCGGCGTACCAGCGGGATTCCGCACGGGTGGAGAAGCGCGGCCCCTCGACCACCACCACCGTGCCGCCGTCGACCGCCGGCACGTCGCGCCCGGCCGCCGCGTCGAGCAGGGTACGCCGCCCCACCGGGCAGTACGGGTCGCCGAACGCCACGTGCACCGCGCCCTGGTCGTAGTAGGTCTGCACCCGGCCGCTGGTGCGGTCGATGAGCTGGTCGGGCACCACGAACGTGCCGGGGCCCAACTCGGGGCGCAGCCCGCCGACGGCACAGGGGGCGAGCACCTGGCGTACTCCCAACGTGCGCAGTGCCCACAGGTTCGCCCGGTACGGAATCAGGTGCGGGGGGTGGCGGTGATCACGCCCGTGCCGGGGCAGAAACGCCACCGAACGGCCGCCCACGGTGGCGATGGTGAGCACGTCAGAGGGGGTGCCGTACGGGGTCTCGACCTGGTGTTCCGTGGCGTCGTCGAGGAGCGCGTACAGCCCCGAACCGCCGATCACCGCGATGTCCGCCGTCGGACCCATCGATCCTCCCTCGACCGCCCTCGATCACCTGTCGGTCAGACCTTAGCCACCACACCGGGTGCAGGCTATGGTGCCAGGCATGGCGGTGACAGCACAGTTGGTCGGTGGTGCCCGGTTGTCGGACCCGGTGCGCGGCTGACGATGTCCGAGACGCAGGGGGAGGGACCGGCGATCAGCGGTCGTGCCGTGGAGTCGATGACCGGGCGGCTGCTGGTCGCGACACCGGCCCTCAAGGACCCGAACTTCGATCGTACGGTGGTGCTGCTGGTCGCCCACGAGGCCAACGGTGCGCTCGGGGTGGTGCTCAACCGGGCCACCGAGGTGGCCGTCGCGGACGTCCTCGGCGAGTGGAGCGATCTCGCCCGGCACCCGGCGGTGCTCTTCGAGGGCGGTCCGGTGCAGCCGGAGTCGGCGATCTGTCTGGCCCGGATGCGTCATCCGATGCGCCGGTTGAAGGGTTTCCAGCCGATCTCCGGCGCGGTGGGCACGATCGACCTGTCCTCCGATCCGGAGCGGATGCGTGACAGCATCGGCGGCATCCGGGTCTTCGCCGGCTACTCCGGCTGGGGGTCCGGGCAACTGGAGCAGGAGATCGAGGACGGCTCCTGGTTCGTGCTCGACGCGCTGCCCGGTGACGCCTTCGTCGACCGCCCGGACGACCTCTGGCCGATGGTGCTGCGCCGGCAGGGTGGCATGATGGCGGCGGTCGCGCACTTCCCGCCGGACGTCGCGTTGAACTGATCGGCAGGGGACCCCCGCGAGATGACCATGCTCGGCCGCGTGTGTATAGTTCTCTCCGTGCCCGGGCGACCGGGACGACCGCAAGGGGCCGTGGCGCAGCTGGTAGCGCACCACACTGGCAGTGTGGGGGTCAGGGGTTCGAGTCCCCTCGGCTCCACCCTTGAGGCAACAGGTCAGCGGCCTGGTCGAGTATCGACCGGGCCGCTTTTCCGTGTCCGGCCCCGGTTGACGACGCCACCCGGGGCACGGGCAGCCTGAGTCGACGGTGGGGTTGACGTCGTCGGCCACCCGGGCACCGGGTCGGTGACGCGGGGTGGCCGGTCGTCGTGACCGCGCCCGTACCGGGCCGGCCACCCGCGCGCTGGGGTGTGGGACCGGCCCACCTGCCCGGCTGGGGTTGCGGGGGTGGGCGGGTCTCCTGCGCCGGGGCCGGCCGCGACGACGCCGGCGGGGCCGTCGGGGGTACGGGCGGGGAACTGCCGCAGTTTCCGGGGTGCTGGGGTCACCGACTACGGGCGGCCCGGCCACCCGGTGGGCGGCAGCGGCCGGTGCGGTAGGTGTTTCCGGATCCGGGCAGGGTGCGCCTGGGCGCGGAGCTGCCGATCAGAACGGGACGAGTGCCTTGCCCGCGCCGGTGCCGGGGCGGATGGCGGGGAACTCCGGTCCCTTCCAGTGGCCGATCGGCGCGCGGGTGATGGCGGGAACGGCCGCGACGGGCTCTTCCACGCTCATGTCCACTCCCGGGGCCGACGGCATCTGGTGGAGAAGCTAGCCGCCGTTGCCGGCCCGGTCAACCACGGGGGATGGATCGTTACCTGCCCGCCGACCTGCGCGTTCGCCGGGTTGCGAGGGCACCGGCACACACCGACTTGGCGTAATGCGAGATATCGTTTCGCATCTTGACAGGGGTTTTCGGGCCCCGTACCTTCGCTGCAAGTCGGCGAGGCGTCAGGGTGCTGCTGGGGTGCAGCCCGACCGCCCGAACCGGCCGTGACCAGCGTTGCCCGGCCATGCCGTGACGCCGTCTGCGGTTCTCGCGGCCCTGATTGATCCCTCCCAATCTGGCAGTTCAGGCATTCCGCACCATCACCGAGTCGATGCAGTTCGCGTCGGACCCGCGCCGCAGCAGCCAGGCGGCCGTATCCGTCGCGGCGGAGCCGTCCCTTCGTACCCACCGAGCCCTCATCCCCGCCGCCGACGTCGGCGGCGGGAGACGTCGGGCCACGCGCGAAGCACATAGGAGCATCACGATGAACACACGACGTACCGGTGCGATGGTCGCCCTTGCCGCACTGCTCTTCACGAGCGCCTGCGGGGGCGCCGAAGGCGCTGCGGACAGCGCGGACGGCACCACGAAGGTTTCCGTCACGACGTTCGGCTGCGAAATCTGGAACACCTGGGCGATCGGGAAGGGCGTCTACGGCAAGCACCGCCTCGACGTCGAGCTGGTCCGCTCCGGAGGTGGCTCGGCGGCGGTCGCCGCAGTCCTGTCCGGCGCGGCCGACTTCGGCTACGTCAACGGCTACACCGCGATCAACGCCTACAACACCGGTTTCCCGATCCAGATGGTGTCCGGGGTGAACGTCAACGCGTTGCCGCCGGCGAAGCCCGCGCAGGGCGTCTTCGTCGGCAAGGACTCCCCGATCAAGGCGGCCGGCGACCTCGCCGGCAAGAAGATCGCGGTCAACGAGATCAACGGCATCAACCAGATCGTGACCGCGAGCTGGCTGAAGGCCAACGGAGTCGAGCCGGACAGCGTCAGCTTCGTGGCGCTGCCCTTCGCCGAGCAGGTCCCCGCCGTGCTCAGCGGACGGGTCGACGCCGCGCAGCTGGGCTACTCGCTGCTGGGCAACAACAACGACAACGTCCGTAGCCTGGCCGACCCCTTCGCCAGCAGCGACAAGATCTACATCGCGACCTACGTCGCCGCCAAGAGCTTCGTCGGCAAGGGCGACGCCGCCAAGCGCTTCCACGAGGCGATCACCGAGACCGCGCAGCAGCTCAGCGACCCGGCCAACACCGCCGAGGCGTTCCGGTTGCTCTCCGAATGCCAGAAGGTGCCGGCGGAGACCCTCGCCGCCCAACCGCAGAACGCCCTCGAAGCGGACGTCGACGTCGCTGCGCTGGACCGGATGGCCCAGCAGATGGTCGACCTGAAGATGCTCCAGAAGAAGCCCGACCTGGGGCCCTTCGTCACCGACTTCGCGCGGTCCTGACCTGTCCTGTCGTCGCGGAAGGCGGGCCACCATGAGGGGAGAGGACGTGACATGGCGTCGGACGTCCACGTGATTGACCAGGTCGAGGCGGACGCCCGACCCACCGGCGGGCCCGTCGCGGCCCGCCGGTGGGGCCCCACACCCGACTGGGTGCTGGGCGTGGCGGGCGTGGTGACCATGTTCGTGCTGTGGGACCTGGTGGTCCGGGCCGGGGCGGTCTCGGTGGACTCCCTGCCGTACCCGGTGGACACCCTGCAACGCGCCGGCGAACTGCTCGTCGACGCGACGTTCCTGACCGAGGTGGCGCAGACCCTCTGGGCGTGGCTGCTCGCGATGCTCGTCGCCAGCGCCGTCGGCATTCCGCTGGGGCTGACCCTGGGCTACTTCTCCGCCCTCTACCGGCCGTCGTCCTCGGTGGTGCACGCCGGCCGGTCGATCCCCTCCTCGGCGTTCCTGCCGATCGCCATCCTGATGTTCGGCCTCGGCACCCAGATGAAGGTGTCCCTGGCGATCTACGCGATCTTCTGGCCGATCCTGCTCAACGCGATGTACGGCGTCCGCGACACCGAACCGCTGATGCTGGCCACGGGGCGGAGCATGGGCTGGACGCGAATCCGGCTACTGACCCGGGTGGTGCTGCCGTCGGCGGCCCCGTCCATCGCCACCGGGCTGCGGGTGGCCAGCTCGACGGCGCTCATCGTGGTGCTCTCCGCCGAACTGCTCGGGGCCACCAACGGGGTGGGAACGGTGATCACCACGTACCAGCAGGCGCAGCGACCCGACTTCGTCTACGCGGGCATCCTGCTCGTCGGCCTGCTCGGAATGGGCCTCTACTACGGCTTCAACCTGGTCGAACGCCTGGTGGTGCCGTGGGGCCAGGCACAGCGGGAGGGTGGACGATGAGCGGGCAGGGACTGAACCGGCCGGTGGTCACGTCGGCGCTGGCGGTGGGACGCGGGGTGCGGTCGCTGTGGCTGCTCGCCCTGCTGCTGGTGGTGTGGGAGGTCGCCGCCCGGAGGGTGGGCTCCCTGTTCGTGCCGCCGGTGTCGCAGATCTTCGGCGCGTTCGTCGACACCTGGCTGTCCGCGTCGCCGTCGTCGCTGTTCCTCAGCTCCCAGTTCCGGGTCGACGTCCTGCCGAGCCTCGTCCGGCTCGGCCTGGGCTACGGCGCGGCGACGGTGCTCGGCGTCGGCCTCGGCATCCTGATCGGGGTGTGGCGGCCGGCCGGCGCGTTCTTCAACCCGCTGATCCGGCTGGGCATGTCGGTGCCGGTCACCGCTCTGCTGCCCATCGCCATCGTGCTGTTCGGCATCACCAGCGGGATGAACGTCTTCCTCATCGCGCTGGGCTGCCTCTGGCCGATCCTGATCAACACCTACGACGGCGTCCGGGGCATCGACCGTACGGTGGTCACCGCCGCCCGGAGCCTGCGACTGACCCGGCGGCGCTACTTCCTGCGGGTCCTGCTGCCCGGTGCCAGCCCCGCGATCTTCGCGGGCATGCGGATCAGCATCGGGATCGCGCTGGTCCTGATGGTGATCTCCGAGCTGTACGCCGCCACCGCCGGCCTCGGGTTCTACATCGTGAGCCAGCAGCGGCTGTTCCAGTTCCCGCAACTGTGGTCGGCGATCGTCCTGCTGGCACTGCTCGGCATCCTCTTCAACGCCGTCTTCGCCCTGGTCGAGCGGGTGCTGCTGCGGTGGCACCGCAACGTGCGCCCCGACAGCGCCGAAAGCCACTGACCGACACCACGTAGGAGCCCCGGATGAACCCCGTGACTACCCGACCGCACCAGCCCGGTGCCGCCCTCGACACCGCCGTGCTCGACGTGCAGCAGCTGAGCAAGTCCTACCGGTCCCGCAAGGGCGACGTGCCCGCCGTACGCAGCATCGAGTTCGCCGTCCACGCCGGCCAGTTCGTGTCGGTGGTGGGGCCCTCCGGCTGCGGCAAGACCACCCTGATGATGTGCATCGCCGGGCTACTGCCCATCTCCGGCGGTGCGGTGATGTTCCGGGGGGAACGGATGTCCGGCCCCCGCGACGGCGTGGCGGTCGTCTTCCAGGACTACAGTCGCTCGCTGTTCCCCTGGTTGACCGTCGAGAAGAACGTCGCCCTCCCGTTGCGCGACCGGGGCCTGCCCCGCGCCGAGATCCGGCAGCGGGTGCAGGAGTCGCTGGAGATGGTCGGCCTGGCGCACGCCGCCGGGTTGCACCCGTGGCAGCTCTCCGGCGGCATGCAGCAGCGGGTCGCCATCGCCCGGGGGCTCGCCGTACGACCGGAAATGCTGATCATGGACGAGCCGTTCGCCTCGGTGGACGCCCAGACCCGGGCCAGCCTGGAGGACCTGTTGCTCAAGGTCTGGGCGGAGACCGGTACGACGGTGCTGTTCGTGACCCACGACATCGACGAGGCGGTGTACCTGTCCGACCGGGTGGTCGTGCTGTCGCAGGGCCCGTCGGTCGTCGTGGCGGACCTGCCGGTCACCCTCGACCGGCCCCGCGACCAGATCGCGACCAAGCAGACCCCGCTCTTCGGTGAACTCCGCGAGCACGTCTACTCCCTGGTCATGGCGTCGCAGCGGCGGACCTCGCTGGCAGGGGAGCCGAGCTGACCGGGTGAACCGGGTCGTGCCGACGCAGCGGCGGGACGGGCCTTTCGGGAAGCCCGTCCCGCTTTCCGTCTGCTCTGCTGCTCGGGACGCGACGGGCCTGACAGAGGTACGCCGCACGACAACGGCTACCCACCTCACAGGCACTGGAGCGGAGGGTTCCCCGTGCGCCTGCGGATCCGGCCGTCCGTCCTCGCTCGGCCGGACCGCTGCCCCGGGCAGCAGCCGGCGGCTCAGATGGACGCCGGGAAGTTGGCCTTGGCGGCGCGGCCCACCAGAGCAGTGAGGGCGGCATCCATCCCGGCTCCGACGAGGCCCCCCGCGATCGGGATCCCCTTGGCCAGGGTGATGGCCGAACGCTGCGTGCCGTACTTGGCGAGAAGCATGAAGCCGACCTGTGCGTTGATCTTCCGAATGACGGCGATCGGGATCGCCTTGATCATTTGGGCGGTCAACTTCGCCCCGACCTTGACTCCCACCCCCTGGAGCGAGCTTGCCAGCGTCCCGCCTGCCGTGGTGAGAAAGATGAAGGTCTGGACGTGCGGATCCGAGATGTCGTAACCCCGCAGGTACGCGATCGACCCGACGAGTCGTGCGTTGATCACCAGTGATCCGGCGATGTTCGCGGGGAGGGTGACGGGCATGGCCACGAAACCGCCCAGGCCGGTGACGAACCCGTTCGTCGACGCCGCAGCCACCGACTCCTTGATCAGTCGATCGATCACCCGCTCGATCGCCGCTTCGCTCGCACGGTCGCGCAGGGGCACCCCGTCGGGATCGATGATCGAGCCTGCTGTGGCCGGGAGGGCCTTGCTGAGGCGGGCCTCCGCGTAGGGGACCGACCCGGTGATCGGGCCGACGCCATCCTGGATGACCTTCACGGTCAGGTTCTGGAAGTGGCGGGCTATCGCGTTGGAAGGGCCCGCGCTGTGCTCGTCCGCGTCCATCGTTTCTCCTCCTGGCCCTACATCAGCCGGCCGGTGACCAGGTGCGGGGGCGCACCGGTGCAGGCGTCGACCGCCGGACGTACGTATGATCCACATAGGAACTTCCAGATCATTGGTTCGATCGGCTAACCGACAGACCCGGTCCGACGCGGCCTGCTCGCACACGTGCTGAGGGGAGGGGTCCCGACGGACCCCTCCCCTCAGTGTCGGGCCGTCACGATCTGATCAGGGTCACCTGCACCGTCTCACCCGGGCTCTGACCTGCCGCGTTGGCGAACCCGACGGTGAACGTCACGTCCAGCCGACCGGTCTTGACCAGCGTCTGCCGGTACGCAGGTGCCACCGTCACGGCCACCGTCACCGTGTTCGCCTTCGCCACCTGCCGGCTGACCGCGTTGACCTTCTCCCCGCTGAGGGTGAGGGTGCCGGCGGTGTTGACCGTCGCGGTGAGTGTCGCCGTACCCGAGGTGGGGTCGGCCTCCACCTTGTCGATCCGTACGGTCGGGGCCGGGGTCGCCGGGTCGACCGTGCCGATGACCGGCTTGGACAGCGTCGACTGCCCGGACGAGTCGACCACCATCGCCTGGAACTTGACCTGCCTACCGGCGTCCTTCGCCGCCGGTGTCCAGTCGAACAGGTAGGGGGCGGTGGTGCTGGTGCCGACCAGGGTGCCGTTGACGAACAGGCTCGTCGAGGCGATGGCGAAGTCGTCGGTGCCCCGGATCAGCGGGTGCACGGTCGACCCGACCTGGAACACCGCCCCGCGTCCCGGGTCGGCCAGTTCGGCCGAGGGCGCGGCGTCGGCGACCCGGCCCACCGCGGTCGGCACTGCCGGTGGTGGGGTCGGCCGGCGCTTGGTGACGGTGACCGTGGCCGCGCCGGTGCCGTCCACGCCGGAGATCGCCTCGATGCCGGTGGCCGGGACCGCCGGTCCGCCCGGGACCGGTGGCCCGCTGCCGAGGTAGCTGCCGGTCAGCGCGAACGGGGCGCCCTCGCGTACGGCGGTGTTGTCGGCGTTGGCGTTGTAGACGGCGAACCCGTTGCCGGTGAGGAAGTTGCGGTAGCCGGTGAGCGCCCCGGCGGTCTCGGTGCCGGCGTCGGTCAGCAGGATGCCGTACGACCGTTGGGGTGCGGGCGGGTAGTAGTTCCCGGTGATCCGGCTGGTGTTCACGAAGCCGTCCGTCCCGCTGGTGTACGCGATGCCGGTCTGCGGGAACCGGCTGTTCGGCTCGCCGGTGACCACGGTGTCGGTCACGTACCCGTGTTGGCGGATGCCGGAGCGGACGGTGGTCTCGGGGGTGCCGTCGCGGCCCCGCGCGCCGTCGAAGAGGATGCCGCCGGACTGGTAGCCGCTGACCACGCTGCCGGTGACGGTCAGCTCGCTCTCGACGGTGCCGGTGCCGGCCCCCCGGATGATGCCGGTCTTGACGATGCCCCAGCCGTGCGGGTGGGCGGCGAGTTCCTCGTCGGTGGTCGCCACCCGCAGCGGGCCGACGACGCTGTCGGCGACCCGGCCGGCCGCGCCGAAGAACGCGATGCCCGCCTCGGCCCAGACGTCGCCGGAGGTCACCGTCACGCCGGAGAGGTCGAGGAACATCTCGTTGGTGTCGGTCGAGCCGAGCGACTGCCGGGACACGGTGATCACGTTGCCGCCGCCGTCGCGCAGGTACGGTTGGTCGCCGGCCAGGTTCCCCAGTGACGGATCGGGCTTGATGGTGACCTTGTCCGCGCCGGCCCCCTTGATCTTCAGGGGCTTGGTGATGGTCAGGCCGTTGCGGGCACCGGTCTGCACCGGGTTGGACGCATGGTTCACCGGCGTCGACGACTCCTGGTAGACGCCCGCGCACACCACGATGGTGTCCCACGGCGAGGCGAAGTCGACGGCCCGCTGGATCGAGGTGAAGTCGGCCGTCGGGCACTGCTTCCGGTCGTCGTCGACCGTCCACGTGGTGTTGCCCTGCGGGTTGGCCACCGGGTCGACGAGTGCGACGTTGCCCGGGGTGTTGTCGTAGCCGGCGAGGTAGGTCGCCGGGTCGGGGCCGCCGAGGGCGGACGGGCCGTGGCCCGCGCCGTCGGCCCGGTCGCCGTCGGACAGCAGTTGCGCCCCCGCGTCGGATTCCTGGAAACGTACGTCGGCCAGCTCGATCGAGCCGGACTTCGGCATGTCACCCACCCCGAACCGGAGTTCCAGCTTCGCCAGCGCACCGACGTCGACGCCCTGCGCCGCGAACTCGGCGAGCGGGACCCGGATCTGGTCCAGGACGATGTGGGTGTTCGGGGTGTTCGTGCCGGTCGACATGTGCAGGGCGTTGCCCCAGCGGGGGTCACCGGCGTCGACGGTCCCCTCGTGACCGGCGGCGTCGCGCAGCGCGATGACGAACCGCTGGGTGGTCGAGGCCGGGTCGTACGACGTGGGCTTCTCGTTGGGCCAGACCGGGTTGGTCGGGGTGCCGTTGACGGTGGTGTCCCGGGTGTTGTCGCCCCGGTTGTCGGCACCCGGGTTGCGGGTGTCGAAGAAGTTCACGGCGGCGCTGAGCGCCAGCGCCTTCAGGTGCCGTACGTCGGCGGACGCGGCCGGGATCGCGGCGGTCAGCGACGCGGTCGAGCCCGGTTCCCAGGCGAGGGTGAGCTGGCGACCGTAGGAGTGGTTGATGGGGCTGTTCTCCCGGGTGCCGTTCTGCCCGCCGAGCGCGCCGGCCGCCGGCAGTGGGCAGGGCTTGGCGGCGGTCGGCAGCCCGGTCTTACCGAGCTGCGCCGGGGCGAAGTCCTGCGGCTCCGGGTTGCACCAGTCGTACCCGCCGGGGGTGCTCGCCGGTTTCGGGGTGACCCCGGCGGCCTGCGCGTACGGGTCGGCGAAGCCGCTGCCGGTCAGGGTTCCGCCGAGGGCGTTACGGGTGAGCGGGTTGTTGACCTCGGGCCGGATCACGTCCACCCGTTCCTGCGGGGCGGCGAAGTAGCTGGTGTTGACCCGCTCGTCGCATCCGATCGCGGTGCCGGACGGGCTGGTCGGGCAGGCCGACGCGGGGACCTGGAGGCCACCCGGGGTGTTGGCCAGCTCACCTGTCAGATAGGGCTGGAACGCGCCCTCGCCGCCGACGTAGCGACGGAAGAACGCCGCCATCGTCGCCAGGCCCAGCTTCTCCTGGTCGCCCATCCGCGCCGCGTCGCCGGAGAACTTGGTGTTCACGGCGGGGTTCAGCGGGTCGGAGTTGTCGATGGCGTAGTTCAGCGCCGGGTCGGTGTAGCTGGCCGCGCCGCTGAGCCGCAGGTTGTGCGGATGGATGTTGTTGGTCGCGAACGGGGCCGAGTTGCCGCAGGCCGCGTCGTTGTTGGCCTGGCCGTCCGCGCCGCCGTCGGCGTACCAGACGGTGTTG
Organism: Micromonospora humidisoli; assembly: GCF_016900955.1. NCBI lineage: Bacteria > Bacillati > Actinomycetota > Actinomycetes > Micromonosporales > Micromonosporaceae > Micromonospora > Micromonospora humidisoli. The sequence continues at coordinate 312,048 of NZ_JAFEUO010000001.1, forward strand.
TACCAGTTGTGGATCGCGCCGAGGTGCTCCACCTGGATGCGGGGGAACGGGTCGCCCGGGTTGACGTACTGGCTGCGTTCGAACAGCCGCGCGCCCTGGAGGTTGGAGACGTCGCCGTCGCACATCGGCAGGATCGACAGGTACGGCATCCCGTACGGGGCCTTGCGCTCGTAGTCCACCGGGGCGAGCGAGATGACCCCGCGCAGCGGGTACCGCGGGCCGTCGGTGCGGATGCGGTTGTAGTCGATGAAGCTGGACACCGCGTCACCGCCACGCGAGTGGCCCATCAGGCCGATCCGGGTCAGGTCGAGGCGGCCGGCGAGCGTGGTGCCGACGGTGGTGTGCTCGTCGACGGGCAGCCCACCGGGGCGGTTCGCCGCGCTCAGCGCGTCCAGGGTGGCGGCGATGAGCATCCGCCGGCTGTGCATGCCCTTGCCCTTGCTGCTGTCCTGCCGCATCATCAGCTGGTCCTGGGACACCGAGAAGGTGGTGTAACCCCAGGTGGCGAGGTTCTCCGCGAGGTAGGCGTAGCCGTTCTCGTTGTGCTTGAACTGGGCGCAGGTGAGCTGGGCGGTGTCCTGGCCCGAGTCGCACGAGCCGTGGTTGCCGTGCACCAGCACGAGCACCGGCGACGGCGTGGTACGTCGGGTGAAGTCCGGTGTGTACAGCTGGCCCCGGATCTCGATCCGCTCCGCGGCCTGTGCCGTTCCGGCCGTCGGGTCGGCGCCTGAGGAGTTCGGTTCCTGGATGCTGGCGAGGCCGAGTTTGGCCTCCTGGACGGCCTGGTGTCCGAAGGGGCCACGGGCCGTCGGGTCGGGCAGGTCGGTCGTGGACGCCGCAGGCGGCGCGACCGCGATGGGTGACGCCGCGGTGGCCGGCCCCGCCAGGGCCACCGGGGCGGTCACCGCGACGATCACCGAGAGGAGCACGCGCGTGCTCCTCGATGTTCGTACCTTCAAAGGTCTCTCCTCGGAGCGAGATTGAGCGTTCAACGGTCGCGAACGCTAACCAGCCCTCGTTTCTCCGAGGTTTCCGTCGACAGCAGTTTTACGGTTGATCGAATACTGGCCTACCAGGGGAAATGCGCCCTCGTCGGTAACTCGGCGGGTAATCGGACGGGTGCTGGAATTGCGGATGGTCACCGCTATTTCCGCAATCCGTTTATCCCGGTCATGTCGGGGCAGCGGGGGTGGAACCGTTCGTCGGTGGCGAGGGCGGTGCGGGGAGGTCAGCGCGGGGCGCGTCGGGTCTTCGGCAGGTCGAACTGGTCGGCGGCCTTGCAGTCCTTCTGCCCGCCGACCGCGCTCGGGCCCAGCCGCTTCAACTCCGCGCGGGCCCGGCTACGGCCCAGGTTCCAGGCGTACCACGGGTCGGGCTCGGCGAGGTCGTCGTCGATCCAGCTCAGCGTGCACCGGCGCACCCGGTCCGGCAGGTTGGCCAGGGCGGGGGTGGCGTCGGCGGAGAGCGCCCGCAGGTACCAGGCGTCGATCTTGCCGGATTGCTCGTACCTGGCGATGTTGCGGCGGGCCGCGTAGTCCTCCGGATTGAGCACGGCCAGGCTGAGCAGCATCACCACGGCCAGCCCGACGGTGACGCCGGGGATCCACCGGCCCCGCCACCGTACGCCCGCCGCCAGGATCATCAGGAAGACCGCGCCGAGCAGCAGCTCGAACGCCATCACGAAGATCCGTTCCCCGGTGAAGCTGTAGACCTTCTGGTAGGTGTACATCCGCGACAGCGCCGACACCACGATCACCACACTGAGCACGCTGAGCAGCCCGAGCAGGGCCCGCAGCAGGACCCGTTCGGCCCGGGTCTCGCGTCGCGCCCAACGGCTGACCCCGCCCAGCACGGCCACGGTCAACAGGGTCACCACGGTCAGCTGCCAGAATCCGCTGCGTGCGTACTCGGCGTAGCTCAGCCCGGCGGTACGCAGGACGTGCCGCTGACCGCCGAAGAGCACCGTGAACTGCACCGCGACGAAACCGACGAAGAGCAGCGTCAGGGCGGCGATGGCCGGGGCCCACTCCAGCATGCCCAGCCGACGCCGACCCTCCCGGTCGACGGTCGACAGGTCCGGTGGCGCGGCCAGGGTGTACGTGGCGGCGACGGCGATCAACCCGCCGACGGCGGCCAGGAAGAGCCAGCGGAACACCGTGCCGACGTTGACCTCGGGCACGACCGCGCCGAGCACCTGGTCGAACGCGGCGTCGGCGGAGGACAGCAGCAGCCCGAACACGAGCAGCACCACGGCGGTGGCGGCGACCGAGCCGACGACCCGGCGCACCAGCTGGCCGCCGCCGGTGGCGGTCACGTGCCGGCGTACCCAGGGCAGCCCGCGCAGCGCCGCGAACGGGGCCGCGACCAGGCTGAACAGGATGGACCGGACCTGTCTGCCGCCCACGATCGCCAGGGTGGCGCAGCCCAGCGCCCCGAGGACGCAGAAGGTCACCAACCACCAGGCGTTACGGAAGGTCAGCACGGCCAGCAGCGCCAGCGCGGCCACCGCCCAGCCGCCCCGGATCAGCATGTCGGTGCGGGTCAGCGCGTCGGCGTTGCGCCTGACGGCCGCGACCACCCCGACGGTGAGGACCAGCCAGCCGAGGAACCAGCCGATGCCGGTGCGGCTCAGCGGGACGAAGAACGCTACGCCCAACGCCCCGGCCAGGACCGCCGCCGGCACCGCCCAGCCGGTGGCGGGCCGGGGACCGGGCCACCGGGCGCTCAGGAACGACGGCGGGGGCGGGACCGGGGCCCAGGATTCGGGCGCCACACCCCACTGCGCCGGTCGGCCGCCGCCCGGCGGCGTGCCGAATGCGGCAGACCCCGGGCGGCCGAAGACGGCCTGCTGACCGGGGCCGGGCACGCCGGTCCCGGGTGGCGGTTGCTGGCCGGAGGGTACGGGTCGACCCGGGCCTTCCTGCGGGCCGGGCGTCGCCGGGGCGGCGGCCGGGAGCGGGGCGGGCTGGGTCGGCGCGTCGTCCGCCGGGGCCGCCGCGGTGCGCGGTGCCGGCACGCTCACCGACCGGCCCGACCCACCTGCCGCCGACCCTGCCGCTGCCTCGTCGGCCGCCGGGGCGGGCGTCGCCGGGGCCGGTGCCGTGGTTGCCGGTGAGCCGTCGGTGGCTGCTGCCGGGCCGGGCGGGGGCACCGGTGGCGCCGTGGCGACCGGGCCGGCCGGGCCGTCGCCAGCCGGGCCGGCCGCAAGGAGGGCCGGGGCTCCTCCGGCGGCCCCGGGCGCGGTGTCGCCGCTGGTCGGCACCAGGGGCAGGAAGAGCGCGTACCCGAGGGTGCCGTCCGGGACCTGGACCGGGATGGCCCAGCCGGGCTCACCCTCCCGACCGGGCCACCTGATCGCCGGCGGCAGCCCTTCCTGGGCGGGCACGGTCAACAGGTACGGCACTCCGGCCGGCGGGCTGCCCCCGGGGGAGTGTGAGGTCGGTTCCGGTTCGGACACGTACGCTCCTTGATATGGCACGTGCGGTCACTGTAGAGGCAACCGACCCCCGCCGCCGGCCCGCACGCCGTACCGTCGAACCTTTGCCCGCCCGCATCCGTACCAAGGGCGGGAGGTCGACCAGATGACCGTACGCGCAACGTTCGCCGCCCTCGCGGTCGTGGCGGTGACCGTGCTGCTCGATGCGGCTCCTGCCGCCGCGCACGGCGCACCGACCAGCCCGTTGAGCCGTTCGGCGGCCTGTGGCCCGGAGGGGCCGCACGTCTCGACGCCCGCCTGCCTGGCGGCGGTGTCGGCGGGCGCGGCGCTGCGCGAGTGGGACAACATCCGGGTGTACGGCGTCAACGGCCGCGACCGGGAGCGCATCCCGGACGGCGAGTTGTGCAGCGGCGGGCTCTCCGCCTACCGGGGGTTGGACCTGGCGCGGGCGGACTGGCCGGCGACCGAGTTGACCGCCGGGGCGCGGTACACGTTCCGTTACCGGGGCACCATTCCGCACAAGGGCACCTTCCGGCTCTACACCACCCGTCCCGGCTACGACCCGCGCACCCCGCTGCGCTGGGCGGATCTCGACAGGATCCCGTTCCTGTCGGTGACCGACCCGCCGCTGCGTGACGGGTCGTACCAGATTCCGGGGCGGCTGCCCGCCGGGTTGACCGGGCGGCACCTGATCTACACGGTGTGGCAGAACTCCGACACCCCGGACACCTACTACTCCTGCTCCGACGTGCTGTTCAGCCCGGCGGGCGGGGCCGACCCGGGCGACCCGACGCGGGTCGCCACCGATCCGACGCAGGCTGTCAGCGACCCGGCTGCCACCGACCCGGCCGGCGGCCCGACGGCAGGCGTCGGAGCGGACCAGGCCACCTCCGCCGGGGCGACCGCGGCCGGTGACGGTTCCGCCGGGGAGACCGGCGTGCCGGTAGCGTCGGTGACCCGGGTCGGCGGCGGCAACCTCCGGCTGACGGTGGGTGTGGCGGCGGTGGTGACCGTGCTGCTGGTGGCGCTGGTGGCGACCCGGCTGCGCCGCCCGGCACCCGTGCCGCCCGGCCGCCCCTGCGGCGTCCGCAACCATCGGGCCGGCCGTCGCCGCGTCTGGTGACCCGCGCCGGGTGGTCATGATCCACACCCGGCCCGGCCGTCAGGCGAGGAGGCGGTCGATCTCGGCCAGGTCGTCGGGGTTCAGGTCGAGGTGGGCCAGGGCGGCGACGTTGCCCTCCAACTGGGCCACGCTGCTCGCCCCGATGACCAGGCTGGTCATCCGGGGGTCGCGCAGCGCCCAGGCCAGGGCGAGCTGGGCCAGCGTCCGCCCCCGCCGCTCGGCGACCCCGGCGAGGCCCCGGACGGTGGCGAGCCGCTCGTCGGTTACGTCGCTCTCGCCGAGGAACACGCTGGTACGGACCCGGGAGTCGGCCGGGATGCCGTCGAGGTAACGGTCGGTGAGCACGCCCTGGGCCAGCGGACTGTACGCGATGCAGCCCGCGCCGACCTCGGCCAGCGTGTCGAGCAGCCCGTCGTCCTCGGTCCAGCGGTTGAGCATCGAGTACGACGGCTGGTTGATCAGCAGCGGGGTGCCCAGGTCACGCAGGATCGCGGCGGCCCGCCTGGTCTGCTCCGCGTCGTAGTTGGAGACGCCGACGTAGAGTGCCCGGCCGGACCGGACGATGGCGTCCAGCGCCCCCATCGTCTCCTCCAGCGGGGTGTCCGGGTCGAAGCGGTGGGAGTAGAAGATGTCGACGTGGTCCAGCCCCATCCGGCGCAGCGACTGGTCCAGCGACGAGATCAGGGACTTGCGCGAGCCCCACTCGCCGTACGGGCCGGGCCACATCAGGTAGCCGGCCTTGCTGGACACCACCAGTTCGTCCCGGTACGGCCTGAGGTCGGTGGCGAGCAGCCGGCCGAACGCCTCCTCCGCCGCGCCGGGCGGCGGGCCGTAGTTGTTGGCCAGGTCGAAGTGGGTGATGCCGAGGTCGAACGCGCGGCGGACGATGTCCCGTTGCCGCTCGAACGGGCGGTCCGGCCCGAAGTTGTGCCACAACCCGAGTGAGAGGGCGGGCAGTCGCAGGCCGCTGCGCCCGCTGCGGCGGTAGGTCATCCGGTCGTAGCGGTCGGCCGCGGCGAGGTAGGTCACGCCCCCGACCCTAACCCCGCCTCGACCTGCGGCGGCGACCACCGTCGGTGGTCCGGGCGGGAACCAGCCCGGTGGGACCGCCGCCGGGGTGGCTCCGAGCCATGCGCCACGTGCCCCTCGACACCCCTGCCCCTGGCCGGGCTGCCGACGCTGATCCGGGCCCGCGCCCGGCGGTGAGGCGTCGCGTCGGGGACCGGTGGGGGTCGATTCCGGTGCCGGGGGCACAGCGGCCCGGATCGCGCTAGCGTGGGTCGGGTGACTGCGCCCAACCAGGCTCTCCCGGTCCCGCCCGCCGACCTGCCGGGCACCCTCGGCGCGCTGCGCGCCGCCGGACACCGGTACCAGACCGTCAAGCAGGAACTCCGCCACAACCTCCTGGCCCGGATGCGTTCCGGCGAGGACCGTTTCCCCGGCATCGTCGGCTACGACGACAGCGTGCTGCCCGAGGTCGAGCGGGCGTTGCTCGCCGGCCACGACATGGTGCTGCTGGGCGAACGCGGCCAGGGCAAGACCCGACTGATCCGTTCGCTGGTGGCGCTGCTCGACGAGTGGACCCCGGTGCTGCCCGGGTCGGTGCTCAACGAGCACCCGCTGCACCCGCTCACCCCGTCCTCCCGCGCGCTGGTCGCCGAGGCCGGCGACGACCTGCCGGTCGGCTGGCTGCACCGCTCGATACGCTACGGCGAGAAGCTGGCCACCCCGGACACCAGCGTCGGTGACCTGATCGGCGACGTCGACCCGATCCGGCTGGCCCAGGGGCGTACCCTCGGCGACCCGGAGACCATCCACTTCGGGCTGGTGCCGCGCACCAACCGGGGGATCTTCGCCGTCAACGAGCTGCCCGACCTGGCCGAACGCATCCAGGTGGCGCTGCTCAACGTGCTGGAGGAGCGGGACATCCAGGTCCGGGGCTACCAGCTCCGCCTGCCGCTCGACCTGTTCCTGGTGGCCAGCGCCAACCCGGAGGACTACACCAACCGGGGCCGGATCATCACCCCGCTCAAGGACCGGTTCGGCGCGGAGGTCCGCACCCACTACCCGGTCGACCTGGAGCTGGAGCTGGCGTTGATCCGGCAGGAGGCCGACCTGGTCGCCGAGGTGCCGGAGCACGTGTTGGAGGTGCTGGCCCGGTTCGCCCGCGCGGTGCGCGAGTCGTCGTCGGTGGACCCGCGCTCCGGGGTCTCCGCCCGGTTCGCCATCGCCGCCGCCGAGACCGTCGCCGCCGCCGCGTTGCGCCGCTCCGGCCTGCTCGCCGGCCCCGCGTCGGCCGCCGACGACGCCACGGTACGGCCGGAGGCACCGGTCGCCCGGGTCGGTGACGCGGTGTCGGTGACCTCGACGTTGCGCGGCAAGGTGGAGTTCGAGAGTGGCGAGGAGGGGCGGGAGACCGAGATCCTGGGTCATCTGCTGCGCACCGCGACCGCCGAGACGTTCCGGGCCCGGCTGGCCGGACTGGACCTCTCCGGGTTCACCGCGCTGGTCGCCGAGGGGGCGGTGATCGAGACCGGTGAGCTGGTCGCCTCGGCGGAACTGCTGCGCCAGGTCGGCACCGTGCCGGGGCTGGCCAAGGCGCTGGACCGGTTGGGGCTGGGCGACGCGCCCACCCCGGAGCAGGCCGCCGCCGGGGTCGAGTTCGTGCTGGAGGGACTGCACCTGACCCGCCGGCTCGGCAAGGACGTCACCGAGTCCGGTCGTACCGTCTACGGCGGTCGGAGCTGAGGATGGCCGGCAACCGGTTCCGGTACGGCCAGTGGCAGGGCGGCCCCGACCCGCTCGCCCCGCCGTACGACGTGCGCGCCGCCGTGGACTCCGTCGGCGCGGAGGTGCTGGCCGGCGGCAGCCTGCGGGAGGCGCTGCGCGACCTGTTGCGTCGGGGCCCGCAGGGCCGGGGCGGCCTGGACGACCTGGCCGCCCGGGCCCGCCGGCTGCGCCGGGAGGCGTTGCGCCGGGGTGACCTGGACGGCGCGGTGACCCGGTCCCGGGCGCTGCTCGACCAGGCGCTCGCGGCGGAACGGGACGCGTTGCGTGCGCGTACCGACGACGACGCCCGGTTCGCCGAGACGGTGCTGGACAACCTGCCCCGCTCCACCGCCCGCGCGGTGCAGGAGCTGTCCGGGTACCGGTGGACCAGCGACGAGGCCCGGCAGACCTACCAGCGGATTCTCGACGGGCTGCGCGGGGAGGTGCTGGAGCAGCGGTTCGCCGGGCTGCGCGACGCCGCGCGGGCCGCCGGTGACCCGGCCGTGCAGGCGCAGCTCGCCGAGATGATGCGGGACCTCAACGACCTGCTGGCCCGGCACGCCCGCGCGGAGGACACCACCGACGCGTTCGCCGAGTTCATGCGCTGGCACGGCGAGTTCTTCCCGGAGCAGCCGGGCAGCGTCGACGAACTGGTCGACGTGCTGGCCCGGCGGGCGGCGGCGGGGGAGCGGCTGATGCGGTCGCTGTCCGACCGGCAGCGCGAGGAGCTGGCCGGGCTGATGCGGCAGTCGCTCGGTGACCGGCTCTCCGGTGAGCTGTCCGCGCTCGACGCCCACCTGCGTGCGCTGCGTCCCGACCTGAACTGGCAGCGTGGTGAGCGGGTCCGGGGTGACCAGCCACTCGGCTACGGCGAGGCGACCGGGGCGTTGGACGAGATCGCCGAGCTGGACGAGTTGCTGGAGTCCCTGGACCAGCAGCAGCCGGGGGCCACCCTGGACGACGTGGACGTCGAGTCGGTCGCCCGGACGCTGGGCCGTGACGCCGCCGACGACGTACGCCGGTTGCGGGAGCTGGAGCGGGAGCTGCGCCGGCAGGGCTGGGTGAGCCGGGACGCCGACGGGTTGACGCTCAGCCCGAAGGCGCTGCGCCGGCTGGCCGGCACCGCGCTGCGCCGGGTCTTCGCCGACCTCACCGCCGGCCCGCGCGGCCAGCACGACCTGCGTACGGCCGGGGCGGCCGGCGAGGTCAGCGGCGCGTCCCGGCAGTGGGAGTACGGCGACGAGCAGCCCTTGGACGTGGTGCGCACCCTCACCCGGGCGGTGCGTCGGGCCGGCCCCACGGTGCCGTTGCCGCTCGCCGTCGAGGATTTCGAGGTGGTGGAGACGGAGCGGCGGGCGTCGGCGGCGGTGGCGCTCTGCGTCGACCTGTCGTACTCGATGGTGTCGCAGGGGCGGTGGGGGCCGATGAAGCAGACGGCGCTGGCCCTGTCGCACCTGATGGCGACCCGGTTCCCGCAGGACGCGTTGCAGATCGTCGGGTTCGGTCGGGAGGCGGTCACGCTCACCCAGCGGGAGCTGGCGGCGGTGGAGCCGGACATGGAGCAGGGCACCAACCTCCAGCACGCCCTGCGGCTGGCCGGCCGGCACCTGCGCCGGCATCCGGGGGCCGAGCCGGTGGTGCTGGTGGTCACCGACGGTGAGCCGACCGCGCACCTCGATCCGGACGACGGTGAGGCGTACTTCCACTGGCCGCCGCTGCCGGAGACGGTCCAGGCCACCGTCCGCGAGGTGGACCGGCTGGCCCGGGCCGGGGTCACGCTCAACCTGTTCCTGCTCGGTGAGGACCCGGGACTGCGTCGGTTCATGGACGCGGTGGCCCGCCGCTCCCGGGGTCGCCTGTTCACCCCGGACCTGGGTGACCTGGGCGAGTACGTGGTCTCGGACTACCTGCGTTCCCGGCGCGCCTCCGCCCGCTGACCGGGCCGCCCGTCCGGGTGATCCGGGTGGCACAACCGTCCACCCGACCCGGTGGCACGGGGTTGACTGGGGGTGTGGAGCTGCGCGGGGCGTACCGGATCCTGCTCGCCGAGGTCGAGGCGGGCGGGTTCCGGCCGGCTCCGCCCGGCGGGTGGGGCGCGGAGCGGATCGTGGCGCACCTGGTCGCCAACGACGAGCTGATGAGTGAGGCGACCGAGGCGGTGCTGGCCGGGGCGCCGTTCGCCTACTACGACCTGACCGGTGTGCACCGGCCCGAATTGGACGCCCTGGTCGCCGGGTGCGGCGGGCTGCCCGGCCTGGCCACTCTGCTGCGGGCCACCAGCGGCCGGCTCTGCGGGCTGGTGGACCGGCTCGGCCCGGCCGCCGACACCCCGGTCGAGACGCACCTGCGGGAGGGTTTCGACCTGGTCGTCGACGAGCCGCTGCCCTGGTCGCGCACCCTCGACCTGCACGCCCGGGTGCACCTGCCCCGGCACCTGGCGCAGCTACGGATGCTCCGCGACCAGCCGCAGACCGCCTGACTCCACCCCGGACGGCCCGGCGGCGGGGGTGCGGCGGAAGGTGCGCCGGTAGGCCGAGGGGGAGACGCCGATCCGGGTGTTCAGGTGTTGACGCAGGGCGGCGGTGGTGCTGAAGCCCGCCCGCCGGGCCACCTGGTCGATGGCCAGGTCGGTGGTCTCCAGGAGCAGCCGGGCGTGGTCGGTGCGCTGCTGGAGCAGCCACTGCGCCGGGCTCAGCCCGGTCTCCGAGCGGAAGTGCCGGGTGAAGGTGCGCACGCTCATCCGGGCGTGGGCGGCCAGTTCCCGCAGGGCGACAGGTTCGTGCAGCCGCTGCCGGGCCCATTCCCGGGTGGCCGCGATGCCGCTGGCCGGGGTGCGCGGCACCGGCCGTTCGATGTACTGGGCCTGGCCGCCGTCGCGCCAGGGTGGCACCACGCACCGACGGGCCGCCCGGTTGGCCACCTCGCTGCCGTGGTCGCTGCGGACGACGTGCAGGCACAGGTCGATCCCGGCGGCCACCCCGGCCGAGGTGAGCACCCGGCCGGAGTCGATGAACAGCACGTCAGGGTCGAGGGCCACCTGCGGGTAGAGCCGGCGGAACCGGTCGGCGTGCGCCCAGTGGGTGGTGGCCCGCTGGCCGTCGAGCAGCCCGGCGGCGGCCAGCGCGAACGCGCCCGTGCAGATCGACATGATCCGTACGCCCCGGTGCCGGGCGTCCCGCAGCGCGCCGGCCACCGCCGGGTCGATCGTGCCGTCGGTCATCGGTGGGCCGCCGTGCAGGCCGGGCACCACCACCGTGTCGACGGTGGCCAGCAGGTCGAGCCCGTGGTCGGGGAGGACCCGGAAGCCGGCGGAGCTGCGGACCGGGCGACCGCCGGGGGTGCAGGTGTCGACGGTGTAGAGCGGGAGTCGGTCGGGGGTGCGGGCGGCCCCGAAGACCTGGGCCGGGGTGCCCAGGTCGAGGCCGACCACGCCGTCGAGGGCGAGCACGCCGATCCGGTGCGGCCTGATGGTCATGGCCCGATTATTGCGCACCATGGCTTTCCGGCCACTCGTCGCCCACCGGGTCGTGGCCGAGACTCGGAGCGTGACCCGAGCCCGTCGTCTCCACCCGGCCTGGACCGTAGCCGCCGTCGCCTTCGTCGCGCTGGTCGGTGCGGCCGGCTTCCGCGCCACCCCGTCGGTGCTGCTGCACCCGCTGCACGCCGAGTTCCGCTGGCCGCTGGCCACCATCTCCGCCGCCGTCTCGGTCAATCTGCTGCTCTACGGCCTGACCGCACCGTTCGCCGCCGCCCTGATGGACCGGTTCGGCATCCGCCGGGTGGTGACCTGTGCGCTGGCGCTGGTGGCGCTCGGCAGCGGCCTGACCGTCTTCATGACGGCGAGTTGGCAGCTCATTCTCTGTTGGGGCGTCCTGGTCGGGCTGGGCACCGGCTCGATGGCGCTGGCCTTCGTCGCCACCGTCACCGGGCGCTGGTTCGTCCACCGCCGGGGGCTGGTCACCGGGGTGCTCACCGCCGGTGGGACCGCCGGCCAGCTGGTCTTCCTGCCGCTGCTCGCGGTGCTGGTCCGGGACCACGGCTGGCGTACGGCCGCGCTGGTGGTGGCCGGGGCGGCGCTCGCGGTCGTCCCGCTGGTGGCCCGGTGGCTGCGGGAACACCCGGCGGATCTCGGCCTGCCCGCCTATGGCGCGACCGGGGTGACGCCCCGGCCGCCGTCGGCCGGCGGGGCCGCCGCGCGGGCGGTGGCCGCGTTGACCGCCGCCGCCCGGACCCGCCCGTTCTGGCTGCTCGCCGGCGGCTTCGCGATCTGCGGTGCGACCACCAACGGCCTGGTCGGCACCCACTTCGTGCCGGCCGCGCACGACCACGGCATGCCGCAGACCACGGCGGCGGGCCTGCTCGCGCTGGTCGGGCTCTTCGACATCGTCGGGGTCGTCGCTTCGGGCTGGCTCACCGACCGGATGGACAGCCGGCTGCTGCTGGCCGGCTACTACGGGCTGCGCGGGCTGTCGCTGCTGCTGCTGCCCGCCCTGTTCACCGGCGGCACCGGGCCGAGCATGCTGGTCTTCGTCGTCTTCTACGGCCTGGACTGGGTGGCGACCGTGCCGCCGACGGTGGCCCTGTGCCGGGAGTACTTCGGCGACTCGGCGGCGGTGGTCTTCGGCTGGGTCTTCGCCGCGCACCAGTTCGGGGCGGCGTTCGCGGCGACCGGCGCCGGCCTGGTCCGCGACCGGCTCGGTGACTACGCGCCGGCCTGGTACGCGGCCGGGGCGCTCTCCATCGGCGCCGGGCTGTTGTCGCTGCTGCTGCGCCGCCGCCGCGCGGCACCGGTGCCGGTGCCGACGCCGGTCCGGCCCGCCGGGGCCTGGAGCTACCGGGGCTGACCGGGGCGGGACCGGCCGTCGTTCAGCCGAGGGTCCACTGTTGGCCGGCGGCGGCGGTGCAGGTGGCCTGCACCAGGTCGTCGCCGGCCGCCGTGCCGTCGTTGCGGACCTGCGCGCACTTGCCCGAGCCGACGCCGACCAGCAGGACCGGCCCGGTGCCGACCGGGGTCAGCCGCCACTGCTGGTTGGCCTGGCCGTGGCAGCCGAACTGCTGGAGCCGCGCGCCGTCGTCGCCGCTGCCGCCGTCGACGTCGAGGCACTGGCCGTGCCCGGCGTTGGTGAGCGTCACCAGGTCGGGCGCGACCGGGTTGGCGACCCACTGCTGCTCCGCGCCGCCGGTGCAGCCGGCCAGTTCGGCGGTGGCCGTCTCGCCCGCGCCGTCGGTGCCGACGCAGAGGCCGGAGGTGACCGCCCGCAACACGACAGGGCCGGTGACCGTGGCCGGGGTGGTGGGCGGCGGGGTCGGGCTGGGCGGCGGTGTGGTCGCGGCCGGCGGGCTGGTCGACTCGGCGGCCGGGGTCGACGCGGCCGGAGTGGGGGCGGCCGGGGTGGGGGCGGCGGCCGGCACCACCGGGGCCCGGTCGTCGCCGCCGCCGAGCACGCCGGTGGCGAAGAAGACCCCCAGCAGTACGCCGGCCAGGCCGACGGCCAGCGCGGACCGCATCAGCGGATCGGCGGGCAGCCCGGGGCGGGCGGCCCGTCGGACGCCGTACACGGTGCCGGACGGATCGTGGTGCGGGTCGGGGTCGGCCATGGCTGCATGGTGACCCACCGGGCGGGCCGACGACCAGTCGGCCCGCCCGGTGGGATCAGTCGACGACCCGGACGTCCTTCCAGAACGCCACCCGGTCGCGGATGTGCTCCGCCTCGGGCTTCGGGTCGGGGTAGTACCAGACGGCGTCTTCGCTCGTGCGCTCTCCGTCGGTGAGGGAGTAGTAGGAGGCGTCGCCCTTCCAGGGGCAGACCGTCTGCGTCGCCGACTCGGTGATCAGGTCGTCGCGCAGGGTGCTTCGGGGGAAGTAGTGGTTGCCCTCCACCAGGACGGTGTCGTCGCTCTCGGCCACGACCTGGTCGTTCCACACGGCTTTCGGCATGTCACCACGCTACGCCCCCGGCGGGCCCCGGTCGCGGGCCCCTCGGCGAACGTACGTCGCGTCGGTGTCGGGCGGGGACGGACGACCATGCCGATGTCGAGGTTGCCTACTGATCAGAAACGGTCAGTGATGCGGTTCCCCGGAGCAGCGCTTCGCGCGTAAGGTGATCTCATGCGCGCGCTGCGTGATCATGAGCTGGCGGTGGACACGTTGCGACGGTCGTACGCCGCCGTGCCCCCCGGGGACCCCGTACGGCTGGCCAAACGCACCTCCAACCTGTTCCGACCCCGGTCGGCCACCGGCACACCCGGCCTCGACGTCAGTGGCCTCGACGGCGTCCTGTCGGTCGACCCGGTGGCCCGCACCGCCGACGTGCAGGGCATGTGCACCTATGAGGACCTGGTCGAGGCGACCCTCCCGCACGGGCTGATGCCGCTGGTCGTGCCGCAGCTGCGCACGATCACCCTGGGCGGCGCGGTCACCGGGCTGGGCATCGAGTCGACGGCGTTCCGCAACGGGCTGCCGCACGAGTCGGTCATCGAGATGGACGTCCTGACCGGCGCGGGGGAGATCGTCACCACCCGCCCGGACGGCCCGGACGCCGAGCTGTTCGCCGCCTTCCCCAACTCGCTGGGCAGCCTGGGGTACGCCACCCGGCTGCGCATCGAACTCCAGCCCCTGGGGCGGGCGGTGGCCCTGCGCAACATCCGGTTCACCCGGCTGGAGGAGCTGACCGCAGCCGTCGCCGAGGTGATCGCCAAGGGCGAGTGGGAGGGCCGGCCGGTCGACGCGATGGACGGCGTCATGTTCAGCCCCGGCGAGTCCTACCTGGTGCTCGGCTCGTTCACCGACGAGCCCGAGCGGACCAGCGACTACACCGGCCAGGACATCTACTACCGTTCGTTGCGCCGCCGGGTGCGGGACACCCTCAGCGGCCGCGACTACCTGTGGCGGTGGGACACCGACTGGTTCTGGTGCTCGGCCGCGTTCGGAGCGCAGCACCCGGTGGTACGCCGGCTCTGGCCGGCCCGCTGGCGACGCAGCGACGTCTACCACCGGCTGGTCCGGCTGGAACACCGCTACCACGTGGCCGCCCGGGTGGACCGGTGGCGTGGCCGGCCGGACCGGGAACGGGTCGTGCAGGACGTCGAGATCCCGCTAAACGCCACGGCCGACTTCCTGCGCTGGTTCGACCGGAACGTGGGGATGACGCCGGTGTGGCTGTGCCCGTTGCGGTTGCGTGAGCCCGACGGCCCCGGCTCCGCCCGCGCCTGGCCGCTGTATCCGCTACGCCCCGGCCAGACGTACGTCAACATCGGCTTCTGGGGCACCCTGCCGATCGCGGAGGGTGCCACGGACGGCGAGGCGAACCGCTCCATCGAGCGGATGGTGTCGGAGTTCGGCGGCCACAAATCGCTCTACTCCGACGCGTACTACGACCGGGCGGCCTTCGACCGGCTCTACGGCGGGGAGACCTGGCGTGCCGTGAAGGACCGCTACGACCCGGACCATCGGCTCACCGGACTCTACGAGAAGGCGGTTGCACGGAAATGAGCCTGACCGACCGAGAACAGGGGGCGGCGAGCGCCCCGGCCAGTCCGCCGGCAGGGACCCGGCGGGCACCGACAGTCGCCGACGTCGTCCGCGCGGTCACCACGCGGGACCTGCCGGTCCGCATCACCGGCTACGACGGCAGCGCGATCGGCCCGGCCGACGCCGGGATCACGCTCGACATCCGCTCCGAGCGCGGGCTGTCCTACCTGCTCACCGCCCCCGGTGACCTGGGCATGGCACGGGCCTACGTCAGCGGCGACCTCGGGCTCGGCGGGGTGCACCCCGGCGACCCGTACGAGGCCCTGCGGGTGTTGCAGGACCTGCGGCTGCGCGTCCCCTCGCTGGCCGAGGGGCTGGCCCTGGTGCGTGGGCTCGGCTGGGAGCGGCTGCGTCCGCCGCCGGCCCCGCCGCAGGAGGCGCTGCCCCGCTGGCGGCGGGTGATGGGTGGGCTGCGGCACTCCCGCAGCCGGGACAGCACCGCCATCTCGCACCACTACGACGTGTCGAACGCCTTCTACGAGAAGGTGCTCGGCGACTCGATGACGTACACCTGCGCGGTCTACCGCAGCCCGACCGACACCCTGGAGCAGGCCCAGTCGGCCAAGTACGACCTGGTCGCCGGCAAGTTGGCGCTCCAGCCGGGGATGCGCCTGCTCGACGTGGGCTGCGGCTGGGGCGGGATGGTCCGGCACGCGGCCCGCGAGTACGGCGTCAGGGCGATCGGGGTGACCCTGTCCCGGGCGCAGGCGCAGTGGGCGCAGGAGGCGATCGCCCGGGAGGGGCTGACCGGGCTGGCCGAGGTGCGTCACCTCGACTACCGCGACGCCCCCCGCGAGCAGTTCGACGCGATCTCCTCGATCGGGCTGACCGAGCACATCGGGGTGCGCAACTATCCGGCCTACTTCCGGGCGCTGCGGGACCGGCTGCGGCCCGGCGGCCGGCTGCTCAACCACTGCATCACCCGGGCCGACAACCGGGCCCCGCACCGCTCGGGCGCGTTCATCGACAGGTACGTCTTCCCCGACGGCGAGCTGGCCGGGCCGGGCCGCCTGATCAGCGAGGTGCACGACGCCGGGTTCGAGGTGCACCACGAGGAGAACCTGCGGCAGCACTACGCGTCGACGCTTGCCGCCTGGTGCCGCAACCTCGTGGCGAACTGGGACTTCTGCGTCGACGAGGTGGGCCTGGGCACCGCCCGGGTCTGGGGCCTCTACATGGCCGGCTCGCGGTTGGCCTTCGAACGCAACGGCATCCAACTGCACCAGGTGCTGGCCACCCGCAACGGCCCGGACGGCGTGAACGGCTACCCGCTGCGCCCGAACTGGACGCCCTGACCGCACCGCCCGTACCGGTCCGACGGGAGCCACGCCACCGTGGCGCGGCTCCCGTCGGCTGCCGACACGTCGACGTCATCAGCTCGACAGGACGTCGGGTGGCGGGCGTCGTCCGGGCGGACACCCACATGGCGGACGCACAGGTACGGCACACGGGGACCTCAGCCCGACGCGGCACGGTTGCTGCATCGCCGCACCGAGGAGGCCCCATGCCACACCCCGACACCATGCCGCGCCCGACGCCCACCAGCCCGGCCGCCGCGCCACCGCCCCGGTCGTCGACTCCGCCGTGGTCGCCCCCGCCACCATCGACGCCCCCGCCACCATCGACGCCCCCGCCCGCGCTGACGTCCCCGCCCCCGCCGTCACCGTCGCGTTGGCGTCGACGGCTGATGGCCGCCGGCACGGCGATGGTGCTGATGGTCGCGGGCGGTGGCACCGGAGCGCTGGTCGTGGACCGGTTCGTCGACCGGGGTCAGGTCGTCGCCGGTACGACGGCCGTCACCCCGGTCGCCGCCGCCACCATCGACTCCCTCGCCAGGGTGGTCGCCGTCGTGTCGCCGAGCATCGTCACCGTCGAGGTGACCGGGGCGCGGGAGTCCAGCCTCGGGTCCGGCGTCGTCCTCGACACCGACGGTCTCGTCCTGACCAACCAGCACGTGGTGGACTCCGACGGCAGGGTCACCGTGACCCTCGCCGACGGCCGTACCGCCCCGGCGACCGTGGTCGCCCAGGACGCCACCGCGGACGTGGCACTGCTGCGGGCGACCGGGTTGACCGGGCTCACCCCGGCGACGCTGGGCAGCGACGCCACCCTGACCGTCGGGGACACCGTACTGGCGTTCGGCAGTCCGCTCGGGCTGGCCGGGACGGTCACCTCCGGGATCGTGTCGGCCCTGGACCGGTCGGTGGACGGCCTGACCGGGCTGGTGCAGACCGACGCGGCGATCAACCACGGCAACTCCGGCGGGGCGCTGGTCGACACCGCCGGGCGGGTGGTGGGCATCAACGTCGCCATCGCCACCACCGGGGAGGACGAGGGCAGCGTGGGACTCGGGTTCGCCATTGCGGTGGACACCGTCCGCGAGGTGGTGGCCCGACTGGACGCGCGCTGACTGTCACCACCAGGGTGACGAACGGCGGGCCCGGTTCCGGACAGCGGCGGGGCGGAATTCTCCGCCCGGGGTTCCCGGGGCGTCGGGCTGGGTACTGCGGGGCGATGTTCCTCATCTTCGGACTCCGCACCCGGGTCACCCGGTCGGGGGTGGTGACCGCCGTCTGCCGGCACTGCGGCAACCAGGCCGCACAGGTGATCAGCCGCCGGTCGACGAAGTTCACCGTGTTCTTCGTCCCGCTGATCCCGATCCGGACGAAGTACGTGCAGCAGTGCTCGTTCTGCGGCGTCGAGTACGCCGTCGACGCCGACGAGGCCCGTCGCCTCCCGGTCGGCTGACCGTGGCCCGCTTCCTCTGCTGGCTGATCGGCCGCCCACCGGGCTCGTCGACCGCGCCGTTGCACACCGCCTCCCGCCCGCCCTGCACCCCCGGTCGTCGCCCGTCGCGCCGCCGCCGGCCGTCGGCCGGCACCCGGTCGCCCCGGTCACCCTGGAACCGGTCCGCCGGCCGCTGACCCGCCCGCGCCGGAGGCTGTCGACCCGCCCGCGCCGGCGGCTGCCGGCCGGGGTCGGTCGGGGCGGCTATCGTGGCCTGTCGTGACGAGCACCGCACAACGCCTGGCCGCGATCCGGGGCGACGTGCCCCCGAAACGCCACAACGCCCGGACGATCGCCGCGCTCACCGGCAACCCCGGCTGTGCCCGGCGGGCCGTGCTGGACGGGGCCGGGGTGGACAAGACGGCGCTCGCCCAGCGGGTCGGCTTCCCGGCCCGGTTCGGCCAGTCCCGGTTCGCGATCACCCGGGGCAACGCGTTCGAGGCGCAGGTCAAAGCGGACGGCGGGATGGAGCTGCTGCGGCTGGTCGCGCAGCGGTTGGGCGTACCGGTGCCACAGCGGGCGAGCTGGACGGACCTGGGCGGCGCGGACGACCTGCCGGACCGCCGGGAACGCTCGCGGGCCGCGCTGACCGCCGCCGGGCCGGACGCGGCGCTGTTCGACCATCCGCTGCTCGGCCTGGACGTCGCCGGCCACCGGGTGCACCTGGAACCGGACCTGGTCGCCGCCCGGCTCGGCGGCCGGTTCCACGTGGTGGAGATCAAGTCGTTCCCGGTGATCGACGGCCAGGCCGACCCGGCGAAGGTGTCCGCCGCCGCCGTCCAGTCGGCCGTCTACGTGCTGGCGCTGCGCGACCTGCTCGCCGCCGCCGGGCGGGACCCGGAGTCGGTGTCGCACGAGGTGGTGCTGGTCTGCCCGCGTGACTTCGCCAACCAGCCGGTGGCCAGCCTGATCGACGTCCGCAAGCAACTGCTGGTGCTACGTCGCCAACTGGACCGGATGGCCCGGCTGGACGACCTGCTCACCACCGTGCCGGCCGGGTTCACCGTCGACCCGGGCGTCGACCCGGTGACGCTGACCGCCGCGTTGCGTACCGTGCCGGCGCGCTACGCGCCGGACTGCCTGGCCGGCTGCGAGCTGGCGTACTTCTGCCGGGACGAGGCGCGCGGGCAGACCGGGGCGTTGGGCCGGCCGGTGCGCGAGGCCCTCGGCGGCATCGCCGAGGTGTCCGAGGTGCTGGCCCTGGCGACCGGCGAGCGGGCCGCCGACCCGGAGCGGGAGGAGGCCGCCGCGCTGCTGCGGGCCGCCGCCCGGCTGCGCGCCGACGCCCTCGCCGGCCACCCGGCATGAGTACGCTGCGCGCGTTGGCGAAGGCGCAGGCGCTCGCCGCCGGGGTGGCCCAGCCGGTCGCCACCGTCCGGCACCTGCACCTGGCGCAGCGCCCGCTGGTGCTGGTGCCGCTGGCGATGGCCGGTGAGGCGCACGCCCCGCTCGCCGTGCTGGTCGGCACCGCCCCCGACGACGTCAGGCTGCTGATCGTGCCGCAGCCCCGCAACCGGGACCAGCGGTTCCGCTTCGTCACCGAGCTGGCCGCGACCGTGCTGCCCTGGCTGGACGGCTTCCGGGGCGTCTCGGAGGCGGTGGCCGTGGACCGGGGCCGCGACGTGCGCTACCGGTACGTCGACGCCCCGCAGCTGTGGGTGCCGAACCCGGCCGGGATCACCTTCCTGCGGCTGCTCGGCCGCTCGACCCGGTTCCGTCGCCCGGACGGCGAACACCCGGTGCACCCGGCTGTGCCGCTGCTCGGCCGCTGGCTGACCTTCTTCGCCGAACGGGCCGAGCAGCCCGGCTCGTCGGCGCTGCTGGCGATGACCGACGCGCTCACCCTGCACTGGGCGACCGGGCAGAGCGCGGTGGAGGACCAGCACCTGCCGGCGCTGCTCGGCTGGATCGACCCACCGGCCGGCTCGACGGGTGTCGTGGCCGCCGCGCGGGCCGAGGACCCGACGGTATGCCCGCCGGCCGGCCCGGCCACCGACCCGGAGTTCGACAACACGGCGCTCGCCCCGGCGATGGCCGCGTGGGCGGCTGCCGACGACGACCCGGTCGCGCGCGACGAGGCGTACGCGGAGCTGGTGCGGTTGCTGCGCGGGCAGCTCGCGCCCACCTGGGAGCTGATGTGGCGCGGCCTGGGGTTGCTCGACGGGCTGCCACCCGGGGCGCGGGTGGCGGGCCGCTGGGCGGGCGACCGGGACGCCTTCACGTCGTACGCCGAGCACCTCGACGCCGACGGCGGGCCGCAGCCCCGGCACGACGGCGCGGTCGCGGCGGCGGTCCGGCTGAACCGGCTGGAACGCGCCGCCACCAGCTACGCCGTGCAGCGCGCCTACGACGACCCGCTGGTGATGGCCGAGCACCGGCTGGCCGGGGAGGCGTTCGTCGCCGACGTCACCCTGGCCGATCCGGGGCGGGTGGACGACAGCGGCAAGCGGCCGGTGCTGCGGCCGAGGATCCAGGTGGTGACCACCGAGCCGGTGCGGATGCCGGTCGGGGCGACGCTGTGGTCGACGGCGCGGCCCGCCCAGAAGGCCAAGGTGGTCTTCGTGACCCCGGCGGCGGACGGCCGGACCGAGGTGGTGTTGGAGCTGTCGGGCGGGATGGGCCGGGGGCTGACCGCGCCGCCGGGCAGCGTGCCGCAGGTGGGGGAGCGGCTGTGTCTGACCACCCTGTCGGAGGCGTACCTGCCCGCCGGGACGTTCCCCACGGCCGAGGAGACGCCGTGGACGCACGGGGGGCCACCCACCTACGACCCACCCGAGGTGGTGTCCTCAGTGGTCGGATAGCCGACCCGGTGAGTGTGGCGGTGACCCGTCCGGCTGGCTAGGCTTCGATGGTTCGCCGTCCGTGGCCCGTCCGCACGGTCGAGGTGCGCGTTGGAGAGAGAGCCGGAGCGATCACCGTGCTACCCCAGGACGCCGTCTCCGGCGCGCCGACCCGACCGCTGACCCTTCCCCGGGTGGGTGCGGTCGTCGCCGCGGTGGCCGTCGTGCTGGAGTTGATCTGGCTGCTCGCCGCGCTGCCCGAGGCGGCCCTGGTCAGTGACGTCACCGCCACCGCCGTGGCGGGCTGGGCCAGCTACGCCTGCGTCCGTACGATGCGCCGGCATCCCGCCCCGCTACGCCGGTTCTGGGCGCTGCTCGCGCTCACCATGGGGCTGGCCGCCGCCGGCCGGCTGCTGTGGACGGTGGACCGGCTGCGTGCCGACGAGTTGCCGCACACCCCGCTGATCGGGGCGGTCTTCACCGCCGGCATCGTCACCGGCACGGCCGCACTGCTGGCCGCGCTGACCGCGCCGCGCAGCGCGGTAGGTCGGGCCCGCACCGTGCTGGACGGGGTGATCGTCGGGCTGGCCCTGATCCCGATCGGGTGGGTGGTGGTGTTCCGCGACGTCGCCGCCGCCGACCTCGACGATCCGCTGCGGACCCTCGGCCTGCTCTACCCGATGATCGACCTGATGCAACTGACCATCCTGGTGGCGGTGGCCGGCCCGGCCCGCTCGGTGTGGCCGCCGCTGACCCTGATCGGGGCGGGCCTGGTCACCCGGGCCGGCGCGGACGCGGTCTACGTCTCGCTGGTCGCGCACGGCAGCTACACCCCCGGGCACCCGATCGACGTGTGCTGGCCGTTGAGCTACCTGCTGATCGGCATCGCCACCACCCGGCCACCGCCGCCGACCTGCGACGGGGCCGAGGAGATCGGCGAGTCCCCGCTGCCGTCCTGGTGGCGGGTGGCGCTGCCGTACCTGCCGGTCGGCGGGGCGATCATCGCGGTGGTGCTGGCCCGACGCCCCACCGGGCAGACCCCGCCGCTGGTCTTCGTGGGCATGATGGCGCTGCTCGGGGTGCTCGCCCTGCGGCAGGGGCTGGCCGCCAACGAGAACCTGCGGCTGGTGGCCCGGCTGCGTCGGCTCGCCTACGCCGACCAGCTCACCGGTCTGCCGAACCGGCTGATGTTCAACCGGCAGCTGCGCCAGGCGCTGCGCGGGGGGCCGCCGGTGGCCGTGCTGCTCCTCGACCTGGATGGATTCAAGCAGGTCAATGACCGGTTCGGGCACGCCACCGGGGACACCCTGCTGACCAGCATCGCGCTGCGGATGCGTGCGGCCGTCGGCGGCGACGGCACGGTGGCCCGGCTCGGCGGGGACGAGTTCGCGGTGCTTGTCGACGGGGACCGGACGGTCGTGCCGGAACGGCTCGCCGAGCGG
This sequence comes from Micromonospora humidisoli, assembly GCF_016900955.1. Classification (NCBI taxonomy): domain Bacteria; kingdom Bacillati; phylum Actinomycetota; class Actinomycetes; order Micromonosporales; family Micromonosporaceae; genus Micromonospora; species Micromonospora humidisoli. The sequence continues at coordinate 333,916 of NZ_JAFEUO010000001.1, forward strand.
CTGCTCGCCGCCCTGCAACCGTCCCCGGGCGAGGAGGACGGCGGCGTCCATCCGTCGGCCAGCATCGGCATCGCCGAGTTCGGCCCGCAGCACGCCTCCCACACCGACCTGCTGCGCGACGCCGACATCGCGATGTACGCGGCGAAGGCGGCCGGGAAGTCCGCGTACCGCACCTGCACACCCGCGCTGCGGGAGTCGGCGGTGAGCCGGGCCGAGCTGATCGCCGACCTGCGACGGGCCGTCGACGAGCGGCAACTGCACCTGGAGTACCAACCCATCGTCGACCTCGCCACCGGCGCGGTCCGCAGCGCCGAGGCGCTGGTGCGCTGGCGGCACCCCCGGCTCGGCCTGCTCGCCCCGGCGGCGTTCCTGCCGCTGGCCGAGGAGACCGGGCTGATCGTGCCGATCGACAGGTGGGTGATCCACGAGGCGTGCCGGGCCGCCGCGACCTGGCGGGCCCGGGTGCCCGAGGCGACCGTGGCGGTCAACATCGCCGCCGCGCACCTGCGCCGCCCCGACCTGATCGCCACCGTCACGGCGGCCACCGCCTCGGCCGGCCTGGCCCCCCGCGCGCTCACCCTGGAGCTGACCGAGTCGGCGCTCATCGACGGCAGCGAGGCGGTGCTGGAACGGCTCGCCCAGCTTCGTGAGCTGGGCATCCGCATCGCCATCGACGACTTCGGCACCGGCTACTCGTCGTTGAGCTACCTGCACCGCATCCCCGCCACCGAACTCAAGATCGACAGGTCGTTCGTGGCCCGGCTGGACACCGACGCGCGGGCGTACGCCACGGTGGAGATGGTCACCCGGCTGGCCGGGGCGTTCGACCTGGCGGTGGTGGCCGAGGGGGTGGAGACCGAGGGGCAGCACGCGGCGGTCACCGCGATCGGCTGCGTCCACGGCCAGGGCTACCGGTACGGCCGGCCGGGCGGCCTGTCCGCCCTGCACGCCCTCGCCGCCCCCCGCTGACGCCCCGCCCGGCCGCCGATCCGCCAGGCGTGCCGGCCCGGCCCGGTCCACCGGCGCAGAATCGGGCTTGACCCTCACGTCGCGGCAGGCCGGAGCCTTGGTGTCGGAAGGGAGGAAACCATGGCGTACACGGTGGGTCAGGTGGCGAAGGCGGCCCGGGTGACGGTCCGGACGCTGCACCACTACGACGATATCGGGCTGCTCTCGCCGAGCGGCCGGACGCCGGCCGGCTACCGCCGCTACGACGACGCGGACCTGGAGCGGTTGCAGCACATCCGCTTCTACCGGGAGCTGGGGTTTCCGCTGGAGGAGATCGCGGTGATCCTCGACGACCCGGATGCCGACCCGGCGGCGCACCTGCGCCGGCAGCACGAGCTGTTGAGCGGGCGGATCGGGAAGCTCCAGGAGATGGTCGCCGCGATCGAGATCGCGATGGAGGCGAGACGGATGGAGATCAACCTGACCCCGGAGGAACGGTTCGAGGTCTTCGGCGACGTCGATCCGGAGGAGCACGCCGAGGAGGCGCGGCAGCGCTGGGGCGACACCGAGGCGTACCGGGTGTCGACCCAGCGGGCGGCGAACTACTCGAAGGAGGACTGGCTGCGCATCAAGGCGGAGCAGGAGGACTGGGGCCGGCAGATCGTGGCGGCGCTGACCGCCGGGACGCCCGCCGACTCGGCGGAGGTGATGGCGCTGGCCGAGGAGCACCGGCAGCTCATCGTCCGCTGGTTCTACGACTGCTCGTACGAGGTGCACACCGGGCTGGCCGACATGTACCTGGCCGATCCCCGGTTCACCGCCTACTACGAGGCGATCGCGCCGGGGCTGGCGGAGTACCTGGCCGAGGCGATCCACGCCAACGCGATCAGCCGGGCCTGAGCGGTGCCGCCTGCGGTGGGTGAGGATGGGGGTTCGTCCCGCCCACCCACCGGAGGTCGTCCGTGTTCATCGTCGCCGGAAGTCTCTACGTCGACCCCGCCGAGCGGGACACCTACCTGGCCTCCTGCGTGGAGGTGGTCCGGCAGGCCCGCTCGGCGCCCGGCTGCGTCGACTTCGCCATCGGCGCCGACCTGGTCGAGCCGGGCCGGATCAACGTCTACGAACGCTGGGAGTCCGACGACGAGCTGCTGGCGTTCCGGGGGTCCGGCCCGGAGCAGGAGCAGGTCGCGGCGATCCGTGGCGCGGAGGTGCACCGCTACCGCATCTCCGCAGTCGAGGCCCCCTGACCGGCCCCTGATCGGGGGTGCCCGGTCGGTGGCCGGGTGCCGGGCTAGGCTGGCGCGACCGCTCTGTCACCAGCGTCGATCGGCTCGGCCGGCGGGCGCGCCACCCCGGGGAGACCGCCGTGAAGCACCCGAAGCTGGCCGCCGCCACGGCCGCCCTCGTCGCGCTGGTGACGGCGGCCGGCTGCACCTCGGACGACAGCGGTGCGGGACCGACACCGACCGCCGGGTCCACGACCGCAGCGGCCCCGACCGAGCCGGCCGCCGTACTGGCCACCGCCGCGCAGCGGATCGACCAGCAGTCCTACCGGTTGACCCTGGGCGACGGCGCGAGCGGCGGGGACACCACCACCCTGGTCTGGGACCCGAGGGGGCGGCGCGGGCGGGAGACGACGACGTTGGCCGTGGCCAACGGCAAGGTGGTCATCGAGCGGCTCGTCACCGGCACCGACGTCTACGTGAAGGTGACCGCCCCGGACCGGCGGGTGCCGGTCTGGGACGGGCGTACCTGGTGGCACCTGGGCACCGTCGAGGCGGCCGCCGGGAAGCGGACCGGGCTGGACAACACCCGGCTGGCCAGCACGCTCGGCGCGGCCACCGAGGTACGCGCCACCGGCGAACGGGCCTACGCCGGGACCCTGGACCTGCGGCGCAGCACCGAGGTGCTCGGCGAGGGGGTGGGTGGGGTGCTCGGCGAGCGGGCCGCCACGGTGCCGTTCACTGCGACGGTGGACGCGCAGGGGCGGCTGGTCCGCTACCGGATCGAGTTGTCCGGCGAGCCGGGCAAGACCTCGGCGCTCGACCTGACCTACGCGGACTTCGGCCTGCCCGTGTCGGCGGACCAGCCGGAGGCCGGCCTGATCGGCGAGGACCCGCCCCGCAACATCCCCGGCGCCTGACCCCGCCCGACCCCGGCCGGCACTGGCGCGGGGACCTACAGGAGCAGGTCGAGGAGGAGTACGCCGGCGAAGCCGACCACCGAGATGATCGTCTCCAGTACCGACCAGCTCTTGATCGTCTGCCCCACGGTCAGCCCGAAATACTCCTTGACCAGCCAGAAGCCGGCATCGTTGACGTGCGAGAAGAACAGCGAACCGCAGCCGACGGCCAGGGCCAGCAGCGCCACCTCGGGACGGTCCAGGGTGGCCGCCAACGGGGCGACGATGCCGGCAGCGGTGATCGTGGCGACCGTCGCCGAGCCGGTGGCGACCCGGATGCCCACGGCGACCAGCCAGCCCAGCAGCAGCGGGGAGAGGTTGGCGTCCTTGGCCGCGTCGGCGACCAGGTCGCCCACCCCGGCGTCCACCAGCACCTGCTTGAAGCCGCCGCCGGCGGCGACGATGAGCAGGATGCCGGCGATCGGCGGCAGCGAGCCGCCGAGCACCGAGGAGACCTGGCTGCGGCTGAACCCGGCCTGGTAGCCGAGGGTGAACATGGCGACGATCACCCCGGCCAGCAGCGCCACGATCGGCGCCCCGGCGATGTCGAGGGCCTGCCGGGCGACGGTGCCCTCGGTCAGGGTCAGTTCGCCGACCGCGCGCAGCAGCATCAGCACCACCGGCAGCAACACGGTGAGCACCGCCGGCCAGAACCTGGGGGTACGCCGGGCCGTCTCGGTGCCGCTGTCGTCGACCGGTGCGCCCGGCCGGCCGGAGCCCGGGTTGACCAGGTCGTCGTCGGTGAGCAGGTCGTCGTCGCCGGCCGGTCCCCGCCCGGTGTCCCGGCCGTCCGACCCGCGGCCGACGGCGGGGCTGCCCGGCCCGCGCCGGCCACCGCCGGTGGTGGCCGGTTGCCGGGTGGGCAGCAGCGCGGCCGGGGCGGTGGCCGGCACGTAGCGCGCAATGAAGTTGCCGAACACCGGGCCGGCGACGATCACGGTGGGGATGGCGATGATCAGGCCCAGCCCGAGGGTGAGCCCCAGGTCGGCGTCGAGGGAGGAGATCGCCACCAGCGGGCCGGGGTGTGGCGGGACGAGGCCGTGCAGCACCGACAGGCCGGCCAGCGCCGGGATACCGATCTTCATCAGCGGTACGTCGGTGCGCAGCGAGACCAGCAGCACGATCGGCACCAGCAGCACCACGCCGACCTCGAAGAACAGCGGTAGGCCGATCAGTGCGGCGACCCCGGCCATGGCCCAGGGCAGGGCGGTGCCGGAGACCCGCCCGACGACCCGGTTGACGATGCCGTCCGCCCCGCCCGACTCGGCGAGCAGCCCGCCGATCATCGCGCCGAGGGCGATCAGCAGACCCACCCCGCCGACCGTGGAGCCGACCCCGGCGCTGAACGACTCGATCATCGTGTCGGGGGCCATGGCGGCGACCACGCCGAGCACCGCCGCGCCGAGGATCAACGCCAGGAAGGGGTGCACCTTGCCCCAGGCGATGAGCAGGACGACCGCGGCGATGCCCAGCAGGGCGGCCACGACGAGCTGGGCGTCACCGGCGCTGGTGGCCGGTTCCGCAGGTGCGGCGAGGAGGGTGAGCACGGCGATCACGACCTTCGGACGGGGTCCGGCCCGACGTGGGGCGGGCGGTCACATGGGTGCGGGGGTGGGTGGTGGCTCCGCCGGCAGGCTGGGGGCCAGCCGGCGCAGCGACGCGAAGGTGGGCACCAGCGCGTCGTACAGCTCGGCGTGCAGGGGGAGCAGGGCGGCGTAGGTGGCGGCGGAGGCCGGCTCGGGGCGTACCGTCTCGTCGATGCGGACCAGGTCGGCGGCGACGTCGACGGAGTCGATCAGCCCGAGCGCCTGCATGCCGAGCAGCGCCGCGCCGAAGCTGGAGCCCTCGTGGCCGGCGGGGAACCGCACCGGCATGTCGAGCGCGTCGGCGAGCATCTGCCGCCACAGTGGGCTACGGGCGAAGCCGCCGCTGGCGCGTACCTCACGGACCTCGTTGCCGGCCGCCCGGACCGACGCCAGGACCAGGGCGAGCTGCTGGCAGACCCCCTCCAGTGCGGCCCGGACGAGATGCTCGCGGCGGTGCCCGTGGGTCAGCCCGACGTACGCCCCGCGCGGCAGCGCGCTCCAGTGCGGGGCCCGCTCGCTGAGCAGGTACGGCAGCATGATCAGCCCGCCGGAGCCGACCGGTGCGGTGGCGGCCAGCGCGAGCAGTTCCTCCTCGCCGTGCTCGCCGAACTCGGGGGCGAGGGTGTCACCGGCCCACTGGAGCACGATCCCGCCGTTGTTGATCGCCCCGCCGACGACCCACCGGTCCTCGGTGAGGGCATAGCAGAACACCCCGCCGAGCGGGTCGACGGCGGGACGTTCGACGGCCACCCGCATCGCCCCGGAGGTGCCGATGGAGCAGGCGACGACGCCGGGGCGTACCGCGCCGAGGCCCAGGTTGGCCAGCGGGCCGTCGCCCGCGCCGACCACGACCGGGGTGTCGGCGGGCAGGCCGGTGGCGATGGCGGCGCGGGCGGTCAGCCCCGGCAGGACGGTGGTGGTGGGGACGAGCCGGGGAAGCTGCTCCCCGGTGATCTGGGCGACGCGGAGCGCCTGGGGGTCCCAGGCGAGCTGGTGGATGTCCATCAGGCCGGTGGCCGAGGCGACCGAGTGGTCGGTGACCAGCGTGTCGGTCAGCCGCAGCAGCACGTAGTCCTTGATGCCGACCCAGTGGGCGACCCGGGCGTGCAGCGTCGGTTCCTGCTCGGCGTACCAGAGGAGTTTCGGCAGTGGGGCCATCGGGTGCACGGGGGTGCCGGTGCGTCGGTGCAGGGCCAGCCCCCAGGGCGCGGCGCGCAGCCGTTCGGCCTGGCTGCTGGCCCGGGAGTCGGCCCAGGTCACCGACGGGGTGAGCGGCTCGCCGTCCGGGTCGAGGCCGATCAGGCTGTGCATCGCGGTGCTGAACGACAGGCCGGCGATGCCGTCGCCCAGTTCGGTGACGACGGTGCGGATGGTCTCCACCACCGCGTCGAAGATGAGCCGGGGGTCCTGCTCGGCGTAGCCGGGGTGCGGCTCGTCGAGCGGGTAGCCGACGGAGTGGCTGGCGAGTTGGTGGCCGTCGGTGTCGTACGCCACGGTCTTGGTGCTGGTGGTGCCGATGTCGACGCCGAGCACCACGCGGCGGCGGTGGTCCGGACCGGTCACGGGTCCCCCCTCGCATCGGCGGTGCGGGCGTCGCGGCCCGGCTGCGGCTGACGTTACCGACGTTGGCAGCGCCCCGCACGGCGGAGAACCGGAAGGTGAGCCGGCGTGCGGTTCGTCGTGGTCCGACAGATTTCCATCCCCCGATCGGGTGGTAAATCCCTAATGCCGGGTCCGCCGGTCTTGTTCCTGCCGTTGAGCCGGGTGAACACCCCGGTTGGTGGCTCGCACGGCGGAGGGGTCGGCGTGGCGATGACTGATTCGACGGGTTCCACCTGGCGCTACACCTGGGCACGGCAGCAGAACGAACGACGGCGGCGGGTCTACCGCACCGTCGAGCGGGCCTGGCGACGTCGCGACGACGAACTGCGTCGGCTGCGTGCCCTCGCCGTCGGTCTGCGGGGCACCGCGGCTGCCGGGGCCGGCCTGCCGTTGGCGTTGAGCCCCGGCGAGGCGGTGCTCTGGACGATGCCCGGCGTGCAGCTGGTCGAGGTCCGGCACACCGCCGTGCTGCCCGCCCCCGACCTGGTCGTCGAGGCGGCGTCGGGGCCGTTGCGCCACCGGCTGCCCGACGGGGTCCGGGCCACCGACGCTGGAATCGCGGTGGTCACCAACCGTCGGCTGGTCCTGGTCGGCGGGCGGGGCCGGCGCGAGTGGGCGTACGGGAGGATGACCGGGCTGCTGCACGACCCGGCGGCCCCGGTCACCCTGATCCAGGTCCTGGACCGGCGGCAGACCTCCGGCGTGCTGTTGCCGCCGGGCGCGGCGGCCGAGTTCCGGTTCGTGCTGACCCTGGCTTTCGCCGACGCCATCGAGCAGCGGCCGGCCGTCCTCGCCCAGCTCGACGAGTTGATCGCCACCCATGCCGAGAGTGCGCCGTTCCGGCCGGCGATCGCCACTCCCGCGCAGGCCCGGTTCAGCGCCCGGGTCCCCGGCGGTCGGCGGACCGTCGCGGTAGCCGCCGCGCTGACCCTGGTGGTGCCGGTGGTGCTGGCCGGGTCCGATCCGCCGGTCACCCCCGAGGTGGCGGCGGCGGCCACCGCCGCGCCCGCTCCGGGCGTGACCCGGCCGCGTACCGGGCCGCCGCAGCCGTCGCCGTCCGTGGTGCGGGAGCGGCGCTGCGGGGCCCCGGCCAACCCTATGGGGTACGACTACTGCGGCGGCGAACCCGTCCGGAAACCCGACCACCGGGTCTGCGACTGGTTCGACTGCGTGCCGCAGTTCTGGGCCGGGCGTGGCTACCTGGTGCTGTGCCGCGACGGCGCGGTCAGCCTGACCGGTGGCCGGCCGAAGCCCTGCGCCGGCCACGACGGCGTCCGCCGCACCGTGCACCGCTGAGCCCTGGGGCTCGCTGGTGGGGGGCCGGTACCGCTACCTCGGCCTTCCGGCCCCGACGGCGGGGCTGGCGGGGCCGTCGCATCATGTACGGCGTGATCCATTTCAAGCGTAAGCAGCGCAAGAAGAAGCGTGACTGGTGTGACGCCGACTGCGACGGCTGCGACGGCTGTGACGGGCTGCCCTGCTGTGACTTCGGCCTGTTCTCCTTCCTGTTGACCCTCGGCGCGACCACTGCCCGGGTGAGCCGGGCGTCGGTGGTGGACCGGGCGGGCCGGGCGGCGATCCTCGGCTACCGGCGGTGGTTGTCGCACCGCTGGCCGGGCCAGTGCCGCTACACCCCGACGTGCAGCGCGTACGGGCTGGCCGCCGTCGAGCGGCACGGCCTGGCCGTGGGTGGCCGGATGGCGGCGCAGCGGCTGCGCCGGTGCCGGCCGGGCGTCCCGCGGGGCACCCACGACCCGGTCCGCTGACGCTGCTGGCGGGCCCGCACGAACGCGACGCAGTGTCCGGCCGCGGCTCCGGCGGGGCCTACGCGACGACGTCCCGGTAGACCTCGACGTCGTAGATGAGGCGGACGGGCTCGCCGTTGGTGGTGCCGACGAACATGGGTTCCGCGGCAGGGGTGCGCCCCCGCCGCCACACCTCGTCGCGGGCGGCGTCCCGGGATTCGCGGTGCACCTTCCCGGCCCGGTGCAGTTCCACCACCCGGCGCGCGGTGTGTCTGTCGCTGTCGAGTTGTATGCGCATCAGCGGCACGGTCGCCACCGCCCTTCCGCGAGTAACACCGTCCACCGGGGACACGACCGGCGAACCTTAATCTAACAGCGTTAAGTTAACTGTGCGCGGTACTAGGCTGCTGCGGGTGGACGCGACCGAATTCACTGGACGACCGGATGGCCGGGCCGCCCCGATCTGGCTACGGTCGGAGCCGGCCCGCAACCGCCGGGCCACCCCGCTGACCCGGGACCGGATCGTGACGGCGGCCGTCGACCTGCTCGACCGCACCGGCGTCGACGGGCTGACCATGCGCCGGCTGGCCGAACGCCTCGCCGTCACCCCCACCGCTCTCTACTGGCACGTCGCGACCCGGGACGACGTCCTCGACCTGGCCGTCGACCACATCTTCGGCGAGGTGCCGCTACCGGCCGCCGGCCCCGACTGGCGCGCCGACGTCCGCACGCTGACCTGCGGATGGCGGGCGGCCATGCTCCGCCATCCCTGGGCGCCGAGCCTGATCGGCCGCCCCATGCTCGGCCCGCACGTCCTCGCCCGCACGGAGTTCCTCCAGGCCGCGCTGGTCCGCGCCGGGCTCACCGGCCGACACTTGGCCGTGGTGACCCGGTTGGTAGCCAACTACGTGATCGGCGCGGCCCTCACCGAAGCCACCTGGCGGCAGACCGACGACCCCGAGGCCCGCGCCGAAGCCCGCCGGCACCTTGAGGCCAACGCCGCCGCCTACCCCACCCTCACCGCCTCCGGTCACCTCGACGACGGCCGGTGGAGCGATGACGACCTCTTCGTCCGGGGTCTCGACGCCATCCTCGCCACCGCGCAGCTGAGCTGACCGCCGCCGGTATTCGGCTCGCGCGCCCGCCGGGCGGCTCGTTACCGTCCGGCCATGGTCCGTACCGTCCGCCTCGTCCTGGTCGACGCCACCGGCCGCCCGCTCGGCGCGCTACCCGACTTCGACGTGCCGGTGCCCTGGTGGCAGGACGCGGCGGCGGTCGTCGCCGGGGCCCGCGCCGCGTACGGCGTCGAGGTGACCGTGCTGCGGCTGCTCGTCGGGCGGCGCGGCCGGCCACCCGGGGGCCACGTCAGCTACCTGGCGGAGGTGTCCGGCCCGGTCCGCGTACCGCTGCTGCCGGCGCAGGTGGCGCAGCCGGCGGCGCATCCGCTGCGCGCGCCGTACGCGCAGCCGGGCGGGCCGGCGGCGAGCCTGGCGTGGGCCGCCACGCAGCTCGACCGGCTGGGCCGGCCGGCCACCGTGTCGACCCAGGAGCGCACCTGGAACCTGTCGGCGGTCTGGCGGCTCGACGGGCCGCACGGCACCGCCTGGCTCAAACAGGTTCCGGTGTTCTTCCGGCACGAGGCGGCGGTGCTGCGGCTGCTGGCCGACGACCCGGACACCCCGGGGCTGCTCGCCGCCGACGACGAGGGGCGGATGCTGCTCGACCACGTGCCGGGGGAGGACCGCTACGGCGCCGACCCCGCCGAACGCGCCGCGATCGCCGCCCGGCACCACGCCCTCCAGGTCCGCACGCTGCCCGCCGCCGACCGGCTCGTCGCCGCCGGGGTGCCGGACCTGCGCGGCGCAGCCCTGGCCCGGTGGCTGCGCGCGACCCTCGCCCCGCACCGGGCGCACGAGCAGCTCGCCGACGTCGAGACGCGGCTCGACGAGGTGACCCGGTGCGGGCTGCCCGACACCCTCGTGCACGGCGACCTGCACCCCGGCAACGTCCGCGCCGACGGGCACCGACACACCATCATCGACTGGGGCGACGCGTTCGTCGGCCACCCGGCCTTCGACATCCTCCGGCTGACCGAGCAACTGCCCGCCGGACCGGCCGCCGCCCTCGTCGCCGACTGGTGCGCACGCTGGCGGGCCGACGTGCCGGGCTGCCGGCCGGAATGGGCGGTGGCGCTGCTGCGGCCGGTGGCGTGGCTGCGGATGGCGGCGGTGTACGCGATGTTCCTCGCCGGCATCGAGCCGTCCGAACGGGTCTACCACGCCGAGGACCTGCCGGAGAACCTGGCGAGGGCGGACGCCGAAACCGGCTGACCGCCGCCGTGGGTGAAGAATGCCGACCGGAGGTCCCGTCCGGGAGGAATTCGCCGGTAGGGTGCCGGGGACCGCCACAGCCAGCAAAGGTGCCGCATGCTCTCCCGCGCCACGTCCGACATCGAATCGCCCGCGCTGATCCTGGAGCGCACCACCGCGCTGGTCGACTACCTGATGGCCGTGCGTGCCCAACTGGAGAAGCCGGCCCGCGCGGTGCCCACAGCGGACGTGTTCTGGCAGCACGACCTGCCCGAGCACCCGGACTGCCAGGTGGGCGTCTCGGCCGACGGGGTGAGCTGGCTCCAGGTCGGCCTACCGGCGACCCCCCGACGGCTGAAGACCCCCGTCGAGTTCGTCGCGCACCTCGCCGACACCCCGCCCTACCCGGCCGAGCCGAGGCTGACCGGCGACGAGGAGACCATCGCGCGGCTGCGGCCCCGCTTCGAGCAGTGGCGGGAGCAGGACTGGCGGCCCTGGGCCGAGCAGGCCGCCCGCACCGACCGGGTACGCCGACTGCACCGCGCCCTGTTCGACCTGATGCACCGGGTCGACATGACCGCCGCCAGCCACGAACTCGTCTGGGGTCACGGCGTCATCCACACCGAGGTCGCCGGCCACCAGGTGCGGTATCCGCTGGTGGTGACCCCGGTCGCCGTCGAGTACGACCCGGACCGGTCGGTCGTACGGGTGGTGCCGCAGGGGCCGGCCCGGTTGCAGACCGACCCGCTGACCGGCCTCGACGAACGGTACCTGCGGCAACTGCTGGCCCTGGCCGGGTCCGGCGGGCAGCTCGACCTCGACGTCTGGGCGGAGTTCGACAGGCGGGAGTTCTTCGAACGGGCGCTGCGCCGCCTCGGCCACGACCCGGTGCTGCGCGACGCCGACGCCCCCGCCCCCACCGGCGGGTACGTGCACGACACCGGGGTGCTGTTCGTCCGACCCCGGCAGCGGATGCTGCGCCGTTTCCTGGAGGAGCTGCGGGCCCGGCTGCTCGCCGGCGACACCACCGGCATCGGCGCGCTCGCCGCGATCCTCGCCCACGAGCCGAGCCGGCTGGAGATGCCGCACGACGAGCCGCAGCGGTGGCAGCCGCTGGGGGAGCGGCTGCTCATGCCGCTGCCCACCAACGAGGCGCAGGAGTCCATCGCCCGCCGGCTCGCCCAGCACCGCAACGTCGCCGTGCAGGGGCCGCCCGGCACCGGCAAGACGCACACCATCCGCAACCTGATCTGCCACCTGATGGCGCACGGCAAACGGGTGCTCGTCGTCGCGCAGAAGGAGGACCCGCTGCGGGTGCTGCGCGACGGCCTGCCGGCGGAGATCCAGCCGCTCTGCCTGGCCGTGCTCGGCCGCTCCGCCGACCAGCTGGTGCAGCTCCAGCTCGCCGCCCGGGAACTCTCCGACCGGGGCGCCACCCTGGACCGTCGCGCCGAACAGCAGCGGGTCGACCGGCTGCGCCGGCAACTGGAGGAGGCCGAACGGGACCTCGGGCTCGCCCTGGCCGGCCTGCGCGCGCTCGCCGAACACGAATCCGCCAGGTACGAGATCGACGGCATCCGGCTGTCCCCCGGCGACGTCGGCGCGTGGCTGCGCGAGCGGGCCGACCGCTACGGCGACATCCCCGACCCGCTCGCCCCCGACCTGGCCGCCCCGCTGACCGGGGAGGAGTTCAGCGACCTGCTCGACATCGCCAGGCGTACCCGGCGAGCCGACCGCGCGCAGGCGTTGCGGGAGCTGCCGACGGTGGCCGACCTGCCGACCGCCGAGGCGATCCGGGACGACCGCCGGGAGCTGGCCGCGACCCGGCACGAACTGGACCGGCTCGCCGACGCCGGGGTGCTGATCGCCGAGGTACGCGCCGTCGGGCAGCCCGCCCTGGAGGAGCTGGGCGGGCAGCTCCGGGAGGCGGCGACCCTGCTCACCGAGCGGGAGGGCGCGTGGACCGACCGGCTCGGCGCGCTGTTGCAGGCCGACGCGAACTGGCGGATCCGGTGGGAGGACCACGTGGCCGCCAGCCAGCAGGCGCTGGCCGACCTGGCCGCCGCCGCCCGGGTCGTCGCCGGGCATGAGGTCGCCGTCGCCGAGCTCCACCTGACCGAGCCGCGCCGACTGCTGGCGCTGCTCGACGAGCTGCGGCAACGCTTCGCCGCCGGCAAGGGCGTCAACAAGCTCTTCCAGGGCACCCTGGCCCGGATCGCCACCGACTGCCGGATCGACGGCGAGGTGCTGCGCAGCGCCGAGGACGTCGACGTCGTCGTCGCGTACGTGACCCGGCGTCGGCTGCGGCAGGCGCTGGCCACCCGGTGGGCGCAGTGGCGCGCGCCGCTCGGCCTGCCCGCCGAGGTCGGCGACGAGCCGGAATACTGGACCGGCCAGCTGCTCACCGCCGCCGCCACCGCGCTGGACTGGGACCGGCGGCGCTGGCCGACGCTGCTGCGCACCGTCCGCCGGGTGCTGCCGCGCGCCGAACACACCGTCGACGTACGCCGGCTGACGGCGCTGATCGCCCTGCTCGGCCGGGCCACGGCGGTGTTCGTCCATGACGAGTTGGTGGCCGAGGAGCACCGGCTCGACGCGCTGCTCCAGCGCGGCATGTCCGGGGTGGAGGCCAGCGACCTGTGGCGGCTGCTCGACCACGCCTACCAGGGCGACCTCGACGGCTGGGACGCCCTGCTCGACGAGGTGCGCCGGCTCGCCGCCCTGCGCCCCGAGGCGCAACGCTTCGCCACGCTCACCGGCCGGCTGCGGCCCGTCGCCCCGGACTGGACCACCCAGTTCGAGGACGGCACCGCCGTCGCCCTGCACGGCACCGGCGCGGACTGCCTCGACCGGTGGCGGTGGCGGCGCGCGCAGACCTGGTTCGACCAGGTCGTCGGCAGCGTCGACCCGGTGGCTCTGGGCCGGCGCGCCGACCGCACCCGGGAACGCATCCGCCAGCTCACCCGGGAACTCGTGGTCGCGTCCGCCTGGCTGGAGGTGTCGCTGGCGCTGGACGACCGGCGGCGGGCCGCCCTCGCCGACTGGACCACCGCCCTGCGCAAGATCGGCAAGGGGACGGGGAAGAACGCCGCCCAGTGGCAGGGCCACGCCCAGAAGGCGATGACCGCCGCCGTGGACGCCGTCCCGGTGTGGGTGATGTCCGTCGACCGGGCCATCGAACAGTTCGCCGGGGGCGCGCGCTTCGACGTGGTCATCGTCGACGAGGCGTCGCAGGCCGACCTGTTCGCCCTGCCCGTCCTCACCCTCGCCGAACGGGCCGTCGTGGTCGGCGACGACCAGCAGATCGGGCCGCAGCTCTCCTTCGTCGGCAGCGTCACCGGCCTGATCAACTCACATCTGGTGGACGTGCCGTCGGCCGAGCACTTCGACCCGGAGAGCAGCCTCTACGACCACGCGGTCCGCCGCTCGCCCGAGCGCATCCTGCTCACCGAGCACTTCCGGTCGGTGCCGGCGATCATCGGGTTCTCCAGCGACACCTACTACGGCGGCGAGATCGAACCGTTGCGCACCGACCGGCCCGCCGGCATCGGTGACCCGGTCGTCGCCGTGCACGTGCCCGAGGGCGTCCGCCAGGACCTGCCCGGCTACGGCAACGTCAACGTCGCCGAGGCCGAAGCTCTTGTCGGCCGGGTCGCCGCGATCGTCGCCGATCCGGCGTACGCGGGCCGCAGCGTCGGCGTGGTCAGCCTGCTCAGCACCAGCGGGCAGGCCCTCTACCTGCTGGCCCGGCTGCGCGAGGAGATCGGCGCGGAGGAGATGGAACGCCGTCGGCTGCGCGTCGGCGACTCCTACACCTTCCAGGGCGACGAACGCGACGTGGTGCTGGTGTCGACGGTCGTCTCCCCGCACCAGGGGCCGGTCGCCGCGTTCACCAAACGCGACCACCACCGTCGGGTCAACGTCGCCGCCTCCCGGGCCCGCGACCAGCTCTGGGTGTTCCACTCGGTGCAGCCCGACGACCTGCGCCCCGACGACGCCCGAGGGCTGCTGCTGCGCTACTGCCAGAACGTCACCACCGCCGAGGAGTCCTACGTCGACCTGGAGCGGCGCTGCGACAGCGACTTCGAACGCGAGGTGCTGCGGCGGATGCTGCGCCGGGGCTTGCGGCCGTTGCCGCAGTTCCGGATCGGCTCGTACCGGATCGACTTCGTGCTGCCCGCGCCGGACGGGCGGCGGCTGGCGATCGAGTGCGACGGGGACGCCTACCACGGGCCGGAGCAGTGGGAGAGTGACATGCGCCGGCAGGCGGTGCTGGAACGGGTCGGCAACTGCGTGTTCGTCCGGATCCGGGGCAGCGTGTTCAGCCGGGACCCGGAGGCGGCGTTGACGCCGCTGTGGCAGCTCATCGAGGAGTTGGGCATCGGAGGGAGCCGGACCGCGGAGGCGTCCTCGTTCTGACGACCGCTTCCGGCTGACGCCCCTCCCCGCAGTCACGTCGAGCGGGACACGTCACGCGACACGCGGTCGTCGCTGACGGCGTGTGATTTACCTCGGTTTATAGCATCAATGCTATGGCCGGGAGATCCTGCGGGCTCGCCGGACGCTTGAGCGGTGCATGGCGGAGCGGCACATCGTGAACGAGGGGGCAGAACGATGAGTGATCGCGTCGACTGGAACGATCTGCGCGACCGTCGACTGGCTGAGCCTGGAGCGGTCGAGGCGTATGAGGCGACCAGGATCGCTTTCGAGCTGGGCCAGGAGGTTCGGCACCTGCGCGAGCGCGGCGGCTGGAGCCAGAGTCAGTTGGCGCGAGCCGCCGGGATGACGCAGTCCGCCGTGGCGCGGTTCGAGGCTGGCGGGACGATACCCACTCTGCCTGTCCTGGAGCGGCTGGCCGGCGCCCTCGACATGCGGCTCGATGTCAGGTTCACGCCGAACACCGAGGCGGCCTGAGCGCCGACCCCTCGCACCGGAGCACGTTGAGTCGAGACCGATCCGGGAAAGGCGCGCCAACGATTTCCTGACAATCCGGCCGTACGTTCCCCGTCATGACATCGAAGCCAACCCCCGGCCTGCGTCGTCGCGTGGGCGTCGCGGGAGCGGTCACCGCGCTCGTGACGACGACTCTGACCGGGCTCGCTCAGCAGCCCGCCACCGCCGCTCCCGGAACGGTCGCCACCCACGCCGTCGCCGTCACCGCCGCCGAGCGGCAGGCAGTGCTGGCGTACTGGACGCCGCAGCGGATAGCGGCTCTGAAGACCCCGTCGGCGCAGGTGCCGCCCGTGGCAAAGCCGGACGGCGCACCATGGACCCGGGCGGACGCCGTGTCGCGTACCGTCGGCAGGCTCTTCTTCACCGACCACGGCGAGGACGCCAGCTGCACGGCGACGGTGCTGGACAGCGCCAACCGCAGCACGGTGGTGACCGCCGCGCACTGCGTCAACAACACCGACCTCATCGGTGAGGACAACCAATGGTCGGCCAACGTGCTGTTCGTCCCCGGCTACACCGACGGCCGGGCGCCGTACGGCAGGTTCGTCGCCCGGCTGTCGGTGGCCCCGTCGACGTGGCTGCTCAACGACCAGATCGAGAGCCTGTACGACTCGTACGACCAGGCGTTCGTGGTGCTCCACCCGAACAGCGACGGACGCCGGGTGCAGGACGCGGTCGGCGTCGCCCAGCGGATCGGCTACGACGTGCCGGGCGCGCGGGTGGTGCACCAGTTCGGCTACCCCCGGGCCAGTTCCGACGAGGCCCGCGAGGGGCTGCCGGAATACACCGGTGAGCGACTCGCCTACTGCGCCGGCCGGGCGGTGGAGCAGCAGTCGACCGAGGACTGGCCGGAGCCGCCAGGCCAGTGGGGCACCGCATGCGTGATGGGCGGCGGCTCCAGCGGCGGCCCGCGACTCACGAACTTCGACCGGCACACCGGGCTCGGCACCGTCGTCGGCGACAACTCCCACGGCTACATTCCGGGGAAGCGTTACCTGGTGGGGCCGCAGTTCAGCACGGCGATCACCCGCCCACTCTTCGAGCGGGCGCAACACAGCTGATTCGGGCTGGGTACCGGGCAGCCCACCTCGCCACGGGTGTGGGCGCCCGGTGCCGACGACGCTCCCCCTGCCGTACGAGGTAGACCATCCATGGGTCCTCCGCCACCAGAATTGCTGTCATCGCCCCTCAGGCGGCGATGGTGCGGGCCGCCGCGTACAGGTCGGCGGGCAGCGGGGTCGCCAACTCCCAGACGATCCGCATCGGCCGTTCCCCGCTGTGCTGCCGGTAGGTCATCGGGCCGGCGTACAGGTAGGCCGGTGCGCCGAGGTCCCGATCCGGCACCCGGGTCTCCCGCACGAACAGGTGCACCGTCGAACCCCGTGCCGCGTGGTGGACGTACCGCTGACCGGTAGGGGACGACTCCGAGGTGGTGCTCTGCGACTCCCACTGGAACAGCCGCTCGGTGATCGCCCGGTCGGCGTACATCGTGGTGGGGGAGTAGTGCTGCTCCGACTTGACCAGGGTGACGAAGAACAGGTCCGCCTGTTCAGCCTCCAACCACTTCACCCCTTCCCGCAACGATCCGGGGTTGGTCATGCCGAACGCCGCGCACGCCTCGTTGCGGCTGTACCGGGCGTGCACCCGCAGCACGCCGACCGGCGCGGTGACCCGGTGGATGCGCTCCCGCAGCACCTCGGCGACCTGACGCAACTCGGCGCAGCGGGCCGGCTCCGCCCACAGCCACTTGAGCCGTTCCTCCCGGGCGGTCAGCGGCACCTGCGGCCCCCACAGGTCGAAGTGCAGCATGTGCCACAGCCGGCCGGCAGGCGGCGGTGAACCGGCGGCGACCCGGGCCAGCAGGTCGAGCCGGTCAACGTCGTCCAGGTGCAGCATCCGGCCGATGGCCCGGCCCAACTCGCGGTCGGCCGGGCCGGGTGCGGAGGTGTCGAGGCCGGCGAGCCGCCGCAGCCCGGTCCATCCGCCGGCCGACGCCGACCGGTAGACGTCCTCGATCTCCAGGCCGGTCTCCCGCAGGAATTCGGCGAGGCTCACGTCACCGAGCTGCCGCAGCTCGGCCACCAGGCCCTTCTTGGACGTGGGCAGCGCGGTGCGCAGGTTGTCGAGCACGATCTCCTTGGCGACCCGGTCGAGCTGCACGTGGCAGCCGCTGGGTAACGACGGGAAGTCCTGCTCGACGGCGGCTCTGACGGCTCGGCGGCTGACCCCGGTCAGCGCCCGCCACCGCAGGTCGAACCGGAAGTTGGCGTGCTGCCCGCCGATGAAGTCGAGCACGGTCAGGCACGGCTTGTCGTCGTCGAGGCGCAGCCCACGGCCCAACTGCTGGAGGAAGATGGTGGCGCTCTCGGTGGGCCGCAGCATCAGAATCGTGTCGACCATCGGCAGGTCGACACCCTCGTTGAACAGGTCGACGGTGAACAGCACCCGCAGCGTCCCGGCCCGGAACTCCCGCAGCAGCCGGTCGCGCTCCGCCCGGTCGACCCGCGAGGTCACCGCCGCCGACGGTACGCCGTGCCTGGTGAACCAGTCCGCCATGAACTCGGCGTGCCCGATGCCCACGCAGAACCCGAGCGCCCGCATCCGATCGGTGTCCACGGTGTCCCGAACGGCCCGGAGGATGATTCGCGCCCGTGCGTCGTCACCGGTGTAGACGTCGTCGAGATCCGCCAGGTCGTACCCCTGGCCGCGCCGCCAGCGCAGGTGCGACAGATCCGTGTCGTCGTGCACCCCGAAGTATTGGAACGGCGCGAGCAGTTGCCGCTCCAACGCGTCCCACAGGTGCAGCTCCACGGCCGCGCGGCCGTCGAACCACCGCCGCACGTCGCCGCCGTCGGCCCGGTCGGGCGTCGCGGTGAGCCCCAGCAGTACGCGCGGAGCAAGCCGCGCCAACAACCGGGCGTACGTCGGCGCTTCCGCGTGGTGGAACTCGTCGACGATCACCATGTCGTACGCCTGCGGGTCGATCTCCCGCCGGTGCAGCGACTGGACGGAGGCGAAGACGTGCGTCCAGTGCGTCGGCACCTGGCCGGCCACCAGGGTCTCGCCGAAGCTGCCGTCCCCCATGACCTGCCGGAACGTCGACAGGCTCTGCCGGAGGATCTGCTCCTGGTGGGCGACGAACAGCAACGAGTCGACGGTCCTGTTTCTGTGTAGCCGCCGGTAGTCCAGCGCCGCCACCACCGTCTTGCCGGTGCCGGTCGCCATCACCACCAGGTTGCGGTGCCGGCCGTGCACCTGCCGCTCGGCGTCCAGGTCGGCCAGGATCTCCGCCTGGTACGGGTACGGCCGCACGTCCAGGTTGGCGATCTGCGTCGGTTCGTCGGGGCGGCGTTCCCCGCTCAACGCCCGCCGCAACCGGTCGGCGTCCCTACCCGGGTCGTAGGTCTCGAACGCCGGGTCGTTCCAGTAGTCCTCGAACGTGGCGGTGAACGTGTCGATGACGTGCGGCTGCTCGACGTTCGAGATCCGGACGTTCCACTCCACCCCATCGACCAGCGCGGCTTTCGACAGGTTGCTCGACCCGACGTACGCGGTGGTCAGCCCGTGGCGGCGGCGGAACAGCCACGCCTTGGCGTGTAGTCGGGTGGTCCTGGTCTCGTAGGAGACCTTGATGTCGGCCCCGAGCTCGGCGAGCCGGTCGAGGGCGCGTTGGTCGGTCGCGCCCAGGTAGGTGGTGGTGATGACCCGCAGTGTGCCCCCGCGCCGGATCAGCTCCCGAATCGCCGGTTCGACGATGCGCAGGCCGTGCCACTTGATGAACGCGCAGAGCAGGTCGACGTGCTGCGCCGAGGCCATCTCGTGGTTGACCTCGTGGCCGATGCGCGGCTGGTGCTTGCCGTTGACCAGCAGTGCGCCGGTGGAGAGCGGGGTGGTGGGGCGCTGCGGGAAGGTCGGCTGCGCCGGGGGCGTGGGTGGGGCGGCGATGGCGTGCAGGAGGTTTCTGGCGTCGGCGATCTGGTCGTGCTGGTCGGTCGAGGCGGGGCTGAGCGTGGCGATGGCCTCCGCGATCCGGTTGGTCAGCTCGACCTGGTGGCGGAGCTTGTCATCGCCGTTGGGAACGGCTTGCAGGGCACGGCTGATCAGGGCGGCGAGGTGACGGGTGAGGGGCTGGTGGGCATCGGCGGGGTCCAGGGGATGGTGCTGGATGTGAGCCGGGTCGAGGTGGTGGAGGTGGGTGGCGAGTCGCCGAGTGATCAGATGCTCGTAGGTGCCCACCTCAGGCTCGTTCATGAGGGTGGAGGTTAGCGGACCTGTGCTCGTTGTACGGACAAGCAGAGCTGTACGCTCCGACAGTCGTAAATCAATATTCTGGCTTGTCAACTTCGAGGGTCTTCGGAATGATGTCCGATCATGTCAACGTTGCCGGCACCGAAGAACTATCTGATGTTCCTTCCCTTCGCAGTGAAATCCGAAGCCACAATACGCGACATATTTGTCATCGCTGACCCGTGGGGCGGTCCATTGGTGGCGGGCTTCAAGGGGACGGATATCCGAGGTGCAGAGAAGCTGACCCTCGTGTATGAAAGCCCGCTTGCTTGGATTCGCACTACTGCTCGTATCGGAAAGTTTGAACACGAGCTACTGCATATGCAGCGCTTCGCCACAGATCACAAGATTGCGACAGGTGAAGAGTTGTATGAAGCGATCGTGGAGGGTGGCGATCCTCCGGATCTTCTTGCCCATCACCGAGGTGGCAGATTTGGATGGGAGCTTACTGCTTTTACGGTATCCCAAAGGCGGCAGGCTCAGGCTCTATTCTTCAAGGTCGCGTCAGAGGTGGCTCAACAGCAAAGGCACAGGGTTGGGCACCTTTCCGGTTTTCAGGTCTACATGTGGTTTGGTGCAGCCGAGGATGTGGCTAGCCTTCCTTTCAGGGACCACGACAGTGCAGCCCATGATCGGCTAATTGAAGCGCTTGTCGCCTTCCGTCCAGATCGCCAGTCATCCCTGTTTGAAGGGGATGCACCACCGCTGGTATTGGATACTTCTAGTATTGTCAGGACAGTGGACGACGTGAGCTTCTATGCTATGCCGTTGATGGGATCGGCTCCTGCAAGTGGGCTCTATGCTATGACTGGAATGAATTTAGGGCTTGCCTTCCAATCCGATCACGACATTTCGGACGAATGGGCGCGACTTCAGGCTCATGTTTCGCGAAAAGATGAGCCGGGGACGGACGGGCTTCTGATCTCGGTTGGTGCTCCCGATCGTATGGGCCGCTGCTTCCTGAGCGAAGAATTGCTGGCCGGGGAGATGCTTCAAAGTCCTCGCCCTATTACTGCTTCCCATCTCTCTACTGTGATTCTCCATTTCTGGAGCACCGGCAGGGCGTTTGAGTTGCTCGGTAATGAACCGTTCCAACGGTGGCCGGAACTCTATCAAGGTTTCGTTCCGTCCGCTCACCCTTTTGTTCGCGAGGCGCAGGCATAGCTTGATTTGCTAACGACTCATTCTCATGCGACCGAGCGTCATTTATGTCAGATTCGTGGGGTCGTGATCGTCCTCAGGTGGGGCGGCGCTGACCAGCATCAGCACCTGTTTGGCTAGGCTGGGAGTGATGCCAAGGGTGACGGTCGAGAGGGGGGAGTGGTGGCTTCCATTACGGTCGACGACAACCGCACCCGCTTCCCGAGCGATAGCCGTTCCGCCCGTCATGTCCCACGGATGATTGGACAGGGTTAGCGCCGCGTCGATCCGGCCTTCGGCCAGCCAGGCAAGGTCTAGGGCTGCGGTCCCAGTCATCCGAACTCGCTGCGCTGCCTCGGCCAACCGTGCTGTCAAGGCGAGCCGTGCGCGGTTCTTGCTGGCGGCGTCCAAGCCGACGGCATAGTCACCGATCGCCACTACCGCATCGCTCAGCCTGCTGGTGTCGCTCACCCGGATGGGCTTTCCATCGACTGTCGCACCGTTGCCTCGGGCGGCGACATACCGGTTGCCAAGGAACGGCACCTCGATGACGCCGAGGACCGCATCATTGCCGTGCAACAGCCCCAGCGATACCGCGCACAGCGGGATGCCGCGCACGAAGTTGGCCGTCCCGTCGATCGGGTCGAGCACCCACTGCATCTCGCCGGTGCCCTGGAGCCCGTCTTCCTCGCCGAGGAAGCCGATCTCCGGAGTGGCGGCCTGGAGGAAGGCACGAACTTCTCGCTCGATCTCGTAGTCGAGCTGCGACGCGAAGTCCCGCTCACCTTTGGCGGTGAGGGCGCCGGGGGATCGGTGCCGCATCATCTCGGCTGCCCGTGCCACTGCCTCCTCCGCCACCGGAAGCAGGTGTCGGTAGTCGCTCACAACCGCCGCCCGCGCTGCCACTGCGCCTCGAAGAACTGCTCGAAGATCGGATACAGGCAGGCCCGGTCCTCCTGGCGTCTGACGACGAACGTCGGGGAATCGACCCCTCGACTTACCGGCAGGTACGGCTGCGCGACACAGAGGTCATCTGCCAGGACCACGTTGAAACGGAGCGTGTCGTCGTAGACGGCCAACTCCAGGCGGTCACGTAGTCCTTCCGGCAGCCGCTCCCGGACCCGCATCAACGTCTCGATGTTCAGCTTGGTCAGGCCGGAGAGCTGACCTGGCGAGAAGCCTTCCTCTGCCTCGCGTGCCTGGACGGCCGACCCTGCGGGGTCGAGGAACAGGCAGCGGGCCCGTCCACCTGACTCGAGAAGGTCACGCCACTGGCTGTCGGCGAAGCCCTGAGCAAGCAGGTTGAGCGAGAGTCCGACAGCGCGAACCGTCTTCGCGCCGCCCAGAAGATGGTCGGGTGAGATC
Source organism: Micromonospora humidisoli (assembly GCF_016900955.1). NCBI lineage: Bacteria > Bacillati > Actinomycetota > Actinomycetes > Micromonosporales > Micromonosporaceae > Micromonospora > Micromonospora humidisoli. The sequence goes on from NZ_JAFEUO010000001.1 coordinate 356,033, forward strand.
CGGGCGGAGAACTCTGATCGGCTCGAAAAGACGGCGACGAGGTCACCGAGTTGTGTCGCGTCGCTGACCGGCACGTCAGGCGTGTCGGTGGGGAATGGTGTTTCGGCTCGCAGTGCGGCCGTGAAGCGGTCCCGCGCCTCCGCCGGAGCTTTGCCCAGCGTGGTGTCGAGGGCAGATTGCATCTCAGGGCGTGGAGTGACGCCAGCTCCGCCGGCTTCCCACTTGGACACCGTCCGCTCGGCCACGCCGAGGTGTGACGCGAAGTCGCGGATGCTCATACGGAGGGCATGGCGGAGGGTCCTACTCTCCTGACCGCTCCATCGCTGCACGGTCGCCATGGTGCCGCCTCAGCTCATGTCGAGTTAGGTCAACGTGCACTGTATCGGCAGTTGGTGCAGCGCGGTGACCGCGCAGGTGCAGTCCGTGGTCATGTCCTCGGCGGAACCGTCTGACCAGGGTTGATGCATGGCCCGGGGCGGGTGCCGGGCTCCGGGGGCGTGTCGATCCGAACGACGCGCCCTCGTCCCCGCCCGCCCCGGCGCCCGTCACCCTCCCGCCGACGTACAGGGGTCGCAGACACCATGAACGCCGCCGTAACAGACCTCCCCGTCCCCGCCACTGACGAACAGGGGAGAGAACACACTCCGCACCCGCGTGCGCAGGTCACAACCGGGGGCGTGACGCCGCAGGAGATCGTCCACCGGTGGTTGCGGCTGGTGACGGCGGACGCGGAGCTGTCGCCGTACCTCGTCGGGGTGGATCGGGTCCGGCTGGCCGCGCACCTCACGGAGAGCGTGACCGCCGCGCTCGCCGGGGAGCCGGCGGACGCCTGGGGTGGGCTCGGCCTGTCCGAGGAGCAGCATCGGCGCATCGGTGACTACCTGGTCGGGGTGTGCTGGGCGGCCGACCTGCCCGAAGGGCGGATCGCCCGGGTGCGGCGGGCGGTGGCCCGGTGAGGGAGGCCGACGAGTTGCGGTCGGCGCTGCCGGATCGGCTCGCCGCCCACGATGCCGAGCTGTTGATCGCCACGCTCCGCCGGCTCGCCACCGACCCGGAGCCGGCGGCGCAGGCGGTGACGCTGACCGTGCTGGGCCATGCCTTCCGCCGGTTCGCGTTGCTGCCGCATGCCAAGCTGATCAGCGCGCTGGCCGGTGCCGAGGTGCCGGTGGAGTTGCTGCGGCAGGCGGCGGGGCGGGCCGACGACGATCCGCCGTGGCGGCCTGCCCAGGTGCTCGCCCGCGACATCCCCGGCGACCACATCGCCGTCCTGACGGTACGGCCGTGGCGGCGGCTGCGCTACCGGCCCGGCCAGGCCGTCGCCGTCAGCACGGCGCGCAATCCCGGTCGGTGGCGCTGGTATTCCCCCGCCAACGCGCCCCGCCCCGAGGGCACCGTCGAGCTGCACGTTCGTGCCATCCCCGCCGGCAGCGTCTCGGTCAGCCTCGCCCACGAGATGAACCCCGGTGACGTGGTCTGGCTCGGGCCGCCCCGCGACACCGGCCAGCACCTACGCGACGGTGACCTGCTGCTGGTGGCCGGCGGCACCGGTCTGGCCCCGCTGCGCGCCCTGGTCGAGCAGGTCGCCGCCGCCCCCGACGGCCGCCGGGTCACCCTGGTCGTCGGTGCCCGCACCTTTTTCGACCTCTACGACCCTATCGTCCTCGACAAGCTCCAGTGCGCCCACGACTGGCTGACCATCGTGCCCGTCTTCTCCGACGACCCCGAGGCGCACCCGACCGAGCAGGGCGACGCGCTCACCACCGCGCTGCGCCACCACCAACCCCACCAGCAGGTGTACGTCTGCGGCCCGCCCGCGATGCTCGACGACGCCCGCCGCTGGCTGCCCCTGGCCGGGGTGCCCGTGGATCGTCTCCACCTGCCCGATCCGGCAGCCCCGCAGGCTCCGTGGTGAGGCAGGAGCAGGTCCGCCGGGCGTAGGTTCAGGACCGGGCAACAGCGCCGGCCGGGGGGAACAGCAGCACCCGCACGTCGGGCAGGTCGGCGAACGCCTGTGTGATCATCGGCTCGACCACCGTCCAGTCGAGGCCGCCGGCGCCGCAGCCGAGGGCGGGCACCGCTATCGAACGGATCTGCCGCTCCCGGACGACCCGGGCGAGGTCGGTCAGGCCCGACCGGATGTCGGGCAGCTTCGAACTGGCCCGCCAGTGCCCCTTGGTGGGGAAGTTGATGACATAGCGGTGCCTGCCGGACCGGCCGGAGTCGACCACGAACATCCCGCCCAGCCGCACCTCGCCCGCCGCGCAGGCGGCCCGGTAGGCGGCGTAGTTGGCGGGGTGGGCGTGCTTGAACTGGAGGGCGATCCCCTTGCCCATCACCCCCACCGTGTTGACGGCGTTGACGAGCGCTTCGGCATCGGCGGTGAGCAGGTCACCGTCGCTCAAGCTGATCATTCGGGCGTCCTTTCCTGGTAGCGCTGTCGTACCAGGAAGGTGTGACTACGACGTCCTGTCGGCGCGGGCCGGTAGGGTGCCGGGAACGCTGGGGAGGAGAGGCCGATGCTCGGGCTTGAGGTGCCGCCCGCCGTCGAGGCGGAACGGGTCGTCGCGGCCGTCCTGGCCGACCTGCGCTCGGGCGACCATCGGGGCGTGGTGGTCGATTCCCCGCCCGGGGCCGGCAAGTCGACCCTGGTGGTGCGGGCCGCCGCCGAGCTGGCCGCCGCCGGTGAGCCGCTGATGATCGTGGCGCAGACCAACGAGCAGGTCGACGATCTCATCGACCGGCTCGCCACCAAGGCCCCCGAGCTGCGCATCGGCCGGTTGTCGGCGACCGACTACCGGCCGTCGGAGCGGGTGCGGGGGCACGACACGGTCCGGGTCGCGTCGAAGGTCGCCGATCTGGGCGATCCGGCCGTCACCATCGGTACGGCGGCGAAGTGGGCCACGGTCACCGACGGCCGGTGGCCGTGGGCGATCGTCGACGAGGCGTACCAGATGCGCTCGGACGCCCTGCTGCGGGTGGCCGGGCGGTTCGAGCGGGCGCTGTTCGTGGGTGATCCCGGGCAGCTCGACCCGTTCTCCACGGTCGAGACGCTGCGCTGGACGGGCCTGAGCTGGGATCCGATGCAGGCGGCGGTGGCGGTGCTGCTGCGGCACAACCCGGACCTGCCGGTGCACCGGCTGCCGGTGTCCTGGCGGTTGCCGGCCTCGGCGGCCCCGGTGGTCGCGGCGGCGTTCTACCCGTTCACCGGCTTCCGCGCCGGCACCGGCCCGGCCGACCGGGCGTTGACGCTGACCCGGCCGGGGCCGGGCGACGCGCTCGACGCGGCGGTGGAGTTGGCCGCCGGCGTCGGTTGGGCGTTGCACGAGCTGCCGGCCCGGCACACCCTGCGTACCGATGCGGAGGCCGCCGCGGCGTGCGCCGCGCTCGCCCTGCGGGTGCTGGCCCGGGGCGCGGTCGCGGTCTCCGAGCACGCCCCGGCGGGCGTGCCGGTGACCGCCGATCGGATCGCCGTCGGCGCGGCGCACCGCGACCAGGTCGCCGCGATCCGCGCCCACCTCGGCCCGGCCGGGGCGGACGTCACGGTGGACACCGCCAACCGGCTCCAGGGCCGGGAGTACGACGTGACGATCGTGCTGCACCCGCTGTCCGGCCGGCGGGACGCGACGAACTTCCACCTGGAGTCGGGACGGCTGTGTGTGCTGACTTCCCGGCACCGGCACGCCTGCATCGTGGTGGCCCGCGCCGGCATCGGTGAGCTGCTGGACGCCCATCCGTCGACGGAGTCGGTGCACCTGGACGTGCCGGTGAAGTTCCCCGACGGCTGGGCCGCCAACCAGACCACCATGACGTTCCTGGCCGGGCACCGTCCGACGACGGGACGGTGAACTGCGGGTACGCGACGATCCGTACTGAGGGGTGTGCGGACGACGGAACTGGTCACCTGCCCCCGGAGCGCGTTCGACTGGCTCGGGCCGGCCGGGGTGCGCGCGGTGGTGATCCGCTGGCTGCGCCTGGTCGCGGCGGACGCCGAGCTGGCGCCGTACCTGATCGGGCTGGACCGGCCCCGGCTGGCCGGCCGGCTGACCGCCCAACTGGCCCCGGCGCTCGGCGGGCCGGGTGGCGGCCTGGGCCCCGGCGGCGGTGGGCGGGCGGCCGGCGGGGCGTGGCGGCGGCTCGGGTTGACCGACGAGCAGCACTGGCGGGTGCTGGACTACCTGGCGGCCGTGCTCTGCGGCCTGGGCCTGCCGGTCGCCACGATCGTCGCGGCCCAGCGCGCCGTCGCCGGGGAGGCCCATGCTTGACGGCGGTCAGCCCCAGTTGTCGCCGTACTCGCGGACCCCGTCGACGTCGAGGGTGATCCGGCTGTTGGCGGTCCACGCGCCGGTGGCCGCCTGCCAGCTCGGGTCGTCGCGTTCGTCGATCGTGGTCCAGTTGGGCCGGTGCAGCCGGAGCTGGATCGGCCCGGAGGACGCGCCGGGGGCCAGCACGCCGGTGTCGAAGGTCAGCTCCACCCAGCCGGGGAAGGGCGTCCCGGGCACCGGGTAGACGGTCGGCGTCGGGCTGGGGCCGGGCGGCGGCGCGGGCGGCGGGAAGTACTGGAGGGTACGCCGGATGTGGTCGCAGCCGAGCGTCGCCCAGTCGCACTCGGTGGTCAGGGCGGCGTTGCCGTTCTCGAAACGCAGGTGGTAGCGGACCCGCACGGTGGTCAGGTCCAGCGGTCGGCCGCCGGTGTTGGTGATGTTGATCCGGAACTGGGCCTGGTTGTCGGTGGGTGCCCAGTCGAGGTTGAGGTAGTCGACCTTCGCCCGCCCGTACGCGGTGCGCACGGTGGTGACCGCCGAGGTGTCGGAGTAGCCGCCGAGGGCGTACGCCTGCAGCGCGATCCGGTAGTCGGTGCCGGGGGCCAGGTCGGTCAGGGTGACGGCGTTGGTCTGCGTGCTGCCCAGGCCCCGGTAGGCGTTCGGCCCGATCGGCGAGCGCACGTCGTAGGTGATCGGGCCGCCCGGCTCGCCCTTCCACGTCGACGGGGTCCAGGTCAGGCTGAGCCGGTGCGGGTCGTTGGCGACCACCACGGGTGCGCCGGGGGTGGTCAGCGCCGGGGTGTCGTCGGCGCGGGCGACGCCTACCGCGAGCAGGCTCACCAGCGCGGCGAGGGTGGCGGTGGCGGTGAGGGGGCGGGCACGCATGCCCCGGATGCTACGGGCATGTATGCACGTTCATCAATGAGGGAACTGATGATTCGGTTGCGTCATCAGCTCGACAGCGTCCACCCCACCCATACCGGCCCCGGTCCTGCGGAACCGGTCGGCATCGCCGAGAAGCGGAGCCGCCGGGGCGGGGACCCGTGCAGTCGGGTCCCGCCCCGGTGGGTCGCGCCGCGCGGCGGCCGGTGCCGCTCAGGCGGGGATGTAGTCGAACTCGTCCGGGTTCGGGCCGGTCCGTCCGGCCTCGCCCTTGTCCAGCCCGCTGATCCGCTCCATCGCCGTGTCGTCCAGGGTGAAGTCGAAGATCTGGAAGTTCTCCTCGATCCGCTTCGGGGTGGTCGACTTCGGGAAGACGATGTCGCCGCGCTGCACGTGCCAGCGCAGCACCACCTGGGCGGGGGTACGGCCCACCTGCTCGGCGACGTCCACGATCGTTGGATCGTCGAGCACCCTGCCCTGGGCGATCGGGGACCACGCCTCGGTGAGGATGTTGTGCTTGCTGCCGTACGCGCGCACCTGCTCGTTGGTGAGGTAGGGGTGCACCTCGATCTGGTTGACCGCCGGCACCACGTCGGCCTCGGCGGCCAGCCGCTCCAGGTGCGGCACCTGGAAGTTCGACACCCCGATCGAGCGGGCCCGGCCGTCGCGCTGGAACTCCTCAAGCGTCTTCCAGGTGGAGACGAAGTCGCCGTCGTAGCGGGTGGGCAGCGGCCAGTGGATGAGGAACAGATCGACGTAGTCCGTCTTCAGCGCGGACAGCGTCGACTCGAACGCCCTGCGGGCCTCCTCGGGGCGGTGGAAGCCGTTGTTGAGCTTGCTGGTCACGAAGACCTCGCCCCGGTCCAGCCCGGAGGCGCGGACGGCCTCGCCGACCCCGGCCTCGTTGCCGTACATCTGGGCGGTGTCGATGTGCCGGTAGCCGATCTCCAGCGCCCGGCCGACGGCCTCGGCGGTGTCCTTCGGCTCGATCTGGTAGACCCCGAAGCCGAGCTGCGGGATGGTGTTGCCGTCGTTGAGACTGATGTCGGGAACGGTATTCGCCATACCGGGTGTCTACCCGGTCGGGCCGCGTCCTCACGGCCCGACCGGGGTGATCTGTGACAACCGGCCCGTTCAGCCCCAGATCGCGGTGGCCCACTCCGGGTGGTCGACGAACGGGTTGCGGTTGCCCTGCCAGCGCTCGTAGATGCGCTGGTTGCGGCGCTGCTCGAAGGCATCGGGCGGGTCCTGGCGGTGCCACTGGAGCAGCACCGACAGCCGGCCCAGGTAGGGCGCGGAACCGTTGGTGACCGAGTTGTTCATCTCCAGGTTCGGCCAGCCGTCGTCACCCTCGTACCGGATCGCCATATACATGATCATGCGGGCGACGTCGCCCTTGACCGCGTTGCGGGGCTCGAACGAGTCGGCGTCGCTGTAGCTGCCCGGGGCCTCGGCGACCGCGCTGCCGCCGGTGTCGAAGTCCTTGTTGCCCCGGGTGGAGTTGACCGTCACGTCCTCGGGGCGCAGGTGGTGCACGTCGGTGCCCGGCCCGGTGGCGGTGCCGAAGTCGCCGTGCGACTTGGCCCAGACGTGCTCCCGGTTCCAGTCGTTGGCCCCGCCGCCGTTGCTGCTCTTGCTCTGCGAGCGTCCGCTGTAGAGCAGGATCACGTTGTTGGCGTTCGCCGGGTCCTGGTCGGTGTCCTTCAACGCCTCCCACGCCTGGTCGTAGCTGAGTTTGGTCTGGGTCTTGATGATCGTGTGCAGGGACGCGCGCAGCGCGCTGCCGGTCTTGCCCATCGCGTTCGCGTAGTACGTCGAGTCGTACGGCCCGGTGGAGCCGGTCGGCCCGGGGGTGGGGGAGGCGGTGGCGGTGGGCGTCGGCGTGCTGCTGCCGCCGCCGAGGCTCATCGCGGTCGGGCTCTTCAACCCGCCGTGGCTGAAGTACGCGGTCAGCGTCCCGGTGGCGGTGACCTGCCGGCCGCGCAGCGACGGGTTGGTCAGCAGCCCGAACGTGCTGCGGTAGTCGGCGGTGACCTGGACGTAGAGCATCCGGCTGGTGCCGGTCTCGGTGGCGGTGTCGGCCAGGGCGATGGCGGTGTCGGCGGTGTAGCCGGAGGTGAGCACCGTGTTGGTGGCGGTCGGCTGGCCGATGACGTACCCGGTGACGGTGGCGGTCCGGCCGTCCTGGGTGGCGAGGGCCTGCGCCACGGTCGACGTGGCCGCCGCCGACGCCGACGTCGCGGCCACCGCCACCGGGACCGCCAGGGTGACGGCGGCGGTGAGCACGGTGACCAGCCGCCCGGTTCGCGGGCGGATGCTGCTCTTCATATCCATGCCCGGCGATGTTATCGGCCGCAACCCGCCCGGCGGGAGGTCGCCGAGGTGAATTCCCGCCGCCTCACTTGACCAACGGCTGGCCCTGCTTGTCGCGGAACGCGCCGACCAGGATCAGGATCAGATCGATGAACGCCCAGATACCGAACCCGCCGATGGTGATCAACTGGAGCACGCCGGTGCCGACCTTGCCGGTGTAGAACCGGTGCGCGCCGAGCACGCCGATGAAGAAGCAGAGCAGCAGGGTGACGACCCAGGACTTCTGAGTGGTGACAGGAGCGGTCACTGCGGTCCTTTCTCGGGTGGAGACAGCCGCGGGAGCGTATCCACCGACCAGGTGCCGCACAAGATTGAGACCAGCGGCCCTGTCCGGACGGACGAGCCTCCCCGCAGGGGAACCGTGGCCGCCCGGACGGCGTCTGAGCATCCATGATGCCCCTCCCGGCCGGTCACGCTCCGCGATCGGGCCGCCGGCTCGCCGCCGCCGGCGTCGGGCTCGCCGCCCTGGCCGTGCCGCTCTGGGCGGTCGGCATGACCGTGTGGCAACCACTTACCGAACCGGTCGGCCCGTGGTCGGAGCGGCTCCCCGAGGCGTCCACCTACTGGGCCCGTGACCTGCGTTTCCTGGCGCTGCTGGCGGCCGTTTGCGGGTTGGTGTTGGCCGGTGCGGGCCGACGCTCCTGGCTGACGCCGGCCGTGCTGCTCGGCGGCGGCGCACTGGCCGCCGACGTCGCCGTCGACCGGGCCGACCCCACCGGCCCCGGCGCGACGGTGGCACTCGTCGTCGCCGGCTGGCTGGCCGTCGGCATCACCGTCGCGTCCGCCGTACGCCGGGACGGCGCGACCGGTGTGGACGGTCCCCGCCGGGCGGGCGGGACCGGCCCGTCAGACGCGCCCGGCGGAGCGGGCCTGGCCGGCGCGGCAGCAGTTGCCCGGCCGGACCGGACCGTCGGTCCGGCAGACCCGCACCGGCCGGTCGGCGTGGCCGGCCGGGACCGGGCCGTCCTGGCCGGGGTGGCCGCCGTCGCGGCGGTGCTGGCGCTGACCGCCGTGCTGACCCGGTCACCGACCGGCCGGGAACCGGCATTCGATCCGGCAGCCCTGGTCACTGCCCTGCTGTTGCTGGCGGTGACCGTCACCGGGGCGGCGGCCGCCGCCCCCGCCCGGGGTCGACGTCGGCTCACGGCGGCGACGGGTGTGGCCGTGACCGGGGGGATCGGCCTGCCGCTGGTCCGGCTCGTCGGACCGGCCGACCGGCTGGTGCCGGCGGCGCTGCTCGGCGCGGCACTGCTGCTGGGGGTGACGCTGCTGACCCGGCCCGCCCTGCCGGCACGACGCTATCCGCTGCTCGTGCCGGTGGCCCTGCTCGCCCCGCTCGCGCTGTGGCACGTCGCGTCGCTGGTCAGCGCGGCCCTCTCACCCGGTGCGCCGTTGACCGCGCTGGCCGGCAACAGCCCGGTCGGCGGCGGCGACCCGGACGTGCTCCCCGCGCTGGCCGGCCTGGTCGCCGGTCTCGGCACCGCGCTGGTGCTGGCCCGGACGGCAGGCGTCCCGGGGCGGCCCGGTCACCGCCCGGCACCACCGGCCGGTGGGTCGGCACGGCCGGCCAACGCGGAGCGCCGGTACCCGTAGCAGGCGTAGATCAGCCCGCCGAGCAGGAACCAGACGGCGAACCGCAGCCACGTGACGTGGTCGAGGAAGCTGATCAGCCAGACCGAGAAGACCACCCCGAGCGCCGGCACCACCGGCATCCCGGGCAACCGGAACGTCCGCGGGGCGTCCGGGCTGCGGTAGCGCAGCACGATCACCGCGACGCAGACCACCACGAAGGCGAGCAGGATACCGATGTTGGTCAGCTCGGCGGCCTGCCGGATCGGCAGGAAGCCGGCGATCACCGCCGAGGCCACGCCGACGATCCAGGTGACCCGGGTGGGTACCCGGCGCACCGGGTGCACCTTGGCGAACCAGGCCGGCAGCAGACCGTCGCGGCTCATCGAGAACCACACCCGGGTCACCCCGAGCATGAAGGTGAACATCACCGTCAGGATGCCGATGATCGCCCCGACGGCGATGACGCTGGCCAGGCCCGAGAGCCCCACCGAGGCGAACGCGGAGGAGAAGCCGCTCTCCGGGTCGATGTCCCGGTAGTTCTGCATCCCGGTGAGCACCAGCGTGGCCAGCACGTACAGCACCATCGAGATGACCAGCGACCAGACGATCGCCTTCGGCATGTGCCGGCGGGCGTCGCGGGACTCCTCGGCGGCGGTGCTCATCGCGTCGTAGCCGAAGACGGCGAAGAAGACCGTGGCCGCGCCGGTGAACGCCCCGCCCAGCCCGAACGGGAAGAACGGCGAGTAGTTGGCGGTGCGGACGTGGAAGAAGCCGACCACGATGACCAGCAGCACCACGGCCACCTTCACCCCGACCACTACCGTCTCGAAGCGGGCGGCGGTCCGGATGCCCAACGTGAGCAGGAAGGCGATCAGCAGGCAGAGCAGCACGGCGAACAGGTCCACCACGTGCCCGTCGCCGGTGCCCGGGGCGCCCAGCATCCAGGCCGGCAGGTCGACACCGAGCTGCCCGACGAGGAAGCCGAAGTAGCCGGAGATGCCGATCGCCACCACCGCCACGATCGCGGTGTACTCCAGCAGCAGGTCCCAGCCGATGAACCAGCCGACCGCCTCGCCGAGCACCGCGTAGCCGTAGGTGTAGGCCGAGCCGGCCTTGGGGATCATGCCGGCGAACTCGGCGTACGACAGCGCCGCCGCCGCGCTGGCCAGCCCCGCGATCAGGAACGACACCAGCACGGCCGGCCCGGCGGTCTCGTTGGCGACCGCCCCGGCCAGGGCGAAGATGCCGGCGCCGATGATGCCGCCGACGCCGATCGCGGTGAGCTGCCACAGCCCCAGCGAGCGGGACAACCCCTGGTCGGTGTCGTCGGCGATCTCCTCGACCGGCTTACGGCGGAAGATCCCACCGCGGTCGACCGTGGCGGCCATCGTCGTCCCCTTCCGCCGGGAATGCATCCACCTAGGTTGATACTCCCTGTGCGGCGGATGCACAATCGGCGACACCTTGGTCACGCTCGAACGAGGTGCCGGGCGGTCGGACCGGGGACGCCGGGCTACGGCTGCGGCGGGGCCTGCCCATCCGGGTGCGCAGCCGCCCGCCAGTACTGCCGTCCACCCTCGTCCCGGACGACCACCCCGATCCGGGCCAGTTCCGCGCGCAGTTCCCGGACGTCGCGCGCCCGGTGGGCGTCGACGGCCCGCTGGCGGGCGCGCAGCAGCGGGTCCGCCCCCGGTGGCAGGTCCGGCAGCCCCGCCACCCACCGCCGGTACGCGTCCCGGTGCGGGTCGGCGTCCCGCCACGGCCACCCGTGCCCGTCGAACGCGTCCCGCAGCTGCCGCCGGCTCAGGTCGGAGCGTTCCCGGGCCAGCTCCGCGCCGGCCGGGCCGAGCAGCACCAGCTCCCGGCCGTCGACGAAGACGGCGGTGACGGTGCGCCGGGCCAGTTCGCGGTCGACGCCGTCGCGGCGTAGCCGGACACCGCCCCGGTCCACCGTGACGATCAACCGTTCCCGGGTGCCGACGTAGGCCAGGAGCAGCCCGGCCAGCATCCCGAGCAGCAGGCCCCCGGCCAGCGCCCGCCGGTACGGCAACCCGGCGACCAGCTCGAACCAGCCCTGCACCGGAGCCCACGGCAGCCCCGCCACCCAGTCGGCGACCATGGGCAGCCGCCCACCCAGGGCACCGCCCAGCAGCGGGAAGCCGACCCACATCACCAGCAGCTCCCCGACGTCGCCACCGACCCTGGTCGCGCCGCCCGGCTCCTGCGCCCGCATCGTCAGTGCACCTCGCGCCGCAGCGTGCGCACCGTCCCGACGGCGATCGGCGCGACCACCCAGACCAGCAGGGACACCCCGAGTCGACCCCACTGTCCGGCCGTCATGTCCGGGCCGAGCAGCGGCTCCATGGTGATCGAGGTGTCGAGCCAGCGGGCCGGGCCGTGCAGCGCCGTGATCATCGCGGACAGGATGCCCCACACGGTCGGCAGCAGCAGCGAGGTGACGATCGCCAGCGGGGTGTTGAGCAGCAGCAACCCGAACCCCGCGCCGATCAGCACGTTGATGGCCTGGAACACGGCGGCGTGCCCGGCCGCCGTCCAGTCGAGGTCCCAGCTGCCCGCCCCGCCGGTGATCCCGGCCAGCAGGGTGCCGACGGCGGCGACGGCCAGGCTCACCAGCACCGACGCCAACGCGGCGAGCAGCACGGCGGCGAGCTTGGCGACGATCACCCGTTCCCGGCGCGGCACCAGGGCGAACGTGGTCAGCGCGGTGCGTTGGGACCACTCGGCGGTGATCGACAGGATGCCCAGCACCGGCAGCAGCAGCGCCACCGGCGCGAGCGACGCGGTGAAGAAGTTGCTGAAGGTCTGCGCGGCGTCGTCGACGAAGCGCAGTTGCAGCGCGACGATCGCGGCGGCGATCAACCCGATCGAGGCCAGCAGCCAGCGGCCGGCCCGGGTGTCGCCGAGCTTGCGCAGCTCCACCCCGACCAACCGGGCCAGGGACGGCCCGGTCACGACCGGCCGGACGGTGGTGGGGGGAGTTGTCGTCATGGTGGTCACTGCACGGCCTCCTTGGTGCTCGCGCCGGCGGTCAGGGTGAGGAAGAGCTGTTCCAGGCCACCGCCGCCGGCCGGCCGCAGCTCGGTCAGGACCAGCCCGGCGTCGGCGGCGGCCTGCCCGACGACGCCGGGTTCGGCGTGCACCACACACCCGCCGTCGGCGCTGCCGGTGGCGTCCAGCCCGGCCCGGTCGAGGGTGAGCCGCAGGGCGCGGGGGTCGCGGGCCCGGACCAGGGTGCCGGCCCCGGCCAGCAGTTCGTCCTTGCCACCCTGGGCGACCACCCGGCCGCCGCCGATCACCACCAGCCGGTCGGCGACCGCCTCCACCTCCCGCAGCAGGTGGGAGGAGAGCAGCACGGTGCCGCCCCGGTCGGCGAAGTCGCGCAGCAGGCCGCGCATCCAGAAGATCCCCTCCGGGTCCAGGCCGTTGGCCGGCTCGTCGAGGACCAGCACCCGGGGTTCGCCCAGCAGCGCCAGCGCCAGGCCGAGCCGCTGCCGCATGCCCAGCGAGTACGCCCCGACCCGCCGCTTCGCCGCCACCGGGTTCAGGCCCACCCGGTCGAGCACGGCGGGCACCCGGTCGGCGTCCACGCCCATGGTGCGGGCGGCCAGGAACAGGGTCTCCCGCCCGCTGCGCCCGACGTGCTGCGCCGAGGCGTCCAGCAGCACGCCCACCTCGCGGCCCGGGTTGGGCAGCTCCCGGTAGGGCTGACCGGCGACGGTGGCGGTGCCGGAGCTCGGGCGGGTCAGCCCGCAGAGCATCCGCATGGTGGTGGATTTGCCCGCCCCGTTCGGGCCGAGGAAACCGGTCACCGTGCCCGCTTCGCAGCGGAACGAGACGTCGTCGACGGCGGGGTGCGGGCCGTACCGTTTGGTGAGGTGCTCGACTGCGATCATGCCGTCGAGCCTGTCCCAGCCACCCGGCCGGGCGCTGCGGCCGACCGTCGAGAGCCGCCCCTACCTCGGTCTACCCGCAGACCTCGACTTTGGTTGGTGTCCGGGGCGCCGTCCGGCTTTCTAGCATGGGTGGGTGAGTGCTGCCGTCGTACCCGATCATCCCTGGCTGCTGCCGGGGGCGCTGACGCCCGAGGCGAGGGCGCCCCGACGGACGCCGCGGGACTGGCTGGTCGACACGGTGGCCTTCCTGCTGGCCGTCGGCTGGGCGCTGCTGGCGTTCGGCGACGCGACGTCGCCCGACCCGCAGTTCGCCCACAACGCCGGGCCGTCCTGGCTGGTCGGGGTGGACCTGGCGGCGGGCCTGGGCTACTGCGCGGCGCTGTGGCTGCGTCGGCGCTGGCCGGTCGGGCTGGCCGTGGCCGGCCTGCCGCTGGCGCTGTTCTCGGTGACCGCCGGGGTGGCGATGCTGGTGGTGGTCTTCACCGTGCTGGTCCACCGGCCGCTGCCGATCGGCGCGGCGCTGGTCGGCTTCCACCTGGCGGTCATCCCGCTCTACACGGTCGTGCGCCCCGACCCGACGCTGCCCTACTGGGCGACGGTGGCCTGGACGGTGATGTTCGTCGGGATCGTGGTGGCCTGGGCGTTGTTCGTCCGGGCCCGCCGGCAGCTGGTGCTGTCGCTGCGGGACCGGGCCCACCGGGCCGAGGCCGAGCAGCAGCTCCGCGTCGAACAGGCCCGCCAGCTCGAACGCACCCGGATCGCCCGGGAGATGCACGACGTGCTGGCGCACCGGATCTCGCTGCTCAGCCTGCATGCCGGGGCGTTGGAGTTCCGCCCGGACGCGCCGCCGCAGGAGGTGGCGCGGGCGGCCGGGGTGATCCGGGGCAGCGCCCACGCCGCCCTTCAGGACCTGCGCGAGGTGATCGGGGTGCTCCGGGCCGACGCCTCCGGCGGCGACGCCGCACCGGAACGCCCCCAGCCCACCCTCGCCGACGTGCCCGCGTTGATCGCCGAGTCCCGGGCCGCCGGGGTCCGGGTCACCCTGGTCGACGAGGTCGCCGACCCGACGCGGGTGCCGACGGCGGTGGGGCGCAGCGCGTACCGGATCGTGCAGGAGGGGCTGACCAACGCGCGTAAGCACGCCCCCGACACGACGGTCGGCGTCCGGCTGGCCGGCGGGCCGGGGCGGGAGTTGGCGGTGGAGATCCGCAACCCCTGGCCGGTGGGCAGCTCCGCGCCGGCCCTGCCGGGTGCCGGGACCGGGCTGGTCGGCATCGCCGAGCGGGTCACCCTGGCCGGTGGCCGGTTGACCCACGGCCGGGACGGGGCGACCGGCGACTTCCGGCTGGCGGCCCGGCTGCCGTGGCCGGCATGAGCAGCCCGGCTGCCGTGGCCGGCGTGCGCAGCCCGGCCGACCGGCTGCCCGGCGGTGCCCGGTGACGACCGACGGCGACGCCGTCCCGGTGCGGGTGTTGATCGTCGACGACGACCCGCTGGTCCGCGCCGGGCTGTCGATGATCCTCGGCGGCGTGCCGGACGTCCGGGTGGTGGGCGAGGCCGCCGACGGCGACGAGGTGCCTGCCGCCGTCGCCAGGTGCACGCCGGACGTGGTGCTGATGGACATCCGGATGCCCCGGGTCGACGGGCTGGCCGCCACCGAGACGCTGCGGGCGTCGCCGGACCCGCCGGAGGTGCTGGTGCTGACCACCTTCGACGCCGACGAGCAGGTGCTGCGGGCGTTGCGGGCCGGGGCCGGCGGTTTCCTGCTCAAGGACACCCCGCCCGCCGAGATCGTCCGGGCGGTGCTGCGGGTGGCCGCCGGTGAGGCCACCCTGTCGCCGACGGTGACCAGGCAGTTGATCAGCCACCTGACCGTGGGGCCCACGCCGGGTCCGGACCGGCGTCGGGACCGGGCGCTGCGACTGCTGGCCGGGCTCACCGAGCGGGAACACGAGGTCGCGGTGGCGCTCGGTCACGGCCGGACCAACGCGGAGATCTCGGCGGAGCTGTTCATGAGCGTGGCGACGGTGAAGGCGTACGTGTCCCGGTTGCTGACCAAGCTGGAGCTGAACAACCGGGTGCAGGTGGCGCTGCTGGTCCACGACGCCGGCCTGGTCTGAGGATCTGTAGCACTCAGCCTTGATACCCTCATTTTTGGTAGTATCAACTGTGAGTGCGTGGGAGCAGGGTATGCGCGGCTTCGTGGGCCGGGACCGGGAACTCGCCCTGCTCGACGGCATGCTGGCCAAGGTCATCCGGGGAGGGCGGGCGGGCCGCCCCGGGCGGGCACTGCTGATGCGGGGGCGGCGTCGGGTCGGCAAGTCCCGCCTGGTCGAGGAGTTCGTCGACCGGGCCGGGGTGCCACACGTGTTCTTCACCGCGTCCGCCCAGCCCACCGTGGCTGCCGATCTTGCGCTGTTCGTCGAGGCGGTGGTCGGGTCCAGCCTGCCCGGCGCGCACCTCTTCGCCGCTCAGCGTCCGGGCACCTGGGACGCCGCGCTCACCCTGCTGGTCGCTGCCCTGCCGACGGACCGGCCGGCCGTGGTGGTGCTCGACGAGCTGCCCTACTTGATCGCCACGGACCCCGGGCTGGAGGGCACCCTGCAGAAGGTGTTCGACCGGGAGCTGTCCCGGCTACCGGTGCTGGTGATCGGCATCGGCTCCGACCTGGCCATGATGGAGGCGTTGAACGACTACGGCCGGCCGTTCCACCAGCGGGCGACGGAGTTGGTGGTGCCGCCGCTGAGTCCCGCCGACGTCCGGGAGATGCTCGGGGCGGCACCGGCTGACGCCTTCGACGCCTATCTCGTCTCCGGCGGCCTGCCGCTGATCCTCGACGAGTGGCCCAGCGGGGCCGGCCTCGCCGACTACCTCGCCGACGCGGTGACCGATCCGACCTCTGCCCTGCTGGTCAGTGCGGAACGGGCGCTGGCAGCCGAGTTCCCCACCCAGTCGCAGGCCGGACTGGTGCTGCGGGCGATCGGCTCCGGGGAGCGGACGTTCTCACTGATCGCACGGGCCGCCGGTGACCTGCCCCAGGCTTCGCTCAGCCGTGCGCTGCGACTGCTGGTCGACAAGCGCATCGTCGAGGTGACCACCCCGCTGTCCACCCGCCCCTCGCGGGAAACCCGTTACACCGTGGCCGACCCGTACCTGCGTTTCTGGCTGACCTTTCTCGGTCCGTACCTGCCCGAGATCGAGCGCGGGCGGGGCGATCTCACCCTGGCCCGGCTGCGTACCTCCTGGACGTCCTGGCGGGGGCGGGCGATCGAGCCGGTGGTACGGGAGTCGTTGCGTCGGCTGCCCGCCGGCCACCTGCCGGAGGGCACCGGCGTGGTGGGCGGCTACTGGACCCGGACCAACGATCCGGAGATCGACCTGGTCGGGGCGGACCGGGGACCGGTCGCCCGACGGATCACCGTCGTCGGCTCGGTGAAGTGGCTGGAGAAGCGGCCCTTCGACGGGCACGACCTGGGACGGCTCACCCTGCACCGGTCCCGGCTGCCCGGTGCTGACGAACGGGTGCCGCTGTTGGCGGTGACCCGGGCCGGCGCGGTGGTGGACGGGGTGCGGGTGGTGACGCCGGAGGATCTGCTCACCGCGTGGGGGGATTGAACCGCCGCCGGTCACCGCCCGTACCACTGCGCGAGGATGCGTTGTGGCGATTCAGCCGCAGCCGCTGCCGAGTTGCGGGAGGCCTGCCGTGCGAGTTGGTGAGCAGTCGACGGACCCCATCGATCAGGTTCTGGGCGAGGTGCCGGTGCCCGCCTCGTTGACACCCGAGGACGTCCGGCTCGCGGTGCGGGCGGTCGTGGTGCACGCCGCCGAGGAATGGCCCAACGGGCCGCTGTGCCGCAACGACGGCGCGTCGTACCCGTGCCGGCTGCACCGTTGGGGGCGGCGGGTGCTGGAGAACCACGGGTTGAACGAGCGTCAGATCGACGCGTTGATCCGGCACGGCAACCCGTTCGTGCACGTGCCCTTCCCGTTCACCTACACCACGCCCCGGCCCGGCGCGGCCCCGGCGCGGACCGCCCCGGCGGCCGGCTACCCGGCCCGCGGCCAGGTCGGTCGGCCGGTCGTGCCCGGGGCGCGGCCCGCCGCGGCAGGGATGCGGCCGGGCGTGCGCCCCGGCGTTCCCGGCCGGCCGGTGACGCCCCCCGCCGCCGCGCCACGCTGGCCCCGGGCGAGCTGAGCCCCGACGCCGGCCCGGCCCTGGTGATCCCGTGGGGCCGGGCCGGCGTCGGCCGTCGCGTCGGTCAGTTGCCGACGCCGCAGTCCGGAGCGGCCCAACTGGTGCCGTTCGTCAGGTTGTCCCGGTTGTTCTCCCGCCGGGAGTCCACGTGGACGTGGTCGTCGTGCCCGGCGGAGCCGGGGCCGTAGATGCCGCTGAACCCGTGGTCGCGGGAGGCCCGGGCGACCTCGCACAGCGACCTGTTCTGAGAGGTCACGTCGGCGGCGTTGCCGTAGAGGTGCTGGCTGTTCGAGGCCCCGCCGACCTGCTTGTTGCAGGTCTTGTCGCGGAACCCGCTGGTGACGTAGAGCGGCTTGTCGCCCAGGTCGCGCCGCAGCGCCTCCAGCTTCCACATGGTGCGCACCGCGTTGGCCTTGGTGTCGGTGGCGGAGAGCGGACCGCCGCTCCAGCCGCCCTTGCCGCAGCCGTCGTCCAGCTCCCGGTAGCTGAAGTGGGCCGGCGTGCAGTCGTTGTCCTGCAACTGGTAGAGCTTGCTGAAGGTCTGCTTGCCGGCGATGCCGTCGCTGCGCAGCCCGTACGCGCTCTGGAAGCGCTTGACCGCGGCGGCGGTCTCGGGTCCGAAGTCGCCGTCGATCCGGACAATTCCCCCTCGGGCCGCCCATCCGGCCACCCGGATCTGCAACTGGCGGACGTCGTCGCCGGAGCGCCCCTGGTAGAGGTCGCGTTTCCAGGTGTAGCAGCCGTCGGCGTGGGCCGCTGGCGCGGCGGCCACCGTGGCGATCGCGGCTCCCGGCAGAGCCAGGGCGAACGCGACGAGTGCCCGCCGCACAGTGTTCTGGCGCACAGAAGTCCTCCCGATTGGAAGTGAATGGGGTGGTGAACAGGTCATCGCGCGGGACGTCCTGCAACTTCCACCCTGACAGCTACCTGGCCGATACGCGGCAATAAAGGGGAATCGTCCTCGTAGTCGGCGATAGCTGGGTATTGCCTGTGAATGGCGATGAATGGTAATTCGGGCAGGTGGGGTCAGCCGGTGACGGGAGGGACGGGAATTCCGACACCGGTGAACTGCCCCGAAACGGATCAGCCGGGCACCGATGGCGGTGTGGGTCCGTGACCCTGACCCGGTAACGTCGTCCCGGCGGGGACGGGGAGGTGGGCCGGTGGCGCGGGGCGGGGTCTTCTGTGTCGAGGGGCAGTGGCACCGCGACCTCAACGAGCGCGGATCCGTGCTGCCCACCCTCGAACTGCTCGAACGGCTCGGCCGCATCCGCTACATCCACAAGGACGCCGCCACCCGTGACGAGCTGTTCTACTTCCTCGACCGGTGGCTGCTCAAGCAGTACGCCGACCACCGGGTCGGCTTCTTCGCCATGCACGGTGAACCCAGCCGGCTCTGCCTCACCGACTGGGACTCCGTCGAGCTGGCCGACGTCGCCGAGCGGATGGCCGGCCGGGGCGAGGGCCGGCGGCTCTACTTCGGCAGCTGCTCGGTGCTGCGCGCCTCCGACGCCACCCTGCGGGACTTCCTCGACGTCACCGGCGCGGCCCTGATCTGCGGCTTCACCCGTGAGGTCGACTGGGTCGAGTCGGCCGCCTTCGAGACCGTGCTGCTCGACGTGCTCGCCAACGGCCAGCGGCACAACGCCGCCGAGCTGCGGATGGGTTCGGCGCACTGGGCGCCGCTCGCGGCGTACCTCGGCTTCCGGGTGATCTACGCCAACGGCCGTGCCTGGCGTCCCGCCGCCCGACCCCGGGTGCCCGCCCAACCGGGCCGGGTCGGCGGCCGGTCCGGCTGACGCCCGTCGGGCCTGGTAGAACCGGGGGATGGCACGCAGCGTCGCAACCAACACCCGGGTCGACCGGGACGCCCTGCTCGACTTCGTCCGGCCCCGGCACCGGGTCCTGCTGATGACCACCCGCGCCGACGGCCGGCCACAGTCCTCCCCGGTCGCCTGCGGCGTGGACGCCGCCGGACGCCTGGTGATCTCCACCTACCCGGAACGGGCCAAGGTCGCCAACATCCGTCGTGACCCCCGGGTCTCCGCCTGCGTGCTCTCCGACGACTGGGACGGCCCGTGGGTGCAGGTCGACGGCATGGCCGAGGTGCTCGACCTGCCCGAGGCGCTGGACCCGCTGGTGGAGTACTTCCGCAGCATCGCCGGCGAGCACCCGGACTGGGACGAGTACCGGGCGGCCATGGTGGCGCAGGGCAAGTCGCTGATCCGGATCACCGTCGAGGGCTGGGGCCCGATCGCCACCGGCGGCTTCCCGCCCCGCCTCGCGGACTGACCTTCCGGTACGACGCCGGCCGTCGTCGTGCCGGCCGGCGTCGTCAGCCGTCACCCGGTGGCGGCCCGCCGGCTCAGCCGACCAGGGCGGCGTAGACGAGCTGGCGGAGCTGGGAACGCAACGGGTAGGTGCTCGACGGCATCAGCTGGGTGAACAGCAGGGCGGTGATCTCCTCGGCCGGGTCGACCCAGAACGCGGTGCTGGCCAGCCCGCCCCAGTAGTACTCGCCGACGCTGCTCGGCACCTTGGCCGGCACCGGATCCTGCACCACGGCGAAGCCGAGCCCGAAGCCGATGCCGTCCAGCACCGTCTCGGCGAACCCCTCCGGCTGAAGCGACGCCAGGTCGCCGCCGCCGGGCAGGTGGTTGCGGGTCATGTAGCGCACCGTCCGGGGCCCGAGCAGGCGTACGCCGTCCAACTCGCCGCCGCGCAGCAGCAGTTGGGTGAACCGGTGGTAGTCGGCGGCGGTGGAGACCAGCCCGCTCCCGCCGGAGAAGCACTGCGGGCGGGTCAGCGCGGCGACGCCGAGCTGGTCGGCGCGGACCGCCTGGCCGGTGCCCGGGTGCGGCGTGTACAGCGCGGCGAGCCGCTTGGCGTCGGCCGGGTCGACCCAGAACCGGGTGTCGGTCATGCCCAGCGGGGTGAGGATCCGTTCGGTGAGGAAGTCGTCCAGGTTCTGCCCGGAGACCACCTCGATCAGCCGGCCCAGCACGTCGGTGGAGACCCCGTAGTTCCACCCGGTGCCGGGCTGGAACAGCAGCGGCAGCTTCGCCATCCCGGCGCTGGCCCCGGCCAGGTCCAGCCCCGGCGGCACGCCGAGGTCGTAGCCGGCGGCCCGGTAGAGCGCGTCGACCACCGAGGTCTGCGCGAACCCGTAGGTCAGCCCGGCGGTGTGGGTGAGCAGGTGCCACACCCGGATCGACTCGACCGCCGGCACCGTGTACGGCTTGAGCGCCGAACCCTTGTCGAAGACCCGGACGTCGGCGAACTCCGGCAGCCAGCGGCTGATCGGGTCGGTCAGCTCGAACCGACCCTCCTCCCACAGCATCATCGCCGCGACCGAGGTGATCGGCTTGGTCATCGAGTAGATCCGCCAGATGGTGTCCGGCTCGACCGGGGTGCCCGCCTCCACGTCGCGCAGCCCGTACACCGAGGAGTGCGCGACCTCGCCGCGGCGGGTGACCACGATCTGCCACCCGGCCAGCCGGCCGTCGTCGACGTACCTGCCGAAGTGCTCGTCGATGCGGGCCAGTCGGGCCGGGTCGAAGCCGGTGCGGGCCGGGTCGCTGCTGGGTGCCACGCTCACCCGCCGAACCTACTAGCCGGTACGCGCCGGACGGAAGGTGCGGCGGTGGTGTCGGTGCTCGCACCTAGGGTGGAGCGGTGCCGCAGACCATCGAGGACGAGACGTTCCGCCACACCGACTGGTACGCCGAGGAGCTGACCGACAGGCACTTCGTGCGCTGCGTCTTCATCGACGTCGACCTGACCGAGGCGGTCAGCCGGGGCGCCTCGTTCACCGGGTGCGACTTCGGCGGGGTGTCGTTCAACGCCTCCCGGCACACCGACTCGGCCTTCGTCCGCTGCGGGTTCCGCCGGTGCAACCTGTTCGAGGCCGAGTTCACCGGGTGCAAGCTGGTCGGCAGCACGTTCGAGGGGTGCGCGCTGCGTCCGCTGCGGGTTTCGGGCGGGGACTGGTCGTTCGTCGGGTTGCCCGACGCCGACCTGCGGGGCGCGCAGTTCAGCGACGTGCGGATGCGCGAGGCCGACCTGTCCGGGGCCGACCTGAGCGGCGCGACCCTGGCCCGGGTGGACCTCTCGGCCGCCCAGCTGCGCGCGACCCGGTTCACCGGGGCCGACCTGCGGGGCAGCGACCTCGCCGGGTTCGACCCGACGGCTGTCGAACGGGCCGGCGCGGTGATCGACCCGCAGCAGGCGCTGATCCTGGCGCAGGCGTTGGGTTTCCAGATCCGCTGACCGTCCCGCCTGCTGTCGATCTCCCTGCCATTCTGGCCCTGAGCTGCGGTTTTCTGCCGGGCAGGAAACTTTCCATCGGGATCACTTGGTAACAAACTGGAAACGCCCTCCCGCTGGCATATGGCGCATCCCGGCCTTGAAATGAAAACGTGAAAACGCTCACGCCGCGACCGCACCCCCTCCCCGAGCGGTCCCGGGCGTCGGGCCGGGGAGTGGGACACGCGTGAACGACCAAGAGACCTGGCGGATCGGGCCGGGCCCGACGACGCGCAGCGCGCAGCGGCGGGAGGCCCGTCGTCGGCAACGCCGCCGTTGGGCGATCGGCTCGGTGACGGCCCTGGCCTGCCTCGCGGTGCTGGTGACCTATCTGGGCCCGGATTCGGACCCGGCGGAGCCCGACCTGGTGCTGCCGGCCGGCGCGCCGACCCCGGCCGGCTATCCGACAGGTGCGGCGGGGGTGGGCGAGTCGGCCGAGGCCGGAATCGCCACCCCCGGCCTGCAGCCCCGGGAACGCACCCCGCCGCCGAGTGAACCGCCGACGCCGACGGGCACCCCGGTGGCGGCCCCGTCGCCGGCCGTGCCGACGCTGAGCGTCTCCCGGGCCGACGTGCCCGCCGAGGTGGACCTGACCGCGCTGGGCACCCGGGACTGGGTGCACTGGGGGCTCAACCGGCCGGAGACCGTGGTCCGCAAGGGCGGTGGCACCGGTGAGATCCGGGACGAGGGCGGCCGGGGCGCACGCGACCGGTACGACACCAATCCCGAGCTGTTCGGGTGGCGCGACGGAACCCCGGTGCCGGCCGTCTCCGCCACCGGTGTCGGCGTGTTCGTCTGCGGGACGGGCAACGGGTTCACGCTGTCCGTGGCCGGCGACGGCGAACCGCGTACGGTGCACCTGTTCGCCGGGGTCTGGATGGCCCAGGGACGGTTGGACGTGCGGCTGTCCACCGGCGGGGCGACCCGCACGCTGCGGCTGGAGGACCCGCACACCACGCACACCGCCCAGTTCGTGATCAAGTTCCGGGTGCCGAGGGGTGAGCGGCTGTCGATCAGCTGGACCGTCGAGGAAACCTTCCGCAGCAGCTGCGGCAACGTGAACCTGCAGGCGGCGGCGGTGCGTTGAGCTGTTCGCCCGTTTCTGGGGTTTATGTCGGGATAACGTGTCCGGGTCGATGCCCACGAGCAACCCGGAGACGCCGATGCCGACCGACGAGCAGGTGCTGGACAGCCCCGAGGGCTGGGTCGCCGACCACATCCGCCGGTACGTCGCCACCGGCGGGGCGGAGGGGCACGAATGGCAGCCGGGCGTGTTCACCCTGCTGTTGACCACCAGAGGCCGGCGCAGCGGCAAACTGCGCCGCACCGCCCTGATCTACGGCCGGGACGGCGACGACCACCTGGTCGTCGCCTCCCAGGGCGGCGCGCCCCAGCACCCCTCCTGGTATCTCAACCTGCTCGCCGACCCCGACGCGCAGGTGCAGGTGGGCCCCGAGACGTTCGGCGTGCGGGCGCGCACCGCCGAGCCGGCCGAACGGGCCCGGATGTGGCCGACGATGACCGCCATCTGGCCCGCCTACGACGAATACCAGAGCAAGACCGACCGGGAGATCCCGGTGGTGGTGCTGCACCGGCGCTGACCGGGCGACGGGCTCAGCAGACGATCGGCTTGACCCAGGAACACTCCCGGCCCTCGGGCACCCGGGGCACCTCCGGGGCCACCGGCGGGGTGGCCCGCGCCGACCCGCCGTCCCCCTCGCGGTAGCCGGCCAGCGCGATCGCGATCTGGTCCTCCAGCCCCTTCACCGACGAGGTCAGGAAGTTGTTGAGCACCACCGAGAAGGCGAGCAGCCGGCCGTCGCCGTCGGTGACGTAACCGGAGAGGCCGGACACCCCGGTCAGACTGCCGGTCTTGGCGTGCACGTTGTCCGCCGCCGGGGTGCCGCGCATCCGGCTGCGCAGGGTGCCGCCGACGAGGCGGTCCGGGTTGCCGGCGATCGGCAGGGCCGCGTACCAGGTGTCGAACCAGGGTTCCCGACGGACGGCGGCGAGCAGCGCGACGAACTCGCCGGCCGGGATCAGGTTGCGCCGGGACAGCCCCGAGCCGTCGAGCTGACGCAGCACGCCGGTGTCCACTCCGGTGTCGGCGACGTACTCGCTGATCGCGGCGAGCCCGGCCGGCCAGCCGCCCGACCCGGAGATGACCCGGCCGATCTCCTTGGTCAACACCTCGGCGTGCCCGTTGTTGGACAGTTTGAGGAAGGGCACCAGCAACTCGGCGAGAGGCATCGAGTCGTGCCGGGCCACCGGGACGGCGTCCGTCGGGGTGGCCCGGCCGGGCACCGTCCGCCCGAGCACCCGCACCCCGTGGCGGCGCAGCGCGTCCCGGAAGACGGCGGCGGCGTAACCGGTGGGCTCCCAGACGGTCATCCAGTCGCTGACCGCTGCCGCACCGGCCGCGATCCGGCCGGTGACCACGATGGTGTTGCCGCCGTGCGTCCGCTCGAACGACAACGTCGTCCCGCCCTCGGCCACCGTCTCGGCCCGGTTGTCGATCCGCAGGTAGCCGTTGGGTGGGGTCATGGTGACCACCGGCGGCGCACCGGCCCTGTCCGCCGGGGCGGCCCGCACGATCACCGTGCCCGCGTCGTAGTCGGTGTCCGGGGCGAGGCTCAGTGCGGAGACCTGCGCCGCGTAGTAGTACGACTCGTCGTCCCAGGCCCACTCCGGGCCGAGCCGGGTGGCGTCGTAGCGGGTGTCGTCGGCGACCAGGTTGCCGGTCACCACCCGTACCCCGCTGTCGGCGACCTGGGCGGCCAGCGCGTCGTAGTCGGCGGCCAGCATCGTCGGGTCGCCGCCGCCGCGCAGGTAGAGGTTGCCGGAGACCAGGCCGGCCCGGCGGCGGCCGTCGGTGAGCACGTCGGTGCCGAACCGGTGGCCGGGGCCGAGCAGCGCCAGGGCCGCCGTCGAGGTCAACAGCTTGGTGCTGGAGGCGGGCACCAGGCGGCGGTCGCCGTCGCGGTCGTAGAGGGTCCGGCCGGTGGCGGTGTCCACCACGACCACGCCGGCCTGTGCGCCGGCGAGCAGGGGATCGGCCAGGACGGCGTCGATGGTGGCGTGCAGCCGGGTGGCCGCCGGGGCGGGGGACTCGGCGGTCGCCGGCAGCGCACCGGCGGCGGCCACGGTGGCGACCAGCGCCACCAGCGCGAGCGTCCGGGGGAAGAGACGACGATGCATGCGACGACGCTGCCACGAAGGTTTCCGTCGGGCAAGCCCCGGTGCCGGAGGTTTTCTTCCAGGGCTGGCGGCCCCGGGTGGGCGGTCCGTCGGTGGGTCAGGTGGGATCCGGCGCGGCCGGGTCGGGTGCGTCGGGTTCGGCGCGGAAGTGCCGGCTCGGCTTCACCAGCAGCGGCGCGGCCAGTGCGGCCAGCGCCCCGCCGAGCAGCGGGAAGACGATGAACACCCACAGCTGGCGCAGCGCCGCGCCCCCCTCGAACACGGCCGGGCCGAACGACCGGGCCGGGTTGATCGAGGTGCCGTCCAGGGTGATCCCCACCAGCAGCACCGCCACCAGCGCCAGGCCGATCGCCAGCCCGGCGAAACCGGCGTGCTCGACCCGGCTCGTCACCACCAGCACCACCAGCACGAACAGGAACGTCAGGATGACCTCCAGCACCGCCGTACCGCCCTGGTTGATGTGCACCCCGTAACCGTTGGTGCCCAACACGCCGGTCTGGTCCGCCACGCCGCCCCAGCGGACCAGCCCCCAGATGGCGAAGCCGGCCACCGTGGCCCCCACGAACTGCGCCAGCCAGTACGCCACCGCGCCGACCGCGGAGATCTTGCCGGAGAGCAGCACCCCCAACGTCACCGCGGGATTGAGGTGCGCGCCGGAGAGCGGTCCGATCGCGTACACCAGCCCCACCAGGACGAACCCGAAGGCCAACGCCACGACCACCACGCCGCCCTGGAGTTGGGCGAACACGGCGGTGCCCACCCCCACGAAGACAAGCAGCAGGGTGCCGATCAACTCGGCGGCGTACCGTCGGGCAGCGTCCATGCGCTCAGCGTAGAAAGCCGCCGGGTCGCCGGGAGCAGAAACGGGGATCTCCGACAGACCCTGCTCTATTTGACGAACCCCTGGCCAGGGGGCACGGTGGGGGAGAGGGCCGCGCGGCGGCACCGCCGGGACCGCCCGGCGGCACCGGTCCGCCGCAGGGGCGCGCATCTGTCGTCGCGCCACGTTCCGCCCGACAACTCCCGAGGAGTCCCATCATGCTCACCATGACCGACAACGCCGTGCTCGTGATCCGTGACCTCGCGGCCCAGCAGGACGTCGCCCAGGACGGTGGGCTGCGGATCGCCGCCGACACCGAGGCCGGCGCGCTCACCATCGAACTGGTGCCGGTGCCGGCGCAGGGCGACCAGGTGGTCGACACGGAGGGGGCGCGCATCTTCCTCGACGCCGAGGCCGCCGAACTGCTCAACGACAGCTCGGTGGACGCCTCCGTCGACGACGAGGGCGTGGTGCAGTTCGGGTTCACCGAGCAGGAGTGACCCGGTCACCGGCCCCGCCGGTGCTCACCGCCCCGGTGTGGGCGGGTGAACCCGGTGCGGTCGTCGGTGGGCGTCGGCGGGCTGCGACGCCGCCCGTCGGCCGGGCCGGTCAGCGCCGCCAGCACGTGCGCCAGGTGGTGCGACGTGCTCCACGCCGTCCAGTTCGCCGGTGAGCCCGCGCCGGTGACCCGGCGGGCCCGGCGCAGCAGTTCGTGGTCGCCCCAGGAGAAGCCCGCCCCGGCGGGCGGCCAGTGCCCGGAGGTGACCAGCGTGCGGCACAGGTCGGCGAACCGATCGTCGCCCCGGCCGCCCCGCCGCGACCAGCGGTAGATCCACCAGCCGTCCTCGGTGGTGTACCGCACCGTGGGCAGCCGGTCGCCCGGCTCCACCCCGCCTGACTCCACCCCGCCCGGTGGCGCGGGCGACACCCCGTAGTCGCCGTAGCCGACGCCCAGGTCGGCCAGCCGACGCCAGAACAGCCAGTCCCAGCGGTCGACCCGGACCGGCTCGTCGGTGGCCAGCCGGGACAGCGACGGCGGCATCCCGCCGGCCGCCACGGTCACCGTGCGCCAGGCGTGCCGGCGGGCCCAGTCCACCACCCGGCGTACCCGGGGCTCGGCGACGCGCAGGTCCGCCAGGCAGCAGACGTCACCGGCGTCGACCAGCAGGTCACACTGCTCCGGGACCAGTCCGGTGCGCCGCCACACCCGCTCCACCGCCGCCGTCGTGGCGTCCGGGCCGGTGCGGTCCCGGCCGGGCCGCAGCCGGACCACCACCCCCCGGGCGTACGCCCGGCACGCCGCGCCGTGCGCGGCCAGCCGCCGGTCACCGCAGGCCAGCCCGACCACCGGCTGCACCGGTACGCCCCACCGGGCCAGCTCGCCGCCCGGCCCGTCGGGCAGCGCGCACACGTCGACGGCCGGCACCAGCCCGGCGGGTAGCCGGCGCAGCATCTCGGGCAGGCCGGTGTCGGCCGGGGACACGTCGAGGACCGGGACGACCAGGGGAGCGTGGGCGCTGTCCAGATGACCCAGCGCCTCCAGCTCACCGCGTCTGCTGGTGAGGATGGGGCGGTAGACCGGCTCCGCCACCCGACCCCCGGGGGCGGGCACCATACCTCAATCTACCGGGCCGGACGCCCCCACCACAGGGGTTACGACGGTCGCGTCACCGACCATCCGGTCCCGTCGACGGTCACGACCCCGGTCCCGTCCACCTTGGACATTGACAGTGGTCGGTGCCGGTGGTGGCATGGGTGGGCGGTACGCCGGGCGTGGAAGGGCATCCGAAGACCCATGTCCCCGCTTTTTGCTGCCCGGAAGGCGTACCCCCTCATGACCTCCTCGCGTCACCGTGCCGGTCTGCTCGCGGCGCTGACCGCCGCCGCCGTACTGCTGCTGGTCGTCCCGCTGCCCGCCGGGGCGCTCGCGGTACCCGAGCCGACCACCCCGGTCACCGGCAACGCCACCCACTTCGACGCCCTCGGCGCACCGTACGGCGGCTGCGGCCTGCCCCAGGCGGAGCTGGACGCGCCGGACTTCGTCGCGCTCAACGCCTACGACCTGCCCGGCGACTACTCGTCGTACCCGATGCGGCCGATCCCGGCCAGCCAGGCGGCGAAGATCGGGCTGTGGAACAACGGCCTCAACTGTGGCCGGTTCGTCCGGGTCACCGTCGGCGACTACTGCACCGGCGTCAACGACGGCGCGCCCGGCCAGCCGTTCTGCCGCAACGGCTCGTGGACCGCCGACGCGTACAGCGGGGCGACCCTGACCATGGTGGTGGCGGACAGTTGCGGCGACGGCAACGCCTGGTGCCGCGACGACCCCTACCACCTGGACCTCTCCACCGCCTCGCTCAACCGCTTCGTGCGCAACGGCACGCCGGTGGGGGACATGAACCCCACCCACTGGAACAACCGGCACGTCTCCTGGTCGTTCGTGCCCGCCCCGGACTACTCCGGCGACATCCGGATCGGCTTCATGAAGGGCGCCCAGCGGTACTGGCCGGCGATCGCCGTCTCGCACCTGGCCAACGGCATCCACGGGGTGGAGTACCTGGCCGGCGGGGTGTGGACGGCCGCCACGATGAACAGCGACATGGGACAGTCGTACGTGATCGGGGCGACCGCCGCCGGGGGCACCGACTTTCAGATCCGGGTCCGCGACGCGGCCGGCACGCTGATCAACAACGGTCGGGTCTACCGGTTCGCCCTGCCCGCCTCCTGCGGCGGGACGTGCTCGGCGGCGTACACCCGGGTCGACTACACCACCTCCGACGGGCCGACCCCGACCCCGACCGGCACCCCCACGGTCACCCCCACCGCGACGCCGCCGGTCACCCCCACCGCGACCCCCACCCCCACCGGCACCCCGGCCCCGGTGACCGGTTGCTCGGCCGCCTACCGGGTGACCGGCTCGTGGTCGGGTGGCTTCCAGGCGGAGGTCACCGTGCGCAACCTCGGAGTCAGCGCCATCACCGGCTGGACCACCGCGCTGACCTTCGCCGGAACCCAGCAGATCGCCTCGTCGTGGAGTGCCACGGTCAGCCAGTCCGGCCGGCAGGTCACCGCGACCAACGCCCCCTACAACGGGAGCCTGAGCCCCGGCGCGACCACCAGCTGGGGCATGGTCGTCACCGGCGACAACCAGCCCCCGACGGTGGCGACCTGCGCCGTGCGGTAAACCACCGGTGACCGGTCCGCCCGTGGCGGCGGGCCGGTCGACCGGCCCCGGGCACCACGATCCCGGGCACCGTGAGCCGGGCGCTACGTCCCGGGCGCGGCGAGCCGTACCCCGACCCCGCGTACGGTGTGCAGGTAGCGGGGCTGCTGGGCACTCTCCCCGAGCTTGCGGCGCAGCCAGGACAGGTGCACGTCGACGGTCTTGTCCGCCCCGCCGTAGGGGATCTGCCAGACCTCGGTGAGCAGTTCCCGCTTGGTCACCACCGTGCCGGGGCGGCCGGCGAGATGGTGCAGCAGGTCGAACTCGCGCGGGGTCAGCTCGACCGGCGTGCCGTCCAGGGTTACCTGACGGGCGCGCGGGTCGATCCGCAGCCCGCCGACGACCAGCACGGGCTCGCCGTCGGGCCGCTCGGCCCCGCCCCGGCGCAGCACCGCCCGGACCCGGGCGTCGAGCTGGGCGGCGGTGAACGGCTTGACCAGGTAGTCGTCGGCACCGGCGTCGAGCAGCCGGACGATCTCCCGCTCGTCGTCGCGGGCGGTGGCCACGATGACCGGTACGGCGCTGACCGCGCGCAGCATCCGCAGCAGCTCACCGCCGTCGAGGTCGGGCAGGCCGAGGTCGAGCACGACCAGGTCGGGCCGGTCGTCGAGGGTGAGCCGCAGCCCTTCCATCGCGGTCGACGCGGCGGCCACCGCGTGCCCCCGGTCGCGCAGCGCCCGGACCAGCGGGGTGCGGATGGTCAGGTCGTCCTCGACGAGCAGCAGGCGGGCCACCCCAGCAGGCTAGCCCCGGGCGGCGGCCCCGACCGTCGACCGGGCGGGGCCGGCCGGTCCCGGTGTCCGCCCGGTCGACGGGCCGGCGCTGCCGCCGCCGTCGGCGGGCGACGGCTCGTGCCGGGGGTGTTTTCGCAGCTCATAGTGGTTGCGTGTCAGGTAACGGACAGTTGGGTGAGTGGTCGCAAAAGGTGTAACCGACATATTTTCGAGGTACGGATCCGCTCGGTCGGCGCGGGTCACCATCCCCCCAACGCTCCCGGCCCGAGCAGGTGGCCGGCAGGCAGGAGCACCACGATGTCCAGCACCGGTTCCCGGCGTCGCCCGGTCAACCAGCCCGTCCCCTGCCGCACCGACCTGGCCCTGGCCGATGCCCAACTGGCCGGCGACCGGCGGGTGGGGCTGCCCGCCTCGGCCCGGATGCTCTACGCCGTGGTGCACGCCAACGGCACCCTGGCCCGCGGGCTCGGCGCGGCGTCGGCCACCCGGCTCGCCTCCGGCATGTACCAGGTGGTCTTCGACCAGGACGTGAGCACCGGCGGCTACGTGGGCACGATCGGGCTGGCCGGCAGCGCCGGGCTCGCGCCGCCCGGCGGGATCAGCGTGGTCGGTCGGACGGGAATCCCGAACGGGGTGTTCGTCAGGACGTTCGCCACCGACGGCAGTGTCTCGGACCGTCCGTTCCACCTCGCGGTCCTGGCCTGAGGAAGGCGGAGACGGGCGCACGGCGCCGTACGGCACACCGGCCGTCCGTCGCCGCGCTCCGACCGTCTCCCACCACCGCAGCCATTCGGCGGTACGCCAGCGGGGACCTGGTGCGACCGGTGCGGTGCCCGCGCCGGTCTGGGGTGCTCGATGCCCGATCCGTCGGTGCGCAAACCTGCCCGGGGCCGGGAATTGCCTCATCTGCACGACACGGCGTGATCCGTTGCCGTTGCGGGTATGACCGGAACATGGAGCATTTCACGATCGCGACGGTCGCCGAGAAGAGCCCGGACTTCCGCCGGGTGCTGTGGACCGGGGAGAAGACCCAGTTGGTGATCATGACCATTCCGCCGGGCGGGGAGATCGGCGAGGAGGTGCACGACGGGATCGACCAGATCCTGACCTTCGTCAGCGGTACCGGGGAGGCCCGGGTCGGCGGGGAGACCCGGGACGTCGCCCAGGGCGACCTGGTGGTGGTGCCGGCCGGGACGAAGCACAACTTCGTCAACACCGGGCCGAACCCGCTGGTCCTCTACACGGTCTACGGCCCGCCGGAGCACGCCGACCAGGTGGTGCACCACACCAAGGAGGAGGCCGACGCGGCCGAGGCGGCCGGCGAGGACGAACCGCCGACGTCCTGACCCGCAGCCGCCGTGCCGGCGTCCCGCCCACCGGGGGACGCCGGCACGGCGTCAGCCCACGGGTACGGCGGAGACGTCCACCGTCTCCGGGTACTTCAGCCCCGACCCCGTGTTCAGCACCACCACCCGCTCGTCGGGGCGGATCCAGCCGCCGGCCCGCAGGTGCCGGGCGGCGGTGAGGCAGGCCGCCCCCTCCGGGCAGAGCAGCAACCCCTCCCGGGTGGCGAACTCCCGCAGGTCGGTGAGGATCTCCGCGTCGTCGACGGCGACCGCCGTCCCGCCGCTCTCCCGCAGCGCGGTCAGGATCAGCTCGTCGCCCAGCGGGGCCGGCACGGTGATCCCGAACGCCACGGTGTGCGCGTCGGCCCAGGGGCGGGCCCGCTCCTCACCGGCGGCGAACGCCCGCACGATCGGCGCGCAGCCGGTCGACTGCACCGCCACCAGCCGGGGCAGCCGGTCGCTCACCCAATCGGCGCGCAGCCGGTCGACTGCACCGCCACCAGCCGGGGCAGCCGGTCGCTCACCCAGCCGAGTTCCCGCAGCTCGTGCAGGGCCTTGTGGATGCCGATCAGGCCCACCCCGCCACCGGTGGGATAGATGATCACGTCGGGCACCTGCCAGCCGAGCTGCTCGACGATCTCGTACCCCATCGTCTTCTTGCCCTCCAGCCGGTAGGGCTCGCGCAGCGTCCCGGCGTCGAAGACCGCCCCGTCCGCGTCGGCGACCAGCTCGGCCACCAGGCGTCCGGCGTCGCTGATCAACCCGTCCACCAGGCGCAGGTCGGCACCGGCGGCGACGCACTCGCGGCGGCAGATGGTCGGGGCGTCCAGCGGCATCACGATGGTCGCCGCCATCCCGGCCCGCGCCGCGTACGTCGCCCAGGCCGCTCCGGCGTTGCCGTTGGTGGGCATGGCGAACCGTCGTACGCCCAGCTCGCGGGCCCGGCTCACGCCGACGGCGGCACCCCGGGCCTTCAACGACCCGGTCGGGGTGAGCCCCTCGTCCTTGACGATCAGGTCGGCCACGCCGATCTCGTGGCCGTACGCCGGCGCGCGCCACAGCGGCGTCCAGCCCTCACCCAACGTGGTGACGTGCCGCTCGTCGGCCACCGGCAGCAGCTCCCGGTAGCGCCACAGGTCGGCCGGGCGCAGCCCGAACCGCTCGGGTGTCACGGCGGCGGCCACCGCCGCCAGGTCGTAGCGGGCCAGCAGCGGTGACCCGCAGTCGCACAGATTGGTGAGCCGGTGGGCGTCGTGCTCCCGGCCGCAGCGCGGACACTCCAGGTGGGTCAGGTACACGATGCTCCTCGCCGTCGGCCCGGTCGGTGCTCGGCACACCGGCATTCTCCGGCAATCGGCCCGGGTTCGCCGCTCGCCCGGCATGCCCGCGCCGATCACGGGTAGAACGGTCGGTATGGACCTCGACCAACCCACCGTCCTGCTTCCCGGCGACGTACGCATGCCGTTGCTCGGCTTCGGCACCTGGCAGGCGACCGGCCGGGCCGGCTACGACGCCGTGCTGGCCGCGCTGGACGCCGGCTACCGGCACCTCGACACCGCCACCATGTACGGCAACGAGGAGGAGGTGGGTCGGGCGGTGCGGGAGAGCGGGCTGCGCCGCGAGGACGTCTTCATCACCACCAAGCTGCCGCCGGACCGGGTCGGCCGGGAACGGGAGACGATCGAGGCGAGCCTGCGGGCGCTGGGCACCGACCACCTCGACCTCTGGCTGATCCACTGGCCGCCGTCGTCGCCGGCGGACAGCATCCCGGTCTGGCGGGAACTGCTGGCCGCCCGGGACGCGGACCTCACCCGGGCGGTGGGGGTGAGCAACTACGGCACCGCGCAGCTCGACGAGCTGATCCAGGCGACCGAGGAGAACCCGGCGGTCAACCAGATCCGGTGGAGCCCGTCGCTGTACGACCGGCAGCGGCACACCGAGCACCGGGACCGGGGGATCGTGCTGGAGGGCTACAGCCCGTTCAAGGCCAGCGACCTGAGCGACCCGGTGCTGACCCGGATCGCCGCCGCGCACGACGTCTCCCCGGCGCAGGTGGTGCTGCGCTGGCACGTCGACCACGAGATCGTGGTGATCCCCAAGTCGGTGACCCCGGAACGCATCCGCGCCAACGCCGACATCTGGAACTTCTCGCTGACCGCCGAGGAGATGCGCGACATCGACGCCCTGGGCGGCTGAGCCCGGACAGGGTGCGGGGGCGTGACCGGCAGGTCACGCCCCCGCGTGGTGGTGGGTGGTGTGGGGTCTCAGGCGCGGGCGCAGGTGACGCCGTTGAGCGAGAAGCTGGTCGGCGCGGAGTACGTCCCGCTCAGCGAGCCCTGGTAGCCGAAGCTGGCGGTGCCACCGGGGGAGATGCTGCCGTTGTGCGCGGCGTTGCGGGCGGTCACCGTGGACCCGCTCTGGGTGACGGTGGCGTTCCACGAGCTGGTGACCTGCTGCCCGCTGGGCAGGCTGTAGGTCAGCGTCCAGCCGTTGATGGCGCTTGCGCCCCGGTTGGTGATGGTCACGTCGGCGGTGAACCCGTTGTTCCACGAGTTGGACGTGTACTTCACCGCGCAGCCGCCGCCGGTGGGCGGTGGCGTGGTCGGCGGGGCGGTGGTGGGCGGCGGGTTGCCGCCGGTGTTGACGGTCTGGGAGAAGTTGGTGACGGCCAGCCCGGCGCCGCCCTGCCAGGGCTCGAAACCGGCCTGGATGCTGGTCAGGTACCAGTCGTTGGTGATCGCCCCCCGGTTGCGGGTGTCGGCGATGAAGTCGAGCACGTTGAAGCTCATGCTCTGGATCGCCGACGGCGCGACGTAGGAGATGACGTTGTTGCCGCCGTTGTTGCCGCGCCACACCTCCCAGCTGCGGCCCGCGATGCTGGTGTTGCCCACCGGCGAGCCGATCGGCTGGATGCTGCCCTGCCGGTTGAACCAGATCATGATCTCCATGGCGTTGACCCCGTCCCGCTTGGGCGACGGGTCGAGCCAGATGTCGTAGGCGGCGTCGTAGATCGCGCCACCGACGTAGTTGAAGGAGATGCTGCCCGGCGCGCTGCTGATCGACTTCACCTGGGCCGGCAGGTTGGTGCCCGGCGAGCAGTTGGTGTAGTGGCAGCCGACGAAGATCGACGGGTACGACACCGGCGCGCCGTTGGTCGGCGCGGAACCCTGCTGGCTGGTGATGCTGAAGCCGCTTCCGGTGACGTTGATGCACTGTTGGGCGGCGGTGCCCCAGCGGTTGTTCTGCACCACGTACCGGCCGCCGATGACGGTGGAGCCGAACTGCTCACAGATCTGGGTGTCGGCGGAGGCGGTGCCGCCGGTGGCGACGGCCACGATCGTGCCGACGGCCAGGAGGCCGGCGGCGGCGAGGGCCCGCAATGGACGCTTCATGATGCTCCTTGGCTGCGGCGCGGGGGCGCCGGAGTGTCTCGGACGTGACCGGGAGCGCTCCCACGGTCCCGAACACATTTACATACTTGAAACTGTGATGCAACTGAACCGGTTAAGTTAACCGCCGATCTCGTCCACGTACCTGAACCGCGTCCTACAGGTTGGGTGCGAGCAGGGTGCGTGCCATCCGGGCCTGCGCCACCGTCTCCCGCAACACCGCGGCCAGCCGGGCCCGCGCCTCCGGCCCCAGCCGGTCCACCGGCGCGGCCACCGAGATCGCGTCCACCGCCGGCTCCCGCAGTGGTATGGCCACCGCCACCGCGGCCAGCCCCGGGCTGCACTCCTCCCACTCCTCGGCCCAGCCCCGCCGCCGCACCGCGGCCAGCTCGGCACGCAGCGCCTCCGGCGTGGTCACCGTCCGCCCGGTGACCGCCGGCAACGGCCACTGCAGCAACCTGTCGACCTCCTCGTCGGAGCGGGCGGCGAGCAACGCCTTGCCGGCCGCGGTGGCGTGCGCGGGCAACCGGCGACCCACCGCGCAGACCGGCCGGACGATGTGCGCCGAGTCCCGCCGGGCCAGCAGCACCACCGCGCCCCGGTCGAGCCGGTAGAGCTGCACCGTCTCGCCGGAACACTCCGCCAGCCGGTCCAGGGTCACCTCGTGCAGGGCGGCGACGTCCGCGCCGGCCAGGAACGTCGCGCCGACCTCCAGCGCCCGCAACCCCACCGAGAACCGGGTGCCGGTCGGGTCGGC
Source organism: Micromonospora humidisoli (assembly GCF_016900955.1). Lineage (NCBI taxonomy): Bacteria > Bacillati > Actinomycetota > Actinomycetes > Micromonosporales > Micromonosporaceae > Micromonospora > Micromonospora humidisoli. Next base: position 391,003 of record NZ_JAFEUO010000001.1, read on the forward strand.
GGCCACCCACTCGCGGTCCAGCAGGGTCCGCAGGATGGCGTGCAGGCTGCTCTTGGGGATGCCCAGCGCCCGGCTCAGCTCCACCGGCGAGCGGGGGCCGTCCGGAGTGGCGAGCGCCTCCAGCACGTCCAGCGCCCGACCCGCCGACTTGACCGAGCGGTATGACTCGTCCGTCGTCACGTCGTCACTGTAGTGAGACGGACGACATCCGGCCGATGGGTATTCTTCGATCGAACCTCGTTCAGCTGGCTGAACAACTTTCTGTCCAGTCCGGAGGGTGCCGGGAGGGGGAACATCGACTCTGGTGTGCGCCGATCGCGCGGAGTAGTGTCTTGCCTTCACCGCGTACCGATCCCCTCCGGAGGCGTACACCACCATGCGTGGCTCCCCCCTGCGCATCCTCGTCGTCGGCGCGGGCATCGCCGGCCTGGCCGTCGCGCGGGCCCTGCGGTTGGCCGGCTTCCGGCCGGACGTCACCGAGAAGCTCCCCCCGAACGAACTGTCCGACACCGGCCTCTACCTGCCCGGCAACGCCGCCCGAGCGCTGCGCCGGCTCGACCTCGACGGCCCGGTCCGCCCGCTCGGGCAGGTGATCCACCGGCAACGCTTCCTCGACGCCGCCGGCGACCCGCTCTGCGAGGTGGACCTCGACACGCTCTGGGCCGAGGTGGGGGAGTGCCGGGCGCTGCCCCGCCGCGACCTCTACCAGGTGCTGCTCAGCGGTGCCGGGGGTGCCGTGCGGCACGGGGCCGAGGTGAGCACCGTGGAACTGCTGCCCGCCGGTGTGGCGGTCACCTTCACCGACGGCACCGGCGGCGAGTACGACCTGGTGATCGGTGCCGACGGCCCCCGCTCGGCGGTCCGCTCCCTGGCCGCGCTCGGCGGGCCGCCCCGCCCCGCCGGGCAGGTGGTCTACCGCGGCGTGGTGCGCGACGGCCCCGACGTGGCCGACTGGACGGCGCTGCTCGGCCGGCGGGCCGGCTTCCTCGTGGTGCCGCTCGGTGCCGGCCGGCTCTACTGCTACGCCGACGAGGCCGGCACCGTCGCCCCGGCCGACCCGGTCGGCCGGCTGCACGAACTCTTCGGCGGCTACGGCGGGCCGGTCCCGGCGGTGCTGGCCGCCTGGCGCGACGTGCAGGTCGGGCTCACCGACGAGGTCGAGCTGGGCCGCTGGCACCGGGGCCGGGTGCTGCTGGTCGGCGACGCCGCGCACGCCACCGCACCCACCCTGTCCCAGGGGATCGCGATGGCGCTGGAGGACGCCGTGGTCCTCGCCGAGTCGCTGCGTGCCGCCGGCAGCGTCGAGGCGGCCCTGGTCGCGTACGAGAGCCGCCGTCGTCCGCGTACCCGGTGGGTGCGGGACCGGACCCGCGACCGCAACCGCACCCGGGACGTGCCGCCGGCGCTGCGCGACCCGTTGCTGCGCGGGCGGGGCGGGCGGATCTTCGGCGAGCACTACCGGCTCCTGGTCGGCCCGCTGTAGGTGCGCCGGGTGACCGGACATGGTGCCAGAGCACCCCGAGCGGTGCTGCCACCTGCCGGGGACTAACATCCTTTCGGATGACGGCCCGCAGTTGACGAGGCGTGCCGAGCGGGACAACCGAGAACCGGAGGCCATTCGTGACCACCGTCGCACCCAAGCCGGTCGTGACCCGGCCATGGCCGGTCCGAGAGCCGGTCAAGGGGTCGGCCATCGCGCGGCTGCTGCGCACCACGGACGCGAAGCAGATCGGGATCATGTACATGGTCACCGCGTTCGTGTTCTTCATGATCGGTGGCCTGATGGCCCTGATCATGCGAGCCGAGCTGGCGCGGCCGGGCATGCAGTTCCTGTCGCCGGAGCAGTACAACCAGCTGTTCACCATGCACGGCACGATCATGCTGCTGTTCTTCGCGACCCCGATCGTGTTCGCGTTCGCCAACTACGTCGTGCCGTTGCAGATCGGTGCCCCCGACGTCTCGTTCCCCCGGCTGAACGCCTTCGCGTACTGGCTGTACCTGTTCGGCGGCACGATGGCGACCGCCGGCTTCCTCAGCCCGGGTGGCGCCGCCGACTTCGGCTGGACCGCCTACACCCCGCTGAGCAGCATCGAGCACTCGCCAGGCGTCGGCGCGAACATGTGGGTGGTCGGCCTGGCCATCTCGGGTCTGGGCACCATCCTCGGCGCGGTCAACCTGATCACCACGATCCTGACCCTGCGCGCCCCCGGCATGACCATGTTCCGGATGCCGATCTTCACGTGGAACATGCTGGTCACCAGCCTGCTGGCGATCCTGGTCTTCCCGCTGCTGGCCGCCGCGCTCTTCGCGCTGGCCGCGGACCGGCTGCTCGGCGCGCACGTCTACGACCCGGCCACCGGCGGCCCGATGCTGTGGCAGCACCTCTTCTGGTTCTTCGGCCACCCCGAGGTGTACATCATCGCGCTGCCGTTCTTCGGCATCATCACCGAGATCATCCCGGTCTTCTCCCGCAAGCCGATCTTCGGCTACAAGGGTCTCGTCGCCGCCACCATCGCCATCGCCGCCCTGTCGATGAGCGTCTGGGCGCACCACATGTTCGCCACCGGCCAGGTGCTGCTGCCGTTCTTCAGCTTCCTCAGCTACCTGATCGCCGTGCCGACCGGCATGAAGTTCTTCAACTGGATCGGCACCATGTGGCGGGGCCAGATCACCTTCGAGACGCCGATGCTGTTCGCCATCGGCTTCCTGGTGACCTTCCTCTTCGGTGGTCTGACCGGGGTGCTGCTGGCCAGCCCGCCGCTCGACTTCCACCTGCACGACAACTACTTCGTCGTGGCGCACTTCCACTACGTGCTCTTCGGCACCATCGTGTTCGCCGTCTTCGGCGGCATCTACTTCTGGTTCCCGAAGATGTTCGGCCGGATGCTCGACGAGCGCCTGGGCAAGATTCACTTCTGGCTCACGATGATCGGCTTCCACACCACCTTCCTGGTGCAGCACTGGCTCGGTGCCGAGGGCATGCCCCGCCGGTACGCCGACTACCTGCCCAGCGACGGCTTCACCACGCTCAACATGATCTCCACGATCGGCGCGTTCATCACCGGTATCTCGACCCTGCCGTTCATCTGGAACTGCTGGAAGTCGTACAAGACCGGGCCGGTCGTCGAGGTGGACGACCCGTGGGGCCACGGCAACTCGCTGGAATGGGCGACCAGCTCCCCGCCGCCGCTGCGTAACTTCGACCGGATGCCCCGGATCCGCTCCGAGCGCCCGGCGTTCGACGCGAAGTTCCCCGAGCTGGCCGCCGGGCAGAGCCTCGCCGGCCCGCCGGAGGGTGGTGCCAAGCCACTGACCAGCGAGGTCAACGGTGGTGCCAGCTACCAGGAGGACACCGCCGGGAACCTCGACCAGCGCTGACGCTCGGCACGAACCGCCGAAGGGCACCGCACCCCACCGGGGCGCGGTGCCCTTCGCCGTTACTCGCGATGACGGCGGACCTCGCACCACCGGCCACCGCGCACCTACGGCGGCCGGGTGCCGCCAGCACCGCGCGCCGCCTGCCACCCGGGCGGTGCCGGCCGTGACGCGGCTACGGGCGGGTCGGCGGGCGGTGGCTCAGGCCGCCGGTGCCGGTTCTGGTGCCGGCGTGGACAGGGTGGATGCCGGGGCGGCGGGTGGGCGGCGGCGGGAAAGCACCACGGGTAGCACCGCCAGGGTCACCAGCAGCCCCACCGCCCCGGTGACCACGAAACCCCAGAGCGGTGCCGAGGCGTCGATCACCGCGCCGGCCAGCGGCGCGCCGAGCGCGATACCGACGGTGGTGGCGGAGCCGTGCAGGCCCATCGCCTCACCGCGTACCCCGGCCGGGGCGAGCCGGCTGACCGCGTCGGCGGTGGCGGCGATGGTGGGGGCGCAGAGCGCGCCGGCCGGCAGCAGGGTCAGACAGAGCAGCCACCAGTGGCCGCCACCCAACCCGACCGGGATGGTGCAGAGGCTGAGCAGGGCGGCCAGCGCCAGCGGGGAGAAGGAGCGGCGGACGGCTCCGTAGGCGAAGCCGCCGACCAGCGAGGCGATCGCCCAGGCGGTGAGCACCGCGCCGGTCCAGCCGACCTCACCGCCGGCCCGCAGCACCGCCACCACCGCCACGTCGGTGCCGCCGAGCACCAGGGTCGCAGCGGCGCTCACCGCGAACACCGCGAGCAGCCGGCTGGTCAGCCACTGCCGCCGGGGCACCCGGGGCTGCGGGCCGACCGGTTCGTCGGCGCCGCGCGTCGGCGGGTCGAGCAGCCAGAGTGCGATGCCCGCGCCGACGATGCCCGCGCCGACCGCCCAGAGCGTGACCCGGGGCGACACGGCGGTGGCCAGCGCCACGGCCAGCGCCGGCCCGATCATGAAGGACAGCTCCATCGACATCGAGTCCAGCGCGTACGCGGGACGGCGGCGCTGCGCCGGCACCAGCGCGGCGATCGACTGCCTGACCACCGAGAAGACCGGCAGCGCGAACAGGCCGGCCACGAACGCGGCGGGCAGCAGCAGCGGCAGGCTCAGCGTCGGGGCGCTCACCCAGAACGCCGCCTCGACGACGGTGGTCACCGCGACCACCGGGCGCAGGCCACGCCTGTCGACCAGCCGGCCGAGCAGGGGCGAGCCGATGGCCGCACCGGCGACCGAGGCGGCACCGACCAGGCCGGCGGCACCGTAACCCCGGCCCAGCTCCAGCACCACGTAGAAGGTGAGCGTCACCCCCGTCGCCGTGAGCGGGATGCGGGCCAGCACCGCCACCAGCAGCAGGGCCCGCAGACCGGGCTGGGCCAGGGCCTGCCGGTAAGGCGTCAACGTCATGATGCTCCGTACCTCCGGCGGTCATCCTCGACCGGGGGTACGACATCGGCAAGCGATTACCTGCTCATGCGGCGCTGATCACCGGCTCCCCGCGCAGGGTCACCCCGGCCCCGTCCATCGCCCGCAGCGCCACGTCCAGCGTCGCCGGCGCGACCGCCGCCGTCAGGTCGAGCAGCACGGTGGTGGCGAAGCCCTCCCGGGCGGCGTCCAGGGCGGTGGCCCGGACGCAGTGGTCGGTGGCGATGCCGACCACGTCGACCCGGTCCACGTCGTGCCGGCGCAGCCAGTCGACCAGGCACTCGCCGTCGTCGGCGTGCCCCTCGAACCCGGAGTACGCGGCGGCGTGCTCACCCTTGTGGAAGACCGCCTCGACCCGGTCGGTCACCAGGTCGGGGTGGAACTCGCTGCCCGGGGTGCCGACCACGCAGTGCCGGGGCCACGACTCGACGTAGTCCGGCGGATCGCCGAAGTGCGCCCCCGGGTCGACGTGGTAGTCCTTGGTGGCGACCACGTGGTCCCACCGCTGCGGCTCCCCGGCCAGTAGACCCGAGATGCCGGCGGCGACACCCGCGCCCCCGGCGACGGCGAGGGAACCGCCCTCACAGAAGTCGTTCTGCACGTCCACGATGATCAGCGCGTTGGCCATCGGTGCCCTTTCTCTCCGCTCACCGCCGGTGACCCCACCTGCGGCACGACCCAGTCTGCCCCGGCGGCTCAACCGGCCGGCACGACCGTGACCGGGATCGCCGGATCACCGGCGGAGAGCTTCAACCCCTCCCACGGGATCGAGATCAGGCACTGGCGCAGGTGCTCGCGGGACTGCTCGATGCCCGGCAGGTCGACCGGTTCGCCGTCGACCACGTACGAGTGCTGGAGCAACCGGTCGTTGGCCTGCCGGTCCGGTACGCCCTGCGAGACCACGACCTCCTCGGTGGCGGTGCCGGTCGGCTTGTGCCGGCGTACCGCGACCTTCCGGCCCCCGATGGTGGCCTTGTTCTCGGAACGCTTGACCACCGGCCGCCCGTCCACCTCGACCAGCTTGTAGACGAGGCTGGCGGTGGGCGCGCCGGAGCCGGTGACCACGGCGGTGCCCGCGCCGTACATGTCGACAGGTTCGGCGGCGAGCGCGGCGATGGCGTACTCGTCGAGATCCCCCGAAACGATGATCTTCGTCTCGGTGGCGCCGAGCGAGTCGAGCAGTTCCCGGGACTGGTGGGCGATGACCGCCAGGTCCCCGGAGTCGATCCGGACCGCCCGCAGCTGCGGCCCGGCCACCTCGATGGCGTTGCGGATGCCCTGCCTGATGTCGTACGTGTCAACCAGCAGCGTGGTGTCCCGACCCAGCGTGGCGACCTGCGAGGCGAACGCCGTCCGCTCGTCGTCGTGCAGCAGGGTGAACGCGTGCGCGGCGGTCCCGGCGGTGGGGATGCCGTAGCGCTGGCCGGCGGCCAGGTTGGAGGTGAACCGGAACCCGGCCAGGTACGCCGCCCGCGCGGCGGCCACCGCCGCCTCCTCGTGGGCCCGCCGGGAACCCATCTCGATCAGGGCCCGGCCCCGGGCCGCGGTGACCATCCGGGCGGCTGCCGCGGCCACCGCGCAGTCGTGGTTGAGCACCGACAGCACCAGCGTCTCCAGCACCACGCACTCGGCGAAGCCGCCGGAGATGGTGAGGATCGGGGAGCCGGGGAAGAACAGCTCACCCTCGGCGTACCCGTCGATGTCGCCGGTGAACCGGTAGTCGGCCAGCCACCTGGCGGCCGGCTCGTCCACCACCCCGGTACGCAGCAGGAACTCGACCTCCTCCGGAGCGAACCGGAACTCCCTGACCATGTCGATCAGGCGGCCGGTCCCCGCGACCACCCCGTACCGGCGTCCGGCGGGCAGTCGCCGGCTGAACACCTCGAAGGTGCACCGGCGGTCGGCGGTGCCGTCGCGCAGGGCGGCACTGACCATGGTCAGCTCGTAGTGGTCGGTCAGCAGCGCGGGGCGTAGGTGGCTCACCAGCCCAGCCTAGAGTTCAGCTGGTCGGACCGTCGCCGTGGCCCGGGATCGCCCGCAGCGCCGCCCCCAACCCGGCCCGGCCGGTGATGCCGAGCTTGCTGTAGACCCGCTGGAGATGGTTCTCCACCGTCCGGGGCGACAGGAACAGCCGGCCCGCGATGGCCCGGCTGGTGACCCCGGCGGCGGCGAGCAGGGCGACCTCCAGTTCCCGGCCGCTGAGCGTGGGCCGCAGCGCGTCAAGCGCCGGGGTGCGGATCTCGTCGCAGCGGGTGAGCAGGGCGGCGAGCCGTTCGTGCGCGGCGGCGGCCGACGTCGAGCGGTCCCGTCGCCACCCGTGCAGCGCCGTCGCCGTGGCGTCGACCGCCCAGACCGTCAGGTCGAGTTTCGCGAGGCTGTCCGCCACCTCCAGCAGGGCCTCCCCGTCACGTGCGGCGGCGGCCCGCGCGTGCCGGGCGAGCAGCGGGGTCAGCGCCCCGTCGACGGTCTCGGAGAGTTCGGTCAGCCGCTGCGCCACCGTACGTCGGCTGCCGTCGGTGCAGGTCGGCCCCACCGGGGCGGTGGCCCGGCCGAGCCGGACCAGGTCGTGCAGCACCAGCACCTCGTGGCCGGCGAACCCGTCGGCGCGCAACCGGTCGACCAGCACACCGAGGTGCCGCGCCGCCCCGGCCTGGTCACCCCCGGCGGCCAGCACGGCGGCCCGGGCCTGTTCCAGCCACGGCTGGAGCACCGCCATGCCGGGGGCCTGGGTCCGGTCGGCCTCGGCCATCGCCTCCACGGCGGTCGCCGGGTCGCCCCGCAACACCGCCGCCTGGGCCCGTTCGGCGTGCGCCAGTCCGGCGAAGACCCGGCTGGTGGCGAGCACCGCGCACGCGCCGAGGCTGGCCTTGAGCGCGTCGTCGCCCCGACCGCGCAGCCGCGCCGCGTACGCCTGGAGGATGGACAGGTAGCCGGTGCCGAGCCGGAAGTCCCCGGCGTCGGCCTGGTCGGCGAACTCGTCGGCCACGATGGCGTCGATCCCGGGGAGGTCCCCGGAGAGCGCCAGCCGGGTGCCCCGGGCCAGTTCCATGGCCAGTTGCAGGTACGGCATGTCGGCCCGCCAGTTCGCCGCCTCCGCCTGCACCCGGTCGATCGCCGTGGCGCTGGCCCGGAACCGGCCGTGCACCGCGTCGGCGTGGGCGATGGTGCACCGGGCCAGCTCCCGGGCGGCGACGCTGGCGGCCGGCCGGTCCAGCACCGACCGGCCAAGCCGCAGCGCGGTGTCGACCTCCAGGCCGTGCAGCCGCATGATCGCCTCGAAGGCGCGGACCCGGGCCTGGTGTCCGGGGTCGGTCAGGGCCCGCCCGGCCGCCGCGACGGTGTCCACCGTGGATCGTTCGCTGAGCCCCCAGTAGCTGACCATCCCGCGCACGGTGAGCCAGCGGCTGTGGCGCTCCTCGCAGGCGATGTCGTCGGCCACCGCGTCGAGCACGCTGATCGCCTCGGCCGGTCGGTCGCCGAACATCAGGATGGTGGCGAGCAGTTCGGCGGCGTCGTAGCCACCGTCGGCGTCGAGCGCGGCCCGGGCCAGCCGGGTGGCCAGCGGCACGTCGTACCTGGTGAACGCCTGGACGGCGGCGTGCAGCAGCAGGGCCGGGTCCTGGACGCTGCCGGAATCGAGCCGCCACACCGCTACCCGGAGCAGATCGCCCCGGCGGCGGCCGCCGGCCGCCTCCACCTCGTCGGCGAGCTGGGCCTTCAGGCGGCGGGTCCGGCTGACCGGGCAGCGACGGCGGATCACCTCGCCGTACAGCGGGTGGGCGAGCCGGACGTCCATCCGCCGGTCGTCGGGCACGACGGCGATCAGCCCGCGTTCCTCGGCGACCTCCACGGCGGCCGGATCAGCGGCCCGGTCGAGCAGGCGCAGGCCGAGCGGCTCACCGAAGGCCACCAGCTCCACCACCGCCCGGACCACGGGGTCCAACTGGCCGATCCGGGTGTCGATCAGGTCGGTGAGGCTGGGGGCCAGCTCCAGCCGGCCGGTCCACCGCCAGACCCCGTAGGTGCGGACCAGCTCGCCTCCGGTGGTGGCGGCCAGCACCAGCTCCCGCAGCAGCAGCGGGTTGCCGGCGGAGAGGCGGAACAGCCGCTCGGCGGAGCCGGCGTCGACCGGCCCGTCCAGCAGGGCGGCGAGCAGGTCGGTGATCTCACCCGGGCCGAGCGGGGCCAGCTCGGCGTGCCCGACCAGGTCGTCGGTCCACAGTGCCCGGATCGGCAGCGGGATCTGCTCGCCGCTGCGCAGGGTGCCCAGCACGGTGGTGTTCTCGGCGCGGGCGAGCAGGTGGACCAGCGCCGCCGAGGGCGGGTCGAGCAGGTGGGCGTCGTCGATGGCGAGCACGATGCGCCGCCCGGCCGCCTGCTCCTGGAGCACGTCGACGCCCCAGCGCAGCACCCCGGCGGGGGAGAGCCCGGGTGGCTGCTCGGCCGGCAGCACCGGGGCGAGCCCGCCGAACGGCAGTGCCGTGGTGGCCGTGCTCGCCGCGACGAACGACAGCGCGTACCGCTCGGGAGACAGTGCCGCCACCGCCTCGCGGAGCAGCCGGCTCTTGCCGACCCCGGCGCTGCCGCTGAAGAAGAGCCCCTGCCCCCGACCCTCGTGCACCGCTGCCAACAGACGGTTGAGTTCATCCGTTCGGCCGACGAAACTCCACCGACTCATCCGAGCAGCATATCGATGTAAATCGGTCCGGAGACACCCGATCACGCTGTGAAGTTGAGTAATGTCGCAGTTACTGCTGAGTACCCGAGATGTTCCGGTGAAACCGGCTGCGGCCCGTAACCTTCCCGCAGCCCATCGTCACCGATCGGACGTCCTACCGCGGGTGCAGCCAGACGCCCGCGTCGAGCGGAGGCCGAATGAAGCCCGGTCCACTCTCCGAGGTCGACATGACCGACGACCCGTCCGACCATCCCGACGCCGCGGGGCTGCCGTCCCACGGCCCGCTCCCGGCGCACCCGTGGGCCGTCGAGGTCGACCCCGACGAGCCGCTGGCCGTGGTGGCCGCCGGCCCGGCCGGGGCGGCCCGCCGCGAGGTGCTCGCCGCGCTGCTCGGGGTCCCCTCCGGAATGCTGGCCACCCCGGCGGGCAGCTGCCTGCTGGTCCGGCACGCCCGGGTGGCGACCCGGGCGGCGTACGTGCCCGGCTACCGGCAGCCGCACTCCTACGGCGCCGACCAGGCCGCCGCCGGCCCGGCGCTGGCCCGCGCGCCCCGCCGGGTCGAGCTGAGCCTGCCGGAACCGCTGCTGCGGCACTTCGCGGTACTCGACACACCGGACACCGACACCCTCGGCGTCGCCGGTGGCCGGATCCTGCTCGACGCGGTTGTCCGGGCCGGCGCGCTGCTGTTCGTGATCGGCGCCGACCAGACCTTCACCGCCGCCGAACTGCACCTGATCGCCGAGGTGGCGCGGAGTCGGGTACGGGTCTTCTTCGTGGTGACCCCCGGCGCGGGCGGCTGGGCGGCGACGGAGCCGGCCGCGACCGACGACACCGGGGTGGCGCTCGCGTCGCCGCCCGACGCGCCTCCGGCCGGCGGCCCGGTCGACCCGGTGGCGGTGACCGTCGCGGCCCACCGGGCCACGCTGCTGTCGGCGGTGCCGGAGCTGGCCGAGGCCGACTGGTACCCGGTGCACCGGGCCGAGCATCCGGCCCTGCGCCGGGCGCTGGTCGGCTGGTCGGCCATCGAGGGACTGCGTCGGGCGAGCTCCCGGCCGCCCGTGCCGCCCGGCGCGCACGGGCGGGTGCCGGTGGCCCCCGAACCACCAGGTGACGACTGGGCCGACGGGTTGGCGCGGCAGAGCCGGCTGCGTGCCCGCGGCATCCGTCAGCAGCTCGCGCTCGAACTGGCCAACATCCACCTGCGGGCCGTCCAGGAGATCGTCTTCGGGGTGGGCTGCGCGGGCCTGCCGCAACTGCTCGACCGGGAGCTGGAGGCGCTCTCCCTGCTCGCGACCCAACAGCAGGACCGGGTCGTCCGGGAGATCCTCGACGGCGCCACCGCCCGGATCTTCGGCGGACCGGTCGCCGAGGGGGTACGCCAGCGCATCGGCGCGGCCGTCCGGTGGGGGTTGGCCGACCATCCGTCCGGTCAGGAACTGGACCGGGTGCTCCTGGTCACCGGCACCGCCGGGGTGGCGGTGCTGCCCGGGGCCGGCGCGCTGGACGCCCTGCTCGGTCATCCCGGGGCGCCCCGGACCGAGGTGCTGCCCCGGATCGGGGTCGCCCTGTCCGGCGGGTGCTGGCAGCACTGGCGCAGCCCCGGCAACGACGATCCGAACGCCGCCCGCTCCTGGGTGCAACGGGCGCTGCGCGAGGTCGAGCTGGAGTTGTCCCGCGAGGTGTCGCGGCGGTTCGAGGCGTTCCGGCTCGCGCTCGACGCGGTCCTGACCGACGCTCTCGACCACGGCATCCTGCTCGCCTGAGCCGGGTGTCCCGGTGCGTATCCCCGCCGTGTCGGCACCCCGCCCGGTTTCCGCAGCTCGGGAGGGTGATCCGGGCCGCCCCGGCGTTCCGGTTCATCGGATCGCCGCTTCCGGTGGCACGATGGGGGACATGGCCGCTCCACAGGTTGCCCCGGTCGAGACGCCGGACACCGACGAGGTGCCGGTCGAGGACCGGCAGTGGGTGACGATCGTCTGGGACGACCCGGTCAACCTCATGACGTACGTGACCTGGGTCTTCCAGAAGTTGTTCGGGTACAGCCGGGAAAAGGCCGAGAAGCTGATGCTGGACGTGCACCACAAGGGTCGGGCGGTGGTCTCCAGCGGCGCCCGGGAGCGGATGGAGCACGATGCGTCGCAGTTGCACGCCTACGGCCTCTGGGCGACGGTGGACCGTTCGTGAGCGCGAGGAGTGAGCCGGGTTTGCGAGCCCCGCAGTCGCGGGCCAGGGTGGTCATGAGTGTGCGGAGTGAGCCGGGTCCGCGGGTCCGGCGGTGGCGATGGGGGTTGACGCGGTGAGCATGTTCCGCCGCCAGGGCGGCTGTTACGTGGCGACCTTCGCCGTCGACGAGGTCCGGGTGTTGCGCAAGGTCGCAACCGAGGTGGTCGGCCTGCTCACCGACGGTTTCGACCACACCGACCCGGTCGTCGGGCGGCTCTTCCCCGACGCCTATCCGGACGATCCGGCCGGCACGGCGGAGTTCCGCCGGTACACCGAGGGTGACCTGAAGACCGCCAAGATCGACCAGGCGGGCGCGGTGCTGGCCGCGCTGCCCGAGTCGGCCGGTGGCGAGGTGCGGCTGGACGCCGAGGCGGCCGAGGCGTGGCTGCGGGCGCTCAACGACGCCCGGCTGGCGATGGGCGTCCGGCTGGAGATCAAGGACGGCACCGACCTGGGCGAGGAGCTCGACGACGCGGTCGCCGACGACCCCACCTCGTCACGGGTGTTCCAACTGTCGGTCTACGCCTATCTGGGTTATCTCCAGGAATCCCTGCTCAACGCCATGATCGACTGAACTGTGACGGTCACCGCCTCGCCGGGCCCGGCGGGTGGGCGCTAGGCTGGGCCACGTGCTGAGCATCGACCGGTCGATCGTCGACGCGATCGTCGCCCACGCGCGCCGGGACCACCCGGACGAGGCGTGTGGGGTGGTCGCCGGACCCGTGGGCGGCGACACCCCGACCCGGCACATCCCGATGGACAACGCGGCCCGCTCGATGACCTTCTACGAGTTCGACTCGATGGAGCACCTGCGGGTGTGGCGGGAGATGGACGACCGCGACGAGGAACCGGTCGTCATCTACCACTCGCACACCGCCACCGAGGCGTACCCGTCCCGCACGGACGTCGCCTTCGCCGGTGAGCCGGGCGCGCACTATCTGCTGGTCTCCACCCGCGAACCGGACACCGAGGAGATCCGCTCCTTCCGGATCGTCGACGGCGTGGTGACCGAGGAGCCGGTACGGATCGTGGACGCCGGGGTGGACCCGCACGCGGTCCAGTCCTACATGTTCGGGCAGAGCCCGGCGACGGTCGACTACGAGTGTTCCGGCAGCTGACCCCCAGCTCCGCACACCCTGTTCCGTCCGGCACCGAGGCACACCCGACCAAGGAGTACGTCATGGCCATCGAGGTTCGCATCCCCACCATCCTGCGCAGCTACACCGGCGGCGCGAAGGTCGTCGAGGGCACCGGGGACACCCTGGGCGACCTGCTCACCGACCTGGACACCCGGCACGCCGGCCTGAAGGCCCGGCTGGTCACCGACGCCGGGGCGCTGCACCGCTTCGTCAACGTCTACGTCAACGACGAGGACGTCCGTTTCCTGGGCGCGCTGGACGCCAAGCTCAACGACGGCGACAGCGTCACCGTCCTGCCGGCCGTCGCCGGTGGGGCGTTCGGCTTCGCCGCCGCGGCGGCGATCAGCCAGCACCGTGCGGCCACCGCGGCGGTGGCGGCACGGCGCGCGGCCGTCGCCCCCCGCTGAGGGCGGGCGTCATGGCGCGGTACGACAGCCTGCTCGACGCCTGCGGCGGCACCCCCCTGGTGGGGTTGCCCCGGCTCTCGCCGACGGTGCCCGACGGGGCGCCGCCGGTGCGGCTGTGGGCCAAGCTGGAGGACCGGAACCCGACCGGCAGCATCAAGGACCGCGCGGCCCTGTTCATGGTCCGCGCGGCCGAGCAGGCCGGCCGGCTCCGCCCCGGCGACACCATCCTGGAGCCGACCAGCGGCAACACCGGTATCTCACTGGCCATGGTGGCCAAGTTGCGCGGCTACCGGCTGGTCTGTGTGATGCCGGAGAACGTCTCCACCGAGCGGGTCCAGCTGCTCCGGATGTACGGCGCCGAGATCATCTTCTCGCCGGCGGCGGGCGGCTCGAACCAGGCGGTCGCCACGGCGAAGCAGATCGCGCTCGACCACCCGGACTGGGTGATGCTCTACCAGTACGGCAACGAGGCCAACGCCCGCGCCCACTACGAGACCACCGGCCCGGAACTGCTGCACGACCTGCCCACCATCACGCACTTCGTGGCGGGCCTGGGCACCACCGGCACCCTGATGGGCACCGGGCGGTTCCTGCGGGAGAAGGTCGAGGGCATCCAGGTGGTGGCCGCCGAGCCGCGCTACGGCGAACTCGTCTACGGCCTGCGCAACATCGACGAGGGTTACGTCCCCGAGTTGTACGACGCGTCGGTTCTCACCCGGCGCTTCTCCGTCGGCACCCGGGACGCGGTGCTGCGTACCCGGCAGTTGGTGGAGGTGGAGGGGATCTTCGCCGGGTTCTCCACCGGGGCGATCCTGCACGCCGCCCTGTCGGTGGCGCACGAGGCGGTGCGGGACGGCCGACGGGCCGACGTCGCCTTCGTGGTCTGTGACGGTGGCTGGAAGTACCTCTCCACCGGGGCGTACGGCGGCACCCTCGCCGACGCCGAGAACGCCCTGGAGGGGCAGCTCTGGGCATGACCCGTGTGGGGCCGGTCGGCGGAGGCGTCGGTCGGCCCTCCGGGTGTCACGTTGATGACAACTTCCAGAAGATGATTCTTGCCCTGCCGTCGCTGCGCGTAGGCTGCGCACCGTGGCGTACGCGTCGGTAGAGATCATAATCGGTGCTGACTCCGGCGTGTCGACTACATACCGTAATTGTGGGGCGACCGGATGCGGCTGACCGTCCTGGGCTGTGCGGGAAGCTTCCCCGGCCCCGAATCCCCCTGCTCCGCCTACCTCATCGAGGCGCAGGGTTTCCGGCTGCTCGTCGACTTCGGGCCGGGCTCACTGTCCACCCTCCAGCGGTACGCCGGCCTGCACGCCCCGGACGCCATCCTCCTCACCCACCTGCACTGCGACCACATCCTCGACGCCGCCTCGTACGTGGTGGTCAGGCGGTACGCCCCCGACGGGCCCTACCCGCCGCTGCCGGTCTACGCCCCGTCGGGCGCCCCGGACCGGCTCGCCACCGCCTACGGCCAGGACGACAGCAACGTGGAGGACGTCTACCAGTTCTACGGCCTCCAGCCGGGCACCTTCCCGATCGGCCCGTTCACCGTCACCGTCGACCGGGTCAACCATCCGATCGAGACGTACGGGGTGCGGCTGGAGCACGAGGGCCGGGTGCTCTGCTACTCCTCGGACACCGCACCCTGTGACGCCCTGCTGCGGCTCGCCCAGGACGCCGACGTCTTCCTCTGCGAGGCCAGCTACCTCGACGGGGTGGACAACCCGCCGGATCTGCACCTGACCGGCCGGGAGGCGGGCGAGACGGCCACCAAGGCGGGAGTGGGCCGGCTGCTGTTGACCCACCTGGTGGCGGCCTGGGGCAGCGAGTCGCACACCGTCGCCTCGGCAGCCGGGTCGTTCACCGGGCCGCTGGAAGTGGTGCGGGCCGGCGCCAGCTACGACATCTGAGCGCACCCGGGCACCCGGGCAAGCGCCGATCATGTGACCGCATAGGGTGCAGGGATGGCGCGACCTGACGGGCGGCGGCCCGACCAACTCCGACCTGTGACGTTGACCCGGGGCTGGAGCACCCACCCGGAGGGCTCGGTGCTCGTCGAGTTCGGCGGCACCCGGGTGCTCTGCACCGCCAGCGTCACCGAGGGCGTGCCCCGCTGGCGCAAGGGCTCCGGGCTCGGTTGGGTGACCGCCGAGTACGCGATGCTGCCCCGGGCCACCAACACCCGCTCCGACCGGGAGAGCGTCCGCGGCAAGATCGGTGGGCGGACCCACGAGATCTCCCGGCTGATCGGCCGCAGCCTGCGCGCCTGCGTCGACCTCAAGGCGCTCGGCGAGAACTCGATCGTGCTCGACTGTGACGTGCTCCAGGCCGACGGCGGCACCCGGACCGCCTCGATCACCGGCGCGTACGTCGCCCTTTACGACGCGGTGAGCTGGCTGGCCGGCCGCAAGTCGTTGGCCGGCAGGCCGGAGAAGGTGATGCACCGGTCGGTGGCCGCGGTCAGCGTCGGGATCGTCGCCGGGGAACCCCTGCTCGACCTCTGCTACGTCGAGGACGTCGCCGCCGAGGTGGACATGAACGTCGTCTGCACCGGCGACGGCGATTTCGTCGAGGTGCAGGGTACGGGCGAGGACGGTGTCTTCTCCCGGGCGCAGCTCGATGCGTTGTTGGACGTCGCGTCGTTGGGTTGTCTGGAACTGGCCGAGGCGCAGCGGAAGGCTCTCGCATCATGAACAAGGTCCTGCTCGCCACCCGCAACCGTAAGAAGCTGGTGGAGTTGCAGCGCATCCTGGACGGCGCGCTCGGCGCGCACCGGATCGCCCTGCTCGGCCTCGACGACGTCGAGGAGTACCCGGAGCTGCCCGAGACCGGCCTCACCTTCGGCGAGAACGCCCTGATCAAAGCCCGGGAGGGCTGCCGGCGCACCGGCCTGCCCACCATCGCCGACGACTCGGGCATCGCGGTCGACGCGCTCAACGGCATGCCCGGGGTGTTCAGCGCCCGGTGGGCCGGCCGGCACGGCGACGACCGGGCCAACCTCCAGCTGGTGCTGGACCAGATCGCCGACCTGCCCGACGAGCACCGGGGGGCGTCGTTCGTCTGCACCGTGGCGCTGGTGCTGCCCGGCGGCAAGGAGCACCTGGTCGACGGCCGCCAGCCCGGCCGGCTGCTGCGCGCCCCGCGCGGCGAGGGCGGCTTCGGGTACGACCCGATTTTCGTGGGCGACGGCCAGGAGCGGACCAACGCGGAGCTGACCCCGCAGGAGAAGGACGCGATCAGCCACCGGGGCAAGGCGTTGCGCGAGTTGGCGAAGCTCGCCGCCAAGGTGCTTCCCGCCACCTGACCGGCCCGGCCGCCCGTACCCGCCGGGTACGGGCGGCGACGTCCGGTGTGGACGGCGGACGGTCAGCGCAGCGGGCCGACCGCGCGTTCGATGGCCGCCCGCAGGTCCGGGCCGGCGAGCACCGACCGGGCCGACTCCAGCACCGGGGCGAGGAAGACGTCCGGCCCGGGCGCTCCGGCCGCCGGGCCGAGCGCGTCCAGCGCGGCGCGCCCGGCCGGTGACGGCGTCAGCGGCGCGCGCAGCTGGAGTCCCCGGACGGCCGCCAGCAGCTCGACGGCGAGCAGGCTGGTGAGGTTGTCCAGCACGGTACGCAGCTTCTTGGCCCCCGCCCAGCCCATCGAGACGTGGTCCTCCTGCATGCCGCTGGTGGGCAGCGAGTCGACCGAGGCGGGCGCGGCCAGCCGGCGGTTCTCCGCGACGATCCCGGCGGCCGTGTACTGGGCGATCATCAGCCCGGAGTTCACCCCGGCGTCGGGGGACAGGAACGCCGGCAGGTCCCGGTTGCGGGTCACGTCGAGCAGCCGGTCGACCCGGCGTTCGGCGATCGCCCCCACCTCGGCGGCGGCGATGGCCAGGTAGTCGGCGGCGAAGCCGAGCGGGGCGCCGTGGAAGTTGCCTGTCGACTCGACCCGGCCGTCCGGCAGCACCACCGGGTTGTCCACCACCGAGACCAGCTCCCGGTCGGCCACCGTCGCGACGAAGTCGAGGGTGTCGCGGGCCGCGCCGGCCACCTGCGGGGCGCACCGCATCGAGTACGCGTCCTGCACGGCGTGCGCCAGGTCGTCGCGGTGCGAGTCCATCACCCGGGAGTCCTGGAGCAACCGGTGGATGTTCGCCGCCGACGCGGCCTGCCCGGGGTGCGGCCGGATCGTGTGCAGCTCGGGCAGGAACGGCCGTTCCGAACCGAGCATCGCCTCGATGGCCAGCGCGGCGGTCACGTCGGCCATGGCGAACAGGTGCCGGGCGTCCGCGATGGCCAGCAGCAGCATGCCGAGCATGCCGTCGGTGCCGTTGATGAGCGCCAGTCCCTCCTTGGCGGCCAACGCTACAGGGGTCAGCCCCGCATCGCGCAGCGCGTCGGCGGCGTCGACCCGCTCGCCGCCCGGGCCGAGCACCCATCCCTCGCCGAGCAGCGCCAGCGCGCAGTGCGCCAGCGGGGCCAGGTCACCTGACGCGCCGAGCGACCCGTGCTCCGGCACCCACGGGGTGACGTCGGCGTTGAGCAGGTCGACCAGCGCCTGCGCGACCAGCGGCCGGACCCCGGAGCGGCCCAACGCCAGCGAACGGACCCGCAGCAGCATCATCGCCCGGACCACCTCGCGGGGCATCGGCGCGCCGATCCCGGCGGCGTGCGAGCGGATCAGCGCGTGCTGCAACTCGGCCCGGCGCTGCGGGGTGACGAACGTGTTCGCCAACGCCCCGAATCCGGTGGAGACGCCGTACACCGGGCGGCCGGCGGCCTCGATGCCGTCCACGATGTGTCGGCTGGCGGCCATCGCGTCGACGGCGGCCGGGGCGAGGACGACCCGGGCGTCACCCCGTGCCACGGCGAGCACGTCGGCGGGGGTGATCCCGGTGGGCTGGACGGTCACAGTCGACATTGCGGCACTCCGTTGTGCAGAACCTGGCGGATCAGGGGAACACCGGGCCGGTAGGCCAGGTGCAGGTGGGACGGGGCGTCGAGGATCATCAGGTCGGCCCGCGCCCCGGGGCGCAGCACCCCGACGTCGGTGCGGCGCAACGCCCGCGCGCCGCCCGCCGTCGCGGCCCACACCGCCTCCGCCGGGGTCATCCGCATCTCGCGGACGGCCAACGCGACGCAGAACGGCATCGACGAGGTGTACGACGACCCGGGGTTGCAGTCCGTGGCCAACGCCACGGTCACCCCCGCGTCGAGCAGCCGCCGGGCGTCCGGGTACGGCGACCGGGTGGAGAACTCCGCCCCCGGCAGCAGGGTCGCCACGGTGGGCTCGTCGGCGCCGGCCGAACCGGCCAGCGCGTCGACGTCGGCGTCGGACAGGTGGGTGCAGTGGTCGACGCTGGCCGCGCCCAACTCGACCCCGAGCCGCACCCCCGGCCCCGGGCCGAGCTGGTTGGCGTGCAACCGCAACCCCAGCCCGGCGGCCTGCCCGACGGTGAGGATGGCCCGCGCGTGGTCGGCGTCGAACGCGCCCCGCTCGCAGAACACGTCCACCCAGCGGGCGTACGGCGTGGCGGCGGTGAGCATCGGCCCGCAGACCAGCCCCACGTAGTCGTCGGGGCGGCCCGCGTACTCGGCGGGGACGACGTGCGCGCCGAGGAAGGTGGTCTCGGCGGTCACCTCGGCGGCGATCCGCAGCGAGCGGGCCTCGTCGGCGACGGTCAGGCCGTACCCGCTCTTGATCTCCATGGTGGTGGTGCCCTGCCGCATCGCCTCGTCGCGCAGCCGGCGTACGGTGTCCCGCAGGTCGTCGTCGGAGGCCGCGCGGGTCGCGCCGACAGTGGTCCGGATGCCGCCCCCGGTGTACGGCTCACCGGCCATCCGGGCCGCGAACTCGGCCGCCCGGTCCCCGGCGAACACCAGGTGGGCGTGGCTGTCCACGAACCCGGGCAGCACCGCACCGCCCCCGGCGTCGATCCGCCGGTCGGCGGCCGGGGCGTAGCGCGCCGGCCCGATCCAGACGACCCGACCCGCCTCCACCAGCAGGGCCACGTCGCGCCGCAGGCCCAACGGGCCGCCGCCGGGGGTCGGCACGTTGGTGACCAGCTCGCCGATGTCGTCGACCAGCAGACTGCTCACCACACACCTCCCGCCGCCGGCCGCGGCAGCCCGACCGCCGCCGGCCCGGTACGGCTAGTCACCGGTCACCGCCGCGACCGCCGCGCGCAGCTCCGCCGGCACGTCCACGGTCAGGTGCCGGCCGTCGCGCACCACCTGCCGCCCGTCCACCACCACCTGGTCGACGTCGGCGGCGGTGGCCGCGAAGAACACCCCCACCGGCGGCACCCCGGCGGTACGCGGGCTGTCCAGCCGTACGGTCACCAGGTCGGCGCGTTCCCCGACGGCGATCCGGCCGGCGTCGGCCCAGCCCAGCGCGGCGTGCCCGGAGACGGTGGCGGCGTCGCGCAGCGCGGCGGCGGTGAAGTGCCCACGTCGCCGGGTACGCAGCCGCTCGTCCAGCTCCACCGCGCGGGCCTCCTCGAACAGGTCGACCACGGCGTGACTGTCGCTGCCCAGGCTCAGCGGGATGCCGGCGTCGGCCATCAGCCGGGCCGGCCCGATCCCGTCGGCCAGATCCCGTTCGGTGGTGGGACACAGGCACACCCCGGTCCGGTGCTCGGCCAGCAGGGCCAGGTCGGCGCTGGTGGGATGGGTGGCGTGCACGGCGGTGACGTCCGGGCCGAGCACGCCACGGTCGGCGAGCAGCCCGGTCGGGGTACGCCCGTGCGCCGCCCGGCAGGCGTCGTTCTCGGCGGGCTGCTCCGACAGGTGCACGTGCAGCGGGGCGCCCTGCCGGTACGCCCACCCGGCGACGGTGGCGAGCTGTTCGGCCGGCACCGCGCGTACCGAGTGGATCGCCGCCCCGCGCAGGGCGTGCGCCCCGGCCGGGCGGAACCCGTCGACCCGGTCCGCCCAGCGGCGCGCGTCCCCGTCGCCGAAGCGCCGCTGCACCCCGGCCAGCGGCTCCCCGGCCACCGAGGCGGTCAGGTAGCAGGCGTCCAGCAGGGTGATCCGGATGCCGGCCTGGGCCGCCGCCTCGACCAGCGCCGCGCCCATCGCGTTCGGGTCGTCGTACGGCCGGCCGTCGGGGCCGTGGTGCAGGTAGTGGAACTCGCCGACGCAGGTCACCCCGGCCAGCGCCATCTCGGCGTACGCGGCCCGGGCCAGCGCCAGGTACGCGTCGGGGTCGAGCCGGCCGGCGACGGCGTACATCTCCTCCCGCCAGCTCCAGAAGTCACCCCGCCCGCCGTGGGTACGCCCGCGCAGCGCCCGGTGGAAGGCGTGTGAGTGGGCGTTGGCCAGGCCGGGCAGGGTGAGGCCGGGTAGCCGTACCGCCTCGGCCAGCACCTCCACCCCGGTGTGCGGCGACGTGCCCCGGGCCAGCGGGGTGACGGCGGTGAACCGGCCGTCCTCGGCCTCGATCAGCACGTCCGGGGTCGGCGCGGCATGATCGGGCAGCCACGCCTGCTCGGCCAGCCAACGGGTCAGTGGCATGCCAGCTCCTCCAGCACCCGGGCCAGCGCGACCACCCCGGCCGCGCAGTCGTCGTCGGTGGCCGACTCGGCGGGGGAGTGCGACACCCCGGTCGGGTTGCGGACGAACAGCATCGCGGTGGGCAGGTGCGCGGCGAGCACCCCGGCGTCGTGGCCGGCCCCGGTGGGCAGCACCGGCGCGGCCAGCAGCTCCGTCAGCCGGTCGGCCAGCCCGCCGTCGAAGGTGACCAGGGGCGTGGCCGACTCCCGGGTGACGGTCAGCTCGGTGCCGTCGCGGCGGGCCCGTTCGGCGGCCTTGGCCCGGACCGCCTCGACCAGGCCGTCCAGGGTCTCCGGCGCGGCGGCGCGGGCATCCAGCCAGCCGGTCACCGTCGACGGGACCGCGTTGGTGGCGTTGGGTTCCACCGACACCCGGCCGACGGTGGCGTGCGCGTCACGTAGCCGGGCCTCCTTGTTCGCCGCGAGCACGGTGAACGCGAAGGTGAGCATCGGGTCGCGGCGGTCGCCCATCCGGGTCGTACCGGCGTGGTTGCCCTCGCCGCGCAGCTCGAAGCGCCACCGGCCGTGCGGCCAGATGGCGCTGCCCACCGCGACCGGCGCGTCGGCGTCGACCAGCGCCCGCCCCTGCTCGACGTGCAGCTCCACGAAGGCGGCGAACCGGCCGAGCAGCGCCGGGTCGGCACCCGCCGGCCGGTGGCCGAGCGCCTCGGCGAAGCTCACCCCGGCCGCGTCGCGCAGCCCGGCCGCGCGGTCGGCGTCGATCTCGCCGGTGAGCAGCCTCGACCCTAGGCACGGTACGCCGAACCGCGCCCCCTCCTCCTCGACGAACGCGGCCACCACCACCGGCCGGACCGGGGTGACGCCGGCGGCCCGCAGCTCGTCCACGGCGAGCAACGCGCTGACGATGCCGAGCGGCCCGTCGTACGCCCCGCCGTGCGGCACCGAGTCGAAGTGGCTGCCGGTGAGCACCGCCCCGCTGCCGGCCCGCCCGTCGGTGTCCGGGTCGCCCCACCAGGCGAACAGGTTGCCGTTGCCGTCCTCGCTGACCGGCATGCCCCGCAGGTCGGCCTGCGCCCGGAACCACTCCCGCAGCCGCAGCTCCGGCGCGGTCAGCGCGTACCGCAGATAGCCGCCGCTGCCGGCGTCCCGGCCGACCGGCGCGATCTCGTCCCACAGCTCCCGGAACCTCACGGCAAGGCCGCTCACGGGGTGCCTCCGTTGTTCGTGACTGCGGTGCTCCGCTGCGCTGCGCTCCTCGCACTCACGGGGTTCCTCCGTTGTTCGTGACTGCGGTGCTCCGCTGCGCTGCGCTCCTCGCACTCACGGGGTTCCTCCGTTGTTCGTGACTGCGGTGCTCCGCTGCGCTGCGCTCCTCGCACTCACGGGGTCCCCTCCGCCATGGGGATGCGGACGTCGGTGCGCTCGGCGACGTCACGGGCGGCGTCGTAGCCGGCGTCGACGTGCCGGATGACCCCCATCGCCGGGTCGTTGGTGAGCACCCGTTCGATCTTCTGCCCGGCCAGCGCGGTACCGTCGGCCACGCAGACCTGACCGGCGTGCAGCGACCGGCCGATGCCCACCCCGCCACCGTGGTGGATCGACACCCAGGACGCGCCGCTGGCCGTGTTGACCAGCGCGTTGAGCAGCGGCCAGTCGGCGATCGCGTCGGACCCGTCGGCCATCGCCTCGGTCTCCCGGTACGGGCTGGCGACGCTGCCGCAGTCCAGGTGGTCCCGGCCGATCACGACCGGCGCGGACAGCTCTCCGGCGGCGACCATGTCGTTGAACCGCACCCCGGCGACGTCCCGCTCGCCGTAGCCCAGCCAGCAGATCCGGGCCGGCAGCCCCTGGAAGGCGACCCGTTCGCCGGCCAGCCGCATCCACCGCGCGAGGGACTCGTTCTCGGGGAACAGGTCGAGGATGGCCCGGTCGGTGGCGGCGATGTCGGCCGGGTCGCCGGAGAGCGCCGCCCAGCGGAACGGCCCCCTGCCCTCGCAGAACAACGGCCTGATGTACGCCGGCACGAAGCCGGGGAAGTCGAACGCCCGCGCGTACCCGCCGAGCTGCGCCTCGCCCCGGATCGAGTTGCCGTAGTCGAACACCTCCGCGCCCGCGTCGAGGAAGCCGACCATCGCCTCGACGTGTTTCGCCATCGACGCCCGCGCCCGGTCGGTGAACTCGGCCGGCTTGGCCGCCGCGTAGTCCCGGGCGTCGGCCAGTTCCACCCCCTCCGGCAGGTACGACAGCGGGTCGTGCGCGCTGGTCTGGTCGGTGACCACGTCGACGGCGACGCCCCGACGGAGCAGTTCGGGGAAGACGGTGGCGGCGTTGCCGACCACGCCGACGCTGAGCGCCCGCCGGTCCCGCTTCGCGGCCAGCACCCGGGCGACGGCGTCGTCGAGCGAGTCGGCGACCTCGTCGAGGTAGCGGTCGTGCATCCGCCGGTCGAGCCGGGTGCGGTCGACGTCCATGATCAGGCAGACGCCGTCGTTCATGGTGACCGCGAGGGGTTGCGCCCCGCCCATCCCGCCGCAGCCGGCGGTGAGGGTCAGCGTCCCGGCGAGGCTGCCGCCGAAGCACTTCGCGGCGACGGCGGCGAACGTCTCGTAGGTGCCCTGGAGGATGCCCTGGGTGCCGATGTAGATCCACGAGCCGGCGGTCATCTGCCCGTACATGGTCAGGCCGAGGGATTCCAGGCGGCGGAACTCGGGCCAGGTGGCCCAGTCGCCGACCAGGTTGGAGTTGGCCAGCAGCACCCGGGGGGCCCACTCGTGGGTGCGCATGACCCCGACCGGGCGGCCGGACTGCACCAGCATCGTCTCGTCGTCGCGCAGCCCGGTGAGGGTGCGCACCAGCGCGTGGTACGACGGCCAGTCCCGGGCCGCCTTCCCGGTGCCGCCGTAGACCACCAGGTCGTCGGGGCGTTCGGCCACCTCCGGGTCGAGGTTGTTCATCAGCATCCGCAGGGCGGCCTCCTGCGGCCACCCCTGCGCGGTACGGGTGGTGCCACGGGCGGCACGGACGGGCTGGTGCATGGCGTACTCCTCTCAGCCGAGGAACAACTGACGGCGGGCGGCGGACGACTCGAACGCCTCCAGGCGGCGCTGGGTCTGGATCGGGGCGGCGTCGCAGATCGCCTGGAGCACCACCATGGCCAGGGTCATCGGGGCGGTGTGCAGGTCGAAGACGAGGTCGGTGCCGACGGCGGCGGGGAGCACCAGCTCGGCGTACTCGGTGGCGGGGCTGACCGGGGAGTCGGTGATCGCGACGACGGTGAGGCCGGCGTCGCGGGCCGCGCGCAGCGCGTCGAGGGTCTCCCGGGGGTAGCGGGGCAGCACGAAGGCGAGCAGCGCGTCCGCCCCGGCCGAGGCGGCCTGTTCGAGCCGGTCGGTGAGCAGGCTGCCACCGTCGTCGAGGACCCGGACGTCGGGCAGCACCTTGGCGGCGAAGTAGGCGAAGTAGGCGGCCAGCGGCGCGGCGGCCCGTAGGCCGAGCACCGGCAGCGGGCGGCTCGCCGCGAGCAGCCGACCGGCGGCGGCGATCCGGTCCCGGTCGGCCAGTTCGCCGGCCAGCCGGTCCAGGTTCGCCATCTCGGCGCGTACCGCGCGTTGCAGTTCGTTGCCGTCGTCGGCGCGGCCGTCGGGGCCGGCGGTGAGCTCGCGCAGCCGGCGGCGCAGCGCCGGGTAGCCGTCGTGGCCGAGCGCCACGGCGAACCGGGTCACCGACGGCTGGCTGACCCCGGCCAGCTCGGCGACCTCGGCGGCCGACAGGTAGGCCACGGTGGCGGCGTGCTGCACCAGGCAGTGTGCGATGCGCCGCTGGGTGGGGGTGAGCCGGACCCCGTGGAACAGGTCGAGCAGCCGGTCCGGTGGCGCGGCGACGGCTCCTTCATTCATGCCGCGACTCTATGCATGAAAAATTTCAGAGGCAAGCACTGTCTTCCCGCCCGGAGGCGATCACCGGGTTGACGCCGGGCTCAGCGGGCGGCGCGGACGATCTCGGCGGTGGCGTCCCGGCGGACCGCGTCGTAGAACGCCTCGGACTTCTGCTCGTCGGCGAACACCACGCTCTCGGTGCCCACCCGGCCGGTGCCCCGCGACGGGCTGGTGACGAAGGTGAGGTTGCCGCCGCGCAGGCCGCGCAGCTCGGTCGCCAGCTCCAGCAGCGACATCTCCCGGTCGACGGAGACCGACGCCGAGGCGGCCCGGACGAAGTCGTTGAGCTTGCCCGGACTGGTCAGGATGCCGCCGCCGGCCGCCTTGTCGAGGATCGCCCGGATCACCTGCTGCTGGTGCCGGATCCGGGCGAAGTCGCCGTCGGGGAACTGCTTGCGCTGGCGGGAGTAGTCCAGCGCCGTCGCCCCGTCCATCGTCTGCCGGCCGGCGGGGAAGGTGCGCAGCGGCGGGTGGATCGAGGTGAACCGGTGGTCGACGGTGATGTCCACCCCGCCCAGGGCGTCGATGATCTCCTGGAAGCCGGCGAAGTCGACCACCGCCACGTGGTCGACGTGGACCCGGGTGAACTCCTCGACGGTCTGCACCATCAGCGGGATGCCGCCCCAGGCGTACGCCGCGTTGATCTTCGCGGTCCGGCCGCCGTGCCGGCCGTCGGCCGACCGGGGTACGCGGACCCAGGTGTCCCGGGGGATCGAGACGAGCTGGGCGCTCTTCCGGTCCTTCGGCAGGTGGGCCAGGATGATCGTGTCGGTACGGGACCCCTCGGTCCGCTCCGGGTCCCGCGAGTCGCTGCCCAGGATCATGATGTTCATGGCGTCCCGGGCGACCACCGGCGGCCGGTCCTGCGTCGGCACGCCGGTGAAGGCGTCCACCCGCTCGACGTCGTTGTCGACCGAGCGCAGATAGAGCGCGCCCGCGCCGACGCCGCCCGCCCCGAGCAGGGCCAGCGCCAGCAGCACGATCAGCGCGATCCGCCAGCCCCGCCGACGCCCCGGCGGCGACCCCGGGGCGTCAGCGGCCGGGGTCGGAGCGGATTCCGAAACGTTCTCACCTGCGGGCACGGCCGCATGTTACTGAGCCGTCACCCCGTACGGCAGCCCGCGTACGCCCGACGGCCCGAGGCCCGGAAAGCCGCCGTACGCTGGACGTTCAGCCGCCCGTCACCTGCGGCTGGTAGAACCGCGCCGTGGATGCGACGAGACTGCGCCGGGCCATCGCCCGCACCCCGCTGGCACCGGTGGCCGCCTTCCCCGGACGGCTCGCCCGGGTCGCCCGCTACGACGCGAAGGTGCTGCGCACCTCGGCCCGCTGGCTGGCCACCTCCCGGGAGCACCACAACTACACCTACGACCTCACCCGGCTCAGCCGGGAGCACCTGACCTGGTTCGTCAGCGTGGTCTGCGACGTCCCGGTGGCCCGGGTCCGGGGCTACCTCACCGAGATCACCGGCGACGCGGAGCTGCGCCGGCACATCGAACAGGCCACCGCCCGGTCCGCCCGACGCGGCCTGGCCGACCGGCGGGTCCGCTACGCCCGCCGGGTCGGCTGGTACGCGATCGTCCGGGCCACCCGGCCCGCCCACGTCGTCGAGACCGGCACCGACAAGGGGTTGGGCAGTTGCGTCCTGGCCGCCGCCCTGCTGCGCAACGCCGCCGAGGGCCATCCCGGCCGGCTCACCTCGCTGGACGTCAACCCCGAGGCCGGCTACCTGGCCCGCAGCGCGCCCTGGTCCGACGTGGTCGACCTGGTGGTCGGCGACTCGGTCACCGCGATCGCCGCCCTGGACCGGCCGGTCGACCTGTTCCTGCACGACAGCGACCACAGCCACGACCACGAACGCCGCGAGTTCGACGCCGTCGAGCCGAAGCTGGCCCCCGGCGCGATCCTGCTCACCGACAACGTCACCACCACCGGGGTACTCGCCGAACACGCCGAACGCACCGGCCGCCGGTTCCTCGCCTACCGGGAGACCCCGCTCGACCACTGGTACCCCGGCGACGGCATCGGCGTCGCCTGGTGAGGCCCGACCGACGGTGACCCGGGCCGGACGCCGGACGCCCCTGCCACGGCAGCAGGGTGCCGGCCGATCGGGTGTTGCCCCCGGGCCGGTCGCGGATCGATGATGGCCGAACCGCCACCCTCGACGCAGGAGCCGGCATGCAGGTACTCCACCACCCTCGCGTGGCCTGGGACATGGCCCGCCTGATCGTCTCGGCCGTTCCCGACGACCGACTCTTCGACTGGTTGTGCGCCGAAGTCGGCGCGCTGCTCGGCCCCGAACACGCCGGCTCCCTCCAGGACACCCGGCGACGGCTCCAGCCGTGGGCCCGGACCACGCCCGAGGCTGCCGCCGTCGAAGCCGGCCGCTGGCGGGTCCGCCTGGAGGACCTGCTGCGCACCCGGCCGGAGACCGCCGAGCCGCTACGGTCGCTTACCGTGATCGCGTCGGGCCTCCACCGCAACCGGATCGGCTGACCGGCTTAGCTTTCGCTTAGCCCGCTTGTCCCCGGGTCGTCCCCTGCGGCAGCATCGGTCGGCGTGACCGACGGCAGCGTGTCCCAGGAACCCGACCCCGGGCCGGGCGGCGACGCCCCCGCCGGGCGTCCCGGGCCGGGGCGTCGCCGCGCCCGGGGCGGCGGACGTCGCCGCTGGCTGGCCGCCGGTGGCGTCGCCGCGCTCGCCACCGTGCTCGGGCTGAGCCTCGCGCTGCGCTCCGGAGCCGCCCCCGCCTGTGCCGCCCCGCCGGCCGGGCTGGCCGGTGCCGGCCCGGTCGCCGCCGGGCGGCTGCCACTGGCGGCCCCACCCACCGGCAGTACGGTCCACAAGGGAAAAGCCACCTTCTACGACTCGAAGGGGGCCGGCGGGAACTGCTCCTACCCGTCCGCCCCGGCCGACCGGATGTACGTGGCCCTCGGCCCCACCGAGTACAGCGCCGGTGCGGCCTGCGGCGGGTACCTCGACGTCACCGGCCCCCGGGGCACCGTCCGTGTCCTGATCATGGACCAGTGCCCCGAGTGCGCCCCCGGCCACGTCGACCTCTCCCGCGAGGCGTTCGCCCGGATCGCCGACCCGGTGCAGGGCATCGTCGGGGTCAGCTACCGCGCGGCGGTCGACCCGCCACTGTCCGGCCCGCTCACCTTCCGGATCAAGGAGGGCGCGTCGCAGTACTGGTTCGCCGTGCTGGTCGCCGGGCACGGCAACCCGCTGCGCGCCGTCGAGGTGCGGCAGGGCTCCGGCGCCTGGCGTACCGCCGTCCGGCAGGACTACAACTACTGGCAGATCGACTCGGGTGCCGGCCCCGGCCCGTACGCCGTCCGGGTCACCGACGTGTACGGCCACCGCGTCACCGCCACCGGCGTCACCATGTCCCCCGGCCGGGTCCAGCGCAGCACCGTGACGATGTACGGCGGTAGCGCCCCCGCCGCGCGGAAGAACCCGACCAGCCGGCCGTCCCCGAGCCCCGGCGCCACCCCGAGCCGGGCCACCGTCAGCCCGTCGACGGTCGCCCCCACCAGCTCGCCCGGCACACCGCAGGTCAGCGCCCCACCCGCGCTCGCCGCGTCGGCGGAGCCTGGCACTGGCCGACCTGTCGACTGCGCGTCCCGGGGCTGATCCCCACCGGTCTTTCCATCGTCGCTGCCCGCCTCGGCCCGGTCCGTGCGGAAGCGTCCTCCACCGGGCGTCGCCCGAGCGACCCGTCCGTCGGGAGCGGGATCCGCCGGACGTCGCCGGTCGACCCGGTGCCGGTCGAGCGCGGTCCGTCGGACGGTCAGGCCGGGGTGTCCAGGTCCCGCCACATGAGGATCTCGTCGCGGTCGTCGCCGGCTGCCACCCGCAGCGCGCCCGGCAGCCGGCCCACCTCCCGGTAGCCGAGCCGGTCGTAGAACCTCTCCAGGCCGAGCCCACCGCGTACCGTGACGTGCAGCGCCCGCCAACCCAGCTCGGGCGCGCGCCGGGCGGCCTCCCGCATCAGGGCCTGCCCGTGGCCGCACCCCTGGGTGGCCGGGTGCACCATCACCCGCTTGAGGACGCCCCAGTGCGCCTTCAACCCGAACCGGTTGTCGGCGAGGAACAACACCGCGACCGGTCGGTCACCCGCGTAGCCGACCAGCATCCGGTCCGGACCGTCGGTGACGGCGGCGAAGGTCGCCTCGGCGACGGGACGTACGTCGGCGGCGGTGACCGGGGCGACGAAACCGACCGCACCGCCGGCGTTGGTGACGTCGACCCAGAGGTCGACGATCTGCTCGCGCAGGGCGGGGGTGAGGTCGGGGTCGAGGACGAAACGCAGGCTCACCCTGCCGATCCTGCTGCGCCGACGCGTCGTACGCCCACGATCGTGACCCTCCTGACAGCCGGAGAACCGACCGTCAGAGGGGGAGTAGGGCCGACGGGACTCGAACCCGCACTGATGCGGACCTAAACCGCATGCCTCCTGCCATTTGGGCTACGGCCCCTCACTGTGTACACCGTCACCTTCCAGGGCCATTGCGTGCGACGGCGGAGCCGTCTGCCGATCGGAAAACCGGTGGGTGTCACAGCCTCCGCATCGTAAACCACATCCGGCGGGGACACCGCCGCCCGGTTGGAACCGGCGTAGGTGGCCGTCTGGCTGTGGCAGTTCGGGCAGAGAAGCCGCAGATTGCTGGGTTGGTTGTCGAGGAAGTCGCCGTTGATGTGATCAACGTGCAGTGTCAGCGGCCTACCTTGCCAGGTGGCCCCGACTCCGCACGCCTCGCATTCCTCCGGCAGCCCGATGGCGGCCAGGGCCCGTTTAAGACGTGATCCCGGGACCCTCCGCCCCTCTGCACGCTTGATCAACAGTTGGGTCAGGGGCGTGCGGACTCCCCGACCACCCTTGTTGTGCAGTCGGCCGGTGAAGTGGGACGTGTCGATGCCCAGCCGCTTGAGCTGACGACTGATGTGCGCGTGCGAACCACCGCTGAACCGGACCCCGAGAACGCGCAGGACATCGGCGATGCTGCGGGACTGCGCCGCCGCTTGGGCGAGCATTTCCGGCGTGTACTTGTACCGGGTCACCCACGC
Source organism: Micromonospora humidisoli (assembly GCF_016900955.1). Taxonomy (NCBI): domain Bacteria; kingdom Bacillati; phylum Actinomycetota; class Actinomycetes; order Micromonosporales; family Micromonosporaceae; genus Micromonospora; species Micromonospora humidisoli. Next base: position 420,777 of record NZ_JAFEUO010000001.1, read on the forward strand.
ACGGTAGCGGCGAGGTCCGACATCGTCGGTCGTCGGCCGGACGCGTTCAGTCGAGGCCGAGGTCCCGGCGCAGCTTGGCGACGTGGCCGGTGGCCTTGACGTTGTAGAACGCGTGCTCGATCTTCCCGTCCGGGTCGATGACGAAGGTGGACCGGATCACCCCGGTCACCGTACGGCCGTAGGACTGCTTCTCGCCGAAGGCGCCGTACGCGGTGAGCACCGCCCGGTCGACGTCGGCGACCAGCGGGAAGGTGATGGCGTCGCGCTCGCGGAACTTCGCCAGCTTGGCGGGCTGGTCGGGGGAGATGCCGACCACCTCGTAACCGGCGGCCTGGAGCGAGGCGAGCGAGTCGCGGAAGTCGCAGGCCTGCTTGGTGCAGCCGGGGGTCATCGCGGCCGGGTAGGCGTACAGGATGACCCGGCGACCGCGCAGCGCGGCCAGGGAGAGCGTCTCCCCGGTGTCGGTGGGGAGGGTGAAGTCGGGGGCAGGGTCGCCGGGGGCGAGCCGGTCGGGCGCGGTCATGGCGACGACCCTACCGCCGGGCTGCGCCGCCCCGGCCGATCCCCGCCGGGACACCCGGGGTGTTCCCCCGCCGCCCGGCACTGCCCGGTGCGGCGCGCGCCCGTCCCTGCGTTCCCGCAGCGTGCGGGACGGCGGCCGGTGAGGGGCCCGGCGGTGGCCCGCTGGTGAACAACGCCATGCCTTGTTGCCGCATCTTGGCAACAACCCGGGCCGGGAAATAGGCTGGGCCTGCCGGCCGACTGGAGGTCATGTGGAAACCCTGGCGATGCACATCTCGAACGGCATCATCAACGGTCCGGTCGCGGGGATCTTCGCCGCCGTCGCGCTGGCCGCCCTGACCTTCTGCGTGCTGCGCGGCCGGCGTGACCTGGACGACCGGCTGGCGCCGATGGCCGGCCTGGTCGCCGCGTTCATCTTCGCCGTGCAGATGCTCAACTTCCCGATCTTCACGGCCGGGGTCTCCGGTCACCTGCTCGGCGGCGCGCTCGCCGCCCTGCTGGTCGGCCCCTGGGTCGGCGCGCTCTGTGTCTCGGTGGTGCTGATCGTGCAGGCCCTGGTCTTCGGTGACGGCGGCGTCGCGATGCTCGGCCTGAACATCACCAACATGGCGCTGCTCGGCACCGCCGCGGCGTACCTGCTGATCGCCGGCCTGCTGCGGGTGCTGCCCCGCACGCCCACCGGCCTGGCCGTCACCGCCTTCGTCTCGGCGCTGGTCAGCGTGGTCGTCGCCTCCCAGGGCTTCGTCGTGCAGTACTGGCTCGGCGGCACCACCGACCTGGGCGGCAACCTGACCGGCCTGGCCGGCACGATGGCCGGCGTCCACCTGCTGATCGGCATCGGTGAGGGGCTGATCACCGCGACCACCGTCGCCACCGTCGCCAAGGTCCGACCCGACCTGGTATACGCGTTGCGCGCGCTCAAGCCGGCGACCGCGCCGGCCCCCGTCCCGGCTGTCGGAGGTGCCCGGTGAGGAAGCGGTCCTGGGGTTTCGTGGCGGCCGGCCTGCTGGTCGCCCTGGTGCTGGCCGGCGTGGTCAGCAACTACGCCTCGTCGCACCCGGACGGCCTGGACTCGTCGCTGCTCAAGGGCTGCACGGTCAACGCCGACGACGAGATCACCGGCGGTTCCTGCCCGGCCCAGCAGGCCAGGGACCACGAGTTGGCGGACAGCCCGCTCGCCGACTACGGCATCCGGGGCGTGGACAACGGCTTCCTCTCCACCGGCCTGTCCGGGGTGGCCGGGGTGCTGCTCACCTTCGCCGTCGGCGGCGGCCTGTTCTGGCTGCTGCGTGGCCGCCGCCCGGCCGGCGGCGACGGTCAGCCGGCCGGCACCGACGGCGGCGCGCGTGACGACCGGCAGCCCGCCGGCACCGCCGGCTGACCGGGCGGTACGACGTGGGTGCCGGACACGCGCACGTGCTCTACCGGGACACCCCCTCCCGGGTGCACCGGCTGGCACCCGAGGTGAAGATCGCCGCGATGGTGCTGTTCACCATCGCCGTGGTGGCCACCCCGCGCGAGGCGTTCTGGGCCTTCGGCGGCTATGCCCTGCTGGTCGCGGTCGTCGCCGCACTGGCCCGGGTCGGCCCGCGCTGGCTGCTGCTGCGCGCCACGATCGAGGTGCCGTTCGTGCTGTTCGCGGTCGCCCTGCCGTTCCTCGGCGCGGGTCCGCGTACCGAGTTCGTCGGGTTGAGCCTGTCGGTGGACGGCCTGCACGGGGCGTGGAACATCGTCGCCAAGGGCACCCTGGGGGTGCTCGCGTCGCTGCTGCTGGCCGCCACGACCACCACCCGGGACCTGATCGTCGGCCTGGACCGGCTGCGCTGCCCGCAGATCATCACCCAGATCGCCACGTTCATGCTGCGCTACCTCGACGTGCTGGTCGGCGAGGCCCGCCGGATGCGGGTGGCCCGGATCTCCCGGGGTGACGACCCGCGTTTCCTGTGGCAGTTGCGCGGCTTCGCCGCCGGGGTGGGCGCGCTGTTCCTGCGGGCCTTCGAGCGGGGTGAGCGGGTCTACCTGGCGATGCTCTCCCGGGGCTACACCGGGCGGATGCCTGCGGTCTGGCAGGGTGCCGGGGCGGCGACCGCCGGGCAGTGGGTGGCGGCGGCGACCGTGCCGCTGGCGGCGGTGACGATCGCCGCCACCGCCGTCGTCCTGACATGATCGGGTACGTGCAGACCGCTGTCTCCCTGGACGTCCGTGGCGTCCGGTACGCGTACCCGGACGGTCACGTCGCCCTGGCCGGGGTGGACCTGGCCGTGCCGCGCGGCGGGCGGGTGGCCCTGCTCGGCCCGAACGGCGCGGGCAAGACCACGCTGGTGCTGCACCTCAACGGCATCCTCACCCCGTCCGAGGGGTCGGTGAGCGTGGGCGGGCTGACGGTGTCCCGGGACCGGGACACCCTGGCCGAGATCCGCCGCCGGGTGGGCATCGTCTTCCAGGACCCGGACGACCAGCTCTTCCTGCCCACGGTCGCCGAGGACGTGGCGTTCGGCCCGGCCAACCTGGGGCTGCGCGGTGCCGAGCTGGCCACCCGGGTCGACGAGGCGCTGACCGCGGTGGGGATGGCCGAGCACCGGGACCGCGCCCCGCACCACCTGTCGTTCGGGCAGCGGCGTCGGGTGGCGGTGGCCACCGTGTTGGCGATGCGCCCGGAGATCCTGGTCCTCGACGAGCCGTCGTCCAACCTGGACCCGGCGGCCCGCCGGGAGCTGGCCGGGATCCTGCGCGCCCTGCCGGTGACGCTGCTGATGGTCACCCACGACCTGCCCTACGCGGCGGAGCTGTGCGAGCGGGCGGTCATCCTGGACGCCGGGCGGATCGTCGCCGACGCCCCCACCGTCGACCTGCTCGCCGACGCGGACCTGCTCTCCCGCCACCGCCTCGAACTGCCCTACGGCTTCCACCCCCGACCGATCGGCTGACCACCGCCGGCAGGCGGGTCAGCTGCGGGCCGGTTCGACGGCGGGCCGGGGCGCGGCGGCGCGGGCGGCGGTGTGCAGCCGGAGCAGGCCGGCGGCGACCGCTCCCACCCCGGCGACCAGCACCCCGGTCAGCAGCACCCGTGCGACGCCGCCCGACCACGGCACCGGGGCGACGGCGCGGGACAGCACGGTCAGGTTGGCGACGCCGACGAACAGGGCCAGGCACGCGCCGGCCAGCGCGAGCACGAAGTCGGCGGCGGGCCGGCGGGTCAGCGCCCACCCCCCGGCAGCCACCGCGCCCAGCCCGGTCAGCAGCGGCCACAGCTGCCCGGCGGCCAGCCCCAGCAGCACCCCGCCGACGCCCTGCGCCCCGGCGTCCAGCTCGCGGCCGAGCACCAGGGCGACGGCGGCGGCCCCGCCGACGGCGAGCACTCCGCCGACGCCGCGCAGTGCCCGGGTTCCGGCGGGTGTGCCGGCCGGCAGCAGCCCGGCCGCGCCGACCAGCAGCGCGCCGAGGGCGACGGCCACCCACCACGGGTACGGGTCCGGCGGCGGCACCCAGTCGAGGGTGCCGCGCAGCTCCACCGGCTCGTCGCCGTCGCGCAACGGCACGACCCACTCCCGGACCCGGTGTTCCCGGCCGGGGTCTGCCGCCACCGGGGCGGGCACCCCGGACTCCCGCCACAGGGCCCGCTGGTCGTGCCAGCGGACCCGCCTGTCGTCGCCGATCCTGCGCCACTGCGGGGCGGCGGCCGGGTCGGCGGTGGCGGGCAGCGCGGTGTCCCCGGCGAGGGTGCGGTTGAGGTACGTGGCGGGAGAGCGGACGTTCTCGTACACCCCGCCCGGCCCGACCCGCAGGTACGGCTCCCCGGAGTAGCCGATCACCTCGACGTCCCGGTCGGAGTGGTTGACCAGTTCCAGCCGGGCACCCGCCTCGACGGCCCGGACGGTCAGCCCCGGCCGGGCCGGGGTGATCCCGGTCACCGTGGTGCGGTAGTCGGTGCCGTCGGGGGCGTCCGCCCCGTGCGCGTACGCCGGTACGGCGCAGCCGAGCAGGCCGAGCAGGACGGCGGTGACCAGCAGGACGGCCCGCCGCAGGGGTGCCGGGTTCACTTGCCGGCCGCCTCCACGGCCGTGGTGATTCCGGCCGGGGTGCGGTCGGACACGACGGTGCCGTTCACCTTGAGGGTCGGGGTGCCGGTGACCCCGGCCTTGCTGGCGTCGTCGGTGACGTGTTCGGTCCACGCCGTGTAGGTTCCGTCCCGGACGCAGGAACCGAAGTCGTCCTTGTTCAGCCCGACGCCCGCGCCGATGTCGATCAGCTGGTCGTTGCTCAGCCCGGCACCGCCCTCCGGCGGCTGCTGGGCGAACAGCGCGTCGGTGAACTCCTTGAACTTGCCGCCCTTGGCCGCGCAGCCGGACGCGGCCGAGGAGCGGGTGGAGTATTCCGTGGTGGAGAACCGGTTGAGGTAGGCGACCGGGTGGAAGACCACCCTGGCCTTGCCGGCGGAGACCAGCTGGTTGATGGTCTCCCCGCTGGCCTCCTGGAACTCTTTGCAGACCGGGCAGAGGTAGTCCTCGTAGAGGTCGATGGTGACCGGTCCGGTGCCGATCACGACGCCGGTGCCGGCGTCGTTCGTGCCGGGCGGGGCCGTGAAGGTGTCCGACTTCTGGCTGGAGTAGACGCTCCATCCGATCAGGCCGGCGACCACCAGCACCACCACCGCGCCGACGGACGTCCAGAGGGTCCGCTTGCGGCGTTTCTCCCGGGCGATCTGCTCGCGGACCACCCGCGCGGCCTGGTTGCGTCCCTTACGACTGCTCATCGTCGTCCTCCACGGATGGGTCGCCCGCGAGCCAGCCGTCCACCGAGAACGGGGTGCGGGGCCAGATCAGCAGGAATCCGGCCAGGGCCAGGAATCCCAGGTCCCGGAGGATCTCCGGGAGGTAGCTCGGGGACTGGCCGGCGGCGAGCTGCCCGCCGCTGCCGAAGCACCCGCAGTCGATGGCCAGGCCGCGGGCCCAGGCCGAGGCGATGCCGGCGACGAAGACCACCAGCAGCGCGGCGGAGATCCCGGCGCCCAACCGGGTGGCCAGCCCGGCGAGCAGCAGCAGGCCCAGCGCCAGTTCCACGAACGGCAGCGCGGCCCCGATCGCCGTGGCCACCTCGTAGGGCATCACCTGGTACGCGTTGACGGCCCGGCCGGAGGCGGCGAGGTCACCGACCTTGGTCGCGCCGGCGTACAGCCAGACGGCGGCCAGGCCGAGCCGGGCGACGACGCCGAGCCAGGGGCGGACGAGCGGCCAGCGGCCGGCCGGGGTACGCGTGGTGGTCACGTTCATTGGTCGTCCCACCCGGCCCGCGGGTTCCCCGGGGTGACCGGTCGCCGGGTGGCCGGCCGGGGCACCGGGGGCCGGTCGGGGCCGGGCGGTGGTCCGCTACGGCCGGTGGCGCAGGGGTCGCGGTGAGCGGGGATCACGTCAAGCCAGGCTACGCGGCGTGGCGGGAGCGGGCAGGGTCGTTCGGCCCTTTCCATGGTCCCGCTCACGCCGGGAACTTTTTCCCCCTGCCGGACGACTACCTGGTCATGACGTCCCACCACCTGCGGCAGGCCCCCCGGCCGCCGTGGTCGCCCCGTGCCGTCGCGGGGTGGCCGGGTGGGCGTACCGGCCCGTGGTCAGCGAGCATGGCGGGATGAACGCAGTCGATCGTCGCCGGCTGGCCCGGCTGGGGGCCGCCGCCGGCCTGCTGGTCACCCTCGTCGCCCTGCTGCTCGCCCCGGCCGGTCCGGCGAGCGCCCACGCCGTGCTCTCCAGCAGCAGCCCGGTTGCCTCGTCCGTGGTGCCGAGCGCCCCGTCGGAGGTGGTGCTGACCTTCAGCGAGTCGGTCCGCAAGGTGCCCGACAAGGTGCGGGTCATCGCCCCGGACGGTTCCCGCGCCGACCGGGGTGAGCCCCGGTTCGAGGGCTCGGTGGTGACGATCGGGGTGGACCCGGCCGGGCCGCAGGGCACCTACCTGGTCAGCTACCGGGTGATCTCCGCCGACAGCCACCCGGTGTCAGGTGCGTTCACCTATTCGGTGGGTGCGCCGTCGACGCCGCCGACCGACGCCGGCTCGGACAGCCGGGCCGACCCGGTGGTCGGCGTGGGCGTGAAGGTGGCCAAGTACCTGGGGTACGCCGGCCTGCTGCTGGTGGTGGGCCCGGCGCTGGTGCTCGCCGCGCTCTGGCCGTTGCGGCTGTCCCGGCGGGGGCCGGCCCGGCTGCTCTGGTCCGGTGTGGGGCTGCTGGCCGTCGCGACGGTCGTCGAGGTGTGGATGCAGGTGCCGTACACCGCCGGTGGGGGGCTGCTCGACGTCACCGGCGAGGGTCTGTCCGAGGTGCTGGGCAGCGGGTACGGCACCACGCACCTGATCCGGCTGGGCCTGCTGGCGGCGGCGGTGTTCCTGCTCCGGCCGCTGACCCGGGGGCCGGTGGGGCGTACCGACGGGATCATCCTGACCGCGCTCGGGGCGGCCGGGTTGTTCACCTGGCCGCTGGCCGGGCACCCGGCGGCCTCCCCGGCCCCGGCGGTGTCGGTGCTCGTCGACGCGGTGCACCTGGGCAGCATGGCGGTCTGGCTGGGCGGCCTGGTGATGCTTGCCGGGTTCCTGCTGCGCCGGGCCGACGAGCGTGAGCTGGGGGCGATCCTGCCGATCTGGTCCCGCTGGGCGGCGCTGGCGGTGGCGGCGCTGCTGCTGGCCGGCGTCGTGCAGGGGTTGATCGAGGTGGCCAGCGTCGAGGCGCTCACCGGCACCACGTACGGTCGGCTGCTGCTCGCCAAGATCGGGCTGTTCGCGCTGGTGGTGGCTGTGGCCGCGTACTCCCGACAGTTGGTGCGCCGGCGGACCGCGGCGGCCCGGCCGCTGCCGGTGCGGCGCGCGGTCTGGGTGGAGTTGGCGGTCACCGCGGTGATCCTGGGCGTGACGGCGACCCTGGTGCAGACCCCGCCGGCCCGAACCACCGTCGACGGGGGGTCCGGTGCCGACGCCGGCTACTACTCGACCACGCTGACCAGCCCGCTCTACTCACTGCAGGTGGAGCTGGACCCGGCCGAGCGGGGCAACAACTCGATGCACCTGTACGCCTACACGCCTGACAACCGGCCGCAGCCGGTGGTGGAGTGGAAGGCCACCGCCGCGCTGCCCTCGGCCGGCGTCGAACCGATCGACATCCCACTGCTCAAGCTCACCGACAACCATGCGACGGGGGAGTTCAGCTTCCCGTCGGCGGGTGAGTGGCAACTGCGTTTCACGGTCCGTACGTCCGACATCGACCAGGCCACGGTGACCGCCACCGTGCCGATCAAGTAGAGAAGGGCCCGTCCCCGATGATCCGTCTCCGGCGCTCCGCATCCGCCGCCGCGCTCACCCTCGCCGCCGTCACCGCCACGGTGCTCGGCTTCGCCGGGCCGGCCGCGGCGCACGTCACGGTCAACCCGAAGGAGGCGACCCAGGGCAGCTACGGCCGGTTCGCCATCCGGGTGCCCAACGAGAGCGACACCGCGTCCACCGTCAAGATCGAGGTGAACCTGCCGGAGAACGCCCCGGTCGGCTCGGTTTCCACGATGCCGGTGCCGGGGTGGACGGTGGCGGTGGAGAAGCGCAAGGTGGACCCGCCGATCGAGGTGCACGGCAGCCAGCTCACCGAGGCGGTGTCGAAGCTCACCTGGACGGCCGCCGCCGGTGGCGGCGTCAAGCCTGGCGAGTTCCAGGAGTTCCCGATCTCGCTGGGTCCGCTGCCGCAGGTGGACAAGATGGTCCTCAAGACGCTCCAGACCTACTCCGACGGCAACGTGTCGCGCTGGATCGAGGAGCCCACGCCGGGTGCGGAGGAGCCGGAGAACCCGGCGCCGGTGCTGACCCTGACGGCGGCGGCCGGGTCCCCCTCGGCGTCCCCGGCGGCGGCGGGCGCGCCGGCCGCGAAGGACGACGACGATGACGACGACTCGGGTTCGACGGCGGTCGTGCTGGGTGTCGCCGGTCTGCTGGCCGGGCTCGGTGGGCTGGCCCTGGGCGGGTTGGCCTTCGCCAGGACCCGGCGGGAGTCGACGCCGAAGCCCTGAGGCTTTCCACCCGCACCGGCCCGTCGGACCCGTCCGGCGGGCCGGTCGCGTCGTGCGGGGCCGTCGGACGGGCCCGGACGCGGTGACGGCCCTCCGCGCTGCCGACGCGGAGGGCCGTCTCACCGGGGGATCGGTGTGCCATGGGTCGTGACCGACTGAGCCCAGATTAGCGCCAAAGGTCGGACAAGGGAATATCTGTCCTATTAGTGCTGCGGCCTATTGGTGCTGCCGGCCGGCGGCCGGCACGGGCTCCTGCTCCCGGCTGCGCTCCCGGCGGACCGGCAGCAGCACGAGCAGCAGCAGCGCCAGCAGCACGTACGCGTTACGCAGCAGGAACTCCCAGGGGGTGTCCGTGCGGGCCGGCGCCACCCCCCAGTCGTAGAACGAGACCACCCCGTAGGCGATCACCAGGCCGGTGCCGGTGGCGAGGGTGAGCAGCCGCCGCCGACGGCGCGCCCCCGCCGGGGTCGAAGGGTCGGCGTCGAGCGCCGCGTCCACCAGCACCACCACCGCCGGGATGAACCAGTAGATGTGGTGGGTCCAGGTGATCGGGCTGACCAGGCCGCCGACCAGCCCGGTGAGGGTGAGGCCGGTCAGCCAGTCGCCGGCCCCGGCGGCGCGGGCCGCCCGCCACAACCCGTACCCGAGGATCGCCACGACCAGCACCAGCCAGAGCAGCCGGTTCGGCTCCTGCGGCGCGTCGATCCGGCTGAGCAGGCCGAACAGCGACTGGTTGCCGGTGTAGTCGGTGCGCCCCACCCGGTCGGTGGCCCACAGCTCGTGGGTCCAGAACCGCCACGAGTCGCGGGGGGCCACCGCGGCGGCCAGCAGCGTCGCCGCCGCCGCCGTGACACTCGCCACCACGGCCGCCCGCCACCGCCGGGTCACCAGCAGGTAGACGATGAAGATGCCCGGGAACAGCTTGAGCGCCGTGGCCAGCCCGACGCCCACCCCGGCCCAGCGTCGTGCCTGCGGTACGGCGAAGAGCAGGTCGGCCAGGATCAGCACCACCAACAGCATGTTGATCTGACCGAAGGTGATCGTCTCGCGGGTGCTCTCCACCGCGAAGACCAGCAGCACCGCCACGGTGAGCGCGTACCTGCGGTGCAGACCGTGCCGGGCGATCACCGGCAGCACCAGCCAGCGGGTGGTGACCACGACGGCGACGCAGGTCAGCGCCGTGAAGATGACGATGGTCAGGCCCAGCGGCAGCACCCCGAACGGCCGCAGCAGCAGGGCGCTGAACGGCGGGTACGTGAAGTACAACTCACCCTGAACCCGGTCGGGCTGCACGTAGTCGTAGAGCGGATGCCCGGACGCCCACCAGTCCATCGCCCGCATGTAGATCTTCAGATCGAAGAAGTCGTGCACCAGGCCCGGCAGGTAGAGCGCCGGCAGCACGGCCGCCAGCGCCAGCACCGTGACGACCCGGCGGACCGTACGACTTCGCTGGTCCTCCGGGGTGGTGACGGGGGACGCGACGGATTCGGCGGGCACGGGGAAACCCTAGCGGTCCCACCCCGCGACAGTGCCGAGGCGCGGGGACCTGGGCTGCGCGTAGTCTGTTCCGGTGGCTGACCTTCTCGTCTGGATCGACTGTGAGATGACCGGGCTCGACCTCGGCAGCGACAAGCTGATCGAGGTGGCCGCACTGGTCACCGACCCCGACCTCAACGTGCTGGGGGAGGGTGTGGACGTGGTCATCCACGCCGACGAGGCGGCCCTGGAGGCGATGCCGGAGATCGTCCGCACCATGCACGCCAAGTCGGGTCTCACCGAGGAGGTACGCCGTTCCACGGTCACCCTCGCCGAGGCCGAGGACCTGGTCCTGGAGTACGTCACCAGCCACGTGAAGGACCCGCGCACCGCGCCGCTGTGCGGCAACTCGATCGCCACCGACCGGGGCTTCATCGCCCGGGACATGACCCGGCTCGACGCCCACCTGCACTACCGCATGATCGACGTGTCGTCGATCAAGGAGCTGTGCCGGCGCTGGTACCCCCGGGTGTACTTCGGCCAGCCGCGCAAGGGGCTGGCGCACCGGGCCCTGGCCGACATCCGGGAGAGCATCCGCGAGCTGGAGTACTACCGGCGCACCCTGTTCGTGCCGCTGCCCGGCCCGGACGTCGAGACGGCCAAGGCGATCGCGGCGCAGCTCTAGGCAGGCGGTCACCGAGGGGCGGAACCCGCTGGACGGGCCCCGCCCGGGTGTGGCTATTATTAGTCCGCACCCGCCCGGGAAACCGGCGCGGACGGCATGGTGGCTGTAGCTCAGTTGGCAGAGCACCGGGTTGTGGTCCCGGTTGTCGTGGGTTCAATTCCCATCAGTCACCCGGTTGGTGGATCTGCTCCACCTCAGCTCAGGCCCCCTCAGTCGAGGGGGCCTGAGTCGTTCCGGGGGAGAACCGGGGGCTGGCCCGGCGGGCGTCACACCCCGCACGTGGACCGGCCCCCGCCTGGTGGCAGGGGCCGGTCGTGGAAGGTCGGTGCGTGCCGGTCGATCAGGACCCGGCTGGCCGGCTGCGGTCGGTCAGGGGGTCGGCTCGGCGCTCGGCTCCCCGGCGTCCGGGTCGTACGGCAGGGCGCTGCCCTTGACGTACTGGTCCCAGCTCATGTTCCAGTCGGTCCAGCCGTTGCCGTTCTGGAGCTTGCGCTCGGTGCCCTTGACCGTGATCGGGTCACCGATCTTGGTGTTGGCGAACAGCCAGGCACCGTCCTTCATCGACACGTTCACACAGCCGTGCGAGACGTTCGTGGTGCCCTGCTGCCCCTCCGACCAGGGGGCGGCGTGGATGAACTCGCCACCCCAGGTGAGCCGCTGGGCATAGTCGATCTTGGTGCGGTAGCCCTCCTCCGGACCCAGCTCCTCCATCGTGTCGAAGACCGTCTTGCGCAGCTTCTCGATCACCACCATCGTCCCGCTGGACGACGGGGTGCTCTTCTTGCCCAGGCTGACCGGAATGGTCTTGACGACCTTGCCGTCCTTGGTGACGGTCATCCGCTTGGTCTTGTTGTCGACCTGCATCACCACCGACGGGCCGATCTTGACGTCCACGCTCAGGTCGGCCCGGCCGTACCAGCCGTCGCCCATCGGCAGCCCGCCGGCCTGCACCCGGTACGAGACCGTCGTGCCCGACTTCCAGAACTCCTTGGGCCGGTAGCGGACCTCGGTGGGGCTGACCCAGTGCCAGACACCCTCCTGGGCCGGGGTGCTGGTGACCGTCATCCGGCGCTGCACGTCGTCGCGGTAGTCCTCCGGGACGGCCCGACCGAACTTCACGACCAGCGGCATGCCCACGCCGACGACCTGGTTGTCGCCGAGGAAGCTGGTCACCCGCACCTGCTTGTCCGGCTTGGCCATCACCGTGAAGGTGCTGGTGGCCGTGGCCGGCTTGCCGTCCTCACCGGTCGCCGTGACGGTGGCGGTGTACTTCTCCCCGTACTCCAGCGCGCCGGCGGGCAGCCAGCTCGCGCCGTCCGCGGCGAGCTTGCCCTCGACGGCCTTGCCGGCCGCGTCGGTGAGCGCGACGGTGGCGTCCTTCGCGTCCTTGGCGGTGAAGACGATGCCGGTCGAGGCCGGGACGTCGGTGGCGTCGGCCTTCGGTTCGGTGATGGTCGCGCTGGCCTTCGGCGCGGTCTGCTCGCCGCCGCCCTGCCAGCTCGACGGCTTGTCGCCGCCCGAGCCCGTGCAGGCGGAGGTGAGGGCCAGCGCCGCGGCGAGGACCCCCGCCGCGAGCACCCGGCGTCGACCGGTACGCCCGGTCAGGTGGTCCTGGACAACTCGCATGATTCCCTCACAGTCGTGGTCCCCGATGTCCCATCGTCCCTCACAGACGCAGCGGCACGCCCGTCGGTTGCGAACGGTGAACTGAAACACGCCGCCGGGCGGGACGCGACCACGCCGGGTAATCAGCCCGTCCCGGTCCGGGTCGGCGCGGCGCGCCGACCCGGACCCGGGGTCAGACCAGTGGACCCGAGCCGCCCTGCGGCACCTGCACCGCGCTGCCCTTGACGAAATCCGCCCAGGTCATGCTCCACGCCGTCCACCCGTTGCCCGGTTCGAGCTTGCGCGGGGTGCCCTTGACCGTGATCGGGTCGCCGACCTTCGTCTGGGAGAAGAGCCACCTGCCCATCGCCATCGACACGTTCACGCAGCCGTGCGAGACGTTCCGCCGGCCCTGCACCCCCTCGGACCACGGGGCGGCGTGGATGTACTCGCCGCCCCAGGTCAACCGCTGAGCGAAGTCGATCTCGGTGCGGTACTGGTTGGCCGGGTCCGGCTCGTCCATGGTGTCGAAGACGGTCTTCTCCTTCTTCTCCATCACCACCATCGTGCCGCTGGAGGAGGGCGTGCTCTTCTTGCCCAGGCTGACCGGGATGGTCTTGACCAGCTGGCCGCCCTGGAAGACCTCCATCTGCTTGGTGGCGTTGTCCACCTTCATCTCGAAGGCCCGCCCGATCTTGGCGGTGGCCGACCGGTCCACGTTGCCGTACCGGCCGTTGCTCAGCGGAATCCCGGCCAGCGCGATCCGGACGCTCAACGTCGTCCCCGGCTGCCAGTACTCAGGCGCCCGGTAGTACGCCTGCGTGCCGCTGGAGACCCAGTGCCAGGCCCCCGGCTGCGGCGGATCGGTCTTGACGAACATCCGCTTCTGGACGGCCGCCCGGTCCTTCTTCGGGATACCCGGGCTGAACTCGGCCACCACCGGCATGGCCACGCCGTACGTCCGGTCGTCGAAGAGGTACAGGCCGGAGCCGATCATCGACTTCGGCTTGGCCATCGTGGTGAACGTGCTCACCCCCTGCCGGGGCTGACCGTCCGCGCCGGTGCCGGTCACCGTGGCGGTGTACCTGGTGTTGTACTTCAGGGCCGACGACGGCACCCAGGAACTGCCGTCCAGACGCATCTTTCCGCCGACCTGCTTGCCGTCACCCGTGGTGAGGGTGACCGAGGAGACCTTTCCGCCGCCCGGGAGGTCGGCGCTGATCTCGGTGCTGACCGGCCTGCTCTTCGCCCCGTCCGCCGGGCTGACCGTCAGGCCGTCCGCCACCGGTGCCGACGGTGACGCCCCACCGGACTGCGCCGGGGTTACCGCCTCGGTGCTCGGCGAAGCCCCGGTGCCGCCGACGAACTCGGCTTCCTTCTTCTGGTCGCCGCCGCAGCCGGCCAGAGCCAGCGACGCCGCCAGGACGAGAGCGCCCGCCATCGCCCCGCCCCGCGTGAACCTGCCCATCCCCACCTCTGTTCTCGCGTACCTGGCGGACATCGTGCCCCATGGCGGCCACCAGCTCGATGCCGGACGCTCTCCGGCAGGGGGATCTGAAGCCTTTTGCCCGTTAAGCTCGCCCGAAGGGTGGAGCCGGGTATCGGATTGGAACCCCGCTCATGGCCCGTGCTAGTGTTCTCTCCGTTGCCAACGAGCGCCGCTAGCTCAACTGGCAGAGCAGCGGACTCTTAATCCGCGGGTTCGGGGTTCGAGTCCCTGGCGGCGCACCACCGAAAAGGCTCTGACCTGGGGTTTCACCCTGGGTTGGAGCCTTTTGGCGTTTCTGTCGGTGGTTCGGTGTCTCGGTGGGTGCTCGGGAGCCGTTGGACCATTCCGTGCCCGCGTGGACCGGGGCCTACATCGGTGCACCTGGCGCTCCGACCGGCGGGTGTCTTCGATTGCTGGTTTCAGGCTGGTGCCGGTGGGTGGTGGGCAACGACTGCTGCTGCGGGGATGCAGTCGTCGATGAGGAGGGCGACGAGTTCGTCGAGTAGTAGTTCGAGGTCGTCGGGGGTGGTCAGGTCGTAGTGCTTGTTGACGATCCGTTCGTCGGCCACGCGGACTGTCTCTAGTTCGGCCTCGCCGGTGCTCCAGATCGTTATCGCGGCGAGCCATGACGGGGACTCGAACTCACTGATGACGATCGGGTTGCCGTGGTTCGGCTCGATCGGTCGGGTGTGCCCTGTCATGCCCAGCCGCGTCCACGTCTGGGCTCGGGCCAGCACGGCGTCGGACAGTGTTTCCAGTGGGAAGGTCACGCCCCGACTATCACACGCTCTGCGCGGGAGGGCTGGCGTCGGTCCCGGACGTGCCCAGGTCGAAGCGGTCAGGCGGCATGCCGGGCTGCGATCTCGAATGCCTTGGTCCAGGGGAAGGTGAGCCGGCGGTCGTTGCCGGTGCCGGGTGGGTGTGGTTCCCAGTCGTGGTCGGGTCCGAGGAGGATGTGTATGCCTTCGTCGCGGAGGTTGGTCACGGCGCGGCGGTAGGGGTGTCGTGTGGCGAGGGCGGTGTTGACGAAGGGGACGATGACGGTGGGTATGTGTCGTCCGATGAGTTCGGCGATGGTGGTCATGGCGTAGTTGTCGGCGAGGCCGAGGGCGATCTTGTTGATCGAGTTGTAGGTCGCGGGTGCGATGACCAGTGCGTCGGCGGTGGGTAGCGAGCGGCGGGTACCTGGGGATGTCCGGTAGTCGGATCGCACGGGTGCCCCGGTCAGTTCTTCGATGGCTGGGATGTCGAGGAAGCTGGTCGCGTGGGGTGTGGCGGTGACCGCCGTGGTCCAGGACCGTTGGCGTGCGGTGTTGATCAGGGTGGTGACGTCGGGGGCGGGACCGGCGGCGCAGACGACGATCTGGAGGTGCCCTGGGGTCACCGGGGGATCCCGGCGGTCTGGGTGAAGTCGACGACTGCGGCGCGTACCGGGCCGGTGGCGAGGCGGGCGAGGTCGTTGGTGAGGCGGTGGACCGCTGGGCGGCAGCGGATCTCTTCGGGTGCGATCTCGTATGCGGTGCGGAGGGCGTTGAGGCCCTGTTCGTGGCGTCCCCACTGGGTGTAGGCGCGGGCCACGTCGACGTAGAGGGTGGCTTTGCGTTCGGCGAGGGTCACCTTGCCGAGGGGGATGGTGCGGGCAATGGTGATGGCGGTGCCGGCGTCGCCGAGGGTGAGGGCGATGTTGACCCGGTGCAGCAGGACGTTGGTGGCACCGAAGCCGGTCCACCGGTCGTTGCCGTCGTAGCCGAGTCGGGTCGCGGCGCGGGTGGCCTCGTCGAGCATGGTGTGTGCGGTGTCCCGGTCGTCGCGGCGGGCTGCGGCGACGGCACCGCGTAGGACGAGGGCGCCGTACACGGCGACCGCGTCGGTCGACGCGAGGCGGGTGCCCCGGTCGAGTACGCCGGCGGCGTCTGCGGCGAGGGTCACCGCCTGCTCGTCGTGGTTGTTGCTCATCAGGGCGTGGGTCATGATCCGTGCGCTCGCGGCGACGGCCACCGGGTCCTGGCTCGTCGCGGCGGCGCGGGTGCTCCGCTCTGCGGCGACCAGGGCCATCCCACGGTCGCCCAGCTTGAGCAGGACGCTACCGACGACGTGGTACAGCTCGGCGGCCAGGACGTCGACCTGCCTTCGCTGCGTGTCCTTCGCGTCCGCCCTGGCGGGTTCGAGAGCGGGTAACAGCGTGCCGAGCCGGTCGAGGACCCGTTCGTATCGGCAGGCCTGGTAGTCGCGTTTGACGGCGGCCACCTTGCCGGAGAGCTGCTGCACGGACAGCACCGTGGCGGGTTGTTGCCGGGGCGAGACGAGTGCGTCGAGCACCGGTGCGACGCCGGGGGCGGCGGCGACGCTGACCGCAGCGCTGCGCAGGAAGTCTCGCCGTTGCACGTCACCATCCGAGTCCAAGCTGTGGTGGCTGTCCTCACCAGTATCGGCATCCGGGTCGGTGTGCGGTGGCGTGGTGCTCGCGGCTGCACCGTTGGTGCCCGTCGCCCGCAGGGCTGTGAAGCGTTCGCGGACGTCGGGTGTGGCTCGGGCCAGCACGGTGTCCAGCGCGGCCTGCATGTCGGCGCGGGGGATGACGTTGTCGCCCTGGCTGCTCCACTTGGCCACCGTCCGGCGAGCCGCGCCCAGGTGCTCGGCGAAGGCGGTGACGCTCATCCGCGCCGCCTGGCGTAGGGCGGTGGCATCCCGGCCGGTCCAGGTCGTGATCGGAGCCATCGCACGTCCTCCCGACAGGGACCGTCTCCTGCCTGGTGATCGTAGCGGCACCTGGGGTTACCGCAGGTGCACCGGCGGTGCACCGACAGGACATTCCGTGCACGCCCTGCCCCGGGCGAGGGTGGGTGTGCCGGGCCGCCTTCTCAGGGCGCGCCGGTAGGTCAGCGGCAGTCTCAGAGCAGGGAGCTTCGGATGGATGTGCCGAGCGGTGACAGGCCGGAGCGCGACCCGAGGCCTCCGCAACTGCCGTCACCGGCCAGTCCGCCGGCAGCACCGTTGACTCCTCGTTCGCGTACCGCCAGAAGGGCTGCGTGGGCGGGTGGCGGTCACCTCGCTGCCGAGCCGCCGGCCGGCAGCGGTGGGTCAACCGGATCCCGGTGGACCCACCGCTGCGAAGGACGCGTCGTGACGGGGGAGCGGGCATGACCGTGTACGTCTCCCGCTACGCGAGCGGCCAGCAGGAGCGGCCCGGCCCACCGGCGTCGACAGAACCCATGCCGGCGGGGACCGCGGACCCGCCGCTGTTGACCCACGTGTGGCGTCGGTTCTTCGCGCAGCGGACCCGACGGGAGCTCCCCCGGTGAGCGTCGACCAAAGCCCTCCAGCGACTACGGCGGGCTGTCGCAGCCCGATGGGCCATGAGCATGTGCCGTCGCGTCCGCACTGGGGCTGCCGCGCCTGCGGCCATCCATGGCCCTGCGACGGGGCCAGGAGCGCGCTCCTGACGGAGTACGCGGGCAATCGGATCGGCCTGTTCCTTTATCTGGCCGGATGTCTGCACGAGGCCATCGACGACCTGAGCCAGCCGGACGCCAGCGGGACGAGCAACTGCGAGGACCTGTTCGACCGCTTCGTCGACTGGGCCAGGCGACGCGCCGGCTCTCCCGGGGCGACGACCAGCACACCAGTGTCTTCGAAGGAGGCGTGATCGTGAGCGGCATCGGTCTGATTACCGCTGTGGGGCGACCGGCGATCGCGGAGGTGTTTCACACCCTGGTGGTGCAGCCGACGAGCTTCTGCAACCTCGACTGCGCCTACTGCTACCTGCCTGACCGCCGGTCCCGCCGTCTCATGACCGTGGAGGTGGCGCGGGCATGTGCCATCTCGATCGAGCAGCAGGGCAGCGAGCATCCCGTCAGCGTCGTCTGGCACGGAGGCGAGCCCACCGCCACGCCGATCGGCCACTTCCGAAACCTGCTCACCGCCTTCGAGCCGCTACGGCGAACGGGCCGGGTGCGTCACGAGATCCAGACCAACGCCACCCTGATCGACCAGCGGTGGAGTGACCTGTTCACCGCTTACCGATTCGAGATCGGTGTCAGCGTGGACGGCCCTGGCACCCTGAACCGCAACCGGGTCGACCGCGCCGGTAGGCAGACGGTCGATCGGACGATGCGCGGCGTTCAGATGCTCGCTGACGCGGGCCTGGAGTACACGGTGATCTGCGTCGTTACCCCGGAGACCATCGACCACGCCGACGACCTCCTCGACTTCTTCACCGACCTGCCCGGGTGCCAGTCGGTGGGCTTCAACATCGAGGAGCAGGAAGGCGCAGCCCGGCTGCCCGTGTCGGAGGGCTCCGCGTACCGGTTCTGGCGGCAGCTCGTGCAACGCCGAACCGCCGGTAGCGGGCTGCGTATCCGTGACCTGGACCGGCTGGCCGATTACCTGACCGCCGTTCGCGCCGGACACGTTGACCACACACCCCATGAACCGATTCCCACGGTGTCCTGGGACGGCCAGGTCGTGCTCCTGTCACCGGAACTGCTCGGCATCACCGATTCCGAGTACGGGGACTTCATTGCCGGCAACGTGGTCGAGGAACCGATCACCGCGATGATCGGCCGGGCCGGCGGTCTGCGTTACGTGACCGAGTTCGTCACCGCGCTCAACGACTGCGCCGACCGGTGCGGGTTCTACGACTTCTGCCGTGGCGGACAGGCCGGCAACCGCTACTTCGAACACGGCACCTTCACCGTCCGCGAGACCAACTTCTGCCGTACCACCCGACAGGCCCTCGTCCGTGCCACCGCGGACCACCTCACCCCGACCGGAGGACCAGCATGAACGACGCCCTCGCCGCACTCGTCAACGCTCCGCCGCACCACCTCGACAGTCTCGGTGTCACACCGTCCCAGGCGGTAGCGTCGATCGACGCCGCGAAGTTCGACAACCGGCCCACCTGGGACAACCGTGGCAAATTTGACAGCCGTCCGGGCTGGGACAACTGGGACAAGAAGAAGCGCTGACAGTGAACTCCCGACACTCGGGTGGTGCGACGGCCGGCCCGTCTCGCACCACCCTCGGAATCAGGTAAAGGACCACATGCGGACCACGACAGTCGGCGAGCTGCGGATACTGCTCCCGGAGCTGGACCCTGACGATCTCGACCCCATCAGCGACCCGACCGACGACCTCAGCGACGCCACCATCGAGAACGTCTCCTGGCGTGGCGGCACCCTGGACGGCGTTACTGTCCGTGGTAGCCGGCTCGTCGGCGTCGATGTGAGTGAGAGTGGTTGGGAGGGCGGGTCCCTCTTCGGCTGCGAGATCACCCGTGCCGACTTTTCCGGCACCACTCTGTCCGGCGTCAGCATGGAGCGCTGCGCCGTCACGGGTTCCCGGTTCACCGGCACCCGGCTGACTGATGTTCGGTTGAAGGACGTGCTGTTCGAGGGATGCCGCTTCGACTACGCGTCCCTCACCCGTGTCACCGCAGCCGGAGCCGTGGCCTTCGTGGACTGCCTTTTCACCGATGCCACCTGGTCGTCCTGCCGCCTACCCAACATCGTCCTGCGGTGCTGCCAACTGGCCCGCCTGGAACTCGACTCCTGCCACCTCCATGGCGTGGACCTGCGAGGCAACGGCCTACACGACCTGAAGACCGGTCTCGGCAATCTCCACGGGGTCACCCTCGACGAGGACCAGCTACCCGACCTCACCCACCTGGCCGTTCAGGATCTCCACCTGACCGTGCGCAAGCGGTGACATCGCCGGTCTTCATGCCCTGCCGGTCGCCCGCTGCACAGCACACGAACACATCGGGAGAACAACGTCGTGGCCTATCACCCAGGGCCGAACAACCTGCTTCGCGCGGCTCGGCTGGCGCTGCCGTCTCCGTCCGGCTCGGGGCGGCCGATGTCCCGACAGGAGTTGGCTGACGCGGTCAACGCCCACACCCACGCGCACGCGGGATGCCGCAGCGTCGTTGACGCCCGCTACATCGGCAAGCTCGAACGAGGGGAGCACCGGTGGCCGTTCGAGCCGTACCGCACGGCGTTGCGGGAAGTCCTCGGTATGACGACCAACGCTGATCTCGGCTTCTTCATCATCCAGGGACACGCCAAGGATCCTGAAGCGAGCCCGGAGAAACCAGGACCAGAAGCTAACTGGACCTCACCCCCCGGTGTCGACCCGGGCCGCCCGGTTTCGGTAGTGATCGCGGCTGGTCCGGTCATCATGCCCCGAGCGGCGGCGGTGCGGGTGACCGTGAACGTCCACGCCGAGACTGTCACGGCGCTGGTCCGTCACGACGACGCGACCGGCGCTGTCGCGGTCCTCGCGGGACCCGTCGAAGTGATGATCGAACCGTCGGATGTCGGGCGGGACCGCCTCGCGGCTCGCCCGAGTGTGCCCTCGACTACGACAAGCCTCTGCCAGGTGTCCCGGCTTTCGGAGCGGCGGCACCGATGACGAATGTGCGGGTTTCGCAGCCGGCCATGGATGGCCGGAGTTCGTCGGCTCTGCGCTTTCCGGGGCTGATCAGTCAGCAGCAGGTGGCCGAGGCGCGCAGGGACCTCGGCCGCCGGTTGGCCGCGTGGCGTGCCGAGCAAGGGCTGACGCAGATGCAGCTCGCCAGCAGCATCTGTTACTCCGCAGTTCGGTCGCCAACGCCGAGATCGGCCGGGACACCAGCGTCCGCCGGTTCTGGCAGGACGCCGACCGGGCGGTCGACGCACAAGGGGCGCTGCTCGCGGCGTTCGACCAGATGGCCGCACTGGTACGGGACTTCAACACCCAGCGGGCGCAGGCGCGGGACGAGGAACGCCACCGACGCGCCGGCCGGACCGCCACCCGGACCACTCACGCGGCGACGGGTGACTGCGGGTGCGGGACGGTGGTCGTTGGCCGGTGGACCGGACAGGAGACCCGCGCGTTACGCGAGGCGCTCCGGATGACCGTCCACGACTTCGCCCGTCACCTCGGGGTGGCGCCTGAGACGGCCTCCGGCTGGGAACAGCACCACACGCGCACACCACCACCGACGATGGCCACACAAGCCGCCCTGGACGAGACGCTCATGATCGCCGACAGCAACGTCAAAGCCCGGTTCCTGCTGATCCTCGACACCCCGAACCACCACGCGTAAGCCAGCCGGAAAAGCGGTGAAGGCTGCGCGGCACGACCGCCACGCCGCGTGAGACGGCAAGGCTTCCCCACCGCCCCCGGTCGGTGGCATGAGTAAAGCGAGATCCAGGTATCTGAATACGACTTTCGCTCACGTTCGATACGGCCGCGACCACGCCTTGACCAGAGAGCTGTAGGTCGCATCCTTGGGCATTGAGGAGGCAGCGATGGCGTCGCAGCTACCGGCATCCGATCGGGATCGGCTCATTCACCCGCTCAGCGTCGTGCGCGCTGCACGAGGGTGGACATACCAGGACGTGGTCAGTGCGATCGCGAAGCACAGCCGGAATATGGCCGCCCGGCGAGAGAAGGCGTGGCGTTGGGAGCACTGGGGAGTGGTCCCCGATCTCGAAAGCCAGCTCGCTCTCGCCGCGGTACTCGACATTCCGCAGGAGCGCGTACGGGAGGCGCCATGGCCGCAGTGGCTTCCCGCCGGTGACCCGATCCCGACCTCCTTCGGATGGACCCAGTCGGGCGGACTGCAGACACTCGTCAACGCATTGGAGTACGCACACGTGGACCGCCGTGCCTTCATGAAGATCACAGGCGTGCCCCTGGTCGGCATCGCCGAAGCGTGGCTGACCATCGAACCCCGAGAACTCGTTGCCGTCCTGCGAGGCGGCCAGGTGACCGCTGACCTGGTCGAACGTATGGAAGAGGGTCTTCCGCGACTACGCTTCCTGGAGGCGACCCGAGGCGGTGATCAAGCCCGGGCCCTCATCCACGCCGAACTCGGCATGGTGGTGGATGTCCTCGACCGATCCGCCTACACGGCTGTGGTAGGTCAGCGACTGTACGCCTTGGCGGCAGAACTCGGCAGGATGGCCGGCTGGGCGTCGTTCGACGCTGGCCTGCACGCAGCGGCGCAGCGCTACTGGCTCGCCGCACTACACGCCGCACACGCCGCCGCCGACCGACTGCTGGGAGCCAACATCCTCAAATCGATGAGCCTGCAGTGCTGCGACTTCGGCCGCCCCCGAGAGGCACTGGAGCTGGCGCGTAGCGCCCACGAGGGTGCCAGAGGGGTGACCCCACGCGCCGCCGCGATGCTGGCGCTACGGGAGGCCAGGGCTCACGCAGCGATCGGCGACAGCGCGGCATGTGAACGCCTCCTCAAACAGGCCGACGTCGAGTTCGATCGCATAAAGTCGACCGACCCGGAGGCCGCCTATCTTGGGTACTTCGACGAATCCGAGTTCAACGCCCAGGTCGGGACTTGCTACCTGGATCTGGGCCGATCGCAAGAAGCCGACAGGTACTTCAGCCGAACGCTGCGGTTGGTTCCACCCACCAAGGTGCGCGACCGGGCCACGTACGTAATTCGCCGTGCGTCGGCGCAGACGCAACTCGGAGACGCCGACCACGCGGCATCGCTCGTCGCGGAGGCGATACCACTGATCCGTGAGGCCCCATCAGAACGGAACATGCGCCGCGTCGTTCGAGCACGGCAACGGCTCCCGTTCACCAAAGCCGACCCGCGTGCTCGCGCCCTCGATGACCAGCTCGCCACCCTGGGGGTCTGACCATGGCTGCCGACATCAAGGTCGCCGTAGTGACCGGCGCCAACCGTGGACTCGGCGCAGCCATCGCCCGCAACCTTGCCGAGCAAGGCCTGCACGTGGTGCTCGCTGGCCGAAACGAGTACTCCGTCGACCACGTGGTGTCCGACCTGACGAGGGACGGACTATCCGCCAGCGCACACCAACTCGACGTCAACGACCCGGCCAGCGTGGCGCGTGCCTTCGCCGACACCGCAAAGCGCCACGGCCGGCTGGACGTCCTGGTGAACAACGCCGGTATCGCCATCGACCGCGGCCAGACAGCGGCGAGCCCCGACTTCGAGCGGGTCCGCAGCGCCCTGGACACCAACCTCCTGGGCGCGTGGCGCTGCTGCGCCGCCGCCGTGCCGGAGATGAAGAAGAACGGCTACGGCCGCATCGTCAACGTCAGCAGCCACCTCGCCTCACTCGCCACCATGGGCGACACCAACGTCTCCTACCGCGTGTCCAAGGCGGCCCTGAACGCGCTGACCCGGGTCCTCGCGGCCGAACTGGACGGCACCGGCATCCTGGTCAACGCATGCTCACCGGGACGCATGAACACCAGATTGGCGTACGGAGAGACCGACCGGACGCCGAAGGAAGGTGCCGAAACACCCGTGTGGCTCGCCACCCTGCCGCCCGACGGGCCAACCGGCGGCCTGTTCGCCGACGGCAAGCCAATCGACTGGTAGAAGACACCTGTGACGCATCGGCTGCTGCCGCCGCCGCGCCGCCTACTCCAGTCGGCCGCTCAAAAGGTTTGGTGAGTGAGTCGAGGTGGAACAGGCAGCAGTTGCTGATCGCTGTGTTGTCGAGATCGTGTCCCCAGCGGGGCTCGGCGGCCTTCGGGAGTTTCGCTGTGTCCGACCTGCCACGAGCGCCGCGTCCATGGCTCAATCCGGCCGACGACTACCTGGTTGAGACGGTGACTCCATCTTCGAGGTAGACGCCGCCATGCCCGATCGCGGCGACGGCTGCGGCAACCCGTCGAGCCAGTCGTGGGATCAACACCTCGTCCAGGCGTTCCGGCTCGACGAAGTCGAACCGGTCGAGTTCGTCCGGGCACAGTCGTATCGCCGTGATCTGGTCCGCTGTCAGTACGCCTCCGTCGAAGACGAACATGAGCCCACCGTCCCACGGTGGGCTCGCCGGTACCCAGTCGACGCACAGCAGCGTTCCCGTGGGCACGGGAAGACCCAATTCCTCCTGGATCTCGCGTACACAAGCATCCGCCGGGGACTCGTCCGGCTCCACCACTCCGCCGGGAATCTCCCACATGTCCTTGTAGGTCGGGTGGACCACCAGCACCCGGCCGACCTGGTCCCGGAGGATCACGCCGGCGGCAGCGCGGACCCGCGTCACGCTGGCGATGTAGGAGAGGTCGGGTTCGGTCTGTGTCTCGGCCACGCGACAGACCCTACGGGCTCGCCCCTGACGAATGGTGCGTTACCAAAGGAGGGATGCCCGAACCGCAGCGACTGGCCCCGCCCCTTGTAACCGCGATACGTCAGCCCCCAGCGGCACAGGGGCCGGGTATACCTCGGCGATTTTGCCGTCGCCGCACCGGTCGACGTCATGGCCGGCGGCGGCCAGCATTGACAGCAGCCCGGCGCCCCGGAAAGCGGCATGAGCGATGCGGTCCGCGGCCACGCTGAGCGGAATGATGCCGGTCGTCTCGCGTACCACCTCGTCGGTCAACCGGTAGGCCAGACGACGCCGCCACACCAAGGTCATGGTTAACCAGGTCTTCGACTGAGCGGCGGGCCGTAGTCCTCGGTCGGCACACCAACGTGAGGTCTCCACGCTTGGGGCGCTGGACGCCACGTTGATCGTTTATCGGCGGTCGGGTCAGTTGGCTGGACCGCTCGACTCGCGGTGGCAGCCGATGTCGTGGTGGTGGTTCAGCCATCGGCGTACTGCCGTGAGGTCGATGTGGGTCAGTCCGCTGTGTGGGTCGACGTGGTGCAGGAGTGCCGGTTGTGGGTGGTGTGCGGCGACCCATCGCCGGTCAGCGTCGGTGGTTTCGTCGTCGAGCCAGACGAAGGGGCGTCCTGCCGCCCAGCGCAGCAACGGTCTGGTCTTCCAGTGCACTCCACGCGGTGGTTCCTCGTCGTCGTCGGGCCAGTCGATGATGGGGAGGGCGGGAAGACCGATCCGGGGTGCCACGACCTCGTTGGCTTCGGCCATCCAG
Source organism: Micromonospora humidisoli (assembly GCF_016900955.1). Taxonomy (NCBI): domain Bacteria; kingdom Bacillati; phylum Actinomycetota; class Actinomycetes; order Micromonosporales; family Micromonosporaceae; genus Micromonospora; species Micromonospora humidisoli. The sequence goes on from NZ_JAFEUO010000001.1 coordinate 445,441, forward strand.
GTGCTGGCCCAGGCCAGCTCACCTGGCAGGGCGAGGAGCCGTTGACCGTCGGCGGGATCGAGCCGGTCCAACAGAGGATTGCCGTGGCGGTCGGCACCGTCCGCCGCTGTGCCGCTCCAACGAGTACCGACCTGGTGCGGTCGGGCCCGTAGCGGGATCAGCACGCCGTCGATGTCGACAAAGATCAACGGTCGTCTGACGCTGGCGGGCACTGCGGAACCGTACCGCGATCGGCGGTCGGGGCCGCTGACGCCAGTGGCCGGTGACCTTCAGCGGCGCGAGAACGGCATGGGCGGATGTTCAGGCGAGGTCGTCGCCGCTGACCACCGGGCACCCGAAGAGATCGCTGAGAACTGTTCTCTGATGGTCGGTCAACGGGTTGACGAAGACGGCCATGGCGACCGCGGCTGACCGGCATGCGTCGGCGACTTCGTGGGCCTTGCCCGAGCTGAGCAGGGTTCGCCGGGAGAACGGCGATGTCATCTTGCTCGCACCGCCGCGGGAGATACCCCGTCTCTGGATCTGCCGGCCAACCACTCGTCCACCACGTGCTTCCACTGAAGCCGCCAGAAGGTCAAGTTTCGCCTCAACCTGTTTGTCCTTGGCGGAGAACAAGCCAACCAGCATCACGCCGGCACCTGCCAGCCGGATGCTTGGGTGCCCAGCTCGCCTTCCTGTCACTACGCAAGGTTACAAAGCCCCACCACCTCTCGGGCGGTCGTGGTGCCCGATCAGGACGTCCAGGTCATGGGAGTTCATCACTGGGCAAGCTGGCGGCAGGCATCCCGGTCGTGTGGCAGCCCGGCCTCCTTGAATACCAGCCCGCAGTTTCCGTTCTTCGGATCCCATAGCTGGTCGTTGATGACGAGAGCTCGAAGGAGCGCACGCTGGGAGTCGGTCAATGGCCGGCGCGGGCCGTGCGGCTCGGCGAAGGCAAAGCGCACCAGGGCGCCCCATCCGTCGTCGAATCCGGTCCAACCGTCCCGCCTGGCAACCTCGCAAGCGGCCGTTGCGATCGTGTCGAAGTCGGGCGCGACGCGGATCGCTGCGGGGACGAGTTCGAACTGGTGCAGACTTGGAGGCGGCGGCTCCGCCAGCGCGGCGAGGATCAGCTGTTGACTCCGTGGGTCGTCGTCGTGGACCAGCGCGGCCCGCAGGCGGACCGCGGGGTCTGGGTCGGAGAGTAGGTCGCGCAGATCCACGCCTAGCTGGCCGAGGCAACGGACCCAGAGGGCTCGCGGTCCGGGACCGCGTTGCAGCTGATCTCTGATGATGGCAGCGAGGTCCTCGCGCTGGTTAACCAGTGGCGCCATTTGGGCGATCGCCGTGAGCTGCTCCGCATAGAACAATGCGCGGCCGGACGCCGCCGTTTGCAACAGCGCCAGCACCACTGGGTATGCCGCTGCCACGGCATTGGCGACGTCGGGGAGTTCCTCGGCGAAGTGCGGGTTCCCCGCTAGGAAGGTTACGGACGAGGCTGCGTCACCCAGAAACTCTACGAGCGCATCGACCGTGTCCGGATGTGCCCGGCCTTCGCCGAGCAGGGCGGTCACGGCCCGGACGGCTGGCGCAGTCGCGGTCTCGGGGAAACCCTGATGCAGCACTGCGACCTGGAGATGATCCAGCGCCGTCTCACGGGCCTGGGCATCGCCGCACTCCAGGGCGCGCAGATGCTCCGGAGTGTCTGTCGCCCGGCCGTAGGCGTGCCGTAACTGCCACCAGTCAACCGTCATCATCGACTCTCCGCTTGAACGAGAAGACACCGATGATGGCGGGGACCGCTTCAACCCCACCACACGGTTAGCATCCGATCTTCGCATGATCGAGTGCATTCAACTCGGCATGAGAGGGTGGGTGAGCGTGATTTCGCCTGCTCGTGGATCTCGCCATCGGTGTGTGGGAGGTGTCGGGTAGGTGGTGCCCGATCAGGTCGAGGTCGGTCGGCTGAGCGCGCCTTCGCGCTGTAGGTGGGGTGCTGTCGGGGCGGGGCACGTCTGCGGGTCGGTCCTTGCTGTCGCTGTCCGGCATGCGGTTTTGGCCTGATGGGAAGCGGCGCCGTGGCTCTGGCTGGTCTGTCGGCGAGAGCACTGTCTCGCAATGTGAGACATCTGACCCGGCTGGTCAAGATTTTTCTGCTTGTTTCGGGCGTGGATTTGTGCTGTTGGGGTCCAGTGCGGGTTGGTGGGTGTCGGTGCGTCCGGCTGGGTCCGGAGACGTCGTGATCGGCTGCTGGTGGCGCTGGTTGACAGGGTGCTGCCGGGGGAGGCGTACTGGTACGGACATGACCGCGTGGCGGTCTGTCTGCCGGCTCCAATCGGCCAGGCTGGCGACGTTCCATGGAGGAGCGTCGCGGGTCGTTCGAGGCTCGGGGTGAGGTTCCCCCGGTAGCTCGGAGGCTTTCGATCATGCTCTGATGGAGCTGAAGGGAGTCATCCGTGGCAGCACCGAAGAAGTACCCCGATGAGCTGCGTGAACGTGCGGTGCGCTTGTATCGGGAGTCGGACCCGAAGCCCGTGATCCGGCAGCTGGCACGCCAGCTTGGTGTGCATCACGAAGCGTTGCGCAACTGGATCCGCCAGGACGAGGCCGACCGCGGTCAGCGTGACGACCGGCCGACGACCTCGGAGGTGGAGGAGCTGCGCCGGCTGCGGCGGGAGAATGCCGAGCTGAAGCGGGCCAACGAGATCCTGAAAGCCGCGTCGGCTTTTTTCGCCTCGGAACTCGACCCGACCCGGCGACGGTCGTGACGCTCGTCAACGAGCTACGCGATCGCTTCGGGGTCGAGCCCGTCCTCCGGGTCCTCAACGTCGCCCCGTCGACCTACTACGGCTGGCTCGCCCAGGCCGCCAACCCGTGTGCTCGGCGGCGGGAGGATGCGGAACTGGCGGTGGAGATCGCGGAGATCCACGACGTATCGGGTGGCACCTACGGCAGTCCAAGGGTGCACGCCATGCTGCGCCGGCAGGGCCGCCAGGTGGGTCGCAAGCGGGTGGAGCGGTTGATGCGGACCGCCGGCCTGCAAGGGGCGTTCCTGCGCAAGAAGTGGCGCATCCCGTCGACCCGGTCGAACCCGAAGGCGACACCGGCTCCCGATCTGGTGAACCGGCAGTTCACGGCTGCGGCGCCGAACCGGTTGTGGGTCGCCGACGCCACCCGCATCCCCTGCGGTGAGGGCGTGTTCTGGCTGGCCGCAGTGCGGGACGTGTTCTCCAACCGCATCGTGGGCTGGCGCTGCTCTGACCGCTGCGACACCGACCTGATCCTCGGCGCCCTCGAATACGGCATCTGGTCCCGCGACGTCCGCGACGGCCAACTGATCCACCACTCAGACCGCGGGTCGAACTACACGTCGTTCCGCTTCGCCCAACGCCTGGCCAACAACGGCATCCTGCCCTCCATGGGGTCGGTCGGCGACAGCTACGACAACGCCCTGATGGAGAACTTCTGGTCGACGTTGAAGATCGAACTGGTCTACCGCAACTCGTGGCGCACCCGCGACGAGGCCGAGAACGCGATCTTCACCTACATCGACGGCTGGTACAACACCCGCCGCATCCAGAAAGACCTCGGCTGGCGATCCCCAGACGAGTACGAAACCGCCTGGCACACCCACCAGGCCCGACACGACCAGACGGCTATCGTTCAGCCTGAGCCCACCGGCGCCAGGTAACTAACCCTCCGGCAAACCGGGGGAACCTCACCCCACGAACATTATGGTCAGCTCGTCGAGGTAACGGTCGACGGCGTCCCTCCGACGCCACGCCTTGTCTACCATTCGCTGGTCGGTGCGCTGCATGATCGCGGAGTCGACAATCCACATGCCGTGGCAGCTTCTCTGATTCCAGAGATCGCCACCGACGCGGAAACCTGGCGTTAGGTACCGAACACCGCTCGGATGGGAGACGATGACTAACCGATCTCGACCTCGCATGCCATGTCGGTGCCCGATGCACCAGAGCGGGCGTGTACCCTACATGCCCCTGACGTGCTAAGGACAACAGGTGACACATAACGACGAAGTCGCAAGGTGGACGCACATGTGGGCAGCTGCTGCCGTCCACCTTTCTCAGCAGCTGGAGTCGATCTGGGACGATGAGATGATCGCGACCTCCATTGGCACCCGCGACGCCCTTTCGCTAGTTCTTGTCGACGCCATCCGCAATGTCCAGCGCGGCGCTGAGAAGGTGTGCGGGAAGGGTAGTGCGGCCGTCAGTGCGTTCGTGGCCTCGCAACCAACCCTCAAGGATCTGAGGGATCGGTTCGAGCATTTCGACGCCTATGTGGTGGGCGATGGACATGGCCAGCGAGGAAATGGGCAGCCTCCACTGATCTTAGACGTACCAAGTGGTATCGAGGTTTCGGCAAGTCAGAGTGGCGGCGATGGCGGCCATATCATCGTCGTGAAGGTAAGTGAAAGAACTGGGCCAAGGGAGTATCTATTTTCATCTCGTGCCGCGACCGATGCTGCACGGGTGTTGGCTCGTGAAACTGTGCGCGCGGCAGGCCTCCTTGACTGGCGCCATGAAGAAAAATGCAAGACGTGTCCGGAATCGCTCCCGCAGCCTCGCATCGCAACACAGAAATAGTGGCCGACAGTGTCAGTCGTGACGTCAGTTGAAGTGGGCTGCTGTCGCAGCCCGAGGAGGAGGTTCGTGACCGAAGTGAACGGGTACTATCCGTCAACGTGATCAGTAAAGGAATCCGCTGCCTTTGATTCTGAATCGCGACGCAGAGAATGTTGATGCCGTCGACTTCAAGGCGTTAACGCCGAGGTGTGCTGAGAGCGGATAGACGAGTGCGCTCCGTTTCTAGGTCGTCGGCTCTGCCCTCAAGCCCTACGCCCCGACTGACGAAGTCGCCGGAAGGGCGTGGCTGATATTTCCGTCATTGACTCCAGAGATTCCATTCCCGGATCCCAGTTTCGATTGATCTCAGGCACGCCCGCATCGTCGAGCATGGCGAAGAACTCGGCGATGCGCCCGTGTCGGGCGTATGGGCTGGTGGTCGTGAAGATGATCCGCTGGGCGGCGCGGGACAGCCCGACAAAGAACGTGGAGGTCGACTCGATGGGATCTCGATCGTGTGCCCACCACTGTTGGTCATCGAGACCAAGGAAGAATACAGTATGGTATTCAAGGCCCTTGGCGCGGTGGGCGGTCAATAGGACGACCGCGTCGGAGCACTCGAACTGATCGGCCACATCAGTCCACTTGGCGCTCGCGGATATCACGGTAGCAAGCCGGGCCTGAAATGCGTCCGTGACGAGGTGCAGCTGCTCGCCCGGAGTTGCTGACTTGACGTATCGGCGCAGCGCAGCCATGTCGAGCAAACCGAGCAGGAAGCTGGCCACGTCGTCACCAGCGGTCCGTTCTGGCGGATGGGCCCTCAGCCATGCTCGCAGGCCGACGATCGATGTGGACAAGTCGTCACCGATGCGCCGTTGAACGATGTTGTCGCCCTCGGCACCGTGAATCCGGGTCAAGGTCGCCAGCACCTCGTGCCACACCTTGGGCAGTCCCCGCGGCTGGTCGGCCAGCCGTAGCAGGCCCAGCAGCAGGCGGGTGATCTCGTGTTTCAGTAGATCCTGCAGGCGCATCGTGGCGACCAGAGCGTCGTCGTTGCGCACGTTGATGCCGTGGCGGGACAGCTGCGCACGGAACCGGCTCTCGAAGTCGGCGATCTTCTGGCGGGCCAGCAGGGCGAAGTCCGCCGGTGCCCGGCCAGAGGCAGCGATGTCACCGGCGATCCAGTCGGCGATGACGGCGGCCTCCCGGTCGAGGCTGGAGAAGGTCCACACCTCGGCGGGGTTGCCGTCGATGTCGTCGTCGGCTTTTGCCATCACCGGTACCGCGTTGGGGTCGAGTCTGGTGGCGATGACGTGCTGTACGTCGACCAGGGCTTTCGTGGACCGGAAGTTCCACGTCAGCGGGTAGGTGGTCGCGTCGAACGCTTCGGCGAACCGTTCGAGAGCCTTGGGTAGCGCGCCCGCCCAGCCCATGATGCGCTGTTTGCTGTCGCCGACGGCAGTGGCCGTGGGACCGCCGGCGAACACCGAGACGAGGAACGAGAACTGGGCACTGGTGGTGTCCTGGAACTCGTCGACGAACACATACGGATACGTTATTCGCAGTGCCTGCCGCAACTTCGGCACGCACCGGACGAGCAGTTCGGCCAGCCGGTTGAGCATGACGAAATCCACCCTTGCCGGGCCACGCCCGAAGGAGCGTAGCCGCCACCACTGCAGCGCCGCATAGGCGGCGGCGTCGTCCGGACCGGCGGCCGGCACTGTGACCGGCAGTTCCCAGCTACCGACGGTGTCGGCGATGAAACGGCTCGCGTGCAGCTGGGCAACCTGGAGACGAATCGATCCCGGAGCACTCGGGATGATGTCACTGAGAAAAGCCTCGACCTGACGTTCGGAGGCATAAGAGATCTCGTACCCGTGCGGCATCCGCCAGCTATCGGGTAGCGCGGAGGCGAACCGGTCGACTAGACCTTTGGTGAATGCGTCGAAGGTCATGGACACGAAGCGGTCGGCGTGTTCGGGAACACGGGCAGCGACTCGCCTGCGCAGATTGGCGGCGGCGTCACGCTTGAACGAAATCGCCAGGATGCGCTGTGGCCACGGGCATCTGCCCGTCTGCAGCAGGTAGGCGGCTTTCTGAGCGAGGAACTCGCTCTTGCCAGCACCGGGCCCGGCGACCACTGCGGTGTTTCCTTCATGGTACAGCGCTCGCCAGGCGGCCGGTTCCAGCTCATCGATCCCGCTCGGCCGCCAGTCGGCGTCCGAGACCAACACAGTAGGCCGCGTCATCGTCGGCGTGCTCGCCTCGTCGTCGGCGTCGGGTCGGCTCATAGTCCGACCCGACGGCGAATGTGTCTGATCAGGGCGGTGAGGACCTTCGGGGCGCCGTCGCGCAACTGTTCGTCGGTGAGGCGGCCTAGTGCCCGCAGATGGCTGCTCGGCTTCGAGTGGGTCAGGAAGAGGTAGCGGTACCAGCGCAGACGCAAGGCACGATCTGATTGTTGCCAGAACGCCTCGTCGCTGCTCTCGTCACCGATGACGCGGGCCAGCGCGTCGCTCTGGTGCGGTCCGGTCTCGCCGGGTTCGAGCTTCGTGTACGCCGCACGGAACTTGGCCAGCATGATGTAGTCGAGATCGAGCGGCTGGGCATAAAAGATCCCGAATGTGCGCAGGTGCTTGATGATCGGCCACAGTTCGGTGAGTTTGAGGCCGTCGTCAATGTCATCGACCTCGGCGTAGTCGTCTAGGCCGGCGAGTGGATCGATGCCGTTGGCGAGGAGCCGGTTGCAGGCGTCGCGCAGCCGGGCCGGGCCTGCGCCGGTGCGGCCGTAGTCGAGGTCCAGCAGCGTCGCGTGCGGGATGCCCAAGTCGTTGAGCAGTTTCCACATGTGGTTGGTGTGCCGTCCGCCGAGCGGCACTAACGCGACGAAGGAGGGGTCGAGGTCCACGCCTTGAGCTTGGGCGATGCGGGGGATGACTAGCTGTTCGGTGTCCCCCTCGCCGAGCACGACGAACTTGGCGAAGTACAGCTCGGGGTGCGCGCGTACCGCTTCGCGAATGTACTTGCCGGCTTCGGTGTCGTCCGGGGGAAGCGTGATCGGGCGTACTGATGATGTGGCCGCGGCTGGGTCGCTGCGGAAGTAGCGTAGGTCATCCGGTTCGATGCGGGTCAGCACGCTGGCAGAGTGGCTCGACAGGATGGCCTGGGCCGCTCCGCCGGCGGCAAGGTCCTGCAACTGGCGGACAATCCGAGACAGGAAGAACGGCGATACGCTGTTCTCCGGCTCCTCAACGCCGACCAGCGTCAGGTTCGGCAGCTGAGACGCATCCAGCGTGAAGTCCGCCGCGTGGGCGCGGTCACAGACTGCGGCTTCGACGTCCAAAGCTGTTGCCGTCAGCGCGAGGTGCAGCAGCGACCGTTGCCCGTCGCTGAGCAGGCGAGCGGGCCGGGCGCGTCCGGTCGGATCCGGCTCGAAAACCAGCTCAGTGTCACGGACGAGCTGATCGAAATCGTCGTCAAGCAGGCGCAGTTTCGGGACCGCGTGCGTCCCGGCATCGTGTAGCTGGCGCCACCGCGATCCCAGCGCGTCCACGACAGCCTTCACGACCGGCTCGCCTGTGAACTGCTGCGCTACCTCAGCGGCGTGCTTCCTTACCATGGTCCGCAGCTCGGCCGACCATTGCGCGGCCCGCCACAGCCTGCTGCCCAGAAACGCGGTCATCTGGCGTGCGCCGTCACGTGACGCCGGGATGTAGATCATCTGGATACGGCTGCGTTCGGCCGGAGAGAGCGGTGCGTAGTCATCCTCACCGTAGTCTTCGGCCAGCGTGCTCACGACGATGCGAGTCTCTGTGGTCGTGCCGTCTACGGTGCCGTCATCTTCCCATGTGGCCTTCAGGACGATGCGGACCTTCAACTCGCCGTTGTCATCGGCAGCCATCCGCGTGAAGAACTCCGGAACCGACCGCCTGCCGACGGTCGCAGGTTCTGCGGATCGGCCGCCCTCGACCTGGCCGGGATCCTCGTCGGGGCTCTCCTCCTCGTCGAGTTCTCCGTTGACGCCCTCCTGAAGATCGGTTACCTCGTTGGCCCCGGCATCCGTATCGTCGGTACGTTGATCGTCCTCATCGAGCTCCGGGAAGGCGAGCACCACCTCGATCGTTAAATCGCGGCTGGTGGCAGCTTCGGACTCGTCGACGGGGACATGGAAATCATCCACGCGTACGGCACGTTCCCGGCCGGTGATTCCGAACAGCCGCAGCAGCGCCTCGCAAGCGGCGGTCTTCCCGCTGCCGTTGGTGCCGATGAAGGCGGTCAGGTCCGGCCCCAGGTCGATCGTGGTGCGGCCCGGCCCGAAGCACTTGAAGTTCTCCAGCACAAGCGTCTCGATGTACATCCTTCACTTCCCCGCACGACGAGATCGAGGGCAGCGCCATTGCGCCGATCAGAGTATCTGCCCCCGGATGATCTTCGAATCGGGATAGTGGCGCCCCACTGAAAGAGCGTTTCGCATGTCTGTCAATCGGGCGTGTTGAAGGTGCGGCGTTGTCGGCGGGTGGCGGGACCGCCTCGGGTGAGGCGGGCGAGCATGCCGGCGATGGCGGCCCAGCGGATCATGGCCTCCGAGGCCGCGGGACGGTTTCGTAGTCGCGGGCCAGCCTGCGGTGGGGGTGAGCCAGTCCGGCAAGCCGTGACTGCGGGTGTCATGGCAGGGTCCAAACACGGGCGTGCATCGGTGCTCGACGGGTGCTCGGACGCCGTGGACGCGACCGTGGTTGGATGGACTGACTGGGACGCCGGCTCGACTGAATCGGGCCTGGCCGCGAACTGATGGACTCACGCGATCCGGTTGGACCAGACGACTCAACCAAGATCAACCTCTTAATCCGCGGGTTCGGGGTTCGAGTCCCTGGCGGCGCACCACAAAAAGGCTCTGACCTGGGGTTTCGCCTTGGGTCGGAGCCTTTTGGCGTTTCTGTTGATGGCGCGGTGTCTCGGTGGGTGCTCGGGAGCCGTTGGACCCTCCCGGCTGCCGGTGGACGAACGGCATGTTGGCGAACGTCCGGACCGCCCAGCATTGCCTATGCGTTCTTCCGTCCGCTGCCTGATGATCTTGCTACGTGGTCGGGTGGTGGTGGGTTTCGGGCCGTCGGTCGGATGTGATCCGGGTTGACCCGGGCGGCGGCCATTACTTCTGCGGGAGTGCTTCTTCAGCGAGTGCGGCGACTGCGTGGAATGCCGTGGTCCAGGGGAATGCGAGTGGTCGTTCGTTGCCGGTGCCGGGTGGGTGTGGTTCCCAGTTGTGGTCGGGGCTGAGGGGGATGTGTACCTGACGCTGGACGTGGATCGTTTGCGGCGAGTTTCACCGTCCGGGGTAGGTCGGGCCGTAGGGTCCTCAGCGCGGCGGATCACGGTTACACGTACGGGCGGAGCAGGTCGCTGAGGTCAGCGCGGCCAACCTCGGCTAGGGCCGCAGGCAGTTCGGCAAGCCGGCCGCGGACCTCCAGCCACTCCCACAGCTCGCGGGGCTCATCGCCTTGGGCGAAGCGGGCCCGGTCGAAGCCGGGCACACCGACCAGGTCGGCCAGATCCTGCCAGTCGAAGTGGAGCCGCCGGATGACGTCGACTTTCACGGTGCCCGGGATCGCTTCGTTGGGTGGCACCGGAAGCGGCGTGCCCCCTCGGCCGCCTGTTCGTGCGGGAAGAAGTCGGCCGAGCAGCTTAAACAGCACCTCGGCGCTGGCGCGGGCCGCGAACTTCTTGAGGCGGTCGCCCTTGTTGAAGTCAGCGTTATCCATCACGCCCTTGGCGACGAGCCAATGCGGCACCTCGCGCTCGTGCGCCACGGTGGCGATCGTCGCGGCCTCCATCTCCAGGCCGAGGATCTTCCGCATTCCCATCTTCCTCAGGTCCGACCAGATCCTCGGATCCTGGATCACTGCGCTGCCACTGGCGAGCGGGCCGGGGTGGACGGCGAAGGGCAGTCGGTCAGGTCCGTCGACGTCCTCGGCGAGAATTCGCTCGATCTTCGCGGTACCGGCACCGGTCAGCGCCCATGCGCCCTCTTGCCAGACGATGAGATCGTCGGCCGCCAGCCGAGCCAGCCGGTCCGACCAGGCGGCCTTGGGGAAGTACCGCGGCCGGGCCGGGTGTCTGCGGGGGTCCTGTCCCTTGTGGAGGCACTCCAGCAACCAGATTGCGGACTCCTGCTCGGTGGCGATCCCGTGGCTGGGCAGGTCTGAGGGATCGAAGTCCTGTGCGGCGCGTAGCCATCGGTCGTTCAACGGGTACTGCTGGTGGGCGCCCTGGAATGTGTCACCGGCCTGCTTTCCCTCGTCGTACTCGTAGACGGTCGTGGCGACGAGCACGTCGCCGGGGGCCGTGTCGTCAGGATTGCCGGCGCAGACGCCGCACATCGCTAGGCAGGTAGGCTGAAGTAGGTCGGTCAGGGTAGTCGCGATCGGCCCTGTTCGACGCCCGCCCATACCTGTGGGCCGCGCGAGCGCCACGGTGATCCGGTTGCCCGTCGACGACTCGTACTCGCCGGTCAGATACGGGGTGAGCCCCTCGGGGTTCCGCTCGTGCCACTGCCCCGCCCCGACACCGTTCGTGGCCGACCGGGCTGCTTCGAGCTCCTCCGGTAGAGCGGCGATGATCAGGACGTCAACGGGGCTCAAGTGTCCTCCGATTCGGCCGAGGGTGATCGGCGTCAGCGGGCGGGTCTATGACCATGCTAGTCGTGCGCGGTCCCGACCGCGTTCTGCGAAGGGCTGACGGTCTCTGTTGGACCATCCCCTTCGAGCGCCGAGCAGTCCGGACTTCTCGGTTGGTAGGCAGGCAGGGGACAACCGGGTCTGACGCCCCAGAGGCGCGGTCCGGAAGTGAGGTCGGCGCGACGAGCGCTAAGCCGACACGTCCAGGTCGGCATATCGGACTACCTCGCACGCAAGTGCCAGAGCAACGGCGAGCTCGACGACCGACACGACCACGAACGGCCAGTGGTAAGGGCCGTTGGCCCAGTAGATGACCACAGCGGCTGTTGCCGGCATGCAGAACGTACCCAGGTCGACGATGAGCTGCAGGATCTTGCGAGAGCGACGGCGCTCATCGGAGCGGTGTGTCCGCTCCCATCCGAATGCCTTCCCCGTCGGGTCGAGATCCGGAGTGAGGTGATCGCGGATGTAGCGGCCGATCGCCGAGACCTTTTCGTCGTTGACCAGATAGGTCCAACCCAGGACGGTGCTCACCGGTGGCAGCAGGAGCAGCAGGTTGGCGTGGCCTTTGGAGGCCAGACTGGCTGTGATGACCGCCGCCATCGCGGCGAGCGTGACGTAGATCAGGTTGTCACGGAGGCCGATCCGGGTCTTCTGTTCGTCCTTCAGGCGTTCGTACTCCACCAGCAGCAGGCGGACGGCGGACTCATCCGGATCAGCCATCCGTTCCTCCCGATCGACAGAGTGCTGTCGCATCATCTAGGTCGGGAGTTGTTGAAGGCAAGGGTGGACCGGTTGCCGGACTGTCCTGCGCGGTGCCCAGACACCGGACTGTCCCTCTGTAGCCAGCGGTGATGACTCCGTTAGATCCGCAGACCTCGGCTGCGGATGAGCCGGGGCCCGGGCCCGGCGGATCTAACGGCTCGGCTCGGTGGTGAAGTTGCCGTCAACGGTCAGCAGGAAACGGCGCGGCGTCTGGCTGGCGGCGAGCTTCCTGGCCCAGGCGCCGCGAATCCGGGCCACCGTCAGCGTCGCGCCCAGGGCGCCGTGGAAATCGGTAGCGTCAGCCGGGGCGTCGAGGACCACCTGCATGACCCGGCTGCGGGGGCGTAGGCCGGCCTCCGCGTCGGCAGGGTGCAGATCCCAGGCGATGACGTTGCGGCCGATGCCACGGATGTCGGCCTCCTCATCCGGCTGCATCGGCATGATGTCCAGTGCGATTACGCCGTCGTCGTCGAAGGTGATGGTGATGGTCGCGGCCTCGTAGCGGCGGTTGGGTTTCGGGGGTTCCAGATCGAAGGGGAAGTGCAGAACCCAGAACTGGCGGCTGTGCAGATCAGGACGCCTCGCGAGCACCGGATCGAGCTCGGAGTGATCCGCCGGGTAGACCATCGGACGGCCGAAGGACACTGCCGCCTCGCGAAGCAGCCGGTGCTCCCCGAGGACCGGTTCCTCGGCGTAGAGGTCGAGGACCAGGACGGCGTCGGGCATCGGGCCACGATAGCGAACACTGACGCCGAGGCCGCGTGGGCGACAATGGGCGGGTGCAGCATGCCGACGAATCCCCATTCACGACTTCAGGCCGCGGGCTGCTACCGGGCAGGCGCCCGCGTGGCGAGTCCGTCTCGTACCCCGGCCCGGTCCGGGTGCAGGTCTGCCGGGCGCTCCACCGCGACTGGGCCGACCTGGCGGAATACTTCGAGATCCCGCCGTCCCAGCGGGCCCGGTTCGACAAGGGCCGGGAGGCGTCCGCCGTCTGGGACTGGCTGGAGAGCCGTAAGCGTCTCGGCGAGTTGGACGGCGCGCTGCGTGCGTTGGGCCTGGCGCACTGTGCCGACCTGCTCCGCCAGGCCTAGCGGTGGACCGTGCCGATGGCGACCAACGGCGCCCAGTAGAAGAGCGGCTCGCCCTTGATGTCGCCGTCCGCCAGCAGGGACCGGGTGGCGCGGTGTACCGCCTCCGGGAGCGTGGTGTTGACCATGCCACTCAGGATCTCGTCTGCGTATCGGGCGGCCTGCTTCGAGTCGCTCAGCTCACCCAGCGTCGCGAGCACCTCGTCGGAGCGGGACGCGAGCGCGAGCGTCGCCAAGCTCACCGGGTCACTGGGCCGCATCGTAGTGATCGAGGCCGCCCCGCAGGCCAGTAGCGCCAGCCGACGGGGAGTGGACGCCCCGATAAGGTCAGCCGGCACGAGCCAATCGTCGCGGTCGAGCTCAAGGTAATGGCCCAGGCCGGGCACGGGCCGCCCGTGGCTGATCACCACCATCATCTCGCCGCCATCACGGAGCCGTGCGCGGGCGTCACCCGAGGTGGCGAGCGGGCGTAGACCAAGCCTCCGGGTGTCCACTCCCGCCAAGTCGTGGTGCAGGACGTACGGGCTGCGCCACGTGTCGGCCGTCACGGAGGAAGCTGACAGGCCCTTCCGACGGGCCGCAAGCTGACGCTGGACGGTCAGCGACGGACAGACCGCGTACCGGACGTGCTCGCCGAGCACGACACCGTCGGCGAGGGGCAGGCCGCCCCACGGCACCATCCACAACGCACCGACGGGCACGATGAGCAGCGTCGGCTCGGGCTCATCGAGCAGCGACCGGAGCAGTTCCGGAGGTAGGGCCGCGGCCATCGGCCTCAAGTCCTCGATATACAGGCTGATCCGCTCGTTGGCATCGCCGAGCCGACCCAGGACCTCGCGTGCGGCTTCGTCGAGGGCGGTCGTACCGATCCGGTATGGCCGGTCCGGCGCGCGCCACAGCCACCAGATCCGGCTCACATCTGCCGGGTCGACCAGAACATAGAGGAGGTGAGCTGCGGGAGGTAAGGCGGCCAGCATCGGCTTGCCGTCGCGCGCCGGTGGCAGGTAGACCGCGGCCAGCTGGTCGTCGAGGGATGCCTCGGCCTGGCCAGCCAACCCGTGCCGAATCCCAAAGGCGCCGAGCAGGCGGATGCGATCCCGCCGGTCGCCCCTCAGCCGTTGGTCGGCGCGTACCAGAAGGTCCTGGAGCAGGTCGAGCTCGCCGAAAGCCTTGTCCGGCATCCCACCTGCGATCAGACCGGCCAGGCGCCGGCCCGCGAGGCAGTCTGCCACCACGGCGAACGCCGCCGCATCGTCGGCGTCCGCCACTGCCGCGAGTGCCCGGGAGTAGGCCAGCTCGAACCGGTCGCGGTACTCCCGCTGGGAGGACTCGTCGCGGTGCGCGGCCCGGAACTCTTCGATCGAGTAGATCGACTCCAGTCGCGTTCGCGCGGCGGCCTCCACCTGCCCGAGATGTGCCTGCGCCTCGGCCATCTTGTCGAGGGCGTGCCATATGCCGCCGATGTCATCGATCTCCCGATAGGCGGCGAGGCTCCGGCCGAACTCCTCGATCGCTTGCTGCCACTCGCCCCGCCCCCTGGCGAGGCGGGCCATGTCCTGCAGGGCATGGGCCCGGGCACGTGGGAGCCGGGCGGCCTCCGCCTGGCGAAGGCCTTCGGCGTACCACCGCTGCGCGACGTCGAACTCCCTGCGGTCGAGAAAGAGGTCACCCAGGCCGCTGAGCGTATTGGTCAGCCCGACCGGGTCGCCGATCTGGGTGTACAGGCCGTGCGCCTCCTCCAGCAGCGGCACCGCCTCGTCGAGCCGGCCCGCCCGGTGCAGGAGCGCACCCGCCCGGTGGGCGGCGTTGGCCCTGCCGATCGGCGAACCGACCCGGGTGAACGCGGCGAACGCGGTGCGGGCCAGTTCGATCGCGCCGTCCAGGTCCTTCGCGCGCTCGGCGCACTCGGCGAGGCCCAGCGCAGCGTTCGCACCGTACAGGAGGTCACCGAGCTCGGTGGCGAGCGTCTCGGCACGCCGGAACCACTCCTCGGCAGTCCTGCCCGTCGAGTACGCCAGCGACAGGTACCCCAGAGGCACGCTCGCACGCAGCTCCCCGAACCGGTAACCATCGCCGACAGCAACCGACACGGCCTCCTCGTACGCGTCAATGGCGTCGTCGATGCGGTCGCGCGCCCGCGCGACGTCGCCCGTCCCGATCCGAGCGTGCACCAGCACCACCCGGTGGCCGGCCGTGGGCTCGAAGCCCGCCAGTCGCTCGAAGATCGCGGCCGCGCGGTCCAGATCGCCGGATTGCAGGGCCAGGTCGCCCTCGGTCTCCAGATCAAGGATCGTGTGCCACGCTGTCTCTTCCAGTCCGGGAGACAGCGGCCCGAGAGGCGCGCAGGGGTCGTGCAAGTGACGGTAGCGGCTGCGCAGCGCGACGGGCCCGGGCGGCTCGACCCCGTCGAGCAGCATGAGCCGCGCAGCGCGGTCCTGCGCCGACCACGCGCGGAGCAGCGGCAGGGTAGCGGGATGGTCCACGATCGCTCCTTGCTCAGGGTCCACGTGAGCGCCGGTGCGCCTCAGCGGCACCAGACGCGCATCTCGCGGTCGTCCAGGAATACCACGGCTGCCGGCCGGTCGGGATCCGGACGACCGGCCGGGTCGCTCGTCGGGTCCGAAAGACCCCGGAAAGACACGGAATCCCGGACGGCGCAGGTGGGAACCGCCGTGTTGAATACGGGAGTCGCCGGCGACGTACGATCACGGTGACGGCGAAGCATCAGACCGGGATTGCGGCACCGGTGCGGGGGAGGGGGCAGGGTGTGTTCGGTTCGAAGAAGAAGATCAACGATATGATGGCGCAGCTCAGGCCCGACCTGAGTCGGGAGTCGCTCGGTGTCGGGCCCGACTTCCCGGGCATCGCCCCGAACCCGCTCCTGAGCGGTGATGCACGCAAGCGCAACGCGGAACTGCGTACGGGGGTGCTTGCGCTCGGTGTTCTCGTCGACTGGCGGGAGGTGAACAGCAACCCTCGCGTGGTCCTGATGTTCGACGTGGAGACCGCCGACGGCATCGCGTTCCGCGGCATCGCGGACGAAGACCTCACGATCACCGAGCTCACCCGACTCGCCCCAGGGCAGACGTTGCCCGTGCGCTACCGGCCGGCCGTCATGGACCACTACGTCGCCCTTGCCCGGGACGCGGACCCGGCCCGTGTGCAGCAGCTCTCTGACGAGATCGCGCGCCGCAAGCGGACCTGACCCGAAGCCGTCGGGCAGTCGCGGCGACAACACGGGCGCATCCTGGTCGAGTTCTGCCGCCCTCCTCATGGAGTACGCGACGTTCGGGCGTGTACCGCCTTCCGTCGGGCCCGGGCGATGCCCTCATGCGCGTTCTCCTGCTCGTCGTGGTCACCGGTCGCGGTGGCGATCGACAGCGCAACGGCGTACCGGGCCACCGCCTCGGTGGTACGCCCCGCGGCCGTCAGGACGTCACCGAGGATGTTGAGCGCGCTCGCCTCCCCGTAACGGTGCCCGATCGAATGCAGAATGCGGATCGCCACGGTCAGGTCACCGATCGCCCGCGCGTGGTCGCCGCGAGTGCCGTGCACCCGTCCCAGGTTCGTCAGCGCGACTGCTTCGCCGTAGACGTGGCCGGCCGACCGGAAGATCTCACGTGCCGCCGACAGATGCCCGGCCGCCTCGTCGTGCCGCCGGAGGCTGGTGCACACGTCACCGAGGTTGGTCAGGGCCGCGGCTGCTCCGACTACGGCGCCGGTCTCGCGGAACAGGGCGGCGGCGCGGAGCAACTGGTCGTACGCCTCGTCGAAGTGGCCCGGTCGGGTGTTGGCGTTGCCGAGGTTCACCAGCGTGGATGCTTCGCCGTACCGGTCGCCGACGCGGCGATAGGCGGCGAGCGCGGCCCGTTGGTGCGCCTCAGCGTCGTCACGGCCGAGACGTTCGTAGACGATGCCGAGGTTGGACAGGGCACGGGCAGCGCCGAGTTGGTCGCCGCACCTGTCCAGGATCGCGGCAGCCTGGGACAGGTGCGTCTCGGCGAGTTCGTAGCGGCCGAGGAGCCGGTGGACGGCACCGACGTTGGTCAGCGCCACGCCGTACCGGGACGCGTCACCGCTGCGCTGTGCCGCTTCGAGTGCGTACCCGTGCAGCGCCTCGGCGTGCATGTATGCGCCGCCTTCGAGGTGGCGGTAGAGCGTGGCGGCGAGATCGGTCGTGAAATGGGGTCGGTCGTGTTCAAGACCGGCGGCGGCGGTGGCGACGAGTCCAGGTAGTTCCGCGTCCAGCCAGGCCTGTGCCGCGGTCGCGTCCGGGAAGCTCGGCGCGCGCGCCACCGCCGGGCGGTGTGCCCGGTCGGCGGGGTGCAGCCGGTCCATGGCCGCCGCGGCGGTGGCGAGCAGGTGGGCATGCAGCCGGTCGATGGCCCCGCCGGGATCGTCGTCGGCGGCCAGCTCGGCGGCGTACGCGCGCAGCAGGTCGTGCATCATGTACCGGCCGGGCGACTCCGTGCGTACGAGGTGCTTGCGGGCCAGCACGTCGAGCTGCATCGCGGTGTCGGTGCGTGCCATGGCGGCTAGCGCGGCGGCGGCGCCAACGTCGAACGACGGGCCGGGATGCAGCCCGAGGTTGCGGAACAGTCGGGCCGCCGCCGCCGGAAGCTGCCGGTAGGACCAGGAGAACACCACCCGCACGGCGGCACGCACGTCACCGCCCGGATCCAGCAGCCGCAGCCGCCGCTGCCGGTCGGCAAGCTCACCCACCAGAGCGGTGAGCGGCTCCCCGGCTCGGAAGGTCGCGAGTTCCGCCGCGACCCGCAGCGCCAGCGGGAGATGTGCACACTGGTGAGCCAGTGTGGCGGCGGCCTCCGGTTCATGATCGACGCGTGCGCCGACGAGTGAGCGTAGGAGCGTCAGGGCCTCCGGGGTGGAGAGCACATCCAGCAGGAGGCGGCGGGCACCGTGCAGGGCCACCAGTCCGGCGAGGCTGTCGCGGCTGGTGACGATGACCGTACCCGTCCCCGGGATCAGCGGCCGGATCTGGTCGACGGAGGCGGCGTTGTCGAGAAGGATGAGCAGCCTGCGGCCCGCGGTCTCGGCCCGGTACCTGGCGGCCCGGCGGTCGAGGTCGGTCGGGATGCTGGTGGCGGGAACGCCGAGGGACTCCAGGAGGTGACCGAGCGCGGCGCGGGCCGACACGGGGCGCTGCGGATCGTAGCCGCGTAGGTCCAGGTAGAGCTGGCCGTCGGTAAAGCGTCCACGCGTTCGGTGTGCCCATCGCACGGCCAGGGTCGTCTTGCCGACCCCGGCGGTGCCGCAGACGACGGCGATCCGCACGGCCGTGCCCCGGTCCTCGACCAACTCCTCCAAGGCGGACAGCTCGGCCGCACGGCCGGTGAATCCGGCGGTCTCAGCCGGGAGCTGATTGACCGGTGACACGGCGGCGGCGGTGTCGACCAGCGGATCCACCGGCGGTGCGGGTGTCTCATCGTCGAGGACGCGTAGATAGGCCGCGACGAGGTCCGGTCCCGGACCGACGCCCAGCTCGTCGGCGAGGTGCCGGCGCACGGCATCGTAGGCCGCCAACGCCTCGTCACGCCGGCCGACGCAGTGGTGGGCCAGGACCAACCGTGTGTGCACCGCCTCGTCCAGCGGATGTGCCGCCGCCTCCTCACGGAGCAACGGCAGCGCCCGCTCGCCGGCTCCCAGGGTCAGCAGTGCATCGGTGTAGCGGACGATCGCCGCTCGGCGGTCGTCGAGCAGCGAGCGGACCTTCGGATGCCCGGCGAGCGTGGGTACATCGGCAAACGGTGCCCCCTGCCACAGCCCGAGCGCGTTGGCGAGCTGCGCTGCCACGCTCTGCGGATCACCGCGACGGTCCGCCTCCGCCGCAGTGGTCAGCAGATCGCGAAACCGAGCGAGGTCGACCGCGCCGGCCGGCAGCCGGAGCGCGTACCCGCCACCGGTAAAGGGCAGGACCGTGCTGGGTGTGTGAGCTCGTCGGCCGGGTTCAAGGAGGCGGCGCAGATGCTTCACATGAGTCTGGATCACATTCGTCGCGGTGGGGGGCGCCTGCTCGCCCCACAACACGTCGATGATGTGCGAACCCAGCAGCGGGCGGCCGTCCGCGAGCACGAGCAGGCCGAGCACGGCGCGGCGGCCGACCGGACCGAGGCTGATCTCCGTGCCGTCGCGCCAGAGCCGGACGGGACCGAGGACCTGGACGACAAGCAATCCGCACTCCCTCGCAGCAATGCCCGAGGTCCCCATTCTGAGGTGTCACCCGGCTGGATTCCAGATAGGCCGGCATGACTGTCAGAACGGATGCGGCACGTCGGTCCCGCGTCCTGAACCGGGGCGGAACCCGGCCCCGGTGGGCCGAGTCCCGCCACCTGATGGCGGTCGTTCAGCCGCCGCAGGTGAACTGCACGTAGTTCGACTCGGTGCGGGCGGCGGCGGTGGAACTGCCCAGCCGGGCCTGATGGATGCCGAGCACGGCGAAGTAGGCGGCCCGGCAGTTGGAACTGGCGACACTGGTGACTGCCTCGCCCGGCTCCCGGTAGGGCGTCGCTACGGCCAGGCTGCCGTACTGGCTGATCTCCCAGCGATTCAGATCGGGCACCCAGAAGTACAGCGTGGCCTTCGCGCTGAGGTAGTCGACCGGTGCCGGGCAGGACGAGGACGCCTCGCCGACGGCGAGGAAAAAGCCACCACCGTCGTTACGCAGCACCTGGCTGAATGCCGAGCAGGTCACGACCGCAGCGGTGGTCTTGGTCGTGCCGGCACTCGGACGCAGGGTGAATGTCTGCGGCCCAGCCTTGCGTGCCACCCACTCGGCGCTCTGCGGGGCGGGCAAGGTGGCAGCGGCCTCGGCGATCATCCTGTCCACCTGGGCATCGGTGAGCGGGGCAGGCGCGGCGTAGCCGGGGGCGGCGAGCGTAAGGATGCTCAGCATCCCGACGACAGCGGCGCAGGCGAGTCTTTTCACGCGGGGCTCCTTCGAACCGTACCGTCACAATCTGTGCGGTGGGTGTCCGGAACGTATCGGCGGTGGTTGGACCCCCGCTGGACGAATACTGGACGGGTCAGAGCCCCACCGAATCTCCCTCTCGGACGCATACTGCTGATCGGCTGCTTCGCCTTCGTGGGTGGACGTTGTGCGGCGGAGGTTCAGGGCGAAGGCGGTAATCCAGGTCCAGCCGACTCCGATGGTGAGGCGCTGCTTTACGTAGAGCGGTTGCGTGGCTCTTCGGATGATGCCCGGCGGTCCTGGCGGATACCAGGACCGCTGGGCCTGGGTGGCATGGGACGCTTCTTCAGGGCTGCACAGGTGCCCCGGCCACCTTCCTGCGGGCTTCGTCAGCAGCCGTGACGAGGTTGAACACCGTGTACGGATCGTGGCCGCGGAACAGCAGGGAGATGACCAGCGCGGCCATCGCCTCCAGATGCCGGGCGTACGTGACGTCGCCGACCGCCAACGGCGCACAACCCAGATCCTCGATCAGCGCACCCACCGTGGCCCGGGCCTGCTCGTCGTCGCCGCAGAAGGGGACCACCAGGGGCCGACCGTCGAAGGAGGGCGGGTCGAGCTGCCAGACCTTCGCCTCACACAGGTTGAACGCCTTCACCACCCGGGCGCCGGTGCGCTGCTGAATCTGCTCGGCCAGCGAGGTGGCGCCGGAGGTGACCGAGAAGCCCGTCAACTCCACCGGGTTGGTGCAGTCGACGACGACCTTGCCGGTCAGCGCACCCCGGCCCCCGGCCGCGTCGAGGACCTCCGGGACGGCCGTGTACGCCACGGCCAACAGGGTGACGTCCGCCGCCTGTGCCGCGTCGGCGAGCGAACCGCTCCGCGCTCCCAGGGCGGTCGCCAGTTGCTGCGCCTTGGCGGCGCTACGTCCGCCGACCAGCACGTCGTGGCCCGCCGCCGCCCAGCGCCCGCCCAACGTGCGTGCCATCGTGCCGGTACCCAGGATGCCGATTTTCATCATGTCCTCCGCTGTCTCGGCCGGCCGAGCGGTCCGGCAAGTGGGGAAACGATAGAGGTACCCGCCGGGCACCATTGCTGAGTGGTACCACCGCTACCAGCAAATCTGCTGATCTGGTTGCTCAGGCCGCGCCGGCGGACAGTGAGACTCACCTGTCCACTGTCTGCAAGGAGTGTCCCGCGGTGTCCAATCTCGCCGAATCAGCGCCATCGGGTCGGGAAGCGACGGCGGACCTATCGCCCGCGCCTCAGTCGCGCGTGCGCGCCAACCTGCTGCTGCTCCTGCTGTGCATGGCCGAATTCATGATCGTGCTCGACTTCTCCATCACCAATGTGGCGCTGCCGACGATCCAGCGCGAGCTTTCCTTCAGTGACGGATCGCTGCAGTGGGTGGTCAGCGCCTACGCCCTCGGCTTCGGGGGCTTCCTGCTGCTCGGCGGCCGGATCTCCGACCTGTTCGGGCGTCGCCGGCTGTTCATCATCGGCCTGGTCGCCTTCTCCCTGGTGTCGCTGCTGGCCGGCTTCGCCCAGGACGCCACCCAGCTGATCATCCTGCGCGGGCTGCAGGGCCTCGCCGCCTCCCTGGTCGCGCCGGCTGCCCTCTCCCTGCTGACCACGTCCTTCCCCGAGGGCAAGGAGCGCAACCGGGCGCTCGGCGCGTACGGCGCAGTGCTGTCCTTCGGTTTCGTCGCCGGCGTCATCCTCGGCGGCGTCCTGACCGACGGGCTGAGCTGGGAGTGGGTCTTCTTCGTCAACGTGCCCATCGGCCTCGCCACGGCCGTGTTCGCCCCGGTGCTCGTGCCCCGCCCGGCCGCCGCCGCGGGCCCCCGCCCCCGGCTCGACGTGCCCGGCGCGATCACCATCACCGGCGCCGCGGTGAGCATCGTCTACGGCTTCTCGATCGCCAACACCGAGGGCTGGCTGTCGGTGAGCACCCTGGGGTCGTTCGCGCTGGGCCTGGTCCTGCTGGCGCTGTTCGTCCTGGCCGAGCGCCGTTCGGCGGAACCACTGGTGCCGCTGGAGATCTTCAAGGTGCGCAGCATCGTCGGTGCCAACGTGGTCAACGTCCTCCTGATCGGCGCGTTCGTCGGCATCACCTACGTGCTCACCCTCTATCTGCAGCGGATCAAGGACTACAGCCCGCTGGAGACCGGGCTGAGCTTCGCGGTGCTGGGCCTGACGGCCATGGTCGCCGGCTTCAGCGGGGCCAAGCTGGCCGGCAAGCTGGGCCTGACCCGGGCCATGCTGCTCGGCGTCCTGCTGCAGGCGGTCGGCGCGTTCGTGGTCGCCACGCTCCCGGCCGAGAACTCCCTGGCCTACATCCTGGTCGGCACCGCGCTTGTCGGCTTCGGCAACGTCGCCGCAGTCGTCATGATCAGCATCACCGCCACCGCCGGCGTGGCGGACCACCAGCAGGGCCTGGCCGGCGGGCTGCTCAACACCTCGCAGCAGCTCGGCGCGGCGATCGGTGCGGCTGCTTTCGCCGCGATCGCCGCGTCGCGGACGGCGTCGCTGCTGCCGGAGGGCACCACCGGCAGCGTCAGCGATCCGGTGGCCCTGCTCTCCGGGTTCCGGTATTCGCTGGTGTGCACCGCGATCGCGGCCGTGATCGCGGCCGTGATCGGCGCCGTGATGCTCCGGACGCGCGCGGACAGCCCCTCCTGAGACCGACCACCGATCCGGCCCCCCGCCCGCCCCCCACGGGCGGGGGGCCGGCTGCGCGGCGCGGCTGCCGGCCGCGCCGCGCAGCCGTGCATCCGGTCAGACCGGCGATCGGTTGGTCAGTTCCGCCGAGAGCGCCCGCAGGCGTGCCCGGTCGGCCTCGTCGTAGGCGGCGGGATGCGCCTGCGCCTCGCGGAGCTGGTCGAAGTAGCGTCCGGTGACGCCATCCAGATCGGCGTCGAGAGCCAGCCGGGACACGGCCTCGACCCCGTCCGCAATGGTGCTGATCGGGGTCGACACGATCTTCGTCGGCATGTACGTCGCCGGGTGTAGGGCGTTGACGGTGACTCCGCTGCCCTGAAGCTCGGCGGCCAGGTCAAAGGTGAACATGATCTGCGCCAACTTGCTCTGGCAGTAGGCCCGGCGTCCGCCGTAGCCGCGGGTGAGCATGACGTCGGTGAAGTCGATGGGCGTCTGCCCGGCCGAGCTGACGTTGACGACCCGGGCCGGGGCCGAGCGACGCAGCAGATCCAGCAGCCGGTGCGAGAGCAGATAGGTGGACAGGTAGTTCACGGCGAAGCGCAGTTCGAAGCCGTCGGAGCTCTCCAGGCGCGCGGTGCCGCCGGGCACGTCGGCGCCGATGCCGGCATTGTTGATCAGCACGTCCAGCCGGGGCTCGGCTGCGGCGACCTGGTCGGCGAGGGCGTGCACCCCGGCCAGCGAGGAGAAGTCCGCCTGGTAGCCGCGCGCCTCACCGCCACCGGTCGCCCGCACCTGGCGCACGGTGGCGGCGATGCGCTCGGCCGAGCGGCCGTGCACCAACACGGTGGCACCGCGACGGGCGAGGGCGACGGCCAGGCCGCGGCCCAGCCCGTCGGTGGCGCCGGTGATCAGCACGGTCGGCGGCTGGCGCAGTGGCATGGTGCTCGCTCCTCAATGACTCGGCGAAGGCTCCGGCGTCGGCGGCGTGCCGGAAACTGGAAACGGGCGGGCCCCGTCATACCGACGAAGCCCGCCCGCGCGGTTCAGTGTTGCCCGGGGCGGTCAGGCCACCCAGGGCACCGTTCATCCTGGCATTGTAGGTGCCAGGTTGGTGCCTGCGGCGGTGAGCCAGACGACCGCACCCGGGGCGATCCCGGCCCCTGCGGGACGCCCCGGGCCCCCGTAGCGCTCGTCCGCCGTGTCCAGCAGGACCGACCACACCCGCGGGTCGGCGACCGCGTCCCAGCCGAGCGGCCGGTCGGTCAGGTTCGCCACGCAGAGCAGCACGCCGTCGCCGTGGTCGCGGGCGAACGCCAGCAGCGGCTCACCCGGGCCCGGACGCCGCCACCACCGCACCGGCTCCGGTCCGGCGGGCACCTGCTGGCAGATCCGGTTCAGCCTGGTGATCAGTCGGCCCATTCCCCGATACAGATCGCCGCCCGGGGCGTCGAGCAACGGCGACGGGTCCACGGGGGCCCACTCCCGCCAGGGTTCGGCACCGCCGTGCTCCGAGCCCATGAACAGCAGGGGCACCCCGGGTGTGGCGTACTGCAACGCCAGGAGGGCCCGCAGCGCCGCGGCGGCGTCCGGGCCGTCGCCGTGCACGCGACGCCACAGCGGCTGGTGCGGCGCGGTGATCTCGTCATGGCTGACCGGCAGCACCACCGGGCGCGCGGCGGCGCGATCCACGGCGGCGGCGAGCGTTTCCCGCAGGTGTGGGCGCTGCTCCGGGCCGGCGGCGAAGTACGTGAAGGTGTCGTGCGCCCAGCCGAGGTCCCAGCACAGGTCGAAGCCGAGGCCACCGGCGTCCACCGGCTCCGTGACCCCGTCGGTCAGCCCTGCCTCCTCGGCGATCAGGAGCGCGCCGGGATGCCGGCGGCGTACCGTGCCGGTCAGCTCGCGCAGGAAGTCGATTCCGGGCCGGTCGAGCACGTCGCCGCCGGCCCACCCGCCCGGTTCGCGCAGGAAGTCGCGGCGGGTGATCGAGCTGACCGCGTCGACGCGCAGCCCGTCGAAGTGGAACTCCTCCAGCCAGTAGAGCGCGCTGGCGACGAGGAAGTCACGCACCTGCGGGCGCTGGTAGTCGAACGTCTTGGTGCCCCAGAGCGGGTGCCAAGCCCGGTCCGGGTCGGGCGGCTCGTACAGCGCACCGCCGTCGAAGTCGGCCAGCGACCAGTCGTCAGGTGCGAAGTGCGCCGGGACCCAGTCGAGCAGCACGCCGACACCTGCGGCGTGCAGCCGGTCGATCAGGTGGCGCAGCTCGTCCGCGCCGCCGAACCGTGCGCTGGGCGCGAAGTACGAACTGACCTGGTAGCCCCAGGAGCCGCCGTACGGGTGCTCGGTGACCGGCATCAGCTCCACGTGGGTGAAGCCGTACCGGCGCACGTACGGCACCAGGTCGTCGGCCAGCCGCCGGAACCCGCAGCCGGGACGCCAGGATCCGGCATGCACCTCGTACACCGAGACCGGGGTGTGCCGCTGTGGGCGTCCGGCGAGCCAGCCCGCGTCGGTCCACCGGTGCCGCGACGGGGCCGGGACCACCGACGTGTGCGGCTCCTCGGGTACGACCTCGCGGGCCCACGGGTCAGCCTTGTGCCGGACCGTGCCGTCGCGGCCGTGAACCTGGAACCGGTAGTGGACGCCGGGCCGGGCCTGCGGCACCACCGTGTCCCAACAACCGTCCTGCAAGCGGGCCATCGCCTCGTGGACCGCCCGGCCGCCCGGGTGCCACCAGACCAGATCGACGGCCTCGGCGGCCGGTGCCCACACCCGGAACCGGGTCGGCCCGCCGACGCCGTCCGGGTGCGCCCCCATCCGACGCCACAGGGCGTCCGGCCCCGCGTGCACGGCCGGTGCGGTACCGGCGCTCACTGCGGCATCCCGGCGCCGAGCCGGTCGAGCGTGGCGAGCGGGATGGGCAGCCAGGCGGGCCGGACGGTGGCCTCGTAGACCACCTCGTAGACGATCCGGTCCAGCACGTAACCCTCCAACAGTTGCTGGCTGCTCCCCGGATCGACGCCCGTGCTGTCCGCGTACCCGGCGCACAACGCCTCGCGATTGAGCGCGGACCACTGGCTCAGGCGTCGGACCGCGTCCGCGTCCGGCGCTTCGTCGCGTACCGGATAGTGGGTCGCGTAGTCGAGGGACCGCAGCAACCCGGCGACGTCATACAGCGGCGAACGCGGCGCGCGGCGCTGCGCGAGAGGCCGGGCCGGTTCACCCTCGAAGTCCAGCAGCCACCAGGTGTGCGAGGTGCGCAGCAGCTGACCCAGGTGCAGGTCGCCGTGCACCCGCTGGATGGGCACCGGCGTGGACAACCCGGCGAGGCGCCGGTACCGGGCGTGCAGGAACGGGGCGTGCGACCGCAGCGCGGGCACGACAGCGACGGCCTCGTCGAGGTGGGCGGCGAAGTCTGCGGCCACGTCTGCGGGGTCGGCGACGTCGACACCGAAGGCGGTACGTAGATCGGCGTGCACCTCACCGACCGCGGCTCCGATGCGGCGGGCCTCGAACTCGAAGTCGCCGCCCGAGCGCGCCACCGCCGCCGGAGCGTCGTCGGCCAGTACGTCGCGGACGCTGGCCAGGGCCATCGCCCAGCCGTCCACGGCGTGCGGGGCGTACCCGCTGAGCATGCCGAGGGTGGTCGGCTCACCCTGCAACTCGCCCTCCACGGCCCCGAGTAGCGGGGCGACGTGGTCGGAGCCCAGCCGGGTGAGTGCCCGGTGCAGCTCCAGGTCGAGATTCAGCCCCGGCTCGACCTGGCGGAAGATTTTCAGGATGACCTCGTCGTCGAACACGATCGAGGTGTTGCTCTGCTCGGCGGCCAGGACCCGCACGAGCGACGGTGCCGGCGGCCCGGAGTCCGACAGGGCGGCGGTCAGCCGCGGGCCGAGCCGGTCCGGCAGGCCGGTGCCGGGCTCGGGACGGAAGCGGTTGGTACCGCGCTCGACGCCGCCGGCTATCGCCCGCAACAGAGCCAGCGCGGCGGCCGGGACGTCAGCCGGGTACGACGGTACGGCGTCGAGCCCGGGTACCACCTGGTAGTACTGCGGGGCCCGGTCGTCGAATCGCACCTCGAGCAGATCGAGCCGGGCCGCCGGCCCGTCCCCGTCGCCGCCGAGCGGCACGGAACTGACCGGCCGCACCTCGCGGACGGCGTGGCCCTTGGCGCGGAACCACCGTTGCTCGGGTAACCAGGCGGCCAGGTGTGCCGCGTTGACCGGGGCGTGTGTCGGATCAGTCATCTCGACCCTCTTCGGTGGGACGCAGGGCGAACCAGTAGAAGCCGTGTCCGGGCATGGTGAGCACATAGCTGTCGGTGCCCGGGCTGGGGAACCGCACGCCGCCGATGAGTTCGGTCAGGCGGTGTCCGGCGTATGCGGACAGGTCCAGCTCGACCGGCTGGGCGAACCGCGAGAGGTTGTTGACGCACAGCACGACGTCCTCGGTGCCGTCCGCGTGGCGCAGCCGGCGCAGGTAGGCGAAGACGCTCGGGTTGGTGGCCTCCAGCTCGTGGAAGTCGCCGACGCCGAAGGTGCTGTGCCGCTTGCGGACGGCGAGCAACTGGCGGGTGAAGTGCAGCAGCGACGAGGTGTGGGCGAGCTGGTTCTCCACGTTGACCGACTGGTAGCTGTTGATGGGGCTGAGGACCAGCGGCAGGTGCAGCTGCCCGGGGTCGCAGGAGGAGAAGCCGGCGTTGCGTTCCGGCGTCCACTGCATCGGGGTGCGCACGCCGTCGCGGTCGCCGAGCCAGATGTTGTCGCCCATGCCGATCTCGTCGCCGTAGTAGAGCACCGGCGAGCCGGGTAACGACAGCAGCAGAGCGGTGAACAGCTCGATCTGGTTGCGGTCGTTCTCCAGCAGCGGCGCGAGGCGGCGGCGGATGCCGATGTTGGCCCGCATCCTCGGGTCCTTGGCGTATTCGGCGTACATGTAGTCGCGTTCCTCGTCGCTGACCATTTCGAGCGTCAACTCGTCGTGGTTGCGCAGGAAGATGCCCCACTGCGCGCCGGAGGGGATTGCCGGCGTCTGCGCCAGGATCTCCGAGATGGGTAGCCGTGACTCGCGGCGGACCGCCATGAAGATGCGCGGCATCAGCGGGAAGTGGAACGCCATGTGGCACTCGTCGCCGCCGGTCGCCGGGTCGCCGAAGTACTCGACCACGTCGGCCGGCCACTGGTTCGCCTCGGCGAGCAGCACCCGGTCCGGGTACTCGTCGTCGATCACCTTGCGGATCAGGCGCAGGAAGGCATGGGTGGCCGGCAGGTTCTCACCGTTGGTGCCGTCGGCCTCGAACAGGTACGGCACCGCGTCCAGCCGGAAACCATCGGTGCCCAGGTCGAGCCAGAAGCGCAGGACGTCGAGCATCGCCTCCTGCACGGCCGGGTTGTCGTAGTTGAGGTCCGGCTGGTGGCTGAAGAAGCGGTGCCAGTAGAACTGGTGCCGCACCGGGTCGTACGCCCAGTTGGAGGTCTCGGTGTCGACGAAGATGACCCGGGCGTCCGAGTACCGGTCGTCGCTGTCGTTCCAGACGTAGAAGTCGCCGTACGGCCCGTCGGGGTCGGTGCGCGACGCCTGGAACCAGGGGTGGCGGTCCGAGGTGTGGTTCATGACCATGTCGATGACCACCCGGATGCCCCGCTTGTGGGCCTCGTCCAGCAGGCGGACGTAGTCGTCGAGGGTGCCCAGTGCGGGATGCACCCGGCGGAAGTCGCTGATGTCGTAGCCGCCGTCGCGCAGCGGCGAGTGCAGGAACGGCGGCAGCCACAGGCAGTCGATGCCGAGCCACTGGAGATAGTCCAGCCGCTCGGTCAGCCCGCGTAGGTCGCCCAGCCCGTCCCCGTTGCTGTCCTGGAAGGCACGCACCAGGACCTCGTAGAAGACGGCGGTGCGATACCACTCGGGTTCGGGGGCGACCATGGACACCTGAGCGGCCGGTGAGGTGGTGTTCATACCTGTTCCAGGGTGAAGAATCGGGCGACCGCCACGCCGGGATCGATGCGCACCACCGCGTTGTCGTGCCAGGTGCGGCTGCGGCCGGTGGCCAGATCCCGCAGGCGTAGCGGGCGGTCGGGTGACAGGCCCAGAGCCTGGGCGTCCAGCCGCAGCGGCGCCTGCCGGCGGCGGACGGGGTCGAGGGTGACGACGCACAGGACGATCTCGCCGGTGCGGTCGTCCGTCTTGGAATAGGCGACGAGCTGGTCGTCCGCCACGTCGTGGAAGACCAGTCCGCGCTGCCGGCCGAGGGCGCGGTGCCGGTGCCGCAGCCGGTTCAGCCGGGTGATCCACGGCCGCAGCGAGGGCCGGGACTCGGCGTCGGCGGGCGGGCGGTAGTGCAGTTCGTACTTCTCGCTGTGCAGATAGTCCTCCCGGCCGGGACCGGCCGGGGTGTTCTCGTACAGTTCGAAGCCCGCATACATGCCCCAGGACGGACCGAGGGTGGCGGCCAGGGCCGCGCGGATGGCGAACATGGCCGGTGGCGCGCCGGCCAGGTGCCCCGGCAGGATGTCCGGGGTGTTGACCCACAGGTTGGGCCGCAGGTGGTCGGCGTCCGCGGTGAGCTCGCGCAGGTAGCCGGTCAGCTCCGCCTTGGAGGTCCGCCAGGTGAAGTAGGTGTAGGACTGGCTGAAGCCGACCTTGGCGAGCCCGTGCAGCACGGCGGGGCGGGTGAAGGCCTCGGAGAGGAAGACGACGTCCGGGTCGGTCTGCTTGACCCGCTCGATCAGCCACCGCCAGAAATCGAGCGGCTTCGTGTGCGGGTTGTCGACCCGGAAGATCCGGACGCCCTCGCCCACCCAGTGCAGCACCACCCGCAGGATCTCGGCGCGCAGCCCGGCCGGGTCGTTGTCGAAGTTGAGCGGGTAGATGTCCTGGTACTTCTTCGGCGGGTTCTCCGCGTAGGCGATGCTGCCGTCGGCGCGGGTGGTGAACCACTCGGGATGCTCGGTGACCCAGGGATGGTCCGGGGCGCACTGCAGGGCGAGGTCCAACGCGACCTCCAGCCCGTGGTCGGCGGCGGCCCGGACGAAGGCCCGGAAGTCCGCGGCCGAGCCGAGGCGGGGGTGGATCGCGTCGTGGCCGCCCTCCCGGGCCCCGATCGCCCACGGGGAGCCGACGTCGCCGGGAAGGGCGGTCGCGGCGTTGTCCCGGCCCTTGCGCGCCGTCCGGCCGATCGGGTGGATCGGTGGCAGATAGAGGACGTCGAAGCCCATCGCCGCGATGCCGGGCAGGTGGGCGACGGCGGTACGCAGGTCGCCGTGCACCGGGCGGCCGTCGGGGTCGAGACCACCGGTGGAGCGCGGGAACAGCTCGTACCACGCGCCGGTCAACGCCCGCTCCCGCTCGACCAGCAGCCGCCGGGTGGGCCCGCGGGTGAGCAGCTCGCGCAGTGGGCGGGTGTCCATGATGTGCCGTACGGCGGCGTCCAGGGCGGGCCCGGTCCGCTGCGGCAGGGCGGCGTGCCGGTCCCGCAGGGCCCGCGCCGCCGCGCGCAGACGACGGCCGTCCGCGCCCGGCACCCGGCGTGCCGCCCGCAGCAGCAGCAGTTCCCCCTCGGCCAGCTCGTTGGCCAGTTCGTCGGCCGCGAAGCCGGCGGCCAGCTTCGTGGTCAGCGCGTCGAGCCAGGTGTGCCAGGGTGCGCTGTAGGCATCCACCCGGTAGGTCCAGTAGCCGCTGCGGTCCGGGACCAGGGCGCCCGTCCAGCGGTCCAGGCCCGCGTCGGTCAGCTCCATCGGCCGACGGTGTTCCCCGCGTTCGCCGGGGCGGTGCCACACCAGTTCGGCACGGACCGCGTCGTGGCCCTCCCGGTAGACGGTCGCTCCCACGTCGACCCGTTCGCCGACGACTGCCTTGGCCGGGAAGCGGCCGGCCCCCACGGCCGGGACGACGTCCTCAATGGCCAGTCTCAGACTCACGTCTGCTCCTTCGCTGTCGGTGTGTCACCGACAGTGCGGAGCGGCGCGGGGTCACGGCCAATAACGGGTGCTCGTTGTGTCGACTACCGACACGTGTAACCCGGGGCGGGTCAGGTCACGGCGGCCAGAAGGTCGCTCAGCGCCCGCGCGTCCGCATCGTGCACCGGGGTCTGCAGGACCATGGTGAGCTGTGGGTGCTCCACCAGCCGCAGGTGGGACAGGTCCAGCTCCAGCGCGCCGGCCCGGGGGTGCGCGAGCCGGTTCACCGCCATGCTGAACTCCGCCACCGGATAGGACTCCCACCAGCCCAGGAAATCGGTGCTGTCGCGGGACAACCGGTCGACGACCTGGGCGAAGCGGGGGTCGCCCGGGTATTGCCCGGCGGCGGCCCGGAACTGCGCCACGATCATGCGGGCGGTCTCGTCCCAGTCGAGCAGCAGCCGGCGTACGCCCGGATCGCGGAACAGCAGCAGCACCAGGTTGCGCTCGTCCTCCGGGATCTCGGCGAAGTCGAGCCACAGTGCGGACTGGGCGGCGTTCCAGGCCAGCACGTCGAACCGATGGTCGATGATGTAGGCCGGGTTGGGCTTGACCGCGTCCAGCATGCGCTGCACCGCCGCCAGCACCGGCTTGTCGTCGCCCGGTGCGGGCGGTAGCGACAGGCTGGCCAGCACGAACAGGTGCCGACGGTGTTCGTCGCCCAGCCGCAGCGCCGTCGCCAGCGCGTCGATGACCTGACGCGAGGCGGGGATGGCCCGGCCCTGCTCAAGCCACGTGTACCAGGTCAGGCCCACGCCGGACAGCTGCGCCACCTCCTCGCGGCGCAACCCCGGGGTCCGGCGTCGGTTGACGCCGTCGGGTAGGCCCACGTCACCCGGCTTCAGCTCCGCCCGCCGTGCCCGCAGAAAGGCCGCCAGCTCCTTGCGGCGTGCCGCGTCGTCCATTGTCCTGGCCCCCATCATCGACCCCACGCAGGCTTTTTCCTCGATACTAGCAAGGCTGATACCAGTATATCTGGCCCCTTGTTGCAGATGGGTACCGCAATGTATGGCGGGTTCGCCCGTAGCGAACGCCACGACCGACCATAATCGATGATTTGGCAGTTCCGGGCGTGAATGTGCAAATGCTTCACCGGCTCCGTGAGTCCTGTTCAACTGCGATTCCGTGTAGTCGCTGAACTTGTTCGCGGAAGGGGCCGCAGTCATGGCTTCCGACGCAGTCCGTCGCTTAACTCGGAAGGGCAAGGCGAACAACGGAGCCGCCGACGAACGCAGCGGCGAGGTTGTCCAGTTCGCACAAACCCAAAGGGAGCTCAAATGAGCAGACGGATTCTCGTCGTACTCTCCGAGTACGGCTACTGGGCAGAGGAACTGGTCGGGCCGGTCGAGGCATTCGACAGCGCCGGCTACCAGGTCACCTTCGCCACGGCGAACGGGCGCCGGGCGCACGCACTGCCGCCGAGCCTGGACCCCGACTACATCGACCCCCCGCTGGGCCGCTCGGTCACCACCGTGGACATGGCCAACCGTGGCCGCCGGCTGGACGAGTCATCCCGGCTGGACAACCCGCTGAGCATCGCGGATCTGATCCCCGAACGCCCGTATCTCAGCTCGCTCAACCCGCTGCGCCGGCTCGAGGAATACTACCGCGAGCTCAGTGCCTCGGTCGGTGACCTGGTCGCCAGCTTCGACGCCCTGGTGCTGGTCGGCGGCAGCGGACCGATCGTCGACATGGCCAACAACGAACGCCTGCACGAGGTCGTACTCGGTTTCGTGGCCGCGGACAAGCCCATTCTCGCGGAATGCTACGGCGTTACGGTGCTCGCCTTCGCCCGGGACCTGGAGACGCGGGCCAGCATCATCGCGGGCAAGCATGTGACCGGGCACCCCAAGGAGTACGACTACAAGGACGGAACCGGCTTTCTGGGCGTCGAGTTCAACATGGGCCCGCCGCCGTACCCGCTGGAGTACATCCTGCGCGACGCCACCGGACCGGGCGGACAATTCCACGGCAACGTCGGCAAGGAACTGTCGGTCATCGTCGACTACCCCTTCATCACCGCGCGTTCGACGCCGGACTCGGCGCTGGCCGGCGCCAAGCTGGTCGAGACGCTGGAGCAGGGATTGCGGCGGGACGGCTGGTGAGCACGGCGGGCACGGGCCACGGTCCGGCCGGACGGCCACGGACCGGCAAGGCGGCCCTCGTGGAGCAGTTCGCCGCGGACGGCCTGACCTACATGTTCGGCAATCCGGGCACCGTGGAACAGGGGCTGATCGACGAGGTCACCGACTCGGAGATCGACTACCTGCTCACTCTGCACGAGTCGGTGGCGGTGGGCATGGCCGACGGGTACGCCCGGGCCACCCAGCGCCCCGCCCTGGTCCAGCTCCACAGCGGCGTCGGGCTCGGTAACGGCATCGGCATGCTCTACCAGGCCAAACGGGGGGGATCACCGCTGGTGGTGCTGGCCGGGGAGGCCGGAGTGCGGTACGACGCGATGGACTCGCAGATGGCCGCCGACCTGGTCGCGATGGCCCGTCCGGTCACCAAGTACGCGACCCGGGTGATCGACCCGGCCTCGCTGCTGCGGGTGATGCGGCGGGCCGTGAAGATCGCGATGACCCCACCCCGGGGCCCGGTGCTGGTCGTGGTGCCGGCCGACGTGCTGGACGCCAACGTCACCGATCCCGTGGTGCCGACGGTCATCCCGGACACCCGGGTGCTGCCCGAGCCCGCCGTGCTCGCTGCGGCCGCCGAGATCCTGGCCGCCGGCCGTCGGCCGCTCGTGCTCTTCGGCGACGGCGTCGCCACCAGCGGCGCCCAACGGGAGTTGGCCGCGGTCGCCGAGCTGCTCGGCGCGCCCATGTGGGGAGTGAACTCCTCGGAGGTCAACGTCGACAGTCGGCATCCGCTGTACGGCGGGCAACTCGGGCACATGTTCGGCGCGGACAGTGCCCGGACGGTGGCGGACGCCGACACGGTGCTCATCGTCGGCACCTACGTCTTTCCCGAGGTGTTCCCCGAGCTGACGAGCCCGTTCGCGCCGGACGCCCGGATCGTGCACGTCGATCTGGACGCGTACGAGATCGCCAAGAACCACCCGGTCGAGCTGGGTGTCGTCGCCGACCCGAGGCTCACCCTCGCCGGCCTGGCCGCCCGGTTGGACCGGCCGGGCCGGCAGCGACCACCGCGCTGGGACGGCGCGGCACCGCCCGGCGACGAACCGGGCGACGACGCGGGACTGATGAACCGGTTCGTCAGGACGCTGGTCCGCCGCGCACCGGACGACCTGGTGATCTTCGACGAGGCGCTGACCGAGTCGGGTCCGCTGGCGGTGCACGCACCGCCGCGGGTGCCGGGCCGGTTCTTCCAGACCCGGGGCGGTTCGCTCGGGGTCGGCATCCCCGGCGCGCTCGGCGTCAAGCTGGCCCGCCCGAGTCAGCAGGTGGTGGGCTTCACCGGCGACGGCGGCAGCATGTACACGATCCAGGCGCTGTGGACGGCCGCTCGGCACGACATCGGTGCCAAGTTCGTGATCTGCAACAACCGCCGCTACCGCCTGCTCGACCTCAACATCGAGCAGTACTGGCGGGATGGGGGCATCCCCGCCCACCTGCACCCGGACGCGTTCGACCTGTCCCGGCCCGCCATCGACTTCGCCGCGCTCTCCCGCTCGCTCGGGGTGCCCGCGCAGCGGGTGAGCACCCCACAGGAGGTGCCGGCCGCAGTCGAGGAACTGCTCGCCACCCCCGGCCCGTTCCTCATCGATCTGGTCACCGACTGACCACCGTCACCCGAAGGAGCAGACCATGCCCGACGCCCTGAGCGTCGAAGCCGTCCAACGGTTCGTCCAGGACTGGTACGACGCCCTGGACCGGCACGACCCGATCGACGCCGTGGTGCCGTACCTGGCCGACAACGGCCTCACCATGCAGTTCCCGGAGGCGACCCTGCGCACCGAGGACGACTTCCGCGGCTGGTACGACACCGTCACCCACCGGTTCTTCGACGAGATCCACGAGGTCAAGCGAGCCGACGTCGAGCTGCTCTCGCCGCTGCATGCCGACGTCTCGGTCCTGGTCAACTGGCAGGCCCGGGTGTGGAACCCGCCTGCGGCGACCAGCGAGTGGCTCGGCTTCGACGCCAGCCAGACCTGGTCGGTCGTCCTGCAGGACGGCCAGCCCCGGATCCGTTCCTACGCGGTGGACGACCTGGCCCCGATGCCGGGTTCCGCCCAACTGTGACCGCCGCACCCGCGGCGGCACCCCTTCCGGTACCCGCGCACCGCGGGACCACCGAGCACCACGAGACAAGGAGACCACCATGTCCGAACTCACCCCGCAGCGGGTCAAGGACGCCTACGACGCACTGATGTCCGGCGACCGCGCCCGGGCCGCCGAGTACTGGGACCCCAAGGTCCGCTTCCTGACCCCCGGTAACCACCAGTACGCCGGCTGGCACGAGGGCCTGGAGACCTTCCTCGACTTCATCGACAAGGTGCAGGAGGCCTCCGGCGGCTCGTTCGTCATCGACCCGGTCACCATCCTGGTGAACGACGAGGGCTACTCCATCGACGTGAACCGGACCTCCGGCACCCGGGCGCACGCCGCGGCCGGCGCCGAGTCGCCGTACGAGCGGCTGCAGATCGAGGGCCTGCACCTGCTCAAGTGGGTCAACGGGCGGATCGTCGAGGGCCGTGGCGCCATCTTCGGCGACGGCCTGACCAACTTCAACCAGTGGTGGTCGCCGGTCGGCTCGGACGGCCGCCGGGTCACCGTCTGATCTCTTCCCGCACTGCCGGGCCGGCCGCCGTCCGGCGGCCGGCCCGGCCCTTTCCCCGAAGGATCACGATGACCACGCACGGATACCACCCGCAACGCGGTCGCCTCGCCGGACGCCGAATCGGCATCCTGCTCGAAAGCGACTACGTCGAGCCGGAGATCTCCTACTACCGCCTGCGATTCGCCGAGGAGGGCGCCGAGGTCGTCCTGCTCACCCGGCTGTGGGGCAACGACTCGCTGACCTTCACCGGTCACGAGTACCGGGCGCCGCTGACCGTCGACGGTGACCTGGAACGCCTCGACTTCGCCGAGATCGCCCGGCTCTCCGCGCTGATCGTGCCGGCCGGCATGGTCGCCGACCGGCTCCGCTACACCGAGGACGTCGATCGCCCGGCACCGGCCGTGCAGTTGCTGCGCCGCGCGTTCCGGCTTCCCCACCTGGTCAAGGGCTTCATCTGCCACGGCCTCTGGCTGATGTCGACCTCCCCCGAGCTGATCGAGAACCGCTCCGTCACCTGCCACAACAACCTGGTCGGCGACGTACGCAACATGGGCGCGAACTACGTCGGCAGCGACGTGGTCGTCGACGGCGACCTGGTGACCGGGCGCACCGTCGAGCAGGCCCATGTCTTCGCCCGCACCGTCATCGACCGCATTCTCGCGACCGAGGAGATCCTGCCGTGACCCGCTTCTCGCACGTGGCCCTGAACTGCCGCCGGCTCGACGACACCGAGGAGTTCTACACCAGGTGGTTCGGCTTCCGGCGTACCCAGCACTTCGACCTCGGCGACAGCCAGATCGTCTTCCTGCGCTCCGGCGACGTCTACCTGGAGCTGTTCGGCCTGCGTGAGCCGGTGCAGGAGGCGGGCCGGCCCACGGCCGACGGGCCGCCGGCTCCCGGGACGGTGCGCCACATCGCGTTCCAGACCGAGGACGTCGACGAGTTCGTGCGGGCGATGGGCACCGCCGCGCGGATCACCCTGGGGCCGCTGGACTTCGACGGCTTCATCCCCGGCTGGCGTACCGTCTGGCTCACCGACCCGGACGGCGTCGTGGTCGAGGTCAGCCAGGGCTACCGGGACCCTCAGCCGTGCCAGGGCGGTCACGGTGAGCGCTGAGCCACTCGCCACGCGCACCATGTCCGACACCGTCGGCGGGTACGTCGTGGCCGGTGACGGCAGCCGGATCCGGGTGCGCACTTTCGGCGGCGACGTCGTGTCGCTGCACCTGACCGACAGCACGGATGCCTGGCTGCTACCCAACCTGGGCGCCGAACGGGTCTCGGTCACCGGGCGGCTCGGCGACGAACTGGTGCCGGGCCGGCTGATCTTCGCCTACGGCCCGGCGTACGTCGAGGCCGGCTCGGTGCGCCACACGTCACAAGAGATCGTGGTGGTCGGTAGCGCCGCCGAGCCGTACCTGTTCGAGCGGCCCGGGTGGTGGGTCGACCAGCTCCGGTCACTGGCCGGGTTCTACCGCCGGGCGCAGTTCGGGACGGGGCCGGCCGACTTCGCCGCCTACCGCACCGGCATCGACCTGGCCGGGGCCCGGCTGATCGGGGACCGCCAGGAGACCGACACGCTCGCCCGCCTGGTGTACGGGATGGCGACCGCCTACCTGCTCACCGGGGACGCCGACTTCCTGGACGTGGCCGAGCGCGGCGCCGAGTACCAGCAGCGGCACCTGCGGGTGGTGGATCCCGAGCGTGCCGTCACCTACTGGCAGCACGCGTTGGACGTGGGTCCCGGGCCACGCCGCGCCGTGCTCGCCTCCGAGTTCGGCGACGACGCCGGCGCCCTGGCCGCCTACGAGCAGATCTACGCGCTCGTCGGGCTGGTGCAGACCTACCGGGTCACCGGCGACCCGGCGTTGCTGGCCGATATCGAGGGCACGGTCCGGCTCTTCGAGACGGTCTACGCCGACCCCCGACGGGGTGGCTACTACTCGCATGTGGATCCGGTGGAGCTGGACCCGCACGCCGCCTCGCTGGGGCCGAACCGGTCCCGGAAGAACTGGAACTCCGTCGGCGACCACGCACCCGCCTACCTGTTCAACCTCTACCTGGCAACCGGCGAGGAACGCTACCGGCGGATGTTGGAACACACCTTCGACATGATCGTGGAGCACTTCCCCGATCCGACAGGGTTGCCGCTGGTCCGGGAACGCTTCCACGAGGACTGGACGCCGGACACCGGGTGGGGATGGCAGCAGGACCGCGGCGTGGTCGGCCACAACCTGAAGATCGTCTGGAATCTCCACCGGATGCAGGCGCTGGTAGGCAAGGCCGAATACCGGGCGGTTGCCGCCCGGCTCGCGGCGGACCTGCCGGCGATCGGCCGAGACCCCTACCGCGGCGGCTGGTACGACGTGCTGCACCGGCGGCCACACCGCGGCCGGCACGAGTTCGTCTGGCACGACCGCAAGGCGTGGTGGCAGCAGGAACAGGCCATCCTCGCGTACCTCAGCGGCGCCGCACACCACGGGTCGGTCGGGCCGGGCGGCCTCGACTACCTGCGGCACGCGCGCGAGGCCGCGGCGTTCTACAACGCCTTCTTCCTCGATCAGGAGGCCGGCGGCGTGTACTTCGCGGTGCAGGCCGGGGGCATCCCGTATCTGCGCAGCGGCGACGAGCGCGCCAAGGGCAGCCATTCGATGAGCATGTACCACTCGGCCGAACTGGCCTATCTGGCCACCGTGTACGGCGACCTACTGGTGCGCGGGGAACCGCTCGACCTGTGGTTCAACCCGCGATCCGACGCCCGTTTCCCGGACGGGTTGCTGCGGGTGGCCCCGGACGTGCTGCCCCGGGGCCGGGTGCGGCTGGAGCGGGTGCGGATCGACGGCACCGACTTCACCGACTTCGACCCTGCGGGGCTGCTCGTGCGGTTGCCGCGCTCCGCGCACCGGCTCACCGTGCAGGCCACCCTGCGAGCGGACGACCGTGGCCGGTGAGGAGGGCCTGCGGTCGCGGCCCGGCACCGCGAGCTTCGGTGGCACCCGGCTGCTGGCCGGGGGTGTGGAGTTCACCGTGCCGGCCGGCGTCGCCCGGCAGACCTCGCTGGTCCTGGTGGACCCGGACGAGGGACGCTGGCTGACCGAGGTGCCGGTGCCGGACGTCGGCCACGACGGCGGCCTGCTCAGCGTCGTCGTCCTCGGGCTGGACCCGGACCTGGTCGACTACCACTACGTCCAGGACGGCCGGGCGGTGCTCGATCCGTACGCCCGGGTCCTGCTGCGGAGCCTGAACGGCCCGGACGGATGGCGCTGCCGGATCACGCCGGGGCGTGCCCCGGCCCTGCCCGGTGCCGGTGCGCTGGTGCCTGACGGTCCGGTGGCCACGGCGGCGCTGGGTGCCGGTGGGTACCGGGCGCTCGCGGACCGGATCCCGGAGTTCCTCCGCGACGGCGTCCGAGCGGTGGTGCTCGCCGGTGTGCTCGCCGCCGACCATCACCACTTCGCGCCCGGCGCCGGTGGGCTGCCGGTGGGCCTGTTCGCCGCCGCCGGCCCGGGAAACCGGCCGGACGGGGAGTGCCGGGCGCTGATCCGCCACCTGCGCGATGCCGGACTGGCAGTGCTGCTCGACATCAGTTCGGTGGCGCGCATCGCGGAGGGTGACGGGTGGTTCCTGCGGGAGGCGCTGCGGTGGTGGGTGCACGACTACGGAGTGGATGGGTTGCAGCTGCCTGACAGCGCCGTTCCGGCCGGCCGGGAGCGGGACATGGCCGAGGCGTTGCGGTCGGACCGGCTTCTCGCCGACCGGACGTCCCTGGGTGCCCCTCGCGGCGACGGCCGCACCGGTGCGACAGGCCCAGCAGGGCGATGACGGATGCCATTGCGGAGCGTGACGAAAGGCGGCG
This sequence comes from Micromonospora humidisoli, assembly GCF_016900955.1. Taxonomy (NCBI): domain Bacteria; kingdom Bacillati; phylum Actinomycetota; class Actinomycetes; order Micromonosporales; family Micromonosporaceae; genus Micromonospora; species Micromonospora humidisoli. Next base: position 484,673 of record NZ_JAFEUO010000001.1, read on the forward strand.
CTGACGGTGACGAAGAGGCGCGGCCGTGGAATGCCGACAACGTTTTGTAATCATCGCGCCTCAAGCTGCCATATCGATGAACATTGCGACACCGTGAACGAGAGACAGGTACCACGATGCCCTACCGCCCATGGACCGATACGGCCCTGTTACCGGCGCGCGACGGTCTCACCCGGTTCGCGCACCAGATCATGGCCGAGATGCCCCGCGCGGATCAGCGCCGCTGGGGCGAGACGTACATACGCGGCCTGCTGCTGGGTAACGGCCGGCGTTCGGTCCGAAGCATCGCGGAGGGTGCTGACGTCCCGGACGCCGTCCAGTCTCTGCAGCAGTTCGTGAACCAGAGCCCCTGGGACTGGGCCCCGGTCCGCCGCCGAACAGCCCGCTATGTCGACGAGCACATGACCACGCACGCGTGGCTCATCCGCCCCATATACATCCCCAAGCGGGGTGGCCAGACCGCCGGTGTCGCCCGCCGCTACGTCCCCCGGACCGGCCGCACCCTCAACTGCCAGTACGGCCTGGGCCTCTTCTTGTCGGACGCCGAGACGAGTGCGCCCGTCGACTGGCGGCTGGTGCTGCCCTCACCGGCCGGGACCGGGGCACGCTCGTGGCTCCCCGGCCGCAGAGAGGTGGGCCCGAGCGAGCAGAGCGAGTGGTGCCACGTGCTCGCGATGGCCGACGACGTGGCGGCGGCGGTGCCAGTGCGTCCCCTGGTGGTCGGGCTGCGGCACGTCACCGGCGTGGAACGACTGTTGCAGGGCCTGCGGCAGCGCGGCCTGCCGTTCGTTGTCGAAGTCAACGACAGCATGCCGGTGCTCCGCCAACTGGCCCCGTCGTCGCTCCCGGGCGGGGCCAGGCCCGGGCTGACCCAGATCCGTTCGCTGGTGCAGGAGACGACCGCGCGCCGGCAACCGGTCATGTGGCGGCAACTGCACGACGCCGCCCTGCACCGCTCGTATGTCACCACCGTACCGGTCCGGCTGCCGGGCACCGTGGCCGGCTCCGGCGGCGGAGCCGACTGCCTGCTCGTGGCCGTCTGGTCGGCGGCGGCCACCAGCGCGGCCAACTTCTGGCTGACCGGCCTGCCGGAGTCGCAGGTGGGTCACGTGCTCACCCTGGCCCAGCTCGCCGCGCGCCGCGAGCGGGACGTCGACACGCTGAGTGAAGGGTACGGCCTGCTGGACTTCGAGGGCCGCTCGTCGCGTGGCTGGCACCACCACATGACGCTCGTTTCGGCCGCCTATGCCTTCGCCCAGCTGGGGACCTGCTCCCAGCAGCAGGAGCAGAGGGCCGGCTGAGCGCGGGTGCCCGGGCGCCGCGACCGGACCGGCAACCGGTCGCGGCGTCCGAGGCCAGCTCATCCGAAGGACAGGACCCTCCGGTGCTGCACCAGCTCACCGGCCGGGGGAGTGCTGCCGGCCGGCCGGGTGGCCAGCCAGAGGACGTCACGGGCCGCCTCGTCCGGGCTCTGCGCCGACGACATGTCATCGAACCAGGGGCGCGAGGCATCGGTGTCGACCAGGCCGGGACACACCGCGCCGACGTAGACGTCGTGCCCGGGCCGGTCGCGCTCCATCATCCGGGCGGCCACCCGGGCCGACGCCACCTGGCCGACCTTCGACGGAATGTTGATCCAGCTCGGCCAGCCCCGGGCCTCGGCCTCGCCCTTCTGCACCAGGCGGACGTATTCGTCCATCACGTTCTCGACGTCCTCCAGGCTCATCCGGTCGGTGTCGAAGGCGCTCCACAGCGGTCTGGGCAGGTGCCGCCGCGAGCCGAACGAACTGGCCACCACCAGCAGCCGGGCGTGCTCGTTGAGGAGCGGCAGGAAGTGGTGCAGCATGCGATATGTGCCGTGGTTGTTGGTGTCCACGAACTCGGCCACCTGCTCGGCGGGGGGCAGTTCCCGCGAGATCCGGGCTGCGGCATTGGAGATCAGCACGTCCAGCCCGCCGTGCCGCTCGCGAATCATGTCGGCCGCCGCCGCGACGCTGGCCTCCACCGTCACGTCCAGCGGGTGCAGCCGCGGGGCGAGACCCTCGGCACGCAACAGCTCCACCGCCTGCTCACCACGCGCCGGGTCGCGGGCCGTCAGGTAGACCTGCGCCTCGGGCCCCAACTCCCGGCACAGCGCCCGCACCAGGGCCAGGCCCAGCCCTTGATTGCCGCCCGTCACCAACGCGACCGCCATCTGCCGCTCTCTCCCATCGCGCTGCCACATCCGCCTCCTCCACGGTAGACGGCGCGCGATTACCCCGAGGTAACCGCGACGGCGTCGGTCTGCTCCCCGTGGGCCTCCAGCACGTCCGACCCGTGTCGCTCGGCCCAGCGAGACAGCATCTCCACCGGCTCTACCAGGGTCTGCCCCAGCGGGGTCAACTCGTACTGCGTGATTGACGGCTGCTCGGGCAACGCCGAGCGCCCGACCAATCCGTGCCGCTGTAGTCGCCGCATCGTCTGGGCGAGCACCTTGGACGACACGCCACCGATCAGCGCCTTCAACTCGTTGTGCCGCCGGGGACCCTGACTGAGCCCGTAGATGACCACTACGGACCACTTGTCCGCCAGCAGCTCGATGGCCAGCCGTGCCGGGCAGTCCGCCAGGAAGACGTTCCCCGGCCGTATGAATACGCCCACGCAGGCATAGTACCCGCAGCGTGAGAAAATCGTGTTGTTAAGGTCACTCTCCGGAGCGGGAGGAGGCCCTCCTTCGCGGTGCGGGTAGGCCGCCGCCCCTCGGTCGCGGGGGCGGCGCACGGCGAAAGGGTGGGCGCACGGCGTGACGGGTATCCGAAGAACGACCTTGCCCCGCGCCGGACGGGGCCGTAGGTTGCATTGATGATCCTGAGTGGGCAGCCGGGCTCCGGCTCTCCTTGCGATGCTGGTCACGGCGACCCGCGGCCCGAGGACCTCGGTGGGATCGCCTACCTGCGGGGGCTCACCAGACGTGGGTTCATCACGGCCGCGGCGTTGGCGGCGTCGGGGGTGTCGGCCGCCTTCGCGGTGCTGCCCGACGCCGCTCGGGCCGCCGGCAACTATCAGCGGCCGTGCGGGAACGTTCGGATCTCCAGTTCGTGGCAGGACCACCGGAGCCGCACGCCGCCCTCGGGCGAGCCGGGCACCGACTACGCGGTCGGCGCGGGGACCCCCGTGGTGGCCGCGGCGAACGGCACGATCCGTCTGGTGAAGACCGACACCTCGACCGCGGCCGGACGCGTGGTGGGGATGGCCCACGACGACGGCAACTACACCCGGCACCTGCACCTGTCGCGGATCGCCGTCGCCACCGGCCAACGCGTCTCCCGGGGCCAGACGATCGCGTACTCCGGCTCCTCGGCGAACGGCAGCGAGTCCGGCGTGGGGCCGCACGTGCACACGAGCCTCTGGCTGAACACCGGCGCTCCGACGAACTTCGGCGCGACCGTCGACTTCGAGAACCATGTCGGGGACGCCACCGACCCGAACCCACCGGACCAGGAGGTTGATGAAGTGTTCATCGCGAACGTGCGGGGCAGCTGGTATCTCGTCGTCCCGCAGGGCACCGCCAAGCCGCGGGCGGTGGTCCTCGGCGGCGACAGCAACGCCGCCGCCGCCGGCCTGCCCGTGCTGAACTTCACCTGGGATCCGTCGATCAACGCGCTCCGGGGGGCGGTCGACGGCATCGGTTGATCTCCGCCGGCGTCCGCCGGTCGCTCGGCCGTACCAACCCCCGGGTCCCCCGGGGGCCGTTCGCGGTGCGCCGTGGACGGGGTGGCGGGCGTCACCCCGGCGTCATTAGTGTCCTCAATGGACGGCGCTCCGGTGGTGCGGGCATGATCGGCTACCGCCATGGGGCTGCTGAGAAGCCTTTCGGCTCCCAGGGCTCGCCGCCCGCCGTGCCGGTCTATGGCTTCCCTCAGGCCCACGAGGTCCAGTCGAGTCCGCGGCGTTCTTCCCGGCCCTGACCCGCGACGTGATCCGGCCGCACCGGCGGGACGAACCAGGGCGCGCCGTCGTGGTACCGCTCGGCGGCGGTCTGCTGTTCAACGGCTTTCTGATCGTCGGCCGGCAAAGCCGGAGCGGTCGGCGGCATCGACCATGCCGGGAGTGTCCGGGCACCCGGGAACGCGTGGTCGACCCGGCCCAGCGCATTGCCGGCCGCGAATCCTTCGCCCCGGGCCTGACACGACGAGCTGATCAACCGGGTGGACCGCCCTTCGCGCGGTCACCTCACCTCTGGTTCCCCGTCGGTGCTGGTGGGCGCTTGATCACCAGCACCGGACGAGCCGGTCGGGCATGCCTATGATCAGGACCGCAGGCATGTCCGCGCTGGTCCACCCCCTGGTGGAGCTGTCACCCATGATCGAAGGACGCCCATGGCCCGCCCGTACGCGCCCGGACCGAAACGGTTCGTCTTCACCGCCGAGGCGGCGGGGCAGAGTGTGGTGCTCATGCCCCGGGCGGGGGTGATCTCCCGGATCAGGCAGGGGGACCAGCCCTGGTCGGAACACCTTCGGACCGGCCGGGCCAACCGCTGCCTTCCGGGTGCGCACCGGGCCACGCCGCGACGCCGAGTGCGCCAGGTGGTCGTGAGCAGCGGGTGCCGGGTGGGTCGCGCAACGCCCTGGGCCCGCAGCGGCCGGGTCCGGCCGCTGCCGGTGCGCGGGAGGTCGGAGCGGTGAGAGACGTCGTCTTCGCGCGCCGTGGCAGCGGCTGGCTTCCGCAGGTGATCCGTACGGACGGTGAGCTGAGGCTGAGGCTCGCCGCCGGGGCCGACGTCAACCACGAGCCCCGGACGTTTACGGTCCCGATCGGCGCGGCCCATCTCGCGGTGATCCGGGAGGACCTGGCCCGACACCTGCTGCTGTTCAGTGCGCTCCTGCCACTGTGCGACGCCGCCGGGACCGGGGGTGGGCTCGACGAGGACGCCGCCGTCGCCCTGCTGGACCCGGTGCTGCTCTCCGCGCCTGCGGACGTCGATGCGCTCTTCCGGCGTATCGAATGGGACCGGAGCCGGCTCGTCGCCCATGGGGCCGACCTCGACCTCCTGGAGCGCGGTCAGGTCTACGCGGCGATGCGGGCCGCGACGGAGACACCGGACGAGAGCCGTGCCCAGGAGTACCACGCGGCCCGCCGTCGCGCCGAGCGCGGGGTGGTCCTCGGGCCCCTCGATGCGGGGGTCCTGCGGTTCACGGGCCAGTACCTGCACGGCGCGACGCTGCCCAGGCGGCTGCCCGATGCCGTCGACCCTGCCCTGCTGCCCCAGGTCATGCAGGTGATCGCCACCGCGGAGCAGGCGTGCGCCGGGATGCGGATCGGCCTCGATCCGCGCCGGGGGAAGCGGGCGACCGACAAGCGCGACTGGGAACGGATGACGGCGACCGTCGACGCGGCCGTACGCCGGGCGTACCCCGATCTCGTCGACGACGCGGTGCGGACGGTGAGTTTCCTGATGTGCTCGGAGGCCGCGGACCGCGCCCGGAACAGCCGGGCGGACGACGACGAGGCTGCCGACGAACACCCGGAGGTGGACGACGGCGCGCGGAAGACCGCCCTGTCGTTCACCGATGACAAGGGTGACGCGCAGACGTGGCTGCGGGGCGGTCCCCGTACCGCCTCCGCCGCCTTCTGGGACTTCGTCGCCGATCGCTCCGCCGGCGACAACGAGGTGTTCACCATCGAGGACGAGGAGCGGGGCGAGGGCATCCAGCTGCACTTCTATGCCGACTCCATCGCCCGGATCACGACGGTGCGGCCCGGGGTGGCGGGGTCGGCTCCGCAGTACCGGGTCGAGTACCGCCTGGTCGACGGGATCGGCGGGTACCGGACCCTGGTCGGGGTCTTCGTCCGTGGTGGTTGCGCCGCACTCGACCGGCACGGCCCGTGGACGCCGGATGTCGCCGAGATCGAGCGGGCGCGTCGTCGGCGCGACGACGGGTAGTCCCGGAGGGGAACCCACCCGCGCCGCTGCGTTCTCGACATCGGCGTCTCACGATGCGTGGAATTGATCGACATGGTTCCGTGCTGTCGGCGATACCACCGTTGCCTGTGATCGCGGCGCGTCATGATTCGTCGGTGCAGGGGACCCCGCAACCCGGCCCACCACCCAGTCCGTGATGTGCCCGATATCGGCCAGGCGTGTCATTGAGGATTTTTCGGAAAGCGAGATGAAATCCGACCGTGCTCTTGTATCCCACCATCTCGGGTATCGAACTCAGTGGGGTTTTGGTGTAGGTGAGCAGTTGAACGGCCTCCTGCACCCGGCGTCGGGTGAGATGCAGTGCGGGCCCTTCCCCGACGAGGTCCCGGAATGTCTTGGCGAAACTCGACCTGGACATGCCCGCGCGCTGGGCCAGCAGGTCCAACGTCCAGGGTCGTTGAAACTCCCCGTAAATGGCCGACAGGGCACGGCTGACGCCGGGGTGGCCGAGTGCCCGTAGCCCCGGTGCGTCAACCGTCAGCTTGCGCAACACCACTCGGAGCGCGAGCACGAAGACCATCTCGAAAGCGCGAAGGGTCACCAGCGGGCTGCCCGGTTCGCGGCGTTCGGTCTCCGCCACGAGTGACTCCAGTGTCCGGAGCAGGAGAGGCTCGTGGTCGAGCTCGGGTTTTCCCAGCATGAAGATCGGTGGGAGCGAGCGGTACAGCGGGGGCTCGCCGCCCGGGTCGTAGTTGAGGCTGGCGCACATCAGCTCGGTGACCGGGCCCGCCTCGCCGATCCGGACAATCGCCGACTCGCCGAGGCGGCGTTCGGGGAGCACGCTACGTAACGGCCGGGTCGGGGTCGGGGATCCGTCCCCTAATGTGTGCGCGGTGCCATAGGGAAAGATCGCCAGGTCGCCCCGTTGCAGTAGAATAGGCGGCCGACCGGGAAGTTTGACGTAACAACTATTTCGCAGGGCGTAGTGCATCACCGCGCAGTGGTCGTCGTCGCCTTGGACGTTCCATGGGCCGCGTGCGATCCAGCGGCTGTGAAAAACGCTGACCAGACGTATCGGTCTGAGCAGCTCAGCCAAGACGTCAAGATCATTCATGGACGATCCTTAAGTGGAAGCGGAAAGTTCTTAATTGATCGTACCTAAGTCTTCCATGAATATTGCGGGTGACAGCGGGCCGTTTGGCCGCGACGATCGGTAAACCACTTGCGGATTTCAGGACAAGCTCCATGCACGGGGGGCCTTCCTGGCGTAACGCTGAGTTTTGCGGGCTCGACCCGGTCGCATGCCTCTCGCGACGTCCGGTCACGCCTGCCCTGACGACGCGTCGCCAGCCGGCCGTCCGGCACGGACGAGATGGAGAGGACGCCGATGCGGATACTCATCGCCGGGGCGGGCATTGCCGGCCTGACCGCGGCCCTGAGCCTGCACGCGGCCGGTCTCGACGACATCCGGCTGGTCGACGCCGCCCCCGAGATCCGTCCCCTGGGCGCGGGGATCAACCTCCTGCCCAACGCCGTCCGGGAGCTCGCCGCCCTCGGCCTGGACGAAGCGGTCGGCGCGTCCGCCGTCTCGACCACCGAGCTGGTCTACTTCAGCCGGCACGGCGAGGTGATCTGGCGCGAACCACGGGGCCGGGCCGCCGGTCACCGATGGCCGCAGCTGTCGGTGCACCGTGGGAAGTTGCAGATGGTGCTCCTCGCCGCCGTCGAGGAACGCCTCGGCGGACAGCGCGTCCGGGCCGACGCCCGGGTCACCGACTTCCGGCTGCTGCCCACCGGCCGGGTGCAGGTCAACCTGGCCCACCGCACCGGCGGCACCACCACCACCGAGGCGGACGCGCTGATCGGCGCGGACGGCATCCGCTCGGGCGTTCGTCGCGTGCTCTACCCCGGTGAGGGGCCCCCGGTGTGGCAACGGCAGGTGGTGTGGCGGGGCATCGCCAAGATCCCGCCGTTCGCCGACAACCGGTCGATGTTCATCGGCGGCGACCGTACGTGGAAGGTGGTCGCCTATCCGATAGCGCCCCGGCCGGACGCCGCCGGGCTGGTCGACACCAACTGGGCGGTGGCCCGCACCTTCGGGCCGGACGAGGTGGTCGACCGGGCGGAGTGGGACCGGGTGGTGGACCCGGCGAAACTGCTGGCCGCGCTGGACGGCTGGGTCTTCGGCCCACTGGACGTCGCTTCCCTCGTCACCGCCGCCAAGGCCCCCTTCGAACAGGCCATGGTCGACCGCGATCCGCTGCCCCGCTGGACGTTCGGGCCGGTGACCCTCATCGGTGACGCCGCCCACGCGATGTGTCCGATGGGGTCCAACGGCACCACCCAGGCGATCGTCGACGCCCGCGCCCTGGCCGCCGCGGTGGCCGGTCACCCGGAGGTCGACACCGCCTTCACCGCCTACGAACGGGAGCGGCTCGACCGGATGACCCTGCTCCAGAACTGCAACCGCGCGTTGGGTCCCGAGGTGGTCGTCGCGATGGCGGACCGGGCCAGCTCCGTCACCCGGCCCGGCCCGTCGGCGAGCGCCCTCGACCGGGAGTTGGCCGAGGTCTCCCGACGCTACGCGGAGCTGGGCGGCTTCGACGTGGCGATGGCCAACACCGACTCGTCCTACTCGGTCCGCCGCCGACCCGGCCCCGGCCGACCCACCCCGCAGGAGACCGGCTCCTGACCCTTCGCCGGACCACCGATCCACCCGCCGGCGACCGCCTGCCGTACCCCATAACCAAGGAGATCAGACATGACGCGAACCGGTGAGCAGTACCTTGACGCCCTCCGCGACGGCCGGGAGATCTGGCTGGACGGGGAGCCGGTCAAGGACATCACCAGGCACCGCGCCTTCCGCAACACGGCCCGGTCCATCGCCCACCTCTACGACCTGACCCACGAGGCGGGGTTCGCCCCGACCCTGACGGTCGAGTCCGGATCGGGCGAGCGGATCCACCGGGCGTTCCACATCGCCCGCAGCTACGAGGACCTGGTCGCCAGGCGGAAGGCGCACAAGATCTGGTCCGAGGCGACCTTCGGGTTCCTCGGCCGGTCACCCGACTACATGGCCTCCGGGCTCGCCGGGTTCGCCGCGCTGCCCGAGGTCTTCGCGGGTGCCGGGTTCGACGGTCGGGAGAACGTCGCGGCGCACCACCGGCGGATGTCCACCGGTGACCTCTACCAGGCGTTCACCATCACCAACCCGCAGATCGACCGGACCCGGTCGGCGTCCGAGCAGGAGGAGAACGACCTCTACCTGCGGGTGGTCAAGGAGACCGACGGCGGCATCGTGGTACGCGGCGCGAAGATGATCGGCACGGCCGCGGCCTTCGGTGACGAGGTGGTGGTGGGCACGATCGAACCGCTGGCCCCGCAGGATGTGGAGTACGCGCTCAGCTTCTCCGTCCCCCTCGACACCCCCGGGTTGAAGTTCGTCTCGCGTACCTCGTACGAGGCCAGCGCCCGGAGCGTCTTCGACAACCCGCTCTCCTCCCGGTTCGACGAGAACGACTCGTTGCTCGTCTGTGACGACGTCTTCGTGCCCTGGGAGCGGGTGCTCGTCTACCGCGACGTGGATGCCAGCCTGCACCAGTGGTGGGCGACGCCGGCGTACAACAACTTCGTCCACCAGTCGGCCACCCGCTTCTGGACGAAGCTGGAGTTCCTCACCGGTCTGGCGATCCTCATCGCCAAGGCGAACAACACCTATCAGCTCCCTCCGGTGCAGATCCAGATCGGTCGCCTGATGAGCTGGGTCAACATCGCCCGCTCGATGTTGATCGCGGCCGAGACGGAGTTCGTGCCGGTCGGGTCCGACGGCGGTGTCATGATCAACCCTGAGATCGCCTCCGCGCACCGGGCCATGGCCGGTGACATCTATCCGAAGGCGGTCGCCGAGGTCAAGCTGCTCGCCGGCGGCGGACTGATCCAGTTGCCCGCCTCCGGCTACGACCTGCTCCACCCCGAGCTGGGGCCGGTGCTCGCCAAGTACGTCCGCTCGCCCGGCCACCCGGCCGAGGCGCGGATCAAGCTGCTCAAGCTCGCCTGGGACGCGTTGGGCTCGGAGTTCGCCTCCCGGCACGAGCAGTACGAGCGCTTCTACCACGGCGCACCGCACGTCTACCTGCCGGCGGTGGTCCGCGACGGCCGGCCGGACCTGTGCGAGCAGCTCGCCCAGTCCTGCCTGGACGGCTACGAGCTGGACAACTCGATGTACGGCGCCTCATGACCGATCGCAAGGTCTCCCCGGGCGGCGCCCCGGCGGCCGGTGCCGTCGGGGTGCCCCACCGCTGGCGGGCGCTGGCGGTGCTCGCCTGCACCCAGTTCCTGCTGATCCTCGACACGGCGATCATCAACGTGGCCGTTCCCTCGATCGGCGCGGATCTCGACATCTCACCCACCGGGCTGTCCTGGGTGGCCAACGCCTACCTGATCACCTTCGGTGGCCTGCTCCTGCTCGGCGGGCGTAGCGCCGACCACGTCGGTCGCCGCCGGGTCTTCGTCATCGGCCTGGTCGTCCTCGTGGTCGGCTCGGCGGTGGGCGCGGCCGCGGACTCGGCCGGCTGGCTGATCGCCGGCCGGGCGATGCAGGGCCTGGCCGCCGCGCTGGCCGCTGCCGCCGCCCTGGCGCTGGTGCTGGGCATCTTCCCGGAGGGTCCGGAACGCCATCGCGCCCTGGGCATCTTCGCCGCCATGGCCGGTGCCGGGGGTGCCGTCGGCACCGTGCTGGGCGGACTGCTGACCGACTCGCTCGGGTGGCGGTCGACGTTCCTCATGAACGTCCTCGTCGGGGCGGTGCTGGTCGTCCTGGCCCTCCGGCTGGTGCCTGACATGCACGAGCCCGGGGACCGCCGGGCCTTCGACGCGATCGGCGCCGGCACCGTCACCGCCGGACTGGGGCTGCTGGCGTACGCGTTGGTGTCCACCGGCAACCTCGGCTGGCTCGCCGGCCGTACGGTCGGCGCGGCAGTGCTGGCGGTGCTGTGCCTGTTGGCGTTCGTCGTCGTCGAACGGCGCAGCAGCCACCCGTTGGTGCCGTTGGGTGTCTTCCGGCGGCGTCGGCTGCGCACCGCCAACGTCCTGGGCGGGTTGGCCCAGCTCATCCTCTTCCCGACGTTCTTCTTCGTCAGCATCTATCTCCAGGACGTGCTCGGCTACTCGCCACTGGGCGGTGGGCTCGGTCTGTTGCCGATGTCGCTGGTGGTGATCGGGGTGGCCGGGATGTGCGAGCGGCTGATCGCCCGGCTCGGCCTGGAGGTCGCGATGACGGCCGGCTTCGTCCTGGTCGCCCTGGGCATGCTCTGGCTGTCCCGGCTCTCCCACGACGGCGACTTCGTCTCCGACGTGCTCGGCCCGACCGTCCTGCTCGGCATCGGGCTGCCGCTGGTCACCGTGACGACGAACGTCGCGGCGACGGCCGAGGCGACGGTCGCCGAGGTCGGGCTCGCCTCAGGGCTGATCAACACGAGCCAACAGATCGGCGCGGTCGTCGGTCTGGCGGTGATGGCCGGGGTGGCCGCCGCCCGGACCAGCCAGGTGACAGGCGACGATCCGGCCCGGCTGGACCCGGCGGCGACCACCGCCGGCTTCCAGGCGGCCTTCCTGGTGGGTGCGGTGGTCGCACTCGTCGCGGCGGTGGTGGCGGTCCGGCTCCGTCGGGCCCGGCCGGTGACCCCCGGTCCCGCGACAGTCTCCGGACGGTAGGCCGTCGCGGGACCGCGCGTCCGGCGGGCGGGGCGAGGGCCCGTCGGACACGCCGGTCCGCGACGGCAGGCGATCCGGTCCGCCGGCCGGTCCCGCTCGGACCCGGCCGGCACGAGGACCCGCACCGACGGGTCCTGCACGAAGCGCCACGTCCCCGGACACCGGCGCTGTCTACCACGATGCAAAGGAACTGAATGATGACCACAGAGCAGGGCAGGCAGTATCTGGTGTTCGGCGCGACCGGCGCCCAGGGCGGCGCGGTCGCCCGGACCCTCGCCGAGCGGGGCCACCCGGTGCGCGGTTTCGCCCGCCGGGACACCGGGTCGGTCCCGCCGGGGGTCAGCCTGGTCACCGGCGACCTGGCCGACCCGGCCGCCGTGCGCGAGGCGTTCACGGGCGTCACCCACGCCGCCGTCACCCTCCCGCTGGTGTACGACGCACAGACGGTCGCCGGCTACGCGCGCAACATCGCCGACGCCGCCCGGCAGGCCGGTGTGCAGCTGCTCGTGTTCAACACCAACACCTGCATCCCGGACGAGGCGACGCCGTACCCGGCGTACGAGACCCGGCGGGCCACGGAGACGATCCTGCGTGACAGCGGTGTTCCGCTGATCGTGCTGCGCCCGCCGGTCTACCTGGAGAACCTGTTCAACCCCGGGGTGGGCGGAGCGTTGGCCAACCAGAACGTGCTGGCCTATCCGCTGCCCGCCGACCGCCGGGTGGCCTGGCTGTCGCACGGCGACCTGGCCGCGGCGATGGTGGCCGCCCTGGACCGGCCGGATCTCGTCGGCAGGTCGGTGCAGTTCGGCGGCGGCGAGGTGGTGACCGGCCCCGAGCTGGCCGAGATCTTCTCCGGGGTGCTCGGCAGGCGGATCAGCTATCTGCCGTTGGAGGTCGACGCCTTCCAGGAGGGGTTGGCCTTCGCGTTGGGCGGGCCGGCCGCCACCGGTGTCGCCGGCATCTACCGCTGGGTCGGCCAGGAGGCCGGCCGGGACCTGTTCGACCTCGACCCGGCAACGCTGCCGAAGGCGTTGAACGTCGGTCCGCGGCCGATCGCCGAGTGGGTCGCGGCCCAGCCGTGGCAGCAGTTCGCCCAGGAGAACCAGACCGAACCCTCCTAGGGGGTCGCCTGGGCAGTCCGGCCGGCACACCGGTGTGCCGGCCGGACTGCCCAGGCAGTGACGACCCACCGCTCGCAACGGCGCGGGGGATCCGCCGTACGACCTTTGCGGAAGGGACTCGAACACATGTGGTCAGCACGACGGCAGTCGGGGGAGCCGATCGCGGTGATCGGTGCAGGATGCCGCCTTCCTGGCGCGCACGGCACGACGCAACTCTGGCAACACCTGGTCGACGGTCGGGACCTGATCGATGAGGTTCCGGCGGACCGGTTTCGCATCGACGACTACTTCGCTCCGGCGCCGCCGCCACCGGGCCGTACGAACAGCCGCTGGGGTGGGTTCGTCACCGGGGCCGCCGAGTTCGACGCCGAGTTCTTCGGCATCGACGACGAGGAGGCGGCGAGCCTCGACCCGCAGCACCGGATGCTGCTGATGACCGCGTGGGAGGCGCTGGAGGACGCCGGTCAACTGCCCGAACACCTCGCCGGCAGCCGGACCTCGGTGTTCGTCGGGCAGAGCCAGGCCGACTACTGGGATCTCCAGAGCGCCCGACTCGACCGGCTCGGCCTGGCCGCCGTGCTCGGCGGACAGCAGCGCAGCATGGCCGCCGGTCGGCTCTCGTACGCCTTCGACCTGCGGGGGCCCAGTCTGACCGTGGACGCCGCCCAGGCGTCATCGGGGGTGGCGGTGCATCTCGCGGCGCAGAGCCTGCGCTCGGGTGAGAGCACGATGGCCGTCGTCGCCGGGATCAACCTGGTCCTCACGCCCACACCGGCGGTGATGTTCGGCCAGGCGGGGGTGTTGTCCGGCAGCGGGCGGTGCAGGTTCGGCGACGACACCGCCGACGGGTTCGTCCGTAGCGACGGCGTCGTGGTCGTGGTGCTCAAACCGCTCACCGCCGCGCTCGCCGACCACGACCGGATACGCGCCGTTCTGCTCGGCAGCGCGGTGAGCAACGACGGTCGGGCCAAGTCCGAGCTGGCCGCGCCGTCGGTGACCGGTCAGACGACCGCGATGCGCGCGGCGTACGCGGCGGCCGGGGTGCGCCCGGCGGAGGTCGACTACGTCGAGGCGCACGGGACCGGCACCCGGATCGACGCGGCCGAACTCGTCGCGATGACCGGGGTGCTGGCCGAGGGACGGCCCGCCGGCCAGCCCTGTCTGGTGGGGTCCATCAAGACGAACATCGGCCACACCGAGGCCGCCGCCGGTCTGGCCGGCCTGGTCAAGGCGATGCTCTGCCTGGAACACCGGCTCGTGCCACCGAGCCTGCACTTCCGCCACCCCCGGTCCGACGTCGACTGGGACCGGGTGCCCCTGGTCGTACCCGGTGCCCCGACCCCGCTGCCCGACCGTGGCCGGCCGGCAGTCGTGGCGGTCAACGGGCAGGGCATGTCCGGCACCAACGTCCACCTGGTGCTCGCCGAGGCGCAGGCGACCGACCGGCCCGACGCCGGGACGACCCGGCCGACGGGAGCGTCCGACCCGGGCGTCGAGGGGTACCCGCTGGTGCTCAGCGCCCGCACCCCGGCCGGCCTGACCGAGCTGATCCACAGCTACCTGGACTATCTCGCGCCCGCAGGCGCGGGTGCCGCGTTCGACCTGCGGGACATCTGTTACAGCACCAACGTCAGGCGTCGGCGCTACGCCCACCTGACGGTCGTGCGGGGCCGTACCCGGGACGACCTGATCCGCGAGTTGCGCGCGGTGCTGGCCGACGGGCCGGGGGAGAGCGTGCCGGACCCGGCCGACCTCGGGCCGGCGGGCCGACTGGTGCCGCTGCCTCCGCGCCCGTGGCGGACCTCCCGGCACTGGCTGCACTGGGCGGTGCCGCCGGGCCCGCAGCACGCCTTCCGTGGCTGACCGGCGGTAACCGCCGCCACCGAACCGACCCACCTCACCGGGCGCGGCTGTGCCCTGGCGTCTCCTGCCGCCCCGGTGCGTGCCCCTCTGTCCAACCACCGTCCCGTCCCGTCCCCTCAGAAAGAGAGCAATGGCGAACGCAGCGATCACCGACCTGTCCAGCCTGGCCCGGATCGAAAACGTCAGGCTCCTCGACCCGCTCAACGCGGACTCGGCCTGTTTCCGGCTGCGCACCATGAACACGCAGACCGACGTGTCAGCGATAGTGGGCGCACTGCGCGCCCTGATACCCGGCCTCGACGAGGTCGCCACGTACTCGTTGGACGAGTGCCTCTCGGCGATGCGTGACCTCGGCATGTTCCTGGGCTCCCTCAAGCGGCACGGCGTGGAGCCGCTGCCGGTGGTGCCGGAGGTCACCGCGGTGCTGGAGGAACTCGGCCGGCGGACCGACATGGTGCCCCGGGACACCGTGCACCACTACACCACCTGGAACCCGGTGGGGCACCGCCAGCGGATGTACACCGGGGACCCGCAGGAGAGGTTCCTCCAGGAGTCGGTGCGGATGGTCTTTCCGGATCTGCGTACCGGCCTGAACACGTGTGACGTGCTGGCCGACACCGCACCTACCGATCCGGAGTTCGCCCCGCTGCTGGACGAGTTGAACGTCCGGCTGCACGCGATGGTGGACTCGATCGACCTGGTGCTGCGGCACGTCAGCCCGGTCTTCTTCGCCCGGGTGCTCCGCCCCTACTTCGAGGAGATCACCGTCTCGGGCCGGGAACTGCTCGGGCCGGCCGCCGCGCAGGTGCCGCTCTGGCTGGTCGACCAGGTCATCTGGGCGACCGACCGCAGCGAACCCGGGTACGACGAGTTCATCCGCCACTCGGTCCCCTACAGCCTGCCCCGGTGGCGGAGCTACTACACACGGTGGAGCGAGGGCAGGTCGGTGGTGAGTCGGCTGGTCGACGCCTACGGCGGGCTGGACGGCGCGACGACCGGCCGGGAGTCGCCGGTGTTGCGCCGCGGCGCGGAGGCGCTCGCCCGGGTGCTGCGGACGGTGGTGGTGTTCCGGGGGCGGCACCTCGGCATCGCCCGGCAGGCGTACCAGGCCGATCTCCGCCTCTACCCGGTGGGCAGCGGCGGCGCCAGCGTCGACCTGCTCCGGCAGATCATCGATCTGACCCGGCAGAACGCCGGCCTGGTCCAGGCCCGCCGGCCGAACCCGTCGACCGAGGTGCCGACGATCCGGCCGACCGCGCCGGCCGGGCCGGACCGCAGGATTCCGCAGCAGCGTTGGCGGGACGGGGTGGCCCTGTGAGGGTGCTGATCGCCGGTGGCGGCATCGGGGGCCTGACGCTGGCCCTGAGTCTGCACGCGGTGGGGATCACCGACATCAGGGTCGTCGAGGCGGCACCGGCGATCCGGCCGCTCGGCGTCGGCCTGAACATCCTGCCCAACGCGGTGCGTGAACTCGCCGAGCTGGGGCTGCTCGACGAGTTGTCGGCGGTCGGGGTCCAGACCGGGGAGCTGTCGTACTACAACCGCTTCGGATCGTTGATCTGGAACGAACCGCGCGGGCGGGCCGCCGGCTACCGCTGGCCGCAGTTGTCGATCCACCGGGGGCGGCTGCAGCTGGTGCTGCTCGACGAGGTGCGCCGACGGCTCGGCGACGAGACGGTGGTCGCCGACGCCCGGGTGCGCGACTTCGACATCCGGGCGGACGACTCGGTGCGGGTGATCGTGGATCATCCGGCCGCCGGTGGGGTCGGCGAGTTCGACGCCGACGTCATGGTCGGTGCGGACGGCATCAACTCGGCGGTCCGCGCCGCGCTCTATCCCGACGAGGGCGAGCCGCCGTGGAACGGGCTGCTGGTGTGGCGGGGGTCCGCCTGGCGGACGCCGTTCCTCAACGGCAGCACGATGATCATCGCCGGGGACGAGCGACGTCGGGCCGTGGTGTATCCGATGTCCCGACCGGCCGGGCCCGGGCAGCCGGTGCTGATGAACTGGGCACTGGCCCGGCCGGCAGCCGAACAGGACCGGCCGGCCCGGGCGGACTGGAACCGGAGGGTCGAACCGGATTCCTTCCTGTCCGACTTCGCCGATCTCCGCTTCGACTGGCTGGACGTGCCGGAACTGGTCCGGGCCGGTGGGGAGGCGTTCGTCTATCCGATGGTGGACCGCGACCCGCTGCCCCGGTGGACCTTCGGCCCGGTGACGTTGCTCGGTGACGCCGCGCACGCCATGTACCCGATGGGTTCCAACGGAGCGACCCAGTCGATCGTGGACGCCCGGGTGCTGGCGTTCTGCCTGGCCCGGCACGCCGACCCGGTCGCCGCCCTGGTCGAGTACGAGCAGCGGCGTCGGCCGGTCACCACGGATCTGCAGGAGCGTAACCGGCAGCTCGGGCCGGAACTCGTCATCAGCCTGGCGGCCCGGCTGGCCCCTGACGGTTTCACCGACGTGCACGAGGTCATTTCGGCAGGTGAGCTGGCCGAGATCTCCGACCGGTACGCCCGGTCGGGCGGCTTCGACGTGACGACTGTCAACGACCGCCCGTCCTACGACGTGCCGGACGCCGCACGGGTGGTGCTGCCGTGAGGGTGGACAGTTATCTCGACGTCTCGTGTCCCTGGTGCTACGTCACCAAACGGCACCTCGACGCGGCCGTACGGGAGTTCGACGGTCCCGAGGTCCGGATCGTGCGGCATCCCTACCAGATCGACGGCGAACACCCCGCCACGCCGATGCCGATGCTCACCTGGCTGGCCGGCAAGTACGGCGAGGAGAAGGCGGCCCGGATGAGCGCCGAGGTCACCAGGTACGGCCTCGGCATGGGCATCGCCTTCGCCAACGAGGCCGGCTACGCGGTCAACACCCTGGCCGCCCACCGGCTGCTCTGGTCGGCCGGCCGGGAGTACGGCGAGGAGGTCCAGGGACGGCTGGAGGAACTGCTCTTCGCGGGCTACTTCGTCGACGCCGTCGACGTGTCCGACCCCGAGGTGCTGGTCGATCGCGCCACCCGGGCCGGAATGGCACCCGGGCGGGCGGCCCACCTGCTCGCCACCGACGCGGGCACGGACGAGGTACGGGAGTTGGTCCGGCGGGCCCGGCGGGAGACCGCCGTGGTGCCCCTGGTCGTGGTCGACGGCCGACGTCGGCTCGACGGCCCGCAGGAAAGCGACCGCCTGCTGGCGGCGCTCCGACAGACAGCGGAAGGAAGGTGAACCCGGTGGAACTGACCCGTCGTGGAGTGCTGGGTGGTTCGGCGGTGGTCGGTGGCGCGGCGGCTGCCGCGTTCGTGGGCGTGGCACCCGCGGTGTCGGCCCGGCCGGCAGCGGGGGACGGCGGCACCCTCCTGACCGTACGGCCCGGTGATCCGCAGTACGCCGACCTGGTGCGGGGCGTCAACCAGCGGTGGGTGGGCCGCCCCGGCCAGGTGGTGGTGGCCACCTCGACCCCGGACGTGGTGCGGGCGGTGGAGCAGGCGGCGCGTACCGGGCGGCGGTTGTCGGTCCGCAGCGGCGGCCACTGCTTCGAGGACTTCGTCAGCGATCCGGCCGTGGAGATCCTGCTGGACCTGGGGGGCCTGGACCAGATCGGCTTCGACCCGGCCCGGCGGGCCTTCGTGGTCGGGGCCGGCGCCCGGCTGGAGGAGGTCAACCGTCGGCTCTTCGCCGGCTGGGGGGTCGCGTTGCCGGCCGGTTCGTGCCCGAGCGTCGGGGTCGGCGGGCATATCTCAGGTGGCGGCTACGGCCCGCTCAGCCGCCTGTTCGGGCTGACCGTCGACCACCTCTACGCGGTGGAGGTGGTGGTGGCGGACAGATCGGGTGCGGCGCGGGCGGTGACCGCCACCCGGGAGGCCGACGATCCGCACCGGGAGTTGTGGTGGGCGCACACCGGCGGTGGCGGCGGCAACTTCGGGGTGGTCACCAGGTACTGGTTCCGGTCACCCGGCACCGACACCACCGACCCGCGCCGGCTGCTGCCCCGGCCACCGGCGGAGCTGCTGGTCAACACCGTGATCTGGCCGTGGGAGGCGATGGACCGGGCGGCGTTCACCCGGTTGCTGCTCAACTACAGCCGGTGGTACGTCGCCCGCAACCGTCCGGGCCTGGTCGAGAACCACCTCTACAGCCACCTGATCACGTTCCACCGTTCCGGGGGCGCCGTCGTGCTCAACACGCAGGTGTCGGGGCAGGCGCCCGACCCTGACGGTCTGCTCGACGACTTCCTGGCGGCGGTCGGCGACGGGGTCGGCGTGGCCGGGCAGAGCACCGTCCGGCGCAGGCTGCCCTGGCTGCTCGGCACCCAGTGGTCCGGGTTCGCCGACCGGCCGGTCGGTCGCCGGATCAAGGGCAAGTCGGCGCTGCACCGGACCGCGTTCACGCCGGCGCAGGCGGCAGCCATCCACCGGGCGTTGACCTCGACCGACTACTCCCACCCGGGCAGCGGGGTCCTGATCGCTCCGTACGGCGGTCAGGTCACCGCCGTCGCCGGGTCCGCCACCGCGAGTTCACACCGTGACGCCGCGCTGATGCTCATGTATCTGAGCGAGTGGGACGACGAGTCGGAGGACGCGACGCACATCGGCTTTCTCCGCGGGTGCTACCGGGACGTCTACGCCGGCACCGGCGGCGTCCCGGTGCGCGACCGCGGTACGGGTGGCGCGTACATCAACTATCCCGACGTCGACCTGCGGGACCCGGCGTGGAACCGGTCGGGCAGTTCCTGGCAGGAGCTGTACTACGGCGCCAACTACCCCCGGTTGCAGCGGGTCAAGAGCCAGTGGGACCCGCTGCGGCTGTTCCAGCACCGGCTCTCGGTCGAGCCGAATCGATGAGGAGGACGTACCGATGAGCGTGTTGCAGGAGATCGTGCGGGACGTACGCGCCGATCTGGCGGCCCGGGAGGCGCGCGTCGGACCGGCGGTGCTGGAGGAGATGGTCGCGGCGGCGGCCCCGCCGTTGGACGCGGTGGCCGCGCTGCGGGGCGACACGGTGCGGGTCATCGCGGAGATCAAGCGGCGCAGCCCCGCCAAGGGGCCGCTGGCCGACATCGACGACCCGGCAGGTCTCGCCGGGGCCTACGTGGCCGGCGGCGCGGCCGCGATCAGCGTGCTCACCGAGCCGCGCCGGTTCGGTGGCTCCCTGGCCGACCTGACCGCGGTCCGTGCCGCCGTGCCGGTGCCGGTGCTCCGTAAGGATTTCATCGTCTCCGCCTATCAGCTGTGGGAGGCGCGGGCGCACGGCGCGGACCTGGTGCTGCTGATCGTCGCCGCGCTCGGTCAGCCCGAGCTGGAGTCGTTGTTGCGCCAGGCCACCGACCTGGGGCTGACCACCCTGGTCGAGACGCACGACGCCGAGGAGGTACGCCGGGCGGTCGACGCCGGCGCGCGGGTGATCGGCATCAATGCCCGCAACCTCAACACCCTGGCGGTCGACCCGGGGGTGTTCGCGACGTTGGCGGCGCTGGTGCCGGACGACGTGGTCCGGGTCGCCGAGTCGGGGGTCCGGGTCCCCACGGATGTCGGGGTCTACCGGGATGCCGGCGCGGCGGCGGTACTTGTCGGCGAGGCGCTGGTGACCAGCGCGGATCCGGGGGCATCGGTGGCCGCCCTGGTGGCGGCGGGCCGTCGGCCGGCGGGAGCGTCCCGGTGACGCCCCCGTGGGCGGCGTCGCCGCAGGCCTACGTGGCGGTGGTCGCCGAGGCCCTCGACGGCCCCGAACTGCCCGATGGCGCGGACGGCCACTTCGGGCAGTTCGGCGGGCAGTTCATGCCGGAGGCGCTGATGGCGGCGTTGGCGGAGGTGACGGAGGCGTACCACCGGGCCCGTAAGGACCGGGAGTTCCATGCCGAGTTCGCCGCGCTGCTGACCGGGTTCGCCGGGCGGCCGAGCCCGCTGACCGAGACGCCCCGGTTCGCCGAGGGCACCGGGGCGCGGATCCTGCTCAAGCGGGAGGATCTCAACCACACCGGCTCCCACAAGATCAACAATGTGCTGGGTCAGGCGCTGTTGACCCGCCGGATGGGCAAGAAGCGGGTGATCGCCGAGACCGGCGCCGGCCAACACGGCGTCGCCACCGCCACCGCGGCGGCATTGTTCGGTCTTGAGTGCGTCGTCTACATGGGCGAGGAGGACATCCGCCGGCAGGCGCTCAACGTCGCCCGGATGCGGGTGCTCGGCGCGCAGGTCGTCCCGGTGACAGTGGGCAGCCGCACCCTCAAGGACGCCCTGAACGAGGCCATCCGGGACTGGGTGACCAACGTGGAGACCACCCACTACATCCTCGGCACGGCGGCCGGACCGCATCCCTTCCCGGCCCTGGTCCGCGACTTCCACCGGGTGATCGGACTGGAGGCGAAAGCCCAGCTGGCCGCCGTCAGCCCGACACCGCCGACGGCCGTGGCGGCCTGCGTCGGCGGCGGCTCGAACGCCATCGGCGCCTTCCACGCGTTCGTGCCCGACGACCGGGTGCGGCTGTACGGCTTCGAGGCCGGCGGTGCCGGCGTGACGACCGACCGGCACGCCGCCTCGATCACCGGCGGCTCGGTGGGCGTGCTGCACGGTGCCCGTACCTACCTGCTCCAGGACCGGTACGGACAGACCCGGGACAGCCACTCGATCTCGGCGGGGCTGGACTACCCGGCGGTCGGGCCCGAACATGCCTGGCTGCACGACACCGGCCGGGTGCGGTACGAGCCGGTCGACGACGACGAGGCGATGCGTGCCTTCGCCCGGCTCAGCCGTACCGAGGGGATCATCCCGGCGATCGAGTCCGCGCACGCGCTGGCCGGCGCGCTGCGGATCGCGCCCTCGCTGCCCACCGGCCCGGACGGCGCTCCACCGGTGATCGTCGTCTGCCTGTCCGGACGCGGGGACAAGGACATGCACACCGCCATCGAGCACCTGGGCCTGGAGGGGGACGACCGTGGGTGACCCGACCGGGCCGCAGACCAGGCTGAGCCGGACGCTGAGCGCCGCACGGGCGCAGGGGCGGGCGGCGCTGATCGGCTACCTGCCGGTCGGCTTCCCCACCGTGGCCGGCTCGATCGCGGCGATGGAGGCGATGGTCGAGGCGGGCGTCGAGGTGGTCGAGGTCGGCCTGCCGTACAGCGACCCCGCCATGGACGGGCCGGTCATCCAACATGCCGTGGACGTCGCGCTGGCCGGTGGAACCGTCACACCGCACGTCTTCGAGGCGGTCGAGGCGGTCACCGCCGCCGGGGCCGCCGCCGTCTGCATGACCTACTGGAACCCCGTCGAGCGGTACGGCGTCGACCGGTTCGCCGAGGAACTGGCCACCGCCGGGGGCTGCGGGCTGATCATTCCCGACCTCATCCCGGAGGAGGCGGACCGCAGCGGCTGGACGGCGGCCAGTGACGCGTACCAGCTGGACCGGATCTACCTGGTCGCCCAGACCTCGACGGCCGGGCGGCTGGCCCGCACGGCCACGGCCAGCCGGGGCTTCGTCTACGCCGCCGCGTTGATGGGCGTCACCGGCACCGGCGGTGCCTCGGCGGAGGCGGCGCAGGCGCTGGTCAGCCGGGTGCGGACGGTCACCGACACGCCGGTCTGCGTCGGGCTCGGGGTGTCCACCGGGGCACAGGCGGCCCGGATCGCCGGCTACGCCGACGGGGTGATCGTCGGCGCCGGTTTCGTCCGTCGACTGATCGACAACGAGGACCCGGGGGCCCGGCTGCACGCGGTCCGCGGCTTCGCCGGCGAGTTGGCCACCAGCATCCGGGATGCCCGTGTGCCGGCCTGACCTGTCGGGCGGACCGACAGCCGAGGTACGGCTGTCGGTCCGCCCGCCGTCCTCACCCGGCCACGGCACCTCGTCCGGCCGACGATCCGGCGGTGTCCACGTGACCGTCGCCCGCCGGGCGGACCCGGTCGGGCCCACCGGTCGGGCGTGCCCCGACCGCCCCGGCGTCGCCCGGATCCCGGGTTCCGCCGCCGACGAGCGCACCGCCGACCTCCCGCCAACGATCGAGCAGCCGGCGGGCGGCACCGGAGTCGATGGACTCGGCGGCGAGGCGTACCCCGGCCGCCAACCGGGCGGTGACCGGTTCGTCGGTCGGGCGGGCCGCCGCGATCCCGGCCGCCGCCGCGAGCAGCACCGCGTCACGCACCGGTCCGGTCACGCCGGCCAGCACCTCGCCCGCGACCCGCGCACTGTCCTCGGGACCGCAGGTGCGCAACGCGGCCAACGGGGAGTAGCCGATACCGATCTCGCGGGGGTCGAAGACCTCCTCGCGCACCGCCAGGTCACGGACCACCCAGACCCGGGACGTGGTGGTCACCGTCAACTCGTCCAGCCCGTCGTCACCACGGAACACCAGGGCGCTCCCGCCGGCATGAGCCATCACCCCCGCCACCAGCGGGGCGGCCCGCAGATCGGCCACCCCGATCGCGTGGGCCGACGGCCGGGCCGGATTGGACAGCGGCCCGAGCAGGTTGAACACGGTGGGCACGCCGAGCTCCCGACGGACGGCGGCGGCGTGCCGCATGGCCGGGTGGAACACCGGCGCGAAACAGAACCCGATGCCCACCTGGTCGACCAGGGTCGCCACCTCGGCGGCGGAGAGCCGCAGCGGCACCCCGAGGCGCTCCAGCACGTCGGCCGAGCCGCTCGACGACGAGACCGAGCGGTTGCCGTGCTTGACCACCCGGATCCCCGCGCCGGCCACCACGATCGCGGCCATCGTGGAGATGTTCACCGTCCGGGCGCCGTCGCCGCCGGTGCCGACGATGTCGAGCGTCGGACCCGCCACCGGCACCGGCACCGCGTGCGCGTACATGGCCTGCAACAGCCCGTCCACCTCGGCGACGGTCTCGCCCTTGGCGCGCAACGCCACCAGGAAGGCGGCCAGCCGGGCCGGCGGGACCGCACCCCGCATCACCTCGTCCATCGCCCACTCGGTGTCCTTGGCGGTCAGGTCCTCCCGCCGCAGCAGGGCGCTCAACAGTGCGGCCCAGTTCCGATCGGTCTCGGTCATCAGTTGCCCCCTCACGTCCTCCTGCCCACTGTCGGATCGGGCGGCAGGTCGTGCCAGGCCACCCCGGCGGCGAACGGCCGGTCCACTTCCCCCGTCGCGGACCGGGGAGCAGCGTGATGGCCTGGCGGTTGTTCATCCACGTCGACCGGGACTGCGGCACCCCGTTGACCGTGCAGATCCACGACGCCATCCAGCGGGAGATCGTCGCCGGTTCGCTGCGACCGGCGACCCGGCTGCCCTCCAGCCGGCAACTCGCCGCCGACCTCGCGGTCTCCCGCAGCGTCGTGGTGGAGGCGTACGACCGGTTGATCGCCGAGGGCTACCTGGACGCGGTACGCGGGTCGGGCACCCGGGTGGCCCGGCACATCAGCCCGGTCACGGCCCGACCCGAGCCGGTGCACCGGCCCGAGGCGCAGCTCGTCCGCTTCGATCTGCGGCCGGACGCCGGCGACGGGGTCCACTTCCCGCACAGCGACTGGCTGACCGCGTACGACCGCGCGGTGCGTTCGGTCCGGCTGCCCGATCTGGACCGGCCGCCGTCCTGCGGGGTGGCGGCGTTGCGTACGGAACTCGCCGGTTATCTCGGTCGGGTCGTCGGGGTCCGGGCCGAACCCGGGCAGACCCTGGTCACCGCGGGTTTCTCGGCGGCGCTGCGGCTGCTGAGCGGCGCGTTGCGCCGGATCGGCATCGACCAGTTGGGCGTGGAGGATCCCGGCCACCCCCGGCACCGACGCCTCGCCGCCCGGTTCGGCCTGCGCCCACACCCGGTGCCCGTCGACGACGGGGGGATCGACGTACGGGCCCTGGCCGCCAGCGGGGTGCGGGCGGTGCTGACCACCGCGGCCCACCAGTTCCCGACCGGGGTCACCATGAGTGGGGAACGCCGTGGCCAGTTGTTGCGGTGGGCCCACGACAACGACGCGTGGATCATCGAGTTGGATCACGACGGCGATCTGTGGATGGAGCCCCGGCCCCGGCCCCTCGCCCTGCAACGCGAGGCCCCCGACCGGGTCGTCTACGCCGGTACGGCCAGCACGATCCTCGGCCCGGGGCTGCGGGTGGGCTGGCTCTGCGTCCCGTCGCCGCTGCTGCCCGTCGTCGACCGGGTCGGCGTCGACCGGGAGTTCGCGGTGGACAGCCTGACCCAGCTGGCCTTCGCCGAGTTCATCCGCAGCGGGCTGCTCGACCGGCACGCCCGGCGGATGCGGGCCCGCTGCCGGGCCCGGCGTGAGGCGTTCAACCAGGCGGTCGGACGCCACCTGCCCCAGGCCCGCACGATCGGCTCGACGGCCGGCCTGTACGCGTACCTGAGGCTTGCCGGGCAGCTCGACGAGGCCGCGCTGCTGACCGGGGCGGCCTGCCGCTCGGTGCTGGTCGCCGGTGGCAGGTCCTTCGCCGTCGACCGTCCGCCGCCGTCCGCCGCCCTGGTCGTCGGGTACGCCGGACTTCCCCGCTCGGGACTGTTCGAGGCGTTCCGGCTGGTCGGGGAGACGGCGGCGGGACTGCCCGGCCAGCCCTGCCTGCGGCACACCGCCTGACGGCCCCGACCGGGCCTCAGACCGGAACCGACGTGGTCAGGAAGTTCTCCAGCAGCCGCCTGCCACCGACGGTGGTGATGCTCTCCGGGTGGAACTGGATGCCCTCCACGGGGAGGTGCCGGTGCCGCAGACCCATGACGAACCCGTCGTCGTCGGAGTGCGCGGTCGCCTCCAGCACGTCCGGCAGCGGCTCGCCGACCACCAGCGAGTGGTAGCGGGTGGCGACCATCTCCGGCGTCAGGCCGGTGAAGACGCCCCGCCCGTCGTGCCGCACGACGCTGGTGCGGCCGTGCATCGGCCGGCCGGAGACCAGCACCTCGGCGCCGAAGGCCAGCCCGATGGCCTGGTGACCGAGGCACACCCCGAGCACCGGCACCCGGCCGGCGAAGAGTCGTACCAGCTCCACGTGACCGGAGTCGGCCGGATGCCCCGGTCCGGGCCCGAGCACCACCGCGTCCGGTTCCCAGGCCAGCAGTTCGGCCTCCGGCAGCGTCTTCGACCGTACGGTCTCGGCCTGCACGCCGAGGTCGCGCAGGTACTGCTGGATGATGTGCACGAAGCTGTCGTAGGCGTCGATGAGCAGCACCTTCACGGCAGCAACTCCTCTCCGGTCAGCGCCCAGTAGGCGGCTGACATCTTGTGTAGGGTCTCGGCCCATTCCCCCTCGGGGTCGGACTGCGCCACGATCCCCGCCGAACTCTGGGTCGAGTAGCGGACCCCGTCGAAGGAGACGGTGCGGATGCAGAGCGCCAGCTCGCTCCAGCCACGCGGGTCGATCAGGCCGACGGTGCCCGCGTAGCTGCCCCGGTCGTCCCGCTCGATCTCGCTGATGATCTCCATGGCCCGCAGCTTCGGCGCGCCGGTCATCGTGCCCGCCGGGAAGGTGGACCGCAGCGTCGTCCACACGTCGGCACCGGGCTCCAGCCGGGCGGAGACCGTCGACACCAGGTGGAACACGTGGGAGAAGGTCTCCACCGCCATCAGCCGGTCGACCGCCAGGCTGTGCGGGCGGGCGACCCGGCTGACGTCGTTACGACACAGGTCGACCAGCATGATGTGCTCGGCGCGCTCCTTGGTGCTGGCGAGCAGCGCGGCGATGCGTTCGTCATTGCCCGTGCCGGTGGGGTCGCGGCGGGCGGTGCCGGCGATCGGCCGCATCACCAGCAGGTCCTCCTCGGTGCGGAACAACAGCTCCGGGCTGGCACCGATCAGGGTGGTGCCGTGGTGCGGCAGGAGATACATGTGTGGCGACGGGTTCTTGGCCCGCAGCCGGCGGTAGACCTCCAGCGGGGTCAGCGACGTGCGCACGTCGATGCGGTGGCCGATCTGGATCTGGTAGATGTCACCGACGCGGATGTGCTCCAGGCAGCGGCGCGTCCAGCCGAGGAACGTCTCCCGGTCGACGTTGTCGCTGACCTCGTCGGGGACCGGTGCCGGGGGCACCCCCGTCGGCTGCCCGGCCGGTCGGCCGGCGGGCGGCACGCCGGGGGAGGCGGGGAAGCACGGGTGGTCGCCGCGCAGGTGCCGGACCCGTCCCGAGCCCGCGTCGAACCAGACCGAGTTCCGGAACAGGGTCAGGGTCAGATCCGGCAGGTCACCTGCGGGCCGGGGCGGCAGCTCCTCCATGTGCCAGGCGGTGCCGTATCCGGCGGTGAGCAGGAAACCGAAGGCGTACGCCTGCCTCGGCTCGTCGGTCTGCACGTCGAAGAGGCCCTGGGTGTGGCGCAGCAGCTCCCAGACGCCCGCCGGCCGGTCGAATCCCCACCGGCCCGGCCCGTCCGGACGCAGGCCGAGCCCGGAGGCGAGCTGCCGGAGCGCGTCGACGATCGTCGGCACACCGTCGAACTCCAGGTGTTCCCGGTACAGCCGCACCTGCGCGAGACGCCCCCAGCCGACCACCGATCCCCGTCGCTGCGGCTCCGGCCCGGAGAGGCTCTCCAGCAGGAACACCTCCTGGCTGCCCAGGCCGTCGGCGAGGGCCGCGTAGAGCTCCAACGGATCGCGTTCGGCCAGCTCGGTCGACACCACCGTGACCGGTAACCTCAGTCGGTCGAGCAGGCCCGTGGTCGGCCCCGCGTCGTGATCCGTCCGGGCGACTCCACTCGTCAGCATCACATCCCCCTTCGCCGCTGCCAGCCAAGCAGGTGTCCCCGGGCGACCCCAGACCATTTGCCGGCTACCGGACCGGTCCACTTCGGCCTCGCGGCACCGACCGGCCGAGAGGATCGCCAGGTCATCGGGGGGTGCCAGGGGGGTCGCCGGGTGCCGGGGTGGACTGCGGCAGGTTTGACGGGGCCGGGTCCGCCGGGCCTACGCTCAGCCCTGCCGGCCCATGACCCGTCCCACAGATCCATGCTCTGCCGACGCGGAAGGCTGCCATGACCCGCGCTCTGCTCGCTGCTGCGCACCACGTCCCCACCACCGACGCCCCGACGGCTGACCACTGGCGCGGCCGGCCGGTCGCCCAGGCACCCGACTGGCCGGACAGCCGGCTGCTGGACCGGGTCGTCGGGGAGCTCAGTACCGCGTCCACCCTGGTGTCACCGCAGGAGTGCGACGACCTGACCGACCGCCTGGCGCAGGTCGCCCAGGGTGCGGGGTTCCTGTTGCAGGGGGGCGACTGCGCCGAGACGTTCGGTGGCACCTCGTCCCTGGCGGTCCGCCGGAAGCTGGAGACCCTGCTGCAGATCGCGGTGGTCCTCACGTATGCGGGCTCCCTGCCGGTCGTCAAGATCGGGCGGATGGCCGGGCAGTTCGCCAAACCACGGTCGGTGCCGACCGAGACCCGTGACGGGGTGACCCTGCCGGCCTACCGCGGCGACGCGGTCAACGGCATCGAGTTCACCGCGCAGGCCCGTCGGCCCGATCCCCGCCGCCTGCACGAGATGTACCAGGCGTCGGCGGCGACCCTGGCGATCATCCGGGCGTTCCTGACCGGTGGTTACGCCGATCTGCGGCAGGTGCACGCGTGGAACCAGGACTTCGTGGCCCGCTCACCCGTCGGGCGGCGCTACGAGCGGCTCGCCGACGACATCGACCGCGCGCTGCGCTTCGTCCAGGCCTGCAACATGGACCTCGCCGGGACCCGGAGCGTCGACCTGTACACCAGCCACGAGGGTCTGCTGCTCGACTACGAGGAGGCGTTGACCCGGACGGACCCGCGCACCGGTCGGCGGTACGCCGGCAGCGGCCACCTGCTGTGGCTGGGGGAGCGCACCAGGCAGTTGGACGGTGCCCACCTGGCGTACCTGACCACCATCGCCAATCCGATCGCCGTGAAGCTCGGTCCGGCTACCACCGCCGACGAGGTGGGCGCCTACATCGACCTGCTCGACCCGCAGCGTCGGCCCGGCCGACTGACCTTCATCGCGCGGATGGGGGCCCAGGCGGTCCGTGACCGGCTGCCCGCACTGGTCGAGGCGGCGGTTTCGGTCGGCGGTGTGGTTACCTGGATCAGCGACCCGATGCACGGCAACACGATCACCGCCCCGAGCGGGCACAAGACCCGGCGTTTCGACGACATCGTCGACGAGGTGACGGGCTTCTTCGAGGTGCATGCCGCGCTGGGCACCCATCCGGGTGGCCTGCACATCGAGTTGACGGGCGACGACGTGGCCGAGTGCGTCGGTGGCGGCGAGCCGATCGCCTTCGACGACCTGCACGCCGGGTACGAGTCGGCGTGCGATCCCCGGCTGAACCGCAGCCAGTCGATCGAGTTGGCCTTCCGGACGGCGGAACTGTTGCACGCCCAGTTCCACGGCAACGGATCGTAACGGTCCCGGCGGCGGCCGTGGGTCGTCCGACGACCGGCAGGCGTGCGCGACGCGGGCCGGGCCGGGTCTGTCCGGTCACGATTACGCATAGGCGGTTGACAATTGGTGGTTGCGGCCCAAAAGCGTGACGCCTACGCTTCAGGGCAGAATTCCGTGACCACGGGCAAGAACGCTCGGGCGGCCGGCGGGAGTTCCCTGTGGCGGGGCACTGCCGCCGGCTGATGCCGGTCGTTCGAACGTGCACCTTGCCACTGCCGGTCGCGGTGTCTCCAGTAACCCGCCAACGGCCGAACCCGCCGGAGCACCCTGTCTCCCGGCGCGGCGGCCCATGTTCGCCCGGCGGGTTCACTGTCGCACCCCCAGGACACCTGTCCAGCGGACATGTCTGTCGGTGGCCTGCGAAAGGAACGCTACGTGAAAACAGCCCTCTCCACCGCCCGAAGGTCGCTGCTGGCCGGCGCGTTGCTCGTCGCCGCCGCGTGTCCGGCCGTGATCGCGAATCAACTGCCGGCGTCGGCGGCAGTCCAGGCGACCTACTACGTCGCGCCGGACGGCAGCGACACCAATCCCGGCACGATGGAGTCGCCCCTGCGGACGCTGCAACGCGCCCGGGACGTGGTGCGTACTGTGAACGTGAACATGACCGGGGACATCCAGGTCTACCTGCGGGGCGGCCGGTATCCGGTGAGCAGCACCATCGAGTTCGGCGCGGCCGACTCCGGCAGCAACGGCTACCGGGTCAGCTACTCCGCCTACCCCGGTGAGACCCCGGTGCTCGACGGGGGCGTGCCGGTCACCGGCTGGACCCAGCACAGCGGGAACATCTGGAAGGCGCCGCTGGACCGGGCCAACAAGCTGCGCGCGCTCTACGTCAACGACAAGCGCGCCGTCATGGCGACGAAGACGGTCGGCTCGGCGGGTTGCTACGGGACGTACACCATCACCGCCGGGCAGGCCGCGTGGGCGTGGGAGTCGGGCTCGCAGTGCGACGGCGCGAAGTACAACCTCAACGACTTCCCGGCGATCGCCCGCAACGCCGAGGACATCGAGATCGAGACGGCGACCACCTGGACCACCGCCATCGTCGGGGTACGCCAGGTCACCTCCGACGGGGCGAACCGGGTGGCGTTGTTCCAGCAGCCGGGTGCCGCCATCGCCCAGGGCGCGTTCAACGGCAACGCCCAGAGCGGCGGCAGCCACAAGCTGATGAACGCCTACGAGTTCCTGGACGCGCCCGGTGAGTTCTTCTTCGACAAGGGCGCCAGGACGCTCTACTACTACAAGAGCAGCGCCGAGAACATGACGACCGCGTCGGTCTTCGCGCCGAACAACGTGACCACCCTGCTGCGGGTCGCCGGCACCTCGACGGGCAGCCACGCGCGCAACCTCACCTTCGCCGGGCTGACCGTGCAGCACTCCGACTGGAACCTGTTCTCCGTGGCCGGTTCGTCGTACAAGCAGGCGCAGCAGGGCAACCTCGGGGCGCAGGCGTACGCCAAACGCAACTTCCACGACTACTACTACCGCAACGTCGACGTCACACCGGGCATGATCCAGGTGGAGAACGCCGACAACATCCTGCTGAGCCGCAACCGCATCCAGCACAGCGGCGCCGACGGCGTCAACATGGTCAACGACGTGCAGAACAGCCAGTTGACCGGGAACTTCACCAACGACATCGCGGGTTCCGCGATCACCGTCGGCCACCCGCAGCACGTCTACATCGGCGACGGCACGTCGACCAACCGGGAGAAGTGGCTGCCGCAGGTCGAGGGGCTGCCGAAGAACATCGACATCAGGAACAACTACCTGTACGACAGCGCGGTGCTGTTCAACGGGCACAGCCCGATCTCGGCGTACTTCGTGGACACCCTGACGATCCAGCGCAACCGGATCGAGAAGTCGCCGTGGTCGGGCATCACGCTCGGCTGGGGCTGGTGGAACTTCGACGGCTCATCGGGTTCGATCGCGCCGAACCGGCCCACCACGACGGCCCGGAACAACACCATCAGCTACAACCACATCATCGACACGGTGCAGCGGCTCAGCGACACCGCACCCATCTACACGTTGGGCGCGCAGCCGGGGACGACGATCACCAACAACTACCTCCAGGGGGTGCCGTCCGGGCACAAGTACGGCCTGCACCCGGACGAGGGTTCGGCGTACATCACGTTCCGGGACAATGTGCTCAGCGTGGACAAGAACATCACCTGGATGATCAACTCAGACGACTTCGGGCGCAAGCACGACCTGAGCATCACCCAGATCTACGGCCCGATCAACAAGGTGTCCAACAAGAACCTGCCGAACAGCACGGTCAACGACATCCTGGTCTCGTCCGACTACGTCTGGCCGGCGGCGGCGTACGGCATCGCGGCCAACTCCGGGCTGGAGGACGCGTACCGGGACATCATCCCGGCGGCGAACCTCTCCCTGCCGAACTACGTGCTGCCCGCCAGCACCTTCGTCACCAGCGCCTCGGCGACCATCCCGATCCGCAGCACCGGCGACGCGGGAAGGACGGTCTGGCTGGCCCCGGCCGGCACGACCACCTTCACCGCCGGCCCGACGATGACCCGGGCGGCGGGCACCGCCACCTCCATCGCGGTGCCGACGAACCAGGGCGAGTACCGGCTGTTCGTGGTGGACGCCCAGGGCAACCGGTCGGCCGAGTCCGGCTCGCTGGTCCGCCAGCAGGGCACCGGCAGCGGTCAGCAGGGTGGCCGGCTGGTGGGCGGGCAGTCCGGCCGCTGCGTCGACGTGCCCAACGCCAGCACCACCAACGGCACCCAGGTGCAGCTGTGGGACTGCACGGGCGGCACCGGCCAGCAGTGGACGTACACCAGCGGCAGGCAGTTGACCGCGTACGGCAGCAAGTGCCTGGACGCGAGCGGCGCGGGTACCTCCAACGGCACCGCGGTCATCATCTGGGACTGCCACGGCGGTGCCAACCAGCAGTGGAACCTCAACGCCAACGGCACCCTGACCAACGCCCAGTCGGGGCTCTGCCTCGACGCGAACGGCGCGGCCACCGCCAACGGCACGAAGCTCATCCTCTGGTCCTGCAACGGCGGGTCCAACCAGCAGTGGAGCCTGCGCAACTGACCTGGCATCCCCGGGGCCGGGCCGACCGGCCCCGGGGAACCGCTGCGTGAGCTGCGGTCCGTCGCCGTGGAGGGGTGACCCCGGGCCGCAACCCGCCCGACACAGCATTGACATATTTCACTATCCGACCTAGGGTCTTGCCGAATCGATTCGACGTCCGGCGCCACCACACCGGACCTCGACCGGGTGGCGTTCGGGCACGACGTGGACCACCGGCCGATTCGACGACCAGCCGGTCCCGCCTGGGCAGCGGGCCCCGCAAGGCTGGCAGCTGCGGCGACGGGCCGGTCGGCGTCGTACGCGTACCGCGCGTCTCCCGGTGGGCCGTCCTTGGCGGGTGCGGTCGGCGGGAGCAGTTCGGGCGCGACACGTCGGAACCGTCGTGGACCCCGTACCCGAAGCAGTCATGCCGAGTGGCAGGAGCCCCATCGTGACAAGGCGCAGATCCATCCTCGGTTCCCTCGCGGCGGCGGCGGCCCTCGTCGTGACCGTGGGCGCGACGACCCTCGCCGGCGGCCCCGGCACCACCGCCGCGGCGGCCGGTGTCTCGGCGGCCGCCGCGACCGCCGGGTGCGGCAAGGCACCCACGTTGACCAGCGGCCAGCGGACCATCCAGAGCAGCGGCCAGAACCGCAGCTTCATCCTCCGGATCCCCGACGGCTACGACCGCAACCACCAGTACCGGCTGATCTTCGGCTTCCACTGGAACGGCGGCACCGCCAACGACGTCGACGGGGGCGGCGCGGACGGGGCCGCCTGGTCCTACTACGGGCTGCGCCAGCAGGCGAACAACAGCACGATCTTCGTGGCCCCCCAGGGCAACGGCAACGGCTGGGCCAACCCGGGCGGCCAGGACGTCACCTTCGTCGACGACATGGTCCGGCTGATCGAGAACGACCTGTGCGTCGACACCACGCAGCTGTTCGCGCTGGGCTTCAGCTACGGCGGCGGGATGAGCTACTCGCTGGCCTGCTCCCGGGCGAACGTCTTCCGGGCCGTCGCGGTCTACTCCGGCGGGCAGCTCAGCGGGTGCAGCGGCGGCAGCCAGCCGATCGCCTACATGGGCATCCACGGCATCGGGGACCCGGTGCTCAACGTCTCGGCCGGCCGGTCCCTGCGGGACACCTTCGTGCGCAACAACGGGTGCACGGCGCAGAGCCCGCCCGAGCCCCGGGCCGGCAGCCTGACCCACATCACCACCACCTACTCCGGCTGCCGCGCCGGCTACCCGGTCGTGTGGGCCGCCTTCGACGGCGGGCACACCCCGGGTCCGGTCGACGGGGGCGGGGACAGCGGCGTGCGGACCTGGACCAAGGTCGAGGTGTGGCGGTTCTTCACCCAGTTCGGCAGCACCGAGCCGACGCCGAGCCCGACGGTGACGCCGACCGGTAACCCGACCACCCCGCCCCCGGGCGGCACGGGTGCCGTGCGCAACTCGTCCTCCGGGCGCTGCCTGGACGTCAACGGCGGCGCGCAGACCAACGGCTCGGCGGCGATCATCTGGGACTGCCACGGGCAGGCCAACCAGAGCTGGACCTCGACGGCCGCCCAGGAGCTGCGGGTCTTCGGCGGCAAGTGCCTGGACGTCAACGGCGCGGCCACCGCCAACGGCAGCTCGGTGATCATCTGGGACTGCAACGGCCAGGCCAACCAGCGGTGGCGGTTCAACGCCGACGGCACGATCACCGCCGTCGGCTCGGGCCGCTGCCTGGACGTGGTGGGCAGTGGTACGGCCAACGGCACGCGTACCCAGATCTGGGACTGCAACGGCAGCGCCGGCCAGCGGTGGAGCCGGAGCTGAGCTGCTGGGACGTCAGCGGAGGACATCGGTAGGACCAAGGTTGCCCCGGCGGGAGCTATGCATTGATGCAATTCAATGCATAGGGTCACTGCTGTACGAGGTGGGTCGATGCGACCCGCCGGGGCGACGCTGCCTCCGCCGTGCAGAAATCGACGTTCGTCTGGGGAGAGAACAGAACATGAACGAACAACAGGACAGTCGGCTGTGGGCCCGATGGCGGCGGACGGCCCGCACCGCCGTCACCGCGGCGGCGGTCTCGCTCGGGATCGCCACGCTCGCGGTCGGCTTCTCGGCGGGTGCGGCCGTCGCGGGGGTCGGCGTCACCGGGCAGGGCACGTCCGGCGTCGCGCTCGCCGCCGCCCCGGTCTCCCAGATCACCACGGGTGACCTGCACACATGTGCGGTCCGTACCGACGGCACACTGTGGTGCTGGGGGGACAACTACGGCGGCAAGCTCGGTGACGGCACCACCACCAACCGCACCACACCGGTGCAGGTCGGCACCGCCACCACCTGGTCGAAGGTCGACGCGGGCACCAGCAACACCTGCGCGATCCGCACCGACGGCACGCTGTGGTGCTGGGGCGGCAACTACAACGGGCAGCTCGGTGACGGCACCACCACCAGCCGGAGCACCCCGGTGCAGGTCGGCACCGCCACCACCTGGGCCAGCGTCAGCGCGGGCGCCAACCACACCTGTGGCGTCCAGACCACGGGCACCCTGTGGTGCTGGGGCCTGAACCGCAACGCGCAGCTCGGCGTCGGCACGTCCCCCTCCCGGGCGACCAGCCCGGTGCAGGTGGGCACGGAGACCACCTGGACGAGCGTCACCACCGGGTACGCGCACAGCTGCGGCGTGCGCTCCGGCGGCACCCTGTGGTGCTGGGGCGACAGCACCGACGGGCAGCTCGGCGTCGGCATCCTCGGCTACCGGGCCACCCCGGCGCAGGTCGGCACCGCGACCTCGTGGGCGGGCGTGACGGCCGGGCACGCGCACACCTGCGCGAACCGCACCGACGGGACGCTGTGGTGCTGGGGCGAGAACGGGTACGGCCAGGTCGGCGCCGGCACCGGCGTGCAGACCAGCCCGATCCAGGTCGGCACCGCGACCACCTGGACGAAGGTGGACGCCAGTGTGGACTCGTCGTGCGCGGTGCGTACCGACGGGAGTCTGTGGTGCTGGGGCAACAACGGGTTCGGGCAGTTGGGTGACGGCACCACCACCCACCGGTCCGCACCGCTGCGCGTCGGCACCCTGACCACGTGGACGCAGAACCTGTCCGTCAGCTACCACAGCTGCGGCGTGCGTACCGACGGGAGCCTGTGGTGCTGGGGCAACAACATGTCCGGGCAGTTGGGTGACGGCACCACCACCCACCGCTCGACCCCGGCGCAGCTGGTCCTGCCGGGCTGATCCGTACGCGCCACGCCGCCGACCCGCGCCGCCGCCCATCCGGCGACGGCCGGGTCGGCGGTGTGCCCGCCTCCTGCCGGCGCGGAGCTCCGCCGGAACATTCGTCTGATCATTACAAAAGTCTGCCGTCGGATCCGTTCATCAAAAGGCGCGCTGATCGGCGGTTTCGCTCCACTGGTGACGTTGACCGCAGCGCGTTACGGTGCCTAACATGTGACGTCTGATCATCGATGATCAACGATGTCAGGGCCGCGTGGGTCGACGGGCAGCGTCCCGTCCCGCGCCGGAGAGCTTCGGGGCCGGAGACCGGCTGGGGAGGCGAGTCAGATGTTCAGTTCAACAAGTCGTCGACGGGGTGTGGGTGGCGGCGGGGCACCGCGCGGACCGTGGCACAGCGGATGGCGTCCCCGGCGGTGGGCCGTATCGTTGCTCGGGGCGACGGTCGCGGCGGCGGCCGTGCTCACCGGGTTCGCCTCACCCGCCCAGGCGGCCACCGCCATCACGATCAACGGCGGGTCCGGCGGCCGGGCGCTGGACGGCATCGGCGCGGTCAGCGGCGGTGGCGGCAACAGCCGGCTGCTCGTCGACTACCCGGAGCCGCAACGCAGCGACATCCTGGACTACCTGTTCAAGCCGGGCTACGGCGCGGCGATGCAACTGATGAAGGTGGAGATCGGCGGCGACACCAACTCCACCTCCGGCGCCGAGCCCAGCCACGAGCACACCCGGGGCAGCATCAACTGCAACCGGGGCTACGAGTGGTGGATGATGGAGCAGGCCCGCGCCCGTAACCCCAACATCGCCCTGGTCGGCCTGGCCTGGGGTGCGCCGGGCTGGATCGGCAACGGCAACTTCTGGTCCACCGACTCCATCGACTACCTGGTGGCCTGGCTGGACTGCGCAGGCACCCACGGGCTGACCATCAACTACCTGGGCGGGTGGAACGAGAAGGGCTACAACGCCACCTGGTACAAGAACCTGCGCTCCACCCTCAACGCCCGGGGCTACGCCAACGTGAAGATCGTCGCGTCGGACGACTTCGGCTGGGGCGCCGCCGACGAGTCGCTGCGCGACCCGGCCTTCGGCAACGCCGTGCAGGTCTTCGGCAGCCACTACGTCTGCGGCTACCGCAGCGCCCAGACCAGCTGCCCCAGCTCGAACAACGCGGTGTCCACCGGCAAGTCGCTGTGGGCCAGCGAGAACGGCTCCGACGACTACAACGCGGGCGCACAGGCGCTCGCCCGGGGCATCAACCGGGGCTACCTCGACGGCAAGATGACCGCGTACATCAACTGGCCGGTCATCGCCGCCATCACCCCGAACATCCCGTGGGCGACCACCGGTGTGGCGGTGGCCCAGCAGCCCTGGTCCGGGGCGTACTCGATCGGCAAGAACGCCTGGGTGATGGCGCAGACCACCCAGTTCACCGCCCCGGGCTGGCGCTACCTCGACGCGTCGGGCGGGTATATCGGCGGCAACCGCAACAACGGCAGCTACGTCTCGCTGAAGTCCACCAACAACAGCGACTACAGCACCATCATCGAGACGATGGACGCCGGTGGCGCGCAGACCCTCGACTTCACCGTCACCGGCGGCCTGTCCACCGGCACGGTACGGGTCTGGTCGACCAACGTGCGCTCCAACAACACCGCCGACCACTTCGTGCGGGGCAGCGACATCACCCCGAGCGGCGGGCGCTTCTCGCTCACCGTCCAGCCCGGCTACGTCTACAGCATCACCACCACCAGCGGGCAGGGCAAGGGCACGGCGGTCAGCCCGGCGCAGGGCAACCTGAAGCTGCCGTACACCGACACCTTCGACTCGTACGCCACCGGCCGTGAGGCGCGGTACCTGATGGACCAGCAGGGCTCCTTCGAGATCGTCGGGTGCGCCGCCGGCCGCAGCGGGCAGTGCGTCCGCCAGATGTCCGAGCAGGCCCCGATCTACTGGACCTCCGGGCAGGCCGAGCCGTACACCCTGCTGGGCGACCTGACCTGGCGCAACTACACGGTCTCCTCCGACGTGCTGCTGGAGAAGTCCGGCTACGCGCAGCTCATCGGGCGCGGCAACACCTACAACCACCAGGGCCCGCAGAACATGAACGGGTACTACTTCCGGGTCACCGACGGCGGGGCCTGGTCGATCCGCAGCAACAACACCAGCGGCAACTGGCGCACCCTGGCCAGCGGCAACACCTCGGCGCTGGGCACCGGGCGGTGGCACAACCTGGCGTTCACGCTCAACGGCAGCACGCTGACCGCCGCCATCGACGGCACCACCGTCGGCACGGCCACCGACTCCACCTGGGTCGCCGGCCAGATCGGCTACGGCACCGGCCAGGGCGTCACCGCCCAGTTCGACAACCTCTCGGTGACCGCCGTCGGCTCCCCGGGCACCCCGACGGGGGAGATCCGGGGCGCGGGCTCGAACCGGTGCCTGGACGTCAACGGGGCCAGCCAGACCGACGGCGCGGTGGTGCAGATCTGGGACTGCAACGGCGGTGCCAACCAGCGTTGGTCGCTCACCTCGACCAACCAGCTCACCGTCTACGGCAACAAGTGCCTGGACGTGGCGAGCGCCGCGTCGGGGACCCGGGCCCGGATCTGGAGCTGCACCGGCGGCACCAACCAGCAGTGGCGGCTCAACGCCGACGGCACCATCGTCGGGGTCGCCTCCGGGTTGTGCCTGGACATCAACGGCGGGGCCACCGCCAACGGCTCCGCCGTCCAGCTCTGGACCTGTAACGGCGGCAGCAACCAGCAGTGGATACGCGGCTGACCGCAGGCAACGGCACGGCGGGCGGTCCCGGTGTCACCGGGGCCGCCCGCCGCTGTGTCGTGCTCAGGAACCGGTCGGGATCAGGCCGTTCGACAGCTGACCGTCGGCCAGCTCCAGTTGCCGTTCGCCATGATGGTGATGCCGAAGTTGTTGCCGTTGCCGTTCGGCCTGGCGGTGACGGTGCCGCTGGTGCCGCTGACCGAGGCGTTCCAGCTGTTCTGGATGCTCTGGCCGCCGCCCAGGCCGAGGCTGACCACCCAGTTGCTGGTGCCGCTGACCGCGACGTTCAGGTTGAACCGGTCACCCCACTGCTCGGCGGCCGAGAGCACCGCGGTGCAGTTGCCGCCGGCAGGCGGGGTGGTGGTCGGGTTGCCGGTCGGCCCGCTGGTCGGGTTGCTGCCGCCACCCTCGCGGACGGTGATGTCGGAGCTGCCCTGGCTCTGGTAACCCTCGGTCGCCATGATCTGGTAGCTGTGGTTGGTGCCGAGGTTCAGGCCGGCGCGGGCCCAGGCGTCGAAGTGGTTGGCGGTGGTGATGGTGCCGCTGCTGCGCTTCTGCTGCCTGACGCTCCAGTACTGGTAGAACGTCTGGATGCCGTCGATCGACGGGGCGTTGGTGCGCAGACTGCGCAGGATGTCGTAGGTGCCGCCGTCGGTGGTCACCGTGCCCAGCCGGGTCGCGCCGCTGCTCGGGTTGTAGCTGCCGAAGTTCTCCACCACGTAGTACTCGATGAGCGGGTTGCGGGTCCAGCCGTACAGGGCGAGGTAGGTGTTGTTGTTGCCCGGGTTGTAGCTGCCCGAGTAGCTGACCGTCCGCCGGGTGCCGGTGGCCCAGCCCTTGCCGCCGACCCAGTTGTTGGTGCTCCGGTCCCAGCTGCTGCTGTAGCGGCCGTCGGCACGCAGCGTCATGCTGGCGTTGCCGCTGTCCTTCCAGAACGAGAAGAAGTAGCCGTTGTGCGTGCCGGTGAGGTTCGAGGTGAGGGTCCGGTCGTTCTCCGCGTACGCGTTGGGCGAGGCGATGAACGTGCCGGTGACGGCGAGCGCCGCGGCGCACGCGGCGCTGAGCAGCAGCCGCAGGCGACCGCTCCTTCGCGGTCGGGTCGAGGTGTCGCTCATGTACGTGTTCCTCCTCGTGACAGCTGGCGGACGCCAGCGACGCGGTACGACCCGGTGGACTGTCCGTGGCCAGGTGCGGCAGCCGGTCATTCGGTGTGTGCCACCACGCGGTGGTGGGCCGGTCGTCCAGCAGAAACCGGGGGGACGGGTCGCGGTGGGTGGTGTCGACAGCATCGAGTGCCGTCGATGGCGACGGTAGGGTGTCGATGCTCCACCTGTCAACAAGTTTCGGAAATCTTCCCGAAACATCGTCCTGAGCGGCGGTCCGACGCGGAACCGATTTCGACGGGCTGACGTCGGCTGTCACCGAGATGGGGCCGCAGGGGGCGTGTGTTAATTCGGCCGCGAGGGGGCCGCCTCTCCTGTATACCCGAAACTTTCGAGAACCGCCAGCCGAGGGTGGACGCGAGACCGCCCGCCCACCGGCCCGGGGTCGCGGGCGGGTGGGCGGGCGGTCGGTGACGCGGCCGGTGCCGGGCGGTCAGATCACCATCGACGGCAGGGGCCAGCGGCGCAGCCGGTGCGGCAGCCACACCAGCAGCTCGCCGATCTTCGTGACCAGCCCCTCCGCGCCGAAGTCACGGGCGATGGCGAGGTCGACCTCCGTGACGGCGGCACCGTCCAGCAACTGGTCGAGCACCGCCAGGTACGCCGGATCGTCGATGGTCAGCAGGTTCAACCGGCCGGAGCGGCGGTCCCGCACCTGGACGAACCCCGGACCCCGACGGTAGGTGCACTTGTCGAAGTAGAAGCCCCGGACCCAGGCGTCGAGCTGCCCGGCCGGGTCACCCTCGCCCCCCGGTGCCGCGAGCAGCTCGACCGGTGCCCGCAGGTGGCTGTACGGGAGCCACTCGTCGGCCTCGACGCCCGGCAGCCGCAGCCGCCAGTCGACGGCGATGCCGTGGCTGGTCAGCTCCCGGACCAGCACCAGCCGGCGGACCGTGTCGACGGCCGTCGCGCCGTCCCCGGTGACCGTCAGGTCCACCGGGTCGGGAACGTCGACCCGGCGTACCCCGTCGGCACGCCAGCGGGCGACCGCGTCGGCGGCCGGTTCGCGCAGCTCGGCCGGACCGATGGTCATGCCGGGGATGGACAGGACGGCCGGGTCGTGGTCCCGGGCGAGACCGACCAGGATGGGCCGTAGACCGGTGTCGGTGGTGGACACGTTCCCTCCCCTCAGACCGCGCTGAGCACGGCCGGCTCGCCCGCCCCGGCGGCTGCCCCGGTCTCCGCGGCCTCGCGTTCCAGGTGCAGGTGGTCGATGCGCAGCAGATCCTGGTTCATCGCCTGCGGGGCGATCTGGATGAACTGCCCCGCGTCCTCGTAGACCAGGCCGAGATCGCGCCAGCGCCTCAACAACGCCGTAAGGAACGGCTCGTCGACCGACAGCCGTCGGCTCAACGTGGCGATGCTGTGCGGCTGGTCGAGCTGCCGGAAGACGGCCACCTCGACGGGGTCGGTCAGCCGTAGCAGGTGCCAGTCGAAGTGCTTGCGCCGGCTGACCAGCACGATCTCGTCACCGAGGTCGTGGTGGGTGAGCCGGCTGCGGGCGTACTCGTGTTGCCACTCGGTGACCGCCCGGCCCAGCCGGTCGGCCGTCGCGCCGTCGATGCCCTGCGGCGCGACGTCGAACAGGTAGGCCAGGTCCATCAGCTCCGACTCGGGCAGGTCGTAGATCAGCCGGTACTGCGCCGCCGGCCGCAGGTCGGTGAAACCCAGCTCGGGACGGACGAAGAACGGGCTGAACCGTTCGATGGCGATCCGGGTGCTGCCGTCGGCCGGGCACAGGTGGTGCAGGGCCGGCATCTGCTCGATGACCGGCAGGTAGTCGGCCTCGGTCTCGCCCGGGAACCCGTACAGGTAGTTCCAGGCGATGGTGATGCCGCTGGTCTCGGCGTCGCGCAGCATCCGGATGTTGAGGCAGCCGCTGACCCCCTTGTCCATCAGCTTGAGCACCCGGCTGTTGAGGCTCTCGATGCCGGGCTGCACGCTGACCAGGCCGGCGTCGGCCAGCGCCTGCACCTGCGGGCCCTTCATGTTCGACTTGATCTCGTACTGCAACCGCAGGTCGTAGCCGGACTCGGTGAGCCGGGGCAGCAGCGAGGTCACGTAGCTCATGTCGAGGATGTTGTCCACGACGAACATGTCCAGCACCTGGTGCCGCTCGACCAGTTCGATGATCTCGTCGTAGAACCTGCCCGGGTGCTTGCTGCGGAACTGCATGAACGACCCGTTGAGGCCGCAGAACGTGCAGTGGTGCTTCTCGCCCCACCAGCAGCCCCGCGCCCCCTCGACGACCAGCCGGGGCTCGACCCAGTTGCGGGCCCGGGAGGCGGCCAGCCGCTCGAAGTAGCCACCGTAGTCCGGGGCGACGATCTCGGCCGGCGGCAGCGGTTTGCTGCTCATCGGGTTGGCCACCGAACGACCGTCGGCGTCGGCCCAGCACAGCCCCTCGATGCCGGTCAGCGCGTCCGCCGGCACCGCGCCGGCCGGGTCGGCTGGCTCGGCCGGGTCGGCTGCGGGCAGTGTCGCGCCGATCGCGGCGAGCAGTCTGGGGAACACCGCCTCGCCCTCGCCACGGACCACGTAGTCGACGAACGAGAAGTTGCGGTGGATCGCGGCACCCTGCTCGCCGTCGCAGTTCGCGCCGCCCATCACCGTACGGATGCCGGGCGCCCGCTGCTTGACCGCCCGTGCGGTGGCGAGCGCGGCGGCGTTCTGCTGGAACGTGGAGGTGAAGCCGACCACGTCGGGCTTCCTGGCGACGATCCGGTCGGCCAGTTCGGCGACGAACTCCGGCGCCAACCGGTGCAACTCCAGGTTGAGCGCGAGTTCCCGTTCCGTCATCTGGGTCCGGACGCGGTCGGTGAACTCTTTCACGCGCCATTGTGGATCGTCGTACAGGGCGGAGGAGAAGACCCAGTCGCCGCAGCCGGCAAAATAGGTGAACAACGAGTAGTAGTAATAGTCGCTCAGCCCGAACTCCGTCCGGTCGACCACCCAGTCGACGAAGTCGAGATTCGCGTGGACGGCCTCGACCTCGGCATCCGGCAATTTCTGGCGGACACTGTTGGTGAGGATTCCGATTGCCAACGAGGGGACGTCGATGGAAGTCCAGGGCGTATTGACCAGCAGAACCCGCACGTGAACTCTCCTTTCTCGTGATGTCCGGGCCGGATGACGGGGGATACGGGGCGCGG
Source organism: Micromonospora humidisoli (assembly GCF_016900955.1). Taxonomy (NCBI): domain Bacteria; kingdom Bacillati; phylum Actinomycetota; class Actinomycetes; order Micromonosporales; family Micromonosporaceae; genus Micromonospora; species Micromonospora humidisoli. Next base: position 527,001 of record NZ_JAFEUO010000001.1, read on the forward strand.
GCCACCTGGACCCGCACCCCGTACGGCCGCTAGAAGCTGACCTTGACCGTGACCGTGACCGTGACGTTCGAGGCCCGAAGCTGGTCGCGGTTGCCGTTGATCGGGTCGTTCTCGACAACGTTCTTGCGCATGTCGTTCACCTCCTCTCCGGTATCGGGGGGACAGGTCACGTGCCGGGGTCAGCCCACCGGGCGCGCCATCGCGAGCGCGACCGGGGTGCCTTCGTCCTGCACGCCGTCGAAGTGCCGCTGCATGAACAGCAGCACGGTCTGCATCAGAGCCAGGTGGCTCTGCGCGTCGAAGTCCTCGTGTCCGGCCCGCCGCCGGACCACCTGGTGCGGGATGCGCCGCTCGGCCAGCAGCCGCGCGTAGTGCTCCACCGGGGCCGGCGGGCAACGCACGTCACCCGTGGAGATGGCCAGCAGCACCGGCGCCCGGACCCGGTCGACGTAGGTGACCGGCGAGGAGCGGGCGTAGCGCTGCGGCACCTCGTCCGGGGTGCCACCGAACAGCAGCACGTCCAGCTCCCGGAGCGCCGGGGTGGCCGCCTCGAACGCGGCGACGTAGTCGGCCACCGGGCTGATCGCGATGCCGAGCCGCCACAGCTCCGGTTGCCGGCCGAGCGCGAGCAGGGTCAGGTAGCCGCCCCACGAGGTGCCCCACAGCGCGGTGCGCCGCTCCTCGACGACACCCTCGGCGACCAGGTGGGCCCGGACCGCGGCGAGATCCTCCAACTGGGTGAGGCCGACCCCGGCGGAGAAGTCGTTGCGCCAGGCCGCGCCGTACCCGCTGGAGCCCCGGTAGTTGACCCGGACCACCGCGCAGCCGGTGCTGACCAGGATCTCGACCAGCGGGTCGTAGGCGTCGCGGGCGTGCTGGAACGGCCCGCCGTGGACCAGGAAGACGGCCGGCCGGGGCCCTTCCCGGTCGGCCGGGAGGGCCACCAGCGCGGGGATCGGGCCGCCCGGTCCGGGCACCAGGATCTCCTCGCGGCGGTAGTCCGTAGGTGCCGCGACGGCCTCCGGCCCGCCCACGTCGGGCCGACCGCCGGGGTGCTGCGGCAGCTCCACACCCCGCACGGAGCGCAGTTGCGGCGGGGTCACCGAGTCGGTCCACACGTACGCGATGTCACCGTCCGGCCAGACCGCGGCGTCCAGGACGCTGCCCGCCGGGGTGTCGACCACCGCCCGGGTACGGGCGGCGAGGTCCACCTCGTGCAGCAGGGTGCGGGCGTGCCGGTCCTGTCGGACGAGCAGGCGCTGCCCGTCGGGGAACCAGCCGGCGGTGATCTCGGTGTCGAAGCGGCACCAGTCGTGCCTGACCACCCCCTCGGCGGCGGTCCAGGTGGCCGGCAGGTAGCCCCCCTCGTCCTCGACGACCAGCAGCAGCCGGGCCAGGTCGACGCCCGGCGCGAAGCCGAGCGCCCACACCCGGCGGTCCGGCCCGCCGGGGATGTCGGCCAGCCGGGTGCCGTCGGCGGTGAACACCGTGACCGCCCGGTCGGTGGCGGCGTCGCCGCCGACCACCAGCAGCCGGCCGGCCGGGTCGAGATCGACCAGGTAGGCGTAGCCGCCGACGTGGACGCGTTCACCGACCCGCCCGTCGCCGGTACGCAGGAAGACGGTCATCCCGCCGTCGTCGGAGAGGCCGACGGCGGTGCTGCCGTCGGCGGCCATCGCGATGCCGGCATGCCGGGCGGGCAGCACCGACGGCAGCGCCCGCGTCGACCGGTCGGGCCGGTCGAAGTCGCACGTCCGCCAGGTGCCCACACCGCCGAGATCGTCGTCGAACCACCAGATGGTGGCCCCCGTCGGGTCGAGCGCCGCCCGGACCGTGCCGGCCGGGCGGTCGGTCACCTGCCGGGCGGTGCCGGCGGCCCGGTCCCAGGCCAGGATCTCGCAGCGGCCGTCGGCGTCGCCGACGTAGACGGCCCGGTGCGGGGCGTGTTCGGCGACGACCGGCAGCGCCGGGTAGAAGAGCCGGTGGCCGCGACTCATCGGTGGGCCTCCTCGGGATCGGCGCTGGCCCCGGCGTCGCCGTCGGCGGTCCCGTCGGGGTCGGCGGCGACGCCGTCGTCGGTGCCGGCCGTCGCGCCGGCGCCGGCCCGGAGCTGGCGCACGACGAGCGTGGTGTACGTGGCCAGCACCGCCAGCGCGGCGGCGAACACCAGGGCGACCGTGGCCGGGCTGTACCAGGCGACCAGCACCCCGGCCAGCAGCGGTGCGGGCGTCTGGAGCACCTCGCCGACGGTGCCCATCACGGTGGCCACCCGACCCTGGAGCCCGTCGGGCGTCACCGCGATCACCCGGGACTGGAAGATCACCCCGAGCAGCGGGCTGAGCAGGAAGACCAGCCCGAACAGCAGACCGTAGCTCCAGGTCTGCCGGGCCTGGGACATCGCGACGACCAGGGCGACCATGGCCCACGAGGCGAACACGATGACGGTGACCGGTCGGACCCGGCTGAAGATCATCGGTGCGGCCAGCGCCCCGCCGAGGCCGCCGACGCTGGCGATGGTGAGGATAAGGCCGATCGACGCGGCCGGGGCGCCCTGCCGGCCGGCGGTCAGGATGGCGTAGTAGACGAGCGCGCCGAAGGTGACGTTGATGCCGGCGGCCCAGATCGTCACGAAGCGCAGGAACGGCTGCCGCCAGACGAACCGCAGCCCCTCCCGCAGGTCGGTGCGGAACGAGGTGCGCTCCCGGCGTTCGGGGGTGAGGTCGGTGCGGATGGTGGCCACCAGCCCGGCCGCGACCAGGTAGGACACCACGTCCGCCAGGAACGGCAGCCAACGCGCGAGCTGGTAGAGCGCGCCGCCGAGCAGTGGGCCGACGATCCGGGCGGCGTTGTTGCGGGCCTCCAGCCGGGCCAGCGCCTTCTGGTCGTCGGTGGGCAACAGTCGCCGGATCGCGCCGGAGCCGGCCGCCTCGTAGCCGCTCTGCGCGACCCCCTCGACGAACGCGGCGGCGGCCAGCAACCCGAGGGTCGGCACGCCGGCTGCGACGCAGACGAGGATCGCGGTCATCGCGCCGGCCGCGACCAGCAGCGAGACGATCATCATGCGTTTGCGCGGCAGCCGGTCGGCCAGCACCCCCGCCACCGGCGCGGCGACGAGCCGGCCGGTGAGGGCCAGCGCGCCCACCAGCCCGGCCGCCGCCGGTGACCGGGTCACGGCCAGGGTGGCCAGCGGGAGCACGATGCCGGTGGCCTGCGATCCGAGCTGGTCGATCGCCCCGGCTATCCAGTAACGGTGGAAATCGCCGCCGCGGTGGGGGTTCTCGCCCGGTTTAACCGCTGCGGTGGGGGTGGCTGTCATAGCCTCGTCCGCACAGTTTCCATGATTTTCCCAAATCTGTGTGCGAGGTCTGTCGGTAAGAGTTCGCGTGATCCGGGTGACATTTGTCGGCCCCAATGGTCGCGGGGGGTGTCCACGAGGCTAACAATGCAGTGTGCGGAAAGCAAGGATTCGAATACGGCCGGTTATGGCACTTATTCGGTTGTGGGGATGATGGGCGGCTTGTGCACCTCTGTCAATGAATCTGCACTACGCGCCAAACCTCCGGGCGGCGGTCTGTGTCGATTGTTTTCGGCCCGCCGTCATTTGTCGTGAATTAGTGACGTGCGACGATGTCACAAGATGATGCCGTCATTCCGGTCGACGATTTCGTGAATCCCGCGCCGACCGGTCGATGACGAGCGGCCGGGTCGGTACGCGAGCCACGCGTACCGACCCGGCCGTCGGGTGGACCGGCGCACGGGGCCGCGCCGGTCCACCCTCCTCCGCCGGCCCCCCGTCGACCGGAGACCTGGTCCGTCAGCCGAGGATCACGCCCGAGGCGCCGACGCCCGCCATCCCGGAGATGATGTCCTCGTAGTACATCCGCCAGGCGCAGACCCGACCGGTGGGCCGGTAACCGGTGCAGGCGGTCACCGCGCCGCCGTCGTCGATGGCGGTGTTGGTGCCGGTGGCCCAGACCTGGAGGGTGTTCGCCGCGTTGACGATCTCCACCGGGCCGCCGCTGTCGCCCTGGCCGACCGCGTTGGTACGGGTGGTGCTCTCCGCCTGCACCTGGCCGCAGACCGTGCCGAAGTCACGCACGTTGATGCACAGGTTCCGGGCCTTGACCTGGATCGAGCACCGGGTTCCCGAGTACGCCCCCGAGGTGCAGACGAAGTTGCCGACCTGGCTGGCCTGCGCGCCGATCACCTGGTTGCTGAACTCGCTGACCACCGCGCCGTTGGCGTCGGTGCTGTTGTTGAAGACCCGTCCGCCCGAGGCACCCGACAGCAGCAGGGTGTCGGTGCCGGCGTTGCGGGTGCCGACGATGCCCATCGACTGCCCGGTCGGGTCGGTCGCGGCGTTGTTGATGTTGCCGCAGTGCGCGGCGGAGAGCATCCGCGCCGACCCGCCCTGGAAGACCCCGAAGCCGGTCGAGCAACCGCCACCGGTGGTGGCGTTGCGCCACGCGCCGCCGCCCCACCACGGGGCGGTGTCGTCCCACCGGGTGGCGGGCGCGGCGGCGACACCGGTCTGCACGGTCACCGGGACGCCGGCCATGCCGGCCGCGCCGAGCAGGCCGCTCTGCGTACCGACGAGGAGGCCGGCACCGTCGGCGCGCGGCCCGACCGTGGTGAGCCTGTCACCGGCCGCCCGGCGTAGCCTGGCCGCCGCGACGTCCAGCTCCCGCCGGGTGTACGCGGCGGGCAGCACCTCGGTCGGTACGGTGGCCCGGCTGGTCGCCACCAGGCTGGCCGGTGCCTCGCCCTTCCAGAAGACCTGCAGCTTGCGGGTGGTGGGATCGGCGATCACCCCGGCGAAACCGGACTTCGCGTCGCGCTGCGCGAGCTTCGTGATCCGGGCGGCGGCGGTGTTCATCCGCTGCTGGAGTTCGAGCAGCTCCTTCCAGGAGGCGAAGCCGCCCGGCACCGGCGTACTGTCGACGAACGACCCGGCGGCGGTCACCTTGCCCCCGGCGGCGGGAGCGGGCGCGGCGGTGGCCGGTGCGGTGGCCACCGCGGTGACGAGCACGGTGACGCCGAACGCCGCGGCGGCGGCCCGGCGCAGCAGCCCGGTCGGGTGTGGACGAGACATACGTACCCCTTCCCCAGGGTTTCGTGGTGCGGGCCTCAACCCGCCCTGGGGACATTGGCAGGTGCCCCGGGTGTCCGGCGGCGCATCCTGGACACGGCCGGACACCCCCGGACAACGCCGGACGGACGGCGGACGAACGCTGGAGGACTGCGGTCGACGAAACCGGACCGACATGAAACTGTCATACATCGGCGGTCGCCTACCCGACGCTGTGCCGCCGGTCCTACCCTCCCCCTGTCGGCATCCGGGGCGACGGATGGCCGGGGGTGGAGGCCGCATGTCCGACCAACGGGTCCCTTCGGGCATCCGGCAGCCGACGGCCGGGACGGTTCGTGCGGCGGCCCCGATGTCCCCACTGGACACCGGGATACACACCGTCGAGGAACTGGCCGCCCTGCTGCGGCAGCTCCGCCGCCGGGAGGCCCGGCAACAGGGCGAGACCCCGCTGACCTACCGCCAGCTCGCGGCGAAGACCGGCTGGTCACGTGGGGTGATCGGGGAGTACTTCGCCGGGAACATCCTGCCCCCGCCGGAGCGGTTCGACACCCTGATCCGGTTGCTCGGGGCCAGCCCCGCCGAGCAGGGGGCGCTGGCCACCGCGCGGGACCGGGTCGAGGAGCGCCGCCGGCTCGCCAGCCCGGAACACCCCTCCACCGGCCGGGCCGGTCGCGCGGTCGTCCGTTCCCGGGCCGGCGGCGGGCGGGCCGGCCTCCCGCCGACCCGGCTGCCGGTGCCCCGCCAGCTACCGCCGGCGCTGCCCGGCTTCGTCGGCCGGGCCGCGCAACTCGCCCAGCTCGACGCCGGCTGCGCCGGACACGACACACCCGACGGTGACGGGCCGACCACCACGATGACCCTGTCGGGTACGGCCGGCGTCGGCAAGACGACCCTCGCCGTGCACTGGGCCCACCGGGTCGCCGACCGCTTCCCCGACGGACAGCTCTACGTCGACCTGCGGGGATTCGACGCCACCGGCGCGGTGGTGACGCCCGCCGAGGCGGTCCGGGGTTTCCTGGAAGCCCTGGAGGTGCCGCCCGACCGGGTCCCCACCCACCTGCCCGCGCAGGTCGGGCTCTACCGCAGCCTGCTCGCCGGCCGACGGATGCTGGTGCTGCTGGACAACGCCCGCGACGTCGAGCAGGTACGGCCGCTGCTGGCCGGCAGCCCGGGCTGCCTGTTCCTGGTCACCAGCCGCAACCGGCTGGCCGGCCTGATCACCGCCGAGGGGGCCCGGCAGATCGCCGTCGACCTGCTCAGCACCGCCGAGGCGTGGCAACTGCTCGCCCGACGGCTCGGCCCGGACCGGCTGACCGTCGAGCCGCAGGCGGTCGACGAGATGATCGAACGCTGCGTACGGCTGCCGCTGGCGCTGGCCGTGCTCGCCGCGCGGGGGGCGGCGCACCCCACGTTCCCGCTGGCCACCATCGTCGCCGAGCTACGCGGGTCGCCGCGTCTGCTGGACTCCTTCGACGGCGGGGACACCGGGACGGACGTGCAGTCGGTCTTCTCCTGGTCGTACCGGAACCTGACGCCGGCGGCGGCGCGACTGTTCCGGCTGCTGGGCTGCCATCCGGGGCCCGACGTCGGGCTGGCCGCGGCGGCGAGCCTGGCCGGCCTGCCCCGCAGCCAGGTGTCCCGGCTGCTGGCCGAGCTGGCCCATGCCCACCTGGTCACCGAGCACGCACCCGGCCGGTTCGTCGCGCACGACCTGCTGCGCGCGTACGCGGGGGAGCTGGCCGAGAACCTCGACCCGGGCGAGGACCGGCGGGCGGCGGTCCGGCGGGGGCTGGACCACTACGTGCACAGCGCCCACGCGGCGGCACTGCTGCTGCAACCGGGCCGCGACCCGGTGGCCCTGGCCGACCCGCTGCCCGGGGTGCACCCCGAGGAGCCGACCGACCACGGGCGGGCGCTGGCCTGGTTCACCGCCGAGTACCCGGTGCTGCTGTCGGCGGTCACCCACGCCGGGCGGCACGGCTTCGACGGTCACGCCTGGCAACTGGCCTGGAGCCTGGTGGATTTCCTCCAGCGCCGGGGCAACTGGTCGGACCTGGCCGCCGCCCAGCATGCCGCCCTGGCCGGGGCGCGGCGGGCGGGCGACCGACCCGGGCAGGCGAACGCCCACCGTGATCTCGCCCGGGTGCTCAGCCGGCTGGGCCTGGTCGACGAGGCGGTGGAGCACTACCGGGAAGCGCTGAGCCTGTTCGGGGCGCTCGGCGACCGCACCGGTCAGGCGCGTACCCACCGGGCGTTCGGGGCGATGCTCGACGGGCTCGGCCGGTACGCCGAGGCGCTGGGGCACGGGCAGCGGGCGTTGGCGCTGTACCGGGCCGCCGGCCACCCGGCGGGGGAGGCCAGCGCCCGCAACGCGGTCGGGTGGGCGCACGCCCAGCTCGGCCAGTACGGGCCGGCGCTGGAGCACTGCACCCGGGCGTTGACGTTGCTGCGCCCGACCGGCGACCGGCACGGCGAGGCGAACACCTGGGACAGCCTGGGCTTCATCCACGACCGGCTCGGCCACCACCGGCAGGCGATCCGCTGCTACGGCCGGGCGCTGGCGCTGTACCGGCGGATCGGCGACCGGTACGACGAGGCGGACACCCTGACCCGGCTCGCCGAGGCCCGGCACACGGCGGGCGACCCCGACGGGGCGGTGCGGACCTGGCGACGGGCGCTGGACATCCTCGACGACCTGGGCCACCCGGACGCCGCCCGGGTCCGGGAGCGGCTGAACCGGGCCACGACCGGGACCGCGGCCGGGGACTGACGGTCCGACGCTACCTGGCACCGGCGGAAAGACCGGCCGGTGCCAGGTAGCCCGGGGTCAACCCGTGGTGCAGCTCGGTACCGGGAGGCCGGGGCTGCCGGTGGACGAGCCGAGGAACCCGAACGAGGTGCTGGCACCGGCCGCGAGCGCGCCGTTGTAGGCGACGTTGCGGGCGGTGACCGTCGTGCCCTGGCTGGTCACCGTCGCGTTCCAGGCCTGGGTGACCCGCTCGCCGTTGGCGTACGCCCAGGTCACGGTCCAGTTGCTGATCGCCGAGGTACCGGCGGTGACCCGTACCTCGCCCTGGAACCCGCCGGTCCACTGGCTGGTCACGGTGTACGTCGCGGTGCAGCGCGCGGTGGCCGGGGGCGGGGTGGTGGTGGGCGGCGGCGGGGTCGTCGTCGGCGGTGCGGTGGTGGGCGGCGGGGTGGTCGGGGCGGGTGACGTGGGCGACGGGGGCGGGGTGGTGACCGGGCCACCCCAGCCGGCGGTGGAGTCCAACCAGGCCGCCCGGCGCAGCATCCAGTCCCGCATGGCCTGGACCTGGCCCTGCCAGGTGGACGCGGTCGGGGTGTAGAACGGGCCGACCATCGGCGCGGTCAGGTTGGGCCAGCGCTGGAAGTTGCGCTGCGCGGCGTTGGTCAACGGTGCGGCCAGCGCGTTGATCCGGGTCTGCAGGGCGGCGTCGGCGAGCGGGCCCCGGCGTAGCGTCTGCCAGCGGGACCGGAGCTGGTTGACGAAGGCCGGGTCCCGCACCAGCTGCGGGAACCAGTCGTTGGCCAGCGGCTGCCGGGTCTGCTGGTACTGCCAGCCGGCGATCTGGTCGTTGCCGAAGTAGCCGCCGACGCCGAAGGTGAGGTCGTAGTCCCACAGCGGGCCGGCGAGGATCTTGGTGTCGCGGTCCTTGTAGAAGTACGCGCTGCGGATGTAGGAGTCCATCTCCCGGCTGAGTTCGTTGAGGACCATCTGGTCCACGAACGAGTCGACGTCGATGTACTTCCGGTAGCCGGTGACCGGGTCGGCGGAGTTCGGTGCCCGCAGCACGTCGTGGAACTCCTGGACGTAGCCCCGCAGCCAGTCCCGCTGGGGTGCCTGCAACGGTGAGGGGTCGCGCACCTCCAGGTAGTTCCAGCAGGTCGCCGCCGTACCGGTGCAGGTCAGCGTCGGCTCCTCGGCGGCCAGCCATTCGAAGCTCCAGATGTACCCGCCCTGGATCTTGGGCAGGGTCAGGTCGTCCTCGTCGAGCTGCTTGAGGTCGAGCCGGTTCTTCGAGTTCTTGATCGTCTCCACCAGCATGTAGACGCCCATGTAGTCACCGGCGGCCACCGGGGCGGCGTCGGTGTTCAGGTAGAACTCCACGAACCGGTACCGCGGCGCCGGCATGCCCATCTCGCGCCCGAGGTCGTAGACGAGCGCCTCCCGGATCAACGCCTTGTCGCTGAACGGCCCGCGCAGCACCCAGTCGGAGTCGGCCGGCATGCCGAGCATCGGGTAGTCGGCGTCGTCGTTGTCGTTGCCCCGCAGCTCGACGCGGTACGGCGTCTTCTCGAACGACGCCGACGACTGGCCGCGCAGGTGGAACCCGGCGCGGGTGGCGACCGTCGGGGTCGCGGCCAGCGAGGTGGTGCCACCGCCGCCCGGCTCGAAGACCATGGCGGTGGCGTCGAGGTACTCACGGCCGGGCTTGCCGGCACCGTACGAGTCGAGCAGGACCACCGGCAGGTCGTGGGCGGTGGCGACGTTCTGGGCGACGTACATGGCGGTCCCGGGCGCACCGGCGGCGGTCTGGCCGACGAAGGCCTGCCCGCGGAGCTGGGTGGTCCGGGTGAACCGCAGCGGTGTGCCGGCGTACAGCGGCGACTGCGCGGTGGGCAGCCGGCCGTCGGTGGTGTACCGCACCTGCGCGCCGCCGATCGCGGTGCTCAGCGACACCGTCACCTCCCCCTGGAAGGTGCCGCTCGGCCGGGAGAAGACGATGTCGCCGACCAGCTCGTCCGCCGCCCCGGCGGCGGCGATGGCGTCGGCGGCGGAGGTGTCCAGGCCGGTGGTGATCCCGGCGCGGGCGGCGGGCGGGCCGGCGGTCGCGGTGGACGGGCCGGCCTGTGCCGTGTGCGGCACGAGGAGCCCGGTGAGGAGCACGGCCACGGCCGCGATCCCGACGGTACGTCGGGTGGGCGGGCGGACGGTCAGACGCACGATGTCTCCTGGGTGACTCGGGGGGTGGTGGGTGCCGGTGCCGGTGTCGCCGACCCGGTGGCGTCGCGGAAGTGGCGGCGCAGCGTCCGTCGCCACGGCACGTCCGGCAGGTCCGGTCGCAGGGCGGCCAGACCGGTCGCGTACTTCGAGATGCGGGCGGGTCGGGTGCCGCGCTGCCACAGCAGCCGGTCGATCGGGCCGGCCGCCGACCGGGTCTTGGTCTCGACCACGGCGACCCCGGGCAGGCCGAGGGCGCGCCGGTCGTCCTGCCAGTGCAGGTCGGTGTCGATGGTGACCCGGCTCGCGGTCGCCGGCAGCAGCAGCGTGGTACGCCGGTAGCCGGTCACCAGCACCGGTTCGAGGTGACCACCGGCGGGGGCGGACCGGATCGACTCACGGTCGAGCGCCTCGTCCACGAAGTCCCGCCCCGACCGGACGGTACGACGGTCCTCCGGCCGGTAGGGCAGCCGGTGCTTGGTGACCAGCCCCCGGGCTCCGCTGACCTTGACTTCCAGCCAGCACTGCGCCGAGTCGAGATAGGTGCGGGTGCGCACCTTGAAGCGTCGCCGCCGCCGGTACGCCGCGCCGTGGTAGCTGGCCAGGCAGGGGGTGTCGAAGTACACCGACTCGTAGCGGAAGGTGCGGGTGCCGTCGATGTCCAGCACCCGGGCGGACGGGGCGATCCGGTCGAGCAGGCCGGGCAGTTCGTCCAGGGCGACGACGTACTTGCGGTCCACCCGGCTCTGCAGCGCGGCCCGGTCGATCAGCTCGGCGAGCCCGACCGGGGGCAGGTCGGCCAGCGCCGACGCGAACGGCGGCGGGGTCATCGACGTGCTCCCGCCGGCACCGGCGAACCGGGGGTGGACGCCGGGGTGCGGTGGGCCACCGAGTAGCGCACGTCGACCACGGTGGTCTCGTTGACCAGGTCGACCCGCTGGGCGGTGGCGACGTGCACCCGGGCGTTGAGCAGCTGTTCCAGGTGGGCGACGAGGGCGACGTGGTCGGTGACGGCCGAGTCGAGCACCAGGATCTGGTGCCGGTAGTGCCGGAACACCCGGCGGTGGTCGCCGAGGAACATCACCGCGAGGATGAGCGCCATCAGGCCGCCGTTGAGCCAGACCGAGCGGGTGCCCAGCGCGCCGAGCAGGCCGAGGGCGAGGGCCGAGAAGTAGTACGCCACCTCGTGCTGGTCCAGTTCGGTCGAGCGGAGCCGGATGATGGACAGCACCCCGAACAGGGCCATCCCCAGCCCGACTCCGGCACCGACGTTGCTGGCGCTCAGGGCGCTGGCCACCGCGAGGACCCCGACGTTGACCCCCAGGTAGGCGACGACGAGGTCGCGGCGTCGGTGTCGGGGGAAGTAGAGCCCGAACACGAGCAGCGCCACCGCGCAGATGTCGATCGCGAACAGGACGACCTGCGTCATGTCTCTGGTTCCTCCCGGCTCGTCGGCGTGCCGGTCCGGCACCGCCTGCGTCAGCCCGGGGAGAAGCCACGGCGGTCAGCCGGAGCCGATCATCTTTTCGGTAAACTTTCGGTTACTCTTTCGGAACTGTAGGCATAACATTGAGAAACGTCAATCAGTTGTCCTGTGTGGGTGACGTGGTGAGACGCCGACGAGACGGCTGGTCCGGGCGGGGAGGGGCGGCTGGCGGAGGGCCGCACTCGGCGGAGTGTCCGGGCCCGGGTGTCGAAACTTTCGGGAGCGTCCGGCGCGGGATGGCCGGAACCTTCGACGGGGCGTCCGGCGGGTGTCAGAACAGGGTGAGCGGCCCGGTCGGGATCGGTTCGGGCAGCGCCGCCAGGGCGGGCACCCGGGCCCGTACCTCGGCGTGGAACCGGCGGGCGAGCAGCGGTGCGTCGGTGTTGTCCGGGGTGTGCACGAACACGGTGGGCGAGCGGCCCTCCCGCAACCAGCCGACGGTGATCTCGACCCAGCGCTGCCAGCCCGCCACGGTCTCCGCCTCGGCGTCGCGGCCGAGGTACCTGACGATCGGCCGGTCGGTCAGCGCCGCCGTCCGCAACGGCAGCCGGGGCTTCTTCGTCCACGCCTCCCGTTCCGCGTCACTGGTCGGCGGGGTGCGGAAGAACGCGGTGGTGTCGAAGGGCACCCACTCGGCGGACGCCTCGGCGAGCACCGCCTCCAGCAGTCGCGTCGCGCGGGGCTCCCGGAAGAAGGCGGGGTGCCGGACCTCGACGGCGTACCGGTGTCCTTGCGGCAGCCGGCGCAGGAAGTCGGCGAGCACGGGGACGTCCGTCGGGGTGAACGATCCCGGCAGCTGGATCCACAGGGCGTGCGTCCGGCTGCCCAGCGGGGCGATCGCGTCGAAGTAGGCCCGCAGCGGCGCGTCGGCGTCGACGAGCCGCCGTTCGTGGGTGACCACCTTCGGCAGCTTGAGGACGAACCGGAAGTCGGGCCCGGTCTGCCGGGCCCAGGACTCCACGGTCTCCCGGGCCGGGGTGGCGTAGAACGTGGTGTTGCCCTCGACCGCGTCGCACCAGCCGGCGTAGTGCCGCAGTCGCTCGTGCACCGGCAGCGGGTGGGCGATCAGCCGCCCCTGCCAGGACCGGTGGGTCCACATCGCGCAGCCGACGTGCAACCGCATGCTCCCGACCCTCCCGCGACGCCACCCGACCCGTCCGATCGCCGCACGCTATCGGAGCGCCGGCGACGCGCCACGGGCGGTCCGGTGGACCCGCCCCGGAGGTCGCAATCGTCAACTTCCGGTTGACGATGCGAGGGCGTCAACCTATGGTTGACGCATGACGGAATCCACTCAGCTTCCGCACCCTGTCCGCCTCGACGAGCTGATCCAGGCCATCAAGAAGGCCCGGCCGGACGCGCTCGACCAACTCAGCGACGCGGTGCTCGTCGCCGACCACCTCGGCGACCTCGCCGACCACCTGATCGGCCACTTCGTCGACCAGGCCCGCCGCTCCGGAGCCTCCTGGACCGAGATCGGCAACAGCATGGGGGTGAGCAAGCAGGCCGCCCAGAAGCGCTCCGCCGCGAAGGCCGACGCGGCCGCGACGCTGGACCCCAACGCCGGCTTCAGCCGCTTCACCCCGCGTGCCCGCAACGTGGTGATCGCCTCGCAGGAGGAGGCCCGCAGCGCCGGCAACCCGGAGATCCGCCCGGAACACCTGGCGCTCGGCCTGCTCGCCGAACCCGACGGCCTCGCCGCCCGGGCCCTGGTCGCCGAAGGGCTGGGCCCGGACACCGTCCGGGAGGCGGTCGTCGCCGCGCTGCCCGCCGCGTCCGACCAGGTCCCCGACCTGATCCCGTACGACGCGCAGGGCAAGAAGGCCCTCGAACTCACCTTCCGGGAGGCGCTGCGGCTCGGGCACAACTACGTCGGCACCGAGCACATCCTGCTGGCCCTGCTGGAACTGGAGGACGGCACGGGCGTGCTGTCCGGCCTCGGCCTGACCAAGGAACGGGCCGAGGCCCACCTGGCCGCCGCCCTCGCCGGATTCGCCGACGGCAAGTAACAGCCCGACCTGGCCGGGGGCCGTACCGCATGGCAGGCCGGGGGAGGGAAGGGCAGGCCGGGGCCGGGCGCGGCAGGGGGCGCGCCCGGCGGGCCGGTCAGTCGTCGGTGCGGAAGCCGTACCGCAGCGCGTGCTCCGGGTCGGCCGGGTCGATCTGCCGGATGCCGGCGTCGGCGAGCCGCTTGTTGACCTCGTCGAGCTGCTCGCGCACCAGCCGGGCCTCCTCCTCGGTGACCCGCCCCCGGTGGGGCTTCCCGGCGTGGTCGAGGGTGCCGTAGTCGATTTTCTCGGCGCTCTTGCGGGCCTTCGGCGGGCGGACCCGCTCGGCGGTACGCAGCAACTGGGCCATCGGGGTGTCGGTCGCCATCGCGTCGAACTCGCTGGCGGTCAGCACCACCCGACGCGGTTCCCCGCCGGCGTGCCGGTCGTGGATCTCGACCACCGCCACGTCGAGCGCGGCGTCGTCGATGCCCTCCACCTCGGTCGCGGTGGCGTCCAACTGCACGGGCCCGGCCACCAGGTCGGGGTGCTCCAGCACGACGACCCGGACCACCTCGTCGTCGGGACGCAGCACCGTGCCGCTGAAGTCGGAGACGTGGATCGTCTTCTTGCCCATGCGCTGCGGTTCTCCTGTCGCTGGCCGGAATCGACCACAAGACGCTACCCGACAGGTGTGCGAACGCCCCGGCCGGACACCCCGGCGGGACGGTCGGCGCGTGGTGGAGCCGCCGGCCGCGCGGTGGCACCCGGCGGGTCGGCGCGGTCGTCGGTCCGGGCGCGTCCGCCGGTGGCCACGGGGGACGGACCGGGGCCGTCGTCGCGGGCGCGCCGTGCCGGGTCAGTGGGCGGTGAGGCCGCGTCGGGAGGAGATGCCGGCGGGGAGGATGTTCAACTCGCTCCAGGACAGTCGGGCGTTGACACCGCGACCGCGCCGGGCCTCCCGGTAGCGCGGCTGGGCCGGGAACCGGCCGACACCCCCCGCCGTGTTCCACACGCGTGCGCTGTCCTGCTGGTACCGCTCGTTCGGCTGCATGGGCATGGCCATTACCGTCCCAAAGAAAGGTGTCCATGTATGGAAATAGATATGACGCACGGTCGATGGACCGGGTTCCGGTGAGGCAGCTCACGGTCCGGTTCCCCTCTACCCGTGACGTACTCCCGGTAACCGTGAGTCGGCCGGGCCGGCCCGGCGTACCGTGGATCATGGAGCGATCCACGGGGTGAGAGGGGCGGGCGGTGCTGGACCGGCGGTTGTACCTGCACCTGGCGACCTGGCTCGGGCAGTGGCCGGCCCCGCCCGGCCTGCACGTGGTCGGCTCGTGGCGGCGGACCCGGCCGGCGTGGGACGGCCGGGTCCGTCCGGCCGTCGCGGTCCGGGTCGCCGGCAGCACCGTGCTCTCCGTGCCACCCGCGCTGGTCGCGGCCGTCCGGGAGTTGGCGGCCGGACCACGCTGCGCGCTGTACGGGGCGTTGCCGGCACTGGTCGGGCGACCCTCCTGGGTGGCGCACGACGACGTGTTCCGGTGGTGCCTCGCGCCGGCCGCGCTGCCCGACGTCGGCGTCTGGACCGCCCCCACCGACCCCGCCCTGCCACCCTGGCTGCACCTGTTCGACCGCGAGGTGCTCGTGGTGCGCGACGCCGACGGCGGCTATCTGGCCGGGGTCGGCGTCAAACGGCACGACGCGTACGGGCACGAGCTGGCCGTCGGCACGGTGCCCGCGGCGCGCGGCCGGGGGCTGGCCCGACGGCTCGTCGCGCAGGCCGCCCGCCGGGTGCTCGACGAGGGCGCCGTCCCCACCTACCGGCACGATCCGGCGAACACCGGTTCCGCCCGGGTCGCCGAGGCCGCCGGGTTCGCCGACCGGGGCTGGTCGACCTACGGCGTCTATCCGCCGTGAGGGCGGGCCGGGTGTACGGCGTCTGTCCGCCGCGCCGGCCGGCGGCGCGGACCGTGGATCCCGGGCCGGATCCACGGTCCGCTGCCTGCCCCAGGCCCCGCCGTGACCGGCGTCCACCGGTCGACCCTTGGTGCTGGTCACGCTACGTACTCGAATGCCCGTCCGGCAAGTGGTGATCGGTGGGTCGACTCTGTCCAGTAGTGGACTTGAGCTGGGGTTAAGGAAAAATTTCCTGGCTGGGCTCGGTAACGCAACGTGCTTGTCTCCTGCCGCGGTGGCTGCCCGGCAGAGCGGTGTCAGGGGCCACCGGTAGGGTCGGGCGTCGCGGCGAGAGCCGGCGCGCGGTCGGGGACGGCCGGTTGGCCAGGAGTGGACGGGTATGCAGCTGCCGACGCCGGGCGAGGGACCCGGGCGGGTGGTCCTGGCACCGGTGGGTGACCTGGACATCGCCACCGTCCCCGGGCTGCAACGCGACCTCGACGAGGCGCTGCGCCACCCGGGCCTGTTGGAGATCGTCGTCGACCTGACGGCTGTCACCTTCCTCGATTCGACGGGGGTGGCCGCGTTGCTGCGCGGGGCGGCCGAGGCGGTCGGCCGGGGGGCCACCCTGCGACTGGTCGACCCGCAACCTGTGGTGTCCCGGGTCCTGCGGATCACCGCGGTCGCCCGGCTGCTCGGCCTCCCCGACGACCGCGGCGACCCGGCCCCCTGGCGGCGCTGACCGCCTCACCTCGCCGACCGCTCCGGTCCCGTCCGGGGAGCGGCCGGCACCGGGGCGGACCGGTCAGGTGCGGTGCCGGTGCGGTGCGGCGGCCGGGTGCTCCGCCCAGGCATGCCCGTCGGCGGGTCAGCCGGTCAGGCCGAGCACCTCCGCCGCCGCACGGCCGTTGGCGTGGCTCGCGCCGTAGGTGGTGACGAAGGCCCGTACCCCGGCCGGCCGCCACCGCCCCGGCCAGCCCATCTCCACCACCGTCACCTGATGCGTCGCGGCCAGTGCCCCGACCAGCGCGGGGCCGCCGGGCAGCCGGTGCAGGTGCCGTCCGACCAGCACCACCGGCCGGTCCCCGGCGAGCCGTCGTACCGTGGCCGGGTCGACCTCGGTGGCGACCACCCGGAGCTGCTCGACGTCGGTCAGGTGGGGGCCCAGTCCCCAGGGCACCCGGCCCTCGGCGACGGTGGCGGCGGCGTACACCTGCACCACGAGCGGCCGGGCCGGGCCGGTCGGGTCGCCCTCCACCCGCACCGCCAGGCGGGCGGCCCGGTAGCCCAGACCGGCATCGGCCGGGCCGGCGGGACCGGCCGGGCGGGCGGTACCGGTCCAGGCGGCGAGCGCGGCGGCGCGACCGGCGGCCTGCTCCACCCGGGCCCGGTCCAGCCGGCCGTCCCCGAGCGCCCCGACGATCTCGGCCACCACCCGCTCGACCAGCGCCGCGTCGACCTTCGCGCCCAGGCAGAGCAGGTCCGCCCCGGCGGCCAGGGCCCGTACGGCGGCCGGCCCGACCCCACCGGCGGCGACCGCCGCGCCCTTCATCTCCAAGGCGTCGGTGACCACCGCGCCGGTGAAGCCGTACTCGCCGCGCAGCAGGTCGACCAGGATGGCCCGGCTGAAGGTGGCCGGCCCGTCCCCGGTCAGCGTCGGCACCCGGATGTGCGCCGTCATGACCGCCTGCACGCCCGCGTCGACCGCCGCCGCGAAGGGCGGCAGGTCACGGGCCCGCAGCAGCGCCGCGTCGGCGTCCACGGTGGGCAGCTCGTGGTGCGAGTCGGCGACGGTCGCGCCGTGGCCGGGGAAGTGCTTGGCGCAGGCCGCCACCCCGACCGACTGGAGACCCGCCACGGCGGCGGCCGTGTGGGCGGCCACCCGCGCCGGGTCGGCCCCGAACGCGCGGGTGCCGATCACCGGGTTGTCGTCGGCGGTGTTCACGTCCACCGTGGGGGCCAGGTCGACGGTGACGCCGACGGCGGCCAACTCGACGCCGATCGCCGCGTAGACCTCCCGGGTGAGCGCGGTGTCGTCGACCGCGCCGAGCGCCGCGTTGCCCGGGTACGGGCTGCCGGTGGCGTGTGCCAGCCGGGTCACGTCGCCGCCCTCCTCGTCGATGGCGAGCAGCACGTCGGGCCGGGCGGCGCGCAGCGCGGCGGTGCTCGCCGCGAGCTGGCCCGGGTCGTGCACGTTGCCGCCGAACAGGGTGTGCCCGGCCAGCCCCTCGGCGACCAGCGCGACCGCCCAGTCCGGCGGCACCGGCCCCGGGTACGCGGCCAGCAGCGTGCCCAGCGCCAGCCGGCGCAGTCCTGGATCGATCCCCACCTGAACCCCCTCTCCCGCCGCCCGAACCCGCGCCACGGGCGGACCGGCCGGATGTCGGCGTGTGCCGGTGGACGGCACGTGTGTCGTCCCGGGCGGCCGGGTCGTCCGAGTTACCCGCCGCGGGCCGGCCGATACGCTACGGACATCCCTGATCAACGCGATTCGGTTAGCAGAGTTTACGGAAACCAGAGGACGTGGCATGAGTGCGACCCGGCTGCCCGGAACCCCCCGACTGTTGCGGGCGCTCAACGACCGTGCGGCGCTGGAGCTCCTGCTCGAACGCGGCCCGCTCACCCGCGCCCGGCTCGGCGAGCTGACCGGCCTGTCCAAGGTCACCGCCTCGCAGCTGGTCGAGCGGCTGGAGGAGCGGGGACTGGTCGCCCGGGTCGGTGAGCAGGCCGGTGGGCGGGGGCCGAACGCGCAGCTGTACGCCGTGCGGCCGGGCAGCGCGTACGTGGTCGGGGTGGACGTCGGGGCGGAGCGGGTGGTGGCCGCCTGTGCGGACATCACGGGCGCGGTGGTCAGCCAGGTCGAGCAGTCCACCCGGGACACCGACGACCCGGTCGGCGTGGTGCACACGGCGGTGGTGCAGGCGGCCAGCCGGGCCGGCGCGGAGCTGGACAGCGTACGGCGGGTGGTGCTCGGCACCCCGGGTCTGGTCGACCCGGCCACCGGGGACATCACGTTCGCGTTCAACCTGCCCCGCTGGCACCGGGGTTTGCTCGCCGCGCTGCGCGAGGACCTGCACACCCCGGTCGTCTTCGAGAACGACGTCAACCTGGCCGCCGTCGCCGAGGCGCAGTCCGGGGCGGCACAGGGGCTGGCGGATTTCGTCCTGGTCTGGGTCGGTGCCGGGGTGGGCCTGGCGATCATGCTGGGGGGCCGGCTGCACCACGGCAGCAGCGGCGCGGCCGGCGAGATCGGCTACCTGCCGGTGCCGGGGGTGCCGATCCCCCGGGACGTCTCGCGTCGGGCCAAGCCGGCGTTCCAGCAGCTCGCCGGGGCGGACGCGGTCCAGGCGGTGGCCCGGGAGCACGGCATCGACGCGCCCGACGCGGCAGGTGCCGTGCGGGCCGCCATCGCCGCCGGCACCGCCGGTGGCCCGCTGCTCGACGAGCTGGCCCGACGGCTCGCCCTCGGGGTGGCCAGCACCTGCGTGGTGCTGGACCCGCCGCTGGTGGTGCTCGCCGGTGAGGTGGGGCAGGCCGGCGGGGCGGCGCTGGCCGAACGGGTGCAACACGAGGTGGCCGCGATCACCCTGGTCCGGCCCCGGGTGGTGCCCACCGGGCTGACCGAGGAGCCGATCCTGCGGGGGGCGCTGCGGACCGCACTGGACGCCGTGCGGGACGAGGTGTTCGGGTCGACCGTCGGCTGACCGACCACCCTGCCCGCCCGTCACCATGAAGGAATACTTCACCACTGCGCCGATCACGGCAAGATGTTGCCGTGATCGGCGCGGGTCGGGCCGCCCCTAGACCAGGTCGCGGCGGCGGAACGCGACGAACGCGGACCCGGTGACCGCACCGGTCAGCGCCAGCAGCACCAGCAGTGCCGGCCCCCAGGTGATCGTGTAGAAACCGCCGTCGCAGAGGCCGCTGCCCGGCGCGCAACCCCGGTCGTCCCAGAACTCCAACCGGCCGGACAGCCAGGCGCCCAGGTAGTTGGAGAGCATCAGCAGGTCGGCCCGGGCCACGTCGAGGATCTGCAGCACCAGCCGGACGCCCATCTCCCAGACCACCGCGTACGCGGCGACCGCGCCGAGCGCCGCCGAGGTGTGCCGGCCCAGCGTGGCGATCCCGAAGCCGAGCACGGTCGACAGCAGTACCAGCACCAGACCCCGCCCGTAGATCGCCCCGAGCCCGCCCCAGAACTGCCCGTCCAGCGGGCCCGGCGCGCCGGCCGTCTGCCCGATCGTCCAGAAGGTGCCCAGATAGAGCACCGATGCCAGCACCGCGAGCACGGCCACCACCCCGACCAGGGTGCCCAGCTTCGTGCCGAGCACGCTCAGCCGGCCCGGACGCCACAGCAGCAGGTTGACCACCCCGCCCGAGTTCAGGTCGGCCCCGATGTACGACGCGCCCACCAGGAAGCCGAACAGCACCAGGAACGCGATCAGGAAGTAGAGCAACCCCCGCGCCTCCTGGGAGAAGACGAAGACCGAGGTGAGGTAGTCGGTGGCCACCGGCAGCCGCTCCATCCGCGCCGGGTCCAGCTCACCGCAGTCGGCCGGCACGTAGCCCGAGTCCTCGGTGATCGGGATCTCGCCGGCCCGGACCCGCAGGCAGCGGGTGTGCTCCGCCTCCATCGCGGCCACCGCCTGCGCGGCCTGCTGCTGCGCGGCGGACAACTCCTGCGCCGTCGGCCGGTGCGACCCGATCAGGGTGGTCGCGGTGGTCACCGCGAAAGCCACCGCGAGCAGCAGCACCATCAACTGGACGAAGCGGCGCGCGGTCAACCGCTCCACCTCGGCACGGACCAGGTTCACGCGTCCACCCTCCGACCGTCGGTCCGGTCCAGTTCGATCAGCGGCTCGTCGCCGGCGGTGTCGTCCGCCTGCCGGGGCGGGGCCGCGCCGGCGGTGAGGTCGAGGAAGACACTCTCCAGGTCCGGCCGGATCGGGGTCAGCTCGCGTACCCACAACCCCTGCCCGCCGAGGGTGCTGCTGATCAGCTCCGGCTCCGACGCGCCCCCGACCACCAGCACGTCGTCGGGGTGGACGGCTACCGTCAGCCCGACCTCCCGCAGCAGCTCCGCGCCCCGCTCCGACTCGGCCACCCGGACCCGCCACTCGTGCGGGTCGTGCCCGGCCAGCACGTCGTCCACCCGGCCGGCCGCCACCCGACGACCCCTCGCGATGATCGTGACGTGGTCGCAGATCAGCTGGATCTCGGCCAGGATGTGGCTCGACACCAGCACGGTCACCCCGGACCCGGCGAGGGTCCGCATCAGGTCCCGCATCTCCCGGATACCGGCCGGGTCCAGCCCGTTCGCCGGCTCGTCCAGGATCAGCAGCTCCGGGTTCTTCAACAACGCCGACGCGACGGCGAGCCGCTGCTTCATGCCCAGCGAGTAGCTGCGCACCCGGTCCTCGCCCCGTTCCCGCAGGCCCACCTGGTCGAGCACCTCGTCCACCCGGGACGTCGGCACGCCACCGGCCACCGCCAGCAACCGCAACGTCCGGTGCCCGGTGAAGTTGCCGAAGAACTGCGGACTCTCCACGATCGCGCCCACCCGCCCGGTGACCCGACCCAACTGCTCCGGGGCCGGGGCACCCAGCACCCGCAGCTCCCCGGCGTCGGCGTTGACCAGCCCCAACAGGGCACGCAGCGTGGTGGTCTTGCCGGAGCCGTTGGGGCCGAGGAAGCCGTGCACCTGACCGGCCTCGACGACCATGTCGAAGCCGTCGACCGCCACCCGCCTGCCCCGCCGGATGGTGCGGAACGTCTTGCGCAGACCGGCGATCTCGATGACCGCGCTCATCCGCACCGCCCCTCGTCTCGTACGGGCATGGGTCGTCCTCCCGGGATGGTGACCAACGACACGGTGCCCCACCCTATGGCCGGGCCACCCGCCCGTGGGGGGCGGCCTCGGGCTGCGTGGTTGGATGGAGCGGTGACTGGTGACCCGTTCCCCGCCGCAGCCACCCCCCCGACCGTGGACGCGGATCTGGTGGTCAGCCTGGACGGCGTCGCCGTCCGGCGATCCGGCACCGCCCTGCTGCACGACGTCGACTGGCGGGTCGAGCTGGACGAACGCTGGGTGGTGCTCGGCCCCAACGGCGCCGGCAAGACCACCCTGCTCAACCTCGCCTGCGGCCAACTGCACCCGAGCGCCGGTGTCGCGCACGTGCTCGGCGAGCGGATCGGCCGCACCGACCTCACCGAGTTGCGGACCCGGATCGGCCTGACCACCGCCGCCGTGGCCGAGCGCATCCCCGCCGAGGAGCGGGTCGGTGACGTCGTGCTCACCGCCGCCTGGTCGGTGGTCGGCCGCTGGCGGGAGAGCTACGACCAGGCCGACGAGGCCCGCGCCCGTGCCCTGCTCGGGCAGCTCGGCGTCGGCCACCTGGCGGAACGGGCGTACGGCACCCTCTCCGAGGGTGAACGCAAGCGGGTGCAGGTCGCCCGCGCCCTGATGACCGATCCGGAACTGCTGCTGCTCGACGAGCCGGCCGCCGGGCTCGACCTGGGTGGCCGCGAGGACCTCGTCGGGCGGCTCGCCGAGCTGGCCCACGACCCGGACGCCCCGGCCCTGGTGCTGGTCACCCACCACGTCGAGGAGATCCCGCCCGGGTTCACCCACGCCCTGCTGCTGCGCGACGGCGCGGTGGTCGCCCAGGGCCTGCTCGCCGACACCCTGACCGCCGACAACCTCACCAAGACCTTCGGCCTCCCCCTCCTGGTCGAACGCCACGGCCCCCGCTGGACCGCCCGCGCCACCTAACCCCCCACCCCCACCCCCACCCCCCACCCCGGCGTCGATCATGGAGTTGTGGTGGGGGAAAGGCCCTCCCATGCCCCTTTTGCGGCCACCGTAAGTCCATGATCGACCGGATGGGCGGGTGGGTGGGAGGGGTGGGTGGGGTGGGGATTTAGACTTGTCGTGGTTGGTGGGGTGGTGGGGAGGGTGGGGGTTTGGTGGGGGGTGGAGTGCGGCAGAGTCGGATCGTTGTGGTGGGCAGCGCGAACATGGACGTGGTCGGGGCCGGTCCGAGGCTGCCCCGACCCGGCGAGACCGTCCTCGGCGACGACTTCGTGATGGTGCCCGGCGGTAAGGGCGCCAACCAGGCCATCGCCGCCGTCCGCGCCGGTGCCGCCTGCACCTTCCTCGGCGCGCTCGGCTCCGACTCGTTCGGGGTCACCCTGCGGGCCAGGATCACCGCCGCCCAGGTGGACGCCAGCCACCTGCGGGTGGTCTACGGGGCATCCGGGGTCGCCCTGGTGATGGTCAACGCGGCCGGGGAGAACGCCATCCTGGTCACCCCCGGCGCGAACGCCGCCTTCACCGCCCTCACCACCGCTGAGCTTTCCGCCGTACGCGGGGCGGACGTGCTGGTCGCCCAGCTGGAGATCCCGGTCGAGACGGTGACCGAGGCGGCGCTGGCAGCACAGGCCGCCGGCACCCGGGTGATCCTCAACGCCGCACCGGCCCGGCAGGTGCCCGCCGAACTGCTGGCGGCGGTGGACCTGCTGGTGGTCAACGAGACCGAGGCGCACCTGCTCACCGGCCGGGGACGGGACGATCCGGGGGCGCTGCTGGCCCTGGTGCCCCGGGCGGTGCTCACCCTCGGCGGCGGGGGTGCCTGGTACGTCGAGCGGGACGCCCCCGCCGTGCACGTGCCCGCTGTCGCGGTGGACGTGGTCGACACGACCGCCGCCGGGGACGCGTTCACCGGGGCCCTGGCTGTGGCCTGGGGTGAGGGCCGGCCGGTGGTCGACGCGGTGCGCTGGGCGGCGGCGGCCGGTGCGGCCTGCGTGCGGCGGCTCGGCGCGTCGGTGGCGCTGCCCGAGCGTGCCGAGATCGACGCCCTCTACACCCCCGCCACCTGACCGACGGCTCAGCCGGCCGGGTCGTCGCTGAGCCGTTCACCCCGGCGACGCAGCATGCCCAGGCCGGGGATGCCGGCGACGGCGAGCTTGAGGTCACGGGTCACGTCGAGCAGGTCGTGCAGGTCCGGGCCGACCCGGTCGAGGGTGGCCAGGATCGGCAGCACGTCCGAGGTCAGGTGCTCCTTGAGTTTCGGTAGCTCGTCGACGAGGCGGATCGCCGCAGCCAGTTCCTCGTGGCTCAGCTCGGCCACGAACCGGTTCGCCATCGGCGCACCCCGCCGCAACGCCGGCTCGTACGCGGCGAGCAGCTCGGCCGCGACGGTGGCGGCGCTACCGGCGGTGGCCACGGTACCGGCGGCCCGGTCGGCCACCGCCTCGGCCTCGGCGACCACCACGCCGGCCGCCCTCGACACCTGCCCGGCCCCGGCCACCACCCCGGCTGCCGCATCGGCGACGTCGGTGGCCCGGGTGATGGCCGTGGTCGCCGCCGCGCTGATCACCGCCACCTCCCGCACCGCCTCCTCGGCGTCGGTGAGCACCCGGTCCGTGCGGTCCAGGGTGCCCTCGATCCGGTCCACCACCCCGTTGATCCGGGCCAGCAGCGCCTCCACCCCGTCGAGCACGGCGAAGGCGCGGGCCGGTACGGCGGCGAACGAGGCGGCCGAACCGAACGCCTGGTCGAGGGCGGAGCGGGTGAGGCCGACGACGGCGGCCGGTCGGGGCAGGGGGATGGCCATGTGACCCAGTGTGCGCCGGGTCGGCCAGTGCCGCCCGCCGGCACGGTCGGTGGGCAGTGGCCGACCCGGTCGGTCCGCGGGTCGTGGGCCCGGGGAGCACGATCGGCGGCCCTGGCCCGGAGCACGGCCCCGGCCCCGGGCGAGCGGGGAAGCGGGTGCCGGTTCGTGCCCGGATGGGCGGTAGGGTGCCGGCATGTCGCTCCGTCCCCCCGGCGAGCCGCCGGCCGGTCGGGGCCACGCGGCGCTGACGGTCCTCGCCGTGCTCGCCCTGCTCCTCGGTGGCTACGGACTGTTCCGGGCGGACGCGGGCCTGGCCACCCGGCAGGTCACCGTCGACGGGGTGCCGCTGACCGAGGTGCGGACCGACGACGGGGCGGGCGCGGCGCGTCGGCCGGGGGTGGTGATCGCGCACGGCTTCGCCGGTTCGGCCCGGTTGATGCGTCCGCTCGCCGACACGGCCGCCCGACGGGGCGCGGTCGCGTTGCTGCTCGACTTTGCCGGGCACGGCGGCAACCCGGCCGGGCTGCCCGGGGCGGGCGGCGACGACGCCGCGTCCCGCGTCGCCCTGGAACACGCCCTGGCGGTCGCCGTCGCCCACCTGCGGGGCCGGCCCGACGTCGACCCGACACGGATCGTCCTGGTCGGACACTCGATGGGTGCGGGCGCGGTGACCAGGTACGCCGCCGGCCACCCCGACATCGCCGGCACCGTCGCCATCTCGCTGCCCGACGGCGGTGACCTGCCCGACGCCCGGCCGCAGCGGCTGCTGCTGATCGTCGGCGGCCTGGAGTTCCCCGCCTTCCGGGCCACCGCCGAGGCGACCGCCCGGCGGGGCGTCGGGCGACGGGTGGTGGTCGTTCCCGGCGTCGAGCACATCTCGGTGCTCTTCGCCGAGCGCACCCACCGTGAGGTCGCCGGATGGGTCGGTGGTGGCGGCGGTGCGGCACCGCGTCCGGCCGCCCGACTGGTCCCGGCGGGGCTGCTGCTGCTCGGTTTCGGGCTCGGCTTCGTGCCACTGGCGGCCGTGCTGACCGGCCACCGTCCGCGCCCCCGGCGCGGGCGACAGGTCGCCCCGGCACCCGTCGTGCTGGCGGTGGCGACGGCCGCCATCGGCCCGGGGGTGCTGCTCGCCCGGGTGCTGCCGACCACCCGTCTGCCGCTCGCCGTCGGCGACTACCTGACCGGTTTCCTGCTGGTCACCGGCGTCCTGCTGGCAGCCGTCCGGCACGTGCCGGGCCGCCTCTTCCCCGCCGGCCCCGCCTCCGTCGGGCCGGCTGCGGCCGACGACCCTGTCCCGGTCGGTGGCCCCGCCCTCGTCGGGCCGGCTGCGGCCGACGACCCTGTCCCGGTCGGTGGCCCCGCCCTCGTCGGGCCGGCTGCGGCCGACGACCCTGTCCCGGCCGACGGGCACACACCGCTGCGGCCGGTGGTCGCGGCCCTGCTGCTGACCGGGTACGCCGTGGCCGCCGTCGCCGTGCCGATCCACCTCGGTCTCACCTGGGCGCGGCCGGTGGGCGCCCGGTGGTGGCTGCTGCCGGTGGTGGCGGTCGGCTGCCTGGCGTTCCTGGCCGGCGCGGAGCTGGTCACGCAGGGGCGGAGCTGGCGGTACGCGGCGGTCGGCGCGCTCGCCGTACCGGCGTTGGGCGGGGCGGCCGTGGTGGGGGTGGCCCCCGGTTTCGTGCTGCTGGTGGTGCCGCTGTTCGCGGTGCTGTTCGGTTGGCAGGCCGCCTGGGCGGCGGTGCTGCGGCGGACCGGTGCGCCCTGGTGGGCACCGGCCCTGGTGGGTGCGGTCCTGGTGGCCTGGCCGCTCGCCACCGCGCTGCCGTTGAGTTGACCCGCGGCCACGGGGCGGGGCCGACCGCGGCCGGGGCGGACCGGTGTCACCGGGGTTCCCCCTGCTGCTCGACGGCACGCTGGACGGCGCGGTAGATCTGCCCGAACCGCAGCGCGTCCGGGGTACGCAGCAGCATCACCTCCTGCCCCAGGTGCTGCACCCACAGCTCGTTGACCTTGTTGCCGCGTTCGTAGGACCGGTCCAGCCAGCCGAGCGGCAGCTCCAGGAAGGGCAGCAGGGCGAGCACCCCGACGCCGCAGGCGGCCAGCACGAGCAGGGCCGGTTTCCACTCGCCCCGGTCCTGCGCCGACCAGACCAGCGAGACCACACAGATCAGCGCGATCAACGGGGGCAGCGAGAGCAGCAGCACCAGCATCCCGCGCCCGAGGATGCGGGACCGGACGGCCATCGTGGTGGCCCCGCGTGCGTGCCAGACGTACGCGACGTCGGCGATCCGTACGACCTGCCCGCCGGCCCGGATCGACTCGGAGGTCACCTGCACCGTGTCGTCCCGGTAATAGAGGGTCATCACTAACCCTAACCGTTCGCAGGCGACCGGTGCCGCTGTGTGGCCGACGGATCGTGCGCCGGGTCGCGCGCCAGGCGGTCCGCGCGAGGGGCCCCGCCCTGCGCCCCGACTCAGCCCCGACCCGGCACCCTGTCGCGTCGGGGCGGTCAGCGCCTGCTGTCCGGGCCGGGCGTGCCCGGCCCCGTCGCCCGCGCCGGTGACCCGCCGGGCCGGCGGGGCGGGGCGGCATTCTCCATCGCCCGCTGCACCGCCCGGTAGATCCGGCCGAAGCGCAGCGCGTCGCCGGTGCTCAGCAGCAGCACCGGCCGCCCCTGCCAGCGCACCCACAGCTCACGCTGCCGGCTGCCCCGGTCCCAGGAGCGGTCCAGGCGGTCGAAGAGGAAGTCGGCGACCGGCCCGACGGCCAGCCCGACCAGCACCGACGCCCCGACGATGGCGATCGTGACGGTGGGGGAGCGGTGCAGCCGGACCGCCACCGCGATGCCGCCCACCGCGGCCACCAGCGGGCCCGCCAGGGCTGCCCCGATCGCGCCCCGCCCGGCCAGCACCCGCCAGGAGCGGTCGCCCCGGCGGTGCCAGACCAGGCCGATCTCGGCCAGCGGGAAGGCCCGGCCGTCGACCCGGATGGCGGCGGAGGTGACCTGCACCGACCGGTCGTCGTAGTACGTGATCATCGCTGGACTCCCGAGCGCGGGTGGCGAACACCAGACTACGTACCCCAACGACCCGGGTCGTAAGGTTGGCACGCGACTTCGACGAGGAAGTGAGGGCAGCGTGAGCGAGTTCGTGCGGCTGGAGACCAGGGACGGCATCGGCACCATCCGGCTGGAGCGGCCACCGATGAACGCGCTCAACAAGCAGGTCCAGGAGGAACTGCGGGCCGCCGCCACGGCCGCCGCCGCCGACCCGGCCGTCCGCGCCGTCATCGTGTACGGCGGGGAGAAGGTCTTCGCCGCCGGCGCGGACATCAAGGAGATGGCCGACATGTCCTACGTGGACATGGCCGAGCGGGCCGCCGACCTGTCCAGCGCCGTCGGCGCGCTCGCCCGGATCCCCAAGCCGGTGGTCGCCGCGATCACCGGGTACGCCCTCGGTGGCGGCTGCGAGTTGGCGCTGGCCTGCGACTGGCGGGTGGTGGCCGAGGACGCCAAGCTCGGCCAGCCGGAGATCAAGCTCGGCGTCATCCCCGGTGCGGGCGGCACCCAGCGGCTGGCCCGGCTGGTCGGTCCGGCCCGCGCGAAGGATCTGATCATGTCCGGCCGGATGGTGGACGCGGCGGAGGCGCTGCGGATCGGGCTGGCCGACCGGGTCGCCCCGGCGGCCGAGGTCTACGACACCGCCGTCGCGCTGGTGCGCCCTTACCTGACCGGGCCGGTGCAGGCGTTGCGGGCGGCGAAGCTGGCGGTCGACGCCGGGCTGGACATGGACCTCGGCTCCGGGCTGGCCTGGGAGAGCCAGCTCTTCGCCGGACTCTTCGCCACCGACGACCGGCGTGAGGGGATGGCCGCGTTCGTCGAGAAGCGCAAGCCCGACTTCACCGGCCGCTGACCCGCCCCCGCCCCGGGACCGCGATCCGTGGGCCCCGGGGCGGGCCACCGTCCCGTCGCCGGCACCGTGCCGAGAACTGTTCACATCCCGCCTACCGGCCAGTAGCGTGTGACTCCGGTCAGCGGACGAGGGGAGCGGCGATGACGGAACGGGTCGAGGGTCACGGCGGAGCGTTGGCGCTGGCGGCACTGCGGGCGTACGGCGTACGGGAGATGTTCACCCTCTCCGGCGGGCACGTCTTCCCGCTCTACGACGCCGCCCACACCGCCGGCTTCCCGCTCTACGACGTCCGGCACGAGCAGTCGGCCGTCTTCGCCGCCGAGGCGGTGGCCAAGCTCCAGCGCCGTCCCGGCCTCGCCGTGCTCACCGCCGGCCCCGGCGTCACCAACGGCATCTCCGGCCTGACCAGCGCCTTTTTCAACGCCTCGCCGGTGCTGGTGCTGGGCGGGCGGGCCCCGCAGTTCCGGTGGGGTTCCGGCAGCCTCCAGGAGATGGACCACCTGCCGCTGGTCGCCCCGGTCACCAAGCACGCCGAGACGGTGTTCACCGCCGACGACATCCCCCGCGCGGTCTGCGCCGCGCTGACCACCGCGCTCACCCCGCACCGGGGCCCGGTCTTCCTCGACTTCCCGCTGGAGGCGATCTTCTCCGTCGGCGACGCCGACCTGCCCGCCCCGACGCCCGTCGCGCCGGTCGAACCCGACCCGGACGAGGTGACGAAGGCCGCCCGGTTGATCGCCGCCGCCGCCCGACCGGTGATCATCGCCGGTTCCGACGTGTACGCCGGGGACGCCGTCGCCGCGCTCCGCGAGGCCGCCGAGGCGTTGCAGGTGCCGGTCTTCACCAACGGCATGGGACGCGGCGCGCTCCCGCCGGAACACCCGCTCGCCTTCGCCAAGGCCCGCCGGGTCGCACTCGGCGACGCGGACGTGGTGGTCGTCGTCGGCACCCCGCTGGACTTCCGGCTCAGCTTCGGCGACTTCGGCGACGCGGCGGTGGTGCACGTCGTCGACGCCCCCACCCAGCGGGCCGGGCACGTCCAGCCGGCCGCCAGCCCCGCCGGTGACCTGCGGCTGATCCTGTCCGCGTTCGCCGACCACACCGGCGACCGGGCCGACCACGCCGACTGGATCGAGCGGCTGCGCACCGCCGAGGACGCGGCACGGGCCCGCGACGCCGCCGAGATGGCCGCCGACACCGACCCGATCCGCCCCGCCCGGGTCTACGGCGAGCTGCGCCGGGCCCTGGCCCCGGACGCGATCACCATCGGCGACGGCGGCGACTTCGTCTCGTACGCCGGGCGCTACCTGGAGCCGTCGCAGCCCGGCACCTGGCTCGACCCCGGCCCGTACGGCTGTCTGGGCACCGGGATGGGCTATGCGATGGGGGCCCGGGTCAGCCACCCCGACCGGCAGATCTGCGTGCTGATGGGCGACGGCGCGGCCGGCTTCTCGCTGATGGACGTCGAGTCGCTGGTCCGGCAGCGGCTGCCGGTGGTGATCGTGGTCGGCAACAACGGCATCTGGGGGCTGGAGAAGCACCCGATGCGGGCCATGTACGGCTACGACGTCGCCGCCGACCTCCAGCCCGAACTGCGCTACGACAAGGTGGTGGAGGCGCTCGGCGGCGCCGGGGAGACGGTGGCGAAGGCCGCCGACCTCGGCCCGGCGCTGGGGCGGGCGTTCGACGCCGGGGTGCCGTACCTGGTCAACGTGCTCACCGACCCGGCCGACGCGTACCCGCGCTCGTCCAACCTGGCCTGACCACGCGGCCCGCGACCGCCGCTGGGCCCGGCGGCGGTCGGGTTCTGCCGGGCGGATAAATCGGCGGAATGTCAGCGGCGACGCACGTAACGTCAGACCCCTCGCTCATCGTTGGACGATCCAGCGATAACGACGGGAGTTCTGATGACACACGCCATCCGCGCCGAGGGGCTGGTGCGCCGGTTCGGCGACACCACCGCCCTGGCCGGGGTCGACCTGGCGGTCCCGGCCGGCACGGTCTTCGGTCTGCTCGGCCCCAACGGCGCCGGCAAGACCACCGCGGTACGGGTGCTCGCCACCCTGCTCGCCGCCGACGAGGGGCACGCCACCGTCGGCGGGTACGACGTCCGGCGCGACGCCCACCGGGTCCGCCAGCTGATCGGCCTCACCGGCCAGTACGCCTCGGTCGACGAGAACCTGACCGGCACCGAGAACCTGCTGCTCATCGGCCGGCTGCTGGGCCTGTCCCGGCGGGGCGCCCGGGACCGGGCGGCCGAGCTGCTGGCCGGGTTCCAGCTCACCGACGCCGCCGGCCGGGCCGCCAAGACCTACTCGGGGGGCATGCGCCGCCGGCTCGACCTGGCGGCCAGCCTGGTCGGTCGGCCGCAGGTGCTCTTCCTCGACGAGCCGACCACCGGCCTCGACCCGCGCAGCCGTAACGACCTGTGGGACATCGTCCGGGGTCTGGTCGCCGAGGGGGTGACCGTGCTGCTGACCACGCAGTACCTGGAGGAGGCCGACCAGTTGGCCGACGAGATCGCCGTGGTCGACCACGGGCGGGTGATCGCCCAGGGCACCCCGGAGGAGCTGAAGGCCAAGACCGGCGGCCAGGTGCTGACCGTCCGGCCGGTCGAGGCCGCCGACCTGCCCACCGTGCTCGCCGTCGTCGGCGCGGTGACCGGGGTCGACCCGGAGGTCACCCAGACCACGGTCAGCGCGCCGGTCAACGGTCCGGACGCGCTGCCCGCCGTGGTCCGCCGGCTCGACGACGCCGAGGTGCAGGTCGGCGAGCTGGCCCTGCGCGGGTCCAGCCTCGACGAGGTGTTCCTCTCCCTCACCGGCCACCGGGCCGAGGACGAGACCAGTCCGGCCCTGGAAGGGAGCCCGGCATGACCGCCGCGACCGTCTCCGCCCCGGCGGCCCCCGCCACGCCGGCCCGCCGGCTCGGCCCGACCGCCGGGCTGCGGCACACCGGCACGCTGGCCTGGCGCAGCCTGGTGCAGATCAAGCACAACCCGATGGAGCTGCTCGACCTGAGCATCCAACCGGTGATGTTCGTGCTGCTGTTCACGTACGTCTTCGGCGGGGCGATCTCCGGCAGCCCGGGGGAGTACCTGACCTTCGCGTTGCCGGGCATCATCGTGCAGAACGCCTTCTTCGCCACGATGACCACCGGTTTCGGCCTCAACCAGGATCTGACCAAGGGGGTGTTCGACAGGCTCCGGTCGCTGCCGGTGGCCCGCTGGTCCCCGCTCGCCGGTCGGATCGTCGCCGACACGGTCAAGCAGGCGTGGTCGTTGACCCTGCTGCTCGGCGTCGGGATGATCCTCGGCTTCCGGCTCGGCAACGGGGTGTTCGGCCTGCTCGGCGCGTTCGTCCTGCTGCTGGTCTTCTCGCTCGCCGCCGCCTGGATGTCGGTGCTGGTCGGGGTGCTGGTCAGCGAGCCGGACAAGGTGCAGATCTTCGGCTTCACGGTGATCTTCCCGCTGAGCTTCACCAGTAACGCGTTCGTGCCGACCGAGACCATGCCGTCCTGGCTGCAACACTGGGTCGAGGTGAACCCGGTGACGATCCTGGCGAACGCGCTGCGGGGGCTGCTGGTCGGCGGGCCGGTGGCCACGCCGGTGCTCCAGTCGCTGCTGTGGGCGGCGGTCATCGCCGCCGTCTTCGCCCCGCTCGCGGTGCGGGGACTGCGCCGGCGGGTGTGACCCCGGCCGCCGTCAGAGTTCGGGCCGCTCGCCGTCGCGGGGCCGCTCACCCTCCCGGGGAGCGGCGTCCTTCCGCGGCGGCGTGCGGTCGGCGGACGCCGGACCGGCCGGGGGCGCGGTGTCGTCGGGGGACGGGCCGCCGTCGCGGCGGCGCGGGTCGTCCTCCCGGCCACGCAGGTCCTCCTCCCACCGCTGGAAGAGGGCGTTGTCGTCGCGGCGGACGCGCTCGTCGATCGACTTGAGGAACTCGGGATCGTCGTCGGGCGCGACGGGCCGTCGACCGGCCGACGGCCAGCCCCGGCGGCGGTCACCCTCGGCGACCGGGCGGCCGGCGAGGAACCAGGCGATCGAGCCGACCAACGGGAGGAACAGGATGACCACCACCCAGGCGAACCGGGGCAGCCCGCGGACCGTCCCGTCCTCGGCGGAGAGGCAACTGATCAGCGCGCAGGCGGCGAGCACCACCTGGAGCAGGAACAACAGCACATAGAGCCGGGCCATGCACCCATCATGGCGCAGCCGCGCGCGTCACCACACCCCGCGCAGCACGAGCGACACGCACAGCAGCGCCAGGCCGGCCGTGCCGAGGGCCACCAGTGGTACGGCCCGCGCGTCCAGGCGGGACCGCCGGCGACCGGTGGCCCGGCCCCAGCCCACCACCAGCGTCGCCCACCAGGCCAGCACGGTGGCCCCGGCGAGCAGCGCCCCGCCGACGTCACCGGTGAGCGCCAGCCGGACCGCCAGCACCGCCACCACCGTGTACGCCAGCCCGGTGCGTCGCCAGGCCAGCCGGGTGCGCTCGGGTTGCAGGCCGGGGTCGCGTCCGCCGACGTCGTCCGCCGGGAGTCCGGTCACCTGCCGCTCACCCCACGGGCCAGGAGGGCCACCACCAGCAGCAGCGCGCCCACCGCCACGATCAGGGCGAGCACGGCCGGGAACCGGGAGGCCGGCAGGCGTCGCCCGAGCCGGATGGCCCGTTCGGTGCGTGACCAGTGGTCCACCGCGCGGACGGCGACGGTGCCGCCGAGCAGCAGCAGTGTCACCGCGATCGCCTCCCGCAGGTGCCGCAGCGGTAGCGGCGGCAGGAACTGGGCGGCGGCCAGCCCGCCGGCGATCAGTGCCAGCCCGGTGCGCAGCCAGGCCAGGAAGGTCCGTTCGTTGGCCAGGGAGAAGCGGTAGTCGGGGGTGGTGCCCACGGAGTCGAGGTCCGACGGGTCGAACCACCGTCTGATCGCCTGCCACACGACGCCGATTATCCGCTTTGCCACCGGCATAGCCTGGACCGATGACCGATCTTGATGCCTCCACCCTGCGCGACAGCTACGACCGGCAGCTCCGGCCGGAGATCCCCGACCCGGTCCCGGCCGGCGTGACCGTCGAACGCGACGGGCCGCTGGTGCGCATCCTGGGCCTGGACCACGGCGGTTTCCTCACCTACCGCACGCTGGACGGGCTGGCCGGGCCGGAGTTGGACGCGCTGATCGCCCGCCAGGTCGACCTGTTCCGGCAGCGCGGCGAGCCGGTGGAGTGGAAGCACAACAGCCACGACGAGCCCGCCGACCTGCCGGACCGGCTGCGCGCCGCCGGCTTCGTCCCGCAGGAGCGGGAGACCGTCGTGATCGGCCCGGTCGCGCCGCTGGCCGCCGCCGTGCCGGTGCTCCCCGAGGGGGTACGGCTACGCGAGGTCACCGGCCTCGACGACCTGGAGCGGATCGCCGCGATGGAGGAGGAGGTCTGGGGCGAGGACCGTTCGCACCTGGTCACCGGCCTGCTGCGGGAGATCGAGGCGGACCCGCGGTCGATCACCGTGGTGGTGGCCGAGGCGGGGGAGACGGTGGTCAGCGCCGGCTGGGTGCGCTATCTCAACGGCACCGGCTTCGCCAGCCTGTGGGGCGGTTCGACACTGGCGCAGTGGCGACGCCGGGGCGTCTACCGGGCGCTGGTGGTCTACCGGGCCCGGCTGGCCGACCAGCGCAGCAAGGTGTTGTTGCAGGTGGACGCGTCGGAGGACAGCCGGCCCATCCTGGAGCGACTCGGCTTCGTCCCGGTCACCACGACCACCCCGTACGTCTACACTCCGTGATCATGGAGCAGCGGCTGACGGACGACGAGCAGCAGGTCCTCAAGACGGGCGCGTTCGGCGCGGTCTTCCTGGTGTCGAACGCCGACCCGGGGGTGTTCGCGATGATCCGGGAGAGCTTCGCCGCGTCCGGGGCGTTCGCCGGGGCCAGCGGGCTGGTGAAGGAGGCGCTCAGCGCCGGTGGGCTGCCCCGGCTGCCCCGGGACTCGGCCCTGGACGTCGAGTCGGTGGTGCTGCCGGCGCTGGCCCGGGCGGTGGACATCCTGCGGGAGAAGTCCCCGGCCGACGTGTCGGCGTACCGCGAGCTGGTGCTGGCCGCCGCGGAGCAGGTGGCCCGCGCACACCGGGGGGTGACCCCGGCCGAGCAGGACGCGATCGCCCGGATCGGGGCCGCCCTGGCCGACCCCGTCGGTCCGGCCTGACGCCGCTGCGGGGCCCGGCCGGTACGCGGTGAGCTGTGTCACCGTGGGTGGTGGAGAGGGTTAACCTACTGGCAGGTAACATTGCGTTCGTGGGCAACTGCACAGCGGCCCGCGGTTGACCGGGTGTCAACGACGCGCAAAGCTCCGCCCTTAACCGGGCGAGCAGATCGCACACCACCAACAGGAGGGTTGTCGAATCGCGATGAACATCGTCGTACTCGTCAAGCAGGTGCCTGATTCGGGCGCGGACCGCAACCTGCGTGCTGACGACAACACCGTCGACCGCGGTTCGGCGAACAACGTGATCAACGAGATGGACGAGTACGCCATCGAGGAGGCGCTGAAGATCAAGGAAGCGCACGGCGGCGAGGTCACCGTCCTGACCATGGGGCCGGACCGGGCCACCGAGTCGATCCGCAAGGCGCTCTCCATGGGCCCGGACGCCGCCGTGCACGTCCTCGACGACGCCCTGCACGGGTCCTGCGCCGTGGCCACCTCGAAGGTGCTCGCCGCCGCCCTCGGGCAGCTGGGCGCCGACCTGGTGATCTGCGGCGCCGAGTCGACCGACGGCCGGGTGCAGGTCATGCCGCACATGCTCGCCGAGCGGCTGGGGGTCGCCGCGCTGACCGGTGCCCGCAAGCTCACCGTGGACGGCGCGACGCTGACCGTGGAGCGGCAGACCGAGGAGGGCTACGAGGTGGTCACCGCCTCGACCCCGGCCGTCGTCTCGGTCTGGGACACCATCAACGAGCCGCGCTACCCCTCCTTCAAGGGCATCATGGCCGCCAAGAAGAAGCCGGTGAAGACGCTCTCCCTGGCCGACCTGGGCGTCGCGCCCACCGAGGTGGGTTTCGAGGGCGCGACCAGCGCCGTCGTCGAGCACACCAAGCGTCCACCGCGCGCCGGCGGCGCGAAGATCACCGACGAGGGCTCCGGCGGCGTCCAGCTGGTCGAGTTCCTCGCCACCGAGAAGTTCGTCTGAGGGGTCTGAACATGGCTGAGGTACTCGTCGTCGTCGAAGCCACCAGGGAGTTCGGCGTCAAGAAGGTCACCCTGGAAATGCTCACCCTGGCCCGTGGGCTGGGCACCCCGAGCGCCGTGGTGCTCGGCGGCCCCGGTGCCGCCGAGGCGCTGGCCGCCAAGCTCGGCGAGTACGGCGCGGAGAAGATCTACGCCGCCGAGAGCGAGGAGATCGACGGTCACCTGGTGGCCCCCAAGGCCACCGTGCTGGCCGAACTGGTCAACCGGGTGCAGCCGGCCGCCGTCCTGCTGGCCTCGGCCCAGGAGGGCAAGGAGATCGCCGCCCGGCTGGCCGTCAAGCTGGACAACGGCATCCTGACCGACGTGGTCGGCCTCGACGCCGACGGCACCGCCACCCAGGTCGCCTTCGCCGGCTCCACCATCGTCAAGTCCAAGGTCACCAAGGGCCTGCCGCTGGTCACCGTACGGCCGAACTCGGTCACCCCGGCCCCGGCGGCGGCCACCCCGACCGTCGAGCAGCTCACCGTGTCGGTCACCGACACCGACAAGCTGGCGAAGGTCGTCGAGCGGGTCGCCGAGCAGAAGGGCTCCCGCCCGGAGCTGACCGAGGCCGGCATCGTCGTCTCCGGTGGGCGCGGGGTCGGCAACGCCGACAACTTCAAGCTGGTCGAGGAGCTGGCCGACCTGCTCGGCGGCGCGGTCGGGGCGTCCCGCGCGGCGGTCGACTCCGGCTACTACCCGCACCAGTTCCAGGTCGGGCAGACCGGCAAGACCGTCTCCCCGCAGCTCTACGTCGCGCTGGGCATCTCCGGCGCGATCCAGCACCGGGCCGGCATGCAGACCTCGAAGACGATCGTCGCCGTGAACAAGGACGGCGAGGCACCGATCTTCGAGCTGGCCGACTACGGCGTGGTGGGTGACCTGTTCAAGGTCGTCCCGCAGGCCGCCGAGGAGATCCGCAAGCGCAAGTGACCCGTCGCGGGTCCCGCACCGAGCCGCCGTCCGGTCCGCCGGGCGGCGGCTCCGTCGTATCCGCCCGGCCGGCGGGTCCGCGCGGATGCGTCGATGGGAGCTGATCGGCGGGCCGGGGAGCTGAGCCGGCCCGCCGATCAGCCCGTCAGGGTGCCCCTCAGCAGGCTGTCGCCGGAGTGGGCGGGCTGGTTGTCGTACTGCTCGGCGGAGACGTCGACCACCGAGTATGCCTGAAGATCAACATTCGGGGGCAGGGGCAGCAGGGCGTCGCCGGAGCTGCCCCGCAGCACACCCACCGAGAACATCTCCATGGTCGTCGGATTGATCAGCCAGACCTCGTAGTACCCCGTAACGTCCGGGAGATTCGCGACGTGCAGGTGCAGTCGTCCGTCGGCGAAGACCCGGGCGTCGCCCCGGGCGTCGGCCGGCGTGCTGCCGTACGCGGCCAGCGGCGCGCTGGCCAACACGTCCTGCCGGGGTGTCGTCCCCCGGTCGCCGAGGACGAGGACGGTGCCGAGCACCGCGATCGCGGCGGCGGCGGTAGCCGAGACGACGGTGGTCGCCCAACGCGGCCACCGCCGGGCCCGGCCCGCCGGTCGGGTGGCACGCCCCCCGCCGGGGGACGACGACCGCCGCCGGGACTCCGGCCGGCCACCGGTCACGGCCGCCGGCTGCCGGTCGCCGGTCGCCCCTGACGGCTGCCGGTCACCGCTCGCCGCAGCCGGGTGCCGGTCGCCCGTCACTCCGGCCGGAAGCCGGGTGGTCGGGCCGATGCCGTCGTCGGTCGCCGGACGTGCCGGTGTCGGGCCCGGCGCGAGATCCTGCCGGTGCGCCTCGGCCAGCGCCGGCACCTGCGCGACGGCGTCGAGTTCGGCAAGGATGCCCGCCCAGAGATGGGCCGGCGGGTCGGGCAGGGTGTGCAGGCCCTGGGTGCCCGCGCCCAGCCCGGCGACGTGCCGCAGCGACTCCAGCTCGTGCCGGCAGGTCACGCAGCCGCCGAGGTGGTCGGTCTCGCCGTGGTCCGCCTCGCTCTCACCGAGCGCCAGAAATATCAGCCGGTCGTGGTCCAGGTGCTGCACCGTCCACCTCCCATCTGCGTTTCAAGCTCGCCATGCCCCGCCTGATGTGGCTCTTGACCGTGCCCAGCGGCACCCCGGTCACCGTCGCGATCTGTTGGTGTGTCAGGTCGTCGTAGAAGGCCAGCTCCAGCATCCGTCGCTGATCGTCGGGGAGCCGGGCCAGTTCGTCGGCGACCACCAACCGGTCGACCACCGTGTCCGGGTCCCCGCCGGTGCCGACCGGTTCGGGTAGCTGCCGCACCGTCTCCACCACCCGGGCCTCCCGGGCCGAGGCGCGCAGCCGGTCGATCACCTTGCGCCGGCCGATGCCGAGCAGCCACCCGATCAACGAGCCCTTGGCCGGGTCGAAGGTCTCCCGCCCCAGCCAGGCGGCGACGAACGTCGCCTGGGTCACGTCCTCCGCGTCGCTGCGGTTGGCCAACGTGCTGGTCGCCAGGTGGAGCACGGCGCGGCCGAACCGGTCGTACGCCTCCCGCAGCGCGGTCTCGTCGCCCGCCCGGAAGCGCGCGGCCAACTCGTCGGGGGGTGGTTCGGGTTCGTGTCCTGCTGTTCCCACCGCTGTCACCGGGCGGGTCGCCTTCCCTGGGGCATGCCCGACTGTAACGCCCACAGCCTCCGCCCCACTCTCCTGGTCCGGTCCGCCTCCACTCGTCTCACCAGCTATTCGTCGCCGGAACCGGCCCCGGATGCACCCCCGGCGAAGAAAAAGAAAGTGGTGCCGGGCTGCATCCGACGGTGCGACGGGCGGCGTAACCCGTTCTGCAAGCCAGACCTGACGAACCAGCACCAATCACCAGGAGGCAGACATGCAGCTCGCTATCTTCCGTCGGGTCGCCGCAGGCGGCGCGGTGGCCGCTCTGGCCTTCGCCGGCGTCGGCGTCGCGACCACGGGCCCGGCGTACGCCGCCTCGTCCAAGGTCTCCGTCGTGCACGGCATCCCGGACACCCCGGTCGACGTCTACGTCAACGGCAAGAAGACCCTCGACAACTTCAAGCCCGGTGACGTCGCCGGCCCGCTGACCCTGCCCGAGGGCGAGTACGACATCGCCCTGACCAAGCCGGGCGAGCCGGTCGGCAGCGCGATCCTGAAGGTCGACGACGC
This sequence comes from Micromonospora humidisoli, assembly GCF_016900955.1. Lineage (NCBI taxonomy): Bacteria > Bacillati > Actinomycetota > Actinomycetes > Micromonosporales > Micromonosporaceae > Micromonospora > Micromonospora humidisoli. Next base: position 565,279 of record NZ_JAFEUO010000001.1, read on the forward strand.
CGAAGTGCCGGGCGGCGCCAACATCAGCCTCGCCGCGCACCTCGGCGCGGACGGCAAGCCGCAGATCACCCCGTTCGTCAACGACACCGCCAAGCTGGCCGCCGGCAAGGCCCGGCTGATCGTCAGGCACACCGCCGCCGCCCCGGCGGTCGACGTCCGGGCCGGTGGCAAGCCGGTCTTCGAGGACCTCACCAACCCGAAGGAGGCCAAGGCCGACGTCGACGCGGGCACGGTCAAGGCCGACGTGGTGCTGGCCGGCACCGACACCGTGGCGATCGGCCCGGCGGACCTCAACCTCAAGGAGGGCACCGCCACCATCGTCTACGCGATCGGCTCGGCCGAGGCCAAGAACCTCGACCTGGTCGCCCAGACCATCACCGGTCTGCACTCCGCCCCCGGCGGCGTGCCCAGCGGCACCGGCGGGCAGGCCGGCACCGGCGTCGACACCTGGTGGTACGTGCTGGCCGGTGCCGGCGTACTGCTGCTGGTCGGCGGCGGGGCGCGGGTGGCCGCCACCCGGACCGGTCGCCGGTGACGGTGCGACACCGCGGGGCGCTGGCGGCGATGGCCGCCGGCGTCGCCGCGCTCACCGTCGCCACCGTGGTCGCCTGCGGCTCGCAGCCGGCCGGGGACGTCGGCGCGGACGAGGCGGCGGCCCTGGCCAGCAGCAGCCCGCCGAGCCCGACGACCGGCACCGGCGGCGCACCGTCGGTGCCGGTGACCGCCGGTGACCTGCCGACCGGCGAACGGACCGTGCCGCCGGTGAAGCTGCGCATCCCGGCGATCGACGTCACCGCCACGGTCAACCCGGTGGGCGTCGACACCCGCACCGACGAGTTCGACGTCCCGCCGAGCGTGGACCAGATCGGCTGGTACCGGTATGGCCCCGGGCTGGAGACCGCCGCCGGCTCGGTGGTGATCGCCGGTCACGTCGACAGCTCGGAGCAGGGCAAGGGCGCGTTCTTCCGGCTCCGCGAACTCGACCGGGGGGACACCGTCACCGCCACCGGCGCGGACGGCAAGCAGAGCGCCTACCGGGTCGTCGCCCGCGAGGAGTACGCCAAGACGAAGATCCCGCTGGACCGGTACTTCGCCCGGGACGGCAAGCCGCGGCTGACCCTGATCACCTGCGGCGGGCCGTTCGACCCGAAGACCCGGCACTACCGGGACAACATCGTCGTCACCGCCGTACCGGCCTGAGACCGGGCCGGGGCCGATCCGGTCCCGGCCCGGCCCCTCCACGCTTCGGCAAAGGTGGTCCGGCATCCGATGGGCCGTGCGCTGGCCGTTACGCTGAACCGTGATGGCATACCTGGATCACGCGGCGACCACCCCGATGCTCGACGAGGCGTTGGAGGCGTACGTCGCCACCGCCCGCGAGGTCGGCAACGCGTCGTCGTTGCACGCGACGGGCCGGCGCGCCCGGCGTCGGGTGGAGGAGTCCCGCGAGCGGGTGGCCGCCGTGCTGGGCGCCCGCCCGTCCGAGGTCGTCTTCACCGGAGGCGGCACCGAGAGCGACAACCTCGCCGTCAAAGGCATCTTCTGGGCCCGGCGGGCCGCCCGGCCCGCCCGGTTCCGGGTGGTCTCCAGCGCGGTCGAGCACCACGCCGTCCTCGACGCGGTCGACTGGCTCGCCGACCACGAGGGCGCCGAGGTCGCCTGGCTGCCGGCCGACGCCGCCGGCAAGCTCGACCCGGCGCTGCTGCGCGCCGAGCTGGCCGCGCACGCCGACCGGGTCGCCGTGGTGACCGCGATGTGGGCCAACAACGAGGTCGGCACGGTGCAGCCGGTGGCGGAACTGGCCGCCGTCGCCGCCGAGCACGGGGTGCCGTTCCACACCGACGCGGTGCAGGCGGTCGGCCAGGTGCCTGTCGACTTCGCGGCCAGCGGTGTCTCCGCGCTCACCGTGACCGGACACAAGCTCGGCGGCCCGATCGGGGTGGGCGCGCTGCTGCTCGCCCGGGACGTCGCCGCCACCCCGCTGCTGCACGGCGGCGGGCAGGAGCGTGACGTCCGCTCCGGCACCCTGGACACCGCAGGCATCGTCGCCTTCGCGGTCGCCGTCGAGACAGCGGTCAAGGGCCAGCAGGAGTACGCGGCCCGGGTGGCGGCGCTCCGCGACGACCTGGTGCGGCGGGTCCGGGAGGCGGTGCCCGAGGTGGTGTTCAACGGCGACCCCGACGACCGGCTGCCCGGCAACGCGCACTTCTCCTTCCCCGGCTGCGAGGGGGACGCCCTGCTGCTCCTGCTCGACGCCCAGGGCATCGCCTGCTCCACCGGCTCGGCCTGTTCGGCCGGAGTGGCCCAGCCCAGTCACGTGCTGCTGGCGATGGGTGCCGACCACGACCGGGCCCGGTCCTCGTTGCGTCTGACCCTCGGCCACACCAGCACCCCCGCCGACGTCGACGCCCTCATCGCGGCTCTCCCCGCCGCCGTCGACCGCGCCCGCCGGGCCGCCGCCCTCCGCACCCCCCGCTGACCCTCCCCTCCCTCACCGCGCCCGGCCCCGCCGCGCCTCGCCTCGCCTCCGGCCCGGCCCGGCCCCGCCTCGCCCGGCCCGGTGATCAAGAGGTTTACGTCACCCCTGGGCCGGATGCTGACGTAAACCTCTTGATCACCCGCTCCTACCGGTCCGTTTCTGCCGGCGTCCACCCCCACCCCAGCGCGCGCGCCTGCCAGGCTTCCCCTGGCTGCGGGGCGGTGGTGGTGTTCGGTGATCAAGAGGTTCAGGTCAGGAATTGGCGCTGGGATGACGTAAACCTCTTGATCACCGGGCCGGGCCGGGCCGGGGCGGGGCGGGGCAGGGCAGGGCAGGACGGAGCGGGGGCGGGCGCGGGGCGGGCGGGAGCGGGGGACGGGACGGGGTGGGGTGGGTGGGTAGGCTCGGTGGGGAAGGGAGCGTGGGCTGGTGAAGGTTCTGGCGGCGATGTCGGGCGGGGTGGACTCCGCCGTCGCGGCGGCGCGGGCGGTGGACGCAGGGCACGACGTGACCGGGGTGCACCTGGCGCTGGCCCGTAATCCGCAGACCTTCCGCACCGGGGCCCGGGGGTGCTGCACGCTGGAGGATTCCCGGGACGCGCGCCGGGCCGCCGACGTCATCGGCATCCCCTTCTACGTGTGGGACATGGCCGACCGTTTCCACGCCGACGTGGTGGACGACTTCGTCGCCGAGTACGCGGCCGGTCGTACCCCGAACCCGTGCCTGCGCTGCAACGAGAAGATCAAGTTCGCGGCGGTGCTGGACCGGGCCGTGGCCCTCGGCTTCGACGCCGTGGTCACCGGCCACCACGCCCGGCTCGGCCCCGACGGGCTGCTGCGTCGCAGCGTCGACCTCGCCAAGGATCAGTCGTACGTGCTGGCGGTGCTCACCCGTGCGCAGCTCGACCGGGCGATGTTCCCGCTCGGTGACGCCACCAAGGCCGAGGTGCGGGCCGAGGCGGCCCGGCGTGACCTGGCGGTGGCCGAGAAGCCCGACTCGCACGACATCTGCTTCATCGCCGACGGCGACACCCGGGGGTTCCTCGCCGGGCGGCTCGGCGAGACCCCCGGCGCGGTGGTCGACGCGCTGACCGGCGCGGTCGTCGGCAGCCACACCGGCGCGTACGCCTACACGGTGGGCCAGCGGCGCGGCCTGCACCTGGACCGACCGGCCCCGGACGGCCGACCCCGCTACGTGCTCTCCATCACCCCGAAGACCAACACGGTCACCGTCGGCCCCGCCGAGGCGCTGGAGGTCTCCCTGGTCCGGGCCACCCGTCCGGTCTGGACCGGGGGTGACCTGCCGACCGTGCCGACCGGGTGCGAGGTGCAGTTGCGGGCGCACGGCGACGTCGTACCGGCCACCGTACGGGTGGACGGCGACAACCTCACCGCCGAGCTGGGCCGTCCCGTGCGCGGGGTGGCCGCCGGGCAGGCCGTGGTGGCGTACCGGTCGGACCCGGCCGGTGACGTGGTGCTCGGCTCCGCCACCATCACCGGCTGACCCACCGGGCGGGTGCGCCGACCGATGCCGGTTACCCTTCGGCCGTGACCCAACAGCAGCTCTGGCCCTGGCCGGCGGGCGCGGCGACCGGCATCGGTTCGCTGCCCGGCACCGACATCGCCGAGGCGCAACGGATCGTCCTGGGTGAACTGCCCGCCCTGCCCCACCTGCCGGAGCTGCCCGCCCGGGGGCCGGGCGCCGACCTGGTCGGGCGGACCGGTGGGCTGCTCGTGGAGCTGCCGGTCGAGCTGTACGCCGCGCGCTGGCGGATCGCCCCCCGCCCGGGCCGGGACCTGCGCCGTGCCCGGGACCTGATGGAACGCGACCTCGACCAGCTCGCCGAGCAGGCCGAGGCGTACGCCGGGCCGGTGAAGGTGCAGGCGGCCGGGCCGTTCACCCTGGCCACGGCGGTCGAACTGCCGGTCGGTGGTCGGCTGCTGCGCGACCCGGGCGCGGTGCGGGAGCTGACCGCGTCCCTGGCCGAAGGGCTGCGGCTGCACGTCGCGGCCGTGGCCCGCCGGTTGCCCCGGGCGTCGGTGCTGCTCCAGCTCGACGAGCCGTCGCTGCCGGCGGCGTTGGCCGGCCGGGTCCGCACCGAGAGTGGCCTGGGCACCTACCGGCCGGTCGACCCGGCCGTCGCCCGTACCCTGCTCGGCGAAGTGATCACGGCGGCCGGGGTGCCGACGGTGGTGCACTGCTGCGCCCCGGACGTGCCGCTGGAGCTGATCCGTACCGCCGGGGCGGTCGGGGCGGCGCTGGATCTCGCCCTGGTCACCGACCTGGACCCGCTGGGCGAGGCGATCGACGCCGGCCTCGGCCTGCTGGCCGGGGTGGCACCGACCCTGCCGCCGTCGGCCGGCGTCGCGCCGACCTCGGCACAGCTCGCCGACCGGGTACGCGGACTCTGGGACCGGCTCGGTTTTCCGCGCCGCCAACTCGCCGAGCAGGTGGTGGTCACCCCCGCCTGTGGCCTGGCCGGGGCCACCCCCGGGTACGCCCGCGCGGTGCTCACCGCCTGCCGGGACGCCGGCCGCCGGCTGCACGAGGAGTGAAGGTTTTCCGTCGTACCCGGTGGGCAGGATGACGGTCATGATTGGACAACTGCGGTCCGTCGCCATCGACTGTCCCGACCCGCGAGCCCTGGCCAATTTCTACGCCGAGCTGCTCGGCCTGCCCCTGGCCGAGGAGGACTCCGACGGCAACGAGTGGGTGGTGCTCGGCGGCCCGGTCGGGCACCAGCCCCGGCTCGCCTTCCAGCAGGCACCCGACCTGATTCCCCCGGCCTGGCCCGATCCGGCGCGCCCACAGCAGTTCCACCTCGACGTCACTGTCGACGACATCGAGGTGGCCGAGAAGGCGGCGCTCGCCCTGGGCGCCCGCCGGCTGCCCGGCGAGGGGGAGGGCTTCCGGGTGTACGCCGACCCGGTGGGCCACCCGTTCTGCCTCTGCTGGGACTGACTCTCCCGGGAGCACGACCCGCGACGGGCGGCCCGGACCGGGTCGGCCGTCGCCGGGCGGCCCGACCTGCCGCGTCGGGCGGCCCGACCTGCCGCGTCGGGCGGCCCGGAGTGCCGGGGTGGTGCGGGCGGGGCATGATCGGGTGCGTGATCGACTCCTCGCTGCGCCGTGCCTCCGGTTCGCTGTTCGGGCTCGCCTACGGCGATGCGCTCGGCAAGCCGACCGAGTTCCTCACCGTCACCGAGATCCACCGTCGCTACGGCCCGACCGGGCCACGGGAACTCGTCGGCGATCCGGTGCTGGTCACCGACGACACCCAGATGGCGCTCGCGGTCGCCTGGGCGCTGCACGACGCGCCGGAGCACACCGCCGGGGCAGTCGAGCCGCTGCTGCGGCGGCGCTTCCTGGACTGGGCGGCCAGCCCGGACAACAACCGGGCACCGGGGATGACCTGCCTGCGGGCGTGCGGCGAGTTGGGCCGGGGGCTGCCCTGGCAGCAGGCCACGGTGGTCGACTCGAAGGGGTGCGGGGCGAACATGCGGGTCACCCCGGTCGGGCTGCTCGACGTCGACCCGGACACCCTCGCCGGGTTGTCCCAGCTCCAGGCCGGTCTCACCCACGGTCACCCGACCGGGCTGGCCGCCAGCGAGCTGACCGCGTACGCGGTGCGGTTGCTGCGCGACGGCGCGGCACCGGCGCGACTGCCCGGCCTGCTCGTCGACCGGGCCCGCAGCCAGCGCGGCCGTTACCGGGACGACTGGCTGGGCGACCTGTGGCAGCGTGCCGGTGCGGGCGCCCCGGAGCAGTTCAGCGCCGCCGGCTGGGACGAGTGCCTGTCGGCGCTGGACCGGCTGGCCGCCGCGCTGCGCCGGCCGGACGACGGTGACGACCCCTGCCGGCTCACCGGTGAGGGCTGGATCGCCGAGGAGGCGCTGGCGACCGCGCTGCTGTGCGTGCTGCGGCACCCCGACGACCCGGTGGCCGCGATCGGCCGGGGTGCGAGCACCGCCGGCGACTCCGACTCGATCGCCGCGCTGGCCGGCGCGTTCCTCGGCGCGGCCCACGGGATGTCCGGCTGGCCGGCCGACTGGTCCACCCGCATCGAGTACGCCGACCAGCTCGCCACCCTCGGCGCGACCTGGGACTGACCCGCCCGATCGGCCGGATGCCGCGCCGTCGCGGTGCCGGCCGGCACAAACGGGGATGCCGGGCCGGTGCGCTGCTCAGGCCGGGCTGCGCCGCCCGTGCAGGCGTTTCACCTGACGCCACAGCGCCGGGTCGCAGCTACCGGCCCGGCGGGAGAACGCGTCGGCGGGGATACGCAGCGGCTCGGCGAGATCCAGCCAGCTGTCGTGGTCGGCGTCCGGGTCCCAGTCCCGGGTCGGGATCGGCACGTGGTCGTCCCGGTCGCTCTTGTCCTGGCTGGTGATCTTCAGGACCTCCGCGCCCCGGTCGTCGGCGCGTACCACCAGGCAGGGCCGGACCTTCGAGCCGGTGCCGTCGTGGAACGGCACGTCCGCCCACCAGATGTCACCCGGCCGGGGCGTCCCGGTGGGGGTGCGGGGGCGGGGCGGCGCGGTCGGGCGGGCCCGGTCCCGGGGCGGGGTGCCCCGCTCCGGCCGGGTGCGCCCGCCACCGCTCGACGGGCGACCACCCCGGCGTCGCCACTCGTTCCACACCCAGCCGGCGGCGACCGCCAGGACGATCAGCAGCCCCCACAGCAACCACTGCGGCATCGGTACCCCCGACTCCCTCCCGGGCGGCCACCGCCGCCGACGTGGGGCGATCGTCGCATGCTGCGGGGCCGGCCGCCCGTCGGGCGGGGTGGGGGAGGCGGCCGAATGTCCTACCGGCCGGTTACCGTGCACCAGTAGCGTGATCACGGGGGAGGTTCGCACGGTGTCCGGAGGCGACAGGGTGTCGGAAGAAGAGATTCCCCAGCAGGTCAGCGCGGAGCAGGAGGCGGCGGCCGGCGGCGAGCCCACCCCCGAGGCCCGGGAACGGCACGCCACGTTGAGCCAGGAGCTGACCGAACACCAGTACCGCTACTACGTCCTCGACGCGCCGACCATCACCGACGCCGAGTTCGACAGGCAGCTGCGCGAGCTGGAGGCGTTGGAGGCGGATTACCCGGCGCTGCGTACCCCCGACTCGCCGACACAGCGGGTCGGCGGCACCTTCTCCACCGACTTCACCCCGGTCACCCACGCCGAGCGGATGCTCTCGCTGGACAACGCCTTCGCCGACGAGGAACTGGCCGCCTGGGCCGAGCGGGTCGAGCGGGACGCCGGTGGCCCGGTGCCCTACCTGTGCGAGCTGAAGGTCGACGGCCTGGCCATCAACCTGACCTACGAGAAGGGCCGGCTGGTCCGGGCGGCCACCCGGGGCGACGGGCGTACCGGCGAGGACGTCACCGCCAACGTCCGCAGCATCCGCGACGTGCCGGCCCGGCTCACCCCCTCCGACGAGTTCCCCGACGTGCCGGAGCTGCTGGAGGTGCGGGGCGAGATCTACTTCCCGGTCGCCGGGTTCGCCGACCTCAACGCCAGCCTGGTCGAGCAGGGCAAGGCGCCGTTCGCCAACCCGCGCAACGCCGCCGCCGGCAGCCTGCGCCAGAAGGACCCCCGGATCACCGCGTCCCGGCCGCTGCGGCTGGTGGTGCACGGCACCGGTGCCCGCGCCGGCTTCCGGCCGGCCACCCAGTCCGAGTCGTACGCGGCGCTCAAGGCGTGGGGGCTGCCGACCAGCGACCGCTGGCGGGTGGTGCCCGACCTGGCCGGCGTGGCGGAGTACATCGCCCACTACGCCGAACACCGGCACGACGTCGAACACGAGATCGACGGGGTGGTGGTCAAGGTCGACCCGGTGCCCATCCAGGGCCGGCTCGGCTCGACCAGCCGGGCACCCCGCTGGGCGATCGCCTTCAAGTACCCGCCGGAGGAGGTCAACACCCGGCTGCTCGACATCGAGGTCGGCGTCGGGCGGACGGGCCGGATCACCCCGTACGCGGTGCTGGAGCCGGTGCACGTGGCCGGTTCGACGGTCGCCCAGGCCACCCTGCACAACGCCCGCGAGGTCGAGCGCAAGGGGGTGCTGATCGGCGACACGGTGGTGCTGCGCAAGGCCGGCGACGTGATCCCCGAGGTGCTCGGCCCGGTGGTCGAGCTGCGTCCCGCCGACGCCCGCCCGTTCGTCATGCCCACCCACTGCCCGTCCTGCGGCACGGCGCTCGCCCCGGCCAAGGAGAGCGACGTCGACATCCGCTGCCCGAACTCCCGCAGCTGCCCGGCGCAGCTGCGGGAACGGGTCTTCCACCTGGCCGGGCGGGGTGCGTTCGACATCGAGGTGCTCGGCTACAAGGGTGCCGCCGCGCTGCTCGACGCCGCGATCATCAGCGACGAGGGGGACCTGTTCGCCCTCGACGCCGCGCAGCTCGCCCGGTCGCCGTTCTTCGTCAACAAGGACGGCAGTCTCGGCACCAACGCCACCAAGCTGCTCGACAACCTCGCCGTGGCCCGGGAACGCGACCTGTGGCGGGTGCTGGTGGCGCTCTCCATCCGGCACGTCGGGCCGACCGCCGCGCAGGCCCTGGCCCGGCACTTCCGCTCCGTCGAGGCGATCGAGGCGGCCGCCGAGGAGGAACTGTCCTCGGTCGACGGGGTCGGCCCGACCATCGCCGCCAGCATCACGGAGTGGTTCGCCGTCGACTGGCACCGCGACGTGGTCCGCAAGTGGGCCGAGGCGGGCGTCCGGATGGCCGAGGAGGCGGTCGACGAGGGGCCCCGCCCGTTGGAGGGCGTCACCGTGGTGGTGACCGGCACCCTCGCCGGGTTCAGCCGGGACCAGGCGGCCGAGGCGATCCAGACCCGGGGCGGCAAGGTCACCGGCTCGGTCTCCAAGAAGACCGGCTTCGTGGTGGTGGGCGACAACCCCGGTTCCAAGGCCGACAAGGCGGCCGGCCTCAAGGTGCCGGTGCTCGACGAGGACGGTTTCCGGGTGCTCCTCGATGCCGGCCCGGACGCGGCCCGCGAGGTGGCCCGGGTCGACGAGGGCTGACCGCCAGACCACCCGGCCCGCTGCACCCATAGGTGAATCTCGGCCCGTATACCAACTTAGTCACGACTACGACCGATTCGCGGCTGTCGTGCGGGTCCACCGACGCCCAGGGCGTTTCATGGTGGCAGGTGTACGGCCGGCGTACACCCTGATGGGCGTGCCCGGGAGGTGCGATGGAGACCGCCGACCCCCGTAACTCGTTCCCGGGTGGGCGGGAGGGGCCGTTCCTGGGCCTCGTCACCGGGGTGCTCGGCCTGGCCGCCCTGGTCTCCGTCGCGTCGCTGGTCGACCTCGTCGACCGGCCCGACGGGCTGCCGGCGGCGTTCTGGACGATGGCGGTGCTCGCGGTCGGCTGCGACGCCCGCCCCTTCGTGCCCTCCGGCCGCCGGCAGACCTCGGCGGTCTTCCCGTCCACCTGCTTCACCTTCGCCATCCTGCTCGGCTGGGGCCTCGGCCCGGCGGTGCTCGTGCAGGCTCTCGCGGTCACCGTGTCGGGTGTCCGGCTGGGGCACGCCCCCTGGCGGACCACCTTCAACGCCGCCCAGTACGCCTGCGCGCTCGCCGCCGCCCACCTGGTGCTGCGGTCCGGGCCCGGGGGCCTGTTCGACGGCGACCGGTTGGGCTGGACCGACGTGCTCGCCGTGGGCGGCGCGACGGTCACCTGGTTCGTCGTCAACTACGGCCTGGTCAGCACCGCGCTGCGGCTGCGCTTCGGCGGCCGGTGGTGGCCGGCGGTCCGGCAGGGGTTGCCGTTCGAGCTGCTCTCCACCGGCTCGCTGCTGCTGCTCGCCCCCGTTCTGGTCACCGCCGCGCGGGCCAGCGCCGCGCTGATCCCACTGGTGCTGGTGCCGCTGTTCGCGGTCTACCGGATGGCCCACCTCTCCGACGAACAGGTCCAGCTCGCCGCCCTCGACCCGTTGACCGGTCTGCCCAACCGCAAGGCGCTGCTCGCCGAGGTGGCCGAGCAGGTGCACCGGCACGCCGAGCGGGTCGCCCGGGGGGAACCGGGGGCGCGGGTGGCGCTCCTGCTGATCGACCTGGACCGGTTCAAGAACGTCAACGACGCGCTCGGCCACGCCGTCGGCGACCGGCTGCTGGTCGAGGTGGGTGCCCGGCTCGCCGGCGTGGTCGGCGAGCGGGACCTGCTGGCCCGGCTCGGCGGGGACGAGTTCGCCATCGTCGCCGGTGGGCTCGACGGTGTCGACGAGGCGCGTGAGCTGGCCGGGCGGGTGGTCGCCGCGCTGACCGAGCCGGTGTCGCTGGACGGCCTGCCGCTCGACGTCGGTGGCTCGATCGGCATCGCGCTCTTCCCCGACCACGGCGAGGACTACGCCACCCTGATGCGTCACGCCGACGTCGCCATGTACGACGCGAAGCACCGCAACGACACCGTCGCCGTGTACGCCGCCGAGTCCGACCACAACTCCGCCGAGCGGTTGGCGCTCCTGGCCGACCTGCGGCGCGTACTGGAGAACGGGCCGGTGGCCGGGTCGACCGTGCGCGGCGGTGACGGCGCGGCGCTGCCACCCCGGCTGGCCCCCGACGACGGACCCGGCGATGCCCCGCGCCCCGCCGTCGGCGGCGGACCGGGCAGCGGACCGGGCCCCGGCCTCGGGAGGGGCCCCGGCAGCGGCGTGCGCACCGACCCCGGCGGCGGCCCGGGCGTCGGCGGCACCGGCCGGTGGTGGCTGCCCCGGCGGCGCTCCCGGCCCGCCCCGGCGCACCCCGACGAACTGCTGAACCGCATCCTCACCGGAGCCGACCCGGTCCGCCGGCACGGCCCACCGGAGCACCCGCCGGCCGGACCGGCCCCGGACACCGGGCCGGCGGCGACGCCCCCCGCCCCGGCGGCCGAGGTCGGCGAGATCACCATGTACTACCAACCGCAGGTCGCCATCGCCACCGGCGAGGTGGTCGGGGTGGAGGCGCTGCTGCGCTGGCGGCACCCGCGCCGGGGGATGGTCGACCCGGAGGAGCTGATCCGGGTCGCCGAGCAGAGCGCCGTGATGCGCCTGCTCACCTACCGGGTGATCGACGACGTGGTGGCGCAGCTGGCGAAGTGGTCGGCCGCCGGCACCACGCTGCGGGCGGCGCTCAACGTCAGCGTCCGCGACCTGCACACCGGGGAGATCGTCGACCGGATCGCCGACCGGCTCGCCGGCCACGGGGTACGCCCGGACCGGCTGCAACTGGAGATCACCGAGGGGGCGCTGATGGCCGACCCCCGGCGGGTGCTCGCCACCATCACCCGGCTGCACCAGCTCGGGGTGGCCATCTCGCTCGACGACTTCGGCACCGGCTACTCGTCGTTGCAGCACCTGCGCCGGCTGCCGCTGTCCGAGGTGAAGGTGGACCGGTCGTTCGTGCTGGGGATGGCCGGCGACGCCGACGACGCGGCGATCGTCAGGTCGACCATCGAGCTGGCCGGCGCGCTCGGCCTGCGGGTGGTGGCGGAGGGGGTGGAGGACGAACGGACCTGGCGGCTGCTGCACGCGGCCGGCTGTGACGCCGCGCAGGGCTGGTTCTACGCCCGCCCGATGCCCGCTGACGAGTTGACCGCCTGGCTGGCCCGGTACCGGCCGCTGAGCCCCGTGCCCAGCCCGGACGCCGAGATCCCCCGCCGGCACGCCCGCTGACGGTCGCCGGCACACCCCGAGGGCCCGGGTGGGCGGCCCCGGACCGGCCGGCGGCCCGGACGCGGGGGGAGTCGGAGGCGTCGGGTCCGGCGCAGGACAATAGACTCGCTCCGGTCACCGCGCGTCATCCCGTCGACGTCGCGGCCGGCCCACCCGCACGCAGCAGCACAGCCACGAAGGGGGCACCGATGGCCGCCATCTCCCGCGAGGAGGTCGCGCACCTCGCGCGACTGTCGCGGCTCGCCGTCACCGAGGAGGAGCTGGACACCTTCGCCGGTCAACTCGACGTGATCCTCCAGTCGGTCGCGCAGGTCGGCGAGGTCACGGCGGCGGACATTCCGCCGACCTCCCACTCGGTGCCGCTGACCAACGTGCTCCGCGACGACGTGGTGGTGCCCGGACTGACCCCGCAGGAGGCGCTGTCGGGTGCCCCCGACGTCGCCGAGCAGCGGTTCCGCGTCCCGCGCATCCTGGACGAGGACGTGGCGTCGTGAGCGGCTGTGTGGTTGACACCGGGCGTGACAGGCGAACCATCGAGCCCAGTGCGCCGGCTGCCCGGGGCACCGGTGAGCGGAGCGAGGCGACGGCATGACCGACCTGACCAGAATGACCGCGACCGACCTGGCCGGGCTGGTGGCCTCGGGGGAGACCTCCGCCGTCGAGGTGACCCGGGCCCACCTGGACCGGATCGCCGCCGTCGACGACCGGGTGCACGCGTTCCTGCACGTCGACACCGAGGGGGCGCTGGCCGCCGCCCGCGCCGTCGACGAGCGCCGGGCCGCCGGTGAGCAGCTGGGGCCGCTGGCCGGGGTGCCGGTGGCGGTGAAGGACGTGCTCACCACGAAGGGTGTGCCGACCACCGTCGGCTCGAAGATCCTCGAAGGCTGGCGTCCGCCGTACGACGCGACGATCGTGCAGCGGCTGCGCGCGGCCGGCACGGTGATGCTCGGCAAGACCAACATGGACGAGTTCGCGATGGGCTCCTCCACGGAATACTCGGCGTACGGCCCGACCCACAACCCGTGGGACACCGACCGGATCCCGGGCGGCTCGGGTGGGGGCAGTGCCGCCGCGCTGGCCGCGTACGAGGCCCCGCTGGCCATCGGTTCCGACACCGGTGGCTCGATCCGCCAGCCCGGCGCGGTCACCGGCACCGTCGGCGCGAAGCCCACCTACGGCGGCACCTCCCGGTACGGCCTGGTCGCGTTCTCCTCCTCGCTGGACACCCCCGGCCCGTGCGCCCGCACGGTGCTCGACGCGGCGCTGCTGCACCAGGTCATCGGCGGGCACGACCCGCGCGACTCCACCTCCATCCCGCAGCCGGTGCCGGACGTGGTGGCCGCCGCGAAACTCGGCGCGACAGGCGACCTGACCGGGGTGAAGCTCGGCATCGTCAAGGAGTTCACCGGTGAGGGTGCGGAGCCGGGCGTGATGGCCGCGTTCCGCGAGTCGGTGGACACCCTGGCCAAGCTGGGCGCCGAGATCGTCGAGGTGTCCTGCCCGCACTTCCGGTACGCGCTGCCGGCGTACTACCTGATCGCGCCCAGCGAGTGCTCCTCCAACCTGGCCCGGTTCGACGGGGTCCGGTTCGGGCTGCGGGTCGGCGACGACGGCAACCGGTCGCTGGAGGAGGTCATGTCGCTGACCCGGGAGGCCGGGTTCGGGGCCGAGGTCAAGCGGCGGATCATGGTCGGCACGTACGCGCTGTCGTCGGGCTACTACGACGCCTACTACGGGCAGGCGCAGAAGGTCCGTACCCTGATCACCAGGGACTTCACCGCGGCGTTCGAGCAGGTCGACGCGCTGATCTCGCCCACCACGCCGTTCGTGGCGTTCCCGATCGGGGCGCGCACCGCCGACCCGTACCAGATGTACCTGGCGGACCTGTTCACCATCCCGACGAACCTGTACGGCGGGCCGGGCATCTCGGTGCCGTGCGGCCTGTCCGAGGGGCTGCCCGTCGGTCTGCAGGTGATGGCCCCGACGATGGCCGACGACCGGATGTACCGGGTCGCCGCCGCGCTGGAGTCCGTGGTCGGCACGTTCACCCCACCGGCACTGTGAGGCTGGAGTTCAGATGACGACGACACTGCCCGCGTACGACGAGGTCGTTGCGCGTTACGAGCCGGTGATCGGCCTGGAGACCCACGTCGAGCTGGGCACGAACACCAAGATGTTCTGCGGCTGCCCGACCGACTTCGGCGGCGAGCCGAACACCCGGGTCTGCCCGGTGTGCCTGGGCCTGCCCGGGTCGCTGCCGGTGGCGAACAGGGCGGCGATCGAGGCGACCATCCGGATCGGCCTGGCGCTGAACTGTTCCATCGCGCAGTGGTGCCGGTTCGCCCGGAAGAACTACTTCTACCCGGACATGCCGAAGGACTTCCAGATCAGCCAGTACGACGAGCCGCTGTGCTCCGACGGCTACCTGGACGTCGAGGTCGACGGCGAGCTGGTGCGGATCGGCATCGAGCGGGTGCACCTGGAGGAGGACACCGGCAAGACGCTGCACGTCGGCGGGGCCACCGGCCGGATCCACGGCGCGACCGAGTCGCTCGTCGACTACAACCGGGCCGGCATCCCCCTGGTGGAGATCGTCACCAAGCCGGTTCCGGGCACCGGCGCGCTCGCCCCCGAGGTGGCCAAGGCGTACGTGACCGAGCTGCGGGACGTGCTGCGCTCGCTGGGCGTCTCCGACGTCCGGATGGAGGAGGGGTCGCTGCGCTGCGACGTCAACACCTCCCTCAACCTGCCGGGACAGGAGTGGGGCACCCGCACCGAGACCAAGAACGTCAACTCGTTGCGGTCGGTGGAGCGGGCGGTCCGCTCGGAGATCCTGCGCCAGGCGTCGGTGCTGGACGCGGGCGGCCGGATCACCCAGGAGACCCGGCACTTCCACGAGGACACCGGGGACACCACGCCGGGCCGGTCCAAGGAGACCGCAACCGACTACCGGTACTTCCCCGAGCCGGATCTGGTGCCGCTCGCCCCGGACACCGCCTGGGTGGCCGAGCTGAAGGCGGCCCTGCCGGAGCTGCCCCGGCTGCACCGCCGCCGGCTCCAGGAGCAGTGGGGCCTGTCCGACCTCGACATGCAGTCGGTGCTCAACGCCGGTGCGGTCGAGCTGATCGAGGCGACCGTGGCGGCCGGCACCACCCCGGCGGCGGCCCGCAAGTGGTGGCTGGGTGAGTTGTCCCGCCGGGCCAACGAGACCGGCACCGAGCTGGCCGACATCGGGGCCACCCCGGCACAGGTCGCCGAGCTCCAGGGCCTGGTCGACGCCGGCAAGCTCAACGACAAGCTGGCCCGGACGGTGCTGGAGGGCGTGGTGGCCGGCGAGGGCTCGCCGACCGAGATCATGACCAACCGGGGCCTGGAGGTGGTCTCCGACACCGGCGCGCTCACCGCCGCCGTCGACGAGGCGATCGCCGCCAACCCGGGCATCGCCGACAAGATCCGCAGCGGCAAGGTCGCCGCTGCCGGTGCGCTGGTCGGCGCGGTGATGAAGGCCACCCGTGGCCAGGCCGACGCCAAGACCGTCCGTGACCTGGTCCTGGAGCGCCTCGGCGTCCAGGGCTGACCCGACCGGGCCGGGGCCGAGGGTTCCCGCCCGCGACCGGCGAGGGCCGCCGTCGTGACCCGACGGTGGCCCTCACCCTCTTCCCCCGGGGTACGCGCGCGACCCGCGCGACCCCCCACCGAGGGCGTCAACGGCGACGCCCGGATGGAGTCCCCGTGAACGAGCACGACCTCGACGTCCTCGACGAGATCCAGCGGCGGGTGCTGTGGCTCGCCACCCGGATCGTGGACGCGGCCAACCACGACCGGGACACCGGCGACGGGGTGAAGGTCGGCGGCCACCAGGCGTCCAGCGCCTCCCTGGTCACCGCGATGACCGCGCTGTGGTTCGCCCACCTGGACGCCGAGGACCGGGTGGCGGTCAAGCCGCACGCCTCCCCGGTGTTCCACGCGATCCAGTACCTGCTCGGCAACCTGGACCGGTCATACCTGACGAGGCTGCGGGCGCGGGGCGGGTTGCAGTCGTACCCGTCGCGGACCAAGGACCCGGACGAGGTGGACTTCTCCACCGGCTCCGTCGGGTTGGGCGCGGCGGCACCGCTGTTCGCCGCGGTGACCCGCCGCTACGTCGACGCCCACTTCGGGACCCGCCCGCACTCGCGGTTCGTCGCGTTGATCGGCGACGCCGAGCTGGACGAGGGGAACATCTGGGAGGCGGTCGCCGACCCGGCCACCAGCGGCCTGGGCAACGTGATGTGGTTGGTCGACTTCAATCGGCAGTCGCTGGACCGGGTGGTGCCCGGCATCCGGATCGACCAGTGGCGGGGGCAGTTCGAGGCCGCCGGTTGGCACGTCGTCGAGGTCAAGTACGGCCGCCGGCTCGCCCAGGCGTACGCCCGGCCGGGTGGGGCGGCGCTGCGCGACTGGATCGACCGGATGCCCAACGAGCAGTACCAGTCGCTGTTCGGGCTGACCGGGCCGGCGCTGCGGCAGCAGTTCCTGGACGGCGCGCCCGACGGCATCGCCGGGTTCATCGCCGACCTGACCGACGAGGAGTTGGCCCCACTCGTCACCGACCTCGGCGGGCACGACCTGGAGGCGATGCTCGACGCGTACGCCCAGTGCGACGCGGTGACCGACCGGCCCAGCGTCGTCTTCGCGTACACGGTCAAGGGGTGGGGGTTGCCGATCGCCGGCAACCCGCGCAACCATTCCGCGCTGCTGTCCACCGCGCAGGTCGACGCGCTGCGCGCGGCGCACGGCCTGACCGCGGCGACCGAGTGGGACCGGCTCGACCCGGCGAGCCCGGCCGGCATCCGGGCCGGCGCGCGCCGCGAGGCGCTGGCCCGGGCGCCCCGCCAACGGTCGCTGGGGGTCACCGTCCCGGAGGCCACCGGGGTACGCACGCAGAAGCCGGTCTCCACCCAGGAGGCCTTCGGCCGGGTGCTGGTGGAGCTGGCCCGGGATCCGCAGGTCGCGCCCTACCTGGTCACCACCGCGCCGGACGTGGCGACCTCCACCAACCTGGCCGGGTTCATCAACCGGACCGGGGTGTTCGCCCCGACCGAGCGGCGGTCCTGGTCGCAGGACCGGATGCTGCGCTGGACGGAGAGCCCCGCCGGGCAGCACATCGAACTGGGCATCTCCGAGATGAACCTGTTCCTGCTGCTGGGGCAGCTCGGCCTGTCGTGGGACCTGTCCGGGCAGCCGCTGCTGCCGGTCGGCACGGTCTACGACCCGTTCGTGCTGCGCGGGCTGGACGCCTTCCTCTACGGCACCTACTCGGGTTCCCGGTTCGTGGTGGCCGGCACCCCGTCGGGTGTCACCCTGGCCCCGGAGGGCGGCGCGCACCAGTCCACCATCACCGCGTCCGTCGGCCTGGAACTGCCAGGCGTGACCCTCTGCGAGCCGGCCTACGCCACCAGTCTCGACTGGCTGCTCTGCGACGCGCTCGGGCAGATCGCGCAGGGGGCCGCGCCGGCCGCCACCGCCGCGCCGGCCGAGGACGGGGCCTACTACTTCCGGTTGAGCACCCGTCCGTTGGACCAGTCGCCGTTCGAGGCGGCCCGGGTCCGCCTCGGCGACGCGGTGCTGCGCCGGCAGGTGGTCGCCGGGGCGTACCGGCTGGTGGACGCGCACCAGGCGCATCCGCAGCTGGCCGACGCGCCGGTGGTGACCCTGGCCGCCTCCGGGGCGGTGCTGCCGGAGACGCTGGCCGCCGCCGCCGAGTTGGCCGAGGAGGGCATCGCCGCGCACGTGGTCGATGTGACCAGCCTGGACCGGCTCTACCGGGCCTGGCAGCGCACCCTGCGCCAGGGCGTGCGTACGGCGACCGTGCCGAGCGTGCCGGGGGCGTTGCGGGCGGCCTTCGGGGACCGTACCCCGCTGGTGACCGTGCACGACGCCGCCTCGCACGCGATGGCCTGGCTCGGCTCGGCGCTCGGGGTGCCGGCGGTGCCGCTGGGGGTGGACGAGTTCGGCCAGTCCGGCAGCGTCCGTGAGCTGTACGAGCTGCACGACCTGCTTCCCGGCAGCATCGTCAACGCCGCCCTGGCCGCCCTGTCGCTGCGCTGACCGCTGCCCTGCCTCTCCCCTCCCTGCCCCGCCTGCTCTGCCCGCCGCTGGCGGGTGTCGTGCCCCGCCATCCACCGGTGGAACGTGTCGCTGACCTGATTACTCTCCGTGTTTCCATGACCGGTGCTGGCTGTGGTCACCCTCAGTGTTCGATGTGGCGGCTCCCATGACTCAGGTGCGCCTCCTTTGCTCTGCTGCCATGGCGGCGACAAGCTGCTGATTAGGGGAAATGTCGACGACTGTTGGCGGCGTCGAGCATCGGTGCCATAACGCAGGGTGACTGTCGCTGTGAGGGCAGCAGAGCAAAGTCTCCGAGAGTGGGTAGGTGGGTGCGGCGCGGCGGTCACCTTCGGTGACGTCGGGCGGAGGGTGGGGCCCGGGTGAGGCGGGGCGCATCCGCGAGTCGCGGCCCGACGGTCGAGGCGCAGCCACGGCCGCCGGCTCTGCGCTGCCGGCCCGCATGGGCCGGCTGACCGCCGCCGCCCGGGCCGCCCTGTCGCTGCGCTGACCGCTGGTGCGTCAGCCGGTCGGGCTGAGGGTCGGTGAGGTGGGGGCCGTGCCGGTCCCGGACGGGGACGGGGACTCCGAGCCGCCCCGGGTCGGGGTGGGGGTGACCGGGACGTCGGCGCCCTTCGCCGGGTCGCGGATCACGTGCCGTTCCAGGTTCACCTGGGCCTGCCCGGTACCGCCGACGGTGATGTCGTCGTAGGCCTGGAGCAGCTTCTGCTGGTCGAAGTAGAGCACCGTCATCGACAGCGGGGTCGGCTTCTCGCCCTCCAGGCCGCGCAGCCCGGCACCACCGGTCGAGCCCTCCACCATCAGCTGCGTCGGCTGCTGGCCGTCCACCTGCGGCAGCTTGGAGATCTGCCGGGCGTGGGTGTGCCCGGCCAGCACCAGTGGGCAGGTGCCCGAGAGCGGGCCGGCCGAGGCCGGGTCGTGCACCAGCGCGATGTTCACCGGTCGCGGCGAGTCGCGGACCGTGGTGGCGAGCGTCTCGCCGGCCCCGATCACCTGGTTGGCTACCTGCGCGGTGAGCCCGCTGCCGGCCGGAGAGGTCTCCTTGTCCGGGGTGAACCGGGGGTCGCCGATGCCGGCGATGGTGAGGCCGGCGACGGTGGTGGTCGAGTTGTTCAGCACGACCGCGTTCGGCTGCCGGGCCACCGCCGCCGCCGTCCGGGGTGAGTCGTGGTTGCCGCGGATGTAGACGTACGGCTTCTTGAGCAGCCCGATCGAGCCGACGTACGACGCCTCGGGTTCGCTGCCCCAGTCGGTCAGGTCACCGGTGTCGATCACCACGTCGATGCCGAACTGTTCGACCACGGTGCGGATCAGCTGCCAGCCCGTCGGGTTGAGGTGCATGTCGGAGACGTGCAGCACCCGGGTGGTGCCCGGTGCCGGTTCGTACACCGGCAGCGCCGACACCGTGGTGTAGAGCTGGCTGACGTTGCCGACCAGCCGCTGCAACTGCTCGGCGTAGCGGCTGTAGTCGTTGGCGATCCGCCGCGCGTCACCGACGATCGCCGGGGCGTTGACCAGCAGACCCTCGTAGCGGGGTTCCTCGATGGCCTGCGGGCGGATGGTGCCGGCGGCCAGGCCGAGACTACCGGCGGTGACCGCCAGGGCCACCCCGCCGGCCCAGGCGGTCCGCCGGGTGTCCCGGAAGACCAGCGCGGCCAGCAGCAGGGTGACCAGCACGGCCGCCCCGAGGGTACGCAGCCCGAGCCGCAGCACCCCGTTGCGGACGTCGGTCACCGCCGACTGGCTGGCCCGGCTGATGCTGGCCGGGTCGTCGATCAACGCCTCGGTCTTGCGCTGGTCCAGCGCGCCGAGGCCGACCGTCAGGTGGGTGGGGCCCTGGTGGCTGTCGAGTTGGAGCGCCCCCAGCGGGGGGATGTCGACGGTGGTGCCGCCCCGCACCGCCGGGGCGAGGGTCAGGTCGGCGCGGAACGGGCCGATGTCGGTGCTGACCCGGCCGCCGGCGAACACGCCGATGACCGTCCCGGTCAGGGCGACCAGCAGCACCGCCAGCACCACGCCGGCCCGTCGGGCCCGGGTCGACCGCAGGGCCGACCACCAGGTCCGCCAGCGTCGCTCACGCCGGGCGGGAAGGTCCGTCTCCCCAGGCCCGCGTTGCTCGTTCTCCTGACCGCCCATGATGAGATTCTGACCTGCCCCGTGAAAGATCTTGGCAAACCCGTCAGACGGGCAGCCGATCCGCCCGTTACCTGCCCGGCTGTCCGGCCCGTCGGCGTGTCGTCAGCTCCGGCCGGCCCCACCCTCGGCGAAGACCAGCCGCAGCAGCCGGTCGTCCTCCGGGGTCGGCTGACCCCGCCCGTCGTGGTTGGAGGTGGACACCCAGAGCGAACCGTCCGGGGCGGCGGCGACCGCCCGCAACCGGCCGTACTTCCCGGTGAGCAGTTCCCGGGGTGCGCCGAGCGCGGTGCCGGCGTCGGTCAGCTCCACCAGCCAGAGCCGCTCCCCGCGCAGACAGGCGGCGGCCAGCAGCCGGCCCGTGGCCGCCAGCCCCGAACAGGACGCCTCGTCGGTGCCCCACTGCACGACCGGGTCGACGAACCTGCCGTCGCCGGCCTGCCCCTCCACCGTCGGCCAGCCGTAGTTCGCCCCCTTGTCGATCTTGTTGATCTCGTCCCAGGTGTTCTGCCCGAACTCGGTGGCGTACATCCGCTTCCCGGCGTCCCAGGCCAGGCCCTGCACGTTGCGGTGCCCCAGGGACCAGACCGGCGAGCCGGGGAACGGGTTGCCCGCCGCCGGCTTGCCGTCCGGGGTGATCCGCAGGATCTTGCCGGCCAGGCTGGCGCGGTCCTGGGCGGCGTCCCGGTCACCGGCGTCACCGGTGCTGACGTAGAGCTGCCCGTCCGGGCCGAACGCCAACCCGCCGCCGTTGTGGTTGCCGGACTTCGGGATGCCGGTCAAGACCGGGGTGGGGGTGCCGCCCAACGTCAACCGGGCCACCCGGTTGTCCTGCTCGGTGGTGTAGTAGACGAAGACCGTCCGGTCCTGCGCGTACGCCGGGGAGACGGCGATGCCGAGCAGGCCCGCCTCGCCGGACGCGGCCACCCCCGGCACGGTCTGCGCCGGAGTGACGGTCAACCCCTGCGGCCCCGACTCCGGCCCGACCTTGAGGATCCTGCCGCTGTCCCGCTCGGTGACCAGCGCCGCCCCGTCGGGCAGGAAGGCGATGCCCCACGGCACCCGCAGCCCCTTGGCCAGGACCGTGGCCACCACCTGCTGCTCGGGGGTGTTCGCCGACGCCGACGGGGTCGGCAGGTTGGGCGGCTCACCGGCCGGATCGGGCTCCGGCGGGCCGAAACTGCACCCGGTCAGCAGCAGCGCGGCACCGGAGGCCGCCAGGGCCGCGCGGACCCGGACGGTGCGGGGGTACGGGAGACGGGCGCTCACCCGCCCCAGCCTAGCCCGCGAATCCGGACCGGCCGGGCCACCCGGGCCGGGACCGGCGGCCGGCCGACCCCTCAACGGGCCCGCAGGGCCAGCAGCGCCACGTCGTCCTCGCGCCGGTGCCCGGCGCCGAGCAGCAGGTCACACAGTTCGGCGGCAGGTCGGGTACCGGTGGCGGCGACCCGGGCGCACAACTGGGCCATGCCCTCGTCGATCGGCTGGTCCCGCCGCTCCACCAGCCCGTCGGTGTAGAGCAGCAGGGTGTCCCCGGGGGCGAGCAGCACCTCCGCCCCGGTGCGTGGGGTCGGCCGGGTCAGCCCCAGCAGCGGCTCCCGCCGGCCGTCGAGCAGCCGTACCGTGCCGTCGGCGGTGACCAGCAGCGGCGCGGGATGACCGGCGTTGCACCAGGTGACCGCCACCCCGTCCGGGACCGGTCGGAGCCGGGCCAGCACCGCCGTGGCGGCGGTCGGGATGCGCAACCCCGAGATGGTGGCGTCCAACCGCCGCATCAGCTCCTCGACCGGGTCGTCCCGGCCGAACGCGTTGCCCCGCACCAGGTTGCGTAGCTGTCCCATGGTCGCGGCGGCCTCGATGTCGTGGCCGGCGACGTCGCCGATCGCCGCCACCAGGTCGCCGTCGGGCTGGACGAAGGCGTCGTACCAGTCGCCGCCCACCTCCACCCGGTCGGCGGCCGGCTGGTAGCGGGCCGCCAGCTCCACCCACGGGCTCTGCGGCAACTGCGGCAGCATGCTGTGTTGCAGCACCTCGGCGACGTGCCGCTGCTCGCCGTAGATCCAGCCGTTGCCGACCGCCTGCCCGGCGCGCCGGCCGATCTCCAGGGCGGTGCCCAGGTCGTCGTCGTCGAAGGCCCGTCGGTCCGGCCCGTTGACCAGGGTCACCGCGCCCATCACCGTGCCCCGGCCGGGGGCCGGCACCGGCACGGTCAGGTGCGAGGCGAAACCCAGCCGGTCGGCGAGCGCCACCAGCTCCGGGGCGTCGCTGGCCCGGCGGACGTCGTCCAGGTCGGCCACACCGCACAGCACCGGCTGGCCCGTCCGCAGCACCGTCCGGGTGACCGAGGCGGGGCCGAGCCGGCGCAGCGCCACCTCGCCGAACCGGGCGATGTCGGCGGCGCGGGCCGGGTCGCGGTGCACGGCGGTCACCCAACGGGGTGTGCCGCCCTGGTCGATCAGGGTCACCATGGCCCAGTCGGCCAGCCGGGGCACCACCGCGTCGGCCAGCCGCCCCACCGCCGTCTCCACGTCGAGCGTCCCGGTCAGCTCCTCGCTGAGCGAGGCGAGCAGGTTGAGCCGTTCGTGTGCCTGCTCGACCAGCCGGCGGGCCGCCTCGGCCGCGTCCAGGGCGATCCGCAGCCGCAGCTCCGACGAGCAGGCCGCCGCCAGGTCGGCAAGTGTCCTTAGCTGCGCCTTCGTCCAGGCCCGGGGCTTGCTGTCGATCGCGCACAGCGAGCCGAGCACCCGCCCGTCCAGGTCGGTCAGCGGCATCCCGGCGTAAGCGACGACGCCCAGCTCCGGCACGGCCAGGTTGTCCCGCACCCGGGGGTAGAGCCGGGCGTCCGGCAGCACCAGCGGAATCTCCGTGTCGATCACGTGCTGGCAGAACGAGTGGCTCAGCGGGGTCTGCCGGCGGGCGGCCCACGGCTCGGGCAGCCCGACCGCGCCGGGGAAGAACTGCCGGGTCTCGGTGACCAGCGAGACCAGTGCCACCGGCACGTCGAGCAGGTCGCTGACCAGCCTGGCGAACCGGTCGAACGCCTCGTCCGGGGTGGCGTCCAGGCCGGTCTCGGTCAACGACCGCAGCCGGGCCGGATCGGCCAGCGCGGCGACGTCCAGGTCCGGCCGTACGGTGCGTTCGGTCATCGACCACCTGTCTGCCGTGATGGGGAGGACACCGTTCGGCGCTCCGACCCCCGCTTATACCCGTCCCGCCCGACCGTCACCCGTGGCCGTCTGGCGACGTCGCCCGGTCCGGCGTGGGTTGCCGGCCCGGCGGCGTGGCCCGTCGCCGCAGGGCTATCGTCGGCACGTGTGAAGGTATGGATTCCGCACCCCGAAGGGGTCGAGCTGCTCGGTTCCGTTCCGGCCGGTGTCACGGTACAGCCGTGGACCGACCCGGCGAATCCGCCAGGTGACCCGACCCACGTCCGGTTCTGGGTGCCGCCGTTCCTGGCCGGGGTGGACACCACGGCGATGCTGGACCGGCTGCCCGACCTGGCGGTGGTGCAGCTGCTCTCCGCCGGGGCGGACGCCTGGACGGGCCGGGTGCCCGCCGGGGTCACCCTCTGCGACGCCCGGGGGGTGCACGACGCCGGCACCGCCGAGTGGGTGGTCACCGCGATCCTCGCCCAGCTACGCGGCTTCCCGGAGCTGGCCCGCGCGCAGGCCCGCCGGGAGTGGGCGTACGACCGGGTCGCGCCGACCGACGAGCTGACCGGCAAGCGGGTGCTGATCGTCGGGGCCGGCTCGATCGGCGCGGCGGTCCGGGCCCGGCTGGCCCCGTTCGACGTGACCTTCACCCTGGTCGCCCGGACCGCCCGGCCGGACGAGGGGGTGCACGCGGTGACCGAGCTGCCGCGCCTGCTGCCGGAGGCCGACGTGGTGGTGCTGCTGGTGCCGCTGACCGATGCCACCCGGGGGCTGGTCGACGCCGGGTTCCTGGCCGCCATGCCGGACGGGGCGCTGCTGGTCAACGCCGCCCGGGGCCCGGTGGCGGACACGGCGGCGCTGGTCGCGGAGCTGACCTCGGGCCGGCTACGGGCGGCGTTGGACGTGACCGACCCGGAGCCGCTGCCGGCGGACCATCCGCTCTGGGAACTGCCGAACGTACTGCTCACCCCGCACGTCGCCGGTTCGGTACGCGGGCTGCTGCCCCGGGCGTACCGGCTGGTGGGGAAGCAGGTGCGCCGGTTCGTCGCCGGGTCCCCGCTGGTCAACACGGTGGTCGACGACTACTGACCGGTGTCGGGCCGGGGGTGTACCGGCTCAGCGCGCGTCCGGCAGGGCCTGTCCGGTGACCGCGACCAGCCGGGGGAGGTCGACACCCCGGACGGCGGGCAGCGGCAGCTGGTGCCCGTCGGTGAGCCGGACGACGGCCCGGCCGCGCGGGTCGGTGGCCAGCTCGACGACCTGCTCCCAGGCGATGCGCCGTCCCCCGGCCAGGGCCCGCAGCCGTAGCCCGCGCGGGTCGGCGTCGGTGCCGGAGCGCCAGGCCCAGACCGCGACGGTCAGCGGGACCAGCAGCACCGGCAGCAGGTACCACCGGGCGGCGGCCAGGGGCAGCGCACCGATGGTGGCGATGACGGCCGCGACCAGGATGACCTGGTTGTGCCGGAAGCGGATGGTGTCGGCGCGACTCACCCCCCGATGATTCCACCCGGGGCCGGGGCGGCACCGGGCGGGCGGCGGCCCGACCCCGGCCGACGCTGGCCGGTGACGTAGGTCACGACCGGAAGGCGTAACCGGGATGGTGACGCCTCGTTGAACCGCTAACCCCCTGTCGCACCGCGCCGTGTCCCCCTCACGAAGGTGACCGCCGTGACCGTCGCCCACCCCCTCCGCCGCCCACCGTCCGCATCCGTGGTGCTCGTCCTGCTGGTCGCGCTGCTTTTCGCTGCGGCCCTGGTCGACGCCGTCCCGCCGCTGGCCGTCACCACGATGGCCGGCGTGGGCGGCTGCGCCGTGGCCGCCACCCGGCTGTTCCGCCTCGCCGCCGTCGGGCGGGACGGTCGCGCCCTGCGCCGGGCCGCCGTCCTGTTCACCGTCGCGGTGGCCGTCGTCGGGACGGCGCTGGTGGTGCTACCGCTGACGCCGGCGGCACGACGCGCCGAGGTCGCGGCGGCCGGGCTCGGCGCGGCCACACTTGCCTACGCGGTCGGGCTGCTCCTGCTGCCCGGTCCCGCCCGGCTGGCCCCCCGGGCCCGGTGGCGGCGCGGCGTCGACGTGGCCGGCCTCGGCACCGCCCTGCTCTTCGCCGGCTGGGTGCTGGTCCCGCCCGGCCCGGTGCCGCAGGTGGTCCGGGTGGTCACCGTCGCGGGCGCGGGCGTCCTGGCCTGGCTGCTGGTGGGTGCGCTGGCCCGCCTCCGTCGGCACCCCGGCCCGGCCCGGTGCCTGCTCGGGGTGGCGACCGTCCTGCTCGGCCTCGCCGACCTGGTGGTGCTGCTGGCCTACCGGGCCCCCACGGTGGGCCTGCTGACCGCGGTGCCGCTGCTGGTCGGTGGGGCGTTGCTGACGGCTGCCGGGATGGCCCGGGTCGCGGCGGGCGACCCGGTGGGCCCGGCCGGTCCGGCACCGGCCTGGCCCCGGGTGACCGCACCGGCGGCGGTGGCGACCGTGGCGGCGGCCGGCCATCTGGCGTTCGTCGGCGGCTTCACCCCGACCGCCGTCCTGCTCGGGCTGGCGGTGATCCCGCCGCTGGTGGCCCGGGAGCTGATCTCCGTCACCGACCAGCGGCGGTGGGCCGGGCAGTTGGCCGCCCGCGAGGCGTACTTCCGCACGCTGGTCGCCGGGGGTCGTGACCTGGTCCTCGTCCTCGACGACGGGTTGCGGGTGCACTGGCTCTCGGCGGCCGGTGAACGCTGGTTCGGGCTGCGTCAGGAGGCGGTGTGTGGGCGGGCGCTGGCCGACCTGCTGCATCCGGACGACGCGCCGGGCGTCCTGGCCCGGCTGGCCGGGCGGCCCGGTGACGCCGTCGCGCCGCTGCTGGTGGCCCGGATGCGTACCGGTGACGGCGGTTGGCGGGAGACCGAGGCGACGGTGAGCGACCAGCGGGCCGTGCCGGAGGTGGCCGCGGTGGTGCTGCACGTCCGCGACGTCGGCGACCGCCGCCGGCTGGAGCGGGAGCGGCGTCGGGTCGCCGCCACCGACCCGCTCACCGGCCTGTCCACCCGGCAGGAGCTGCTGCGGGTGCTCGACGAGCGGGGCGGCATCCCGGGCGCGCTGCTCCTGGTCGACGTGCACGGCCTCGGCCCGGCGCAGGACGCCGCCGGCCCGGACCCGCTGCTGGCCGCCACCGTCCGCCGGCTGCGTGACGTGGTCGGCCCCCGGGACCTGGTCGCCAGGCTGTCCGGGGAGGAGTTCGCGGTGGTCACCGACGCCGGCCCGGTCCCGGCGTACGCACTGGGTGAGCGGTTGCTCGCGGCGTTGACCGAGCCGTGCCCGGTTGCCACCGGGATGGGGCGGCTCCGGGTCGGCGTGGGCCTGACCGAGCTGGCCGCGACGTCGCCGCAGGACGCGGTGCGCCAGGCCGACCTGGCCCGCCGCCGGGCCGTCCAGCTCGGCCGCAACCGGGTCGAGTGGTACGACGCCTGCCTGGAGGAGGAGCTGGTCCGCCGGCTGGACCTGGAACGGGAGCTGCCCGGGGCGGCGGACCGGGGCGAACTGGATCTGGTCTACCAGCCGGTGCTGGCGCTGGCCGACCGGCGGCCGGCCGGCATCGAGGCGTTGCTGCGCTGGCGCAGCCCGGTCCTGGGCACCGTGCTGCCGGCCGAATTCCTGCCCGTCGCCGAGGATCTCGGCCTGCTGGGGGAGTTGGGCCGGTGGGTGCTCGACCGGGCCTGCCGGCAGCTCGCCGACTGGTCGGTCGGCGGCCGGGAGCTGTGGCTGGCGGTCAACGTCACGCTCGCCGAGCTGTTGGCGCCGGATCTGGTGCCCCGGGTGGCGGCGGTGCTGGCCGGGCACGGCGTCCCGGCGGAGCGGCTGGTGCTGGAGATCGCCGAGTCGCGGCTCGGGGCCGACCTGCCCACGGTGGTGGCCCGGCTGGCCGGCCTGCGGTCGCTCGGGGTACGCACCGCGTTGGACAGCTTCCGGGCGGAGCACGCCTCCCTGGCCCAGCTGCGCCGGCTGCCGATCGACCTGTTGAAGGTGCAGCCCCGGCCGGTCGATCCGGACGAGGAGTCCCGCCCGTTGATCGACGTGGTGGTGGGTCTGGGGGAGCGGCTGGGGGTGACCGTGGTGATGGCCGAGCTGGAGTCGGAGCCGGACGTGGCCCGGGCGACCAGGGCCGGCTGCCGGTACGGCCAGGGGTTCGCGTTGGCGCGTCCGGCCACCGCCGAGCGGGTCGAGGCGTACTTCGCGGAGTTCCCGTCGACGTCCCGCTGACCTGGAGGGCGCAGCGGGATGAACCGGTTCACCTCGTCCGGGGTGGTGCGGTGCTGCCCCGGGGGGTGAGGTGCGCCGTCTCGTCCTGGAGCCCGCGCACCGGCTCACCGGCGATGACGCCGAGCAACTGGCGGGCGGCGTGCGCGCCGTAGGCGGGGATGTCCCGGCCGAGCGCGGTCAGCGGCGGGTGCACGAGCTGGCAGAGCGGGGAGTCGTCCCAGGCCACGATGGACAGGTCGGTGGGAACGCCGAGGCCCATCTCCTGCGCCACGGCGAGCCCGGCGATCGCCATCACGTCGTTGTCGTAGATCACCGCGGTCGGGCGGTGGGCGGAACTGAGCAGCCGCCGGGTGGCGCGCGCGCCCTCCTCGCCGGTGTAGTCCGACCAGACGGTCGCCGCGTCGGTGAGCCCGAGCCGGCCGCACACCTCGGCGAACGCGTCGGTACGGATCTCGGTGTGCAGCAGCGACGGCAGCCCACCGATCCGGGCGATCTTGCGGTGGCCGAGGGCGACCAGGTACTCCACCGCCTCGGCGAGCGCCGCCGCGTCGTCCGACCAGACGTGGGCGAGCGTGCCGGTGTGCCTCGGTCCGCCGATCACCACGGCGGGCAGTTGCAGCTCCTCCAGGGCGGGCACCCGGATGTCGTCGGTGCGCAGGTCGCAGACGAGGACCCCGTCGACCCGTCGTTCGGCCCACCACCGGCGGTAGACCGCGATCTCCGCCTCCTGGTCGGCCACCACCTGCAGGGTCAGCGCGTACGACCTCGCGGAGAGTTCGGCCTCGACACCGCTGATCAGCTCCATGAAGAACGGCTCGATGCCGAGTATCCGGGCCGGTCGGCACAGGGCCAGGCCGACGGCGTTGGCGGTGGCGCCGGAGAGCGCGCGGGCCGCACTGCTCGGGCTGAAACCGATCTCGGTGGCGATCGCCAGGATGCGCTGCCGGGTGGCTTCCGAGACGCCCGGCTGCCCGTTGAGCGCGTACGACACCGCGCCCTTGGACACTCCGGCGCGTCGGGCGACGTCGGCGATGGTCGGCCGCTTCACCGGCGGTTTCCTCCACTTCTCGCGGCCTGGGCAGGCCGTCCTCGGGCCGGGGTCACCGGCGGTGCTCACGCTACCGGTGCCCCCGCCGGCCGTCGTCCCCGGCCGTGGCCGGTCCCGTTCGGCAGGGGCGCCTGATTCGCTTGCTCGGTTAAGTGTGCCGGTCGGCCTCTGCGCCGCCACCGGTGACCGCTGCCTTTCCATCTGCCGGAAGGCGTGGACAGGCATGCCGGAACGGCTTTCGGGGCGGCCCGGGTTACCGCTCGGGGTCGTCGTTCACCGGCCGTTGACAGTGCACGGGGTGGCCCGTACGGTGGCCTCACTTATCCGGTTCAGTCGACGTTCCTCGATGTGTGGAGCGTTCCACAAGCGTGCGCGGAGGATGAGATGACACGGTCCTGGACCCGCTGGGCCCGCGCGGCGGCGGTCGGCGTCGTCAGCCTGACGCTCGTCGCTGCGTGCAGCGGCAGGAGCGGCACCGGCTCGGACGGCGGCGGCCAGGTCACCCTGAAGATCAATTTCTGGGGCGATTTCGGTCTCCAGGACCTCAAGGCCCGTTACGAGGCCGACCACCCCAACATCAAGATCCAACTCAACTCGGGCGAGTACAACGCCCAGCACGAGGATCTCCAGAAGAAGCTCGTCGCCGGCTCCGGAGCGGCCGACATCGCCGCCATCGACGAGGGCTTCATGGTCCAGTTCCGCAGCCAGTCCGACAAGTTCGTCAACCTCCTCGACAAGGGCGCCGGCTCGTACGAGAGCAAGTACCTGCCGTGGAAGTGGAAGCAGTCGCTGTCGGCCGACGGCAAGACGCAGATCGGCCTCGGCACCGACGTCGGCGGGCTGGCCATGTGCTACCGCACCGACCTGTTCGCCGCCGCCGGGCTGCCCACCGACCGCGACCAGGTCTCCGCTCTCTGGCCCACCTGGGACAGCTTCATCCAGGTCGGCCAGGACTACACCGGCCGGACGAAGAAGAAGTTCCTCGACTCCGGCACCAACCTGTTCAACCCGATCCTGGGCCAGCAGCCCGTCGGCTTCTACGACGAGCAGGAACAGCTCCAGATGGAGCAGGGCCCCAAGGTCGCCTTCGACTACACGATCAGGGCGGTGCAGGCCGGGCTCTCGGCCAACCTGGCCAGCTTCCAGGCCGACTGGGACAAGGGCTTCACCGCCGGCTCGTTCGCCGTCCTCGCCTGCCCGGCGTGGATGCTCGGCCACATCAAGGACACCGCGCCCGGCACCCAGGGCAAGTGGGACATCGCCGCGGTGCCCGGCGGCGGCGGCAACTGGGGCGGTTCGTTCCTCACCATCCCCAAGCAGAGCAGGCACGTCGACGAGGCGTACCAGCTGCTGGAGTGGCTGATCCAGCCGGAACAGCAGATCGAGATCTTCAAGAAGGTCGGCAACCTGCCCTCGCAACCGGCGCTCTACGCCGACCCGGCGATCGCCGAGTTCAAGAACCCGTTCTTCCACGACGCGCCCGTCGGGCAGATCTTCCCGAAGATGGCGCAGGGGCTGACCCCGCAGTACCTGGGCAGGAAGAACGGCCCGACCCGGGTGGCCGTGGAGAACGTCATCAACCGGGTGCAGAACGGAACCCTGAAGCCGGACGCCGCCTGGGCCGAGGCGGTCAAGGAGGCGGAGAAGGCCCGCACCTCCTGACCGTACGCCGTCCGCCCCCGTACCGTCCCGGCCCTGGAGGGTGCCCCGTGTCCACCACCCGTGCCGTGCCGCCGTCGAGTCGACGCACCGGGCCGGAGCGCGACGCCTCCGGGGCCGGCGAGCGGTCGCTCGGCTGGCGCGACCGGCTGTACCGGTTCGACCTGCGCTACCTGCCCTACCTGATGGTCGCGCCGTTCTTCCTGCTGTTCGGCGTCTTCGGGCTCTTCCCGCTGCTGTTCAACGGGGTCGTCGCGCTGCGCAACTACCGGCTCGACGATCCCACCCTGCCCTACTGGGCCGGCCTCGCGAACTTCACCCGGCTCGGCGGTGACGAGGACTTCTGGAACGCGCTCTACAACACGTTCGGCATCTTCCTGCTCTCCTCGGTGCCGCAACTGCTGCTGGCGCTGGTGGTCGCCTGGCTGCTCAACCGCAGGCTGCGGGCGCAGACCTGGTGGCGGGTCGGGGTGCTGCTGCCGTACGTCACCCCGATCGTGGCCTCGACGATGGTGTTCAGCGTCTTCTTCTCCCGCAGTTTCGGGATGGCGAACTGGCTGCTCGCCGAGGTGGGTATCGGCGGGACGGGGGACGCGGCGATCGACTGGCGGGCCGACAAGCCGCACGCCTGGATCGCCATCGCCACGATGGTCAACTGGAAGTGGATCGGCTACAACGCCCTGCTCTACCTGGCCGCCATGCAGTCCATCCCGCGTGACGTCTACGAGGCGTCGGCGATCGACGGGGCCGGGCCGTGGCGGCAGCTGTGGCGGATCACGGTGCCGATGATCCAGCCGGTGATCGTGTTCACGGTGGTGCTGTCCACCATCGGCGGGCTGCAACTGTTCACCGAGCCGATGCTGTTCGACCTCAACGCGCAGGCCGCCACCGGCGGGCCGAACGGGGAGTGGCAGACCATCGCCCAGCTCATCTACAAGGTCGGCTGGAAGGACCTCAACCTCGGCTACGCCGCCGCGATGTCCTGGGCGTTGTTCCTGATCATCCTGCTGGTCACCGGGCTCAACACCCTGCTCACCAACCGCCTGTCAGGAGGTCGCCGGTGAGCGCGAGGAACGCAGCGCAGCGGAGTCCCGCAGTCGCGAACGGAAGGGGGCACCGATGACCGCCGCCGCCCCGCCGCGACCCACCCGGCCGGCCCGCCGGCACCGGCCCGCCCTGTCGGGGCGCGCGCCGCAGGACACCCCGGCCGGCCTCGGCACGTACCTGCTGCTGTCGTTGACCTTCCTGTTCGCCGCGTTCCCGCTGTACTGGATGTTCGTCATCGCCACCAGCGACGACGAGGCGCTGGCGAAGCTGCCCCCGGCGGTCGTGCCCGGCGACCGGTTCCTGGCCAACCTGGCGGAGGTCTTCTCCCTCCAGGACGTCTACTTCGCCGCCTCCCTGGTCAACAGCGTCATCGTGTCGACAGTGGTGACCGCCTCGGTGCTGTTCTTCTGCTCGCTGGCCGGGTTCGCCTTCGCCAAGCTGCGGTTCCGGGGCAGCAACGCGCTGATGCTGCTCGTCGTGCTCACCCTCACCGTGCCCAACCAGCTCGGCATCGTCGCGCTCTACATCGTGATGGGCCGGCTCGGCTGGAACGGCACCCTGCTGGCGGTCATCGCGCCGGGTCTGGTCACCGCGTTCGGGGTGTTCTACATGCGGCAGTTCATCGTCAACAGCGTTCCCGACGAGCTGGTCGAATCGGCCCGGGTCGACGGGGCGACCACCATGCGGATCTACCGCAGCATCGCGCTGCCGGCGATCCGCCCGGCCCTGGCGGTGCTGGGCCTGCTCACCTTCGTGGCCACCTGGAACGACTTCCAGTGGCCGCTGATCACGCTCAGCGGCACCGACTATCCGACCTCGATGGTCGCCGTCTCCGATCTGGCGAGCGGCAACTACGTCATCTACCGTCGGGTGCTCGCGGGGGCGTTCATCGCCACGGTCCCGCTGCTGGTGATGCTCTTCATCGGCGGCCGGCAGATCGTCCGGGGAATCATGGAAGGCGCGGTGAAGTCGTGAACCGTCAGGCGTTGCACGAGGGTTGGCAGTTGCGCGCGGTGTCCGGGCCGCAGGTGCCCGACGCCGTCGCCGGCCGGGCGGTGCCCGCCACCGTGCCGGGTTGCGTGCACACCGACCTGCTCGCCGCCGGCCTGATCGACGACCCCTACCTCGACGCCAACGAGACGACGCTGGCCTGGATCGGCCGTACCGACTGGGAGTACGCGACCACGTTCGTGCACCGGCCCGGCGACGACGACCGGGTCGAGCTGGCCTGCGCCGGGCTGGACACGGTCGCCACGATCACGCTCAACGGTGTCGAGTTGGGCCGCACCGCCAACATGCACCGGTCGTACCGGTTCGACGTGGCCCCGGCGCTGCGGCCGGGGGAGAACACCCTCGCCGTCCGGTTCGACTCGGCGTACCGGTACGCCGAGGAGCAGCGGGACCGGCTCGGCGACCGGCCCAACGCCTACCCGGAGCCGTTCGGGTTCATCCGCAAGATGGCCTGCAACTTCGGCTGGGACTGGGGGCCGACGCTGGTCACCGCCGGGATCTGGCAGGAGATCGGGCTGCACGCCTGGTCCACCGCCCGGCTCGGCACCGTCCGTCCACTGGTGACGGTGGTCGACGGGCAGGGGCGGGTGGAGCTGCACGTCGAGGTCGCGCGGGTGGCCGACGTGCCGCTGACCGTCCGGGCCGAGGTCGCCGGGGTCGCCGCCGTCACGACCGTCCCGGCCGGGCGGCGCACGGCCGCGCTGACCCTCACCGTCGCCGACCCCGAGCTGTGGTGGCCCCGGGGGTACGGCGCACAGCCGCTGCACCCGCTGACGGTGACCCTGGCGACGGCCGACGGCAGCCCGCTGGACACCTGGTCGCAGCGGATCGGCTTCCGCTCGGTACGCCTGGACACCACGCCCGACGCCCACGGCACCCCGTTCACCCTGCACGTCAACGACGTGCCGGTGCTGGTCCGGGGGGTCAACTGGATCCCCGACGACGCGTTCCCCACCCGGATCACCCGGGACCGGCTGGCCCACCGGTTCACCCAGGCCGCCGACGCCAACGTCAACCTGCTGCGGGTCTGGGGCGGCGGCCGGTACGAGTCGGCCGACTTCTACTCCCTCGCCGACGAGCACGGCCTGCTGGTCCAGCAGGACTTCCTGTTCGCCTGCGCGGCCTACCCGGAGGAGGAGCCGTTCGGCACGGAGGTCGAGGCGGAGGCGCGGGAGCAGGTGACCCGGCTGGCCGGGCACCCGTCGCTGGTGCTGTGGACCGGCAACAACGAGAACATCTGGGGCTGGCACGACTGGGACTGGCAGGGGCCGCTGGCCGGGCGCAGTTGGGGGCGGGGCTTCTATCTCGACCTGCTGCCCCGGGTGGTGGGTGAGCTGGACCCGACCCGCCCGTACTGGCCGGGCAGCCCGTGGTCGGGTAGCGAGGCGGTCCACCCCAACGACCCGGCGCACGGCACCACGCACATCTGGGACGTCTGGAACACCGACGACTACACGAAGTACCGCGAGTACGTCCCCCGGTTCGTCGCCGAGTTCGGCTACCAGGCGCCTCCGGCGTACGCGACGCTGCGCCGGGCGTTGTCCGACGAGCCGCTCGCGCCCGACTCGCCGGGAATGGCCCACCACCAGAAAGCGGCCGACGGGGACGCCAAGCTGCGTCGGGGGCTCGACGCGCACCTGCCCGCCCCGGCCGACTTCGACGACTGGCACTACCTGACCCAGCTCAACCAGGCGCGGGCCATCCAGCTCGGGGTGGAGCACTTCCGGTCGCACCGGGACGTCTGCTCCGGCACGATCGTCTGGCAGCTCAACGACTGCTGGCCGGTCACCTCCTGGTCGGCCGTCGACGGTGACGGCCGCCGCAAACCGCTGTGGTACGCGCTGCGCCGGGCGTACGCCGACCGGCTGCTCACCGTCCAGCCCCGCGACGGTGGGCTGGTGCTGGTGGCGGTGAACGAGACCGGCACCCCGTGGCGGGCCCCGCTGACGGTGACCAGGTCCACCCTGCACGGCGAGCCGAGGGCGAAGACGTCGTACCCGCTCGACGTGCCGGCGTACGCGGCGGTGACGGTGCCGCTGCCGGCGGACCTGGCGGTGGCCGAGGAGGAACGCCGGGAGCTGCTGGTCGCCGAGGCCGGTGACACCACCGGGCGGGCCCTGTGGTTCTTCGCCGAGGACCGGGACGTGCACTGGCCGGCGGCCCGTTACGAGGCGGCGGTGGAGGCGGTCGACGGCGGCCGGCGGGTCCGGGTGACCGCGCGGACCGTGCTGCGGGACCTGACGCTGTTCCCGGACCGGCTCGACCCGGCCGCCGAGGTGGACACCGCGCTGGTCACCCTGCTGCCGGGGGAGTCGGTCACGTTCACGGTGAGTTCCGGGTCGCCGCTGGACCCGGCGGCGTTGACCACCCGGCCGGTGCTGCGCTGCGTCAACGACCTGGTCGACGACGCGACCGGGATCCCGGCGGGCTGACCGGACGGGGTGCCGCCCCGCCCCGGCTGTCAAGGGGCGGACCGCCCCTTGACAGCCCCGGTGCGATCAGCGAGGGTCGATGCGTTCCGGGTGCGGCGGCGCGCTCCTTCCCCTCGCTCGAAGGGCAGCCGTGATGTCGTCCGCGTTCACCCGCCGCCACCTGTTCCGCCTCGGCGGGGCCACCCTCGTCGTCGCCGCCGGCACCGGTCTCGGCCTGCCCGCCCTGGCCGCCGGCACCGTCACCGTCGACCTGGTGGTCTACGGCGCGACCTCGGCCGGCATCATGGCCGCCGTGCAGATGCGCCGGCTCGGCGGCACCGCCGTGATCGTCGAACCGGGCCACCACGTCGGCGGGCTCACCACCGGCGGGCTCGGCTACACCGACAGCGGCACCAGCGCAGCCATCGGCGGCCTCGCCGGGGAGTTCTACCGCCGGGTGTACGCCCGCTACCAGGGCACCCCGGTCACCCCCGACTCGCCGATGCGGCTGGTCTTCGAGCCGCACGTCGCCGCCGGGGTCTTCGACGATCTGCTCACCGAGCACGCGGTCCCGGTCTACCTGGACGCCCCGCTGGCCACCGTCGAGCGGGCCGGCGACCGGATCACCGGGCTGGTCACCGCGCACGGGCAGCTCTTCGCCGGCCCGATGTTCGTCGACGCGACGTACGAGGGTGACCTGATGGCCGCCGCCGGGGTGTCGTACACGGTCGGCCGGGAGGCCAACACCGCGTACGGCGAAACCATCAACGGGGTGCAACTGCGCGGGGCACACCAGTTCACCCTGCCGGTCGACCCGTACGTGGTGCCGGGCAGCCCGGCCAGCGGGCTGCTCCCCGGTATCTCCGCCGCCCCGGTCGCGCCCAACGGCACCGGCGACGAGCGGATCCAGGCGTACAACTTCCGGATGTGCCTGACCCGGGACGCCGGGCGGGTCCCGTTCCCGCGGCCGGCCGGCTACGACCCGGCCGACTACGAACTGCTGCTGCGGTACGTGCAGGCCGGCTACACCGGACCGTTCTTCACCACCCAGAGCGTCGGCGGCGGCAAGACCGACTCGAACAACACGGGGGCGTTCTCC
This sequence comes from Micromonospora humidisoli, assembly GCF_016900955.1. NCBI lineage: Bacteria > Bacillati > Actinomycetota > Actinomycetes > Micromonosporales > Micromonosporaceae > Micromonospora > Micromonospora humidisoli. The sequence goes on from NZ_JAFEUO010000001.1 coordinate 601,309, forward strand.
ACCGACTTCATCGCCGCGAACCACACCTACCCGACGGCGACCCGGGCGCAGCGGGACAGCCTGGTCGCCGACCACCTGACGTACCAGCAGGGGCTGATGTGGTTCCTGGCCAACGACCCCCGGCTGCCGGCGTCGGTACGGTCCGGGGTCGCCAGTTGGGGCCTGGCCGCGGACGAGTTCACCGCCACCGGCAACTGGCCCCCGCAGCTCTACGTCCGCGAGGCCCGCCGGATGGTCTCGGCGTACGTGATGACCGAGCGGGACTGCCGAGGCAGCGTGCGGGCCGCCGACTCGGTCGGGTTGGCCAGCTACACCATGGACTCGCACAACTGCCAGCGGGCGGTGGTCGACGGGCTGCTGAAGAACGAGGGGGACGTGCAGGTCGGGGTGCCCGGCCCGTACCCGGTCAGCTACCGGTCGATCGTGCCCGCCGCCGGGCAGTGCGCCAACCTGTTCGTGCCGGTCTGCCTGTCGGCCACCCACATCGCGTACGGGTCGATCCGGATGGAACCGGTCTTCATGATCCTCGCCCAGTCGGCGGCGACGGCGGCGAAACTGGCGCTCGACACGGGCGTGCCGGTGCAGCAGGTGGACGTGGCGGCCCTCCAGGCCCGGCTGCGCGCCGACGGGCAGATCCTCACCTGGCCGCCCACCGTCGACGGCGAGATCGTGGTGGACAACCGCTCGGCCGGGGTCACCCGGGCCGGTGTCTGGGTGGGCAGCACCGCGATCGGCGGCTACTGGGGGTCGGACTACGAGCACGACGGCAACACCGGCAAGGGCGTCAACCGGCTGCGGTTCACCCCGTCCCTGCCGACGGCCGGGAACTGGGCGGTCCACCTACGATGGACCGCCGACCCGAACCGGGCCGGCGCCGTCCCGGTCGACGTGGTGCACGGCGGCGGGGTGACCACCCGGGTGGTCGACCAGCGCACGTCGGGCGGGCAGTGGGTGTCGCTGGGGACGTACCAGTTCCCATCGGGTACGGCCGGCAGCGTCCTGATCCGCACCGAGGGCACCGACGGGTACGTGGTCGCCGACGCGGCCCGCTTCGTCCCGGCCTGACCCGTCGGCGGTGTTGCGGCCGTGCTGGCGCGTTGGGTACGTTTTCCGGCACGCCGTCGAGCCGGAAGGAGGTCAGAACGATGTCCGATGTTCTGCGCCCCCTCCGCGTCCCGGCGTCCACGCGGATCTGACCGGGGCGTTCGCCTTCCGGAGGATTCCCCATGACCCACCTGGTCATCCGCCCGCTCGTCGCGGGCGAGGAAGATCTGTTCGAGTCCATGCCCGACCCGCTGCCCCACCTGCGCAAGGTCCGTTACGCCGACGGTGTCGCCGGGGGTGGCTACCGGCCCGAGCGCACCTGGATCGCCCTGCGGGACGGCCGGGTGGTCGGTCGGGCCGCGTGGCTCCTGCCGCCCGGGGCCGCCGGTGCGCCCTGGCTGGACCGCTTCGACCTGACCGCCGAACCCGAGGTGGGGGCCGTGCTGCTGCGGGCGGCCCACGAGGCGCTCGGTGGCCCGCACCCGTACCACGCCGGGCTGCCCGCGTACTGGCGGCGGCGGCCGGAGGTGCTCGCCGTGGTCCGGGCGCCACTGGCGGCGGCCCGGCTCGCCGGGCTGGTCGAGCGCGGCGAGCGGCTCCGCTGCTCGTGGGCGGGCACCCCGCTGCCGACGACCTCCGGCCGCTACGCCGTCCGCCCGGCCGCCGACGGCAGCGAGGTCGACGCCCTCGTCGCCCGGATCGCCGAGCCGGACGTGCTGACCGGCCGGGAGATCGCCCGGGCGGTGGCCGGGGTGGACCTGGCCACCGATCCACGGGCCTGGCTGACCGGCGCGACCTGGCGGGTCGCCCTGGTCGACGAGGAGCCGGTCGGGCTCGCCGGGACGACCGGGGACGCCTGTTTCCCACAGCTCGGCTACCTCGGGGTGGTGGACGGGGCGGCGCGGGGCGAGTTGCTCGCCGACTCGGTCGCGGCGTTGGTGGCCGACGGTGCCCGGGAGGTGGTGGCCGACGTGGACGCCCACCGGGTCGCGGTGGTCGCCGAGCTGGAACGCACCGGGTTCCGGCAGTTGCGTACCCGGCTGTTCTTCGAGCCCACCACGGCTGCGGTCGACTGACCCGTACGGCGTGCCCCCGGCGTACCGGCCGGGGGCACGCCACCTGACCGGCCACGAACCGGGAGTCACGAACCACACGACAGGTCAATTGAAGAATTTCGCAAGTGCTAAAGTGTTCACGACGTCGACGGAAGAAGGTCCCGGGTGTCGGTCCCGCTGTACCAGGCCAAGGCGGAGCTGTTCCGCACCCTCGGGCACCCGGTGCGCATCCGGGTGCTCGAACTGCTCCAGGACGGCCCGAAGCCGGTCCGCGACCTGCTCGCCGTCATCGAGGTCGAGCCGTCCAACCTCTCCCAGCAGCTCGCCGTGCTGCGCCGGGCCGGCATGGTCACCTCCTACCGGGACGGCCCGCTGGTGATGTACTCGCTGAGCACCCCCGACGTGGCCGACCTGCTGGCCGCCGGCCGACGCATCCTCGGCACCGTCCTCACCGACCGCGACGCCCTCCTCGACGAACTCCGCACCGCCACCGCCACCGCCACCGCCACCGCCACCGCCGACCCGGCCGCCGGCAGCCCCGCAGCCGCACCCGCCGCCGGACCGTCCGGTCCCGTCATGGCCGGCGACAGGCCCCGTAACCCCACGAACGGCTCGCCGACCCGGCCCGGCCGGTGAGCATCGCCGCCGTCGCCGACCGGTTCCTCGGCCTGCTGCCCGACCGCGCCGACTGGCAGGCGGTACGCCGCTCACCCCGGCGGGACCTGGCCGCCGGGCTGACCGTTGCCGTGGTGGCCCTGCCACTCGCCCTCGCCTTCGGCGTCACCTCCGGGCTGGGCGCGCAGGCCGGCCTGGTCACCGCCGTCGTCGCCGGGGCGGTGGCGGCCGTGTTCGGCGGCTCCCACCTCCAGGTCTCCGGCCCCACCGGGGCGATGACGGTGGTGCTGGTGCCGGTGGTGCAGCAGTTCGGCCCGACCGGGGTGCTGATGGTCGGCGTGCTGGCCGGGCTGCTGCTGATCGCCCTCGCCCTGGCCCGCCTCGGCCGGTACGTCCGCTACCTGCCCACCCCCGTCATCGAGGGCTTCACCGCAGGCATCGCCGTGGTCATCGCCCTGCAACAGGTGCCCGCCGCGCTCGGCGTCACCGACGCGCACGGCGACCGGGTGTGGGCCGTCGCCGCCGACGCCGTCGCCCGGTTCGCCGTACACCCCCGGCCGGTGGCGCTGGCGGTCGCGCTCGGGGTGGCGGCGCTGATGCTGCTCGGCGCACGCTTCCGGCCCGGCGTACCGTTCTCGCTGCTCGGGGTGGCCGTTACCACGGTGCTCGCCGAAACCCTCCCGCTCGACCTGGCCCGGATCGGTGCCCTGCCGCAGGGGCTGCCCGCGCCGTCGCTGGGCTTCCTCGACCCCGGCGCGGTCGGCGTGCTGCTGCCGTCGGCGCTGGCGGTGGCCGCGCTCGCCGCGCTGGAGAGCCTGCTGTCGGCCACCGTCGCCGACGGGATGACCGTCGGACAACGGCACGACCCGGACCGGGAACTGTTCGGTCAGGGCCTGGCCAACCTCGCCGCACCCGTGTTCGGCGGCATCCCGGCCACCGCCGCCATCGCCCGTACGGCCGTCAACGTCCGCGCCGGGGCGGCGTCGAAGCTGGCCGCGCTCACCCACGCGGTGGCGCTCGCCGCGATCGTGCTCGCCGCCGCCCCGCTGGTCGGCCGGATCCCGCTCGCCGCGCTCGCCGGGGTGCTGCTCGCCACCACGGTACGGATGATCGAGGCTGGTTCACTCTGGGCGCTGGCCCGCGCCACCCGGGGCGACGCCCTGGTGCTGGTGCTCACCTTCGTCGTCACGGTCGCCTGGGACCTGGTCACCGCCGTCGCCGTCGGGGTCGCCGTGGCGGTGGTGATCGCGCTGCGCGCGGTGGCCCGCAGCGCCCGGCTGGAACAGGTCCCGCTCGACCGGGGGGAGCACAGCGCCGAGGAGCACGCCCTGCTGGCCGAGCACATCGTGGCGTACCGGCTGGACGGGCCGCTGTTCTTCGCCGCCGCGCACACCTTCCTGCTGGAACTGTCCGAGGTGGCCGACGTCCGGGTGGTCATCCTGCGGATGTCCCGGGTGTCGGCGCTCGACGCCACCGGCGCGCACGTGCTCGGCGACGCCATCGGGCGGCTGCGCGGACGGGGGATCACCGTGCTGCTCTCCGGCATCACCCCCGACCACGACCAGGTGCTTTCGACCCTCGGGGTGGCCGACGAGTTGCGCCGCGACGGGCTGGTCTTCCCCGACACCCCGGCCGCCATCGCCCACGCCCGGGAACTGCTGCGGGGCACCGTCACCACCTGACGGTGGTCGGCCGCGAATGCGGCGGTGGGCGACACCGTCATTCAAAGCCGCCCGGCGGGCGGCGCGCACCTCGCCGCACTGTCGACGCTCCGGCCGGCAAGCCCGTCGATCAGCTCGCCGAGGACCCAGGCCTGGTCCGGGTCGGCGACGCCGCGATGCTCCTTTTGGATCACCGCCTGGGTCAGGATCTCCGACCAGGGCAGGTGGTACAGGGCGACCTTACCGCAGCTTGCGCCGGTCGACGGTGGTTGGATGCTGGCCCGGCACGGGGGTGATCTTGTCGGAGATCGTGATGAGGGCGTCCAAGCCCTGCCCCCGGGCGATGTCGAGGTTCGGCTCCAACTGGTCGGACTTCAGAGTGTTGCCGCTGGTCTTCGCCTCGGCCAGGGAGGTCCACTGGCGCTGTCCCCTGGTGAGCTCGTCGAGCGGACCCTGGGGGCGTTCGGCAAACGTGTGCAGATCAACTACACCATCGAGCACGGCACCAACCGGCTGCGGAACACCAAGGTGTCGCCCGAGGGTACCGCGGTACCGGCCGACATCAGCTACGACTACGACGACGCCGGCAACCTGACCCGGGTCCACGACGCGCCGTACGGCCAGTCCACCGACACGCAGTGCTTCAGCTACGACCACCTGCGCCGGCTGAAGGAGGCCTGGACCCCCGGCGCGGGTGACTGCGGCGACGCCACGCGGTCGGTGACGGGCCTGGGCGGGCCGGCGCCCTACTGGCACAGCTACGAGTACAACGACGCGGCCGGGCAGACCGGTAGTCGGAGCAGGGAGATCCTGCATGCGGCGGGCGGCGACACCATCAGGACCTATCGCTACCCGGCGCAGGGCGGTGTGGCCGGCTCCGGACCGCACGAACTGCGGGACGTGACGACCGACCGCCCGGTCGGCGCCGACCAGGTGGACACGTACCAGTACGACGAGTCCGGCAACACCACCGTGCGGAACCTGGCGGGCACGGCGCAGAATCTGACCTGGGACAACGAGGGCCGCCTCAGTTCCGCGCAGACCGGCAGTCGGACCGTCAGCTACCTGTACGACGCCGAGGGCAACCGGCTCATTCGGCGTGACCCGCAGGGCGGCGGGAGCACGTTGTATCTGCCCAACGGCATGGAGGTGAAGGTTGCGGCCGGGTCCACGGCCGCCACCTGCACCCGCTACTACACGCACCTGGACCAGCAGATCGCGGTCCGTACCAAGGCCGGTGGTTTGACGTGGTTCGTCACGGACCAGCACAACACGGCTGAGCTGAGCCTGAAGGCGACTGACCTCCTGGTTGAGCGACGGCGGACCCTGCCCTTCGGGGACGTCCGCGGTTCTGCTCCGACGGCGTGGGCCGGCGACCGTGGCTTCGTCGGAGGCACGATCGACCCGACAGGTCTGACCCATCTCGGTGCCCGCGAGTACGACCCGAGCACCGGTCGCTTCATCTCCGTCGACCCGATCATCGACACCAGCGACCCCCAGCAGATGCACGGCTACGCCTACGGCAACAACGCACCACCGAGCTTCTCCGATCCCAGCGGCCTGCTCTTCTCCGGGTTGTGGAACAAGGCCAAGGGCGCGGTGAGTTCAGCTGTCGACACCGTCGTCGACGATGTCAGTGCGGCGGCGAAGTCCGTGGTCGACTCCTACCAGGAGGACCCGTGGAAGTTCGTCGCACAGGTCGCGGTCGGGGTCGCCGTCGGTGTCGGTGTGGCCGCGCTGTGCGGAGCCACCGCGGGCGTGGGTTGCGCCGTTACGGCCGCGGTCGTCGGCGGTGCACTCGCCGGGGGTGCGTCAGCGGCGACCGGCCACGCGGTCGACGCCGCCCAGGGCGAGGGTTTCGACATCGACGAGTTCAACACCGACGTCACGAACGGGATGATCGGGGGAGCGGTCGTCGGGGGCCTCTTCGCCCCACTGGCCGGAGCGTCGGCGGCCGCGTCCCGCCCGGCGATCGATGCGGCGGCGCTGCCCGCCGCGCCCCGGGCTGCCGCGGCGACGACGGCCTCGGCGGGCCCGGGGACGGCTGTTCGGCCGGTGGGTGCCCAGCTCGAGTCCGTCGAGGACATCATGGGCAACCCGTATCTGCTCTACGACATGTCACCTGCCCAGGTGGAAGCCATCGTCAAGGGATCACCTGGCTGGCAGATCGAAAAGCTCGGTAAGGGCGCCCACAAGGGGCAGGGATGGATGTTCCGTGAATACACTTTCAAGCGGGGCAAGCAGTTCACGACCGGTAGGATGATCCAGTGGCATCCCGGCGGTGGCCATCACGGGAAGCTTCCCTATTGGAAGGTCAAGCAGCCGAACAAGCCGGAGGCCAGGTTGCCTCAGTACCGGGAGAAGCTGCCGCAGTGGAAGCTCGACCAGCTGAAGTGACGGCTTCGCTCTGGAGAGGTGATTCGATGTCCCAGGCGCCGGGCTACGATCCGGGTGACCTCCTCCATCCTGCCCGTGTCACCTCGGTGCTGTGCGGGCTGACGCGGGTGGTCGCCCGCCTCGCGCTGGCTCCCGACGAACAGCGGGAGTACCTGCGCCGGGCCGGTACCGGTGGCCTGGCGGACGAGTTGGCGTTGCAGCTCGAGGCCGTGGTCACTCTCCTTGAACCGTTGGAGGAAGCCAATCTGGTCGACCCGGCGCAGGCCGCGTTGGCTCACCGCATCGACCAGATGCTCGATATGATGAGCGGGGCGGACAAGGCCCACCTCTGGGAACCTGAGGCGTTGTCAACGGCCCCGGAGTGGGTCGAGGTCCGCGCCCTCGCCAAGGAGTTCCTGTTCCTACCCGATCCTTTCGGCGGCACATAGCGGACGATCGGTGGCCCGGGGCGAGTTCGCTCGCCCCGGACCACCCGTCGCGAGTTCCTACTCGGGTACGCGGCGGTACGCGCCGTCGCTGGCCGATGTCGCCATCGAGGCGTACGCGCGCAGGGCGGCGGACACCGGGCGCTGCCGGTCCAGCGGGGTGTATGGCCGGTCCCGCTTCTCCTGCGCCACCCGGCGGGCCGCCAGCACGTCGTCGGGCACGTTCAGCTCGATCGACCGGGCCGGGATGTCGATGACGATCTCGTCGCCCGGCTCGACCAGGGCGATCAGCCCACCGGAGGCCGCCTCGGGGGAGGCGTGCCCGATGGACAGCCCGGAGGTGCCGCCGGAGAACCGGCCGTCGGTGAGCAGCGCGCAGGACCGGCCCAGCCCGCGCCCCTTGAGGAACGAGGTGGGGTAGAGCATCTCCTGCATGCCGGGGCCGCCCTTGGGCCCCTCGTAGCGGATCACCACGACGTCGCCGGCGACGATCTCCTTGGCGAGGATCGCCGCGACCGCGTCGTCCTGCGACTCGTAGACCTTGGCCGGGCCCCGGAAGGTCAGGCACTCCTCGGGCACCCCGGCGGTCTTCACCACGCAGCCGTCCGGCGCGATGTTGCCGTGCAGGATGGCCAGCCCGCCGTCGGCGCTGTAGGCGTGCGCCAGGTCCCGCACGCAGCCCTGCGCGGCGTCGGTGTCCAGGGTGGACCAGCGGTTGGTGGTGGAGAACGGCTCGACGGTACGCACCCCGCCGGGCGCGGCGTGGAACAGCTCCACCGCCTCGGGGGTGGGTGAGCCGCCCCGGACGTCCCAGTCGGTGAGCCACTGGGCCAGCGAGGGGGAGTGCACGGCGTGCACGTCGCGGTGCAGCAGGCCGGCGCGGTCCAGCTCACCGAGGATGGCCGGGATGCCACCGGCGCGGTGCACGTCCTCCATGTGGTAGTTCGGCGAGTTCGGGGCGACCTTGGCCAGGCAGGGCACCCGCCGGGAGATGGCGTCGATGTCGGCGACGCCGAAGTCGAGTTCGGCCTCACGGGCGGCGGCGAGCAGGTGCAGGATCGTGTTGGTCGACCCGCCCATCGCCACGTCGAGGGCGACCGCGTTGTCGAACGCCCTGCGGTTGGCGACGGCGCGGGGCAGCACGGAGGCGTCGTCGTCGTCGTACCAGCGCTTGGCGATCTGGACGGCGGTCCGGCCGGCCTCCACGAAGAGCGACCGGCGCGCGGCGTGGGTGGCCAGCGTCGAGCCGTTGCCGGGCAGCGCCAGGCCGATCGCCTCGGTGAGGCAGTTCATCGAGTTGGCGGTGAACATGCCGGAGCAGGAGCCGCAGGTCGGGCAGGCGGAGCGCTCGATCTCGCCGAGCTGGTCGTCGGTGACGGCCTCGTTCGAGGAGGCGATCATCGCGTCGATCAGGTCGATCTTGGAGTGCACGACGCCCTCGATGGCCACCGTCTTGCCGGCCTCCATCGGGCCGCCGGAGACGAAGACGGTCGGGATGTTGAGCCGCAGCGCGGCCAGCAGCATGCCGGGGGTGATCTTGTCGCAGTTGGAGATGCAGACCAGGGCGTCGGCGCAGTGGGCGTTGACCATGTATTCGACCGCGTCGGCGATCAGCTCCCGGCTGGGCAGCGAGTAGAGCATGCCGCCGTGGCCCATGGCGATGCCGTCGTCGACGGCGATGGTGTTGAACTCGCGCCCCACCCCGCCGGCCTCGGCCACCGCGTCCGCGACCAGGCCACCCATGTCCTTCAGGTGGACGTGACCGGGGACGAACTGGGTGAAACTGTTCGCGATGGCGACGATCGGCTTGCCGAAGTCGTCGTCGGTCATCCCGGTGGCCCGCCACAGGGCCCGGGCGCCGGCCATCGTCCGACCGTGGGTGGAGGTCCTCGACCGCAGCTCAGGCATGGGTACCAGTCTTACACCGCCCGGCGGGCGGCTCCTACCGCTCGCGCCGTGTCCCAACAGTTGCACACCCGGTACCCCGTAGCGGGTGCCGATCCGGCACAGTTGAGGTCGTGCGTTTACCCCCGGGCATGGTCGCCGTGGCGGTGTTGAGCGGCCTGCTCGCCGTCGCCGCCGCCGCACTGTTGGCCGACTCGGCCCGGCGGCGCGGCGGGCCGCACCGCCAGGCGCACCTGTTGTTCGCCGTGGCCGCCACGATCGCCCTGGCCACCGTGGTCGCCGGCGTCGTCGCGGTGCTCGGCGCGACCGAGCACGGGGCGCACCGGCGCGGTCAGGGAATGGGCTGGGCGTCGCTGATCGCGGTCGGCACCGCGCTGAGCGGGCTGGGCTACTGCGCGGGTCTGCTCCGCCTGCCCGGCGCGATGGTGGCCCGGGCCGCCGCCGCGCGGCTGCTGCTCGACGGGCTGACCGTGGCCGCCGCGATCTGGTTCGTCGGCTGGGTGCTCCTGTCGGAGCCGACCCGGCTGCTCGGGCCGGCGACCCCGAGCGCCTGCCCGGCGATCCTGCTCGCCTCGGTGACCGCAGCGATCACCGCCGGCCTCACCGGCATGGTGGTGGCCCGCGCCGACGGCCCCCGGACCCGGCTGGCCGTGCTCGGTGTCGGCACCACCGCGACCGCCACCGGTGGCCTCGTCCTGGCCGCCGGGGTCTGCCAGGGCGGCTCGGCGATGGCGCTGACCGGTGCCGCACTGCTCGCCGTGGGCATGCTGGCCGGGGCGCTCGCCGTGCACCGGGTGGACGCCCCCGGCCAGGTCGACATCGACCTGATCAGCCGCGACGGCGAGTACGCCTTCATCCCGATGGTGGCGATGGCCGGTTCGGCGATGTACCACCTCGTCCAGGGCGGCCGGTTCGACGCGCTGGGCATCATCGCCGGCAGCCTGGAGGGCTTCGCCCTGGTCACCCGGCAGTACCTCACCCTCAACGACGTACGCAGCTACGCCCACCGGCTGGCCGACCGGGAGGCGCACTTCCGGGAGCTGGCCCACACCGACCCGCTGACCACCCTCGCCAACCGGCGTGGCCTGCTGCGGGAGATGCAGCGCTGCGCCACCGAGGGGGGTGGCTGCGTGTTGCTCGGCCTCGACCTGGACGGCTTCAAGAACGTCAACGACATGCGTGGCCACGACGTCGGCGACATGGTGCTGGCCGAGGTGGGCCGGCGGCTGCGGAGCAACCTGCGCCCCGGTGACCTGGCCGCCCGGCTCGGCGGCGACGAGTTCGCGGTGCTGATGCGGGGCCGGCCGACCGACGCGGACGTGGTGGCCGAGCGGCTGCTGGGGGTGCTCGGCCGGCCCTACGACCAGGAGGGCGGGGCGGTCTTCCTCTCGGTCAGCATCGGGGTGGCCGGCCAGGGCGGCGACGACCCGGACGTGGTCGGCCTGCTGCGCCACGCCGACCTGGCCCTGCGCTACGCCAAGCAGCGCGGCAAGAACCGGATCGAACGCTACGACGGCAGCTACGACCAGCTGCTGACCCGGCGTACCCGGCTGGAGCACGAGATGCGTGGCGCGATCGAGCGCGACGAGCTGCGGCTGGCCTTCCAGCCGGTGGCGTCGCTGCCCTCGGTCCGGCCGGTGGGTGCCGAGGCGCTGCTCCGCTGGCACCACCCCGAGTTGGGCAACGTCCGGCCGGACGAGTTCATCCCGCTGGCCGAGGAGTGCGGGATGATCGCCAAGCTGGGTGCCTGGGTGCTGCACCAGGCGTGCTGGCAGCTGTCCCGTTGGCTGGCCGACGGCCACGACGTCTGGGTGTCGGTCAACGTCTCCCCGCGCGAGCTGCACGCCCCGGAGTACGTGGTGCAGGTGGCCGAGGCGTTGCGCGCCCACCACGTGCCGCCGCAGCGGCTGGTGCTGGAGGTCACCGAGCATGCCGTCGCCACCGACCTGGACGAGCTGATCCGCCGGCTGACCGCGCTGCGGCGGACCGGGGTGCGGATCGCGCTCGACGACTTCGGTGCGGGGTACTCGTCGCTGGGGCAGTTGCGTCGGCTGCCGATCGACATCCTCAAGATCGATCACAGTCTGGTCGCCGAGCACGAGCCGGTCCGCCCGGTGGGCCGGGACGGGCCGGCGTTCGCCCCGATGGTCGACATCGTCATGCGGCTGGGCCACCAGTTCGGCCTGGAGGTGATCGCCGAGGGGGTCACCAACCCGGCTGAGCTGGCCGCGGTGGTCGCCGCCGGCTGCCGGTTCGGGCAGGGCGCGCTCTTCGGCTGGGGGGTGCCGGCCGAGCATCTGGAGGCGATGCTGGAGGCGGCCACCTCGCCGGGCGCGCGCCCCGCGTCTGCTCCGCCGGCCCCGCCGCCCCCGCCGCTGCGACCCACCTCGTCGCCGCTGCTGCCCCGGCTGCGATCCCACCCACCGGCATCTCCGTCGGTGCCCGCCCCGCGCCCCGCGTATGAGGAGTCCACGCAGGCCGGGCCGGTTGACGAGACCCCGAACGGGGACGGCATCCCTCGTTCGTGAACCAACATGTGGGATCAGTTGACTCATCGCGTGAGATGCGTCAGGCTTGGCCCATGTCGTCGAACCGGTCGCTGCGAGTACTTACCTGAGCGCACTCTCCCGCTGTCGAGAGTGCGCTGGCCCCGTGCATCTGCACGAGGGCCGTTTTTATTGCCGTCGGAACCACCGGGGCGGGCCGCCGCCCCCGTCGCACCTGTCGTAGCAGCTCCACCCAACTCCAGCCGAAGGCCTGAACCGCCATGACGAGACCCACGCCAGAGACCCTCGCCCACTCCGCCCGGCGGGCCCGTACGGTCACCGAGCCGGCCGGCGACGCCGACCACACCACCCCGCCGCGCGCCGCCGCGCCGGCCACCCCGGCCGTACGGCCGTCCGGGCCGGTCCCGGTCTCCGGTGCCGGCTCCCTGGTGCGGTCGTTGGAGGCGCTCGGCGTCGACGTCGTCTTCGGCATCCCCGGCGGGGCGATCCTGCCCGCCTACGACCCGCTCTACGACTCCTCGGTGCGGCACGTCCTGGTCCGGCACGAGCAGGGCGCGGGACACGCCGCCACCGGGTACGCGCAGGCCACCGGCCGGGTGGGCGTCTGCATCGCCACCTCCGGGCCGGGCGCGACGAACCTGGTCACCCCGATCGCCGACGCGTACATGGACTCGGTGCCGATCGTCGCGATCACCGGGCAGGTGGCCCGCCCGATGATCGGTACGGACGCCTTCCAGGAGGCGGACATCCAGGGCATCACCCTGCCGATCACCAAGCACAACTTCCTGGTGCAGAACGCCGAGGAGATCCCGCAGGTCCTCGCCGAGGCGTTCCACCTGGCCGCGACCGGGCGTCCCGGGCCGGTGCTGGTGGACATCCCCAAGGACGTCCTCCAGGCGGCTACCACCTTCTCCTGGCCGCCCACCCTGGACCTGCCCGGCTACCGGCCGACCCTGCACCCGCACGGCAAGCAGATCCGGGAGGCGGCGCGGCTGATCAGCGGCGCCCGCCGGCCGGTGCTCTACGTCGGCGGCGGGGTGCTCAAGGCCGGTGCGACCGAGTCGCTGCGCCAGCTCGCCGAGCTGACCGGCATCCCGGTGGTGACCACGCTGATGGCGCTGGGCGCGTTCCCCGACTCGCACCGTCAGCACCTGGGCATGCCCGGCATGCACGGCACCGTCGCCGCCGTCTACGGCCTGCAGAAGGCCGACCTGATCGTGGCGCTGGGGGCCCGGTTCGACGACCGGGTGACCGGCAAGCTCGACTCGTTCGCCCCGGACGCCACGGTGGTGCACGCCGACATCGACCCGGCCGAGATCGGCAAGAACCGGCACGCCGACGTCCCGATCGTCGGCGACGCCAAGCACGTCATCGACGAGCTGATCGCGGCGGTGACCACCGAGCAGAAGGCCGGCCGTCGCACCGAACTGCACGACTGGTGGCACCAGCTCGACGACCTGCGCGAGCGGTACCCGCTGGGCTACGACGAGCCGGCCGACGGCACCCTGTCCCCGCAGTACGTGATCAAGCGGCTGGGCGAGATCGTCGGCCCGGACGCGATCTACGTGGCCGGGGTCGGCCAGCACCAGATGTGGGCCAGCCAGTTCATCTCGTACGAGAAGCCGGGCACCTGGCTCAACTCCGGCGGCCTCGGCACCATGGGGTACGCCGTCCCGGCGGCGATGGGCGCGAAGGCCGGCCGGCCGGACACGGTGGTGTGGGCGGTGGACGGCGACGGCTGCTTCCAGATGACCAACCAGGAGCTGGCCACCTGCGCGCTGGAGGGCATCCCGGTCAAGATCGCGGTGATCAACAACGGCAACCTGGGCATGGTCCGGCAGTGGCAGACCCTGTTCTACGAGGGGCGCTACTCCAACACCGAGCTGGGCACCCACAAGCACCGCATCCCCGACTTCGTCAAGCTGGCCGAGGCGCTCGGCTGTGTCGGCCTACGCTGCGAGAACGCCGAGGACGTCGACAAGACGATCGAGGCGGCGATGGCGATCACCGACGCACCTGTCGTGATTGACTTCACGGTCGGCAAGGACGCGATGGTCTGGCCGATGGTGGCCGCCGGCACCAGCAACGACGAGATCATGTTCGCCCGGGGCGTCCGCCCGACGTTCGACGAGGACGACATCTGAGATGAGTGACCGATTCCCCGGGACCGTGCACCGGCACGGCCCGACCGAGCGAAGCGAGACGGTGGCATGACCCTGCACACCCTGTCCGTGCTGGTGGAGAACAAGCCCGGTGTCCTGGCCCGGGTCTCCGGCCTGTTCTCCCGGCGCGGCTTCAACATCGACAGCCTGGCCGTCGGTGAGACCGAGAACCCCGACGTCTCCCGGATCACCATCGTGGTCAACGCCGACTCGTCGCCGCTGGAGCAGGTCACCAAGCAGCTCAACAAGCTGGTCAACGTACTGAAGATCGTCGAGTTGGACCCGCAGGTCTCGGTGGCGCGGGAGCTGCTGCTGGTCAAGGTCCGCGCCGACCGCGCCGCCCGCGCGCAGGTGCTGGAGACGGTCGCCCTGTTCCGGGCCCGGGTGGTCGACGTCGCGCCGGACACCCTCACCGTCGAGGCCACCGGCACCCCCGACAAGCTCGACGCGCTGCTGCGCGACCTGGAGCCGTTCGGGATCAAGGAGATGGTCCAGTCCGGCACGGTGGCGATCGGGCGCGGCTCGCGGTCGATCACCGCCGGCCCGGCGCTGCGCGCCGCCTGAGCGCGCCGCCCACCCGCCACCGCACACAGTCCACGACGGTCGACGAGACCGCCGTACGAAAGGGAAGTCAATGAGCGTTGAGGTGTACTACGACGACGACGCCGACCTGGGCCTGATCCAGGGCCGCAAGGTCGCCGTGATCGGGTACGGCAGCCAGGGCCACGCCCACGCGCTGTCGCTGCGTGACTCCGGTGTCGACGTGGTGATCGGCCTGCCGGCGGGCTCCAAGAGCCGGCCCAAGGCCGAGGAGCAGGGCCTGCGGGTGCTCACCCCGGCCGAGGCGGCGGCCGAGGCCGACGTGATCATGATCCTGGCGCCGGACACCGCCCAGCGGACCATCTACGCCGAGTCGATCGCCCCCAACCTCGCCCCCGGCAAGGCGCTCTTCTTCGGGCACGGCTTCAACATCCGGTACGGCCTGATCACCCCGCCGGCCGACGTGGACGTGGCGATGGTCGCCCCGAAGGGCCCCGGCCACCTGGTCCGCCGCCAGTACGTCGACGGCAAGGGCGTGCCCTGCCTGGTCGCCGTCGAACAGGACGCCAGCGGCAACGCCTTCCCGCTCGCCCTGGCGTACGCCAAGGGCATCGGCGGCACCCGGGCCGGCGCCATCAAGACCACCTTCACCGAGGAGACCGAGACCGACCTCTTCGGCGAGCAGGCGGTCCTCTGCGGTGGCGCGGCGGCTCTGGTGCAGACCGGGTTCGAGGTGCTCACCGAGGCCGGCTACGCCCCCGAGGTGGCCTACTTCGAGTGCCTGCACGAGCTGAAGCTCATCGTCGACCTGATGTACGAGGGCGGCATCGCCCGGATGCGGTACAGCATCTCCGACACCGCCGAGTACGGCGACCTGTCCCGGGGCCCGCGCGTGGTCGACTCGCGGGTCAAGGAGGAGATGCGCAAGATTCTCGGTGAGATCCAGTCCGGCGAGTTCGCCCGCGAGTGGGTGGCCGAGGACGAGGCGGGCCGGCCGAACTTCGCCAAGTGGCGGGCCGAGGGCGCGGCGCACCCGATCGAGGAGACCGGGCAGAAGCTGCGCTCGATGATGAGCTGGGTGGACCGCCCGCTCACCGAGACCGCCTGACCCGTCGGCCGTACCTGTGCCCCGGCTCGGGCGTGTCGTGGGCCGGGTGATCTGCTGACGTGAAGCGGTATGACTGGCAGGCATAAATATGCCTGCCAGTCATACCGCTTTCTGCGTGACCATCTCCCGGGCGGCCGGGGCTGCGCCGGGGCCGGGTCACTGCCGCCCGTCCCGTCGGCCCGCCACCGGACCCGCCCCGGCTCACCCGTCCCGCCGGTCGCCGTCGCCGTGCGCGGTGGCCGGTTCACCAGGCGGGACGGGGTGATCGTCGCCTCATCGACCGCGATCGGCCCCCGCGCCGTGCTCCCGGACCGGATGAACGGGGGATGACAGGCGTGCGACAACCCTGTGTGAGGGCCCTCACCCCGTAGACCGGGACCTGCCGGCGGGAGCGACCCCTACCATCCTTGGTGAGGTGCGTGACCGGCACCTGACGGCCATGGCACGGATCGGCGCAGGGCGCATCGCGGCGCCCGGTCGCCCCGGCCGAACCTAATACGACGTCTACGAGGACCGATGAATCCTGTCGTACTGATCGCCGAAGAACTCGCCCCCGCCGCCATCGAGGTGCTCGCGCACGACTTCGACGTACGCCACGTCGACGGCACCGACCGCCCGGCACTGCTCTCCGCGCTGGCGGAGGCCGACGCGGTCATCGTGCGCAGTGCCACGCAGATCGACGCCGAGGCGGTCTCCGCCGCGCCGCGCCTGAAGGTGGTCGCCCGGGCCGGCGTCGGGCTGGACAACGTCGAGGTCCCGGCCGCCACCGCGCGGGGCGTCATGGTCGTCAACGCCCCCACCTCCAACATCGTCTCCGCCGCCGAGCAGGCCGTCGCGCTGCTGCTCGCCGTCGCGCGCAACACCGCCAGCGCCAGCGCCGCGCTCAAGGCCGGCGAGTGGAAGCGGTCCAAGTACACGGGTGTCGAGTTGCAGGGCAAGACCGTCGGCGTGGTCGGCCTCGGCCGCATCGGCGTGCTGTTCGCCCAGCGCATCGCCGCCTTCGGCACCCGGCTGATCGCGTACGACCCCTACATCCAGCCGGCCCGCGCCGCCCAGCTCGGCGTCCGCCTGGTGGGGCTGGAGGAACTGCTGCGGGAGGCCGACTTCATCTCGATCCACCTGCCGAAGACCCCGGAGACGGTCGGCCTGATCGGCGAGAAGGAGCTGTCGATCGTCAAGCCGGGCGTCCGGATCGTCAACGCCGCCCGGGGTGGCCTGGTCGACGAGCAGGCCCTCGCGGACGCGATCGCCGAGGGCCGGGTCGCCGGCGCCGGCGTCGACGTGTACGCCAAGGAGCCGTGCACCTCCTCGCCGCTGTTCGCCTTCGACAACGTGGTGGCCACCCCGCACCTGGGCGCTTCCACCCACGAGGCGCAGGACAAGGCCGGTCTGGCCGTGGCCAAGAGCGTCAAGCTGGCGTTGCAGGGCGAGTTCGTGCCGGACGCGGTGAACGTGCAGGCCGGCGGGGTCGTCGCCGAGGACGTCCGGCCGCTGCTGCCGCTGGCCGAGAAGCTGGGCCGGGCGTTCACCGCCGTGGCCGGCGGGGTGGCCGCCAGCGTCACCGTCGAGGTGCGCGGCGAGATCGTCAACCACGACGTGTCGGTGCTGAAGCTCGCCGCCACCAAGGGGCTGTTCAGCTCCGTGGTCGAGGACCAGGTCACCTACGTCAACGCGCCGCACCTGGCCGCCGAGCGGGGCGTCGAGGTGACCCTCGCCACCCTGGCCGAGACGGTCGACCACCCGAACCTGGTCACCGTGCGGGGCGCGCTGCCCGACGGTCGTACGGTCAGCGTCTCCGGCACGGTCGCCCACACCGGCGCCCGCGACGTCATCAAGCTGACCGAGGTGGACGGCTTCGACGTGGAGATCGGCGCGGAGGGCATCCTGCTCTTCCTGCGGTACGTCGACCGGCCGGGCGTGGTCGGCACCGTCGGCACGCTGCTCGGCGAGGCCGGCATCAACATCGCCGCCATGCAGGTGGCCCGTCGGGAGGCCGGCGGCGAGACCCTGATGACCCTCACCGTCGACCAGGCGCTCGGGGCGGACCTGCTCACCTCGGCCGCCGACTCGATCGGGGCGACCGCCGCCAGCGCGGCCGACCTGCGCGACGAGTAGTCGCACCCGCACGGTTCACCACGGAGGGCCCGGCCGCACGGCCGGGCCCTCCGCCGTCCACACCCGAGCGTCCCGGGTGGTGCGGTCAGCGGGCCAGGCGCGACGGCGGCGGGTAGACCGAACCGTCCTGCGGGTCGAAGAGCATCAGGTCGTACTCCCCGGCCAGCCGTTCGATGTCGAGCAGCACCTGGTCGTCGCAGGTCGGTACGAGGTTCAGCGCCACGTGGTCGGCCGCCGCGTGCAGCGGCGACACCTCCCACGGGGTGCCCTGATGGGCGGGCCGGTCGGGGTACGAGGCGGTGATGGCGCGGTAGAAGGCGACCACCCGGGGGTCCGGATACCGCTCGCCGTGCCGTCCCTCGTGGCACTGCCGCACCGCGGCCCGGACGTCCTCGGGCGTGGCTCCGTCGTGCAGGGCCCACACGCTCAGATCGAAACTCACGGCGGACAGCGTGCCATCACCCGGACGCCCGAGCGACACTGACCCGCCGTGATCGCCACGAGTGGTCGAGAGTGTACGGAGAAACACGGTCCGCTGTGGAGACTCTTGCGTCGAGTTGCGTCGATTCGCTAGCGTACCGGTGCGGTCATCGGGAAAGTCGGAAGTCGACCCGTCTTCGGGTGACGGGGCCGAGCGTCCGGCCGGCCGGTCCGCACCCCTCGAATGCGCGAGCCACGCGCACTCGTCGCTGACCGGCCCCCACGGTCGTTGCCGAGACCGTGGGGGCCGATCGCCGGCCCGTCGACCGCGCCACCCCGTGGACCCCCTCCACAGGTCGGCCGACACGCCGCGACACCGCTCAGCGGCGTCGGTGGGCGAAGAGAGCCTGATAGGCCGAGTCGGCGCGGAACCACGACAGTCCCACCGGCCCGGCCGCGTACAACGCGGTCGCGTAGGCGTCGGCCACCGCCAGGTCCGGGCCGACGACGGTCGCGGCGACCAGCTGTCCGGCCGGTTCGCCGGTGTGCGGGTCGACCACGTGCCCCTGCCGGCCGGTGACCCCGGAGGTGCCCACCGCGCCGGCCGTCATCTCCAGCACCAGCGGGGTCCGCCGGCCGTCGGTCGGGTGGTGCACCGCCACCCGCCACGGGCCGCCGTGCGCGGCGTGCCCGCGTACCGTCAGGTCGGCGCCGGAGAGCACCGCGTAGTCGGTGATGCCGGCGGCGCGCAGCCGGGTCGCGGCCCGTTCCACCGCCCAGCCGTTGAGCAGGCCGCCGGGGTCGAAGCCGCCGGGGACGGCCCAGGCGTCGAACCAGCCGTCGGTGGCGGCCCGCATGGCCGCACAGCGGTCCACCAGGTCGGTCAGCGGCGGGTACGACTCGGGGCTGATCTCGCCGCGCCGCAGCCGGGAGACCAGGCTCTGCGGCCGGTTCGGCCCGTAGGTGAGGTCGATCGCCCGCAGTTCGGCGACGGCGTCGCGTAGCGCGTCGCCGACCGCCCGGTGGCCCAGTTCCTCGGGGGCGTTGAGCAGGAGCGAGTATTCGGCGGTGCCGGTCCGGACGGAGTGCTGCACGGCGATCCGCCCGCCGGACGGGTCACCGGCGCGGTCGAGGCGGTGGCTGCGGGTGCCCAGGCGCAGGTCGGGACGGCGGCGGGAGAACGCCTTCTGGTCCACCCAGCGGGTGCGCGGTTGCTCGTCCAGTCGGCCTGGCCCCCGCTGCTGCTCGGTCCGCATCATCCTGCTCCTTCGCCGACGGTGCCGCGCCGTCGCGGCCGGTCCGTCCCGGGCCCCCACGACCCGTCCTGCACCGACCCTAGGCAGTGGAGATGACCGCACCATGAATGCTGCCTGGGAGCCTGCTGAGCATTTCGCTCTCCCAGATGGTGGAAGGCGCGTACCGGGAGGCGGGACGGGGACGTACCGTTGCGCTCAGCGGACGAGGTGAGGAGCAGCAGGTGGCACGGATCGCGGTGGTGGCCGGGGACGGGATCGGACCCGAGGTGGTCGCGCAGGCCCTCAAGGTCCTCGACGCCGTGCTTCCCGGCGTCGAGGCCACCCGGTACGACCTCGGCGCGGCGCGGTACCACCGCACCGGCGAGGTGCTGCCCGACTCGGTGCTGGCCGAGCTGGCCGGCCACGACGCCATCCTGCTCGGCGCGGTGGGCGACCCCACCGTGCCGCCGGGCGTGCTGGAGCGGGGCCTGCTGCTGAAGCTGCGCTTCGCCTTCGACCAGTACGTCAACCTGCGCCCGTCCCGGCTCTGGCCCGGGGTGCCCGGCCCGCTGGCCAACGTCAAGCCGGGCGAGGTCGACCTGGTCGTCGTCCGGGAGGGCACCGAGGGGCTCTACGCCGGGGCCGGCGGCAGCCTGCACCGGGACACCCCGGCCGAGGTGGCCACGGAGGAGAGCCTGAACACCAGGCACGGGGTGGAGCGGGTCATCCGGGACGCCTTCGCCCGGGCCGGTCGCCGGGAGCGGCGCAAGGTCACCCTGGTGCACAAGACCAACGTGCTGACCCACGCCGGGTCGCTGTGGGCCCGTGCCTTCGCGGCCGTCGCCGCCGAGCACCCCGACGTCACCACCGAGTACCAGCACGTCGACGCCGCCGCCATGTTCCTGGTCACCCAGCCCCAGCGGTACGACGTGGTGGTCACCGACAACCTCTTCGGCGACATCCTCACCGACATCGCCGCCGCGGTCACCGGGGGGATCGGCCTGGCCGCCAGCGGCTGCATCAACCCCACCGGGGCGTACCCGTCGATGTTCGAGCCGGTGCACGGCTCCGCGCCGGACATCGCCGGCAAGGGGGTCGCCGACCCGGTGGCCGCGGTGCTCTCCGCCGCGCTCCTGCTCGACCAGCTCGGCCACGCCGACGCCGCCGCCCGGGTGACCGGCGCGGTCGCCGCCGAGCTGGCCGGCCGGACGCCGGGTGTGGCGTTGCGCACCGACGAGGTGGGGGACCGGCTCGCCGCGCAGGCGGTGGCCTGACCCCGCGGGACGTGGAGCTATCCACTGAACGACCGTTCGGGGTAGGTTTTCTGGGACGTCAGCCCGGTGCGTGGTTCCCGCGTGCCGTCGATCCGCAGGGAGGTCAGCGCGATGAGCGGTGGTGACATGCTCGATTTCGAGATCCGTCCGAATCCCGCGCCGGTATCCGCCGCCGAGCGGGCCGCCCTGCTGGTCGACCCCGGCTTCGGCCGGGTCTTCACCGACCACATGGTGACCATCCGGTACGCCGACGGCAAGGGCTGGTACGACCCCCGGGTCGAGGCCCGCGCGCCGATCCCGATGGACCCGGCCAGCGCCGTCCTGCACTACGCGCAGGAGATCTTCGAGGGGTTGAAGGCGTACCGCAGGGCCGACGGCTCGGTGACCATGTTCCGGCCGGAGGCCAACGCGGCCCGGTTCATCGCCTCCGCCCGGCGGCTGGCCATGCCGGAACTGCCTGCGGAGCTGTTCGTCGAGTCGCTGCGCAAGCTGGTCGAGATCGACCGGGACTGGATCCCCGACGCCGCCGACGCCAGCCTCTACCTGCGGCCGTTCATGTTCGCCAGCGAGGTGTTCCTCGGCGTCCGCCCGTCCCGGGAGTATCTCTACTGCGTCATCGCCTCACCGGCCGGTTCCTACTTCGCCGGCGGGGTGAAGCCGGTCACCGTCTGGGTCTCGCCGGACTACACCCGGGCGGCCCCCGGCGGCACCGGCGCGGCCAAGTGCGGCGGCAACTACGCGGCGTCGCTGTCGGCCCAGGCCGAGGCGATCGAGGCCGGCTGCGACCAGGTGGTCTTCCTCGACGCGGTCGAGCGTCGCTACGTCGAGGAACTGGGCGGCATGAACGTGTTCTTCGTCTACGACGACGACACCCTGGTCACCCCGCCGCTGACCGGCACCATCCTGCCGGGCATCACCAGGGATGCGCTGCTCGCCCTGGCCGCCGCCTCCGGGCACCGGGTCGTCGAGCGTCCGGTGAGCTTCGACGAGTGGCAGGCCGACGCCGCGAGCGGCCGGCTGCGCGAGGCCTTCGCCTGCGGCACCGCCGCGGTGATCACCCCGATCGCCCGGGTACGGCACCCCGGCGGCGAGTTCGTGATCGGCGGCGGTGAGCCGGGCCGGGCCAGCGCGGCGCTGCGGGAGCAGTTGGTGGCGGTCCAGCGGGGTGACGCACCCGATCCGCACGGCTGGGTCACCCACATCCGCTGACCATCCCGGCCGTCCTCCGGCCCGCCCCTCGTCGCTGGCGTGGGGGTGGGCCCCGACGGTCGGCTGCCCGCGTCCGGAGCCGGAGCCGACGGGCTGCTCCGGACAGCGTGCTGTGGTACTCCCCGGCCGGGCAGGTAACCATGTCTGTGCGTCCTTTCGAGCTGATGACGTCGACGAATCAGCCGAGCTGTGGCCGCTCTGCCTGCGCCAACGGTCGGGCCGGCGGTGACAGCCGGTAGGGGACGCCCGTCGCTCGGTGGGCTACGCCACACCGGCCCACTCGGGCTGCGCCCTTCCACCCCGGCTGCGTGTCCCGCTCGGGTTGAGTGTCGCGCTCGGGTCGGGCTGCGTGTCCCGCTCGGGCTACGTGTCCCGCTCGGGTCGAGCGTCCCGCTTGGGCTGCGTGTCGCGCTCGGGCTGCGTGTCGCGCTTGGGCTCGTCCCGGCTCGCTTCGGCGTGCTGCGGGTGTCGCGGTCGCCGGGGTGATGCTGACTCGTTTGCGTCATCAGCTCTAAAGGACGCACCCGGGCATCTGGAGGGTCTGGGCCCCGACCTGTCGCCCCGCCCGCCGGTGGCGATTCTCAGGGCTGGCAGGGCGCGTCGGCAGAAGCGGGCGCGGGTGGCGCGGGGCGCGTCGGCAGAAGCGGGCGTCGGGCACCGACGTGCCCGACGCCCGCTGCCGGAACGTCGGCGGTGCGCTCACCGCAGCGCGGGCGGCTCCAGCAGGTGGTCGCGCAGGGCGGCGAGCTGGTCGTCGGTGACGCCCGCGTGCCGCAGGTAGTCCTCGATCGAACCGTGCCGCTGGCGCAGCTCGGCGAGGAAGAGCGACATCGCCTCGGCGGGGGAGCCCAGGAAGGGCGCGGGCGGTGCTTCGGCCTCCGGCATGGACGCCGCCAGCCAGGCGCTGAACCGCTGGGACGCCTCGCTGCTCAGCGCGTAGTCCTCGGCGATCTGCTCGTCGTCGACGCCGAGCACGGACAGGGTCAGCGCGCAGACGATGCCGGTGCGGTCCTTGCCGGCGACG
Source organism: Micromonospora humidisoli (assembly GCF_016900955.1). Classification (NCBI taxonomy): domain Bacteria; kingdom Bacillati; phylum Actinomycetota; class Actinomycetes; order Micromonosporales; family Micromonosporaceae; genus Micromonospora; species Micromonospora humidisoli. Next base: position 624,005 of record NZ_JAFEUO010000001.1, read on the forward strand.
CAGTGCACCAGGACGGGCGCGTTGGCGCTGTCGGCGATCAGCCCGACCGCCTCGGCCAGCCCGGCGGTGCCGGTCTCGGCGAGGTCGGCGTACCGGTCGGCGAGGTAGCGGGCCAGGCTGGCCTCCGGCTCGTGGCGGCTCAGCGCCCAGTCGGCGTGCTCGGGGTGGATGTGCCGGTAGGCGAGGCCGTCGAGGTCGGGCACCCGGCCGTCCCGGTCCACCTCGGTCGGGCGGCGCAGGTCGATCACCGTACGGATGCCGAGCGCGGCGAACGCCTCCCGGTCGGTGCCGTCGATGCGGTGCGGGGAGTCCGAGCGGTAGAGCCGACCCCAGCGGACGGTACGTGCGTCGTGGCCGGGATAGCCGCCGACGTCGCGGAAGTTGAACATCGCGGAGAACGGGATACGCCGGCTGTTCTCGGTGGGGTTCACCCGCACACGGTAACGGCCGGCGGGGCGAGCACGCCGCCCCGCCGGCCGTTACCGTCGATCGACAGTTGTGCCTGCCGGCTACCGGGCGGTGCCGGGCGGCAGGTTGCCGTAGGTGTCGTCGTAGTAGCCGCCCAGCTTGTCGCGGTAGGCCGCGTCGCCGTGGCTGGTCTCGTCGTACTCGGGAGCGGCCTTGATCTGGTCCCGGGTGCGGTCGACGTGGACCTTCCGGTCGTCGTGGTCGACCTGGTTGACGGTGCCGGCGGGGAGCATCACCTTCTTGCCGAAGATCCACGGGCCGGTGTCGACGACGAGGTAGCTGCCGCCGACCTCGTGGCTCGCCTCGTCGATCTTGCCGATGCCGCCGTCGGTCGCCTCGACCTTGTAGCCGACCAGGTCGGCGTCGGCGACCCCGGCCTCGTCGCGGTAGCTCCAGGGGTTGAACGCCCCGCCGGGGGCACCGCCGGCGATCGCGCCCTGGCCGTCGTCGACCATCGGGTCGGTGGTGCCGTGGGCGGTGTGCGGATCGAGCCTGTCCATGGGAACTCCTGCCTCGACTGTCGTAGTCGTTATCGGAGAAAAGCGCTTCGTGTCCGCATCTGAGGTACCCGAGGGGAGACGTCCCACACACCCCGTCCCGGGATGTGGATTCTGTCTCCCAGATTCGGGCGGGAGTGGCAGAGTGGCGACCGTGACCAGCTCCGCCCGCATTATTGGCAGCTAGCGCGCCGGCCTCCCCTCTGCCGAGCGCGCAGACCTCCCGCATCCGCGGGGGGTCTTTTTGTTGCCCCCGCAAGGTTCGACGGTCCGAAGGAAGGGACTCGCGATGACGTTCCAGGTCTACGACACCACGCTGCGCGACGGCGCCCAGCGCGAGGGGCTCAGCTACTCGGTGATCGACAAGCTGGCGGTGGCCCGGCTGCTCGACGAGTTCGGCGTCGGTTTCATCGAGGGCGGATGGCCGGGTGCCGTGCCGAAGGACACCGAGTTCTTCCGTCGGGCCCGCACCGAACTGGACCTGCGGCACGCCCTGCTGGTCGCCTTCGGGGCCACCCGCAAGGCCGGGGTCGCCGTCGCCGACGACCCACAGGTGCGGGCGCTGCTCGACGCGCAGACCCCGGCCGTCGCCCTGGTCGCCAAGGCCGACATCCGGCACGTCGAACGCGCCCTGCGCACCACCGGCGCGGAGAACCTGGCGATGGTCCGGGACACGGTCGCCCACCTGGTCGCCGAAGGACGACGGGTCTTCGTCGACGGCGAGCACTTCTTCGACGGGTTCCGGCACGACCCGGCGTACACCGCCTCGGTGGTCGAGGCCGCGCTCGCCGCGGGGGCCGAACGGTTCGTGCTCTGCGACACCAACGGGGGGATGCTGCCGTCCCGGGTGACCGCCGCGATCGCCGACCTGACCGCCCGGACCGGCATCGCCCCGGAACTGTTCGGCATGCACGCCCAGAACGACACCGCCTGCGCGGTGGCCAACACCATCGCGGCCGTCGAGGCCGGGGTCCGGCACGTGCAGGGCACCGCCAACGGGTACGGCGAGCGCCCCGGCAACGCCGACCTCTTCGCCGTCGTGGCCAACCTCCAGCTCAAGCTCGGGCTGCCCGTCCTACCCGACGGCTGCCTGGAACAGATGGTGCGGGTCTCGCACGCCATCTCCGAGATCGCCAACATCGCCCCCGACACCCACCAGGCGTACGCCGGGGCCGCCGCCTTCGCCCACAAGGCGGGGCTGCACGCGAGCGCGATCAAGGTCGACCCGTTGCTCTACAACCACGTGGACCCGTCGGTGGTGGGCAACGACATGCGGATCCTGGTGACCGAGATGGCCGGCCGGGCCAGCATCGAGCTGAAGAGCCGCGAGCTGGGTCTTGACCTGGCCGGCCATCCGGACGCCGTGTCGAAGGTGACCACCCGGGTCAAGGAGCTGGAGGCGGGCGGCTGGTCGTTCGAGGCCGCCGACGCGTCGTTCGAGTTGCTGGTCCGCTCCGAGCTGCCGGACGCCGCCCCGGTGCGACCGTTCGCGCTGGAGTCGTACCGGGTGCTGGTCGAGCACCGGGAGGACGGCGCGGTGGTCTCCGAGGCCACCGTCAAGATCCGGGTACGCGGTGAGCGGGTGATCGCCACCGCCGAGGGCAACGGCCCGGTCAACGCCCTCGACGAGGCGCTGCGGGTCGGGCTGACCCGGTACTACCCGGAGCTGCGTCACTTCGAGCTGGCCGACTACAAGGTGCGCATCCTGGAGGGCACCCACGGCACCGGGGCGGTGACCCGGGTGCTGGTGGAGACCGCCGACGGCACCGGCCGGGACTGGACCACCGTCGGCGTGCACCCCAACGTGGTCGAGGCGTCCTGGCACGCCCTGGTCGACGCCCTCACCTACGGCCTCGACCGCGCGGCGGTGTGAGCCGACCTCCCGGCGTCAGGGGGCGGGCAGGCGCAGGGTGGCCAGCACGGCGCGGTGGTCGGTGGCGGGGACCCGGTGGACGGTGACCGCACGGACGGCGATCCGGCGGTCGACCAGGACGTGGTCGATGGTGACCGGCGGGATCGGGTCGCCGTCGTACGGGCCCCACGTGCCCACCAGCCCGGCCCCGACGGCGTCGGCGGCGTCGACGTAGCCGCTGGCCAGGAGGGCACGCAGCGGGGAGTGGTCGAGGGTGGCGTTGAAGTCCCCGGCGAGGATGCCGAGCTGTCCGTCGGGGGTGGCGCGCGGCTGGCCCGCCAGGTCGGTGCGCCACTCGTCGACCACCCCGACCGACCAGGGAGCCGCCGGGTGGGCCGACTCCACCCGCAGCGCCGGTGCGCCGGGCACCGCCACCGTCGCGTACGCCTGGGTGAACGCGAACCCGGTATTGCGCCGGAAACCGCCGCCGGTGAGGGGGAACCGGGCGTAGAGCCCGGAGCCGGTGGTGCCCACCTCGGGGTTGAGTTGGCGGTGGGGGAGCAGGTCGGCGAGGCCGGCCCGGTCGAGGGCGTCCCGCGCCGCCGGGGTGAACTCCTGCACGGTGAGCACGTCCACCTGGTTGCGGCGGACCAGTTCGACCAGGGTGGCCGCGTCGGCGTTGCCGGCGAGCAGGTTGGCGGTGAGCACCCGCAGTTGCGGCCCCCGGGTCGCCTGCTGCCGGTCCGGTAGCGCACGGGGTACCACCGCGCCGAGGAGGGCCAGCGCCGCCACCGCCGCGGCCACCGCCGGCCACCGGCACCGCAGGGCGAGGGCCAGCATCAGGGCCAGCAGGCTGCCTCCCGCCACGTACGGGGTGAAGGCGAGCGCCTGCACGAGCGGGCCCCGGTCCAACCCGACGAGGCGGACCACGGCCCAGACGAGGCCGGGTGCCACCGCCAGCCAGCAGATCAGCGGGACGGCGCGAGGGCGGGCGGTGGCCGGCGCCGGGGTCGTCAGCACGGCGGCCAGCCTAGCGGCCGATGCCGCCCCCGCGGGGCGCGGAGCCGTTCCATGAACGGTCGAGACTTCACGTTTCGCAATTTCCAACATCGTTTTCGAGATGGCAAAACGGGTTGGTGTGCTATTGACGCTCCGCTTTTCGCGGTGCTACGTTCCTCCTCGTTGAGGTGCCGCAACAGAGCGTAGTTTTCCCAGCTCAGGCCGGTCGGAAATGTTTCTTCTTCACTATTTCCGGTGCGGGTGGAAGGCTTTCCGCCCGCGTCCATTCCGGCTCGATCGCACCATCTCCATCCGGCTCGCCGTACGGTGGGTCGGCCGTATTGCCACGGTCACAAAAGGGAGACCTGTCATGGCCACATTCTTCAGGCGTAAGGCGGCGGCGGTGACGCTCGGCGTCCTGGCGCTCACCCTGGCCGGCGGCGGGATCGCCGTCGCGCAACCGGCGACCAAGGCCCCGGCCGAGGTGGCTCAGCCCGGGGCGCGGCTGGCCGGTGCCACCGGTCAGCCGCCGGTGACGGCGGCCGAAGCCAAGCAGGCCCGCGCGGCGCTGAAGGCTTCGCTCGCCCCGCCGGCCTCGGGTTCGGTCGCCTGGGCGGTCGTCGCCAGCGACGGCACCCTGCTCCAGCACTCGGCGAACGTCGTGTCGTCGACCAAGTACGGCACCGGCCAGTACCAGGTGCTGCTCGACTACAGCGTGGTCGGGAAGGCGTTCCAGGCCACCATCGGCACCAACGACCAGTTCAACGTGCCGCCGGCCGGCGAGATCGCGGTCGCCCCGCGCAACCAGACACCGAACGGCGTCTTCATCCAGACGTACAGCTCCAGCGGATCGGTGTCGAGCAAGCCGTTCCACCTGTTCGTCGCCAACTGAGGCGCGGACCCGTCGGCGGTGCCGGCCCCCACCGGGGGTCGGCACCGTCCGTTGTGGACCTCCTGTCCGTGACGGGTGGGGCGCGGATCGTCCGGTGACACCCGCATTGCGCCGCCGCACGGCGTTGCCGCCCCGCCGGGCCGGTCGTCCCTGTCCGGGGCGAATCGGCCCGTCGGGGCCGGAAATTCCGACGTTTGCCGGGCGGTGACCCCGGGAAGCAAGCACCGTGACGGACATCTCGGACACCCTGGCCAGCCTGCCCCGCCCGGTCGATGCCGACGCGGCGGGCGCCGAGTTGGAACAGACCCTCTTCGAGGTCAAACGCGTGATCGTCGGGCAGGACCGACTCGTCGAACGGCTGCTCACCGCGCTGATCGCCGACGGCCACTGCCTCCTTGAGGGGGTGCCCGGCGTGGCCAAGACGCTGGCCGCGCAGACCCTCGCCACCGTCGTCGGCGGCACCTTCACCCGCATCCAGTTCACCCCCGACCTGGTCCCCTCCGACATCGTCGGCACCCGGATCTACCGGGCCTCGACCGAGAACTTCGACGTCGAGCTGGGCCCGATCATGGCCAACCTGGTGCTCGCCGACGAGATCAACCGGGCCCCGGCCAAGGTGCAGTCCGCGCTGCTGGAGGCGATGGCCGAACGGCAGGTCACCATCGGCGGGCGGAGCTGGCCGGTGCCGGAGCCGTTCCTGGTGCTGGCCACCCAGAACCCGATCGAGTCCGAGGGGGTCTACCAGCTCCCCGAGGCGCAGCGGGACCGCTTCCTCATGAAGATCGTCGTCGACTATCCGGGCGACGCCGACGAGCTGGCCATCCTCTACCGGATGAGCAGCGACCGGCCCCGCCCCCGCCAGGTGCTCGACCCGGTCCGGCTGCGTGACTACCAGCGTCGGGCCGCCCAGGTCTTCGTACACCACGCGCTCGCCGAGTACGTGGTCCGGCTGATCCTCGCCACCCGCGACCCGGGCCGCTTCGGGCTGCCGGAGATCGCCCCGCTGCTGGCGTACGGGGCGAGCCCCCGGGCCACCCTCGGCCTGGTCGCCGCCGCCCGCGCCCAGGCGTTGCTGCGGGGCCGCGAGTACGTGCTCCCCGACGACGTCCGCGAACTCGCGGTCGACGTGCTCGCCCACCGGCTGGTGCTCTCGTTCGACGCGGTCGCCGACGGGGTCAGCGCCGAGGCGGTGGTGCACCGGCTGGTCCAGGCGGTGCCGCCCCCGGTGCTCGCCACCGGCCACCCCGAGTACACGCCCGACCTGGCGGCGGCGTGAACGCCCCGGCACCCCTGGCCGGCCCGACGCTTGCCGACCTCGCCCCCGAACGGCGGCTGCGCCGCCTCGAACTGACCGTCACCCGCCGGCTGGACGGGCTGCTCCAGGGCCAGTTGCGTGGTCTGCTGCCCGGCCCCGGCAGCGAGATCGCCGGCAGCCGCGAGTACCGCCCCGGCGAGGACGAGGTACGCCGGATGGACTGGGCGGTCACCGCCCGTACCACCGTCCCGCACGTCCGCGAGGTCGACGCCGACCGGGAGCTGACCACCTGGCTGCTGGTCGACGCCAGCCCCAGCATGGAGTACGGCACCGCCGAACTGGACAAACGGGAACTCTCGGTGGCGGCCGTCGCCGCGGTCGGGTTCCTCACCGCCGGCACCGGCAACCGGCTCGGCGCACAGGTGCTCGGCCGCGACGGGCTGCGCCGGTTCCCCGCCCGCAGCGGGCGTACCCACCTGCTGAGCCTGCTCCGCGCGTTGCTGCACGCCCCCCGGGCGGACGTCGAGCCACCGACCGGCCCGCCGGTCGGCCCCGACCTGGCCGCGGCCTTCGCGGCGGTGCACCGGACCGCCGTCCGGCGGGGGCTGGTGGTGGTGGTCTCCGACTTCCTCGACGGGCTGCCCGACGACCCCGACGGCCCCACCCCGTGGGAGCCGGCGCTGCGTCGCCTCGCCGCCCGGCACCAGGTGCTCGCGGTCGAGGTGACCGACCCACGTGAGCTGGAGCTGCCCGACGTCGGCCTGATCACCCTGGTCGATCCGGAGACCGGCCGGCGGCGCGAGGTGTGGACCGGTGACCCGGAGTTGCGCCGCCGGTACGCCGACGCCGCCGCCGCGCAACGCGCCCAGGTGACCCGCGCGCTGCGCCGCAGCGGGGCCGGTCACCTGGCGTTGCGCACCGACCGGGACTGGACCGCCGACATCGTGCGGCACGTGCACGCCCAGCGTCGGCTGGCGGCCGCGCCCGCCGCCTCCCGGGGAGGTGCCGCGTGAACTGGCAGTCACCCGTCCGGCTCCTGCTGCTGCTCGGGGTGGCCGCGCTGGCCGCCGGCTACCTGCTGGCGCAGCGCCGCCGCAGCCGGTACGCGGTCCGCTTCACCAACCTGCGGCTGCTCGACCGGGTCGCCCCGCAACGCCCCGCCTGGCGGCGGCACGTGCCCGCCGGGCTCTTCCTGGCCATGCTGGCGCTGCTGGTGGTCGGCTTCGCCCGGCCCACCGCCGAGGTACGGGTGCCCCGCGAGCGGGCCACCGTGATGGTCGCCGTGGACGTCTCCACGTCGATGCTCGCCACCGACGTGGAACCGGACCGGTTGACCGCCGCCAAGGAGGCCGCCCGGACCTTCGCCGACGGGCTGCCCGACGAGTTCAACGTGGGGCTGGTCGCGTTCGCCGGCAGCGCGGCGGTGCTGGTGCCGCCGAGCACCGACCGGGGTGCCCTGCACGACGGGATCGACCGGCTCGCCGAGGGGATCACCGGGGTGCAGGGCACCGCCATCGGCGAGGCGATCAGCGCCTGTCTCGGCGCGGTCAAGAGCCTCGACGAGAAGGCGGCCAAGCAACCGCCGCCGGCCCGGGTCGTCCTGCTCTCCGACGGGGCGAACACGTCAGGCGCGGACCCGATGGAGGCCGCCGCGGCGGCCGTCGCGGCGAAGGTGCCGGTGCACACCATCTCGTTCGGGACCCCTGGCGGGTTCGTCGACCGCGGTGGCCGCCCGATCCAGGTGCCGGTCGACGGGCAGACCCTGCGGGAGGTCGCCGACCAGACCGGGGGCGGGTTCCATGAGGCCGGCAGCAGTGCCGAACTGCGTGACGTCTACGAGGACATCGGCTCCTCCGTCGGCTACCGCAAGGAACGCCAGGACATCTCCGCCCGGTTCATCGGGCTCGGGCTGGTCTTCGCCATGGGGGCGGCGGCCGGGTCGATGCGCTGGTTCTCCCGCCTGCCCTGAGCGGGACGACGCGGGCCCACCTGCCCCTGATCCGTCGCAACAGTGAGGAGCGGACGTATGGCAGTACAGACCGGTCTGGGGGAACCCCGGGGTCCCTGGTTCCTCTCACCCGACCTGGGGCCGGACGGCCGGCACCGGTGGGACGTACCCGATCCGGGGGAGGACCCGTCCCGGCGGCGCTGGCGTGGCCGGTTGTGGACCGCCGTGGCGGTGGTCGCCCTGTCCACCGTCTCCGGGGCGGCGGCCGGCGGTTGGGTGGCCGGCCAGGGCGGGGCGGGCCCGACGGCGGCCTCCGCCGCCCCGGTGCCGGCGGAACTGGTCACCGCCGCCCAGAAGACCGTTCCCGGGGTGGTGTCCGTGCTGGTCGGCGGCGGCGCCAACGGGCAGTCGGCGACCGGCTCCGGCTTCGCCATCGACAACGAACAGCACATCGTCACCAACGACCACATCCTGGCCAAGGGGGGTGGTGGCGCGGTGACCGTGGAGATGCCCGACGGCCGCCGGTACGCCGCCGAGGTGGTGGGCCGGGAACCCGGCAGCGACCTGGCCGTGCTGAAGGTGCCGTCGGCCGCCGGGTTGGCCCCGCTGCCGTTGGCCAAGCCCCGGTCCACCCGGGTCGGCGAACCGGTGCTCGCGGTCGGCTCGCCGCTCGGCCTGGCCGGCACGGTGACCGCCGGGATCGTCAGCGCCCTCAACCGGCAGGTACGGCTGGGCACCAACCGGCGCAGCGCGGTGCAGACCGACGCGTCGATCAACCCGGGTAACTCCGGCGGCCCGCTGGTCAACGCCCGGGGCGAGGTGGTCGGGGTGAACACGGCGATCGCCACCATCGACGGCAGCGGCTCGATCGGCATCGGCTTCGCCATCCCCATCGACCAGGTGCAGCAGACCGCCGACACCATCATCGGCAAGGGCGGCTGAGCCCGGAGGACCCGGGCCGGGCCGCCGTGCCCACCGGCGCGGTGGGGTCCGCGTGGTCTTCACCCGGGTCGGGGTGATCGCGCTGCTGCTGTTCGGCGCGGTCGCCTACGCCACCGTCGGGCCCGACCACGACCGGGCCGAACCGGCACCCTCGGCGACCGTGACGCCCACCGGCGACCGGGGGCGCTAACCTCGCCGGATGGACGACGGACTACGGGTGACCGACCGGTGGACCGTGCCCGCCGCCGAGCTGCGGGAACGGTTCTCGCGTTCGTCCGGGCCGGGTGGGCAGGGGGTCAACACCACCGACTCCCGGGTCGAGCTGAGCTTCGACGTGGCCGGCACCACCAGCCTGCCCCCGGCGCTGCGCGAGCGGGTACGGGAACGCCTCGCCGGCCGGCTCGTCGACGGGGTGCTCACCATCGCCGCCAGCGAGCACCGCGCGCAACTGGCCAACCGGGAGGCGGCCCGGGAACGGCTGGTCGCCCTGCTGCGCGAGGCCGTCGCCCCGCCCCCGCCGCCCCGGCGTCCCACCCGCCCCTCCCGGGGTGCCAAGGAACGCCGGCTGGCCGACAAGAAGCGCCAGTCCCAGCGCAAACGGGACCGTCGTGCCGACGGCGACTGACCGCCGCCCGCGCCGGTCGGGTCCCGGCGGCGGCACCGTCGACGCGGTGCTGTGCGCCGGTGACGCGGTGCGGTGCGCCGGTGACGGAAAACCCGGGCCGGGGCGGGCCGGCGCTGCCTAGGCTGGCGGGCATGTCCACCGACACCCTGGTCACCCTCGCCGGCGTCACCGCGCTCGCCGGTGCCCCCGACGGGCCGAGGATCTGCGGCGGCGACGACGCCACCGACGTGATCGGCGCGGCGCTGGGTCACGGGGTCGGCCTGGTGGTGCTTCCGGTACGCCGGCTCGCCGTCGAGTTCTTCACGCTGCGTACCGGGGTGGCGGGCGCGGTGGTGCAGAAGTTCGTCAACTACCGGCTGCGGCTGGCCGTGGTCGGTGACATCTCGGGGCACGTCGGGCGGAGCACCGCCCTGCGCGACTTCGTCGTCGAGGCCAACCGGGGCGACCAGCTCTGGTTCGTCGACACCACGGCCGAGCTGGAGGAACGGCTGCGTGTCGAAGCGCTTCGCCAGGATGCGGGAGGGCGTTGAGCCGGGGCGGCCGGTCTGGTGGGATGTCCGTGGGAGCAACCGGGCCGTCACCGACCGCACGTCGTCACGTGACAGGAGTCCCCTCACCATGCTCCGAAGGCCGTTCCTCTCCGCTCTGCTCGCCGCGTTCGCGGCAGTTCCGCTCACCCTGCTCGTCGGATTGGTCGCCACCCCGGCGGCCCACCCTGCCGCCGCCATCCCCGTCCGTGTGATGCCGCTCGGTGACTCGATCACCGGCTCGCCCGGCTGCTGGCGGTCCCTGCTGTGGAACCGTCTCCAGTCCACCGGCCACACCGACGTCGACTTCGTCGGCACCCTCGGCCCGCAGGGCTGCGGGCAGCCGTACGACGGGGACAACGAGGGCCACGGCGGTTACCTGGTGACGAACGTCGCCAACCAGAACCTGCTGCCCGGCTGGCTCGCCGCGACCCACCCCGACGTCGTGCTCATGCACTTCGGCACCAACGACGTGTGGAGCAACATCGCCCCGGCCACCATCCTCGCCGCGTACTCGAAGCTGGTGGACCAGATGCGGGCCAGCAATCCGGCGATGCGGATCATCGTCGCGAAGATCATCCCGATGGCCCCGTCGAGCTGCGCCGAGTGCGGGCAGCGGGCGGTGGCCCTGAACGCCACGATCGACGGCTGGGCGGCGGGGAAGACCACCGCCGCGTCGCCGATCGTCGTGGTCGACCAGTGGACCGGGTTCAGCACCACCACCGACACCTACGACGGGGTGCACCCCAACGCGGCAGGCGACCAGAAGATGTCCGACCGGTGGTACCCGGCGCTGGTGGCCGCCCTCGGCGGGGTCATCCCGAGCACCACCCCGACCGGCTCGCCCACCCCGACCGGCCCGCCGAGCCCGACGGTCAGCCCCACGGTCCCGCCCACCGGCTCACCCACTGTCGACCCGCCGACCACCTCGCCGCCGGCCGGGGTGGCCTGCACCGCCAGCTACCGGATCACCAACCAGTGGCAGGGCGGGCACCAGGGCGAGGTGACCGTCCGCAGCACCGGCACCGCACGGACCACCGGCTGGCGGGTCACCTTCACCCTGCCCGCCGGACAGCAGATCACCCAGACCTGGAACGCCGAGCTGACCCAGACCGGCAGCGCGGTCACCGCCCGCAACGTGAACTGGAACGGGGCGCTCGCCCCGGCCGCCGAGGCCACCTTCGGGTTCCTCGGCACCCACACCGGCACCGCCACCGCCCCCACGGCGACCTGCACCGCCAGTTGACCCGCCTGGGGGTCCGGGCCCCGGCCCGGACCCCCGCCCGGGTCAGCCGGCAGCCGACATGGCGTGGTCCAGGGCGGTCAGCAGGCGGGCGCGCAGCACGGCGGCCCGCTCGGCGAAGCCGCGCTGCGCCGCCGCGTACTCGGCCCGGCCCTCGGTGGTCTCCACCCGCACCGGCGGGTAACCGAGGGCGGCCAGGTCGTAGGGGCTGGCCCGCATGTCCAGCGTCCGGATCTGCCGGGCCAGCGCGAAACAGTCCGCCACCAGCTCCGCGGCGACCAGCGCTGAGAGCTTGTACGCCCACTTATAGAAATTTCTGCGTATCCTCATCCCAGGCAACTTTGAGGGGAGGGAACGCAGGGATGGACGTCGTCATCTACGCACGGCTCAGCCTGGACAAGCTGGGTAACGAGCTGGGCGTTGATCGGCAGCTCGAAGCTTGCCGGGAGTTGGCAGCTCGTCAGGGCTGGATGGTGACGCGGGAGCTGATCGACAACAGCATCAGCGCCACGACCGGCCGGGTCCGGCCGGCGTTCGAGAAGCTGCTCACCCTGAGCCCGAAGCCGGACGCCATCATCGTCTGGCATCTCGACCGGCTCGTCCGCCTCACCCGTGAGCTGGACCGGGTGATCAGCTACGGCGTACCCGTCCACGCCGTGACCGCAGGGATGCTTGACCTGAGCAACCCGACAGGCGTCCTGATGGCGAACGTGGTCACGGCGTTCTCTCAGTTCGAGGGTCAGCAGAAGGCTGCTCGTCAGCGTCTGGCAGCCACGCAGCGCGCTTCCCAGGGCAGGCCTTGGTGGTCTGCTCGACCCTTCGGATACGAGCGTGACGGAACACCTCGTGGTGGTGAAGTCGAGGCCGTTCAGCGTGCGTACCAGGATCTGTTGGCGGGGCGCTCCCTGTTGTCGATCGCCGAGGAGTGGAACTGTCAGGGCATGCTCACCACCAGGGGGAGGAACTGGACGGGAGCAACTGTTCGTCAGCTCCTCGTGTCCGCCAGGAACTGCGCTATCCGGACGTACGCAGGGGATGAGGTCGGCCCTGGTAACTGGGATGCCCTGGTACCCGAGGAGATCTACCGTTCCGCTGTCCGTGTGCTGAACTCTCCTACCCGTAAGACTGGTGGTGGCGGTCCCCGTCGGAGCCTGCTGACGGGCGTCGCTACCTGTGCCAACTGTGGTGGCCCCATCCGCACGGCATGGCGTGGACGGAAGGGCGAGCAGGGTAGCTACGCCGTCTATGAGTGCAAGTTCAAGCACTGCGTGTCCCACCGTCAGGACGAGGCTGACACCATGGTCAGCGAGCGGGTGATCCGGTTCCTGACTGCGCCGCAGTTCGCGGAAGCGTTCGAGCAGAGCGGGGACGATCTGCCTGCTCAGCAGATGAGGGACGAGCTGGGGAGCCTGCGGTCACGGCTCGATGATCTGGCCACCGACTACGCTGCCGGACTCGTTACGCGATCGCAGTTCCTGACTGCATCCCAGACCATGCGCAGTCGGGTGGATGAGTTGGAGGATCAGCTATCCCAGCTGGGGAGTGACAGCGCCGTCAAGGGCGTCACCGGGATGACGGACGAGCAGGTGCGCCGTCACTGGGACGGGTTGGATGTAGACCGCAGGCGGTCCCTGATCCTGGCGGTTGTCGTGAGCTGTCGTCTCCGTCAGAAGGGGCGTGGCGTCCGCCGCACCGATGAGCGGCATGTCGATGTGTTGTTCAGGGCGGGAGACCCCGCGCAGGTTGCGAGCATCTGACCCAGGGGAGGAACCGAACCGGGGAGAGGGCCCCGAAGGGGCCCATCTTCGGACTCCTGATCCTCGGGTTCTCCGCCGACACATGAACACAGGGAGCGCAGTGATCCTGTAGCGCAGACGCTTCGCGTCAGTACCCCTGTATCCCAGTGCTACTGGTATCCAGCTATACAGATAGACCCCTTCGGGGTCTATCTAAGATCTTCTGTTTACAGGTTGTAGATCTACAGCAGAACAGCACTACTCCTACGGAGTAGTTCCTTGGTACGCGTACGCGAGGGCGTGCGCCTACGCGCGTAGGAGGACACCCTCCCCGGCTTCCTTCCGCTGCATCACCCTGCCGAGGCTGGCGCTCCTGACAGCTCAGCCAGCAGTTCCTGCGAGAGCCGCAACGGTGCGAGGAGGTCTCGTACGTATGCCGCAGGTTGTTCGTCGTTGGCGTCCTGCCACCACTCGCCTGCCTGGGCCAGGTGAGCGCGGACGGCCTCTACGCGGTGGTGGTGCGTATCGGCGTTCCGCCAGGTGCGCCACCCTTGGCCCGGGTCGGCGGCCTCAAGGGCGTCAGCCAGGCAGCGCTGTCTTCCCAGGTCAAGAGCCAGATCCCCGCTCCTGGGCAACCTTGGAACCGGGGCAAGATGGCGGATGCTATGACGTAGCGGTGCGGAGAGGGTGTCTCAGGGGGTCATGCCCCCACCCTTGCCGGTGGATCCGCTCCCTCAAGCAGCGACGCACATACATCGATCAACCGGGCGCGTAGTCGGCCCGCGCGCTGCGAGAACTCGCGTTGACGAGCGATGTACTCGGCCTTGCCCTCGGGTGTCTCGATGGCCACCGTCGGTTCCCCGTAGGAGGAGAAGTCGTACGGGGACGCCTGCATGTCGAGCAGCCGGATGTCCCTCGCCAACTCGAAGCAGTCGAGCGCCAGATCCCCCGGAACCGCAGGGCCCAGCTTGGTTGCCCACTTGTGGCAGTCCATCGAGGCATGCAAGCAGCCCGGCTGGTCAAGCTCTACCTGGCTCTCCCTCGTTGGTTGGAGCCGGTTGAGGCTGACTGCGTCAGGGGTGAAGAACCGGAACGCATCGAAGTGCGTGCAGCGGATCTGGTGAGACTCGACTACCGCGTCAGTTCCCTCTTGCCCAAGTCGCAGGGGGAGCGGATGCCGATGCTCGCGTTGGCGGTACACCATCGCCCACTCGTGCAGGCCGAAGCAGCCGGTGAAGGCCGGTCGTGACGAGATGGCGGACAACAGTCGGTGGATGAAGCGCACCGACTCAGCCCGGTCGGCAAGGAACGCTGCGACGTCGAAGCTCACGATCCCGTCCGCGTCGGTGGCATACCAACGCCACTGCCGGTGTGGGGCAGAGCCGTGCGGTCCCGGTTCCAAGGAGCTGCCCACGCCGGGGTGCCACCGTCGGAGCACGGAGGGTCGGGTGCCGTAGTAGTCGTATAAGAAGTCATCGATCGCGTGGCGCTCCCTCGTGGCCTTGCGGGCGCGGTGGCCTGCGGTAAGGGAGTCGGCGCGCTTCTCGTGAGCTTCCAGGAGGGGAAGCCAGCTTGCGGCGGGGATGTTGGTCAACGGTTCGGACCCTTTTTGTCCGCTTCGTGGTCCAGCCAGGTGGCCACCCGCGCCGCGTGGGCCGCCCGCCGGGCCTGCCAGTCGGCCGCGTCGAGGGCGGCGGGGGCGAGGGCGGTGGTCACACCCCTGAGGGTACGACCGCCGCCCGCCCCCGGTCAGGGCACGTCCACCCGGACCCCGGCGGAGAACACCCCGCTGCGCAACTCCAACTGCTTCGGCTTCTGCGCGCCGTGCACGGTGAAGACCAGCGGCAACACCACCCTGCTGCCCGCCGAGACGGGCTGGGCGAAGACGTCGCGTCCCAGGTTCGCCAGCCGGGTGGCGTCCTCGTCGGTGCTCACCCAGCTGCCACCGGGCAGGTACGCGCGCTGGAGCTGACCGTGCCAGCTCTGCTGCTCCGGGGTGAGGTTGCGCACCCCGACCGTGGCCTGGCACTGCTGGCTGGCCACCCGCGCGGTGGCGCAGGCCACCCGGTAGACGGTGAACTCGAACGCCTTCTCCCGCAGCGGGGTGCCCACCGGACCGGTCATCGTGGTGCCCGTCCACGCCCCGGCAGTCGGCTGCTTGGTGGTGTCGATGGCGGCGACCTCGCGGGTGGCCGTCCAGGCGGCGGCGAAGACCACCCCGGCCAGCACCGTCGCGGCCACCCCCACCACCAGCCACACCGACGGGCTGCGGCGTCGCCTCACCTGTCCGGGTACGGCGGGGCGCGGGTACACCGTCCCGCCGCCCGGGGCCGCCGGGCCGCCCGCGTACGGCGCGGTGCCGGCCGCCACCGGCGCGGTGCCGGTCGGCTCGATCCCGCCCACCCGTCGCCGGGCCCGCCGCCACCACCAGAGCGCGCCGGCCAGCAGCGCCAGCACCACCAGGGCCGCGCCGAGCAGGATCGGCGGTTGCCGCCAGGTCGGCGTCGCGGGCACCACCGCCTCCGGGGTCGCCGCGCTGTGCCAGGTGGCCGTCGCGCAGTCGTACGGCTGGTCGCCGTCACCGGTGTACGCGCAGGCCGGCGCGGTGAGCGCCTGGCCCGGCGCGGCGGCGGCCAACGCGGTGTCCAGGGTCCGGGTCGCCCCGGCCGGTAGGACTAGCCGCCAGGTGACCTCCCCGCCCGAGCCCGCCCCACCCGGCCGGGTGACCAGGCCACCCGCGCTGACCGCGGTGGTCGAGGTGCCGGCCGGCAGCTCCTGCCGGACCATGGTCTGCACCGTCGAGCCGCCCGTGTTGCGCACCATGATCCGGTAACCCGGCACCGTGGTCGCGGCGGGTGCCACGGCCACCGTGACCGGGGGTGCCGGCCGGGGCGCGCCCGGGTTGCCGGCGGTGGTCATCCCGGGGGCGGGCGCGGTCGGGGTGACCGGCACGACCGCGCCGCTGGCCGCCACGCCGGGGGCGGCCCGCGCCGGCCGGGGAGACGGCGTCTCCCGGGCGGCGAGGTGGGCCGGTACGGCGGGGCGGGCGGTGGCCGTCGGCCGGGCCCGGGTGACCGGTTCCGCCGGTGCCGGGCCTTGTCCCGCCGGTGCCGGGCCTTGTCCCGCCGGTGCCGGGCCCTGTTCCGCCAGGCCGGTGGGTGCCGCCGCCGGTGCCCGACCCGCTTGCGGGCCGGTCGACGTGGTGGCCGCCACCGGGGTGGCCGCAGGCGCGCGGGGCGCGGGGTCCGCGCCGGGCAGCGCCGGCACGGCGGCGAGAATGCCCAGGCAGTTCACGAAAACCGCGAGGGCCCTGTGGTGTCGTCTCGATGCAGGCATACCAACGAACCTCCGGAGCCGACGTTAGGAGCGCGCACCCTCCGGGCGGGTACGAAGCGCCGAACCCCGCCCGCCGCGCTGACCGATGGCCTACGCTGCGCCGACGTCCCGGTGGTCGACGGGCGACGCCGGGGGTGGGGATAGATTGGCCTGGTGCGTATCGCTCGTTTCGCTCATGCCAAGGGAATGTCGTTCGGGGTCGTCGAGGGCGAGCCGGAGGCCGGGCCACAGGGCCTGACCGTCGCCGAGATCGAGGGCCATCCGTTCGGGCAGATCCAGTTCTCCGGCGCCCGGTGGGCGCTCTCCGACGTGCGGCTGCTGTCGCCGATCCTGCCCAGCAAGGTGGTCTGTGTGGGGCGTAACTACGCCGAGCACGCCGCCGAGCACGGCAACGAGGTACCGAAGGAGCCGCTGCTCTTCCTCAAGCCGTCCACCTCGGTGATCGGCCCCCGGGACGCGATCCGGCTGCCGATCTTCTCCAAGCAGGTGGAACACGAGGCCGAGCTGGCCGTGGTGATCGGCGCGCCGGGGGCCCGCCGGGTCGACCGGGCCACCGCGGCGAAGGCCATCTTCGGCTACACCTGCGCCAACGACGTCACCGCGCGGGACCTCCAGCGTTCCGACTCGCAGTGGACCCGGGCCAAGGGCTTCGACTCGTTCTGCCCCATCGGCCCCTGGATCACCACCGGGCTCGACGTCTCCGACCTGGAGGTGCGCTGCGAGGTGGGGCGCGACCCGGACGAGATGGAGGTACGTCAGCTCGGCCGGACCAAGGACATGGTCTTCGACGTGCCGGCGCTGGTGTCGTACATCTCGCACGTGATGACCCTGCTGCCCGGGGACGTGGTGCTGACCGGCACCCCGGCCGGGGTTAGTCCGCTCACGGACGGGGATACGGTCACCGTACGGATCGAGGGGATCGGCGAGCTCACCAACTCGGTGGTGCCGGTCGCCTGACCCGTACGACACCCCTGTTTCCGCAGCTCAAGGGCGGTTTGGGGGATTGGATTTGGCCTGTTGGCGCGGGGAGGGTAAAGTTCCTTCCCGGCGCCACAAGGGGCCAATGGGGTATGGGGTAATTGGCAGCCCAACTGATTCTGGTTCAGTTAGTCTAGGTTCGAGTCCTGGTACCCCAGCGCAACCGCGGGTTCACCCGAATACGCGGACGCTGGATTCTGACGGCGATCGCTCCGTCCCGTTCGTCGGGGCGAAGTTGATCTCTGATAGAGTGCAGCTTCCTCGCCCGGCAGGGCAGGGAAGCACTAGCTATGTTCTGGCCCCGTCGTCTAGTGGCCCAGGACGCCGCCCTCTCAAGGCGGTAGCGCCGGTTCGAATCCGGTCGGGGCTACAACGCTGACAGCCCGTCCCACGTTTGCCTGGGACGGGCTTCTTCGCGTCCCGGGCAGCCCCGGCCTTGCGCGTGCCCGGCCGGCCCGATCGGCCGGCCCCGGCTCGTGCGCCCAGCCCCGGCTCGTGCGGCCCGGCCCCGGCTCGGCTCGTGCGGGGCTGGGCGTGCGGTGGAGCCCGCTCGGGTGGTGATGTCGCGCTGTCCCGGCCGCTGGACACCCCTGTTTCGCCACCCGGGCACCGACCTCGCCGGGATGCCGACCCCCGTCTCGGGGGCCGGGTGCCGGTGCCGTTAGACTAATGCCGCACCGCCCCACGGGGTGGTGAAGCAGGAAAAAGTGCCTGGCCCCGTCGTCTAGTGGCCCAGGACGCCGCCCTCTCAAGGCGGTAGCGCCGGTTCGAATCCGGTCGGGGCTACCACACGATCGGCCCGTCTCGCCCGCGAGGCGGGCCGATCGCCGTTTCCCCCTCGCTTCCAGCCTCCCCCCGCGCCGCCCGCCCCGCCGGTCACACCGCCCCCGCCCTCGCCCCCGCCCTCGCCCCCGCCCTCGCCCCCGGCCGCGCCGACCCGCCCCTGCCACGCTCACCCTCCCCGGTCTCACCTGCGCCCCGCCGCTCTCGCCTCGGTGATCAAGAGGTTTGCGTCACGTGATCAAGAGGTTTGCGTCACTTTGATCTCTAAACATGACGCAAACTTCTTGATCACCGAGGCAGGGCGAGGCGAGGCAGGGCGCGGCAGGCGAGGCGAGGCGAGGCGGGGCGGGGGAGGCGGGGCAGGGCGGGGTGGGCGGGGTGGAGAGGGGGTGGGTGGTTAGAGGCCGGAGAGGCGTTGGCCGGCGCGGACGACGGCCATGGCGTGGCGTTCGCCGGGGCGGCGGCCGAGGCGTTCGATCGGGCCGGAGATGCTGATCGAGGCGATCACCCGGCCGGTGCGGTCCCGGATGGGGGCGGAGACGCTCGCCACACCGGCCTCCCGTTCGGCGACGCTCTGCGCCCAGCCCCGGCGGCGTACCTCGGCGAGGGTGCGGCCGGTGAACTTGGACCGGGGCAGCAGCGGCATGACCGCCTCGGGCGGCTCCCAGGCGAGCAGGATCTGCGCGGCGGAGCCGGCCGTCATGGGCAGCACCGAGCCGACCGGCACGGTGTCCCGCAGGCCGCTGGCCCGTTCGGCGGCGGCCACGCAGACCCGTTCGTCGGCCCGGCGCAGGTAGAGTTGGGCGCTCTCCCCGGTGGCGTCGCGCAGCGCGGCCAGGAGTGGCTCGGCGGCGGTCAGCAGGACGTCCGGTGCGGCGTTGGCCAGCTCGCCGAGCCGGGGCCCGGGACGCCATCGCCCCTGGGTGTCCCGGACCAGCATCCGGTGGATCTCCAGGGCCTGGGCCAGCCGGTGTGCGGTGGCTCGGGGCAGCTTGGTGCGTTCAACGAGTTCGGCCAGGCTGGCGCCGTCGACACAGGCGGCCAGGATGACCACCGCCTTGTCGAGCACGCCGACACCGCTCATACTGTGTCCCACAAGCCGAAATTTACCTCCCAGAATTTAGGATGTCCAGATGGTGGGAGTCACTCAACCGAGGACCCTGGCCGAGAAGGTCTGGGACGCGCACGTCGTACGGACCGCCGAGGGTGAGCCGGACCTGCTCTACATCGACCTGCACCTGCTGCACGAGGTGACCAGCCCGCAGGCGTTCGACGGGCTGCGCCAGGCCGGCCGGCGGGTCCGCCGCCCCGATCTCACGCTCGCGACCGAGGATCACAACACCCCGACCGGGTACGACGATCCCGCGTTCCGGCTGCGCCGGGGCGACCTGCTGACGATCGCGGACCCGACCTCGCGTACCCAGATCGAGACGTTGCGCCGCAACTGCGCCGAGTTCGGCCTGCGGCTGCACCCCCTGGGCGACGAGAATCAGGGCATCGTGCACGTGATCGGCCCCCAGCTGGGCGTCACCCAGCCCGGCATGACGATCGTCTGTGGCGACTCGCACACCGCCACCCACGGCGCGTTCGGTGCGCTGGCCTTCGGCATCGGCACCAGTGAGGTCGAACACGTCCTGGCCACCCAGACCCTGCCGCAGGCCCGTCCGAAGACCATGGCGGTCAACGTCACCGGTCAGCTCGCCCCCGGCGTCACCGCCAAGGACCTGGTCCTCGCGCTGATCGCGCAGGTGGGCACGGGCGGCGGACGCGGCCACATCGTGGAGTACCGGGGTGAGGCGATCCGGGCGCTGTCGATGGAGGGCCGGATGACGGTGGCGAACATGTCCATCGAGTGGGGCGCCAAGGCGGGCCTGATCGCGCCGGACGAGACCACCTTCGCGTACCTCAAGGGCCGGCCGCACGCGCCGACCGGGGCGGACTGGGACGCGGCGCTGGCCCACTGGCGGACGCTGCCCACCGACGAGGACGCGACCTTCGACGCCGAGGTGACCCTGGACGCGAGCCGGATCACCCCGTTCGTCACCTGGGGCACCAACCCCGGTCAGGGCGCTCCGCTCGGCGCGGCCGTGCCGGACCCGGAGGAGTTCACCACCGACGCCGAGCGGACCGCCGCGCGCCGGGCCCTGGAGTACATGGACCTCACCCCGGGCACCCCGCTGCGCGACCTCGCCGTCGACGTGGTGTTCGTCGGTTCCTGCACCAACGGCCGGCTGGAGGACCTGCGGGCCGCCGCCGACGTGCTGCGCGGCCACCGGGTCGCCGACGGGGTACGGATGCTGGTGGTGCCCGGCTCCGCCGCCGTGCGGGAGGCCGCCGAGGCGGAGGGCCTGGACAAGGTCTTCGCCGACGCCGGAGCGGAGTGGCGGTTCGCCGGCTGCTCGATGTGCCTGGGCATGAACCCGGACACGCTGAAGCCGGGCGAGCGTTCGGCCTCGACCTCCAACCGCAACTTCGAGGGCCGGCAGGGCCGGGGCGGGCGTACCCACCTGGTGTCGCCGCCGGTCGCCGCCGCCACCGCCGTGACCGGCCGGCTCGCCGCCCCGGCCGATCTGTAGAAGGGCAGCCGAGAGATGGACAAGTTCACCACCCACACCGGCACCGCAGCACCGCTGCGCCGTTCCAATGTGGATACCGATCAGATCATCCCGGCCGTGTACCTCAAGCGGGTGACCCGTACCGGCTTCGCCGACGGGCTCTTCCGGGCCTGGCGCGACGATCCCGCATTCGTGCTCAACAACCCGGCGTATTCCGGGGCCACCATCCTCGTGGCGGGGCCCGAGTTCGGCACCGGGTCGTCCCGGGAGCACGCTGTGTGGGCGCTGCGCGACGGGGGTTTCCAGGCGGTCATCTCGCCCCGGTTCGGCGACATCTTCCGGGGCAACGCACTCAAGGAAGGACTCCTCCCGGTCGAATTGGAACTGGCCGCGGTCGAGCAGATCTGGGACCTGGTGGAGGCCGATCCGACCACTGCGGTGACGGTCGACCTGACCACCCGTGAGGTCCGGGTCGGGGATTCCACCTGGTCGTTCCCGCTCGACGACCACAGCCGCTGGCGGCTGATGGAGGGCCTCGACGACATTGGACTCACCCTGCGGCACGTCGCCGACATTGAGGCGTACGAGGCCGGCCGACCGTCGTTCACCCCCGCCGTGGTCTAGCCGTACGCCGGGCCACGGCACCGTTTTCGCCCCCACCGGTTCATCCGGTGGGGGCGAATCCGTTACGACACAAGGGCTTTTTTCCACCGAATGTTTGTGTCCAGGCAGCACAGGGCATACGGTGCGCGCAGAATGGCTCGCGTCGAGTCAGTTGCACAATCGGGAGGAAGTCGTGAACAAGGCCGAGCTCATCGAGGCACTCGCCGCTCGCCTGGGGGACCGCAAGTCGGCGACGGCGGCGCTCGACGCGGTCCTCGCCGAGGTCCAGGCGGCGGTCACCAAGGGCGACAAAGTGGCGATCACCGGTTTCGGATCGTTCGAAAAGCGTGTCCGGGCGGCGCGAACAGCGCGCAACCCGCGTACCGGTGAGGCGGTGAAGGTCAAGAAGACATCCGTTCCGGCCTTCAAGCCGGGCGCCGGTTTCAAGGAGATGGTGGCCACCGGCAAGGTGCCGAAGACCGCCGCTCCGGCGAAGAAGACCACCACCACGGCGGCCGCCAAGGCCACCGGCACGAAGGCCACCGCCGCCAAGGCGACCGGCACCAAGGCCACGGGCGCGAAGGCGACCACGGCCAAGGCGACCACGGCCAAGAAGACGACCGCGGCCAGCAAGGCGACCGGGACCAAGGCCACCGCGGCCAAGAAGACGACCGCGGCCAGCAAGGCCACCGGTGCCGCCAAGACCACCGCGGCGAAGGCCACCAAGGCCGCCACCGCGACCAAGGCGGCCACGAAGAAGGCCGCTCCGGCGAAGAAGACCGCCACGGCGACCAAGTCGGCTCCCGCCCGGAGCGCGGCGGCCAAGAAGACGACCGCGGCCAAGAGCACCACCGCCAAGGCCACCACCGCGAAGAAGGCGCCGGCGAAGCGGACCGCCGCCAAGCGCTGATTTTCCGGTACGACGCGACGGGCGCCCACCGCCATGGTGGGCGCCCGTTTCCGGTGTCCAGCCCCGGTCGGCTCGTGAGTGTTCAGAGCCGGTCGGCGGCGAGCAGCCCGTCGGGGGTGAAGGCGAGCAACCAGCCGCCACCCTTGGCGGTGCCGAAGTCGTCGTCGCGCCCCGCCAGCCGGGCCAACGCACCCGGGATCACCTTGCCCTGGCTGCACACCCCGACCGGCTGCCCGGTGGCGGCCAGCTCGACCAGCCGGCCGGCGGCGGCCAACGCGCACTCGTCGACCTGCTGGCCCGGCTGCGGCTCGTCGAAGTCGCCGCACACCTCGATCGGCAGGTCCAGCAGGGCGGCTGCCGGATCCAGCGTCTGCACGCAGCGTCGGGGCGAGGCCGACAGCAGCCGTACCGGCCGGACCAGGGCGACCAGCGGGGCCAGCGCCCGCGCCTGGGCGACCCCCTCGGCGTCCAACGGGCGGCCGGTGTCCGGCCCCGACCAGGTGGCCCGCCTGCCGGCATGCGCGTGCCGCACCAGCGCCACCGTGCCGGTGACCGCCGGCAGGGCGGCGAACGCGGCCAGCACCTGCGCGTCGTGCGGGTAGCTCACCCGGTCGACCGCCGCGTCGACGTCGAGCCAGCACACGTCGTCGACCTCGGTGCCCGGCTGGAACCCGCCGGTGCCCACGGCCCGCATCGACCAGTAGTCGACCGCCTTCGGCCGGCCCTCGCTGCGGTACCGCACGGTGGGCAGCCGGACCTGTGGCACCGCGCGGACGTCGGACTCCTCGGCCACCTCACGGACGGCGGCCAGCAGCGGATGCTCGCCCCGTTCCAGCTTGCCCTTGGGCAGCGACCAGTCGCCGTAACGGGGCCGGTGCACCAGGCAGACCTCGACCCCGCCACCGTCGGCCGGTCGCCACGCCACCCCACCGGCGGCCCGGATGCCGACCGGTTCCTCGTCCACCATCCGATCACCCTACGTCCGTGGAATACCGCGTACCTGTCGCCCGCCGCGACCACCTGGTGGATCAGCCGGCGGAACTGCCCACCCGGCGCAGCAGCAGCTCCTGCAGGTCGTGCAGCGGCTCTTCGGCGGTGCCGGTCCGCCGGGTCCAGCTGCCGTCGGCGGCGAGCTCGAACGCGTCCACGTCCGGGCTCATCGCCGTGGTCATCACCTGGTCCAGCTCGGCGCGGGCGACCGGGTCGCTGACCTGCACCAGCGCCTCCACCCGGCGGTCGAGGTTGCGGTGCATCAGGTCGGCCGACCCCATCCAGAACTCGGCGTCGCCGTTGTTGCCGAACCGGAAGATCCGCGAGTGTTCCAGGAACCGGCCGAGGATCGAGCGGACCCGGATGTTCTCCGACAGCCCCGGCACCCCCGGCCGCAGCGTGCACATGCCCCGGATCAGCAGGTCCACGTGGACACCGGCCTGCGACGCCCGGTAGAGCGCGTCGGTGATCTCCTCGTCGACCAGCGAGTTCACCTTGAACTGCACCAGCCCCGGCATGCCCAGCCGGACGTGCGCGATCTCCCGCTCGATCCGCTCCACCAGCCCGCTGCGGATGCCCTGCGGGGCCACCAGCAGCCGCCGGTACGCGGTCTGCCGGCTGTAGCCGGTGAGCACGTTGAACAGGTCGGTCAGGTCGGCGCCGATCTCCGGGTCGGCGGTGAGCACGCCGAAGTCCTCGTACAGCCGGGCGGTCTTGGGGTGGTAGTTGCCGGTGCCGATGTGGCAGTACCGGCGGATCTGGTTGCCCTCCTGGCGTACCACCAGGGCGGTCTTGCAGTGCGTCTTGAGCCCGACCAGGCCGTACACGACGTGGCAGCCGGCCCGTTCCAGGGTGCGCGCCCAGCCGATGTTCGCCACCTCGTCGAAGCGGGCCTTCAGCTCCACCAGCACCACCACCTGCTTGCCGGCGGCGGCGGCGTCGACCAGCGCGTCGACGATCGGGGAGTCCCCGCTGGTGCGGTAGAGGGTCTGCTTGATGGCCAGCACGTTCGGGTCGGCGGCGGCCTGCTCGACGAACCGCTGCACGCTGGTGGCGAACGAGTGGTACGGGTGGTGCACCAGCACGTCGCCGTCGCGCAGGGTGGCGAAGACGCTGCGCGGCACCTCGCCCTCGGTCAGCCGGGGGTGGGTGGCCGGCACGAACGGCTTGTCCTTGAGGTCGGGGCGGTCCGCCTCGCCGTAGAGCTGCCACAGCGCCGACAGGTCCAGCAGGCCGGGGACCCGCAGCACGTCGTGGTCGTCCATGTCCAGCTCGCGGACGAGCAGCTCCAGCATGTGGTCGGAGATGGAGGCGGCCACCTCCAGCCGGACCGGGGGGCCGAAGCGCCGCCGGGCCAGCTCCCGCTCCAGGGCCTGGAGCAGGTCCTCGTCGCGGTCCTCGTCGACCTCCACCTCGGCGTTGCGGGTGACCCGGAACAGGTGGCACTCGACCACCTGCATGCCGGAGAAGAGCTGCCCCAGGTGCACCGAGATGAGGTCCTCGACGGGCAGCATCCGCAGCCCCGGCTGGTCCCGGCCGACCCGGACGAAGCGCGGCACGTTGTTGGGGACCTTGACCCGGGCGAACAGCTCCGACCCGCCGTCGGGGTCCCGCACCGCCACGGCCAGGTTCAGCGACCGGCCGGAGATGTACGGGAACGGGTGCGCCGGGTCCACCGCGAGCGGGGTGAGCACCGGGAAGATGTGTTCCCGGAAGTAGGTGCGCAGCCGCTCCCGCTCCGGGTCATCCAGCTCGGCCCAGCGGATGATGCGGATGTCCTCCCGGGCGAGCTGCGGCAGCAGGTCGTCAACGAAGCAGGCGGCCTGCCGGGCGACCAGCCCGGCGGCGCACTCGGTGATCCGCTCCAGCTGGGTGCGCAGCGGCAGCCGGTCCCCGCCGCGTACCGGCAGGCCGGCGGAGAGCCGCCGTTTGAGCCCGGCCACCCGCACCATGTAGAACTCGTCGAGGTTGCTGGCGAAGATGGCCAGGAACTTGGCCCGTTCCAGCAGCGGCGTGCGCGGGTCCTCCGCCAGGGCCAGCACCCGGCCGTTGAAGTCGAGCCAGGACAGCTCCCGGTTGAGGAACCGGTCCGCCGGTAACGGTGTGACGGCGGGCGGCCCGTCGGTCGCTGTCTCCTCGCCGCCGGCCGGCCTCTCGGCGGTGGCCGGGCGGTCGTCGGCGTCGAGCACCTCGTCCAGTCCGGCGGAGGCCCCGGCGGCGCTGGCACCGGGGGAGTCGGGGGCGGTGGCGGAGACCTCCTCCGGGGCGCGGCGGGTCCGGGAACCGGTGCGACGGCGGGTGCCGTTGCGGGCGGGGTCGGCGGCGGTGGACGGGCTGGTGGGGTGCTCGCGAGGGGTGCTCACCCGCTCATAATCACCCGATTACGGTTAACGCAAAATGAACTTGGGCCTGGTTGTTCAGACCATCGTCGGCAACGTCACCCGGACGACCGCGCCGTCCGGATCGGTGTGCACCGTCAACCGTTGGCCGAGGCGCAGCAGCCGCAGCCCGGAGGCGTCGAAGGCACTGGCCGGGAAGGGCAGTTCGGTGCCGTCGTCGAGGAGCAGCACGCCGGTGCGGCTCTGCGCGTCGAAGGTCGCCACGGTGCCCTGCATGCCAGCACCGTACACCTGACCGTCGGTACGCGGCCCCCGGCCGGTGCGGCCGGGGGCCGCCGGGACGACGCCGGTCAGCGCGGCGGTCGCCGGGCCGAGACCGAGCCGGGCCGCGTCGGCCAGGTCGGCGGCGGTGTCCACGTCGCGGCGCAGGCTCGGCCAGACACCGGGCAGCGGGACCGCCCCGGAGGCCAGGTGCGCCGCCGCCGAGCCGGCCCCGAACCGGGGCGCAAGCGGCACCCCCGGGGGTGTGGTGAGCAGCACGGTGCCGGTGCCGGGGGCGTCGGCCACGAACCGGCGTACCCCCGTCGGGCCGGTGCCGGCCGCGTGCAGCGCGGCGGCCAGTTCGGCCGGGCGTAGCGCCGGCAGGTCGGCGGTGAGGGCGGCCAGCCAGCTCCGGCCGTCGTCGGCCGCCGCCTGCACGCCGTGCCGCAGGGCGGCGTTCAACCCGGCGTCCGGATGGTCCGGCACCACCCGCGCGCCCGCCGCGCCGACCGTCGCCGCCACCTGCGGGTCGGCGGTGACCACCAGCACCTCGGCCACCGCCGGGCAGGCCAGCGCCGCGCCGACCGTGTCGGCCACCAGCGCCAGCGCCAGCTCCTCGTGCGGTACGGCCGGCAGCGCCCCCCGCAACCGGCTCTTCGCCGCGCGGAGCCGCTTCACCGGCACCACCGCCACCCACCTCGCCTGGCCCACGTCGACAATCCTGCCAGCGGCGGCGGCGGTACCCGCACTGGCCGTACCCGGGACGAGCAGGCATGATTTCCGCTGCGGGCACGCAACGGTGGGGGTGCGGCACGCGGGTGGGGTGACGAGGAGGCACGGTGGCGCGGCGCAGGCTGGGTTTCTGGCGACGGTTCGCCGTGGCGCTGGTCAAGCCCGTGATGCTGGCCTGGACCCGGCGCACCTGGCACGGTGTCGAGCAGCTGCGCCGCCCCGGGGGCGTCATCATCGTGCCCAACCACATCTCGCACGCCGACCCGCTGGTCTGCGCCCACTTCATCTACGACGCCGGCCGGTGGCCGCAGTTCCTCGGCAAGGCCAGCGTGTTCCGGGTGCCTCTGGTCGGCTACATCCTGCACCGTTGCCGGCAGATCCCGGTGGAACGGGAGACCGCCACCGCGGTCAAGTCGCTGGACCGGCTGGTCGCCGCGCTGGACGCCGGAGGCGCGGTGGTGATCTATCCGGAGGGCACCATCACCCGGGAGCCGCAGCTGTGGCCGATGAAGGGCAAGACCGGGGCGGCCCGGCTGGCCCTGGCCACCGGCGCGCCGGTGGTCCCGGTGGTGATGTGGGGTCCGGAACGTCTCTTCGACCCGCGTACCAGCCGGGTGGGGCTGCGTCCCCGGACCCCGGTGACGGTGGTGGCCGGTCCGCCTGTCGACCTGGACCGGTGGGCGGGGGCCACCCCGAGCCGGATGGTGCTGGAGGAGATGACCGACCAGATCATGCTGACCCTGCGGGACCTGCTCGCCGGGGTCCGGGGCGGCACACCACCGCCGCTGTGGGAACGTCCCGTCCGTACGCGTACTCCCGAGGGGACCGAATGAGCGAGTGGATCGACCGGCGCGACGCAGGGGCAGGGGTGGCGTGAGCGGGCACGTGGCGGTGCTGGGGGCCGGTTCGTGGGGGACGGCGTTCGCCAAGATCCTCGCCGACGCCGGTCGGGAGGTGACCATCCTCGCCCGGCGCGAACAGGTCGCCGAGGCGATCCGCGTCCACCGGCGTAACCCCGACTACCTGCCGGAGCTGCGGCTGCCCGACCGGGTCACCGCGACCGGCGACGCGGCCAAGGCGATCTCCGGCGCGGAACTGGTGGTGCTGTCGGTACCGTCGCAGACGCTGCGCGGCAACCTCGCCGAGTGGGCCGGCCACCTCGCCCCGGACGCCACCCTCGTCTCCCTGATGAAGGGGATCGAGCTGGGCACCACCAGGCGGATGAGCGAGGTGATCGTGGAGACGGCCCGGGTCACCCCGGACCGGGTGGTGGTGGTCTCCGGCCCCAACCTGGCCCCCGAGATCGCCGTCGAACAGCCGGCCGCGACGGTGGTCGCCGGCACCGACGCCCGCCGCGCCGAACTGGTGCAGCAGTCGATCCGCACCCCGTACTTCCGGCCGTACACCAACGACGACGTGATCGGCTGCGAGCTGGGCGGAGCGGTCAAGAACGTGATCGCCCTGTCGTACGGGATCGCCACCGCGATGGGGTTCGGCGACAACACCCGGGCCATGCTGATGACCCGGGGACTTGCCGAAACCGCCAGGTTGGGGGTGGCGCTCGGGGCCGACCCGATCACCTTCGCCGGCCTGGCCGGGATGGGTGACCTGGTGGCCTCCTGCTCGTCGCCGCTGGCCCGCAACCGCACCTTCGGCGAGCACCTGGGCCGGGGGGAGACCCTGGAGCAGGCGCAGGCGGCCACCCGGCAGACCGCCGAGGGCGTGAAGAGCTGCCTGGCCATCCGGGACCTGGCCCGCGCGCACGGGGTGGAGATGCCGATCACCGAACAGATCGAGCGGATCTGCCACGAGGGGATGGACCCGAGACTCGCGGTGGACGCCCTGATGAGCCGGACCGCCAAGCCGGAGTCGTACGAGTGAGCGGCGGACCCGTCGACCCGGCGACGCCCTGGCACGACGGCACCCGGTGCGTGCACGCCGGGCTGCCCGAGCCGGAGCCGGGGCAGCCGTTCCTGCCCGGCCCGGTCTTCGCCGCGCCCTACCACCTCGACCCGTGGCAGGGGCCGGCCGCGACACCGAACGGCTACGGCCGCCCGGACAATCCGACCCGACGGCTGCTGGAGGCGGCCATCGGCGAGTTGGAGGGCGGCGACTGCCGGGTCTTCGCCTCCGGTCAGGCCGCCATCACCGGGCTGCTGCTGGCCGTGCTGCGCCCCGGTGACACCGTGTTGCTGCCCGCCGACGGGTACTTCCCGGTCCGGGCGTTCGCCACCGCCACCCTCGCCGCCCTGGGGGTACGGGTCGGGTTCGTGCCCACCGCCGGGCCGTACCCGTCGTTCGACGACGTACGGCTGGTGCTGCTGGAGACCCCGGCGAACCCGGGCCTGGACGTGGCCGACATCGCCGCGGTGGCCGACGTGGCGCACGCGGCAGGCGCGTTGGTGGCGGTGGACAACACCACCGCCACCCCGCTCGGGCAGCGCCCGTTGGATCTCGGCGCGGACCTGGTGGTCGCCTCCGGCACCAAGGCGTTGACCGGCCACTCCGATCTGCTGCTCGGCTACGTGGCCGCCCGGTCGACCGAGCTGCTGGAGACGGTGACCGGGTGGCGCACCACCACCGGCGCGGTGCCCGGGGCGTTCGACGCCTGGCTGGCCCACCGCTCGCTGGCCACCCTGGACCTGCGGCTGGCCCGGCAGTCCGCCAACGCGGCGGCCCTGGTCGAACTGCTCGCCGCCCGGCCCGACGTGACCGGGCTGCGCTGGCCGGGCCGCCCGGAGGATCCGGCGTACCCGGTGGCGTCGCGGCAGCTGCGCCGGATGCCGGGGGTGCTCTCGTTCGACCTCGGTGACGCCGACCGGGTGGCCCGGTTCGTCGCCGCGTCCCGGCTGGTCGCCGCCGCGACCTCGTTCGGTGGCCTGCACACCAGCGCCGACCGGCGGGCGCAGTGGGGCGACGACACCGCCCCCGGGTTCGTCCGGCTCTCCTGCGGGGTGGAGGACACCGCCGACCTGGTCGCCGACGTGACCGCCGCACTGGACGACGCGGGGGCGGCCGGTCCGCTATCGTGATCCCGGCCCGCACGGGCCCCGACCGGAGGAGGTGAGTCCGATCCATCAGACGTCAGGACCGGCGCTCCCCGTCGAGTCCCGTCGCCGCGGCAACGGATCCCCGTCGCCGCGCTAGCGACGGTGGGAGCGCCGACGTGCGCTCCCGAAAGGCATCACCATGGCATCCGATCCGTTCCCCCACGACCCCGCCGCTCTCGTCGCCCGGCTGCGCGCCGCCGGCTGCGTCTACGCCGAGGACGAGGCCGCGCTGCTCACCGCCGCCGCCGACTCGCCGCAGGCGCTCGCCGCCCTCACCGACCGGCGGATCGCCGGTGAACCGTTGGAACACCTGCTCGGCTGGGCCGAGTTCTGCGGCCGGCGGGTCGCCGTCGACCCGGGGGTGTTCGTCCCCCGGGCCCGGACCGCGCTGCTGGTGGAGACCGCCGCGTCGGTCGCCGGGCCGGACCCGGCGCTGGTCGACCTCTGCTGCGGGTCGGGGGCGATCAGCGTCGCGCTGGTCGACCGGCTCGCCCCGCGCTGGCTCGCCGCCGTCGACGTCGACCCGGCCGCCGTCGCCTGCGCCCGCCGCAACCTGGCCGGCCGGGACGTCACCGTCGTGCAGGGCGACCTGTACGACCCGCTGCCGGCGCACTGGCGGGGCCGGCTGGACGTGGTGGTCGCCAACGCCCCGTACGTGCCGACCCCGGCGGTGGCGCTGATGCCGGCGGAGGCCCGGCTGCACGAGGCGACGGTGGCGTTGGACGGCGGCGTCGACGGGCTGGCCGTGCTGCGCCGGGTCGCCGCCGGTGCGGTCGACTGGCTGCGGCCCGGCGGTCACCTGGTGGTGGAGGTCAGCGCCGGGCAGGCCGGGGCGCTCAGTGCCGCGATGACCGACCTGGGGCTGCTGCCGACGGTCCTGCACGCCGACCGGTGGGACGCGACAGGCGTCCTGGCCCGCCGCCCGGAGTGAGCGCCGCGCCGGCCGGCCGCGTGCCGTCCGCGCCGGTCGACGCCGCCGTCCGCGCCGGTCCCGTGCCGTCGGCGCGGGGCCGGTCGCCCCGGCGTGGGCGGTCGGTCGGTGGGCTGGCCGCACGTGGGGCGTGACGGGCGCCGGGAACGGGAACTAACCTCGCATCAGGCCCGGTCGGAGGTGGCGGATGGTCAGCGTGGACGTGCCGGTGGTGGTCGGCCTCGACAACGGTGGCACCAGCAACAATGCCACGGTGCTCCGCCTGGACGGCCGGTTCCTGGTCGACGGCTTGGTGGAGACCCCCAGCAGGGTGACCGCCGGCCCGCAGGCGGCCATCGAGGCGCTGGCCGACGCGTTCGACGGGGTGCTGGCGCACGCAGGTGTCTCCCCCGGCCAGGTCCGGGCGGTGGGGCTGGACACTCCCGGCCCGGCCAGCGCGACAGGCGTCATCTCGTCGCGGGGCTCGACGAACTTCGCCCAGCCCGCCTGGCACGGCTTCGACGTGCGCGGCGCGCTGGAGCGGCGGCTCGGACTGCCGGTGATCTATCACAACGACGGCAACGCCGCCGCGCTCTACGCCCACCACGTCCATTTCGGAGCCGACGCGGCGGCCCGGTCGTCGGTGGCGGCGATCGTCGGCACCGGCCTCGGCGGCGCGGTGGTGGTCGACGGGCGGGTGGTCACCGGGGCCGCCGGCATGGCCGGCGAGTTCGGTCACGTGCACATCCCGCTGGCCGGACTGCTCGCCCCCGGCCAGCCCGAACCGCGCTGCGCCTGTGGGTTCGCCGGGGACGCGGAGAGCGTCGCCTCGCTGACCGCGATCCGGCGCAACCTGCTGCCGTACTGGCTGTCGCGGTATCCGGGGCATCCGCTGGCGCAGGAGCCGCCGGATCGGGCCGCCACCCTGCTGCGTGGGTACGCCGAGCGGGGCGACGCGCTGGCCCGGGAGGTCTTCGCCCAGCAGGCGACGGCGCTCGGCCGGCTGTTCACCATCGCGGCCAACTTCACCGATCCGCACGCGTACTTCGTCGGTGGCGGGGTGGTGGAGGCGGCACCGGAGTTCCGGGACTGGTTCCTCGACACCGTCCGCGCACACACCGTGCTGCGGGAGGAGCAGGCCGCGCTGGCGACGTTCGCGCTGGTGCCGGACCGGGACATGGCCGGCGCGCGCGGGGTGGCCATCGCCGCCGCCGAGGCGGTCCGGTCCGCCGCGACCGTACCCGCCGACGCCCCGGTCGACTGACCCCTCCACCCGCCGACGCGCCCGGCCCCGCCCCGCACCCTGTCATGAAGGGTGCGGGGCGGGGCCTGGGTGTTCAGCGGCGCGGTGGGGCGGTGGCGAAGGCGGACCAGGCGGCGGGCGGGAAGAGCAGCACCGGCCCGCCCGGGTCCTTGGAGTCGCGGACCGCGACCCGGCCCGGCAGCGACGCCAGCTCGACGCAGGCCCCCTCGTCCCCGCTGTGGCTGCTCTTGCGCCAGGCGGCCCCGGACAGGGCCCCGCCGATCGTCGGTGTCATCGGTCTCCTACCGTCCCTTCATCAGTTGCACGAGTTGGTCGCGGCTGTCGGCCGGGCTGAGCGCGACGGTCCGCAGGTGTTCCATGATCTTGGTGCAGGTACGCAGGTCACCCGGCCGGTCCAGGACCATCTGGCCGGCGACCGTCTCCACCGAGGCGATCAGCGGGTCCTCCGGGTCGGCGAACTCCAGGATGTGCAGCGAGCCCCGGGTACCCCGGTGGTAGCCGGCGGCGAGCGGGATCACCTGGACGGTGACGTTCGGCAGCTCCGAGGTCTTGAGCAGGTGGCTGAGCTGTGCGTGCATCACCGTCCGGTCGCCCACCGGACGCAGCAGCGCGCCCTCGTCGATGATCGCGTCGAAGATCGGCGGTTCGGCGGAGGTGATCCGCTGTTGCCGGTCCAGCCGGAGTTTGACCCGCTGTTCGACCTGCTCGTCGGTGAGGGTGTGCGGCCCGCCCCGCATCACGCCCCGGATGTAGTCGGCGGTCTGGAGCAGCCCCGGGACGATGGACGGTTCGAAGTTGGCGATCGCGGTGGCCTCGGCCTCCAGCGCGATGAAGTCGATGGTGCGTTTGTCGAGCAGGTGTGAGTAGGGCACCCACCAGCCGGGCTTGCGGGTGTCCTTGGCCAGCTGGACCGCGGCGGCGATCTCGTCGGGCCGGACCCCGTAGAGGCTGAGCAGCGCGCGGACGGTGGCCGGGCTGACCAGCGTCTGCGCGTTCTCGTAGCGGCTGAGCGTGCTGCGGGTGCTGTTGATCTCGTCGGCGGCGGCCTCCAGGGTGAGGCCGGCCGCTTCCCGGTGGGCGCGCAGGGCGATGCCCAGGCGGCGAGCCCGGGCGGTCTTCGGTGCCATACGTCGATGGTGACACAGGTCTATGGGAAGACGTGCATGAGAGAAGGTCGATGAGAGTTGCATTCACGCCTGTCCACCTGTCACTCTGTAACGGAGTCCTCACCAGCGGTTGTCGTGGCGACGGCGATGGTGAGTGACCGGAGGGGATGAGGCGCGTGGCGATCGGTTTACTCCCCCGTTCCCGATCGCCACGTGCCGCCGCCGCATGCGTCGAGAAAGGACTTCCAACAGTGAGGGGTCTGGTGACGGCGATGACGCGGTTCCTGGTGGTGCTCAGCGACGTCCGGCCGGTGGAGACACCCACCCGCGACGAGCGGGCCCGGCCCGAGCGTCGGCGGCAGGTGGTCGGCACCAGCAGCCGGGAGGCCGCCGACCGGATAGCCGGGGCGTTCATGGCCCTCGGCATGGTCCGGGCCGGGCGGCAGCGGGTGAAGGTGATCGCGGTCGGACGGGGGCGTGGCAACCGCCTCCACCGGCCCTGATCGTGACGTAACGTATCGGGTCGGATGACCGTTTGCGAGGGTCGCTCGCTTCCTGCCGGGTATCACCATCGGCGCCCCGCAACCCACAGTAAGGTCAGTCGGGTGAGCGCAACTGACGGCTCCGCAGTCGCGTACCGAGAGGTGACCCGAGTGACCACCCCAGGCAAGACCCGCGTGGCGATCGTCTTCGGCGGACGCAGCCCCGAGCACG
Source organism: Micromonospora humidisoli (assembly GCF_016900955.1). Taxonomy (NCBI): domain Bacteria; kingdom Bacillati; phylum Actinomycetota; class Actinomycetes; order Micromonosporales; family Micromonosporaceae; genus Micromonospora; species Micromonospora humidisoli. The sequence continues at coordinate 657,520 of NZ_JAFEUO010000001.1, forward strand.
GCATCTCCTGCGTCAGCGCGGGCAGCGTGCTCGGCGCGCTCGACCCCGACGAGTACGACGTGGTGCCGGTCGGCATCACCCGGCAGGGCCAGTGGGTGCTGACCAGCGGGGACCCGGGCGAGTTGGCGATCCGGGCGCGCAAGCTCCCGGAGGTCACCGCCGGGGCCGGGGCCGAGGTGGTGCTCCGCGCCGACCCGACCGCCGGTGGCCTGCTGGTGCTCGACCCGACCGAGGGCCCCCGCGCGTTCGCCGACGTGGACGTGGTCTTCCCGGTGCTGCACGGCGCGTACGGCGAGGACGGCACCATCCAGGGCATGCTGGAGATGGCCGACATCCCGTACGTCGGGGCGAACGTCTTCGCCTCCGCCGCCGCGATGGACAAGGAGTTCACCAAGAAGCTCTGCGCCGCCGAGGGCATCCCGGTCGGCCCGTACGCGGTGCTGCGCAACGGAATGACCCTCAGCGAAGCCGACAGGCAGCGGCTGGGCCTGCCGGTCTTCGTCAAGCCGTCCCGGGCCGGCTCGTCGTTCGGCATCACCCGGGTCGACGACTGGGCGCAGCTCGACGCGGCCGTCGCCACCGCCCGTGAGATCGACACCAAGGTGCTGGTCGAGGCCGCGGTCGTCGGCCGGGAGATCGAGTGCGGCGTGCTGGAGGGCGAGGCCGGCGGTGCGCCCGAGGCGTCCGTGCTGGCCGAGGTCCGGATGGTCGGCGACCGCGAGTGGTACGACTTCGAGGCCAAGTACCTCTTCGCTGACGAGGTCTGCGAGTACGACGTCCCCGCCGGCCTGCCCGACCGGGTCACCCGCCAGGTCCAGGAGTACGCCACCCGCGCCTTCACCGCGCTGGACTGCGCCGGCCTGGCCCGGGTCGACTTCTTCGTCACCCCCGACCTGGACGTCTACCTCAACGAGATCAACACGATGCCCGGGTTCACCCCGACGTCGATGTTCCCCCGGATGTGGGCGGCCAGCGGCCTGGAGTACCCCAAGCTGGTCAACCGGCTGATCCGCACGGCCCTGCACCGGCACTGACCACCGCGCCGGCCGTCCCGCTGCCTCGGCGGCGCTCGCCCGGTGTCCACGAACGGTCAGGGCCTGCGGGCCGTCGTGGCGTGGGCAGGCCGCCGGGTGGCGCTCTGCGGCGGCGGGTGCCCCGGGTCCGCCGGCCGCACCCCGGCGCGCCGCACGAAGATGCTCCGCCGGGTCACCGCCCGGTCCCGGGCGTCGAGCTGGTAGACCTCAAGCCAGACCCACCCGTCGTACGTCGGCCGGTCGTCGATCCGGATCAGCCGGCACCTGATCGGGCGGATGAACTGCACACTGGCGGCCCGGGTGATCAGCAGCAGGTCGCCGGGTCTCACGGCGTACCCCGGTCGGTCTGCGCAGGTCGGTGGGTCTGCGCGGGCCGGTCGGTCGACGCGCCGTGTTCGTGGGTGGTGGGTTCCCGGGGCTGCCGGTCGGGGCGGTCGCGCCAGACGCGGAGGGTTTCGGCGGCTGCGGCGAGGCGGAGGCAGGAGCCGTCGGGCAGACAGCGGGTGCAGGCGTCGCGGTGGTGGAAGTCGACCACGTAGCCGGCCATCAGGACGCGGAACGGCGGTTCGGGCCGCCCCTCAAACACGGCCGGATCCCCGCCCGACTGGTCCGTCCACCCGGGCCGGTGCATCGGGCGGAACGGTCCGTCGCGCAGGGGACGGCTGGCCGATGACATCGATCGGATGATCTTTGCGCTGGAACCACTTCCGACGGGCCACGTGGCCACCTCCATTGATCGTCGACAGGCCGCTCTGCCAGCCACGATCCGAGATCAGAGCTGATCCGTGCAATGCTCCCGATGAGACACTCGCCGGAACGGTGCGCCTTGCGGGTGGCGAAGCGGAAACCGTCGCACGGCACGTCTGGTGACGTGTCGTGGTGAGACAGGAAGGATGGTGTCCGTGACGGAGATCGGCTCGACCGTGCCGAGACGAGAACTCGGCCGGCTGCTCAGACAGGCCCGGGAAGTCGCCGGCTTCGGCCTGGAGGCCGCCGCGTCCGACCTGGAGTGGTCACGTGCCAAGATGTACCGGATAGAGGCCGGGCAGACACCGCTGCGCGCACTCGACGTCGACCAGATGTGCCGCCTCTACGGCACCCCGTCCGAGCTGACCGAGGTCCTGGTCAGCCTGGCCAAGGAGTCGAAGAGCAAGGGCTGGTACCACGCCTATGGCGCGGTCATCCCGCGCTGGTTCCAGTTGTACGTCGGCCTGGAGGTGGCGGCCAGTCGCATCCGCACCTACGAACACGCCCTGGTCCCGGGCCTGCTCCAGATCCCGGAGTACGTCGCCGAGGTGGCCCGCACCAGACCTGGTATCGCAGACGAGGACGTGGTGAAACTCGTCGAACTCCGACAGGAACGTCAACGCCTCCTCACCAGGAAGCGGCCCGCGGCACCCGAGTTCGAGGCGATCATCGAGGAATCAGCACTACGTAAGCGGGTGCCTAGTATGGCTGGGCAGATAGACAGGCTGATCGAAGCTGGCCGGGCTGAGAACATCACTGTCAGGATCATTCCGGTCGCCTCGGGGCTGAGTCGCGCAGCGATCGCAGGGAGCTTCGTCATCCTGGATTTTCCCACCAAGGGAGCCCGGTCTGCCGAGCCGACGACGGTCTACAGCGAAGGGCTCTCCGGAGCGCTCTATCTCGATCGCCTCGACGAGGTCAAGGCTTACGCCCAGGTGTGGAACACGCTCAATCTTCAGGCACTGAACGCGGAGGAGTCGTGCAGGCTGATGCAGAAGATCAAGGAGGAGTGCCATGGCTGAACTCAACAGGCTGATCTGGCGTAAGAGCAGCCGTAGTAGCGACCAGGGCAACTGCGTCCAGGTCGCGGACAACCTGTCCGCTGTGGTGGGAGTGCGGGACAGCAAGGACATCGCTGGGCCGGTGCTGGTCTTTTCCGTGTCCTCCTGGCGGAATTTCCTCTCTGTCGTCCGTCAGGCCGACTGAGGAGCCACTCGGACGATCTCGCCCCTCTGCCCAGGCTCGTCGGCGGAGGGGCGCTCGATCGACGCGTAATGCGATGCTACTGCTGACCGCTCTCGTCGGATAAATTACCCAAATATTCCCTGATCTGCTCGATTAGGGCAGTCGCGCCTATTTTTTCCGCAGCGGCGAGGCTGATTTCCCACAATTGGCGAGCCTGGTCGATCTGGCCTGCGGATGCCATTAGTTGCCCGAATGTAAAACCGACGATCGCGATCCCGTCGGCACGTTGAAGCCGGCGCAGGATTAGTAGAGATTCGTCCAGGTGTTCGACGGCAGACTCGTAATTCTGCTGGGCTAGATCTATCTGTGCCAGGCCCCACCTGGCCGACGCGATACTATCGAGATCGCCGTGCTGCTCGTGTACCTGCAGCCGCTTTCGGTGCAGCTTTCTCGCTTCGTCGTAGTTGCCGCGTTGGTAGTGGATTTCGGCGATTCGGCCGTGGGTGGTTGCGGTTTCGCGGGTGTCGCCGAGTCGTTGGTAGACGGGTAGTTGTATTTCTTGGTGGATGCGGAGTGCTTCGTCGTAGTCGCCACGTTGGTGGAGTATGTCGGCGATTTTTCCGTGGGTGACGGCGGTTTCGCGGATGTCGCCGAGTCGTTGGTAGACGGGTAGTTGTATTTCTTGGTGGATGCGGAGTGCTTCGTCGTAGTCGCCGCGTTGGTAGTGGATGTCGGCTATTTTTCCGTGGGTGACGGCGGTGGCGCGGGTGTCGCCGAGTCGTTGGTAGACGGGTAGTTGTATTTCGCGGCGGATGCGGAGTGCTTCGTCGTAGTCGCCGCGTCGGTAGAGTATGTCGGCGATCTGGCCGTGGGTGACGGCGGTGGCGCGGGTGTCGCCGAGTCGTTGGTAGACGGGTAGTTCGATGTCGCGGCGGATGCGGAGTGCTTCGTCGTAGTCGCCGCGTTGTTGGAGTATGTCGGCTATTTTTCCGTGGGTGATGGCGGTGGCGCGGGTGTCGCCGAGTCGTTGGTAGACGGGTAGTTGTATTTCGCGGCGGATGCGGAGTGCTTCGTCGTAGTCGCCGCGTTGTTGGAGTATGTCGGCGATTCTTCCGTGGGTGATGGCGGTGGATTGGGTGTCGCCGAGTCGTTGGTAGACGGGTAGTTCGATGTCGCGGCGGATGCGGAGTGCTTCGTCGTAGTCGCCGCGATAGAAGAGGATGTCCGCAATGCTGCCGTGGCAGGTCGCGGCCTCCTGCTCTGATCCCCCCTCGGTAAAGAGGCGTTGGGCGTATCGCAGTAGTTGTTCGGCCCGGTCGGGTTGACCGCGGGTTATCAGAAACGTTGCCTGTTCAGCGATGGCCCGGGCCTGTTCGAGTCGATCCACTTCCGACGCTTCGGTGCTCTGCGCCTGCCGTACCGCACGGTCGAACATCTCCTCTGCGGTGTCGCCGTCACCGCTGGTCATCGCAGCGTCGGCGACCACACGGAGCAGGTGGGTCGGCACCACGGTGCGATGCCGGTCGAGGAGGGCAATCGCCTCTTCACCGAGCCGGAAGGCATCCCCGGCATGGCCGGCGCGCACTTCTCGTACCGCCCCGGCGCTGCAGGCCGCGACGACGGCGGCCGACGTGTCGGCGGTCAGGGCCAGACGGGTCAGTTGTAGGTCCAGGGCCGAGTCCCGCCGTCGGGATGCGGTGCCACCCCATGCGGTGAAGAGCGGCTCCACCGCCAGTGCCGCCAGCTTGGCATGTTCCTCGTCGGTGAGCGGGGCGAGCCGGCCGGCGGCGAGCGCGTTGACGGCGACCGCCGGCCGTTGTGGGTCGTACCGGTCGGGGAAGGTGTCCAGCAGGCCGAGCCCGCGCAGCCGCTCCGTCGACCCGCCGACCTCGCCGGCCAGCGCGTCGACCACCGGCACGGGCACCGGCAGGTCGAAGAGGGTGACCGCCCGCAGCAGGGCGACGTGCGGCGGGCCGGCCTGCGCCAGCAGCTCGTCCAGGGCGAGGTTCTCCAGGAACGTCCGCACCTCGGCGTCCGGGGGCAGGTCACCCTGGCGCAGGTACGCCTCCATGCCGGCCACCGCCGCCTCGGACCGTTCCGTCGGCACCTGCTCGCTGTAGACCAGCCGCAGCACGATCAGGTCCTGAAGGCCGGGGTTGCCCCGGCTCACCCACAGTGCCCGTCGGGCCAGCCTGGCCCGTTCGGCCTGCCGGTCCGGTGGTACGAGTGCCTGCTGGCGTCGGTGCAGCTTGCCCTGGGCCACCCCGGACAGCGGGCGCAACTGCACCGGGGTGAGCCGGCTTTCCAGCCCGTCGAGGGTGAACAGGAAGCGGCTGGTGAGCACCAGACGGCTGTCGGTCTCGGCGGGGTCGAACGCCCGCAGCACCGCCGCCAGCACCGGCGCGGCTTCGGCCGTCACCCGGTGCCGTCCCGCCGGGTCGGGACGGAGGATCTGTTCCAGGTCGTCGATGATCAGCAGCAGTGGGCGCTGTCCCTCGCCGGTCTGGGCGCACGGGCCGGTCAGCAGGTCGATGAGCACCGCCTCCAGCGCGTCGGGCCGGCTGCGCACCTCCGGCAGCCGCCTGGCGATCAGCTCCCGCGCCTGTTGGTTGGCCCGTACCGCGTCGGCGACCGCGTCCAGCACCGCCAGCGCGCCGTAGTCACCGAAGACCACCCCGACGGCCCGGTCAGGGAAGCGGTCGACGATCCGGGCGGCCAGGCTGGACTTGCCCAGCCGGCCCTGCCCGTGCAGCAGCACGCCGGCCCGGTCGCCGGACCGCAGCGCCCGCAACGACTGCTGCAACTCCGGCCGTCGACCGACGAACATGTCCGCCGTGGCCACCGGCACGTGCTGCTTGCGGTCGAGGAACTTCTTGGTGCCGCGTACGGCGGACACCAGCGACCGTCGCCGGGTGCCCGCCACCAGCGGGCCGCCGCCGCCCGGCCCCAGCCACAGGCGGGCCAGGTGCCAGTCGGCCCGCAGCCGCGGTGTCGTCGACTCCAGCAACGTCCGACGGGCGTCGGCGACGGCCACCGCGAGGTCGGCCCGGTCGCCCAGCCGCCCGTACAGCCGCTCGGCGAACACGGTGGCCGACCGGTCGCCGACCGAGCCGTCCCAGCCGAGCACCGCCGGCACGCCGGCCGACACCAGGGCGGTGGCCAGTGAGTGGGCGAGCAGCTCGGCCCCGGCGGTCGGCGTACCGGTGCCGGCACGCCGGCCCGGTCCGGGCGGAAGTTGGCCGGTGGCGTCGGCGGCGGTCGCGGTGAGGCAGGCGGAGACGAAGACCAGCCGGGGCATCGTGGTGAGCAGCCCGACCAGGTCGGTGGCGGTGGTGGGGCGCTCGTCGCCCAGCTCGTCCTCCAGCATCAGCACCGGCTCGGCCCTCCGGTCGGGCTGCTCCCGCCAGTTGTTCTGCCCGTGGCAGGACAGGTGCAGCACGGGCAGGCCGCCCAGGTCGGCCAGCCGGTGCGCCAGCTGCGTCGGGTCGCCGGTGTCCTCGACCATCAGGTCGAGCCGGGCCTCGCCGACCGCACGCAGGATCGCCGCCTCCTCGGCCTCGAAGTCGAGTTCGCGCTGCCCGCGCGGTGCCGCCGCCATGAATCCCAACCCCAGCCGGTACGGGTCGAGGGCGGGCCGTACCCCGGGCGGCCCCAGCCGTCGGACGACACCGAAGCGCAGCAGGGCGTCCGCCGCGAGGAACCCGCCGTCGGGGCGGGCCAGCAGCTCGAACGGCGCCCGCAGCACCGCCCACTGTCGCTCGGACGGGGTGCGCGGCCCCTGCACCTCGAAGGTCAGCGGGGTCGCTGCCCGGTGCAGCAGGTCGGTCAGCTGCCCCAGCTCGCCGTCCAACCAGGCGTACAGCGACCGGCCCAACCCGGTCAGCACGTCGTCACCGGCGTCGGCCTGGACCGCCTGCGCGTAACGGGTGCCCAGGTCGCCCACCAGGGTGGCATCCTCGGGGCCGAGTGGTCGGCGCGGTCCGACCCGTTCGCCGTCGACCAGGATCTCGAAACCGGTGTCGTCGAGCACCAGACCAGTTGTCACGCGACCCTCCCCGTGCCGACGCCCACTCCGCTGCGCCGGGTGTTCCCGGTGGCAGGCCCCGTGTCGGAAAGCGACGAGTCGGAAGGGACGTGCCGTCGACGCGTCGACCGGCGTCAGGGAGGGGATTGATCGCCACATTACCCAGCGGGGGAGCGGGCACAACGAAAGTCGAGAAGCCGACAGTCATCGGCAGCGTGAAGCTGTCCCCTGTGGAGCTCGGTGGGGGAGCGGCGGTGCCGGGGCGGTCACCGGGGGCGGGCTCCCCGGAGGAACTGGTCGACGGCGGTTCGGGTGATCCCGTCGAGCAGTTCGGCTGCGACCAGGTTGCCGTTGACCAGCGTGGCGATGCCCTGCAAGGTGGCGAACAGCACGGTGCCGGCGCGGTCCGGGGGACCGGGTTCGAGCATCCCCTGGGCCTGTCCCTCGATGATCAGGTCGTGCAGGAGCCCGAATGGTCCGGCGGCTGCGGCGACGAGGTGTTCGGCCCCCTCGCGGTGCTTGCCGGTGAACATCAGCTCCAGCAGGGCGGCGTCCTCGGTGGCGAACCGCAGGTAGGCGGCGGCGACGGCGTGCAGGCGTGCCCCGAAGTCCGTCCCGGCGTCGGTGAGCGCGGCGCGCAGTTCGGTGTGCAGCCTGGCGAATCCGGCCTCGGCGAGAGCGTCCAGCAGCGCCTGCCGGTCGGCGAAGTGCCGGCGCGGCGCGGCGTGGCTGACGCCCGCCTCCCGGGCCAGTTCGCGCAGCGAGAGCTGGCCCGCGCCGTGCTGGCGCAGGCTGCGCTCGGCGGCGGCGAGCAGCGTCGACCGCAGGTTTCCGTGGTGGTACGTGGGCACGGCGTCATCGTAGCCGGATTAAAGTCGCTGTTGCCAACATTGTTGTCGCCGGATACATTGTTTCCCATGACAACATTCACGACCGCCCAGATCCCCGCCCAGACCGGCCGTACCGTCATCGTGACCGGCGCGAACAGCGGCATCGGCCGGGTCGCCGCGACGGCGCTCGCCGCCCGGGGTGCCCGGGTCGTGCTCGCCGTCCGCGACCCCGCCAAGGGCGCCGCCGCCGCTGCGGGCATGACCGGTGACGTCGAGGTGCGCCGGCTCGACCTGGCCGACCTGGCCTCCGTCCGTGCCTTCGCCGAGGGCTGGACCGGGCCGATCGACCTGCTGATCAACAACGCCGGCGTGATGATCCCGCCGCCGACCCGGACCGCCGACGGGTTCGAGCTCCAGTTCGGCACCAACCACCTCGGGCACTTCGCGCTCACCAACCTGCTGCTGCCGCAGATCCGGGGGCGGGTGGTCACCGTCGCCTCGTCCGCGCACCGGGGCGGAAAGATCGACTTCGCCGACCTCAACTGGGTGCGCAGGCCCTACCGGGCGTTTCCCGCGTACGCCCAGTCGAAGCTGGCGAACCTGCTGTTCACCGCCGAACTGCACCGCCGCCTCACCGAGGCCGGCTCACCGGTGCTGGCGACCGCCGCCCATCCCGGCCTGGCCGCCACCAACCTGCTCGGGCACCTCGACAACGACCGTACCTGGTGGAACCGGCTCCAGACGGCCATGGTCGACCGCTTCGCGCAGAGCGACGCCGACGGCGCGTCGCCCACCCTCTTCGCGGCCGTGGCCGACATCCCGGGCGGCAGCTACGCCGGGCCGGACGGCCTGTTCGAAGGGCGAGGTGCGCCCAAGCTCGTCGGCCGCTCGAAGGCCGCCCGCGACGGTGCCGCCGCTCGTCGGCTGTGGACGGTCTCCGAGGAGCTGACCGGTGTCACCTTCCCGTTGGCCGCCCAGCTCAGCCGGTAGACGACCCGGGCCGTCACCGTCCGTCGTTTGTGGAGGATGGAACCGGGGAACAGGGCCGGTATGGCGAACGGACAGATGAAGACCTTCGGTGGTCTGCTCATGCGGGTTCTCGGTGTGCTGCTGGTCGTGGTGGGTGTGCTGGGCGCGCTGGCCTCGTTGACCCAGGGCAACGTGGTCGGGGTCGTCCTCGGCGTCGGCTTCGTCACGGGTGGCGCGGTGCTGCTCAAGCGTTCGGGGCGGGCCGGCCGACCGGGGGCGGTGGCGTCGACCCGGTGACCGCGCGGCGCGTGGTTAGGGTGGGGCCATGGTGTTCTGGCAACTGACTGTCGACGCGAACGACCCGGCCCGGCTGGCCCGGTTCTGGGCCCGGGCGTTGGGTTACCGGCCGACGCCGCCGGCCGAGCCGTCGACCACCTGGAACGCGCACTTCCGTGGCCGGTTGGGCGGGGCGGCGGCGTTCGAGGACCGGCTGTTCGACCCGGCCGGGCTGCGTCCGCCGCTGTGGTTCCAGCGGGTGCCGCAGGAACAGGCCGGGAAGAACCGGCTCCACCTGGACATCTACCCCACCGGTCGGGACGATGCCATGCCCCAGGCGCAGCGGATCGAGATCGTCGAGGCGAAGGTGGCCGAACTGGTCGCGTCGGGCGCGACCGTGCAGCGCCGCACCCGGGGCGACGACCCGGCGGACCTCTACTACTACGTCACCATGCACGACCCGGAGGGCAACGTGTTCTGCGTGAGCTGACCCCGGGCCGGTCGACAGGTGCGCTGCGCCGGCGCTCAGCGGCGGCGTAGCGCCGGGTCGAGCAGGGCCGGCGGGGTGTCGTGCTTCTCGCCGGGGGCGAGGTCGACGCCGGGGGCGACGATGGCGTCGATGGCGTCGAGCACGTCGGGGGTGAGCACGGTGTCGGCGGCGGCGAGTTGGCTGTGCAGGTGCTCCAGCGTCCGGGGACCGATGATCGCGCTGGTCACGGCGGGGTGTGCGGTGACGAAGCCGAGCGCGAGCTGGATCAGGGTGAGCCCGGCGGCGTCGGCGACCTTGGCCAGCTGCTCGACGGCGTCGAGCCGGGCCCGGTTGGCGGCGATGGTGAGGTCGAAGCGCTCGGGCAGGACGTCGGCGCGGTGGGTGGTGATCTCCCGGCCCGCCCGGACCGCGCCCGACAGCCACCCGGAGGCGAGCGGGCTCCAGGCGAGCACGCCCAGGCCGTACTGCGCGGTGACGGGCAGGACGTGGGCCTCGATGCCGCGTTGCAGGATCGAGTAGCTGGGCTGCTCGGTGACGTACCGGCCCAGGTGGTGTTCCCGGGCGGCCCACTCGGCCTGCACGAGGCGGTACGCGGGGAACGTCGAGCAGCCGAAGTAGCGGATCTTGCCGGCCCGCTGGAGGTCGGTGAGGGCGGACAGCGTCTCCTCGTCGCTGGTCGTCGGGTCCCAGCGGTGGACCTGGTAGAGGTCGATGTGGTCGACGCCGAGCCGGCGCAGGCTGCCGTCGAGCGCGGTGTGCAGCCAGCGGCGGGAGGTGCCCCGGTGGTTGCGTTCGTCGCCCATCGGCATGGCCGCCTTGGTGGCCAGCACGATGTCGTCGCGGCGGCCGGCGATGGCCCGGCCGACCAGTTCCTCCGACTCGCCCTGGCTGTAGCGGTCGGCGGTGTCGATCAGGTTGATCCCGCCTTCCAGGGCGGCGTCGATGATCGCGGTGGCCTCGGCCTGGCCGGTGCGGCCGATGACGCCGAAGTTCATCGCGCCGAGCACGAGGCTGCTGACCTGGACGCCGGTGCGGCCGAGGGTGCGGTACTGCATGAGGGTTTCCTCCACGGGGTGACGGGGTGGCGGCCGGTCGGTGCCGCCGGGAACCACGGCGCGTGCGGACGCACCGTGGGCTGGTGGGGGAGGGGACGGGGCGCGGCTGGTGGCCGGCCGTCCGGCTCTGGCATCATGGTTCAAGCGGAACCGTGTTCCGCTCTGAACTATACGGAACACTGTTCCGTTTGCCAAGGGTGTCCGGAGGTGACGGCGCGATGGTCGACGGTGAACCGGTGCCGCCCACCCCACCCGGGCGCACCGACGCGCCCCGGAAGCGGGCCGACGCCCGACGCAACGAGGCGGCCCTGCTGGAGGCCGCCGCCGAGGCATTCCTCGCCGCCGGGGTCGACGTGCCGGTACGCGACATCGCCGCGCGGGCCGGCGTCGGCGTCGGCACCATCTACCGCCACTTCCCGACCCGGGCCGACCTGATCGTCGGGGTCTACCGGCACCAGGTGCGGGCCTGCGCCGAGGCCGCGCCGGCCCTGCTCGCCGAGGGCGGCACGCCACACGCCGCCCTGACCGCCTGGATCGACCAGTTCGTCGACTTCCTGGTCACCAAGCACGGCCTCGCCGGGGCGATGAACTCCGACACCGCCGCCTTCGAGACGCTGCACGGGTACTTCCTCGACCACCTCGTCCCGGCCTGTGCCAGCCTGCTCGACGCCGCCGCCGCGGCCGGCGAGATCCGCCCCGGCACCGACCCCCGGGAACTGCTGTTCGCCGTCGGCAACCTCTGTGCCGGTCGTGCCCCCTACTACGACGCCCGCCGGATGGTCGGCCTCCTCGTCGCGGGGCTGCGGCTGCGCTGAGGGGCGACGTCCCCGGAGTCGGGGTCGTCCGCGCCGCGGCTCAGCGCGCGTAGTGCGCGGCGACCGCGGCGAACGCGGCCTTCGGTTCCCAGGGCAGACCGGGGTACGTGTCACCGGTACGACCGTCGAGCACCCTGACGATGCCGGGGCTGGCGAGGTCCAGGTCGTCGCGCGGGTCGCCGTCCGGTCGGTGCGGAAGGCTGGGCAGCGCGAAGAGGTGGACGAAGGCGCTGTCGACGCCCTCGCTGTCGAAGATGTCGAGCAGTTCGCTGAGATACGCGGCCTGGCCGTGTTCGTCGCGCTCGTATACCCCGTTCAGCCGGTGGGGTCTGCCGCTCGGGTCGTACTCGATGATCTCCATGCTGCGCGGCGCGACGTCGCCCGCGCCGCGCCAGGTGGCGGTGCCGAAGCCGGTGACGGCGACCGGCTTGGGCTGGTCGACGAGCCGGCGTACGCCGTCGCGGAACTGGTCGGCGACCTCGGCGGAGCGGATCAGTTCGACGGTCACCACGTCGAACAGGTCCCAGTCGACGCCCTCGAACGGGATCGCGGCGTAGGTGACCCTGCCGTGGAAACGTTCGCGGACCGCCGCCACGGTGGCGCGCAGGAAGCCGTCGAGGCGGGTACGGACCCCGGCGATGCGCTCGGCCCGGCCGTCCGGATCGGTGAACAGGTGGGTGAGGCGGTCCGCGAGGCGCTCACCCTCGATGAATCCACGGTTCATGATGCTCAGCTCGGCACCGGTGACGAAGACGATCTCGGCCCCGGCCGCGCGGAGCCGCTCGGCCCGCTCGGCGCAGTCGAGGAACAGGGCGCGGATCAGGTCGGGTTCCAGCTCCAGGGGGTACGGCGAGAACCACACCTCCAGGCCGAGCCCGGCGGCGATCCGGGCGGCGGACTCCAGCCGCCGGGGATCGCCGCCGACCAGGTGGACGGCGGTGCAGTGCAGGTCGTCCCGGATGATGGCCAGCTCCCGCCGGACCATCTCGGGGTCCCAGTGCGGCACCGAGCTGACGCCGTCGGTGACGAATCCGGTGTCGTAGGCCATGCCCTTGGCGCGCATGTCGGTCCCTTCGGTCGTGGTGCTCCCGCGGTTCGGAGGGACCGTAACATAATTTTGCGCGCACGCAATTTTGCGTGCGCGTACCGAAGGTGGGACAGTGGCACCGTGACCGATCCATCGACGCTGCGGGAACGCAAGAAGCGGGCCACCCGGGAGGCCCTCCAGACGGCGGCGCTGCGCCTCGCGCTGGAACGGGGGCCGGACAACGTCCGCGTCGAGGAGATCGCCCAGGCGGCGGGCGTGTCGCCCCGGACCTACAACAACTACTTCCCGAGCCGGGAGCAGGCGATCGTCGCCGGGGTCGCCGCCGACCGCGCGGCAGGCGTCGCGGCGGCGGTGCTCGCCCGGCCGCCGGAGACCGGCCTCGCCGACGCGGTCGTCGACGCCGTCGTGGGCCTGTACGCCGACCCCGGCGACCGGCCGCCCGCCGCGTTGCTGATGATCGCCGCCAGCCCCGCGCTGCGGGCCTGCTACGTCGAGGCCGTCACCACGTTCGAGGAACCCCTGGCCGGGGCGGTCGCCACCCGCTGTCCCGGGATCGGACCGCTGGTCGCCCAGGCGCTCGCCGCCGCGGTCGGCGCGGCGACCCGGGTGGCGCTGCGGCAGTGGCTGCACGGCACGACCGAGGTGCCGACGATGGCCGGTTTCGTGGTGCCGCCCGAGCCGCTGCCGGACCTCGTCCGGGCCGTGCTGCGACCACTGGCCCCGGCGCTCGACGCGGCCGTGCCCTGACCACGACCACGGTGGGCCCCGCCCCCGCCGGGCGGACGCCGGTCGCGCGTGGTGCCGACGCGCGGTCCGGATCCGGCCCGACGGGGGCGGGGGTACCGCGGGGCGGGACCGCATCGGTCCCGCCCCGGGCGAGGTGGTCAGGTACGCGACAGGGCGCGGTCACTGACCGAGGACTGGAGCCCGAACTGCCGGGCCCGGCGTTCGGCGAAATCGGTCAGGCCCTGACTGTCGGCATAGTCGAGGCTGTACAGGTCCAGCTCCAGCTGGAGCAACTGCTCGGCGATCTGGGCGTGGAACTCCAGCACGTCGGGCGGCCACGGCGCGTAGCCATGGTCGGTCCACCGGGCCGAGAACGACTCGAAGACGATCCCGTCGACGATCTCGGCCAGCCGGGGCAGCATGCCGAAACCCCGGTTCGCCAGCAGGTACGCCGGCTCCGCCTCCTCCCGGATCGCGGCGACCAGGGTCAGCAGGTGCGGCACGTCCTCCGGGAAGGTCAGCTCGACGTTGAGCGTGTCCAGGAACAGCCCGGCGAACCCCTGCGCGATCGCCTGCTTCGCCTGCCCCACCACGTGCGACACCCACAGCGGATGGTCGACGTGGACGAACGCGCCACCCCAGTCCGGGTTGCGTTCCTGCCGCTGCCAGGGCGCGGGCGGCCCCTGGTCCTCCGACAGCGACAGGTAGCCGAGGGTCTGCACGTCCTGCGCCGCGAGGTAGCGCAGCTCGGCCGGACGGTAGAAGTCCGGTTGCAGCACCACCCGTACGTAGCGGGTCAGTTCGGGCAGGCGACCGTCGCCGTAGTAGAAGCAGATCGGGCGGCGGTCCATCACGTCCACCCGTGTTCCCGGTACCAGGCGAACGTGCTGCGGACCCCCTCCTCCAGGCTGACGGCCGGCTCGTAGCCGGTCAGCTCACGCAGCCGGGACAGGTCCGGGCAGCGCCGGGCGACCGATCCCGGCGGCGCGTTCCCGGGTGCGATGGCCGGGCTCACCCCGGCCACCCGCAGGACCAGCTTGGCCAGGTCGCCGATGTTGGTCTCCTCCCGGTCGTTGCCGATGTGCACGATCTGCCCGGCGGCGGCCGGTGCCGCCATCAGCCGCACCATCGCCTCGACCGCGTCGTCGACGTGGCAGAACGCCCGGAACTGGTCGGCCCCGGGGACGGGGAACGGGTCGGCCCCGCGCAGGGCGCGCAGCGACATCTCCGGGATGACGTGGTCGGCGCCCATCCGGGGGCCGTACACGTTGTGGAACCGGCCCACCACGGTCGCGAAGCCCTTGGCGCGGGCCGTGTGCAGGAAGGCGGCCTCGCCGAGCAGCTTGCTGGCCGCGTACGCGAACCGGGGCGCGGCGATGTCGGAGATCATCGGCGGCACGGTCTCGTCCGTCGGCACCGGCACCACCCCGGCGGTCACGCCCCCGGCGTAGACCTCGCTGGTGGAGGCGAAGAAGACCCGCTCGCCCGGGGCCACCCAGTCGAGCAGGTGCAGCGCCGACAGGGTGTTGACCCGGATCACCCGGGCCGGGTCCTGCTCCACGTTGCGTACGCCTACCACGGCCGCGAGCAGGTAGATCTGGTCCCAGCCGGTGGGCAGCGCCGCCCAGGTGTCCGGGCTGGTCAGATCGCCGGAGACCACCTGCACGGCCGGGTCGGCGCGCAGCCGGTCGAGGTCGGCGTCGTCGCGGCCCCGGGAGAAGTCGTCCACGATCGTCACCCGGTGCCCGTCGGCGACGAGCCGGCGGGCCAGGTGCAGGCCGATGAAGCCGGCCCCGCCGAGCAGCAGCGCCCTCATGCCGACACCGTCGCGGTGGCCGCCGCGTCCGCGCCGGCCGCCCCGGCGGGGGCGGGCGGCAGGTAGCCGAGCCCGGCGTAGCGGACCCCGGCGGCCAGCACCGCGTCCGCGTCGAGCACCCGCCACGAGTCGTAGACGAACGCCGGTGGCGTCGCGCCGAGCACCTCGGGCACCCGCAGCGCCCGGTAGTCCGGGTGGTCGTTGATGATCAGGACGGCGTCCGCCTCGGTGAACGCCTTGTCCAGACTGACCGGTTCGCCGCCGTACTGGCGGATCACGTCGTCGGTGACCATCGGGTCGTGGCCGAGCACGGTGACCCCGGCGGCGGAGAACACCCGCATCATCGGCTCGATCGGCGTGCCGCGCATGTCGTCGGTCGCCGGCCAGCCCTTGTACGCCCAGCCGAGCACCGCCAGTCGGGCGCCGAGACTGCGCCCGCGCGCCTCGATCAGCATCCGGACCACGGTCTCGCCGACGTGGATCGGCAGGTACTCGTTGAGCTGGCGGGCCTTGCCGACGAGGAACGGCCGGCGGTCACCCGCGCTGTCGATCATGATGTACGGGTCCTTGGAGAGGCAACCACCGCCCACGTACCCGGGCTTGGCGAGATCGGGGCGCGGATAGTCGACGTTGGCCGCCCGGATCACCTCCAGCGGGTCGAGGCCGTGCCGCTCGGCGACCAGCGCGATCTCGTTGCCGAAGGCGTAGATCAGGTCGGTGTGGCAGTTGTTGGACAGCTTCACCAGCTCGGCGGCCTCCAGGCTGGAGACCGGGACGATGGTGCGGACCAGCCCGTTGAAGAACTCGGTCGCGGCGACCAGGCTGTCGTCGTCCAGACCACCGATCACCTGCGGCAGCTCCACCAGTTCCCGCAGCGCCTGCCCCTGGATGGTGCGCTCCGGGGCCATCACCAGCTTCACCCGCTCACCCCAGGCGGCCTGGAGCTCCGGCAGCACCACCCGACGGCTGGTGCCCACCGGCACCGTGCTGCGGACCACCACCAGGGTGTCCGGGCGGCAGCTCGCCGCCACCACCCGGGCGGCGGCGGCCAGGTTCGCCAGGTTGGGCCGGTGGGTCATGTTGTCCACCGGCGTCGACACGCTGATCACCGCCACGTCGACGGTGTCCTTCGGCAGGTCGGCGGCGACGTGGATGCGGGTGCCGAGGTGGGCGGCGAAGACGTCCTCGATGCCCGGCTCGAAGATGTGCGGCCGGCCGTGCGACAGCGCGTCCAGCACCGCCGGTGACACGTCCGCGCCGTACACCGTGAAGCCCTTGTCGGCGAGGGCGGCGGTGAGGGTGAGCCCCACGTAGCCCAGGCCCACGACCCCGATCTTCATGCTCATCTGCTGTCCTCTCGTGTGCGGGTGTGTCGTGAAGGGGGAGCGGTCCGCCGGCTCACCGCGCCTCGCCGGCGGCCCAGATGTCCTTGATCGAGGTGGCCAGGTCACGCACCGGCGACCAGCCCAGCCCGGCGGCCCGGCCGATGTCGGCCTGGATCCAGTCGACCGCCTGCGAACGCTGCGGCCCGGACCCGACCTCGCGGACCCGGCCCCGGTAGCCCGCCGCGTCGGCCAGCAGGGCGACCGCCTCCCGGGCGGTCACGGCCCGGCCGCTGCCGGCGTTGACCACCCGGTGCCGCAGCTCGGGCGCGAGGACCGCCGCGACGATCAGCGCGGCCAGGTCCCGCACGTCGACGAAGTCCCGGTACGCCGACAGCGGCCCGAGGGTGATCTCGGCGGCCCCGTCGTCCAGGGCGGCCCGCAGCCGGGCCGCCGCCCGACCGAGCAGGTTCTCCTGTGACATGCCGGGGCCGATCGGGTTGAACACCCGCAGCGAGACCGCGTCGACCTCGCCGGCCTCCCCGGCGAGCTGGAACAGCCGGGTGCCGGCCAGGTGGCTGACGCCGTACGCGCTGACCGGCCGGGCGGGGGAGTCCTCGGTGACCGGGACCCGCTCCGGCACCGGCCCGTACTCGCCTGCCGAACCGAGCCGGACCAGCCGGGCCCCCGGTGCCGCGACGGCGGTCGCCTCCAACAGTTTCGCCGCGACCAGGGTGTTCGCCGTGACCAGTTGCCCGGCGGAGCCGGTGAGGGCGCCCACGCAGTTGACCACCACGTCCGGGGCGACCTCCCGCAGCAGCCCGGCCAACGCGTCAGGCGTGCCGTCGAGCAGGTCGTGGGTGGTCCGTCCCGGGCAGACCACCTCGGCCACCCGGGGGTCCGCGGCCAGCGCGTCGCGGGCGTGTCCGCCGATGAACCCGGACGCCCCGAACAGCAGCACCCGGGTCACGTCAGCTCCCCGGCGCCCACCACGCCCGTCAGGTCGACGCCCACCGGCTCCCCGACCGGCTCCCCGACGGGCACCTCCACCGGTGCCGGTCCGGCCGGCAACAGGATCGGCTTGAGCTGGTGGAACGACCGGTTCGCCTCGTCGTAGTCCTCCGGCCGCCCGATGTCGAGCCAGAACCCGTCGAACGGGTACGTCATCGGCGGATCGCCGCTGGCGAGCAGGTCCAGCACGAGCTGGTCGAAACCGAGGGCCAGCCCGGCCGGGTAGGGCTCCAGGGTCCGCCGCGACATCCCGTAGACGCCCATGCTGACCGGGTAGCGCAGCGCCGGCTTCTCCCGGAACCCGACCACCCGGCCGGCGTCCACGTCGAGCACGCCGAAGTCGATCCGGTGCACCCGTTCGGAGGTCGCCAGGGTCAGCCCCGCCCCGGAGAGCTGGTGGCTGCGCAGCAGGTCGCCGTAGTCCAGGTCGGTGAGGACGTCCCCGTTCATCACCAGGAACTCCTCGGGCAGCCGGTCCTTGAGGCCGAACAGCGGGCCGACCGTGGACAGCGGCCGGTCCTCCTCGACGTAGTCGATGGCCAGCCCCCACCGGTTGCCGTCGCCCACGAACGCCCGGATCAGCGGGCCGAGATGGTTGATCGCCAGGGTCACCGAGGTGAACCCCCGCGAGGCGAGCTGGTCGAGCACGATCTGCAGGATCGAGTGGCTGTCCCCGATCGGCATCAGGGGCTTCGGCAGCGTCGTCGTGTACGGCCGGAGCCGCACCCCTTTGCCACCGGCAAGGATCACCGCGTGCAACCGGACCTCCCCATAGGTCTCAAGTGGAACTACCGGTAGTGCCGAACCTGCCCGATCACCGGAACCAGACCGAGCGCGAACAGCGCCTGGAGCAGCAGCACGCTGCCCAGGTGGAGCGAGGTGTCGGTGACCGGGTCGCCGCCCTGCCCGAGCAGCGGGGCGACGCCGAGCAACGCGCCGAGGCCGACGTGCAGCACGATCACCACCGTCATCGACAGGCACAGCCAGCCGTACCGGCCCTGCCCGGCCAGCAGGAACGCCAGGTAGTACGCCCCGGCCAGGGCCACGTGGGCGGCGGTCATCACCACCCCCGCCGTGGACAGCACGCCCGCCCGGCCGAGGACGACGAGCAGCAGCACCCCCAGTGCCGCCGGCACCGCGAGGCACACCACGAACTCCCGGCCGATGGTGCGCCAGATCCCGACGACGAAGGCGTGCGGGAGCCGGGCCCGCCGGGACAGGGCGACCCCGCCCGCCCAGAACCGGCTGGTCCGCCACTCGACGAACCCCATGGACAGGATCAGCGGCACCGCCGACGCCGCGACGTCCCACTGACCCAGCAGGTAGGGCGCCTGGGCGTGGAAGAGCAGCGTCGCCGAGCAGAGCCCGTACCCGGCGACGCCGAGCAGGGCGGGCCACGTCGGCCAGAGCGGGTCGCGGGGGGCCGGCTCCGTCGACCGGGCGGCGGCCCGGGTGGCCCAGAGCCCGGCGGCGAACGCGGCCAGCACGCCGAGGGCCGCCGCGCCCACCGCCCAGCGCCGCGCCACCATCCCGCCGTCGACCAGGAAGACCGCGCTGGCCAGGACGACCGGGACCAGCGCGGCGGCCAGCCACCCCTCCCGCCGGTAGAAGACCAGCAGGGTGCTGGCCAGCTGGTAGGCGAGTTGGCAGACCATCATCGTGGCCAGCGGCAGGCCGCCGTACGGCAGCATCAGGGCGCCGGCGGCCAGGCCGAGCAGCACGGCGGTCAACGCGGCGGTCCGCAGCACCCGGCTGGCCGAACGGGCCCGGCCCAGACCGAGCAGGCGGAACGCCGCGTAGGCGACCACACCCGACCAGACCCAGCCGAGGGTCCCGGCGAGGATCATCCCGGCCACCAGGCCCGGTCGTCCCACCACCGACAGCACGGCCGGGAACGCGGCGCTCGGCAGCACGTACAGCAGGCCGTGGGAGATCGTCCGCAGGTCGCCCCGCCGGTCGCGGCCGGCCCCCGGCGCGGCGGCGGGCCGCTGGTCGGGTGCCGGGGCCGGACCCAGCCGTCGGAACACCTCGGCGGCGAGGACGAAGACGTCGCGGTAGCCGTACTCGACCTGGGCACCCCGGTCGGTGTGCCCGTCGGCCTCCAGGGCGGCGGCGACCTGGAGCGCGTCCACCGCGCGGGCCAACTGCGGCCGTACCCGCTCGACCAGGTCGTCCACCGGGTCGGTGGAGATCCGGGGCAACAGGATGGTGCGTTCGGGGCCGTCGGACGACCCCGGCTCGGTGGTCATCGTGGCGACGGAGCGGAACAACGGATCGGTGACGTCCGGGTCGGTGGCCTCGGTCATCAGCGGCCACCGGGGGTACGCACGATGGCGATCGTCGTCTCGTCGTCGTCGTCCGGTCCGGGCGCGGCCGGCTGCGGCAGCTCCGGCGTGGCCGAGTTCGGGTCGTGGCGGGTCCGGTACGCCGCCGCCGAGTACTGCTCGGGTCCCCGCTGGCGGGGCACCCGCCCGGCCAGCGGCGACACCTCGGGGCGGACGGCAGCGGGCGTCGGCTCGGGTCGGGCGGCAGCCGGCGTCGCGGCGGCGGGGGTGAGCCCGGGCCGGGCGGTGGGCACGGCAGCGGGGCGGGCGGTGACCGACGCCACCCCGGGGCGGGTCGGCCGGTTCGGGACCCGGACGAAGCCCTGGGCCTGACCGCGCAGGTGCTTCGGCGCGGGCGACGCCCCGCGTGGCGCGGCCAGCCCCTCGTAGATGTCGCGGTACGCCTGTAACGACCGTTGCAGGGTGAACCGCTCCAGCACCCGCTGCCTGGCGGTCGCCCCGAGCCGCAGCCGCAGCTCCCGGTCGTTGAGCATCCGTACGCAGGCGGCGGCGATCGCGGCGACGTCGCGCGGCGCGACGACGAACCCGGTGTCACCGACCGCCTCGGCGACCCCGCCGACGTTGGTGCACACGGTCGGCCGGCCGCACGCCATCGCCTCCACCACCGTGTAGGGGAAGCCCTCGGAGATACTGGTGAGCGCCACCAGGCTGCCGGCGTGGTACGCCTCGACGGCGCTGCCGACCCGCCCCTCCAGCACCGCGTGCCCGGTCAGCCCGAGTTCGTCGATCAACGCCTCGCAGCTGGCGTGGTAGACCTTGTTGGCGGCCGGGGTTCCGCCGAAGATGCGCAGCCGGGCGTTCGGGATCTCCGCCCGCACCAGCGCGAACGCCCGGATCAGGGTGTGCAGGTCCTTCAGCGGGTCGATCCGGCCCATGAACGAGATGGTGGGCACGTCCGGTTCGCCGGCCGCGGGCGGGAACTCGTCCGGGTCGACGCCGTTGTACATCGTCCACATCCGCTCGGGGTCGGCGCCGTTGTGCAGCTGCCACCGCCGGTTGTACTGCGAGTGCGGGGCGAGCGCGCCGGTGATCAGGTAGGCCGCCCCGGCCAGCGAGCGGAAGAAGCTCAGCACCAGCACCCGGACCGGGTGCGGGGCGTCGTCGTGCAGGTAGGAGATGTAGCGTTCGCGCAGGTAGATGCCATGCTCCGAGAGCACCAGCGGGGTGCCGTACGTCCAGGTGGCGGCCATCCCGACGAGGGTGGCGAGACCGTTCATCGACGAGTGCACGATGTCGGCGCGGACCGGGGGCGCGCTCAACGGCCGCAGCATGTGCGCGATGAGCCAGGCCGCCTCCAGCGCGTCGGCGACGGTGGGGGCGGGCCCGGTCTCCTCGACCCGCAGGGTGTGCCAGGCCTCCAGCATCATCCGCAGCGCCTCGTTGGACAGCAGGGCCGCACCCAGGTCACCGCCGCCGGAGGCGTACTCGAACATCCCGCGCAGGGCGAGCAGGAAGGTGCTGCGGTTGACCGCCCCGGCCTGGGAACGGGTCGATTCCAGCGGGGTGACCAGGGCACGCAGGAACACCTCGTACGACTCGATGAACTCGGCGCCGGGCCGCCCGGAGGGGACCAGCACCCCCCGCCGGGGGCGGCGGCCTTTCGGCCGGCCGCCCCACAACGGGATCGAGTGCACGCGGTCGAGGTTGGCCGGCCGGTCGAACACCGGCTCCTCGGTGCCGTCCACGGTGAGCGCCACCACCTCCCACCGGTAGTCAGGCATTCCCCGGATGAGCTGTTCGCACCAGATGCTCACCCCACCCATCGCGTACGGGTAGGTGCCCTCCGAGACCAGCGCGATCCGCACCGGTTTCCCCCGTTCCTCTGTGCTTGTCTGAGCCGCTGTCCGCGCTACGGACGGGGAGCGGCGTTGAACGTCACGGCGGTGTTGGCCGCCAGCGTCACCGGCACGGTGACGTCGGTGCCGTAGGTGCCGGCACCGGTGGTGGTCGCGGCGACGCCGCCCAGTTGCAGCGAGCCGGCGGCCGGCGAGCTCACCGTGATCTCCCCGGTGGTCCGGTCGTAGATCGCCGACGCCCCGGCGGTCAGCGCCGCGAAGTGGGCCGTCCGTGCCCTGCTGTAGGCGGCGATGTCGGTCCACGCCGAGTTGAGCAGCGGCACCGAATAGAACGAGTCGTACTTGGTCAGCACGGCGTCGACCCAGTCGGTGAGCAGGGTGTTGCCCGAGCCGTAGTCACGCACGTTGGCGATGTGGAACGTGTGCGAGTAGATCGAGCCCGACGACACGTGCTGCAGGCCCACGGTGGACTCGTAGTCCAGGACCTGGGCGTACGTGCGGTCGGTGGGCCAGTACGGGAAGGCGCCGTTCGGGCCGTAGAAGGAGTTGTAGAAGTGCGCCTCCTCCGCCGGGTTGGTGGTGTGGTAGGCGATGTTCGTCGGCCAGCACGGCACCACCACGATGCTCGGGTCCAGCGGGTGCGGCGTCGACCCGTTGAAGTTCGCCGGCACGTGGCTGGCGAACGACATGTTGCCGGCGACCGTGTCGACGCCGAGATCCGCCGCCGCCTCGATCAGGTCCGGGTTGGACGCGGCGAGGCCGTGGTCGGTGAGCACCCCGCTCGAGTTGTTGTAGACGCCGAGACCTGAGTACTCGGGGGTCTTGAGCACGGTGGCCGGGGGGGTCAGCCCGATGGCGGTGCCAGCGGTCAGGTTCTCGGAGATCTCTTCGTGGTTGGTGGCGTAGTCCGTGGTGTTCAGCGCGGGGTGGTTCAACGTGTGGTTGATCCACCGGAAGTTGTTCTTGAGGCACTTGGTGGTGGCGGTGAGGGTGTTGGCGTCGCCGTTCGGGCTGCACGTGTTGCCGGCGAACGGGTCGATCTGGGCGCCGTTGTAGGGGATGTTGACGGTGAAGCCCGAGGCCAGCGGGTGCGCGGTGCGCAGCGCGGTCTGCTTCGCGTCGAGGTTGACCGCGTCGTGCCCGGTGACCCGGATCGCGGGGCCGTAGTCGACGGTGCCGTCGTCCATGTAGTGGGCCGAGGCGGCGAACCAGTCGTCGATGTCGACGTTGAGGTGGTGCTTCTGCTCACCGAGGAACAGGCCCTTGGTCGCCCACCGGAACAGGCCGTAGACCAGCAGGTCCGCGTGGAGCAGGTACTGGTTGGCGGTGAAGGTCAGCGCGATCCGCTCCCGGCCGTCGGTCGAGGTGGTGCGTACGGCCAGCACGTCGGACCCGTTGGTCATCAGGGCCTGGGCGTTGCAGCCGGCCCGGATCGAGGTGCGGTAGACGTACGACTGGGTGATCGGGATCTGGGCGGTGCTCTTGAGGTAGTCGAAGACCGCCGCGCCGCTGCTGGTCAGCGAGACGGGCAGCGGGGTCTCACCGACCGCGCCCTCCCCGGCGGAGTCGAGGCAGTAGTCCTCCGGCCAGGTGCCGTAGCTGGTGTAGAGGGCGACCTGACGCACCTCGAAGTTGCGCTCGTAGGCCCAGAGGGTGTTCCACTCCGTGCTGGTCAGGCCGCTGAGGTAGTTACCGCCCGACTCGTAGAGCTGCATGCTGTTGGTGAGCAGGACCGCGTTGTACTTGCCCACCCCGTTGCCGTCGACGAGCGTGTTCGCCGAGAGCGTCTGGGTGGTGGTGTAGAGGATGTCGTAGCCCGCACCGATCCGGTTGAGGGTGGTGGTGAGCGTGGCCACGCCGAAGTCCGCCGGGTCGGTGGCCAGGATCAGCGCCTTCAGCGCGACCTTGTCGTTGATCGCCTGGGTGCCCACGCCGCCGCTGCGGGCACCCGTCGGGGACGGGGCGACCTTGACGGTGCCGGCCCGGGTGGGCAGCGGGCCGGGCCGGGCCTCCTTCTTGCTCGCCACCTGGCCGAGGCCGGGTGCGCTCGGCGGCTGGGCCAGCGTGCGCGGCGCGGTCGGCGGCTGGGCGAGGCCCGGGGTCTGGGTGCCGAGCAGGACCGTGAGTGCGGTCAGCCCGGCGAGGGCGAATCGGTTCGCGCGACGGCGCTTAGGTCCGGTGTGGACCATGTGGTGACCTCCGATGAGGAGATGTGAACAATGCCGCCGGTCCTGTATGGACGACGGGGTTGCCATCGAAGGCTAGCAATTGTTGGTGCGGATTCCGCGCATGATCCTGTCGTATGTGGAGCATTGACGCAAGCGGGGTCGGGTGTTAATGCCGTTCGTCCGGAGGTGGCTTCCGGTAACGCGCTTTTTGTTGATCTTGGTGGTGTTGCTGGTCGGTTCCTGGTGTGTTGACGTGCTCTTTTCCGGAGGAGCCGAAACACCTCATTCACGTTCACTTCACACGCGTGAAGCCGGCCGTGGCCAGAATGTGGACCGTGGGCGGGTGCGGAACCGGGCGAACCTCAGCCATTCGCTCCGGCTGCGGCAATTGAGGTGCGGTAAGAGTGGCCGATCAGTCCATGCTGGCCCGCCGATCAGCCGATTACCCGACCATCCCTTCGGTTGACGGTGCCCCGCGCGGTCGGCACGGGGTGGGCCGGGGTCCGGAATGATCGCCGTTTTCCCAGTTCAGAGCACCTTCACGGGGGTGGGCCGGGGGTGGGACGTGCCTTTTGTCGGGCAATCGCTTGATCGACGGCACATCGTGGAGAATGTTGAGTTTCCGCAGCCGGGACGGCGGGTTAACCCGTACGGAAATGGCGAATACCACGGCGCTGACCCTCGAATCAGCCAGTTTCGGCGGAAGCGGTTCCCAGCCTCAGGAGTTGCCCATTGCCGGTCACCGGAAGCCGTCCGCTGTCTCCCCTATCAACACCGTCCGGGCCAAATCGTTTTACTATCCGATCGGTTTCGTGGAACTTCCACGGGGCGCAAATGCAGGAGTGGATGTGCGCGTCCTGAGTCGACGGTGGTGCCGGGACAAAACGCCAGACGGCGGATCGGCGCATCCTCCGGCGCGGTCCCACTCGGCGGCGCGGTGGAGAGGGCCCGACGCCATCGGCCGTGCAGTTTCGTCCGGGCCCGGCCGCCCGGCTGTCCGCCCCGGGCGAGGACCAGGCCCGGCGACGCGTGGGACAGCGACCAGGCGAACAGCGACCAGGCGAACACCGCGCCGGCCGGGACCGGCACCACCGACTCGGCGGCGGCACCCATCCCGGTCAACGCCCCCTGCACGGTGCCCTGCTCCTCGGCCCGGACGATCCGGGAGAGCCACGCCTGCACGGCGACGCCGCCGACCGTGGCGAGCACACCCACCGCTTCGCCACCCACGGTCAGCCGCAGGTACGGAGGATCAGATCATCGGTGCCGGCGCATGATTGTCCGGACCGTCGGGTCGCCGTCACCCCGGTCCGGTCGGGTGGGGCGGGCATGGGCCGGAGCCCGGTCGGGCGGAGGGGAACCTCAGCGTCGGCACCCGGACGGGCTGTCGCCGCCGGACGGCACGGATGCGACCACCGCGTCGGAGACCGGGGTGAGCCACTGCAACGGCCCCTCGTACGCCCGGGGCACCGTCACCGTGACCGCCGTCTCCCGGTCGAGCGTGGTGAGCACGGTGGCGTCCGACCGCTCGTCGGCGTACCAGCAGACCCCGTTGACGGTCCACACGTCGGCGGTGGCGTCCACGGTCGGCTCAGGGACACCGCAGGCGACGGTCAACGCCGGATCGCCGTAGGCGGCGTTCTGCTCGGCACCGGCCGTGACCGGGCGCTGGGCGAGCTCCCGGACGGTGGCCGGCAACTGCGAGACCAACGCCCGGCACACCACTCCGGGGCGCTCGGCCAGCGCCGGGGCGGCCATCTCGACCGGGGCGCCGGACTGGGGGCGCAGGCTGGTCGGCGACGCGCTCGGCGCGGCGACAGGGGTGTCCGGGGACAACTGGGCGAAGGTGAAGCCCGCCACGGCCACCGTCACCGGCACGGCGACCAGGGTGGCCCACAACGCGGCCCGCCGGGTCGACCGGTCCGCCGTGGGCCGGTCGGTGGTGGGTGCACCGGTGCTGGCCCGCTCGGTGCTGGTCTGCTCGGTGCTGGTCTGCTCGGTGCTGGGCACGGCGTCGGTCGGGATCTCGGGGGAGGAGGTCTTCTCGTCCACTTACAGGCGCACCACCGAACACGTGAGGGTGCGGGTGATGCCGGGCACCATCTGCACGTTGCTGACGATCAGTTTGCCGAGCTCGTCGACGGTGTTCGCCTCGGTGAGGACGACCACGTCGTACGGCCCGGTGACGGCGTCGACGCGTACCACGCCGGTAAGGTCCGCGATCAGACCGGCCACGTCCCGCGCCCGGCCCACCTCGGTCTGGATGAGGATGTACGCCTGTACCACGACTCGACCTCCGTCCGTCGCCGCCCAGGGGCGGCCCGAAGGGTGAAAATACCCTACGGAGCAGGCGTGATCCCTATCGGTGGTCGAGGTCAAGCAGCTAGCGAGCGTGTCGGAAGGAAGACATGGGTGTCGCGGACGTGGGCGAGTTCGGCCTCATCGACCGGGTGACCGCCCGGCTGACGTACGGATCGTTCTGCCTGCTCGGGCCGGGCGACGACGCCGCCGTGGTGGCCGCCGGCGACCGGCGGGTGGTCGCCTCCACCGACGTGCTGGTCGAGGGGCGGCACTTCCGGCGGGACTGGTCGGGCGCGCGGGACGTCGGGCACCGGGCGGCGGCGGCCAACCTTGCCGACATCGCCGCCATGGGGGCCACCCCCACCGCCCTGCTGGTCGCCCTCTGCATCCCCGCCGACCTGGACACCGCCTGGGTGGAGGAGTTGGCCGACGGGCTGGCCGCCGAGGCGGCACTGGTCGACGCGGGGGTGGTCGGTGGGGACATGTCCGCCAGCCCCACCCTGACCATCGCGGTGACCGCCCTCGGCGACCTGGCGGGTCGGGCCCCGGTGGTCCGCTCCGGCGCCCGGCCGGGTGACGTGGTGGCGCTCGCCGGCCGCACCGGCTGGGCCGCCGCCGGGCTGACCGTGCTCTCCCGTGGGTTCCGCACCCCCCGGGTGCTGGTCGAGGCGTACCGGCGGCCGGAGGTGCCCTACCCGGCCGGACCGGAGGCCGCCCGGCTCGGCGTCACCGCCATGATCGACGTGTCGGACGGGTTGCTGGCCGACCTGGGGCACCTGGCGAAGGCCAGCGGTGTCGGTGTCGACCTGCGCCGGGACGCCTTCGAGGTACCCCCGCAGATGCGGGACGCCGCCCAGGCGCTCGGCGTCGACCCGTACACCTGGATCCTGGCCGGTGGCGACGATCACGCCCTGGCCGCCACCTTCCCCCCGACGGTGGCGTTGCCGCCCCCGTGGCGCGCGGTGGGCCTGGTGGTCGAGGGCGGCGGGGTGACAGTCGATGGTGACGCGTACGACGGACCGGCCGGCTGGGACCACTTCCGGTAAGGGGCGGTCGTACCCTTCACCCCGTGAGTGAGATCGAGATCCGGCCGGTGGGCTTCGACGCGCCGGTGGCCCAGACGCTCATCCGGGCGACAATGGCCGACCTGGGCGTCCGCTACGGCGGCAGCGGCGACGAGACCCCCGTCGACCCCACCGAGTTCGTCCCGCCGCACGGCGAATTCCTCGTCGCCCACCTCGACGGCGAGCCGGTCGGCTGTGCCGGGTGGCGCAGCCACGGCGCGGACGCCGCCGAGCTGAAGCGGATGTACACCACCCCGGTCGTGCGGGGACGCGGGGTGGCCCGCGCCCTGCTCGCCGCCATCGAGGAGTCGGCCCGTCGGCACGGGCGCGAGCGGGTCATCCTGGAGTGCGGTGACCGGCAACCCGAGGCGGTCGCCCTCTACACCTCGGCGGGGTACGAGCGGATCGCCAACTTCGGCTACTACGCCGACGCCCCCGGCTGCCTGTCGTTCGGCCAGACACTCTGACCCGCCCGCCGGGGCCGGGTGAATCCGGATTCACCCGGCCGGTGCGGCGGCGTCAGGCGACGGTGAACCGGAGCCGGTCGGCGCCGGCGCGGGCGGTGGCCGCCGCCTCGGCCGGGTCGACGCCCCAGGCCAGCACGTGCCCGCCCCGGCGTACCGACGAGGTGACCTCGCCGACCCGGTCCCCGACGGCCACGTCGAGCTGCACGGCGAGGACGCCGGACACCCGGCGGGCGTCGCGCAGCCCGTCGACCGCGGTCAGCGTCCCCGGCGGCGGCAGCAGGAACTCCACCGCCGCCGCCCCGGACGGCCGGGCCGGCAGCCGGGGCCGCTCGCCGCGCAGCGTCCGCAGGTAGGCGTCGATGAAACTGCACTCGTACGCCACCGAGATCAGCGCGGCGATCATGTCGCCGGGCAGCCGGGCGGCGCACTCCACCAGCGTCGGCACCCCGTCGGCGACGATCCACTCGCTGTGCAGCACACCGCTGCCGAAGCCGGCCGCCGCCGCCAGCCGGGTGGCCGCCGCGACGAGTTCCGCGCGGCCGGCCGCCGGCAGCGCCGAGGGGACCGTGTGCCCGGTCTCCACCGGGCGGCGACCGGGCAGCACCCGCTTGTCGGTGACGTTGCCGAAACACACCTCGCCGTCGGCGACCAGCAGTTCGACGCTGTACTCCGGACCGACCAGGGTCTGCTCGACAAGCACCTCGGTGGGCAGGTCGGTGGCCGCCTCCACCGGTGCCTCCGGGGCGGCGGTCGCCGACCAGGCCGCCGCCACGTCGTCGGCGGCGTCGACCAGCTGCACGCCGAGGCTGCCGGAGCGACGGGTCGGCTTCAACACGCACCGGCCACCGAACCGGGCCGCGAACGCCGCTGCCCGCTGCGGGGAGTCGACCAGCTCGTACGCCGGATTGGCCAGCCCGGCCCGGTCGGCCAGCAGGCGCATCCGGTGCTTGTCGGAGAAGACGTCGGCGGCGTGCGATCCGGCACCGGGCAGGCCCAGCCGTTCGGCGAGCCGGGCGGTGGCCCCGACCGCGTACTCCAGGCCGGGCATCACCAGCCGGGCGGAGGCCAGCCCCGGCTCACCGGCGAGCAGCTTGTCGACGTCCAGGCCGGTCTGGTAGCGGGCGGGCACCACCCGGGAGACCACCGGCAGCCGGGCGGCCGTCGTGGTGAGGTTCCGCCGGGCGATGATCTCCGGCTCCTCGACGAGCACCACGCTGCCCGGCGGCAACTCCTCGGCGAACCAGTGCAACATGCCGAGCGAGGCGCCCACGACGATCATCTCGTCGCGGCCCAGGTCGAGGTCCAACGGTCGTCCTCCGTACGGGTCGGCCACCGGATTGCGGGGACACGACAGTACCGGCGGGCCGCAAGGCCCGCCGGTACTGATCGGAGCTGGGGCGGTGGAGGCGTCGCCAGGTCAGGCGCGGGTGACCTTGCCGGCCTTGATGCACGAGGTGCAGACCTGGAGCTTCTTGGTGGTGCCCCCACCGGCCGGGGTACGCACCGACTGGATGTTCGGGTTCCAGCGGCGGTTGGTCTTCTTCTTGGACCAGGGCACGTTGTGGCCGAAGCCCGGCCCCTTGCCACAGACGTCGCACACGCTAGCCACGGGATACTCCTGAGATTGATACGTTCATGAGGTCGCCGGCAGGCGCTGCCCGGACAACCTGGCCAGGGTACCCGATGCACTCCGGGCAGGACCAACCGCCCGTCCCGGCCCCCGCCGCCCGG
Organism: Micromonospora humidisoli; assembly: GCF_016900955.1. NCBI lineage: Bacteria > Bacillati > Actinomycetota > Actinomycetes > Micromonosporales > Micromonosporaceae > Micromonospora > Micromonospora humidisoli. The sequence goes on from NZ_JAFEUO010000001.1 coordinate 686,740, forward strand.
CCCGGTCGGCCACCCCGGACCGGGACGTCACGCCCGAACCGGACCGGGACACGCCAGCCGACCCCGGCGGGTGTCGGTCGCCGCCAGTAGGCTTCTGGCCGTGCTGGACACCCTCGACGCCGCCGCGGTACGCCGCTGGTGCGCGAGCGGTCTGGCCGCGCTGCGCCGGCACCAGGGCGAGATCGACGAGCTGAACGTCTACCCCGTGCCCGACGGGGACACCGGCACCAACCTCGTGCTCACCCTCACCTCTGCCCAGCAGGCGCTGACGATGGAACCCGGCACCCTGCCCGAGGACGGCCCGACCGCGCACGGGCGGGCGCTGCGGCTGATGGCCCGGGGTGCGCTGCTCGGTGCGCGGGGCAACTCCGGGGTGATCCTCTCGCAGCTGCTGCGCGGCCTCGCCGACGCCCTCGGGGTGGTGCCCACCGTCGCCGGCCGGGCGCTGGCCGCCGCGCTGCGCGCCGCCAGCACCGCCGCCTACGCCGCGGTCGCCCAGCCGGTCGAGGGCACCGTGCTCAGCGTGGCCGCCGCCGCCGCGACCGCCGCCGAACGGGCCGACAGCGACGACCTGCGCACCGTGGTCCGGGCCGCCGCCGGGGAGGCCGCCCGCGCCCTGGCCCGCACCCCCGAGCAGTTGCCCGCGCTGGCCCGCGCCGGGGTGGTCGACGCCGGTGGCCGGGGGCTCTGCCTGCTGCTCGACGCGCTGGTCGAGGTGGTCACCGGGGAGGCCCCGCCCGGGCCGCCGCCGGTGGCCCGCCCGGTGCGCCCGGCGTCGACCGTCGTCCGGGAGACCGGTTCCCCCGAGTACGCCTACGAGGTGCAGTTCCTGCTCGACGCCCCGCCCGAGGCGGTGAGCCGGTTGCGCGCCGAACTGGCCACCCTGGGCGACTCGCTGGTGGTGGTCGGCGACGACGGCTCACCCACCGGGTCCACCACCTGGAACGTCCACGTCCACGTCAACGACGTGGGGGCGGCCGTCGAGGCGGGGGTGGCGGCCGGCCGGCCGTACCGGATCTCGGTGACCCGCTTCGCCGACCAGGCCCCGCCGGCCCCCGACGGCCGGGCGGCCGTGGTGGTCGCGACAGGCGTCGGCATCGCCGACCTCCTCGGCGGGGAGGGGGCGACGGTGGTGCCGGGCAACCCGTCCACCGGCGAACTGCTGGACGCCATCCGGGCCACCGCCGCCGCCCGGGTGGTGGTCCTGCCCAACGACCCGAACACCCAGGCGGTGGCGAACGCCGCCGCCCGGGAGGCGTACCGGCTCGGGGTGAAGGTCAGCGTGGTGCCGACCCGTTCACCGGTGCAGGCGCTGGCCGCGCTCGCCGTCCGCGACCCGCAGCGCCGCTTCACCGACGACGTCATCGCGATGGCCGAGGCGGCCGGTGCCTGCCGGTACGCCGAGGTGTGCCATGCCAGCCGGGAGGCGCTCACCGTGGCCGGCCCGTGCCGCCCCGGTGACGTGCTGGCCCTGGTCGAGGGGGAGGTCCACCTGATCGGCAGTGACCTGGTCGACACCTGCGCCGCCGTGGTCGACCGGATGCTCGGCGGCGGTGGTGAGCTGGTCACCCTGCTCACCGGCGCGGACGCCCCGGCCGGGCTCGCCGAGGCGGTCCGGGAGCACGTGGCCCGGCGTTGGCCCTTCGTCGAGGTGCAGGCGTACCCGGGTGGGCAACCGCACTATCCGCTCCTGGTGGGGGTCGAATGACGACGTCCGAGCCGGCCACGGTGGACACCGCGCTGACCAAGCTGGTGGGGGAGAAGACCGCCAAGGCGCTCGCCGGTCATCTCGACCTGCACACCGCAGGTGACCTGATGTACCACTTCCCGCGCCGCTACGACGAGCGCGGCGAACACACCGACATCCGTTCGCTGGACGTCGGTGAGCAGGTCACCGTGCTGGCCCAGGTGCAGCGCACGGCGGTGCGCCCGATGCGGCAGCGCCGGGGCAACCTGCTGGAGGTGACCGTCGGCGACAACTCCGGCGGGACGCTGACGTTGACGTTCTTCGGCAACCAGGCGTGGCGGGAACGCGAGCTGCGCCCGGGTCGGTGGGGGCTGTTCGCCGGCAAGGTCACCGAGTTCCGGGGCAGGCGGCAGCTCAACGGCCCCGAGTACGTGCTGCTCGGCGAGGGGGGCGAGGGCGAGGTGGCGGCCTCCGAGGAGGTCGAGGAGTTCGCCGGGGCGCTGATCCCGGTCTATCCGGCCGCCGCCGCCGTGCCGACCTGGGTGATCGCCAGGTGTGTCCGGGTGGTGCTGGACACCGTCACCCCGCCCGACGACCCGTTGCCGACGTCGCTGCGGGTCGACCGGAAGCTGGTCGGCATCGGCACCGCACTGCGCGAGATCCACCGGCCGTCCAGCAAGGAGGAGCTGTACCGGGCCCGTCGCCGGCTCAAGTGGGACGAGGCGTTCGCCGTGCAGCTGACCCTGGTGCAGCGCAAGCTGCGGGCGGCGTCCTGGCCGGCGAAGGCGCGCCCGGCGAAGACGGGTGGCCTGCTCGACGCGTTCGACGCCCGGCTGCCCTACGAGCTGACCCCCGGGCAGCGCGACGTCGGTGTCGAGATCGCCGCCGACCTGGCCACCCCGCATCCGATGCACCGGCTGTTGCAGGGCGAGGTCGGGTCGGGCAAGACGGTGGTGGCGTTGCGGGCGATGCTCCAGGTGGTCGACGCGGGCGGCCAGGCGGCGCTGCTGGCCCCGACCGAGGTGCTCGCCGCCCAGCACCACCGGGGCATGCTCGACCTGCTCGGCCCGCTGGCGCAGGCCGGTGAGCTGGGCGCGGCCGACGACGCGACCCGGGTGGAGCTGGTCACCGGCTCGCTGGGCGCGGCGGCCCGGCGGCGGGCGCTGGCCGAGGTCGCGCAGGGGCGGGCGGGCATCGTGCTCGGCACCCACGCCCTGCTCTACGAGGGGGTCGACTTCGCCGACCTGGGCCTGGTGGTGGTCGACGAGCAGCACCGGTTCGGCGTGGAACAGCGCGACGCGCTGCGCGCCAAGGCCGACCAGCCGCCGCACGTGCTGGTCATGACGGCCACCCCGATCCCCCGCACGGTGGCGATGACCGTCTACGGCGACCTGGAGACCTCCACCCTGTCCCAGTTGCCGCAGGGGCGCTCCCCGATCGCCTCGCACGTGGTGCCGGTGGCGGAGAAACCGGCCTTCCTGGACCGGGCCTGGCGGCGGGTCCGCGAGGAGGTCACCGCCGGCCACCAGGCGTACGTGGTGTGCCCGCGGATCGGTGAGGGGCCGGCGGCCGAGGAGGAACCACCGCGCGAGGACGACAACGGTCGACGTCCACCGCTGGCGGTGACCGAGGTGGCGCCGCTGCTCGCCGAGGGGCCGCTGCACGGGCTGCGGATCGGCGTCCTGCACGGCCGGCTGCCCGCCGACGAGAAGGACGCGGTGATGCGGTCCTTCGCCGACGGCGACCTCGACGTGCTGGTCGCCACCACGGTGGTCGAGGTCGGCGTGAACGTACCCAACGCCACCGTGATGATCGTGCTGGACGCCGACCGGTTCGGCGTCTCGCAGCTGCACCAGCTCCGGGGCCGGGTCGGCCGGGGGTCGGCCCCCGGGCTGTGCCTGCTGGTCAGCGAGGCGGCCGAGGGCTCGTCGGCGCGGGAACGGCTGGACGCGGTCGCCTCCACCACCGACGGGTTCAAGCTGGCCGAGCTGGATCTGGAGCAGCGCCGGGAGGGCGACGTGCTGGGCGCGACCCAGTCCGGCCACCGTTCCCACCTGCGGCTGCTCTCCCTGCTGCGCGACGCCGACCTGATCCGCGACGCGCGGGCCGAGGCGGTCACCCTGGTCGACCAGGACCCGGAGCTTTCGCGGCACCCGGCGTTGGCCGCCTCGGTCGCCGCCCTGGTCGACGAGGAGCGCGCGGAGTACCTGGAGAAGGGCTGACCGCCCCCGATCGGTCCCGGTTCCGGCGTGACGACCCGCTGTGGCCGAGGGGCCGCTGGTGGGTCGTCGGACGGGTGCTGACGTGCCGGCACCCGCTGCGGGTGTCTGGCGGGCGGGGTGGCGGTGGCGCGCGGTGGCGGCGCTCGGTGAGTGACGGCAGCGGAGCATGGTTCATCCGCGTCCTTTAGAGCTGATGACGTTGACGCATCAAGCCGTGGCAGCCTGCCCGGTCTCGGAGTTCGCGGCTGTCGGGTCCACTCCGTCCGGTTCGTTTCGGTGGGTTTCGGGTCGGTTCGTGCGGTGAATCGTCAACGTCATCAGATCTAAAGGACGCCCATGAGGTTATTGGTGCCCGCGAGGTACCGGGTAGCGCTGGAGCGGTTGGCGGTCGTGGTGTCGGCAACCGCGTCTGCTCCGTCCAATCGGCTCCGCGCCGGGGCCAGAGAGCGACGCAGGCGCGTGCCGACGATCCGGTCGGCACGCGCCTGCGTCGTGGTGCGGGTCAGCGGTGTTGCGGTCAGACGGTGAAGCGGATCCGCCGACGTCGGGCGACGAGGAAGAGCACCGCGCCGGCCACCAGCAGGGTGGCCGCGCCGGCCGCGATGGCGCCGGCCGCCGCACCGGTCACCGGGAGGCCGCCGTCCTGGTCGCCGCCGCCACCACCGCCGCCGCCGGTGGACGGGCAGTCCTTCGGCTGCTCCCACTTCAGCGGGCCGCCGGAGTCGAGGTCACCGGTGACGGTGACGGTGAGCCCCTTGCTGGCCGGGAAGCTGACCGTCCCGGTCCGGCCGGGCTCGACGGTGAGCTTCTTCGGTTCGCCCTTGTTGGGGGTGAACACCGAGGTCAGCGGGGTGCCGTCCTCCGGGTTGCTGATCCGGAAGGTCATCTTGTCGCAGCTCGACTCGTAGCTGGCGTCGGGGGTGCCGGCCTCGGGCTGCTGGCAGTCGGCGGGCTTCTGCCAGCCGCCGGTGAAGTCCTTCATGCCGGGGGCGGTGACGGTGATCTCCTGCGCCTCGCCGGCGCTGAGCTTGCGGGTCTCGATCTTGCGGAGCGGGACGGTCACCTTCTCGGTGAAGCCGCCGCTGCCGACGATGGCGAAGGTCGCCTCGGCGTTGCCGCTGCGGTTGACCAGGGTCAGCTCGACGTTGCCGTCGCAGTCGGACTCGGCGATCACCTCCGGTGCCGCCGAGCAGGTGCCCGAGCCGCCGTTGTACCAGGCGCTCGGGCCGGTGGAGCGGGCGCCGATGCCGCTCGGGCTGCCGACCTTGCGGTCGCCGTACCGGTCGCTGGTGTCGGTCAGCGGGTCGATCAGCTTGCTGCCGAAGACGAAGTCGACCTGGGTGTAGCAGTTGGGCACCTCGACGGCGAAGTCGAGGGTGGCCACGCCCAGCTCGCCCGGGGCCACCCCGGTGAACTTCTTGACCGACTTGTCGAGCACGTACTGCGGGACGGCGAACTTCGCCGACGGCGTCACGTACGACACCAGGGCCAGGTCCTGCTCCTCACCCCGGCACAGCGGGCCGTTGGTCAGCGTGATCGACGCCTTGCCCGCCGGCCCGTCGAAGGTGTGCGTGTAGCGCGCGTCGGCGGCGGCGACGCAGGACGGCGCGGGCTCCCCGCCGGGCGGGGTGGTGGCCGTCGCGCTCGGCGTGGCGGTCGCCGTCGGCGTGGCCGTCGGTGACGGTGAGGCTGAGGTGGCGCCCGCCGGGGCGGTCAGGGCGAGGACCGTGGCCAGGCCGGCCAGCGCGGCGGCGGTCACGGCGAGCGGTCGCCGTGGCGACAGCGGGGGACGGATCACGCGTACTCCCGGGGTGAAGATGCGTCAGGGCGCGGCGGGGGTGGCGTCTGCCGGGTCACGGCAGGATCTGGGAGTGCCGTGACGACGCCGGTGCGGCGCCCTGGCCGGCGGAGCGGCACCGGCACCGGGCCGACCCTAGTGGGCCCGTCGATACGGACACAGTGCACAGCCGGCACCCGGAGTGTTGTTATACATATGAGATCATTGATATACCCGAAGTGATCACTCCGTCACCCGGTCGGGGTGCACCGCGTCGCCGGCCCGCGCCGCCCGTCGCGTAGCGTCACAGGCATGCACAGGGGCAGACCGTGACCCGGATCGTGGCCGGCACGCTCGGCGGACGCCGGATCGCCGCACCCGCCGGCGGCGGCACCCGGCCGACCTCCGACCGGGTCCGGGAGGCGCTGTTCAGCGCCGTCAGCGCCGAGGTGGACCTGGACGGGGCACGCTTCGCCGACCTGTACGCCGGCTCCGGCGCGGTCGGCCTGGAGGCGTTGTCCCGGGGTGCGGCGCACGTGCTGCTCGTCGAGTCCGACCCCCGCGCCGCCCGGGTGATCCGGGAGAACGTCGCCGCGCTGCGGGCCGCCCCTGCCGCCCGGCTGGTCACCGGCAGGGTGGCCGGGGTGGTCGCGGCCGGGCCCGGCGACGCGCCGTACGACGTGGTCTTCGCCGACCCCCCGTACGCGGTGCCGGACGACGAGATCACCGCCCTGCTGACCGGGCTGGTGGAGCACGACTGGCTGGCCCCCGACGCGCTGGTGGTGGTCGAGCGGTCCACCCGGGGCGGCCCGGTCGACTGGGTGCAGGGCATCACTGCCGGGCGCAGCCGGCGTTACGGCGAGACCACTCTTTGGTACGGTCGCCGATCATGAGACGTGCGGTGTGTCCCGGCTCGTTCGACCCGGTCACCAACGGCCACCTCGACATCATCGGACGGGCCAGCCGGCTCTTCGACGAGGTGATCGTCGGCGTGCTGGTGAACCAGTCCAAGAGCGGCCTGTTCACCGTCGAGGAGCGGATCGACATGCTCCGCGAGGTGACCTCCTCGTACGGCAACGTCCGGGTCGCGTCCTTCCGGGGGCTGCTCGTCGACTTCTGCCGGGCACAGGAGGCGAGTGTGCTGATCAAGGGCCTGCGGGCGGTCAGCGACTTCGACTACGAGTTGCAGATGGCGCAGATGAACATCGGCCTGGCCGGCGTGGAGACGCTGTTCATGCCGACCAACCCGCTCTACTCCTTCCTCTCCTCCAGCCTGGTCAAGGACGTGGCGAAGTGGGGCGGCGACATCTCCTCCCACGTGCCCGACACCGTCCGCCGGGCGCTCCAGGCCCGGCTGACCGTCCCGCGTCCCTGACCGTACGCCCCCGCCCAGCCGGAGGCGGGGCCGCAGCGGACCGGGCGGCGCGTCGGGGCGGGGTGGTGGCGGCGGTGGTGGCCGGGGCACGACATCATGTGGTGCAGCGCCGAAGTCGGGCGCAGGCCGCATCATGTAGGTCGGCAGACGAACGACAGGGGTGAGGTACCGGTGGACCCGCTCGATCGCATCGACGAACTGATCGGCGTGCTGGAGCAGGCGCGCTCCGTCCCGATGTCGCGCAACAACTGCATGGTCGACCGGGGCGAGATGATCGCCGCTCTCGACGAGATGCGCGCCGACCTCCCCGCCGACCTGCGCCGCGCCGCCGCCCTGCTGGAGGAGCGGGACAAGATCATGGAGGCCGGTAAGCGGGAGGCCGACCGGATCATCAGCGAGGGTGAGGCGGAACACGCCCGGCTGGTCTCGGTGAACGAGATCACCGTCTCCGCCGAGCACGAGGGGGCCCGGATCATCGCCGAGGCCCGCGCCGAGGCGCAGCGGCTGCGCGAGGAGGTCGACGACTACGTCGACACCGCGCTGGCGAACTTCGAGCAGTTCCTCACCCGGGCGCTGGCCTCGATCGAGCGCGGGCGGGACAAGATGCACGCGCTGCGGGAGATCGGCACCTTCGGTGGGGACGAGGCGGAACGCCCGTTACCCTTCTGAGCGGCACCTCATCCCACCGACGGACGGGTCGGGCGTCGCCCCCGGTTCGACGACCCGGCGGTCGCCCAGGTAACCTTTTTTGTCGGCCTCTCACCGGCCGGAGTCTGACTATGCCCAAACACTCGCCTTCATCACTCAACCCCAGGGCGCCGCTGGTCCTCGACACGAGGGACCTGCCGCGTCGCCCTGGCGCGTTGCGTACGCATCGGCGGGTCGTGCCGGCACCGGCGGACCTCGGCGTGGAGTTGATCGGCGTGCCGGAGGGCGCGGACCTCGACCTCGACCTGAGGTTGGAGTCGGTGTCCGAGGGCGTGCTCGTCTCCGGGACCGTGACCGGTCCCGTCCAGGGCGAGTGCGGTCGTTGCCTGCGCGCGATCGACTACTCGTTGACCGTGAACGTCCAGGAGCTGTACGCGTACGAGAACAGCACCACGGACATCACGACCGACGAGGACGAGGTGGGCCGGATGCAGGACGATCTGATCGACCTGGAGCCGGCGCTGCGGGACGCGGTGGTGCTCACGCTGCCGACCAACCCGCTCTGCCGGGAGGACTGCCCGGGACTGTGCCCCGAATGCGGGGTGCACCGGGACGATCTGCCGGCCGATCACAGCCACCAGCAGATCGACCCGCGTTGGGCGAGCCTGTCGCAACTGAACCGTACAGAGGAGTAGGAACCGTGGCCGTCCCCAAGCGCAAGATGTCGCGCAGCAACACCCGGTCCCGCCGGGCGAACTGGAAGGCGGCTGTGGTCGCGACCGTGGCCTGCCCGCAGTGCAAGTCCCCCAAGCTGCCGCACGCGGCGTGCTCCGTCTGCGGCACGTACAACGGCCGCCAGGTCCTCGAGGTCTGACCTGGACGCCGAGTGACACCCCCGACCACAGGTCGGGTGGCGCGCGCACCCCGGCGATCGCCCGGTGCTCCGGCCCCCTCCGATGCCGTCCGGCCTGATCCGGCCGGCGCGACGAGGGGGCCGGGCACCGCGCGGATCGCCGTTGACCTCCTCGGCGGGGACGATGCTCCCGCCGTCGTGGTTGACGGCGCTCTGCGGGCGGTGCGGGCCGACCCGGACCTGCACCTGCTGCTCGTCGGCCCGACCGAGGTCGCGGCCGGGATCGTCGACGCCCTGACCCCGGCGCAACGCACCCGGATCACCATCCGCGCCACCCGTACCGCCGCCGGGCCGACCGAGCACGCGCCCCGCGCCGACAGCACCGTCCGGGCCGCCGTCTCCGCCGTCCGCGACGGCGCCGCCGACGCGCTCGTCTCCGCCGGGTCCACCGGCGCCACCGTCTCCGCCGCCGCCCTCGGCTTCGGCCGCTGGCCCGACGTGCGCCGGCCCGCGCTGGTGGCGACGCTCCCGGCCGTCTCCGGCCCGGTGGTGCTGCTCGACGTCGGCGGCTCGCTGGAACCCCGCCCGGCCACCCTGGCCCGGCACGCCGTGCTCGGCGCGGCCTACGCCGCCGTCGCCCACGCCGTTGCCGCCCCCCGGGTCGGCCTGCTCTCGGTCGGCACCGAGGCCGGCAAGGGGGACCGCCCGCGCCGCACCGCCGACCCCCTGCTCGCCGCCACCGCGTTGCCCGGCGACGCCCGCTACGTCGGCCTGGTCGAGGGGTACGACGTGACGTCCGGCATCCGCGCCGACGTGGTGGTCACCGACGGCTTCACCGGCAACATCCTGCTCAAGGCCATCGAGGGGGCGTACGCGATGGCCGGGGGCCCACCGACCAGCGGCGGGGCGCCGCGGGCGGCGGCCCTGCTCGGGGTCGCCGGGACGGTGGTGGTCTGCCACGGCGCGGCCACCCCGGACGACGTCGCCTCCGGTATCGCCCTGGCCGCCCACCTCTGGCGTCGCCGGGCCACCGACCAGGTCCGGGAGCAGGTCGCGCTCGTTCCCGCAGGCGACGGAACCGACCCGGAGCGGGAGGACGCCCCCACCCGTTCCGCCGCCGACCGGGTCCACGGGGTGGCCGTGGACAGCGGACCCGCGCCGGCCGACCCGGCGGTCCAGAACGCACCCGTCGCCCGGCACGCGGGTCATCCGCCCGCGTACCCCGGCGGGACCGAAGCAGAGGTAGGAACATGAGCAACGACAAGCGGCGGCGTGCACCCGTCAGCCACCTGGAGGCGGCGTTCGGGGTGACACTCGACGCCGAGCTGCTGGAGCGGGCCCTGACCCACCGGTCGTACGCGTACGAGAACGGCGGGCTGCCCACCAACGAGCGGTTGGAGTTCCTCGGCGACTCGGTGCTCGGTGTAGTGATCACCACGGCGCTGTTCCGTAACCACCCCGACCTGCCCGAGGGGCAACTGGCCAAGCTGCGGGCCAGCGTGGTCAACATGCGTGCCCTGGCCGACGTGGCCCGGGGCCTCGGCCCGGACGGGCTCGGCGCCTACCTGCTGCTCGGCAAGGGCGAGGAGACCACCGGCGGGCGGGACAAGGCGAGCATCCTGGCCGACACCCTGGAGGCGCTGCTCGGCGCGATCTACCTCCAGCACGGGCTGGACACCGCGGCGGTCGTCATCCACCGGCTGTTCGATCCGCTGATGGCCGAGTCGGCGGGCCGGGGCGCGGCGCTGGACTGGAAGACCAGCCTCCAGGAGTTGACCGCCGCGCTGGGCCTGGGGGTGCCCGAGTACCGGATCGAGGGCACCGGCCCGGACCACCTGAAGACCTTCACCGCCTGGGTGGTGGTGGCCGGCAACCGCTACGGCGGGTCGGAGGGGCGCAGCAAGAAGGAGGCCGAGCAGCGGGCCGCCGAGGCGGCCTGGCGGGAACTCACCGCCCAGGCCGAGCAGGACCGGGCCGGCACCGGGCCGGCCGACGCCGACGCCGACGCCGACGCGTCGCCCGGGTCCACCGGCGATAGCCCGACCGGGTCCAGCGGCGACGGCACGGTGGGGGCCGACGGCGACGGACCGGCCGCCGACGCGGCGGTGCCGGCGGGGGACGAAACCGCCGAGGCGGGACTGGGTCGTGCCTGAACTGCCCGAGGTCGAGACCGTACGGCAGGGGCTGGCCCAGTGGGTCACCGGCCGGCGGATCGCGACGGTGGAGGTGCGTCACCCCCGGGCCGTGCGACGGCACCTGCCCGGCGCGGCGCACTTCGCCGACGTGCTGGCCGGCCGGACGGTGACCGACGTGCGGCGGCGCGGCAAGTACCTCTGGCTACCACTGGACAGCGGTGACGCGCTCGTCGGCCACCTGGGCATGTCGGGGCAGTTGCTGCTCCAGCCGGCCGAGGCGGCCGACGAACTGCACCTGCGGGTCCGGTTCCGGTTCGCCGACGACGGCCCGCAACTGCGCTTCGTCGACCAGCGGACGTTCGGCGGGCTCGCGGTCAGCGAGGGCGGCGCCGAACTGCCCGCCGAGATCGCCCACATCGCCCGCGACCCGATGGACCCGGAGTTCTCCGACGCCGGGTTCGTCGCCGCCCTGCGCCGCAGGCGTACCGAGGTCAAGCGGGCCCTGCTGGACCAGACGCTGCTGTCCGGGGTGGGCAACATCTACGCCGACGAGGCCCTGTGGCGGGCCCGGCTGCACGGTGCCCGCCCGACCGACGCGGTGACCGCCCCCGCTGCGGGCCGGCTGCTCGGGCACGTGCGGGACGTCCTCGGCGAGGCGATCACGCAGGGCGGCACCAGCTTCGACGACCTGTACGTCAACGTCAACGGGGAGAGCGGCTACTTCGACAGGTCGCTGAACGTCTACGGCCGGGAGGGTGAGCCCTGCCGGCGGTGCGGCGCGCCGATCCGTCGGGAGGCGTTCATGAACCGGTCGTCGTACAGCTGCCCCCGCTGTCAGCCCCGGCCCCGGGGTGCCCTCAGGGGCTGACCCCGATCCGGTTCGGGGTTGCGCCGGTGTGCCGCGCCGCCGCCACCCCGGGACGCCGCCGGATTTTCCCCGATCCACCCGATCGGTCGTCCCGGTCGGCCCGGCCCGACCGCTCCCGCGTCCTCGGGGGCGGGCCGGGGCCGTTCCCCGATGTGCCCCGGCGTCGCCGTCCCTAGCGTCAGCACGGTCGGCAGGGCGCCGGCGGGAAGGGGGCCCGACTCAGATGGGCGGCAGACCGGTGACGGTGCGGTTGGCACGGTGGAGCGCGGAGCACCCGTGGCGCGCGATCGCGCTCTGGGTGGTTTTCGTGGCGGTGTGTTTCGTCGGGGGCAACGCCGCCGGCCTGAACGAGGCCACCCAGGCCGACCAGGCGATCGGCGAGTCCGGTCACGCCGACGTGATCGTCACCTCGGGCGAGTTCACCGACCCGGCGGTGGAGAACATCCTGATCACCCCGCGTACCGGCACCCTGGACCGGGCCGCCGCGCAGGCCGCGGCGACCGACGCGGCCGACCGGCTGCGGCAGGTCACCGGGGTGGCGTCGGTGGGCGAGCCGGTGCCGTCGGCCGACGGTGCCGCGCTGCTGGTGCCGGTCACCATGGCCGGTGACCCGGAGACCGCCGCCGACCGGGTGCAGCCGCTGCGTGACGCCACCGCCGGGGTCCAGACCGCCCACCCGCAGCTGCGGATCGAGCAGGTCGGTGGGCCGTCGATCAACCAGGCGCTGGACGACACCCTGGGCCGGGACTTCAAGCGGGCCGAGCTGCTCAGCCTGCCGGTCACCCTGGCCATCCTGATCGTCGCGTTCGGCGCGCTGATCGCCGCCGGGGTGCCGGTGCTGCTGGCGCTCTCCTCGGTGGCCGCCGCGATGGGACTGTCCACCCTCGCCTCCCACCTGGTGCCCGCCACCGACACCACCTCCAGCGTGATCCTGCTGATCGGGATGGCCGTCGGGGTGGACTACTCGCTGTTCTACGTCCGACGGGAACGGGAGGAACGGGCCAAGGGCCGGTCCGGGCTGGACGCGGTGGAGATCGCCGCCGAGACGTCCGGGCACGCCGTGGTCGTCTCCGGCTTCGCGGTGATCATCTCGATGGCCGGCCTGATGCTCGCCGACGACGTGGTCTTCTCCTCCCTCGCCGTCGGGTCGATCCTGGTGGTGGCCGTCGCGGTGACCGGTTCGCTGACCGTGCTGCCGGCGCTGCTGGCCAAGCTGGGCCGCTGGGTGGACCGGCCCCGGGTGCCGCTGCTGTGGCGGCTCACCGCCCCCCGCGCCGGGCGGCACGGGCAGCCGGCCCGGCCCCGGTTCTGGCCGGCGGTGCTGCGGCCCGCGCTGCGCGCACCCCGGGCCACCCTGATCGTCTCGGTGGGGCTGCTGCTCGCTCTGGCCGCTCCGGCCCTCGGCATGAAGCTGAAGTTCCCCGGCATGGAGGACCTGCCCCGGACCACGCCGGCCATGCAGGCGTACGACCGGTTGACCGCCGCCTTCCCGAGCACCGGCACCAGCCACACGGTCGCCGTACGGGCCCCCGCCGACCAGGCCGACCGGGTGCGGGCCGCGCTGACCGGGCTGGCCCGTACCGCCGCCGCCGACCCGCTGTTCGCCCCGGCCGAGGCGGACGGCCCGAAGATCGAGGTGTCGGCGGACCGCCGGGTGTCCGTGCTGGAGGTGGCCACCCCGTACGCCAGCCGGGACGACCGGTCCGTGCGTTCCCTGCACGAACTCCGCGACGACCTGCTGCCGGCCGCGCTGCGCGGCATCCCCGGCGTCGAGTACGCCGTGGGCGGCGGGGTCGCCGCCAGCGAGGACTACGCCCGGCACATCAAGGAGAAGCTGCCCCTGGTGATGGCGTTCGTGCTGGCGCTGACCTTCCTGGTGATGACCTGGACGTTCCGGTCGGTGGTGGTCGCCCTGACCTCGATCCTGCTCAACCTGCTCTCCGCCGGGGCCGCCTACGGCCTGCTGGTGCTGGTCTTCCAGGGCGAGTGGGCGCAGGACCTGCTCGGTTTCACCTCGATGGGGGCGATCGTCTCCTGGCTACCGCTGTTCCTGTTCGTGGTGCTCTTCGGGCTCTCGATGGACTACCACGTCTTCGTCGTCAGCCGGATCAGGGAGGGCATCCGCGCCGGCCGGTCCAACGCCGACGCGGTCGCCTACGGCATCACCTCCTCGGCCGGGGTGGTGACCAGCGCGGCGATCGTGATGGTCGGGGTGTTCGCGATCTTCGCCTCGCTCAGCACGATCGACATGAAGCAGCTCGGCATCGGGCTGGCGGCGGCGATCCTGCTGGACGCCACGATCATCCGGGCGGTGGTGCTGCCGTCGGTGATGACCCTGCTCGGCGAGGCCAACTGGTGGGCCCCCCGCTTCCTGCGCCGCCGCGACCGGCAGGCCGCCACCCCGCCGGCCGAACCGACGCCGGAGCTGGTCGGGGCACACTGACCGGCCGACCGACCCGCCGCCGGTGGCCGCCCGCCCGGGTGGTGCAGCGCCGTGACCGGCGGCACGGGTGACCCGGACCGCACCGCGCGGTCCGGGTCACCGCGGTGTGCCGGGGACCGGCCCGCCGACGCCGGGACAGGGCACCCGCCAGGCGTCCAGCTGCCGGTGCTTGCGGATCGAGGCGAAGCCGTAGCCGGTGCTGGTCACGCAGAACTGCTCCGGGTCACCGGCGTACTCGACGTGGAACACCGGTTTGTGTGCGTCGGCGAAGGGGAGCAGCCGGGCGCAGCGGCGCAACCTGACGCACTCCTGGTCGACCGCGAAGTCGAAGTCCGGGGCCAGGGCGGCCACCTGATCGACGTCGCCGACCAGGCCGGGGGAGAGGTCCAGGTAGCGGGCCAGCCCGGCCACCCGGCGGTTGAACAGCAACTGGTCGTCGAAGCCGAGCGGGAAACCCGACCGGTGGGCGTACCCGTCGGCGTCGATGAGGGCCACCGCGCCGAACCCCTTGCCCCGGCAGAGCCGGAACCGGTCGGCCAGGACGGGTCGCAGCAGGTCCCACCGCCTGACGTCCACCCACCGGGTGCCGGGCCGTCCGGCGGCACCGCCGCGCACCGCCGCCGGGTAGCGGTCGGCGTCCGGGTCCGTGCCGGCGTACGTCCCGACGGGCACGTGACAGATCAGCCGCCGGTCACGCCGACGTAGTTCCCCGGTCTCGGCGGTGCTCACCCGGACCGGGTCGAGCAGCACGACGTCGGCGTCGACGGTGGTGTCGACCGGGCCGGTGAGCTGCCACTGCCACCGCCACTGCCGGGCCACGCCGGTCGGCCACGGGGTCGGTGCACCGGGCGGTCCGAGGTCGGGACGGCAGGCGTACACCGGGGTCAGCAGGGCGAGCGCCAGCGTGGCCGGCAGCACCCGGCGGGCCGGGTGGTGGCGCGGCGGCCGGGTGGGCAGGGGCGACCCGCCGCGCGTCGCGGACGCTGACGGCCGGATGCGCATCGGCGGCTCCCGGGTCCCGTGCGGTACGCCGCACGCCTTACCCGGTCAAACGAGAAGCCCCCGGCGACGACGCGGTCACGTCGTCGCCGGGGGCCGGCCGTCCCCCGGTCAGCGCGGGGCGGCGAAGTCCTGCGTCCAGTACGGCCCGTTGCCGTTGGCCACCCCGACGCCGATCTCGGTGAACGCGCAGTTGAGGATGTTGGCCCGGTGGCCGGAACTGTTCATCCAGGCGTCCATCACCGCGGCCGGGGTCTGCTGGTTCCAGGCGACGTTCTCGCCGTAGGTGCGCCAGGCGTAGCCGGCCCGGTCCAGCCGCTGCCCGGCGTTGCTGCCGTCGCTGCCGGTGTGCGTCATGGTCTCGTGGTCGGCCTGGTCCTGGCTGTGCTGCTGGGCGGCGAGGGTCAGTTTGGCGTCCACCGTGACCGCCGCGCAGCCGGCCTTGGCCCGCTCGGCGTTGACCAGGTCGACGACCTGCTGGGCCTGGCTGCCCCCACCGCCGCCGCTGGCCGCCGCCCGGGTGGTGGTGGGGGCGGCCGGGGCCACGGTGCCGGAGCCGCCCCGGGCGGTCTGCCGCGACGCCGCCTGGGTCCGGCTCGGGGTGGGCGTCGGGGTGGCGGTCCGGCTCGGCGACGGGCTCGCCGACGTCGGTGCCGGGCTCGGCGACGCGCTGGGGGAGGCCGGGGCACTGGTGTCCGGGGCGGTGTCCGGGATGACCGGCGCGGTGGCCACCGGCTCGTCGAGGGCGGCCCGGTCGGCGTTGCCGTCGTCGTCGGGCAGCAGCAGCGCGCCCATGCCGAGGCTCACCACCAGGGTCGCCGCCGCGGCGGCCCCACCGATCAGCACCGGACGCTTCAGCCGGCGACGCGGCCGGCCGGGGCCGGTGGGTGTCGGCCGGCCGTCGCCGGTGGGTGTCGTCGGTCCGCCGGCCGGCACGACCGCCGAGGCAAGCACGGTGGCGTTCCGGTCGGCAGGCCCGGAACCGGCTCCGCTCAGGTACGCCTGCCGCCCGTCCGGTCCGCCCACCCAGGGCCCGTCCTGCTCGGTGGCCGGGTGCGTGTCCCCGCCCCACGTCCCGGCCGGTTCGCCCTGCCATTGCCCGGTCTGCTCGTCCTGCCACCGGTCGGCCGGCTCACCGTGGGTGTCCTGCCAGCGGTCGGCGGCATCGCCGTGCCACGGCCCGGCCTGCTCGCCACCCCACGTCCCGGCCGGCTCGCCGTGCCACCGGTCGGTCTGCCCGCCCTGCGTGTCCGGCCACCGGTCGGCGTGCCCGCCCTGCCAGCCACCGGCCGGTTCGCCCTGCCACTGCCCGTCGGATTCGCCCTGCCACTGCCCGGTCGGCGTGTCCTGCCACGAACCGGCGTGCCCGCCCTGCGTGGGACCGGTCTGGTCAGCCTGCCAGCGGTCGGTCCGGTCGTCCTGCCAGGTCCCGGTCGGTTCATCCTGCCGACGGTCGGTCCGGTCGGTGGCCGGCCACTGCTCGGCGGCCGCTGCGGTCCACCGGCCGGTCGGCTCGTCGCGCCACCGGTCCGCCGGCTCGTTCTGCCACGTTCCGGTCGGTTCCGCCGGGTGCTGGCCGGGTGCCGCGTCGGTCCGGTGGTCACCGGCGGGGGGCGGTCCGGCGGCCCAGCGGTCGGGTCCACCCGCGAAGCGCCCGGCGGAGGTGCCGGCCGGGTCGGGGCCGGTCCGATCCGGGCCGTCCGGCGTCGGGTCGTCACCGAAGAGGTACGCCGAGCGGGGCTCGGGACGGTCGGTCAGCCAGGCCGGGTCGTCCGTCGACGGCTGCGGCCGTCGGTATGCGGCGTCCGGGTCGTTCGGATCGGTCCAGCCGTACACGCCTGTCGCCTCCACGGGTCGCTTGCGGGCCGGGGTGACGCTACGGCGGCCACGGAACAGCGGCAATGTGGCTAAGGAAGAGTTAAGGCGGGGCGACCGTTCAGGGTCACCGTACCCGGCGGGGGAGGCGTAGAGTCAAGAAGTCCGGACAGAGAGTGTCCGAGCCTTGCGGCCCCCTCGGCAAGTGCACAGGGCAGACGTGGAGATGATCTACGGCCTGCGAGAACTTGACGAACGAGGGGTTGTCGCTCAATATGTAGGTGTCGCCAGTCGCGCCCAGCCACGCCCGGATTCCGATGGCCTGGTAGTAGTCGCGAACACGAAATGGGCGCGCGTTGGCCGGCTTTTCCGGCAGCGCATATCAAGGAGTCAGCATGGCGAAGGCCCTCTACGGCCACGTAGGTGCAGCGCCCGACCGGCGTCTGCTCGACGAGGTCACCCGACTGCGTTCCAGGGTCCAGGCCCTGGAGTTCGAGATCACGCGCCTGCGTGCCGACAACGATCGGCTCGCGGCGGCTGCGGCGGAGGTGGACGACCTCCTCCGGCTGGCCGAGCCGGCGCTCACCTGATCCTCGGCATCGCAGAAAACTGAACAGCACCACCGCGAAAAAGCGCGCCGACACTTTTGTGCCGGCGCGCAGTGCTGTCCGCCACATTTCTACCGCCCACCAATTCGCGATCTTGCGAACCGATGTGGCGTGGCGCACTCCGATCAATTCCACCCCCGAGTGCGCGGTGCGACCGGGGATGCCGGGGCGGGTCGCGTGCCGCTCACCGCGTACCCACGGGTTAGTCTGCGGGTTCATCAGGTCCGCGCAGCCCGCGATGCCTGCGGTGGCCACCGGACGAGGATCGGACAGGTGCATCTCAAGAGTCTGACGGTGAAGGG
Organism: Micromonospora humidisoli; assembly: GCF_016900955.1. Taxonomy (NCBI): domain Bacteria; kingdom Bacillati; phylum Actinomycetota; class Actinomycetes; order Micromonosporales; family Micromonosporaceae; genus Micromonospora; species Micromonospora humidisoli. The sequence continues at coordinate 704,472 of NZ_JAFEUO010000001.1, forward strand.
GTTCAAGTCCTTCGCCTCCGCCACGACGCTGAAGCTGGAGCCCGGGATCACCTGCGTGGTGGGCCCGAACGGCTCCGGCAAGTCCAACGTCGTCGACGCGATCGCCTGGGTGTTGGGCGAGCAGGGTGCCAAGGCGCTGCGCGGCGGCAAGATGGAGGACGTCATCTTCGCCGGCACCGCCGGTCGGGCGCCGCTGGGCCGGGCCGAGGTCACCCTCACCATCGACAACACCGACGGCGCGCTGCCGATCGAGTACACCGAGGTTTCCATCACCCGCCGGATGTTCCGCTCCGGCGAGAGCGAGTACGAGATCAACGGCGACTCGTGCCGGCTGCTCGACATCCAGGAACTGCTCAGCGACTCCGGCATCGGCCGGGAGATGCACATCATCGTCGGTCAGGGCCGGCTGGACGGCATGCTGCACGCCAAGCCGGAGGACCGCCGCTCGTTCATCGAGGAGGCGGCCGGCGTCCTCAAGCACCGCAAGCGCAAGGAGAAGGCGCTGCGGAAGCTCGACGCGATGCAGACGAACCTCAACCGGCTGACCGACCTCACCGCCGAGCTGCGCCGTCAGCTCAAGCCGCTGGGGCGACAGGCCGAGGTGGCCCGCCGGGCCGCCGCCATCCAGGCCAACCTGCGCGACGCCCGGCTCCGGCTGCTCGCCGACGACCTGCACACCCTGCGGGTCACCCTGGACAAGGAGATCGCCGACGAGACGGCGCTGCGGGAGCGGCGCGAACAGATCGAGGGTGAGCACGTCGAGGTCCAGGGCCGCCTCGGTGAGCTGGAGGCGGCGCTGGCCGAGGATGCGCCGCTGCTCGCCGCCGCCCAGGATACCTGGTACAAGCTCTCCGCCCTGTCCGAACGGTTCCGCTCGGTGGAGCAACTGGCCCGGGAGCGGCTGCGTCACCTCAGCGCCACCGGCGACGACGAGCGCCCCGGCCGCGACCCCGACCAGCTGGAGGCCGAGTCGCAGCGGGTCCGCGAGCAGGAGGAGGAGCTGCGCGCGGCGCTCACCGACGACCAGATCCGGCTCGCCGAGGCCGTCGAGCACCGGCAGGAGCTGGAACGGCAGCTCGCCGCCGCCGAGCGGGAACTGGTCGCCGCCGCCAAGGCGATCGCCGACCGGCGGGAGGGGCTGGCCCGGCTGACCGGGCAGGTGAACTCGGCGCAGGCGCGGACCACCAGCGCCGGTGAGGAGATCGACCGGCTCGCCGCCGCCCACGCCGACGCGCTGGCCCGCGCCGACCAGGCCCAGGCCGAGCTGGACGCGGTCGCCGAACAGTCCACCGAGGCCGACCGGGACAACGCCGAACTCGACGACCGGCACGCCGAGGCGGTGGCCGCCCACGAGCGGGCGCAGGCCACCGTCCGGGCGCTGGCCGACACCGAGCGGGCCGCCGAGAAGGATGCCGCGACGTGGAAGGCCCGCGAGGAGGCGCTCGCCCTGGGGCTGCGCCGCAAGGACGGTGCCGGGGCGCTGCTCGCCCGCGCCGACGAGGTGCCCGGTCTGCTGGGCAGCCTGGCCGGGTTGCTCACCGTCGCCGCCGGCCACGAGGCCGCGCTCGCCGCCGCGCTCGGCGGGCTGGCCGACGCGGTCGCGGTCACCGGTGTCGACGAGGCCGTCGAGGCGATGCGGCTGCTGAAGATCTCCGACGCCGGCCGGGCCGGCCTGCTGGTCGGCAGCCCCGCCGGCCCCGGCATGACCGGCTCCGCCGACGCGCTGCGCCCCCGGCTGCCGGAGACCGCCAGATGGGCGCCGGACCTGGTGGAGTGCGCCCCCGAGCTGCGTCCCGCCGTGCACCGGGCGCTGCGCGACGTGGCGCTGGTCGACGACCTCGCCGCCGCCGCCGAGCTGGTCGCCGGCAACCCGGAGCTGCGCGCGGTCACCCCGGACGGTGACGTGGTCGGGGCGTACGCGGCGGCCGGCGGGTCGGCCAAGGCGGCCAGCTTCATCGAGGTGCAGGCCGCCGTGGAGGAGGCCCGCACCAACCGGCACACCGCTGAGCGGACGGCCGCCGAGCTGCGCGAACAACTCGTCGACGCCCGGGCCGAGGTGACTGCGGCCAAGGAGGCGGTGCAGCACGCCGCCGCCGCGAAGCGGGAAGCGGAGAGCCACCGCAACGCCGCCGCCCGCCGGCTGGCCGAGCTGGGCGCGGCGGCCCGGTCGGCGAAGGCGGAGACCGACCGGCTCGGCGAGAGCCGGTCCCGCGCCGAGGCGGCCCGGGAACGTGACCTGGCCGCCCTCGCCGAGCTGGCGGAACGGCTGCGGCTGGCCGAGGACACCCCGATCGACGCGGAACCCTCCACCGAGGAACGGGACCAACTCGCCGCGATGGTGCCCCGGGCCCGGCAGAACGAGATGGAGGTCCGCCTCGCGGTGCGTACCGCCGAGGAGCGGGTGGCCTCGATCGCCGGCCGGGCCGACTCGCTGGCCCGGCAGGCCACCGCCGAACGGGCGGCCCGGGAGCGGGCGGCGGCCCGGCGGGCGGCCCGGACCCGGGGCGCGGCGATCGCCCGCGCCGTGGTCGGCGGTGCTCGCGAGGCGCTGACCCGGCTCGGCACCTCCATCGCGCGGGCCGAGGAGCACCGCGACGCGGTCGCCCGCGAACGCGCCGCCCGGGAGGCCGAACTCCAGGAGGTACGCGGCGCGGCGAAGCGGCTCGGCGCGGAGCTGGAGCGGCTGACCAGCCAGGTGCACCGGGACGAGGTGGCCCGGGCCGAGCAGCGGCTGCGCATCGAGCAGTTGGAGGCCAAGGCCGCCGAGGACTTCGGCCTGGACGTGGAGACCCTGGTCGCCGAGTACGGCCCGACCCAGCCCGTCCCGCCGACCCCGGTGGACGTGGCGGCGGCCGAACGCGACGGCCTGCCGGTGCCCGAGCCGGTCCGCTATGAGCGGCCGGTGCAGGAGAAGCGGGCCGCCAAGGCGGAACGGGAGTTGGCCCTGCTCGGCAAGGTCAACCCGCTCGCGCTGGAGGAGTTCGCCGCTTTGGAGGAGCGCTTCAAGTTCCTCTCCGAGCAGCTGGAGGACCTCAAGGCCACCCGCCGTGACCTGCTCACCGTGGTCAAGGATGTGGACGAGCGCATCCTGGAGGTCTTCGCCAGCGCGTTCGAAGACACCGCCCGCGAGTTCGAGCAGGTCTTCACGGTGCTGTTCCCCGGCGGCGAGGGCCGGTTGATCCTCACCGAGCCGGACGACCTGCTCACCACCGGCGTGGAGGTGGAGGCCCGGCCGCCCGGCAAGAAGATCAAGCGGCTGTCGCTGCTCTCCGGCGGCGAACGGTCGCTGACCGCGGTGGCGATGCTGGTGGCGATCTTCCGGGCCCGGCCCAGCCCGTTCTACATCATGGACGAGGTGGAGGCGGCCCTCGACGACGTGAACCTGGGCCGGTTGATCACCCTGCTGGCCCAGTTGCGGGAGAAGAGCCAGCTGATCGTCATCACCCACCAGAAACGGACCATGGAGATCGCCGACGCGCTCTACGGCGTGACCATGCGCAGCGGGGTCACCCAGGTGATCAGCCAACGGCTCAACCGGACCGACGCCGAGCGGTCCGACGGACACGAGGAGAATCACTAGTGGCACGGGAACGGCCGACGGCGCTCCTGCTCGACTTCGACGGCGTGCTGCGGCACTGGGACCCGGCGGTGGCCGCCGGCGTCGAACGGGAGTACGGCCTCGCCGCCGGGGTGCTCGGCGAGATCGCCATGCACTGGGGGCGGCTGCAACCGGTGCTGACCGGGCAGGTCAGCCACGCCGACTGGATGTCCAGTGTGGCCGACGCGCTGAGCGAGTCGGTCGGCCCGGAGCGGGCGCGGGCGGCGGTCGAGCAGTGGCAGCGCTACCGGGGCGAGGTCGACGCCGACGTGCTGGCCCTCGTCCGCGCGGCGCGGGCCGGCGGCGTCCGGGTCGGTCTCGGTACCAACGCCACCGACCTGCTCGACACCGACCTCGCCGAGCTGGGTCTGGTCGGCGAGCTGGACGTGGTGGTCAACTCCTCGGTGGTCGGGGTGCACAAGCCGGCGAAGGAGTACTTCCAGGCCGCCTGTGCCGCCCTGGAGACCCCGCCCGCCCGGGTGCTCTTCGTCGACGACGAGGACTGGGCGGTCCGGGGGGCGCGGGCGGCGGGGCTGTCGGCGTACCGGTGGAGCGGGCCGGAGGGTCTGCGCTACCTGCGGGCGGCGCTGGGGCTCTGACCCCGGGCGGGCGGGTCACTCGTCGCTGATGATGTCGGACTGTTCATGCTGCCGCCAGTACGTCAAGGCGTCGGTGGCGTCCGCGGTGAGCCGATGGTCCGATCCGAACACCCGCAGGCAGGTGGCGAGCAGCTCCTCCAGGGCTTCGGTGGCACCCTGCGGGTCTCCCGTGCAGCCCTGCCACCAGGCCAGGTTCCGGTGCGCGGTCAGCGTCAGTGGATGTTCGACGCCGAGAATCCGGGTGTAGTCCGCGATCAGGGTCCGGGTCTCGGTAACGGCGGCGGCGTGATCTCCGGATGCGCCGAGCTGGAAGGCCAGGCCGCTGCGGGCTTTCAGGGTGACGTGGTGTTCGGGACCCAGTAGCCGCCGGCAGTCGGCGAGCAGTTCACGGAGTGCGACGACTGCCTCGGCATGTTCACCCGCCTCTCCCTGTAGCCAGGCCAGGCTTCCTCGGGTGTTCAGTGTCTCCGGATGGTCTGGGCCGTTCACGCGGAGCCGGTCGGCGAGGACCTCGGCGGTGGCTTCGGCGGCACCGGCGGGGTCGCCCGCCTCCCCCCGCCAGAAGGCGATGTTGTGCCGGGTGGTCAGGGTGAGGTGGGCGTCCGGGCCGAGCACCCGGACGCAGTCGGCAGTCAACGTGGTGAACTCCTCCGCAGCCCTGGCGGCATCTCCGGCCCGCCCCTGGTAGAAGGCGTGCAGCAGGCGGAATGCGAGAGTGGCGGTATGGTCCGGCCCGTTCAGCCGGGCGGAGTCGGCGATGGCCTGCTCCGAGCCGGCGCAGGCGGCCCGGACCAGTCCAGCTTCCCCCAGGCTGCTGTAGAGGCGGATCAACACGTCGTGCAGGTCGTTGGCGAGCAGCAGGTCGCCGACGTGGTCGTGCAGCGCTACGGCGTTGGCCCGGAACGCCTGACTCACGGCGGGACGGGTCTCGGTCTCGGGCCACCGGCTCAGCAGCGCGCCGGCGGCGACCCGGGTGATCCGGGCGAGTTGCTTCTCGACGAGTTGGTCGCGTGTGGCGCGCTGCACCAGTGCATGCGCCCGCAGGGCACCCCCATGCGGATCGTGCGTGATCAGGTTGAGCCGGTGCAGGTTGTGCAGGGCTCGATCCACGTCGTCGACATCTGTCGTAACCGCGCCGTCGGCCCCGCGGGCGTCGGAGAGGTAGGCCAGGACGGGCGCGGTGGTGAGCAGCGCGGTGGGGACACCGTTGGGGTCGAGCAGCGCGACGAGGTTCAGCACCGGCCGGGCCAGGCCGGTGGGAACCGCCGCGTCCGCGACGTCGATAGACAGCGACCAGGTTGCCGCAACCGTCGCCCGGTGGTCGTCGGGGAGGGCGTCCGGCTGGGGCACCAACTCGTCGAGCCGCCGCCGGCGGTCGGTGAGTAGCCGGCGGTAGCCGGCGCAGTCGAGCCCCCGGTCCCGGATGAAGGCGGCGGCCTGGGCGACGGCCAGCGGCAGATGGCCGAGATCGGCGGCGAGTTGTCCGGCCTCGGCCAGCCGGCCCGGGTCGGCGATGGCCCGGTGCAGATAACCTGCGGCCTCGACCTCGCTGAAGAGCCCCACCTCGACCAGGACGCGTCCCTCGGCGGCGAGGACGGCGTCGCGTCGGCGGGTGGTGACGATCGTGCGCCCGTGGCGGTTGGCGGGCGGCCACCAGCCGGCCGCATGGGCCGGTGTGTCGAGGTTGTCCAGCACCACCAGCCAGCGGTGGTCGGTGCGTTCGCACCAGTTCAGCAGCGTCGAGGCGGCCTGCTCCGGGTCCACGGTCGGATCGACCAGGTGGAGTTGCCGGGCCGCCTGGGCGTAACCGGCGAGGATGGCGTCCCGGCTGATGGCGGTGATCCAGACCAGCAGGTCGAGTTCGCCGGTGTGGGCCAGCCGCCGGGCGAACTGGGCCGCGAGTTGGGTCTTGCCGACACCGCCCATACCGGAGAGCACCTGGGTGAGCACCGCGGTGCGACCGGTCCGGGCGACGCGGGTCAGGTCCAGCTGCGCGCGTCGGTCCTGGAACCAGGATGCGGACTGCGGCACTCGTCCGACCTGCACCAGACGGCCGGTCGCCGGTGCGCGGTCGGATCGGCCGACGCGCAGGGCCTGTACGGCGGCGACGGTGCCGACCAGGGAGAACACCGCGCTGATGATGCCGGCGATCCAGCCGGCCTGCTCGGTGCCGGCCCAGCCGGGGCGCAGCGTTGTGCCATCGGCGGGACGACGGAGCAGCACGATGGCCACGGCGGCGGCCAGCAACGCCGCCACCAACAGCACCACCACCCGCCTGCCGGGCGGGCGGCGGCGGAAGACCTCACCCATGTCTCCATCATCCGGTGTGGACGCACGCCGCTCATCGGCGCTGCGGAGCGCTGCTGCCATCTCGCGGACGGTGATGGTCGGTCATCCGGTCACGACGGGTGTCCGCGGGCCGCGATCGGGTGCCGTGCCCACGGGCGGAGAGCGGTCAGGGGACCACGGTCGTCGGGGTGCACAAGGCCGGCCAGGAGTACGTCCAGGCCGGCTGCGCCGACCGGCGGCGGGATCACTCGCCGGTGACCCCGTCGAGGCGTTCCCGGATCAGGTCGGCGTGGCCGTTGTGCCTGGCGTACTCCTCGATCAGGTGCAGGTAGACCCAGCGCAGGCTGAAGGTCCGTTTCTTGGTGCCGACCTCGGTGAACGTCTCGTCGAGCGAGCGGCCCGCGACGGCGGCGCGGGCCAGTTCGACCTGCCGGTGGTAGGTGGCGAAGTCGGCCTCGGCGTCGGCATGGCTGACGTCGAGGTCGGCGTCCGGATCGTCGGGGGTGAAGTACGGGTAGTCGACCTGCTGGCCGGCGAAGTTCTCCCGGAGCCACCAGGACTCCACCTCGCCGAGATGTCGGACCAGGCCGAGCAGGGTCAGTGTCGACGGCTGCACGCTCGGGGTGCGCAACTGCTCGGCGGTCAGCCCGGCGCACTTGAGCAGCAGGGTCTGCCGGTGGTAGTCGAGCCAGCTCTCCAGCATGGCCCGCTCGTCGCCGACGGGAAGTTCAGGGGTTCGGGTGATCTCCGGTGCACGCCAGGTCATGCCGGGCATCCTCGCCGACCGGTCCGACATTCCCCGGACCCGGTCCGGTCAGGGGACGACGAGGACCGGCCAGCGGCCGGTGCGGACCAGCCGGGTGGCGACGGAACCGACCAGCCGGTGCCCGGCCTGTTCGGAGGAGCCGACCACCACCAGGTCCGCCCGGGACTCGTCGGCCGCCGCCCGCAGCTCGGTGTACGCGTCCCCGCGCCGGCACAGGAACGTCACCGGCAGGCCCAGTTCCTCCGCACCCCGGCGGCACTCCTGCCGTAGCTCGTCGGCCAACTCGTCGTGGGTCTGCTGGACCGCCCCGGCCACCACTCCGGGCATCATGCTGGCGTAGCCGGCCGGGGCGCTGACGAAGACCACCACCAGTCCGGCGCACTGTCGACGGGCCAGCCCCGCCGCGTAGGCGGCGGCCCGCAGCGAGGTCCGGCTGCCGTCGACCCCGACCAGCACCACCCGGGGCCCGTCGGTGCCCCGCTCGAACTGCTGCGGGCGGGCCTGCGGGCCGTACTGTTCACGCTCGACGGGGATGCTCACCGGTCGGTCCCGGTGCGGACCACCGCCGCCCCGGCGCCCGCCGCGACGGCGGACTCCTGCGTGACGGTGTCGGTCACGGCGTCCCCGGTGTGCTGGCGCAGCGGGATCTCCTTGATGAAGATCACCGCGATCAGGGCGATCAACCCGAACGGGGCGGCGGCCAGGAAGATGTCGCCGGCACCGTGGCCGTAGGCGCTCTCCACCACGATCCGGATCGGGCCCGGCAGGGTGTGTACGTCGGGCAGGACGCCGCCGCTGCCCGAGCCGGAGGCCGGGATGCCCAGCGCGGTGAGGCCGTCGGCGATGTAGTCCTTGACCCGGTGGCCGAGGACCGCGCCGAGCACGGAGACCCCGACCGCGCCGCCGAGGCTGCGGAAGAACGCCACCACCGAGCTGGCCGCGCCGAGTTCGTGGGCGGCGACGGTGTTCTGCACGGCGAGGACGAGGTTCTGCATGGTCATGCCGAGCCCGAGCCCGATCAGCGCCATGTAGATGGAAAGGTGCCAGTACGGGGTGTCGTAGCGGATCGTGCCCATCAGCGCGAAGCCGGCGGTGAGCAGCGCGGAACCGGCGACCAGGTAGCGCTTCCAGCGGCCGGTCCGGGTGATGATCCGGCCGACGACGACGGAGGAGACCAGCAGGCCGAGGATCATCGGCATGGTCATCAGGCCGGACATGGTCGGGCTCTCGCCCCGGCTGATCTGGAAGTACTGGCCGAGGAAGACCGATGCGCCGAACATGCCCACGCCGACGGCGATGCTGGCGACGACGGCGAGGGTGATGGTGCGGTTGCGGAACAGCCGCGGCGGGATCATCGGCTCGCTGGCCCGGTTCTCCACCCGGACGGCGAGCGTGCCGAGCACGACCGCGCCGGTCACCATGACGGCGCTCTGCCAGGAGAGCCAGTCGTACTTGTCGCCGGCCAGGGTGACCCAGATCAGCAGCAGCGACACGGCGGCGGTGATCAGGGTCGCGCCCCACCAGTCGATCTTCACCTGGCGCTTGACGACCGGCAGGTGCAGGGTCTTCTGGAGCACCACCAGGGCGGCGATGGCGAACGGCACGCCGACGTAGAAGCACCAGCGCCAGCCGAGCCAGGAGGTGTCGACGATGACGCCGCCGATCAGCGGGCCGCCGATGGTGCCGAGGGCCAGCACCGCGCCGAGGTAGCCGCTGTACCGGCCGCGTTCGCGGGGCGCGATCATCGTCGCCATGATCACCTGGGCCAGGGCGGTGAGGCCGCCGGCCCCGACCCCCTGGAGCACCCGGCAGGCGATGAGCTGCTCGGTGGACTGGGACAGCCCGGCCAGCACGGAGCCCAGCACGAAGATGACCAGGGAGAGCTGGACCAGGATCTTCTTGCTGGTCAGGTCGGCGAGCTTGCCCCAGATCGGGGTGGTCGCGGTGGTCGCCAGCAGGGTCGAGGTGACCACCCAGGTGTAGGCGGACTGGCCGCCCCTGAGTTCGGTGATGATCCGCGGCAGCGCGTTGGAGACGACCGTGGAGGAGAGGATCGCGACGAACATGCCCAGCAGCAGTCCGGAGAGGGCCTCCAGGATCTGCCGGTGGGTCATCTCGACGCCGGTCGCCCGGGTGGGCGCTGTCGCCTGGGTCATCGTCGCTGCCTCCGCTGGTGGTGAAAAGGGTGCCTCGGGCAACCGTAAGCGTTCGTTGCCTCAAGCAACAACCGGACGTGACGCGGCTCTATTCCCCCGGCCCGGGGAACAGAGCCCGGGTTCAGAAGGTCTCGTTGAACCGGTGCATCAGGCGGGCGAACTCCTCGACGTCCCGTTTCGGCCAGGTCTCCATCGACCTGTTGATCTGGTCCATCCGGGCCGACCGGGCCGCGTCGAAGCGCCTGGTGCCCTCCTCGGTCAGCCGCAGCTGCGCCGCCCGCCGGTCGACCGGGTCCGGGTCGCGGCGCACCAGCCCCAACGTCTCCAACCCCTGGATCTGCCGGCTCAACGTGCCCTTACCGATACCCAGCTGGGCGGCCAGGTCGGTCAGCCGGGTCGACCCGGACCGGCGCAGCCACAGCAGCAGGCCGTACGCGTTGGGCTCCAGGTTGGGGTGCACCTCCCGGGCGATCTCCCAGGACAACGCCCGCCCCCGGCGGAGCAACGCGGTCAGTTCGTGCTCCAGCACGCGCAGCGTCTCCGGCAGATGATCGTCCACGGCACCGAGGGTACGTGGCGGAGGTCACTTCGCCGAGGAGAGCCGTTGCCGGGCCACCTCACGCAGGTGCCCGTCGCTGGTGGTGCCCTCGATCAGCACCACCGCCTCGCGTCCGGTGTGGCGCAGCGTGCTCACCGCGTTGCCGAAGTACGGGCCGGCGAGCTTCTTCCAGCGCACCGTCGGGCGGCGTACCCCGGCGGAGCGGGCCAGCGCCCGGGTGGCCGCCGCCGGCCCGGAACTCCAACCCAGCTTCATCAGCGGGCGCATCGCCGCCGGCACCTGGTTGTGGATCGGGGAGCAGGTGAGCTGGTGCACCGGGGTACGCACCGCCGGATCGTCGAACCGGGCGCGGGCCACGTACGAGTGGTGCACGTCGCCGGAGAGCACGCTGATCGACGCCGGCGCCGGGTACGCGGGCCCCGCGCCGACCCGGTCACCGGCGGTGGCCGGGACGCCGCTGCCCAGCCTGACGAACAGCGCGCCGAGAGCGTCGAACGACCGGCGGAACGCGGCCCAGTGCTCCAGGTCCAGCGCCCGGCGCAGTTTCTCGGCCAGCCCGGCGACCCACGGCCGGCCCGAGTCGGCCAGCCTCTCGTTCCACGCCTCCACGTGGTGGATGCCCGGCGGCAGCAGCCAGGGCAGCGATGCACCGACCACCAGGTGGTCGTAGACCCCGTGGGCCCGGTCCAGGAACCAGGACCACTCGCCGGCCGGCAGCATCGACCGGGCACCCGGTTCGAGCACCCGGCTGCACCTGTTGTCCAGCATGACCAGCCGGGTGCGGCCGAGATCCAGCGCGTAGCTCCACTGGTACTGCACGGCCCGCCAGCGTTCGGTGTCGTGCGCCTCGTCGGCCTCCTTGTCGACCCGCTCGCCGAACTCGCGCAGCACGTCGGTGGCGTCCTCGGCGGCGACGACCTTGGCGTAGAGCGGGTCGGCGGCGATCTCGTCCGGGGCCAGGTTGCCCAGGTGCTGGTAGACCCAGTAGGAGGCCAGGCCGCTGCGGATCCGCTCGGCCCACCAGGCCTGCTGGCGCATGTCGGTCCGCCACGACTTCGAGGTGTTCCAGTCGTCGATCACCTCGTGGTCGTCGAAGATCATCACGCTCGGCACGGTGGACAGCAGCCAGCGGATCTCCGGGTCGCGCCACGACTCCAGGTAGAGCTTGGTGTACTCGTCGAAGCTGACCACCTGGTCGGCCGGGGCGTCCTTCGGCCGCCGCCGACGCCGCTTGAGCAGCCGCTTGACCGTGGGCGAGGTGACGTCGGCATAGACCTGGTCACCGAGCAGCACCAGCAGGTCGGGCAGGTCGTCCGGGTCGGGCGCGGCCATCAGCCGGCGGGCGTACGCGTCGAGCGCGTCCGGGGGCAGCTTGCGGGCGGTGTTGTGCTGGGTGGTCTCCCGGCACGACCCGAAGATCAGGCTGACCGGCTGGTCCCGGTCGTCTGCCGCCCTGGTCCGGATCACGCTGGGCGGGAAGCCGTCCCGGGCCACCGGCCAGACCAGCTCGTCGTCGACCAGCACCTCGTAGGTGGTGGCGTGGTCCGGGGTGAGCCCCTCCACCACCACCAGCGCGTAGTGGTGGTCGTACGCGGAGAAGGTCGGTGCGGAGCCGGTGGCGCCGTCGGCCGTGCGGACGGTGACCACCGCGGGCCCGCTGGTCTCCACCCACACCGTCGCCCGGGTGCCGACGACCCGGCGCAGCAACGGGCCGATGAGCAGGCGAGGCTCGGGCATGGGTGGCACCTCCGAGGAGAAGACGGTTCATCTCTGCTACCCCGCGGGCGGGTGGGTCACCCCCGGCAGCGGCGAGCGTACCCGCAGCTCGCCCGGGTCTGGAGGGCGTGAGTGGGACGCGGTCGTCGGCATCTGACAGGATTTCGGCATGACGGACTACCTCCTCGTCGCACTGGCCCTGCTCGGCGTGCTGATCCTCGGCGGCCTCGGCCTGGTCGTGCCCCGGCTGCGTCGGCGTGCCGAACCCCCGCTGCCGCAGACCGAGGTCGACACCCGGGCCGAGGAGGACCTGGCCGGGCCGCCCGTCGAGGCGGCCGGGTCCGACCTGTCCACCGGTGTCCTGGTCGAGCCGCCGGTGGCGACGGCCCCGCCGCTGGAGGTCCCCGAGCCGACGGCCGGCCGGCTGGTCCGGCTGCGGTCCCGGCTGGCCCGCTCGCAGAACGCCTTCGGCAAGGGCCTGCTCGGCCTGCTCGCCCGGGACCACCTCGACGAGGACGCCTGGGAGGAGATCGAGGACAGTCTGATCACCGCCGACGTCGGCATCGACGCCACCCGGGACATCGTCGACCGGCTCCGCGAGCGGACCCGGGTGCTCGGCACCCGCTCCGCCGGTGAGCTGCGCGACCTGCTCGCCACCGAGCTGGTCACCGCGCTCGACCCGGGCCTGGACCGGTCGCTGCGCACCACCGGCCGCGACGGCGTGCCGGCGGTGCTGCTGGTGGTCGGGGTCAACGGTGCCGGCAAGACCACCACCTGCGGCAAGATCGCCCGGGTGCTGGTCGCCGACGGGCGCTCGGTCACCCTCGGCGCGGCCGACACCTTCCGGGCCGCCGCCGCCGACCAGTTGGAGACCTGGGGCGGCCGGGTCGGCGCCGAGACGGTCCGGGGCGCGGAGGGCGCCGACCCGGCCAGCGTGGCCTTCGACGCGGTCCGCCGGGGCATCGACGCCGGCACCGACACCGTGCTCATCGACACCGCCGGCCGGCTGCAGAACAAGATCGGCCTGATGGACGAGCTGGGCAAGGTCAAGCGGGTGGTCGAGAAGCACGGCCCGATCGACGAGACACTGCTGGTCCTGGACGCCACCACCGGGCAGAACGGGCTGGAACAGGCGCGGGTCTTCACCGAGGTGGTGAACGTGACGGGCGTGGTGCTGACCAAGCTCGACGGGACGGCCAAGGGCGGCATCGTGATCGCCGTCCAGCGCAAGCTCGGCATCCCGGTCAAGCTGGTCGGTCTCGGCGAGGGCGCGGACGACCTGGCCCCGTTCGACCCGGCGCAGTTCGTCGACGCGCTGCTCGGCACCGAGCCGCTCGCCCGGGACGCGTAACCTCGCGGTGAGCAACGACGATCGCGCGTACGCCGGGTGGCGTGACCCCCGCCATGCGTCGCCGGGCCTGGGGAGACCGTACGTGACCTCGCAGGAGATCCCGCTGCACGGCGGGAACGTGAGCACCGTGGTCCGGGTCGGCGACACCGTCCGGCGCAACGCCGGCCCGTGGACGCCCTCCGTGCACGCCCTGCTGCGTCACCTGGAGTACGTCGGGTTCACCGGCGCTCCCCGGGCGCTGGGCATGGACGAGCGCAACCGGGAGGTGCTGTCCTACCTCGAAGGGGAGTGCGGGGAGTACCCGCTGGCCCCGCACTGGGTCACCGACGAGGCGCTGGTGACGGTGGCCACCATGCTGCGGATGTTCCACGACGCCCAGTACGGTTTCGCCCCGCCGCCCGGCGCGGTCTGGCGCTCGTTCGGCCCGCCGCCACCGGACACCGAGGTGATCTGCCACCACGACGCCGCCCCGCACAATGTGATCTGGCGGCCCGACGGCACCCTCGGCCTGATCGACTTCGACCTCGCCTCGCCCGGGGCCCGGATCTACGACGTGGCGTACGCGGCCTGGACCTGGGTGCCGATCTTCGCCGACCGGGACTCGATCACGCTCGGCTGGAAGCACCCGGACCGGCCCCGCCGGTTGCGGTTGTTCGCTGACGCGTACGGGCTGATCCCCCGGGACCGGCACCGGCTGATCCGGACCATCCGCAAGCGGATCGTCGACCACGTGGAGGGCATCCGGCGGATGGCGGCGGCGGGGGAGCCGGCGTTCGTCCGGATTGTGCACAAGGGTCACCTCCGTCGCCCGATGCGCGATCTGCGCCTGCTCGACTACGAACGGCACGCCCTGGAGTACGCCCTGCGCTGAAGTGCGGCCCCGCCGCGCGTGCGGTGCCCCGGAACACCCCTCCGACCGACCGCAACGGGGAAAGAGTGGCCGTTCGTTGCCGAACGGCCACTCTTTCGTATCCGAGTTTTCATGATCGGGGTTCTTCACACGCCGGAAACAACCCGTCACGTGTCGGAAATCGAGGGGTGTCGGTCCAGGAAACAGCAGCCGGCCAAGCTTCCGCGCAACCGGCGTACGGGCGACGCTGCCCCGGAAGCCGCGAAGGAGGGAACTTCACCTTTAGGAGGCCAGCGTGCCTGAAGCACCGACGATCGACGGCGGCAACACCGTTTGGCTGCTGGTTTCGACCGCTCTCGTGCTGCTCATGACCCCCGGACTGGCGCTGTTCTACGGCGGCCTCAACCGGGCCAAGGGCGTGCTCAACATGATGATGATGAGCTTCTCTGCCATCGGGCTCATCTCTGTTCTGTGGTGGTTCTACGGTTTCAGCATTGCTTTCGGGACCGACGTCAACGGTTTCTGGGGCGACCCCGGTGCGTACCTGGGCACCAAGACCTTCCTCGCCGAGACCGACCTGTGGGGCGCGACGGCGGAGAACCCCAGCGGCATCGGCGTCCCGCTGTACGTGTTCATGGCGTTCCAGATGGTCTTCGCGGTGATCACCGTCGCGCTGATCAGCGGCGCGATCTCCGACCGGGCCAAGTTCGGCGGCTGGCTGCTGTTCGCCTTCGGCTGGGCCACCCTGGTCTACTTCCCGGTCGCCCACTGGGTGTGGGGCGGCGGCATCATCGGCGCCAAGATCCACGCGCTCGACTTCGCCGGTGGCACCGCGGTGCACATCAACGCCGGTGCGGCGGCCCTGGCCGTCGCCCTGGTGCTCGGCAAGCGGCTGGGCTGGCCGCGTGAGGGCATGAAGCCGCACAACATCCCGCTGGTCGCGCTCGGTGCCGGCCTGCTGTGGTTCGGCTGGTTCGGCTTCAACGCCGGGTCGGAGCTCACCGTCGACTCGGTCGCCGGGCTGGCCTTCATCAACACCCAGCTCGCCACCGCCGCGGCGGTGCTCGGCTGGATCGCGGTGGAGTGGATCAAGGACAAGAAGCCGACCATGGTCGGTGCCTCGTCCGGTGCCGTCGCCGGTCTGGTCGCCATCACCCCGGCCTGCGGGTTCATCGCCCCCTGGGCCGCGGTCCTGCTCGGCATCGTCGCCGGTGTGGTCTGCGCCCTGGCCATCAGCCTGAAGTACAAGCTCGGCTACGACGACTCGCTCGACGTGGTCGGCGTGCACTTCGTCGGCGGTTGGATCGGGTCGCTGTGGCTCGGCCTGTTCGCCACCAACTCGGTCAACGCCGCGATCAGCGACGTGGTCGGCGCCTCCGACGGCCTGTTCTACGGCGGCGGTGTGACCCAGTTCGGCCGCCAGGCCCTCGCCGGCCTGATCGTGACCGCCTGGTCCTTCGGTGTCGCCTGGGTGCTCGCCTTCGTCATCGACAAGACCCTCGGTTTCCGGGTCAAGGCCGAGGACGAGGTCGAGGGCATCGACATCAGCGAGCACGCGGAGAGCGGTTACGACCTCTCCCCGAGCACCGGCGGTGCCGGTGGCGGGGCGTTCGCGATGGCCGGGATCACCCCGGGCGGCGCGAAGGCCTCCGAGCCGGCCGCCGCGCCGGTGGACGAGAAGGTCGCCGGTTAACGTTCGGAGAATGGAGGGCATGGACATGAAGCTGGTGACCGCGGTCATCAAGCCGTACCAACTGGACGCGGTGAAGGAGGCCCTGCACGCTCTCGGCGTGGCCGGCCTGACCGTCAGCGAGGTCCAGGGGTACGGGCGTCAGAAGGGGCACACCGAGGTCTACCGGGGTGCCGAGTACACGGTCGAGTTCCTGCCCAAGATCCGGGTCGAGGTGCTCACCGACGAGATGGACGTCGACAAGGTCGTCGACGCGATCGTGGCCGCCGCCCGTACCGGCAAGATCGGTGACGGCAAGGTCTGGGTGACCGGCGTGGAAGAGGTCGTCCGGGTCCGTACCGGCGAGCGCGGCCTCGACGCCCTGTAGGAGGACCTGTAGATGACCTCGTCGACCAGGAGGAACGCGTCGGACGACAGCACCGACGCAGAGACGGACCTCCTGGTCGACGGGGTCGTCGGGGTTCCCGCGGGCATCGGCGAACCGGCCCGGGTCGCCCGGGCCGGGGCGTTCGACGCCTGGCTGCACCACCTGCTGCCGGCCCGGGAGGGCATCGCGCTGATCGCCGTCGGCGGCCTCGGCCGCCGGCAGTGCGCCCCCTACGGCGACCTCGACCTGGTGCTGCTGCACGCCGGGGTGGCCGGGGTGGACGAGCTGGCAGCCTCGCTGTGGTACCCGATCTGGGACGCCGGGGTCCGGCTCGACCACTCCGTGCGGACCCTCGCCGAGGCGCTGTCGGTGGCCCAGGACGACGTCAAGGTCGCCCTCGCCCTGCTCGACGCCCGGTACGTCGCCGGCGACCGGGCGCTGGCCGACACCCTCACCCGGACCGCCACCGACCACTGGCGGCGGACCGCCGTCCGCCAGCTGCCCGCCCTGCGGGAGATCACCGAGGTGCGCTGGCGTACCCACGGCGAGCTGGCCTTCCTGCTCGAAGGCGACCTCAAGGAGGCCGCCGGCGGGCTGCGTGACGTGGGCATCCTGCGGGCCATCGCCACCGCCGGGATCACCGACGCGCTGCGTCCCGCCGTCCGCGCCGCCCACCTGCGGCTGCTGGACACCCGCGACGCCCTGCACCAGCAGGTGGGCCGCCGGGTCGACCGGTTGGTCGCCCAGGAACGCGCCGGGGTGGCCGCGCTGCTCGGGCTGCGCCAGTCGTCGACCGAGGCCGCCGAGACCGGGGCGCGGGCGGACTCCGGCGACGGTGACGCCCTGCTGCGCCGGGTGGCCGGTGACGCGCGCACCGTCAGCCACGCGCTCGACGACGCCTGGCGGGCCGCCGACCGGCTCCGCTCCGGCCGTCGCCGGGGCACCGACGGCCGGCCGCTGCGCCGCCCGGTCGCCCGGGACGTGGTCGAGCACGACGGTGAGCTGGTGCTCGCCCGGACCGCCATCGGGGCCCGCCCCGACCCGAGCCTGTCGCTGCGGATCGCCGCCGCCGCGGCCACCCACCGGCTGCCGATCGCGCGGGCCACCTGCGAGTGGCTGGCCGCGTACTGCCCGCCGCTGCCCGCGCCCTGGCCGCCGGCCGCCCGGGCCGCGTTCGTCACCCTGCTCGGTGCCGGCCCCGGCCTGGTGCCCGCATGGGAGACCTGCGACCGGTACGGCCTGATCGACGGCTGGCTGCCCGAGTGGACCCGGCTGCGCAGCCTGCCCCAGCACAACCCGGTGCACCGGTTCACCCTCGACCGGCACCTGGTGCAGGCCGCGTACGAGGCGAGCCGGCACACCCGCGACGTCGAGCGCCCCGACCTGCTGCTGATCGGCGCGTTCCTGCACGACATCGGCAAGGGACTGGACGGCGACCACTCGACCGTCGGCGCGCCGCTGGCCGAGGCGGTGGCCACCCGGATCGGCCTGCCCGCCGAGGAGGCGGCGCTGATCGGCACGCTGGTCCGGCTGCATTTGCTGCTGCCCGACGTGGCGACCCGCCGCGACCTGTCCGACCCGAAGACGATCGCCGGGGTGGCCGAGCGGGTCGGCGACACCACCACCCTGGAGTTGCTGCACGCCCTGGTGCTGGCCGACGCCGCCGCCACCGGCCCGGCCGCCTGGTCCGGCTGGAAGGGCCGGCTGATCGCCGAGCTGGTCGCCCGGGTCCGGACCACCCTGGACACCGGCGTGGTCCCCGCCCCGCCGGCCCCCGACCCGGCGCTGGTCTCCGGGCCGCTGCCGGTCGTACACCTGACCGAGGACCGGGTGGCGGTGGCCGCGGCCGACCGGCGGGGGCTGCTCGCCACGGTCGCGGGTTGCCTGGCCCTGCACCGGCTGGAGGTGATCTCGGCCGATGCCGCCACGATCGACGGCCGGGCCCTGGTCGAGTGCCGGGTGCAGCCGCGCTACGGGCTGGCCCCGGACCCGATCGCGCTCAGCGCCGACCTGCGGCGCGCGGTCACCGGTGACGTCTCGGTGACCCAACGGCTGCGTGGCCGGGCGCTGGCCGCCCGCAGCGCGGGAGCGGCCCCCCGGGTCGTCTGGCACCGGGAGGCGGCCACCGACGCGGTGCTGCTGGAGCTGCGCGCGGCCGACGCGGCAGGTCTGCTCTACCGGGTCACCTGTGCGTTGGACGAGGCCGGGGCGCAGGTGCGCGCCGCCCGGATCTCCACCCTCGGCGGCGACGTGGTCGACGCGTTCTACCTGGTCGGTGGTTGGCCGTCGGACGAGGAGCGGGACCGCGTCGAGGCCGCCGTCCTCGCCGCCGTGTAGGGCCGCCGGCAACCGCCCGGGGCGACGCCGGTGCCCGGCGGCCGGTCGGGCCGGCGGGCGCGTCGTGGGCGGCCCGCCGCCGGCCGGTGCTCGGGCACGGTGCGGGCGCGGCGCGCGGGGCCGGAGCGGGCGTGCGGCCGGCGGGCTACCCTAACGGTGGGCTGGACAGCCGGCCCGGCCGCACCTGTGCCCGCCGCTGACGACATACGGGATGTTCGCGTGTTTGACACCTTGAGTGACCGCCTGTCCGGAATCTTCACCAAGCTCCGCGGCAAGGGCCGGCTCACCGACGCCGACATCGACGCCACCGCCCGCGAGATCCGCCTGGCGTTGCTGGAGGCGGACGTCGCGCTGCCGGTGGTGAAGGGCTTCATCGCCAACGTCAAGGAGCGGGCCCGCAGCGCGGAGGTCTCCCAGGCGCTCAACCCGGCCCAGCAGATCGTCAAGATCGTCAACGAAGAGCTGATCAACGTACTCGGTGGCGAGGGCCGTCGGCTCCAGTTCGCCAAGCAGCCGCCGACCGTGATCATGCTGGCCGGCCTCCAGGGCTCCGGTAAGACCACCCTCGCCGGCAAGCTGGCCCGCTGGCTCAAGGCCCAGGGGCACCAGCCGTTGCTGGTCGCCGCCGACCTCCAGCGTCCCAACGCCGTCGGGCAGCTCCAGGTGCTCGGTGGCCGCGCCGGCGTCGAGGTGTACGCCCCGGAGCCCGGCAACGGCACCGGCGACCCGGTGCAGGTGGCCCGCGCCTCGATCGAGCACGCGAAGCGGGCCGCCCGGGACATCGTCATCGTCGACACCGCCGGCCGGCTCGGCATCGACGCCGAGATGATGCAGCAGGCCGCCGACATCCGGGACGCGGTCGACCCCGACGAGGTCATCTTCGTCATCGACGCGATGGTCGGCCAGGACGCGGTCCGCACCGCCGAGGCGTTCCGCGACGGCGTGGGCATCACCGGTGTGGTCCTGTCCAAGCTCGACGGCGACGCCCGGGGTGGTGCCGCGCTGTCGGTGCGGGAGGTCACCGGCCAGCCGATCCTGTTCGCCTCCACCGGTGAGAAGCTGGAGGACTTCGACGTCTTCCACCCCGACCGGATGGCCAGCCGGATCCTCGGCATGGGCGACGTCCTCACTCTGATCGAGCAGGCCGAGCAGGCCTTCGACACCGATCAGAAGGAGAAGATGACCGCCAAGCTGATGGGCGGCGAGCAGTTCACGCTGGAGGACTTCCTCGACCAGCTGATCGCGGTGCGGCGGATGGGTCCGATCGCCAACGTGCTGGCCATGATGCCCGGCATGGGGCAGATGAAGGACCAGCTCGCCGAGCTGGACGACAAGCACTTCGACCGGGTCACCGCGATCATCAGGTCGATGACCCCGGCCGAGCGGACCAACCCGAAGATCATCAACGGCTCCCGGCGGGCCCGCATCGCCGGTGGCTCCGGGGTCACCGTGATGGACGTCAACCAGCTGCTCAACCGCTTCGCCGACGCGCAGAAGATGATGAAGCAGATGGGCGGCATGATGGGCCTGCCCGGTGGGGGCCGGCGCAAGGCCACCAAGTCGCCGAAGAACAAGCGCAAGGGCACCAAGGGTGGCAACCGGCCGCGCAGCGGCGCGGGCGCCGGGCTGCCGGGCGGCTTCCCCGGTGGCATGCCGCAGCTCCCGCCGGGGATGGACCCGAACGACCTGGCGGGCGGCCAGGGGCTGCCGCCGGGCTTCAAGCTTCCGAAGATCGACTTCAACAAGCTCGGCAGGGGCGACAACCGGCCCCGCTGACGCGTGTCGGTTACGGTGGGCGACGGGGTGGGCGCTTAGGGTGGTTCCGCCCCCTGGAAGGAGATGTCATGACCGCGGCCCCGATCCTGCCCGAACGGCACGAGTGGACGGTCGACGACCTCGGCGACCTGCCGAAGGACCTTCCGTACGAACTGATCAACGGAAGGTTGATCGTGCCGTCCCCCACTGCCCTGCATCAGGACCTGTGCGTCCGTCTGTTGCTCGCCGTCGAAGTCAACTGCCCGTCGGATCACCTCGTGAGTTTCGACCTGTCGATGCGGGTCGACCGCCGCAACGAGCCCCGGCCCGACGTGGTGGCGATCCATCGCCGGCACGCCGGCCGGTCGCCCGTCCCCGTCGAGGACGCCCTGCTGGCCGTGGAGGTGGTGTCACCCACCTCCACCTTCCGCGACATGTACGACAAGGCGAAGGTGTACGCGCACGCCGGGGTCCGCTCGTACTGGGTGGTCGACCCGCTCCAGGAGCGGATCACGCTGACCGAGTACGTGCTCGGTCCCGGCGGCCGCGACTACGAGCAGCTCACCCACACCGAGGACCTGTTCGTCACCGAGCAGCCGTGGAAGGTCTCGGTCGACCTGCCGGCACTGACCGCCCGGAAGAACGACCTGCTCGCCCCCGACGGGCGGTGATCGGGTAGGACTGTGCGCATGGCTCTGCATGTGCGCGGTGTGCTCCTGCCCGACGACGAGGTCCGGGACGTCTGGCTCGACGGCGACCGGGTCACCTTCGACCCGGTGCCCGACGCCGAGACGGTCGCCGACTCCGGGTTCGTGCTGCCCGGACTGGTCGACGCCCACTGCCACCTCGGCATCGCCCGGGGCGCCACCCCGGTCACCTCGCTCGACCAGGCCCGCACGTTGGCCCGTACCGACCGGGACGCCGGGGTGCTCGCGCTGCGCGACGCCGGCTCGCCGTACCCGTACCCCGAACTCGACGACGAACCGGACCTGCCGCGACTGGCCCGCGCCGGGCGGCACGTCGCCCCGCCGAAGCGCTACCTGCGTGACATCGGGCTGGAGGTCGACGCGGCGGAGGTGACCGCGGCGGTCACCGCGCAGGCCGCCGCCGGCAACGGCTGGGTCAAGCTGGTCGGCGACTGGATCGACCGGGGCGTCGGCGACCTCGCCCCGGCCTGGGACGCCGACACGATGGCCGCCGCCGTGGCCGCCGCGCACGCCGCCGGGGTACGCGCGGCGGTGCACACGTTCAGCGAGTCGGCCGTGGAGATCATGGTGCGGGCCGGGGTGGACTCGGTGGAGCACGGCACCGGGCTGAGCCTCGACCTGATCGACCTGATGGCCCGGCAGGGCACCGCGCTGGTCCCCACGATGATCAACATTCGGACCTTCGGGGGCATCGCCGCCGCGGCCCGCCCCAAGTTCCCCGGCTACGCCGACCACATGCTCGCCCTTCGCGACCGCTTCCCCGAGGTGGTCCGGGCCGCCCACGAGGCCGGGGTGCCGATCTACGTGGGCACCGACGCGGGCGGCGGGATCGACCACGGGCTGGCCGCCGAGGAGATGCTGCTGCTGCACGAGCAGGCCGGCATGCCCGCCGTGGACGTCCTCGCCGCCGCCTCCTGGCGGGCCCGACAGTGGCTCGGCTTCCCCGGCCTGGTCGAGGGCGGCCTGGCGGACCTGGTCGTCTACCCCGAGGACCCGCGCCGCGACCTGCGGGTGGTCCGGACGCCCAGCCGGATCGTCCTGCGCGGCCGGGTGGTCCGCTGACCGGCCGGGTCGCCCGTGGCCGGCCCGCGCGCCGGTTGCGCCGCCGACCACGGTGGTCGACGGCCACGGACGCCGCTCAGCGCACGTCGAGTTCGTACTCGGCCTCGACCCAGAACCGCGCGCCGTCGTGCCCGGCGAAGGTCAGCCGGTGCGTGCCCGGCGCCGGCGGCGGCACCAGCCCCCACAGGCCCCAGCAGGAGACCTGCACCGGCCACGGCCAGGTGGTGACGACGTTGTTGAAGAACCCCCGGACCGGGAACGAGGCGGCGGAGCCGGCCGGCCGTACCGGCACCGGGGCCCCGTCCAGTTCGGCGTGCCCGCTGGCGTCGGGCATCGGCTCGGCCGGCTCGTCGCGGCGGCCGGGCTGCCAGTAGCTGAACGCCGGGAAGAACAGCGGACGGCCCGCCGGCACCACGCAGCGCCGGCTGACCCCGCCGCCGAAGGTGCCCGCGAGGAACCACACGTCGTCTGGCTGGTGACGCCCGCCGTGCCGGCCGGTGTCGTCCTTGACCGGGTTGATCGGCTGACGGTGCGCGGCCACCCAGGCCACCCAGCGGGCGGCGAGCGGGGCCAGGGCCGGTGCCGGGTCGCAGAGCATGACGGCAGATGGTAGTGCGGGCGCGCCCGGCTGCGCCGACCTGTCGGGGGACGCATAGGATGTGCGGTCATGGCTCGCGTGCTCACTCCCCGTGCGGAGGACTTTCCCCGCTGGTACCAGGACCTGATCGCCAAGGCGAAGCTGGCCGACAACGGCCCGGTCCGGGGGACCATGGTCATCCGACCGGCCGGCTACGCCATCTGGGAGCGGATGCAGGCCGAGATGGACGCCCGGATCAAGGCGGCCGGCGCGGAGAACGCCTACTTCCCGCTGTTCATCCCGGAGAGCTACCTCAAGCGCGAGGCCGAGCACGTCGAGGGCTTCTCGCCGGAGTTGGCGGTGGTCACCCACGGTGGCGGCAAGCAGCTCGCCGAGCCGGTGGTGGTGCGCCCCACCAGCGAGACGGTGATCGGCGAGTTCATGGCCAAGTGGATCGACTCCTACCGGGACCTGCCGCTGCTGCTCAACCAGTGGGCGAACGTGGTCCGCTGGGAGTTGCGTCCCCGGATCTTCCTGCGTACCAGCGAGTTCCTCTGGCAGGAGGGGCACACCGCGCACGCCACCCGGGACGACGCCCGCGCCTACGCCCGCAAGATCCTGCACGAGGCGTACGAGGACCTGATGGTCAACGTCATGGGCATCCCGGTGGTGGTCGGGCTGAAGACCACCCGGGAGCGGTTCGCCGGGGCGACCGCCACCTACACCTGCGAAGGCATGATGGGCGACGGCAAGGCGCTCCAGCTCGGCACCAGTCACGAGCTGGGGCAGAACTTCGCCAAGGCGTTCGACATCAGCTACTCCTCGGCCGAGGGTGGCCGGGAGCACGCCTGGACGACCTCCTGGGGCACCTCGACCCGGATGCTCGGTGGGCTGATCATGGCGCACGGTGACGACAACGGGCTGCGGGTGCCGCCGCGACTGGCTCCGATCCAGGCGTACGTCATGATCGTCAAGGCGGGCGACGGCGTCGGCGAGGCGGCGGCCAAGCTGCGCGACGCGCTGCGCGACGCCGGCGTCCGGGTCGCGCTCGACGACCGGACCGACACCGCGTTCGGCCGCCGGGCCGTCGACGCCGAGCTGCGCGGCTATCCGGTACGCGTCGAGGTCGGGCCCCGCGACCTGGCGGCCGGCAACGCGGTCGTGGTCCGCCGGACGGACGGCTCGAAGGCCCCCACCCCGGTCGCCGACGTGGTCGGCGCGGTCCTGGCCGCCCTGGAGGCCGACCAGCAGGCGCTGCACGACGAGGCACTGGCCCACCGGCGGTCCCGCACCGTCACGGTGTCCACCCTGGCCGAGGCGATCGAGGCGGCGGCCACCGGCTGGGCCATGGTGCCCTGGTCGGCCGTCGGTGTGCCGGGCGAGGCCGAGGCCAACGGCCAGGGCGTCACCGTCCGGTGCCTGCTGCGCGCCGACGGCTCCGTCCCGGACAGCGAGGACGAGCCGGACTTGACCGCCATCCTGGCCCGCGCCTACTGATCCGGCCCCGGGGTCCCGCAGGCCGACCCGGCATGCGGGGTCCCGCAGGTCAGGCGTCCGGGTCCCGACCGGCCGTGGGCGCGGCGCTCCGCCTCGCTCCGCAACCGGCACCCGGAGCCGGCCGCACGTCGGTCCCGGCTGCACCGTCGCCCCGGGGGCGGGGCTGCCGGGCCGGAGCGTCGCGATCCCGTCCCGATCTGTGGAGGTGTGATGCGTTTCGAACCGGGTCAGTTGATCCTGCACCGGAACGTGCGGCGTGGCCGGATCGGGTGGGTCCGGCCGGCGCGGGTGGTGCTCGACGACGACCGGGGCCTGCTGCTCTGGGTGGCCCGGGACACGCCTGTGGCGCACGAGGTGTCCGAGGCGGGTCTGGGCATGCGGGCGATGCCGTTCACCGAGTGGATCGCGTCGTCGTACCGGTTGGCCCGGGGCCGGTGGAACGGGCCGCCGCTGCTGGAGTTCCTGCCTGCGGGCGCGGCCCACTCGGTCTGGTTCTTCCGCGACGAGCAGGACCGGTTCGTCGCCTGGTACGTCAATCTGGAGGAGCCCGGCGTCCGGTGGGACGACGGACCGGTGGCCGGGGTGGACGTGGTCGACCAGGACCTGGATGTGGTGGTCCGCCCCGACCTCAGTTGGCAGTGGAAGGACGAGGGCGAGTTCACCGAGCGGCTCGCCTTCCCCGACCACTACTGGGTGGCCGACGAGAAGGCGGTCCGGGCCGAGGGGGAGCGGGTGATCGCCCTCGCCGAGGCGGGCGAGTTCCCGTTCGACGGCACCTGGTGCGACTTCGTCCCGCCAGCCGACTGGACGACCCCGACGGAGCTGCCGCCCGGCTGGGACCGGCCACCCGCACGGTAAGTGTGATGCGGATCACTCTGGACGGGTCGCCGTGAGGGTCGGGCCGGCCGGCCGTGCCGGTGGGCCGGCCCGATGTGAGTGTTCGGCGGGTGATCTGGCAGAATGGGTCGCTGGTATCCGGCGCGCGTCCGGCGCCCTCTAACCCGGGCGCGTCGCCAGTCCATCGAGCAGTCTCCGGCCCAACCCCACTGTGTCGGTCGACGCTCACCCGTGCACCGCCCGTCGCCGGGTCGGTGAAATCGCAACAGGAGCGAAACAACTGTGGCCGTAAAGATCCGGCTCCTGCGGATGGGCAAGATCCGCAACCCGCAGTACCGCATCGTCATCGCGGACTCGCGCACCAAGCGTGACGGTCGCGCGATCGAGTTCGTGGGCGTCTACCAGCCGAAGGAAGACCCCTCGATCATCGAGGTCAAGTCGGAGCGGGTCCAGTACTGGCTCTCGGTCGGCGCGCAGCCGAGCGAGGCCGTCCAGCGTCTGCTGGAGCTGACCGGCGACTGGCAGAAGTTCAAGGGCCTGCCGGCCCCGCCGCCGCTCAAGGTCGCCGCCGAGCGCGCCGACCGCAAGGCGGCGTACGAGGCCGAGGCGAAGGCCGCTGCCGGCCTGGCCCCGGAGACCCCGGCCAAGCCGGCCCGCAAGGCCGCCGCCAAGGCGGAGACCCCGGCCGAGACCGAGGCGCCGAAGACCGAGGCCCCGGCCGAGGCCCCGGCTGCTGCTGCCGACGCCGGTGAGCAGGCCTGACATGCCGCTGCGTCCCGCCCTGGAGCACCTGGTCAAGGGAATCGTCGACCACCCGGACGACGTGCGCGTCCGCATGGTCGACTCCCGTCGGGGCAAGCGGCTGGAAGTCCGCGTGCACCCGGAGGATCTCGGCACGGTGATCGGGCGGTCCGGGCGGACCGCCAAGGCGCTGCGTCAGGTGATCGGCTCCATCGGTGGGCGCGGGGTGCGCGTCGACATCGTCGACTCGTACTGATGCTGCTCATCGTCGGCAGGATCGGCAAGCCGCACGGCATCCGCGGTGAGGTCACCGTGGAGGTGCGGACCGACGAGCCCGAAGCGCGGTTCGCCCCCGGCGCGGTGCTCAGCACCGAGCCGGGGGCGACGCCCCGGGCGGCGGCACCGCGCCGGGGCGAGGCCGAACCGGCCCCGACCGTCGATCCCGGTGTGGTCTACGAGGTTCCCGGCGAGCTGACCATCGAGTCGGCGCGCTGGCACCAGGGGCGGATGCTGGTGGCCTTCGAGGGGGTGCTCGACCGGGAGACCGCCGAGGCGCTGCGCGGCACCCTGCTCGGGGTGGACAGCGCCTCCGTCGCCCCGCCGGAGGACCCGGAGGAGTTCCACGACCACCAGCTGGTCGGCCTGGCCGTGGTCACCCCGGCCGGTGAGCACCTCGGCGAGGTGGCGAAGATCGACCACGCGCCGGCCTCCGACCTGCTCGTCCTGCGCCGCCCGCAGGGGGGCAGCGCGCTGATCCCGTTCGTCAAGGCGATCGTCCCGGAGGTCGATCTCGCCGGCGGACGCGTCGTCGTCGACCCGCCGGCCGGTCTGCTCGACCTCTAGCCGGAAGCCACCCACATGCGCGTCGACATCGTGTCGATCTTCCCGGAGTACTTCGCCCCGCTCGACCTGTCCCTGATCGGGCGGGCCCGGGAGCAGGGCCTGCTCCGGCTGGCCGTCCACGACCTGCGGGCCTGGACCCACGACGTGCACCGTACGGTCGACGACACGCCGTACGGCGGCGGGCCGGGCATGGTGATGCGGCCCGAGCCGTGGGGCGAGGCGCTGGACGCGTTGGCCCCCGACGAACTGGCCCCGGACGGCCTGACCCTGCCCCGGCTGCTGGTGCCCTCTCCGGCCGGTGTGCCGTTCACCCAGGCGATGGCGCACGAGCTGGCCGCCGAGTCGCACCTGCTCTTCGCCTGCGGCCGGTACGAGGGCATCGACCAACGGGTGCTCGACCACGCGGCCACCCGGCTGAAGGTCACCGAGGTCTCACTCGGCGACTACGTGCTCTTCGGCGGCGAGGTCGCGGTGCTGGTGATCCTGGAGGCGGTCACCCGGCTGTTGCCCGGGGTGCTCGGTAACGCCGGTTCGCTGGACGACGAATCGCACGCCCACGGCCTGCTGGAAGCCCCGATGTACACCAAACCGGCGAGCTGGCGGGGGCACGAGGTGCCCGACGTGCTCCGCTCGGGCGACCACGGGCGGATCGCCCGCTGGCGGCGCGACGAGGCGCTGACCCGGACGGCCCGCCGACGGCCCGACCTGATCGCCGCGCTGTCCCCGGAGATCCTCGACAAACGGGACGTGGCCGCGCTGGACCGGGGTGGCTTTCCCCTGCCCCCGGGGGATGTGGCAAAGTAGAGGGGTTGCCGCATCCGTCCGCGCCGCGGATGGCTGCGAGGATTCCCGACCGGGGTCGGCCCGCCGGCAACCACCCGGGGATCAGAATCACCCATCCGCGCACCGAGTGACGGTGCGCCGTGAGCATCACGAGGACGCAGCGATGAACATCCTGGACGCCCTTGACGCCCAGTCGAAGCGTACCGACATCCCCGACTTCCGGGCCGGTGACACCGTCAAGGTGCACGCGCGGGTCGTCGAGGGCAACCGGTCCCGGGTCCAGATCTTCCAGGGCGTCGTCATCCGCCGCCAGGGTGACGGTCTGCGCGAGACCTTCACGGTCCGCAAGGTCAGCTTCGGCGTGGGTGTGGAGCGGACGTACCCGCTCAACGGCCCGGGTATCGACCGGATCGAGGTCGTGACCCGCGGTGACGTGCGCCGGGCCAAGCTCTACTACCTGCGCGAGCTGCGCGGCAAGAAGGCCAAGATCAAGGAGAAGCGCGAGAAGCAGCCCAGCTGATCTCCGTTCGCCACGCCGCCTGACCTGCGCGGATGTCGTATCGACCAGAGCGCATTACGCTGATCGGTACGGGCGCAGACCGGCGGGTGGCGTCGCGACGACAGGTCGCGGCGCTCCGATCGTCCCTGCCGCCCGTGGGGCCTCGACGAGGCCCCCGGGCGGTAGTGTCGTTTCTGCGGACCGGGGAGTGGCGTGGTGCAGGTGCTTGACTCGAACGGCACAGCGGACCCGTGGCGTCGGCGGGCCCGTCCCGCCCGTCGGCAGATGCCCCTCTGGCAGGAGCTGCCCCTGCTGTTGATCGTGGCGTTCTGCCTCGCGGTGCTGATCCGCACCTTCCTGCTCCAGGCCTTCTTCATCCCGTCCAGCTCGATGGAGGACACCCTCCTCATCGGCGACCGGGTGCTGGTCAACAAGGTCGTCTACGACATGCGCGACCCGCTGCGCGGCGAGGTGGTGGTGTTCCGGGGCACCGACAAGTGGGTCGCCCAGGAGAATCCGGTGCCGCCGACCGGTGCCGCCGGCAAGATCGGACGCACCCTCGGCGACCTGGTCGGGGTGAGCCGCCCCGGCGAGAAGGACTTCATCAAACGGGTGATCGGGCTCCCTGGCGACCGGGTCAAGTGCTGCGACGACCAGGGTCGGGTCATGGTCAACGGCATCCCGCTCGACGAGCCGTACGTGGTGCGCGACTCCCCGCTGGACGTGCCACCCAACCCGAAGGAGTGCCGGTCCCGCCGCTTCGACGAGGTGGTCGTGCCCCCGGGGCAGATCTTCGTGATGGGTGACCACCGGCTGGTCTCCCAGGACGCCCGCTGCCAGGGCCCGGTGCCCATCGACAACGTGGTCGGCCGGGCGTTCATGGTGGTGTGGCCGTCGTCGCGGTGGACGTCGCTGCCGGTGCCCGCCACCTTCGCCAAGCTGTCCGACTCCGCCGCCGCGAACACCGCCCCGGCCCCGGTCCGGCCGACCCCGACCGGCGACGTGGTCCTGCTCCTCCCGGTCGCCGCCCTGCTCGCCGCCGTCACCCGGTCCGGGCGACGGGCGTGGGCCCGTGACCCCGCCCGGCCCGTTGACCGGGGGCGGATCCGACGACGGGAACGGCGACGACGGGCCGGGTGGCCGCAACACCTCCGGCGTTCCGGGCGGCCCCGTCGGCTCCGGCGACGTAGGCTCCACCCGTGATTGACGAGCAGACCGAAAAGCCGCGCAGCTCCTTCTGGAAGGAGCTGCCCATTCTCCTGGGCGTCGCGATTCTGGTGGCGGTGCTGGTCCGCGCATTCGTGCTGCAGACCTTCTTCATCCCGTCGCCGTCCATGGAGAACACCCTCAAGATCGACGATCGGGTGCTGGTCAACAAGCTGGTCTACGACTTCCGCTCACCGCACCGCGGCGAGGTGGTGGTGTTCAAGGCGCCGACCGAGTGGAGCGGCAACCCCGACGGTGAGGACTTCATCAAGCGGGTGATCGGGGTCGGCGGTGACCACGTGGTCTGCTGCGACGCGCAGGACCGGCTGACCATCAACGGCAAGTCCCTCGACGAGCCGTACATCTACTCCGCCAACGGCGAGCAGGACAAGCCCGCCGACCAGGAGTTCGACATCACCGTCCCGGCGGGGCGGCTCTGGGTGATGGGTGACCACCGCTCGGCCTCCGGGGACTCCCTGGAGCACTGGCAGCAGTCCGGCCGCAACATCGACAGCGCCACCATCCCCGAGGGCGAGGTGGTGGGCCGGGCCTTCACCGTGTTCTGGCCGTTCGACCGGGCCACCTGGCTGACCGTGCCGAAGTCGTTCGACGACATTCCCAACCCCTGACCGGCTGCGCCCGCCCCGGGCGTGGCCGACCGCCGGCACCGTCTGGCAGGCTGGTGCGGTGACCGTCTTCCACCCCCGTCGTGCGGGCCGGGTGCTGCTCGTCGACGCGTCCGGCCGGGTGCTCCTCTTCGAGGGCGTCGACCCGGCCCGCCCGGGTCACCGGTACTGGTTCACCCCCGGCGGTGGGCTCACCCCGGGGGAGTCCCCGGCGGTCGGTGCCGCCCGGGAGTTGGCCGAGGAGACCGGGCTGCGGCTGACGCCGGCCGAACTGGGCCGGTCGGTCCGCACCGAGACGATCGAGTTTCCCTTCGACGGCGTGTGGTACCGCCAGGAACAGGAGTTCTTCGTGGTGCGGGTGCCCACCTGGGACGTGGACACGGCCGGTTTCGACGCGATCGAGCGGGCCAGCGTCACCGGGCACCGCTGGTGGTCGGCGGCCGAACTGGCCGACACCGCCGATCGGTTCTACCCCACCGACCTGGCCGCCCTGCTCACCCAGGTGCTGGCCGCCGCCCCGGCCCCGGAGGCGTCGTGCTGACCCCGCCGCGCACGGTGGTGCGCCGCGACGGTGGGCTCTACGCGCTGGAACGCGCCCTGCAACGACGCGGGTTCCGGCACGTCGCGGGCGCGGACGAGGCCGGCCGGGGGGCCTGCGCCGGCCCGCTGGTGGCCGCCGCCGCGGTGCTCCCCGAGGGACGACGCGGCGAAATCGAGGGACTGGCCGACTCCAAGCTGCTCACCCCGGCCAGCCGGGAGCGGGTCTACGCCGAGGTGGTCGCCCGCGCCCTGGCGTACGCGGTGGTGGTCATCCCGGCCGAGGAGGTCGACGCCCGGGGGCTGCACGTGTGCAACCTCGCCGCGATGCGCCGGGCCCTGGCCTCGTTGACCACCCGACCGGAGTACGTGCTCACCGACGGCTTCGGGGTGGACGGGCTGGACGTGCCGGGGCTGGCGGTCTGGAAGGGCGACCGGGTGGCGGCCTGCGTGGCGGCGGCCAGCGTACTGGCCAAGGTCACCAGGGACCGGATCATGGTGGAGCTGGACGCACGCCACCCGGGGTACGGTTTCGCCGAGCACAAGGGGTACGTCACGGCCGAGCACACCGAGGCGCTGCGTGAGCGGGGGCCCTGCGTGGAGCACCGGTTCTCGTACGTCAACGTGGCCGCCGTCTCCGGCCGGGAGGGTGCCCCGCCCCGGGCCCGCCGGCCGGTCGGCGCAGCCGCCCCCGAGCCGATGGAGCGCTCGGGGCCGACAGGGGGTACCGTCGGCGTGGCGTTGGGCGAGCAGCCTCGGCCTCCGGCACCGGTGGGGGAAGATGTGGTCATGGAAGGCGGAGTGCGATGAGCGCGGAAGATCTCGAAAAGTACGAGACCGAGATGGAGCTGCAGCTCTACCGGGAGTACCGCGACATTGTCCGTCAGTTCTCCTACGTGGTGGAGACGGAACGCCGCTTCTACCTGGCCAACCAGGTGGACCTGCACGTGCGCAACTCCGACGGCGAGGTCTACTTCGAGGTCGAGATGCACGACGCCTGGGTCTGGGACATGTACCGTCCGGCCCGCTTCGTCAAGAACGTCCGGGTGATGACGTTCAAGGACGTCAACGTCGAGGAGTTGGAGAAGCCCGACATCTCGCTGCCCGCCGACTCGGGCTTCGGTAGCTGACCGGCGGCCCGGCGTCGACGCCCCACCCGCCGACGCCGGGCCCCGACCAGCCCCGTACCGCCCTCACTCCCCGATGACCACCACGTCGACCCGCTGGACGAGGTTGTTGGCGAACCCGCCCCGGTTCCACGGCTGCTCCACCGGCTGCGTCCGCCCCGACGCGTCGGTCGCCCGCGCTCCCAGCGCGTAGCGGCCGGGTTGCGGCGTCCACTCGTACCGCCAACGTCGCCACGACCACCCGCCGCCGGCGGGCGGGTCCAGGATGGCCGGCGACCAGTTCGCCCCGCCGTCCGTGGTCACCTCCACCGCCACCACCGGGCCGTGCCCCGACCAGGCGCGTCCGTCCACCGTGCACGGGCCCGGCCGCAGCATCCGCGTCCGGGACATGAAATCCGGGAAACCCGGCGGCCGGACCAGCGCCCGGGGCTCGATCCGGGTCACCGGCACCCCCGGGTCGTCGGCGTCGCGCCGCAGCCGGTAGGCCACCGCGTTCTGGTAGCCGTCGAACTCCCGGGTCAGCACGCTGATCGTGCGCAGCCACTTGACGTGCGCCATGCCGTACCAGCCGGGGACGATCAACCGCAGCGGCGCGCCGTGCTGGGGCAGCAGGGGAGCACCGTTCATCTCGTACGCCAGCAGCACCTCGTCGCGCAGCGCGTCGTCCACCGGCAGGGCCCGCTGGTAGTCCTGCTCCACCCCGCGTTCCACGCCGTGGTCGGCACCGGTGAACACCACGTCCACCGCGTCGGAGGCGATCCCGGCCTCGCGCAGCAACGGCGCCAGCGGGGTGCCGGTCCACTCGGCGTTGCCCACCGCCTCCACCAGCCAGGGCTGGCTGACCGGGCGCGGGTGCAGCAGCGCCCGGCCGTTGCCGGCGCACTCCAGCGTCACCCGGTGGGTCACCCGGGGGCGTTCGCGCAGTTCGGCCAGCCCGAGCCGGAGCGACCGACCCACCGCCCCGGCCACGGTCAACGTGTGGGCCGCCGGGTCGAGGTCGGGGATGTCGTAGTGGATGAGCAGATAGTGCAGGCCGGCCGGGGTGACGTCGTACCGCAACGCTTCGAGCGGTATGCCATGGTTGCGGGCGGCCAGCTGGAGTTCCTCCGGGCTGATCGCCTCGTCCGGCCCGGCGACCCGCGAGGGTCGGCTCACGTCGTCCATGGTGGTCATCGGTGGCCTCCCGGTCCGCGCCGCACTGCGATCCCGCCAGCCTAGACCGGTCCGCCGGCCGGCACCGTGGTCGCTCCGCCCCGGCGACCGGCAGTGCTCCCTCCGCCCCGGCGGTGGCCGGCACCGTCGTCGTTCCGCCCCGACGGCGGGCGGCATAGCAGATCCACCGGCCCGTCGGGCGTTTTCCACAGCCCGCCCCGTCATCCACAGCGGACACCGGGTGCGCGGCACGACGCGTGCGATCCCGGCATGCTGCGGTGATGCGCACAGGACTACGGCAGGTGACGGCCCTCGGGGTCGCCGTGCTCGTGTTCGGCTCACACGGGCTCCCCGTCCGGCCGCCCCCGCCACGATCCGCCCCCCTCCGGGCCGCGCCCACACCGGCGTTCCGGTGGCCACTCGACGGTCCGCCCCGGCCGGTACGCCCGTTCGACCCACCCCCAATGCCCTGGCTCGCCGGCCACCGGGGCGTGGACCTCGCCGCCGCACCCGGTGCCGCCGTCCGGGCCGCCGGCGCCGGCACGGTGCTCTTCGCCGGCATGGTCGCCGGCCGGCCGGTGGTCACCGTCGGCCACCCGCAAGGACTACGGACCACCTACGAGCCGGTACGTCCCCGGGTGCGCACCGGTGACGTGGTGGCGGCCGGTGCCGCGGTGGGCGTGCTGCTGGCCGGGCACCCGGGCTGCCCCCTGACGGCCGTACCGGCCGAGGGCTGCCTGCACTGGGGTGCCCGACGCGGCCCGGAGTACCTCGACCCGCTGGCCCTGCTGGGGCTCGGTCGGGTCCGCCTGCTCCCGGTGACGGCCGGCCCCAGCCCCGGCGTCGGACCGGGTTCCACCGTCGACGCCGGCTTCCACCCGACCCGCGAAACCGCCACGGGACGCCGTCCGGCCAGCGGCGACGCGCCCGCCCCCACCGGTGGTGGTCGACGATGGGGTGCCGGGCCGGACGGGGTCGCCCGGCGGGACGACGCGGCACCCTGCCGGTGCGGTCGGCGCTCCGCCGGCGTCGGCTCAGCCCCGCCCGGCCAGCAACGCCGGCAGTCGGGCCGCGAGCCGCTCGTACTCGTCGGGGGTGTTGTAGACCTGGCCGCACAGCCGCAGCCAACCCCGCCCGTGCCAGGCCATCACCGCGACCTCGGCGGCGAGGCGTTCGGCGATCAGGCCCCGCAGGGCAGCAGCCTCCTCCAGGGTGCCGGCGACACCCGCCGGCAACGGCACGATCCGCATCGCCACCCCCGGCCCGCCCGGGTCGGGCAGGTCGGTCGGGGCCACCCCGAGCGCGTCCCCGACCACCCGCTGCCCGTACGCCGCCAGTGCGGCATTGTGCTCCCGGACCCGCTCGATGCCGAGGCTGCGCAGCGCGTAGAGACCGGCCGGGGCGCTCAACCAACTCGTGTAGTCGAGGGTGGCCTGCCACTCGACGTTGCCCGGGAAACCCTCGGCCTGCTGCCAGGACACCACCAACGGCTCGATCCGCGACCGCCACGACGGGGCGACGACCAGCACGGCGGTGCCGCGTGGGGCGAACCCCCACTTGTGCAGGTTGCCCACCCAGAAGTCGGCCCCGATCGCGTCGACCTGCACCGGCAGCATCCCGGGCACGTGCGCGGCGTCCACCAGGACCGGAATGCCGTGCTCCCGGGCCACCGCCACCAGCGCGGCGACCGGCAGCACCCGGGCGGTGGCCGAGGTGAGCTGGTCGACCAGCAGCAACCGGGTACGCCCCGGCCGCAGGCCGGCCCGAACGATGTCCACGATCTGCGCGTCGGTGGCAAACCGGGGCAGGTGCAGGGTACGGGTGGTCGCGCCCGTGCGACGGCACTCCCGGGCGACGGAGTAGTTCACCGCGCCGTACCCGTGGTCGGTGCCGAGCACCTCGTCGTCGGGGCGCAGGCCGAGCGACTGGAGCACCACGGCCACCCCCGTGGTGGTGTTGCCGACCAGGGCGGTGCCCTCCGGATCGGCACCGAGGAAAGCCGCCAGGTGCCGTCGGGTGTGGGCGAACCGTTCGACCAGCGCCATGCCGAAGAAACGCTGTGGGTTGGCTTCCATCTCGTCGCGCAGCCGCTGCTGGGTGCGCTGCACGCTGAGCGGCACCGCACCGAACGCCCCGTGGTTGAGGTAACTGACCGAGGGGTCGAGGGTGAAGAGCAGTCGGGCCCCGGGAATCGACTCGGGTGGCGTCGGGACGCTCATCGGGCGATCGTAGCCCGCACCCCGCCGGGCGGCCGGACCGATCGTCGCCGCTCACCACACCCCGCGTGCGGCCTGCGGGGCGCTCAGGCCCGGGGGTGGGCCTGACGGTAGGCGGCGCGGAGCCGTTCCACCGACACGTGGGTGTAGATCTGGGTGCTCGCCAGGGACGAGTGCCCCAGCAACTCCTGCACCGCCCGCAGGTCGGCCCCGCCGTCCAGCAGATGGGTGGCCGCCGAGTGCCTGAGCCCGTGCGGGCTGGTCGGCGGTAACCCGGCGGCCCGTGCGTACCCGGCGACGATCCGCCGGGCCATCGTCGGGTGCAGCCGCCCGCCCCGGGCACCGAGGAACAGGGCCCGCCCGGAGTCCGGACCGGCCAGTTCGGGTCGGCCGGCCGCCAACCACCTGTCGAGCGCCCGCTGCGCCGGCAACCCGTACGGGACCGTCCGTTCCCGGTTGCCCTTGCCGAGGACGCGGATCACCCGACGTTCCCGGTCGACGTCCGTGGTGTCCAGACCGCACACCTCGCTGATCCGCGCGCCTGTCGCATAGAGCAGTTCGAGCAGCGCCCGGTCACGCACCAGGACCGCCTCGTCCGCCGGGTCCACCTGCGCCGAAGGCCCGCCGGCACCGGAGTGACCAGGCCCGCCGGGCCCGTCGCCCGGGGACCTGTCCTGCGGGGAACCGCCGTCGTGGCCCGGGGCGGCGGACCGGTCCCGTCCCGGTGCCTCCACCAGGGTGGCGACTTGGTCGGCGCGGAGCACCACAGGCAGTTCCCGCCGCGTCTTCGGGGTGGCCAGCGGGGCGGCCACGTCCGTCGCCGTCAGGCCGGACCGGTGGGCCCAGCCGCTGAAGGTACGCGCCGCAGCGGCCCGTCGGGCCGACGAACTGGATGCCGCGCCGGTGGTCCGTTGCTTCGCCAGCCAACTGCGCAACACGCCCAGATCCAGGTCGGCGGGGGCCGTGCAGCCCATCCGGACCGCATGGTCGAGCAGCGAGACCAGGTCGGCGACGTACGCCCGGACGGTGTGCGCGGAGCGGTTGCGTACCTGCGCCAGGTGCGCGGCGAACCCGTCGACCGCGTCCCGCATGGCCGGTGGCAACGCCTGATGGGTGGCCCGGGTCCCCGCGCCGTCCCGGCTCACCGCGCCGTCCCGGCCGGGACGGCCCTGCGTCGGCGGATCGACGGTCGCCGTCCTGTCACCGCGCGGTCGTCCGGGTCCATCGGGCCAGCTTACGGACGACCACGGGTGGCGACAGGCCCGGACCCGGCCAGGTTCCCGGCGGTGGCCACCGGAGACCGGTCCGTCCGCCGGGCAGGTGCGGATTCCCTTGCAGCGGCCCGCCCGGCGGGATGCGCGAGCGGGCGGCACCGACGCCGACCTGCGGTCAGGCGAACGTGTCGGCCACGGCGACCCGGGCCGGGTCCGGGTCGGCCCAGCTCCAGTTCGGGTGGGCGCGGTTGGTCAGCAGCACCAGCACCCGGCGACGGTCGGGCTGGACCAGGAACGAGGTGCCGGTGAACCCGGTGTGCCCGAAGGTGGCGGGTCGGGCGAGCCTGCCCATGAACCAGGGTTGGTTGAGCACCACGCCGAGGCCGTGGTCGGAGGTGCGTCCCGGCCGGTCCGGGTCGACGGCGGGCAACCCGGTGTTGGCGTTGCGCAGCATCCGGGCGACGGTGTTCTCCGCGAGGATGCGCTTCCCGCCGTGGCTGCCGCCGTCGAGCAGCAGTTGCCCGATGACCGCCACCTCCCCGGCGGGGGCGAAGATCCCGGCGTGGCCGGCGACCCCGCCGAGGTGGTTGGCGACGTCGTCGTGCACCACACCCCGCAGCAGTCCGCGGGAGGAACGGGCGTCGGTGGCGACCAGGCGGTTGGCCCGGTCGGCCGCGCTGAGCCAGGTGTTGGGGTTGAACCCGGTGTAGCGCAGCCCCAACGGGGTGGTCAGGTAGGTCTTCAGCGCCCGGTCGAGGGTGAGCCCGGTGACCTGCTCGACGATCTTCCCGGCCACCATCAGACCGACGCTGGAGTAGCGGAACACCGTGCCCGGGGTGGCACCGCTGACCAGCGGGGTGGCCAGCACCGCCTGCCACCGCTGCGCCATCGTCGAGTAGCCGGTCACCTTCGCCCCGACCGGTAGGCCGCTGGTGTGGGCCAGCAGCATCGCCACGGTGACGGTGGACTTGCCGACGCCGGTGAACCCGGGCAGGTACCGCACCACGGGAGCGTCCAGATCGATCCGGCCACTGTCGACCTGTTGCAGGGTGAGGATCGCGGTGTAGACCTTGGTGAGCGAGGCCAGATCGAAGATCGAGTCGGGGCGCATGGCGACCCGCTTCGCCGCCGGCAGCAGCACCGGCCCGGCGTCGTAGCGCAGCGCCTCACCGACGGCCAGGTGGTCGGTCGGCTCGCCGTCGGTCGTCGCCAGCACCACCGCCCCGGCGTACGTCGGATGCTTCGGGTTCTCGGCGGTGGGCTGGAGGTAACGCTGGAGCGCCACGGTGAGCGTGCGCGGCTTGCTCGCTGCGGTCGGGGCGGCACCCCGGGCGGCGGCCCCCGACCGGCCGGCCGCCGCGCCCTGTCCGCCCTGCGGGCCGTCACCGGGGGAGGGGGTGGCCCAGGAACCGGCCGACCCGGCGGGCGGGTGTTGCGCGCAGCCGGTCAGCCCGAGGGCGGCGGCGAACCCGAGACCGAGGACGGAACGACGGGGAATCGACACGGCAGCGATCATCGCACTCCAACCCGTCCACCGGGGTGGCACCTTCGGGTGGCATCCGTCGCCTCCACCTCAGCGTGACGGGGGCCGGGTGAGGGCATAGCCGTCGTCCCGGCGGGCCACCAGGCCCAACTCCTCCAGCAGGGCGAGTTTGCGTAACGCCGTCCGGACCGGAACGCCGGCCCGGGCGGCGAGCACGTCCGCGCCAACCGTGCCGCGTCGGGGCATCGACTCGCGCACCATGGTCGCCTCGTCGTCGAGGATGTCGGTCGGGCGGGCCGCACCCCGGGCGGGCGGCGCCAGGTCGACTCCGATCCGGCCCACCTCCTCCAGCACGTGCGCGAGCCCGGTGACGAGCCGGGTGTCCCCGTACTCGCGGAGCAGCTCGTGTGCGCCGACGGACAGCGCCGAGGTGACCGGGCCGGGCACCACCATCGAGGGACGGCGGAGGGCGATCGCCCGGTGCATGGTCTGGGCTGCTCCGCTGCGGGCCGCCGCCTCGACCAGCACGCTGCCCCGGGTCCCGGCGGCGATCACCCGGTTGCGGACCAGGAAGCGGGGACGCAGTGGCTCGGCACCCGGCAGCCACTCGCTGACCAGCAGGCCGGTCTCGGCGATCCGGTCGAACAGCGCGGAGTTGCCCATCGGGTAGGGGCGGTCCACCCCGCAGGCCAGCACCGCCACCGTCACCCCACCGGCGTTCAACGCGCCCCGGTGGGCGGCGGCGTCGATGCCGAACGCGCCGCCGGAGACCACCGTCCACTCCCGGTCGGCCAGGCCGTACCCGAGTTCGGTGGCGACGTGCACGCCGTACCCGGTGGCGGCCCGTGCGCCGACCACCGCGACCGAGCGGTCCAGCACCTCGGCCAGCGGCCATCCACCGCGTACCCACAGGCACAGCGGTGGGGCGGTCTCCCGGTCGACCTTCCGGGTCGCCCCGGGCAGTTCGAGCCGTTCCAGGTCACCCAGCGGGGCGGGCCACTCGTCGTCGGCCGGACAGACGATCCGCGCGCCGAGCCGGTCGACGAGTGCCACCGCCTCGGCGGCCACCGCCCTGGGGTCGCCGGCCTCCAGCCGGGCCGCCACCGTCGCCCGCAACGTGTCGTCGGGCGCCCCACCGTCGAGCAGCAGCTCCAGGGTGTCCACCGCACCCAGCCGACCCACCAGCTGGTGGACCGACCGGGTGCCCGGCTCGGCCAGCCAGGTCAGCGCCACCCGGGCGTGCAGGTCCTCGATGCTGGTCACGCTTCCTCCCCTGTTCTGAGGCCGATGGCCTCCCGGACGTCGTCACGGTCGGGCCGGGTCCGGCCGTCGAGGTCGGCGATCGTCCAGGCGAGCCGGATGATCCGGTCGAAGCCCCGGGCCGAGAGCGAACCCCGGTCGAGCCGACCGCGTAACTCGGCGGTCGCCCCGGCGGCGAGCCGCCACGGTGGGCGGCGCAGCAGCGGGCCGGGCACTTCCGCGTTGAGCCGGTGCCCGACCGCAGCCCACCGTTCGGCGGCTGCCCCGCGCGCCGCCGCCACCCGGGCGGCGACCGCCGCCGACGGCTCACCGTCCGGGTCGGTGCCCATCAGCTCGGCCGCCCGCACCGGCAGCACCCTGACCTGTACGTCGATCCGGTCGAGCAGGGGACCGGAGAGCCGGCCGAGATACCGCCGGCGCGCCAGCGGACTGCATTCGCACAGCGTGTCGCCCCCGGGCCGGGCGCAGGGGCAGGGATTGGCGGCCAGCACCAACTGGACCCGGGCCGGATACCGGGTGCCGCCCCGGGCCCGGGTCAGGTGCACCTGCCCGCTCTCCAGTGGTTGCCGCAACGCCTCCAGCGCGGCCTTGCTGAACTCGGCGGCCTCGTCGAGGAAGAGCACACCCCGGTGCGCCAGCGACAGCGCCCCCGGCCGGGCCAGTCCCGAGCCGCCGCCGACCAGGGACGCCATGGTGGCCGAGTGGTGCGGTGCCTGGAACGGTGGACGGCGCAGCAGCCGGCCGTCGGGGGGCAGGATGCCGGCGATCGAGTGCAGCGCGGTCACCTCCAGCGCGGCGGCGTCGTCGAGTTCCGGCAGGATCGACGGCAACCGCTCGGCCAGCATCGTCTTACCGGCACCGGGTGGCCCCAGCAGGGAGAGGTGGTGTCCGCCGGCCGCCGCCACCTCCACCGCGCGTCGTCCCAGACCCTGCCCGGCGACGTCGGCGAGATCCGGCCCGGCCACCGCCTCGACGGGGCCGGGTGGGGGTGGTTCGAGCAAGGGAGTGCCGTCCCGGATGAAGGCCACCAGCCGGTGCAGGGTGTCGACAGCGCGGACCCGTACCCCGGGGATCACCGCCGCCTCCGCCGCGTTGCCCACCGGTACGACCACCCGGTCCAGCCCGGCGCGCACGGCGGCGGTGACCATCGGCAGTACGCCACGGACCGGCCGGACCGTCCCGTCGAGCCCCAACTCGCCGAGCACCACCACCCCCTCCACCGGCAGCAGCGGCAGTTCACCGGCGGCACCGAGCAGGGCGACCGCGATGGCCAGATCGAAGGCCGAGCCGTACTTGGGCAGCGTGGCGGGCAGCAGATTGAGGGTGATCCGACGGTTGGGCCAGCGCTGCCCCGAGTTGACCACGGCCGCCCGGACCCGGTCCCGTGCCTCGTGCAGGGCCGTGTCCGGCAGCCCGGAGATGACCACCGCCGGCAGCCCGGGG
The DNA here is from genome assembly GCF_016900955.1 of Micromonospora humidisoli. Taxonomy (NCBI): domain Bacteria; kingdom Bacillati; phylum Actinomycetota; class Actinomycetes; order Micromonosporales; family Micromonosporaceae; genus Micromonospora; species Micromonospora humidisoli. The sequence continues at coordinate 744,315 of NZ_JAFEUO010000001.1, forward strand.
GAGAGGTCCGCCTCGACCTCGACCAGGTGGCCGGTGACGCCGACCAACCCCACCCCGAGCACCTTGGCGTAGCTCACCGTGCCACCCCCGACCGGACCCACCCGCCGGTCCGCCGGTCGTCGTCCCGGCTCCCGCCGGTCATCAGAAGGCCCCCTTGAGGTGCTCGACCCGGGCCGGCCCGGCCGATGGCAGCCGAACCGACAGGACGTCGAACCGGATCTCGTCGGCGGTGGTCCCGGTCTCGGCCAACCAGCGGACGGCGAGCCCGCGCAACCGTCGGGCCTTGGCCGGGACGACCGCCTCGGCGGGACTGCCGTAGGTGTCCCCCCGGCGGGTCTTCACCTCGCAGAAGGCGAGTACCGGGCCGTCCCAGGCGATGACGTCGATCTCGCCCGCGCGGCAGCGCCAGTTGCGGGCCACCGGGCGCAGCCCGGCCCCGATCAGATGGCGTACGGCGCACCGTTCGCCGTACGCGCCGATCGCCTGGTTCCGGTTGGTCATGACCGCCAGGGTCCGGGTGGTGGTGGGCGGGACGCGACCCCCGTGGTCCCGGCTGTGGACAACCCGGGGGCCTGTGGACGAACGGACGATCAAGGCCGCGACGTGCTATGGAAACCCGGATATGCCCTGCTCCGGGGTGGGTCGGCCACCGGGGATGATCCGTCCGATCGGTCCTGCCGAGCGGCCCGACCTGCGAATGGCGTCGGACGGGTCGGTCGCATACGGTGCCGGACGTGGACGCACGACGGAGCTACCCCGAAGATCAGGAGTCGCGTTGGTACCCGGCCGGCCGGGACCGCGCATACGACGACCCGGACTGGCGGACGGCGAGCGGGGTGCGCCGGTACGACGAGTTGCGCACACCCGACCAGCGGGCCGCCGAAGAGGGCCGGTACGCGGACGCGAACCGCCTCGATCCGGGGCGCTTCGACGCGGCCGACCCGTTGGGTGACGGTGGGGGCGACTCCGCCGGATACCGGCCGACCAGGCTCCGTCGGGACGAACCGGAGGTATCCGGTGAACTTCCCACCGACCGGGTGGGTCGACGGGCCGCCCGCGAGGCCGGCGTCGCCGACTCCGGTCCGCTCGGGGACACCGGCACGGGAGCGCTCGGCGGCTCGCCCCGGGGCATCGGCGACACCGGGACCGGCCGTCTGACGGACACCGGCCTGGGGCGGAGTGTGGGTGACACCGGGACCGGCCGTCTGACGGACACCGGCCTGGGGCGGAGCGTGGGTGACACCGGGACCGGCCCGCTCGGCGTGGCCCGGTCGAGCGGCGACACCGGTGTCGGGGCGCTCGGTGGCCTCCCGGTACGGGGTGCCGGTGACACCGGGGCGGGCCTGCTGACCGGCCCCGGGGTGGACCGGGGTGGCGGCGACCCGGGCCGGTCGGGTGGTGCCGGTCGGCTCGGCGCGGCTGACGGCGGCACGGGTCGGTTCGCCGCCGACTCCGGCGTGCTGGGGGTCGGCGGGGCCGGTCCGCTGGCCGGCTCCGAGCCGGCCCGGCCGGCGGCGCTGGGCAACTATCCGATCGTCGAACCGAACCGGTCGGCCGAGCCCTCCCCGTTGGAGGTGCCGACCGGCCCGATGACGCCGGTCGTGCCCCGTCCCGACGGCGTGGCCGGCCCCGACGGGGCGTACCGGACGGGTGGGCCGGCCTCCGACGGCGTGTACCGCACCCGGCGGCCGGCGCTGGCGGCGCTGCTGGGCCTGTCGGTGCTGGTCTTCGAGATCCCGGCGCTGCGGGTGCTGCTGCACGGCCTGACCGGCGATCCGGTCCCGGTGTCACACGTCGTCGTGGGCATCTTCCTGGTGGTCGGGTTGCCGATCTTCGCCGGTGGCCTGTACGGGTTGCGTGCCGGCGGGCTGGCGATGGCCGACGGCGACCGGGGCTGGCTGCGCCCGCCGACCGCCTACCTCACCGTCGGGCTGGTCCTCTTCGTCGCCGCCGCACTGGCCGCCCGCTGACCCCCTGCACCGTCCGGCGTGCCACCACCGCCGGGACCGCCGGTGCGCGGGAAGCCCGCCCATACCCCACCAGCCGGGACCGGTCGATGCGGGGGGAAACAGGCCCACCTGCCGGGACCGGTCGATGCGGGGGGAAACAGGCCCACCAGCCGCCCGTGCCGGGGCCGTCCTTTCGCCGGAGGGGAGCCCGGGGCCGGGTGGCGGGGTGGGGGCGTACACTGGGCTCTTGGCGACCGCCTTGCGCGGTCGACCTCGCGTGCCCTCCCCACGTCTCGTCGTGGGGCGACGGCCTCCCTGGTCCCGATCCCGTCGGGCCCACCATGGCCGGCGACCAGGCGCCAGGACGCCCGGCCACCGGTCGGGCGGAACAACCAGGGATCTTGAGGAGTACCCCACCATGGCCGTCGTGACCATGCGTCAGCTGCTGGAGAGCGGTGTCCACTTCGGGCACCAGACCCGGCGCTGGAACCCGAAGATGAAGCGCTTCATCATGACCGAGCGCAACGGCATCTACATCATCGACCTGCGCCAGACCCTCGACTACATCGAGAAGGCGTACGACTTCGTGCGCAACACGGTGGCCGAGGGCGGCAGCATCCTGTTCGTCGGCACCAAGAAGCAGGCTCAGGAGGCCATCTCCGAGCAGGCGACCCGGGTCGGTCAGCCGTACGTCAACCACCGCTGGCTCGGTGGCATGCTGACCAACTTCCAGACGGTGTACAAGCGGCTGCAGCGGATGAAGGAGCTGGAGGCGCTGGGTGACCTGACCGGCACCGCCGCCGGCTACACCAAGAAGGAGACCCTTCAGCTGTTCCGCGAGAAGACCAAGCTCACCAAGACCCTCGGTGGTCTGCGGGACATGCAGAAGCTCCCGGCCGCGGTCTGGATCGTCGACACCAAGAAGGAGCACATCGCCGTCGACGAGGCCCGCAAGCTGGGCATCCCGGTGATCGCGGTGCTGGACACCAACTGCGACCCGGACGAGGTCGACTTCCCGATCCCGGGCAACGACGACGCGATCCGCTCCGCCGAGCTGCTGACCAAGGTCGTGGCCGCCGCCGTCGCCGATGGTCTGATCGCCCGTTCCGGCCGGCGTCGTGGTGGCGACGAGAAGCCGGAGGGCCAGGTCGGCAGCGACGAGCCGCTGACCGAGTGGGAGCGCGAGCTGCTCGAGCCGAAGAAGGCCGAGGAGCCGGCTGCCGCCGAGCAGCCCGCCGTCACCACCGAGCAGCCGGCCACCGCCGCCGCCGAGTGACCGCGCCGCCGCATCCCGCCGCCGGTTCGGGCGGCGGGATGCGGCGGTCACTGCCGGCAGCTCCGGCCCCGGGGCCGGGTTGCCCGCCACCTCAGACCACCCACCGCAGTCTCAACACCGAAGAGAGAGTCATGTCCAACTTCACCGCCGCGGACGTCAAGAAGCTCCGCGACCTCACCGGCGCCGGCATGATGGACTGCAAGAAGGCGCTCACCGAGGCTGAGGGCGACTTCGACAAGGCCGTCGAGATCCTGCGCGTCAAGGGCGCCAAGGACGTTGGCAAGCGGGCCGGCCGGACCGCCGCCAACGGCCTCGTCGCGCACTCCGGCAAGGCGCTGCTGGAGCTCAACTGCGAGACCGACTTCGTGGCCAAGACCGACGCGTTCGTCGCGCTGGCCCAGCAGTTGGTCGAGCACGGGGAGCGCAGCGGCGTCGGCACCGCCGAGGAACTGCTCGCCACCGAGCTGGACGGCAAGACCGTCGCCGACCTGATCCAGGAGCAGTCCGCCAAGATCGGCGAGAAGCTGGTGCTGAACCGCTTCGCCAAGCTCGACGGCACCGTCGCGGTCTACCTGCACCGCAAGAGCCAGGACCTGCCGCCGGCCGTCGGCGTGCTGGTGGAGTACACCGGCAAGTCCGACGAGGCCGCCGACGCCGACGCCCGGGGCACCGCGATGCAGATCGCCGCGATGCGCCCGAAGTACGTCACCCGCGACGAGGTGCCGGCCGAGGTCGTCGAGTCCGAGCGGCGCATCGCCGAGCAGACCGCCCGCGAGGAGAACAAGCCCGAGGCGGCCCTGCCGAAGATCGTCGAGGGCCGGGTGAACGCCTTCTTCAAGGACTACGTCCTGATCGAGCAGGCGTCGGTCTCCGACAACAAGAAGACCGTCAAGCAGGTGCTGACCGAGGCGGGCATCGAGGTGACCCGCTTCGTCCGGTTCGAGGTCGGCCAGGCCTGAGCCGCCACCGTCCGGGCGCGTTGCGCGCCGGGACGGGCACGCAACGTCGACGAGGAGGCCGCTGGTGTACGCGACAGGCACCGCGGCCTCCTCGTCACATAGGGTCGGCATCGGGCAGGTACGCGGTGACGCGGCGCGGTCGACGCGCGCGCGGGAGGGGCGGGGCGGATGACGCAGGTTGTGAACGACCGGAGCCTGGAGGCGGACGACCCGACGGCGCCGCCGCCCGGCCGTGCCCGTCGGGTGGTGCTGAAGCTCTCCGGTGAGGTCTTCGGCGGTGGGGCGATCGGTGTCGACCCCGACGTCGTGCAGGCCATCGCCCGGCAGATCGCCACCGTGGTCCGCCGTGGTGTGCAGGTCTCCGTGGTGGTCGGTGGCGGCAACTTTTTCCGCGGTGCGGAGTTGCAGAAGCGCGGCATGGACCGGGCCCGCGCCGACTACATGGGCATGCTCGGCACCGTGATGAACTGCCTGGCGTTGCAGGATTTCCTGGAGAAGGAGGGCATCGAGACGCGCGTGCAGAGCGCGATCACGATGGCCCAGGTCGCCGAGCCGTACATTCCGCTGCGGGCGATCCGGCACCTGGAGAAGGGTCGGGTGGTCATCTTCGGGGCCGGTGCCGGGATGCCGTACTTCTCCACCGACACGGTGGCCGCCCAGCGGGCACTGGAGATCCGCGCCGACGTGGTGCTGATGAGCAAGAACGGCGTGGACGGCGTCTACAGCGCCGACCCCCGGATCGACCCGGCCGCCAGCAAGTTCGACTCGATCACCTTCTCCGAGGTGTTGCAGCGAAACCTGCGGGTGGCCGACGCGGCGGCGTTCAGCCTCTGCATGGAGAACGGGCTGCCGATGCTGGTCTTCGGCGCCCAGGGCGAGGACACGATCATCCGGGCGGTCGGCGGCGACAAGATCGGTACGCTGATCACCGCCTGACCGATCCCGCCGGCCACCGCAGCGGTCCTCCGCATCAGATCAGCAGATCAGCCCACGACGAGCAACAGAAGGAGGCGAGGAGACCGGTGATCGACGACACCCTCCTCGAGGCCGAGGAAAAGATGGAGCGTGCGGTCGAGCACGCCAAGGAGGAGTTCGGCGCCATCCGTACCGGTCGCGCCAACGCCGCCATGTTCTCCAAGGTCGTCATCGACTACTACGGCACGCCCACCCCGCTGCCCCAGATGGCGTCCATCGGGGTGCCGGAGCCGCGCATGGTCATCATCAAGCCGTACGACAACTCGCAGATCAACGCCATGGAGAAGGCGATCCGCGACTCGGATCTCGGGTTGAACCCGAACAACGAGGGCAACCAGCTGCGCATCCTGCTCCCGCAGATGACCGAGGAACGCCGCCGCGAAATGATCAAGGTGGCCCGGCACAAGGGTGAGGAAGCCAAGGTGGCGGTCCGCAACATCCGCCGCAAGGGCAAGGAAGAGCTGGACCGGCTGGTCAAGGACGGCGAGGTCGGCGAGGACGACGGCCGCCGCGCCGAGAAGGAACTCGACGACCTGACCCAGCGGTACGTCGCCACCGTCGACGAGCTGGTCAAGCACAAGGAGTCGGAGCTGCTCGAAGTCTGATCTCCCGGCTGCCACGGCACCGGCGCGGCACCGCCTCACGGCGGCGTCGCTCCGGTGCCGTCGTCGTCGAGGGGCACCGGCCGGCGGGCCACCACGCGGGGGCCCACCGGTTCCGTGCGGTGACGGGCCGACGGCACGGGGCGTCGGTCGGGCGGCACGGACGCCACCGCTGGCCGCCGGGCCCGGCGTCCACCGTGCCCGGCCGGCCCGTGCAGTAGGCTCGGCACGATTCCCGGCCACCGGGCGGTGAACGGCGGGGATCGACCGGCCGTCGGGCCGGTCAACCGACGTTGTCACGCGGGTAGGGGATGGTTGTGGTCTTGCGTCATGTGGTGGCACTCGTACCGTCGTCCGGCACGTGATGTCCCCCCTCGACCCCTACAGCGGCACCGAGCCCCGTGGTTGGGAGCGGTCCGACAGTCCCCCGGCGCTGCCCTGGCCGGACCGGGAGGTCGAACCGTGGTCCCCCCGGCAGTCAGGCACCGAGCTGTCCGCGGTGCCGCAGGCCCCGCCCCGGCCCCCCGTGCGTCGGCACGACGAGTCGCCTGACGGTCCGTACGATCCGGCGGCCGGCCGGCCGTTCGCCGACGACACCCCGACCTCGCAGCTGCCCCCGGTCCGCGCCGACGAGGCCCCGACCGCCCACCTGACGCCGGTCCGCGACGACGCCGCGCCCACCTCGCCGTTCGTCCCGGTCCGCGACGACGCCGCCCGGCCGGGGGACGACGCCGACCCGCCGGAGCCGCCGCCCGGCCGGCGGTCCCCGGGGCGGCGGCGGGCCAGCGCCGACCGGCCGGCCACCCCGCAGCCGTCGACCGGCCGGGCCGGACGCAACCTGCCGGCCGCGATCGGGGTCGGTCTCGGGCTCGGTGCGCTGGTCCTGGTGCCGCTGTTCTTCTTCCTCCCCGGTTTCCTGGCCGTGCTGGCCGCCGCGATCGGGGTCGGCATCTGGGAGATGGCCCGCGCGGTGCGGCGCAGCGGCGCCCATCCGCCGCTGGTGCCGCTGCTCGCCGGTGGCGTGCTCACCATCGGGCTGGCCTGGTTCGCCGGCCCGGATGCGCTCAGCCTGGGCCTGCTGGTCACCGTGCTGGGCACGATGATCTGGCGGTTGGGGGACGGCCCGGCCGGTTTCCAACGGGACATCACCGCGGCCACCCTGATCGCTGTCTACGTGCCGTTCCTGGGCGGTTTCGCGGCGCTGCTCGCGGCTGCCCCCGGCGACGGACACCTGCGGGTGCTGGTCACGGTGGTCGGCGTGGTGCTCTCCGACACCGGCGGGTACGCCGCCGGGGCGAACTTCGGCAAGCATCCGATGGCGCCGCGGATCAGCCCGAAGAAGTCCTGGGAGGGGTTCGCCGGTTCGCTCGTCGCGGCGGCTGTCGGCAGTGCCCTGCTGCTCTGGCTGCTCTTCGACGTGGCTCCCTGGTGGGGCGCGCTGTTCGGCATGGCGGTCTCGGTGGCGGCGGTGCTGGGCGACCTCGCCGAGTCCATGATCAAGCGGGATCTGGGCGTGAAGGACATGAGCAGCCTGTTGCCGGGGCACGGGGGGCTGATGGACCGGCTGGACTCGATTCTGTTCGCCGTACCCACCGCCTATCTGCTGCTGGCGGTCCTCGTTCCGGTGGTGGGCTGAGGGATGAATCACGCCGTACCACCCGGGCGGTCCCGGCGGTGGCTGTCGATTCGGCACCTCCGGCCGGGCGGCTGCGGCACACGGCGTGACAGACTGGACCAGCCATGACGAGCCTGCCTGTGATCCCCGTTGACCCCGACGCCCCCGGCCGCCGCCCGGCGATGCCGCCCCGGCACCTCGCCGATCTCGATCTGCCGGGCCGCAGGGCGCTCGTCACCGAGCTGGGTGAGCCGGCCTTCCGGGCCCGGCAGATCTCCCACCACTACTTCGGTCGGCTGGTCCGCGACCCGGCCGAGATGACCGATCTGCCGGCGGCCAGCCGGGACCGGCTGGCCGGGGCGCTGCTGCCCCGGCTGCTCACCCCGGTCCGCGAGTTGGCCTGCGACGACGGCGCCACCCGCAAGGCGCTGTGGCGGCTGCACGACGGTTCGCTGGTGGAGAGCGTGCTGATGGGCTACCCGGACCGGGTGACCGTCTGCATCTCCAGCCAGGCGGGGTGCGGGATGGCCTGCCCGTTCTGCGCCACCGGCCAGGCCGGGCTGACCCGTAACCTGTCCGCCGCCGAGATCGTCGACCAGGCGGTCTACCTGGCCGGGGTCGCCGCCTCGGGCGCGGTGGCCGGGTCGCCGCCCCGGCTTTCCCACGTCGTGTTCATGGGGATGGGTGAGCCGTTGGCCAACTACTCCCGGGTCGTCACGGCGATCCGGCGGCTGGTCGCGCCGGCCCCCGAGGGGTTGGGTCTGTCGCAGCGTCACATCACCGTCTCCACGGTCGGCCTGGTGCCTGCCATCCGCCGACTGGCCAGCGAAGACCTCTCGGTGACCCTTGCGTTGTCGCTGCACGCGCCCGATGATGAGCTGCGCGACGAACTCGTGCCGGTCAACCAGCGCTGGAAGGTAGCCGAGGTGCTGGACGCAGCGTGGGACTACGCGGCGACGACGGGGCGCCGGGTGTCGATCGAGTACGCGATGATCAAGGACGTGAACGATCAACCGTGGCGGGCCGACCTGCTCGGACGCCTGTTGGCCGGTCGGTCGGCGCACGTCAACCTCATCCCGCTCAATCCGACGCCGGGCAGCCGGTGGGACGCCAGCTCCAAGCCGGTGGAACGGGAGTTCGTCAGAAGGTTACGCGAGTCCGGCGTGTCCACCACGGTGCGTGACACCCGGGGGCGTGAGATCGACGGTGCGTGCGGGCAGTTGGCTGCGGCGGGGGACAGTGACAGCGAGGCGGCGCGTGGGGCGCGACCGGGCGTAGCGGTACGAGACCAGGAGACATAGTGGCGAGTCAGGGTCAGCGTTTCCGGCGTAAGGCGCTCCGCCGGGGCTACAAGGTCGACGAGGTCGACGCCTTCCTGGATCGGGTTGAGGCGACCCTCGCCGGTCAGCCGGTCGGTGCTCCGGTGGCCTCCCAGGAGGTGCACGACGTCGTCTTCCGGGTCCGCTTCAACGGCTACGACGAGTGGCAGGTCGACCTGCACCTGGACCGGGTGGAGCGGCAGTTGGCCGAGCTGGAGGAGCGGTCCACCCCGAGTGGCCGCGGTGCCGACCCACGCGGCGCGGACCGACTCGCCCCGCCGATGCGTGACGACCACCGGGGCCTCCCGCCGGCCCCAGCGCCGATGCCGCCGCGTGCCATGCCGGCGCAGCCCGGCCCGCCCGACCGTTACGGCAGCCGCTACGACGAGCCGACGGGTGCCTTCGCCGGTGGCTACGACGCCCCTCGTGGCGGCTACGACGCCCCGCGCGGCCAGTTGGGGCCGGGTACGGGTGGGCCGCACGGTCCGGGTGGGCCGATGGGCCCCGGTCCGGGTGGGCCGATGGGACACGGCGGTCCGCCGCCGCGTGGCCTGCCGGCCGGTCCGGGCAGTGGCTACGGGCCCCCCGACGAGCAGCGGTTCGACGGGTTCGAGGCCGGTCGGCACGGCCGCGCCGACATGACCGCCGAGATCCGGATGTCGGACCGGGACCGGATGCCCGAGCGGGACCGGTTGCCCGAGCGGGACCGCATGCTGGACCGGGACCGGATGCCCGAGCGGGACCGCATGCCGGACCGGATGGCCGAGCACGACCGCATGCTGGACCGGATGCCCGAGCACGACCGGATGCCCGAGCGGGACCGGATGCTTGAGCGCGACCCACGGGACATGCGTGGCCGGGGCCCGGTGGGCCCGCCGCCGATGCCGCCGCAGCCGCTGGGTGGTCCGCCGCTGGGTGGCCCGCCCGCGCCGATGGGTCCGCCGGTCGGTGGCCCGCCGATGGTGGGCCCGCCGATGGCCGGCCCGCCGGGCAGCGAGCTGTACCGGGTCGACCAGATCCGACGCAGCTTCCAGGTGCGCCGGTTCGGCAGCGGGTACGACCCGGACCAGGTGGACCGGTTCTTCGAGAGCCTGCTCGGGGGCATGCAGGGCCGCAACCAGATGCCGGTGAACCCGAAGGACCTGGACACGTTGCGCTTTCCGCTGGTGCCGGGCGGCTACTTCGAGGCCGAGGTCGACGCCGCGCTCAAGGACGTGCAGGACATCCTCTTCGGCAGGTGATCCACCACACGTGACGAGGGCCCATCCCCGGCCGGGGATGGGCCCTCGTGGCGTTGCGGGGGCGGTGCGTCAGGAGCGCAGCCCGCTGCGACGCAGCACGGCGTCACCGACGACGATCGCCAGCAACAGCACGGCCAGGCCGACCAGCCAGATCTCCTCGACCTTGCCCTCGTGGTTGCCGCACAGCATCGCCAGCAGCGCCAACGCGGAGAGCACCGCGCCGATCCGCCCGGCCTTGCGGTGCCCGGGCCTGTGCTGATCTGGCGCGGTTACCGGCTCGCTTCCTGCCACTGTCGGTCCTTCCCTCGCGATCGGATCTCCGGTTAGTCTGGCACGCCCCGCCCCGGGCCCGGTGCGGGGTCCGCCCTGCTGGGGGCGCGCTGCGGCGCAGGACCACGCGACCGGGTGGGCGGCTGGCCGGGGCGGCACCCGGGCCGATGGACCCCTTCCCGGTGGGGCGGGTCGGCTCTACCGGCGTCGCGGGCCGTCGACCACACTGCCTCCGGTAGCGTTCTGACGTACACCTTGATTGTCTGTTTGAGGGGGACTGCGGTGCGAGTGACCGGTACGGGACACGCCAGCATGCGGATCGACACGGCTGCGGGCAGCATCCTGTGCGACCCGTGGGTCAATCCGGCCTACTTCGCCTCGTGGTTCCCGTTCCCCGACAACTCCCTGCTCGACTGGGAGACCCTGGGCCGGGTCGACTACCTGTACGTGTCGCACCTGCACCGGGACCACTTCGACGCCAAGCACCTGCGCGAGTTCGTGAGTAAGGACGCCACCGTCCTGCTGCCCGAGTTCCCCACCTCCGAGATGGAGGACGAGCTGCGGGCGCTGGGCTTCACGAAGTTCCTGCGGGCCCCCAACGAGCAGGTGGTGGAGCTGGACGGCGGCCTGAAGATCATGATTCAGGCGTTGACCAGCCCGACCGACGGCCCGATCGGCGACTCGTCGCTCTGGGTGGAGTACGACGGGGTCCGGCTGCTCAACCAGAACGACGCCCGCCCCACCGACCTGACCGTCTTCGCCGAGCTGGGCCACGTGCACGCGCACCTGCTCCAGTTCTCGGGCGCGATCTGGTACCCGATGGTCTACGAGCTGCCGCAGGCGGCCAAGACCGCGTTCGGCAAGCAGAAGCGGGAGCGGCAGTTCGACCGCACCTGGCGTTACATCGACGACCTGAAGGCCGATCACGTCTTCCCGATCGCCGGCCCGCCGTGCTTCCTCGACGACGCGCTGTGGCAGTTCAACGACATCCACGGCGACGAGGGCAACATCTTCCCGGACCAGTCGGTGTTCCTGTCCGAGTACGCGAAGGTCGGCGGCACCAACGGCATCGTGCTGCTGCCGGGCAGCGTCGCCGAGGTGACCACCTCCGGCGCGACCACCACCCACCCGCAGCCGGTCGAGGAGTTCTTCGCCAACAAGAAGGCCCACCTGGAGGAGATGCGGGAGCGTAAGCGCGGCGTCATCGAGGCCGAGAAGGCGTCCTGGCGGCACCCCGAGATCGATGTCCTGGCCGGGATGAAGCGCCGGATCGAGCCGCTGCTCGACGAGTCGATCTACCTGGCCAAGGGGGTCGGCGGCCCGGTCCGCTTCGACCTGGTCGGCTACGACGGTTCCGAGATCGAGTCGATCGTCGTGGACTTCCCGGGCAAGCAGGTCCGGCCGTACGCCGAGGAGAAGGTCCGGTACCGGTTCCGTACCGAGCGGGCGCTGATCGAGCACCTGCTGTACATCGACGAGGTTGACTGGGTCAACTCGCTCTTCCTGTCCTGCCGGTTCTCGGCGGCCCGGATCGGGCAGTACAACGAGTTCGTCTACGCCTTCTTCAAGTGCCTGTCCACCGAGCGCCTCCAGTACGCCGAGGGCTGGTACGACGAGCACGAGCGGGCCGTCGACGCCGAGGACGTCACCCTGGGCGACTGGGTGGTGCAGCGCCGCTGCCCGCACCTGAAGGCGGACCTGACCCGGTTCGGCATCGTCGAGGGCGACCAGCTCACCTGCCAGCTGCACGGCTGGAAGTTCGACCTGCCCTCCGGCCGCTGCCTGACCAGCGTCGGCCACAAGATCCGCGCCACCCGCCCCTAACCCCCTCCCGTCCCCCACCCCCGTCCCACCCCCGTTTCCGGCGATCATGGAGTTGTGCTGGGCCACAGAGGCCCTGAACCGGCACATCCCGGGCACCACAACTCCATGATCGACACAGGCAATGGAGGGGGGAGGGTGGGAGGTGAGGGGGGTGGGGGGTGAGGGGGAGGAGGACGAGTATGAGTTTGGGCATCGGCGGGAGAAGGAGCGGGACGCGTCGCGGGTGGAGGCGTTCAGCGACGCGGTGATCGCGATCGTGCTCACCCTGATGGCGGTGGAGCTGCTCCAACTCAGCCCGCAGCGGCCCGAGGGGCAGGATCTGCCCGGGGCGCTGTTCCACGAGTGGCCCGCCTACCTGGCGTACGTGATCACGTTCGTGATCGTCGGGCAGGTCTGGCTGACCCACCACAACATGTGGCGGTACGTGGTCAAGGTCGACCAGTTGCTGCTCGTGCTCAACCTGCTGTTGCTGCTGTTCGTGGCGGCGATCCCGTTCGCGGCCAGCCTGCTCGCCGACAACCTGCGGGGCACCGTCGCCGACCAGCGGCTGACCGCCGCGCTCTACGTGGGCACGGTGCTCGGTGAGGCGCTGTTCTTCAACCTGAGCTGGTGGTGGGCCCGCCGCCGCCGGCTGCTCGACCCGGGGCTGGACCCCCGGCTGGCCCGCGCCGTGGCCCGCCGGTTCCTGCTCGGTCCGGTGCTCTACGTGGTCGCGTTCGGCATCTCCTTCGTCGACCCGGTGCTCAGCCTCGCGGCGTACTTCCTGCTCACCGGGCTCTACCTGATCCGGGGTCCGGGCGACCTGCCGTCCTCCCGCCCGGCCCCCACGTGAGCGGGGGCACGGGCCGGGCGGGTGTCAGCGGCCGGGCGGGTGTCAGCGGCCCAGGTCGGCGAGGATGCGCTGGGCGGCGTTGTGGCCGGCCGCGCCGATCACGCTGCCCGCCGGGTGGCAGCCGGCACTGCCCGCGTACACCCCGTCGATGCCGGTGGCGTACGGCATCCGGTCGGTGAACGAGACGGTGTTGTCGACGTGGTGGATGTGCCCGCCGGTGATGCCGAAGTGCGCCTCGATGCCGGGCGGCGGCAGCGGCACCGCGTCGGCGATCAGGTCACCGGTGCCCGGGGCGTACCGTTCGCAGATCTCCACCAGCCGGGTGACGTAGCCGGGCAGCGCGGTGTCCCAGTCGGTGCCGGCCAACGTGTAGGGCACCGACTGGACGAACAGCGCCGACGAGTGGTGCCCGGCCGGGTCGGACAGCGACGGGTCGACGGTGGTGTGCAGGTACCACTCGATGGTCGGTTCGTCGGGCAGCCGCCCGGCCTGCACGTCGGCCCACATCGCCCGCAGCGCCGCCATCGGCGACTCGCCGCCGGCCCCGACCAGCGACGCCGACCCGGGCAGCAGGTGGATGGTGGACCCGAACGGGCTGGGCGCGTCGGCCGGTAGGCAGGAGAAGCGGGGCAGCCCGGTCAGCGCCAGGTTGAGCTTGAGGGTGGTGCCGGGCCGGCGGACCGCCGCCATCCGCGCGCCCAGCTCCGCCGGCAGCGCGCCGTCGGGCACCAGCTCCATCAGCCGGTACGGGTCACACGCGCCGAGCACCACCTCGGCGGCGACCTCCCGACCGTCGGCGAGCCGGACGCCCGACGCCGCGCCCCCGGACAGGGTGACGGCGTCGACCCGGGCACCGGTCAGGATGGTCGCCCCGGCCGACCGGGCGGCCTCGGCGAAGGTACGCGAGACGGTGCCCATCCCGCCCTCGGCGATCATCCAGGTGCCGTCCGCGCCGGGCAGCCGGCACATGTTGTGCACCAGGAAGTTGTGGCCGGTGCCGGGGTCGTCGGGGCCGGCGTTGAGGCCGGACAGTCCGTCGGTGACCGCGTACATGCTGACCAGCAGCTCGGAGCGGAAGTCGAAGCGGGCCAGGTAGTCGGCGACGGAACCACGCACCAGGTCGACGAAGACCTGCCGCAGGGCGGGGCGGACGTGGCGTTCGGCGGTCTGCTCCACCGGCAGCGGCTCGGCCAGCCAGGCCGGGGCCAGGTCGGCGCGCAGCTGCGCCAGCTCGGCCTGGAGCGCGTCGTCGGCGGCCACGTCGGCGGGGGAGAAGAACTCGGTGAGCTGCCGCCGGGTCGCCGTGGTGTCGCTGCCGAACAGCAGGTAGGGCGCACCGGGCCCACCCGGGGTGGGCAGGAAGTAGTGCGGGTCGCGGCGCAGCACCGGGATGCGCACGTCGAGGGTGGCGAGCAGCTCCGGCGGCATCAACCCGAGCAGGTACGACCCGGTGGAGTGGCGCAGCGCGGGCACCTTCGGGAACGGGTTCTCGGTGCGGGTGGCCCCGCCGATCACCTCCGCCGCCTCCAGCACCAGCACGTCCAGCCCGGCGCGGGCCAGCAGGACGGCGGAGACCAGCCCGTTGTGCCCCGATCCGACGATCACGACGTCGGCGCGGGACGGCAGCTCACTCGCATCGCTCATGCCTGCGCAGCCTAGTGCGGCGCGGGGCGTGAAGTATGCCGCCTCGACCGGCTGTCGCGGGCCGCCCGGCTGATCCGGGTCGGCCTGCTGACCCGGGCCGGGGTCCGGCTGACCCGGGGCGAGCGGGTGTCGGCAGCATCAGGCGCGGAACACGGTATGCCTGAGCGGCATAAACATGACCCACAGGCATACCGGTCACCACGGGAAGCGGTGCCCCGCCCGCTCCGGCACCCGGGGGCGACCGGCCCGGCCCGTCGAACGTGAACGCTTGTTGCAATAGTGGACGGCGATCGCTGCGGGGCCGACGCCGGCCGGCGGCCCGGAGGCGGGCGACGACGGGTCGGCGGGTCGACGAGGGGAGAGGCCGATGTTCGCCTGGTGGGGGCGGGTGGTGGTGCGCGCCCGTTGGGTGGTGCTGGCCGTCGCCGGGGTGTTGATGGCCGTCGGGGCGACCTGGGGTGCCGGGGTGTTCGGCGAGTTGAGCGGGGGCGGCTTCGACGATCCGTCGAGCGAGTCCAGCCGGACCGTGCAGCGGGTGACCGTCGAACTCGGCCGGCAGGGCGCCGACGTGATCGTCCTGTGGTCCAGCGACACCGTCACCGTCGAGGACCCGCGGTTCCGTGACCCGGTCACCGCCACGGTGGCCGCGCTGCGCCAGCGTGCCGAGGTGGCCGAGGTGACCACCTGGTACGACGCGCCCGCGCCCGCGCTGGTCGCCACCGACCACCGGGCCACCTATGGGCTGGTCAAGCTCACCGGCGGCGACGAGGACGCCCGCTCGGCGCAGTTCACGGCGTTGCGGCCCGCGCTGGACGCACCCGGGCTGCGGACCGACGTCGGCGGGCTGGTGGCGTTCCAGGAGGCGGCCACCACCCAGAGCACCGAGGACATCACCCGGGCCGAGCTGCTGTCCATGCCGGTGCTGCTGGTGCTGCTCGTGTTGATCTTCGGTGGGCTGGTCGCCGCCGGCACCCCGCTGCTCGTGGGTGGGCTGGCCATCCTCGGCGCGTTCATCGCGGTCCGCCTGGTCAACCTGGTCACCGACGTGTCGATCTTCGCGATCAACGTGATCACCCTGATCGGCCTCGGGATGGCGGTGGACTACGCACTGTTCGTGGTCAGCCGGTTCCGGGAGGAGTTGGCCGCCGGTCGGCCCGTCGCCGAGGCGATCCGGCGCACCATGCTCACCGCCGGCCGGACCGTCTTCGTCTCCGGGCTCACCGTCGCGCTCGCCATGGCCAGTTTGTTGATCTTCCCGCAGCCGTTCCTGCGGTCGATGGGCTTCGGCGGGATGGCCGCCGTGCTGATCGCCATGCTGGCCGCGCTCACCGTGCTGCCGGCCCTGCTGGTGGTGCTCGGCCACCGGGTGGACGCGGTGCGCGTACCGCTGCCGTGGCGGCGGGGGTCGCGGGGTGCGCGGCGGGCGGCGGGTGAGCCCGGCGGCGCCTGGGCCCGGATCGCGCGCAGCGTGATGCGCCGGCCGGTGCTGTACCTGGTGGGGGTCGCGGTGCTGCTCGGCGTGCTGGCCACCCCGTTCGCGCGGATCACCTTCGGCGGGGTCGACGAGCGGGTGCTGCCGGCCGACGCCGCACCCCGGGTGGTCTCCGAGCGGATCGCCGCCGAGTTCCCCGGCGGCACGATCGCCCCGGTCGAGGTGCTGGTCTCCGGCGCGTCGGCCGATGCGGTACGCCCGTTCGCCGACCGGATCGCGGCGCTGCCCGGGGTGACCGGGGTGCAGGTCACGGCGGCGAAGGGGGAGTCCACCCTGCTGTCGGTGAGCTACCCGGGGGAGCCGACCGGCGACGCCGCCCGGGACCTGGTGCGGACGCTGCGCGACCTGCCCGGCCCGGCCGGGGCGCAGGTGCTGGTCGGCGGCCGGCCCGCCGCCGACGTCGACCTGCTGGACAGCCTCGGCGACCGGCTGCCGTGGATGGCGCTGCTGATGGCCGGCGCGACCCTGCTGCTGCTCTTCCTCGCCTTCGGCTCGGTGGTGCTGCCGGTCAAGGCGGTGCTGATGAACCTGCTGTCGATCGGCGCGTCGTTCGGCGTGGTGGTCTGGATCTTCCAGGACGGCCACCTGTCCGGGCCGCTCGGCTTCACCTCCACCGGGTTCATCGAGCCGAGCAACCTCATCCTCATGCTCGCGGTGCTGTTCGGGCTGGCCACCGACTACGAGGTGTTCCTGCTCAGCCGGGTCCGCGAGGAGTGGGACCGCACCGGCGACAACACCGCCTCGGTCGCCGCCGGCCTGCAACGCACCGGTCGGATCATCACCGCCGCCGCGCTGCTGCTGATCATCGTGGTGGCCGGCTTCACCACCGGCGGGATGGCCTACATCAAGCTGATCGGCGTCGGCATGATCGTGGCGATCGTGGTGGACGCAACCCTGGTCCGGGCGCTGCTCGTGCCGGCCACCATGCGGCTGCTGGGCCGGTGGAACTGGTGGGCCCCGACGCCCCTGGCCCGGTTCTGGGCCCGCTACGGCCTGCGCGAGACCGACGCCCCGGCGGCGTCGCCGACCCCCGACGCCTCGGAGCCGGACGCCGACCCGGAGGCGGCGGCGCGGCCGACCCGCCAACGGGACAACGCGAGGGTGGCCGAGTAGCCGGCCAGCACGATCACGTGGAACAGGTAGAGCCAGAGCAGCACCGCGACGCCGGCCCCGACCGGGTCGAACCCGCCGAACGGCACCCCGAGATCCAGCGGGAGCGAGCAGAACAGCACGAAGCCGTGCAGGAAGCCGGAGAGGTTGGCGGCGGTGAACGAGCCGACCGCCAACGTCGACAGCCAGTCCGGTGAGGCCGGCCCGACCACCCGGAACACCCACATCAGGACCGGGGTGAGCACGAGCCACACCGCCAGGAACGACAGCACGATGCCCAGCGCGGCGACCCAGCCACCCTGCCGGATCAGCCGGGTGGTGGTGGGCAGCGCGATGAGGATCGACAGCAGCAGGGCGGGGGCGGGGGCGAGCAGCGGCAGCAGCAGCAACCGCCCCCGCCAGCCCACCAGCGACTCGTCCGGGTTCGGCGCGGTCGCCACCGAGACGAACGCCCGGCGCAGCCCCTCACCGTAGAGCGAGGCGGGCAGCAGGGAGGCCAACGCCAACAGCGGGGTCAACTGCACCCCGGCGTTGACCAGCGCGTCCACCGCGTCGGGCGCACCGATCGCGTCCGGCAGCGTCTCCACGGCGTACGCGGTGAGCCGGCGTACCCGGTCCGCCCCGGCCACCAGTGAGGTCAGCCAGATCGCCAGCAGGGCGACGGGCACCACGGCGATCGCCCCGTAGAAGGTGATCGCGGCGGCGTGCAGGGATAGGTCCCGTCCGCGTACCGGCCGGAACGCGGCACTGGTGATCCGCTTCGTACGCTGCCATGCGTCGCCCATCGCGATGTTCTTCCCCCTGTCACCCGCCGCCACGCATCACGATCCCGCGTCACGCCCGTGTGCCGGCCGTGATCGGTTCAACTGGGCCGATGTTGCGGTGTCATGGCGCCGGGATGGCGCAACATCGGCCCCAGCGAGTGGATCACTAGCGGCTGGCCGGCGGTTGGGCGGTCATTAGCCGCATTCCGGACGACATCTTGCGGTATCGATAGACGCCACCCTATCCTCGCTTGTGGAAAGCGCTTTCCAGATGCTCAGTGCGGGTGCCACGGCGAGTTCCACCACCGCCGCAGGCGCCAGTTCGCCGTGCGCGGCAGCACGGCGAGCGGGTCGACCCGACCACCGGCGCAGACGTCCCTGGCCGGCCGGCGACTCCGCCTGACGGCCGCGAAGGCCCGGCCCGTCCCCGGCGCGCAGAGGTCCGACAGGACCACCGTCATCACCGCCGCCCGACCGGGCACCACACCACCCGGCAGCGGCACCACCACCAGGTAATGAGAAAGGTGACGTGAGGATGAGACGACCAGTTGCACGACGAGTCCAGGCGGGGCTGGCCACGGCCGCCGTCGGTGCCGCGATCTGCGTGGCCCTGCCGGTGCACCAGGCGTCGGCGGCGGCCGGCAGCGCCAGCGGCTACGCCACCCAGAACGGCGGCACCACCGGCGGCGCGGGCGGCCAGACCGTACGGGCCACCACCGGCACCGCGATCCACGCTGCCCTGTGCAACCGGGCCAGCAGCAGCACCCCGATCGTCATCGAGGTGCAGGGCACCATCAACCACGGCAACACCACGAAGGTCTCCGGCAGCAGCTGCAACACCGCCGCCGACAAGATCGAACTGAAGGAGATCAGCAACGTCACCATCGTCGGGGTCGGCAGCGGGGCGGTCTTCGACCAGCTCGGCATCCACATCCGCGACTCCCGCAACATCATCATCCAGAACGTGACCGTGCGGAACGTCAAGAAGTCGGGCTCGCCGACCTCCAACGGTGGGGACGCCATCGGCATGGAGAGCAGCGTTCGCAACGTCTGGGTCGACCACACCACCCTGGAGGCGTCGGGTGGCGAGTCGGCGGGCTACGACGGGCTGTTCGACATGAAGGACGACGTCCAGTACGTGACGCTGTCGTACAGCATCCTGCGCAACTCCGGCCGGGGCGGCCTGATCGGCTCCAGCGAGAGCGACCGGGGCAACGGCTTCGTCACCTTCCACCACAACCTCTACCAGAACATCGACTCCCGTACGCCGCTGCTGCGGGGCGGGATCGCGCACATCTACAACAACTCGTACGTGCAGTTGAACGAGTCGGGGATCAACTCCCGGGCCGGCGCGCGGGCCAAGGTGGAGAACAACTACTTCAAGAACTCCCGGGACGTGCTGGGCACCTTCTACACCAGCGAGGCCGGCTACTGGCAGGCCAGCGGCAACATCCTGGACAACGTGACCTGGTCCAGCCCCGGCAGTGAGACCAACCCCGCCGGCCCGGGTATGCCGTCCAACACCAGCGTCAGCATTCCGTACTCCTACCGGCTGGACGGGGCGAGCTGCGTGCCGGACATCGTCCGGCAGACGGCCGGCGCGAACATGGGTCTCAAGGAGTCGAACGGGAGCTGCACGCCGACCACCCCGAACCCGACCACCCCGGCCCCGACCACCCCGGCCCCGACCACGCCTGCGCCGACCACGCCGGCCCCGACCACCCCGCCGCCCACCAGCACGCCCGGCGGGACCAACCTCAGCATCGGCGCCGGCTCCGACGGCTCCAGCAAGGCCAGCGGTACGAGCTACGGCGACGTGCGGGACGGCAACATGGGCACCTTCTGGTCCCCGGCCGGGTCGACCGGTGACATCTCGATCAAGTGGGGCTCCGCCACCAGCATCTCCTCGATCAACATTCGGGAGGCGTCCGGCTCGGTCGGCAGCGTCACCTCGTGGCAGGTGCTCAACGGCGACACCGGCGCGGTGCTGGCCTCCGGCAGCCGGGCCGGGGTGATCACCTTCGCCCGTACCTCGCTGAAGAAGGTCACCTTCCGGATCAACAGCTCTGCTGCCACCCCGAAGGTCGCCGAGTTCGAGACCTACGCCTGACCGTCGTCCCCGGGCCGGTCCCGGGGCGATGATCGACACAGTGGGGCCGAGGTAGGGGTGTCCGGTCGGCGAGGACACCCCCACCTCGGCCCTCTTGTGTCGATCAACCCAGGTCGACGGGCGACGACTCGGATGGCGTGCCGGGTGGCGTGCCGGGTGGTGGCCGGTCGTGGCGGGTCCAGGCGAGGAACCGGGTGAAGTAGGCGGCCGGGTCGACCGGGCCGGTGCCGACCCGCAGCGCATCGGCGATCGCGTCGTGCATCAGCAGGCAGAGGTAGATGGCCAGCGCCGGCCGGTCGTGGGCGTACTCCCGCCGCAGGCTCAGCTTGGCCGGCTGGCAGGGCCACGGCGCGGCGCAGACCCGGCACCGCCACGCGGCGACATGCGGACCGGGACCTTCCTGCCGTCCCGCCGCCTGCCGCCAGCGCTGCGCGCCACCCTCCTGCGGGGTGACCGGTGCCGGCTGCCCCCGCCGTGGGCCGCCCGTCGGTGGGGTCACCGGTGGCGGCCGTTCGCCCGGCGGGCCTGGCCCCGGGTGGCCAGGCCCGCCGCGCCCACCCAATAGACGGCGGTGGGACCGTTCCACAGGTGGGGGCGGTGCGCCGGCAGTGGTGGCGGTGGCGGTTCCCCCAGCGGTACGCCGGCCAGCCGGTCCGGGCACGGCCAGCGCAGCCCGCAGGTGCAGTGCCGACCCCACCGGGACCAGTCCCGCCGATGCCGTGGCGCTGTCGGTACCGGTCTGTCGCGTCGGCGCTTGCCAGGAGTTTCCATCGTGCCTCCGGGTGCGGGCGTTCGGGTAACCGGGGGTGGGAGTCGGGATGAGGTGTCGGGAAGAACTCCCACCCCCGGTCGACCGCCGCCGGTGGCGGCTGGTCATCCACGATGGTCATTTCACTACTAGCTGAGCGCAATGTTTTGCTGGAGAATACGAACCAAGGGATGAGGTGCCTTACGCAGCGGCACTGAAGGAGATGACGTGGACGATTCGGGGAGCACCGTCCCGCGTAGACAACTCGGCAGATACCTGAGAGAACTTCGGGAAGGCGCGTATGTGACAGTGGCGGCGGCGGCCAAGGAGCTCGAATGGTCGACGCCGCGCATCTGGCGTTACGAGACCGGTCAGGTCTCCATGCATCCGAACGATGTGGAGGCCATGTGCCGCGTGTATGGCGCGTCCCGGGAGACCATCGAGACGATGCGTGCTCTGGCCCGGGAAACCAAGGCTCACGGCTGGTGGCACAGCTACGGCGAGCCGATCAAGGACTGGTTCAAGCTCTACGTGGGCCTGGAAGCTACCGCCACCAGGATTCGGCACTACGAGGTCAACCTGGTGCCGGGCCTCGTGCAGACTGTCGAGTACATGACGGAGGTGATCGCCACCGACAACCCGCAGTTGAGCGACGCTGAGCGTAAGGCGAAGGTGGACGTCCGACTGCGCCGACAGCGCCTGTTGGCAAGGGCGGTGCCACGCCCGCCGCAACTGGACGTGATTCTCAGCGAGGCGGTGCTGCGCCGGCCGCTGCGGGACCGGGCAGCGATGATCCGTCAGCTCGACTCACTGGTCACGATGAGCCGGCAGCACAACATTCGGCTGCGCGTGCTGCCACTGGCGGCCGGATTGGTCCGCTCGGCGCACGCGGGCACCTTCACCATGCTCGACTTCCCGACCGACGTGCGCGACCCGGAGCCGACCACCATCTACATGGACGGCCCGTGCGGTGCGGTCTACCTTGACAAGGCCCACGAGATCCAGACCTATGAGGCAGCCTGGCGCTCGCTCGGTGAGCGGGCGCTCGACGAGGACGAGAGCCGCGAACTGATCGTGGCGATGGCGAAGGAGATGGTCGATGAGACGTGACGGGGTGTGGCGGACGTCGTCCCGGTCCGGTGGTGAGGGCAACTGCGTCGAGGTGGCAGCGTTCACCGACGCGGTCGGGGTGCGGGACAGCAAGGACCGGAGTGGCCCCGCGTTGGTCTTCGCGCCCGCTGCCTGGTCCGACTTCGTGGCTGCGACCAGGGCGGGTTCGTTCGCGGGTCACCCGTAACGGATCTGCTCACCACTGCGCATGATCAAAAGAGCTTCGGGGAATCCGCCGAGAAGTAGGCCCCTTGAAACAGGTCCTTGCGAGCTGTCTCCAGGTTCCGGGCGGCGGTGTCGAGCATCCGGGCTAGGTCGTCGCAGCCGACCGTCATGGAGGCCGTGCGCTTCGCCCGTTCGGTCCGCTTGATCGCCTGCTCGATGTTGAGCAGCGCTTCGGAAACCTCGCGGAGGCCGGACTCTCGGGCTGCTTGTTCGGGGGTGTGGTCAAGATCGGACATGCATGGTCACCCTCGGGAATTGAGTGGAATCGGTGGGTGCTCTGACCGGGCGGTCCGACGGGGCACACTTCCACTCCTCGTCGGTGGCGGTCGCACCTGCTGTGCGACCGCCCTGACGGATGCTGTGTGACGGTGGCCCCCTGCCGCCCCGCAGTTCGCGTCGACCGGCCTCGTGGGCAGGGCAGGTGCATTTCCCGGAGGCAGGTTGCGGCGATGAGGGCCAGGCACGACAAGGCGCTGTGGGAGCGCAACGAGGCATGGACCGCGCGGCGGGCGCTCGACCTCGTGCCGCCCCACAACGGCCCCCGCGTGGAGGTGCTTCGCGGCAGTGTCGTCATTTCACCCGATGGCGACTACGACCAGCGGACTGCCCAGCGGGAGCTGACGTATCTGATCAGCCGAGCTTGCCGGCCCCACGGGTGGTGGGCGGGCTGGTCGGTGAACCTCACCGCACTGGATGATCTCTTGGTTCCGCACCTCGCGGTGCTGCGACAACAGGGAAGAGGCCGACGAGCCATGCCGGTGGAGGCGGCGGTGCTGCTCGGCGAGATCGGCCCGTCCCAGGTCGCAGGTCCCGGTGTGATCGACCGGCCCCGGGAGTACGCCGCCGCGGGGGTTCCCTTTTTCCTCCGGGTCGACCTGCGGAACCGGATCCCCGCGCTGACGCTCCACGAACTCGCCGACGGCGGGTACCGCCCGACGGCCGCTGCCGCAGCGGGGACGACCTTCGTGATGACACGACCGTTCGCGTTCTCCGTCGACCCGGCCGCCCTGCTGGACGAGGCGGCACCTGTCGGCGAGGAGGCGCTGGTCGAGGAGGCGGAACCGCCCGGCGGGGAGAATCCGGTGGGGGAGGGGGACGGCGGCGGGTGAGGCTCCCAGCGGGAGCACAGCGCGTACGGGGCAGAATGGCCGGGTGACAACTCCCCGGGATCTCGTCCTGCTCGGCTCCACAGGTTCGATCGGCACCCAGGCGATCGACATCGTCAGGCGCAACCCGGACCGGTTCCGGGTGGTGGCGCTCGGTGCCGGCGGCGGCAACGTCGAGCTGCTCGCCACCCAGGCGCTCGAACTGGGCGTGGACGCGGTCGGGGTGGCCAAGGCGTCCGCCGCGCAGGATCTCCAACTCGCCTTCTATGCCGAGGCGAGCCGGCGCGGCTGGGCCACCGGGGACTTCAAGCTTCCGAAGATCATCGCCGGCCCGGACGCCATGACGGAGCTGGCGCAGTGGCCCTGCGACGTGGTCCTCAACGGGGTCGTCGGGTCGCTCGGGCTCGCGCCGACGTTGGCCGCGCTGCGCTGTGGTCGTACCCTCGCGTTGGCCAACAAGGAGTCGCTGGTGGCCGGCGGCCCGCTGGTGAAGGCCGCGGTGACGCGGCCGGGGCAGATCGTGCCGGTCGACTCGGAGCATTCGGCGCTGGCCCAGTGCCTGCGCGGCGGGACGCGCGGCGAGGTGCGGCGGCTGGTCGTCACGGCCAGCGGCGGGCCGTTCCGGGGACGGCGGCGCGACGAGCTGGCCGCTGTCACCCCGGAGCAGGCGCTCGCCCACCCGACGTGGAACATGGGGCCGGTCGTCACGATCAACTCGGCCACCATGGTCAACAAGGCGCTGGAGGTGATCGAGGCGCATGAGCTGTTCGACGTGCCCTACGCCGACATCACCGTGATGGTGCACCCGCAGTCGGTGATCCACTCGATGGTCGAGTTCGTCGACGGCTCCACGCTGGCCCAGGCGAGCCCGCCGGACATGCGGCTGCCCATCGCGCTCGGCCTCGGCTGGCCCGACCGGGTGCCCGACGCCGCCACCGCCGTCGACTGGACCACCGCCCACACCTGGGAGTTCGCCCCGCTCGACGACGAGGCGTTCCCGGCGGTGGCGCTGGCCAAGGCGGCCGGCATGGCGGGCCGCTGCCGTCCGGCCGTCTACAACGCGGCCAACGAGGAGTGCGTGGCGGCGTTCGTCGCCGGCCGGCTACCGTTCCTCGGCATCGTCGACACCCTCGGGCGGGTGTTGGAGGAGGCTCCCGATTTCGGTGAACCAGGTACCGTCGAGGACGTGCTCGCCGCCGAATCGTGGGCGCGCGCGCACGCGCAGGAGATCATCTCGGGGTCGGGGAAGGAAGCCTGATGCTCTATCTGCTCGGGGTGGTGGTGATCGCCCTGGCGATCCTCATCTCGGTGAGCCTGCACGAGGCCGGTCACATGTTGACCGCCAAGGCGTTCGGCATGAAGGTCACCCGCTACTTCGTCGGCTTCGGGCCGACCATCTGGTCGTTCCGCCGGGGTGAGACGGAGTACGGCCTCAAAGCCATCCCGCTCGGCGGATTCTGCAAGATCGTCGGCATGACGCCGCAGGACGACGACGTCGAACCGGGCGACGAGAAGCGGGCGATGTGGCGTTACCCGGTCTGGAAGCGGACGATCGTGATGTCCGCCGGCTCGGTCACCCACTTCGCGCTGGCCGTCGTCGCGATCTGGCTGGCCGCCATGTTCATGGGCCTGCCCAACAAGAACCTTCCCAACCCGCTCCCGGCGCACGTCAAGGTCGTCGAGTGTGTCGTCCCCACCGACGCGGTCCGCGAGTGCGCCCCCGGTGACCCGGTCAGCCCCGCCAAGCAGGCCGGGCTGCGCGACGACGACAAGATCGTCGCGATCAACGGGGTGGCGGTCGCCGACTACACCGCGCTGGTCAAGACCGTCCGCGACCTGCCGCCGGGCCAGCCCGCGACCATCAGGTACGAGCGCGACGGCGTGTCCGGTGAGGTCCGGGCCGACCTCGCCGCCGTGCAGCGCAGGCCGCTGGACGACCCGAACGGCGCCCCGGTCACCGTCTCCGCCCTCGGCGTCGCCGGCCCGATGCTCCCGCCCGGCGTCCCGGCGAACGTCACCTACGGCCCGGTCGAGGCCATCCCGGCCACCGCCGGCTACACCAAGGACCTGGCCGTCGGCACCTACGAGGCGATCAAGCGGATCCCCGACAAGATCCCCGCCCTGTGGACGGCCGTCACCGGCGGCGAACGCGACAAGGACACCCCGATCAGCGTCGTCGGCGCGAGCCGGCTCGGCGGCGAAGCCCTGGAGAACGGCGTCTGGCAGCTGCTGGTCCTGCTGTTCATCTCGCTGAACTTCTTCGTCGGCGTGTTCAACCTGCTGCCGCTGCTGCCCCTGGACGGCGGCCACATCGCCATCGCCTGGTTCGAACGGGCCCGCTCCTGGCTCTACGCCCGGATCGGCCGGCGCGACCCGGGCCGGGTCGACTATCTCAAGCTGATGCCCATCACGTACGCGGTCATCCTCATCGGCGGCGCGTTCACGCTGCTCACCGCCACCGCGGACATCGTCAACCCCATCACGCTCTTCACAAGGTGAGTGCCTGAAGTGACCGCTGTCAGTCTCGGTATGCCCGCAGTACCGCCCCCGCCGCTCGCCCCGCGCCGGGCCAGCCGCCAGATCATGGTCGGCTCGGTGCCGGTCGGTGGGGGTGCCCCGGTCTCGGTGCAGTCGATGACCACCACCCTCACCTCCGACGTCAACGCCACCCTCCAGCAGATCGCCGAGCTGACCGCGTCCGGCTGCCAGATCGTCCGGGTCGCCGTGCCCAGTCAGGACGACGTGGAGGCACTGCCGGCGATCGCCCGCAAGTCGCAGATCCCGGTGATCGCCGACATCCACTTCCAGCCGAAGTACGTCTTCGCCGCGATCGACGCCGGCTGCGCGGCCGTCCGGGTCAACCCGGGCAACATCCGCCAGTTCGACGACAAGGTCAAGGAGATCGCCGCAGCCGCCTCCGCCGCCGGTACGCCGATCCGGATCGGCGTCAACGCCGGCTCGCTGGACAAGCGGCTGCTCGCCAAGTACGGCAAGGCCACCGCCGAGGCGCTCGTCGAGTCGGCGCTGTGGGAGTGCTCGCTGTTCGAGGAGCACGGCTTCCGGGACATCAAGATCTCGGTCAAGCACAACGACCCGGTGGTGATGATCCGGGCGTACCGGCAGCTCGCCGAGCAGTGCGACTACCCGCTTCACCTGGGGGTGACCGAGGCCGGCCCGGCGTTCCAGGGCACCATCAAGTCGGCTGTCGCCTTCGGCGCGCTGCTGGCCGAGGGGATCGGCGACACGATCCGGGTGTCGCTGTCGGCCCCGCCGGTCGAGGAGATCAAGGTCGGCAACCAGATCCTGGAGTCGCTGGGGTTGCGCGAGCGCGGGCTGGAGATCGTCTCCTGCCCGTCCTGCGGCCGGGCCCAGGTGGACGTCTACAAGCTCGCCGAGGAGGTCACCGCCGGCCTGGAGGGGCTGCCCGTCCCGCTGCGGGTCGCCGTGATGGGCTGCGTGGTGAACGGGCCGGGCGAGGCCCGCGAGGCCGACCTCGGGGTCGCCTCCGGCAACGGCAAGGGGCAGATCTTCGTCAAGGGTCAGGTCGTCAAGACCGTCCCCGAGGGGCAGATCGTCGAGACGCTCATCGAGGAGGCGCTGCGGATCGCCGACGAGATGGGTGCGGAGATCCCCGAGGAACTGCGCGACCTCGTCCCCGGCCCTACGGTCACCGTGCACTGACCCACCGTCGAGAAGGGCGGTCCTCCCACCGGGAGGGCCGCCCTTTCGGGTACGTGGTTGAGCGTCGCCGGGATGCTTCGGCACCGGTGGGCGCGACTTTCAAGGTGGCCCGCACCTTCGAGGAGATCCGGCTCGGGCGGTTGTGGTGGTCCTGGCCCGACCGGCGGGGTTCGCCGTGCCGGGCCAGGGCGTCGCGGGTCGCCGGGGTGCCGGGTGCCCGGCGGTCACTCCGATTCGGCGAGGATCGCGTACAGCTTGCGGCGGGTCTCGTCGAGCACCTGGGCAGCGCGTTCCCGCTGGTCGTCGGTGCCGGTCATCATCACCTGGCGCAGCGCGTGCATGGCCTGCGCGCCCGCGTCGCGGATGTCGTGCCAGCTGTTGACGGTGTCCTCGGCGAACTCCGCCCAGGGCGGGGTCTGCGCGGCCGTGGTGGCCTCCTCCCGACCGGCATCGGTCAGGTCGAACCGCTTGCGCCCGCCGCCGGCCGCGTCGGTGCTGGCGGCGATGACGCCCTCGTCCTCCAGCAGTTGCAAAGTCGGGTAGATCGATCCGGGGCTGGGCCGCCAGGCCCCGCCGGTGCGGGAGTCGATCTCCTGGATCATCTCGTAGCCGTGCATCGGCCGCTCGGTGAGCAGGGCCAGCACGGCGGCCCGGACGTTGGGTCGGCGTCCCCGGCCCCGCCCGCGCCCACCCCGGCCGCCGCCCCAACCGCCGTGCCCGTGCGGGCCGGGGGGCATGGGCGGGAAGCCGAAGCCGCGCTGCCGGGCCTCCTGCAGTGCGTGGATCCGACGGTGGAATCCCATCATGTCGTCCCTTCATCGTGCTGTCGCTGATGCATCAACGATATATCGGCAATGTGTTGTCGACAAGTCCTCTGGTGGCTGTGCCGGTCACCCGGCGAAGCACCGCCCTGATCTGGCAGGCTGGTAACCGTGCTGACGGTGCCGGTACGCCAACTGGGAGAGTCGGAGCGGCGTGCCGTCGAACGGCTGCTCGACCTCGACCCGTTCGCAGGCGCGCAGGTCGCCGAGCGGGTCGCCGCGCGCGGTCTCGCCTGGTGGCGGGCCGAGGGCCGCATCCTCGGCTACGGCACCCGCCGCAACCTGGAGTCGATCTGCTGGCTCGGTGGCAACCTCACCCCGATCCTCGCCACCGACTCCGCCGTCGCCGCCTTCGCCGAGCAGCTCTCCGGCGAGGAACGGCTCTGCTCCTCCATCGTCGGACGCGCCGATGCGGTGCTCGGCCTCTGGGACCGGCTCGCCGACCAGTGGGGGCCGGCCCGCGACGTCCGCCCCAACCAGCCGCTCCTGGCCGTCGACACCCTGCCCGCCATCCCGGTCGACCCCGAGGTGCGCCGGGTCCGCCCCGACGAGGTGCACCTGCTCTTCCCCGCCGCCGTCGCCATGTACGCCGAGGAGGTCGGCGTCTCGCCGCTGGCCGAGGACGGCGGCCGGGCCTACCGCCGACGGGTCGAGGACCTGGTCCGCGCCGGCCGGGCGTACGCCCGCATGGTCGACGGCGAGGTCGTGTTCAAGGCCGAACTGGCGGTGGTGACCCGCCGTACCGCCCAGGTCCAGGGCGTCTGGGTGGCCCCCACCTGGCGCGGACGCGGGATCGCCAGCGCCGCGATGGCCGCCGTCGTCCGCGACGCGCTGCTCCGGGTGGCCCCCACGGTCAGCCTCTACGTCAACGACTTCAACCGCCCCGCCCGCCGGGTCTACGAACGCTGCGGCTTCCACCGCGTAGGCACCCTCGCCACCATCCTCTTCTGACCCATCACCGGTCCCGTCGCCGCTCCGGTCCCTGTCGCTTTCCGGTCCCTGCCATCTCCCGGACGCTTGCCCACCCACCCGGCCTTCCCGGGCACCCCACCCCGCCCCTCACCCGTTCACCCGCTCATCCGCTCCCCGCTCATCCGCCCCCGCCCCGGCCTCTTCGCCCCGCCCCGACCTCTTCGCCCGCCTCGTCCCGGCCTCTCCGCCCCTCCGGTTGGCCGCGGCCCCACCCTGTTGGTCACCCTCTCGCCTTCTCGGCTGCCGCCCCGTCCCGGTGATCAAGAGGTTTAGGTCAGTTGATCAAGAGGTTTAGGGCAATTTGAAGATCAATATTGACGCAAACCTCTTGATCACCGGGGCGGGGCGGGGTGGGGCGGGGCGGGACGAGGCGGGGTGGGGTGGGGTGGGGGGTCGGGGGTGGGTGGGTTGGTGGTAAATGCGTTGAGGGGAGGGGGGCGGGGGGGTCAGGCTGGGGGGTACCGCCACCCCGAGTTCCGGAGGGAATTTCCATGCGCCTGCTCCGTGATCTCTGGGCGTCCGCGCCACGCCGCGTGACGGTCGTGATCGTCCTCGTCGTCCTCGGTGCCGCCGGTCAGGCCGCCGCCTCGGCGGTCGCCGGCCCGGTGCTGGTGCACCGCTCGGCCGGGTGGTTCGCCGCCCTGGTCGTCGCGCTGGTCGTCGCCGTCTTCGGCGAGTTGGTGATCGCGCTGTTGATGGCGGGCATCACCGCCGACTGGTCCGCCGACGTGCGTCGCCGGCTCTGCCGGGTCGCCCTCGGGCAGGATCTGCCCACCCTGGAGGGCACCCCGGTCGGCGAGTTGCTCGACCGGATCGACAACGACGTCTACCAGGTCGCCTCCGAGCTGCGGAACACCGGCGTACGGCTGGTACAGGGGTTGGTGCTCTGTCTGCTCGCCACGGTCAGCGCGCTGTTCGTCTGGTGGCCGGCCGGGGTGGCGATGCTGCTGCTCACGGTGCTGCTCGTCGCGCTGCTGCGCCGGCCCACCGCCGCCATCGCCCCGGCCCGGATGTCCGAGGAGGAGGCCTGGTCGGACCTGGCGGCCGTGATGGAGGAGGCGGTACACGGCCAGGACGACGTCCGTACCAGTCTGGCCCAGCCGTACGTGCTGCGGTTGTACGCCCGACGGGCCGCCGAGGTGCTGGCCCGTTGCCGCCGGGTCTTCCTGATGTCGGCGCGGGTCACCGCCTTCGCCGCCGGCACCATCCGGGTCGGGATCGCCGGGGTGGTGCTCGCCGGGGCCTGGGCGTTGACCACCGGCCGGGTCGACGGGGCCCGGTTGACGGCGATCTGGCTGCTCGCGTTGAGCTTCGGCGCGACCGTCGAACACCTCGCCCGCTGGGTGCCGCACCTGCAGTACGCGCTCGGCGCCTGGGCCCGGGTGCTGCTGCTCTCCGACTCCAGGCAGGAACCCTCCGGCGGCCTCACCCCCACCGACGGCGACCTGACCCTGCGCGGGCTCACCTTCCGCTACCCGGCCACCGGCGAGGACGAGCGCGCGCCCGCGCTGCGCGACGTCCGGCTCAGCTTCGTACGGGGCCGGTCGTACGCGTTGGTGGGGCGGACCGGTTCGGGCAAGTCGACGCTGGCCAAGGTGCTCACCCGGGCGGTCGAGGTGCCGCGCGGGACCGTGCTGCTCGGCGACACCGACCTGTGTGACCTGGACGTCGAGGAACTGCGCCGGTGGATCGCGGTGGTGCCGCAGCGTACCGAGATCCTCGCCGGCACCCTCGCCGAGAACGTGGCCCTGTTCGACCCGGACCTGCTCGACGACGCGCCCCGGGCGCTGGCCGAGCTGGGGCTCACGGAGTGGGTCGCGGAACTGCCCGACGGCATCCGGACCCGGCTGGGCGAGGGCGGCCACGTGCTCTCCGCCGGCCAGGAACAGCTGGTGGCGTTCGCCCGCATCCTGGTGCGCGACCCGCACGTGGTGATCCTCGACGAGGCCACCGCGCGGCTGGACCCGGTCACCGAGACCCGGGTACGCGAGGCGACCGAACGTCTGCTCACCGACCGGATCGGCATCATCATCGCGCACCGGCTGTCGTCGGTGCGGCGCTGCGACGAGGTGGTGGTGATGGCCGACGGGGCGGTCCTGGAGGCCGGCCCGCTGCGCTCCTCGGCCCGCTTCGCCGAGTTGCTCGCCACCAGCCACGCCGCCGCGTACACCCCGGTCGGTGCGGGCCGGTCCGCCAGCCGGGGCGGCGTGGACCTGCTGGACGGCCCTGCCGGCTGGCCGGACGCCGACGCGACGTCCCCGGCCCGGCCGGACGACACCGGAGCGGGTCTCGACGGGGCGGATCCCGACGGGCCGGGCCGGGTCGCCGCCGTGCGGGGGACCGGGCCGGCCGGGCGGGCGGCGGTGGCCGTACCGAAGCAGGACCCGCCGCCGCTGCCACCGCTGCCGCCCGCGCGGACCATGCGGGAGATCCTGCGTCTGGGCCTGAACGACCCACGCTTCGGCATGCTGTCGGTCGCACTGTTCATGGTGATCACCGTGCTCGGCCTGGACGGCAGCGTGCTGCCCTGGCTGTGGGCGGACGTCGTCGACGGCGGTGACCCGTGGCTGCCGGCGCTGGGCATCGCCGCCGCGCTGGTGATCGTGCTGCCGCTGCCCTACTGGACCAACCTGCGGTTCCCCCAGTGGTGGGTACGCCAGATGCTGCGGATGAGCCTGCGGCTGGTGCACGGTCAGACCGGTCCGCGCCGCACCAGCCGGCACACCCCGGCCGAGGTGGTGGCGCAGAGCGGGGACACCGAACGGGTCGTGCAGCTCGCCGACAACCTGATGGACCAGCTCATCGCCCTGGTGACGATGGTGACCATGACGCTGATCACGGGCAGTCTCGTGCCGGCGTTGTTCTTCGTGGGCACGATGGCCGTGTCCGGGCTCGCCGCGACCCTGTTCGGCCCCCGGTTGGAGCGTTCCGCCCGGGACACGGTGGCGGCCCGCGCCGCCTTCGCCACCGCGCTGGTCTCCTCGCTGTCGGCGGCCCGGACGGTCAAGCTCGCCGGGGCGACCCGGCCGGTGCTCGACCACCTCTCCGCGCTGGACCTGGTACGCAGCGACCGGCAGCGGCGGGAGATCGCCGTGCAGGTGTGGGCGCGTTCCACCCCCTCGGTGGCCAGCGGTCTGCTGCCGATCGCGGCGTGGGCGCTCTACCTGACCGGCGGACTCTCCGCCGGTGCCACCCTGGTCGCCGTCTCCACCCTCGGGGCGGCCCGCTGGTTCGCCTGGACCACCGCGTCCCTGGTCTCGCAGTACCCGTCGGCGCGGGTGTGGACCCGCCGGACGGTGGCGATGGCCGGGATCGGGGCGTACTCGGCGGA
Source organism: Micromonospora humidisoli (assembly GCF_016900955.1). Taxonomy (NCBI): domain Bacteria; kingdom Bacillati; phylum Actinomycetota; class Actinomycetes; order Micromonosporales; family Micromonosporaceae; genus Micromonospora; species Micromonospora humidisoli. The sequence goes on from NZ_JAFEUO010000001.1 coordinate 776,291, forward strand.
GGTGCCGGGGGTGGACCTCGCCGCCGGTACCGCCCCGACGCCGCAGCCGCCGCCGCGCCGGCCGCTGCGCCGCCTGGAACTGGCCGGCTTCGGGGCGCTGCACTCCGACGGCACCCTCGCCGTACGGGACGTCGACCTGACCGTGGACCGGGGCCGGCTGGTGCTGGTGGTGGGGCCGGTCGGCTCCGGCAAGTCGTCGCTGCTGCGGGCGCTGGCCGGGATCGTGCACCACGTCGGTGAGCTGCGCTGGAACGGCGAGCCGGTGACCGAGCCGGAGCTGTTCCTGCGCCCCCAGCAGGTCGGCTACGTCGGTCAGCTGCCCCGGGTGCTCTCCGGCACGGTCGCCGACAACATCGCCCTCGGTCACGACGTGGACGCGGCCGGGGCGGTGGGCACCGCCCAGCTGGAGCACGACCTGGCGGGCGGCGGTGGGCTGGGGCTGCTGATCGGGCACAAGGGCACCCGGCTGTCCGGCGGGCAGTTGCAGCGGCTGGCGCTGGCCCGGGCGCTCGCCCCGCGTACCGAACTGTTGGTCGCCGACGACGTGTCGTCCGCGCTGGACGTCACCACCGAGCTGGCGCTGTGGGCGGCGTTGCGGGAGCACGGGGTGACCGTGGTCGGCTCGACCTCGAAACGGGCGGCGCTGGTCCGCGCCGACCACGTGGTGGTGCTGGTCGACGGCACGGTCGCCGCCCAGGGCGGGTGGCGGGACCTGGAGGACGACTGGGGTCACCTGGCCGGCTGACCCGGGCACCCGCGCCCGCCCCCGCCCGGTCGGGCGGGATCGGGGAGAGTTGTCGTCGCTCCAGCGACAACAACTCTCCCCGCAGTGGTCGCCGCCTGCCGGTCGGCGGATGGTCAGAAAGCGCGGGCGTACGGGTCGGGCCAGTCGGGGCCGGCACCGAGCTTCGCGGCGGCCCGGCGCGGCCAGTACGGGTCCCGGAGCAGTTCCCGACCGAGCAGCACCAGGTCGGCCTCACCGGCGACGACGATCTGCTCGGCCTGTTCCGGCTCGACGATGAGGCCGACCGCACCCGTCGGTACGCCCGCCTCGCGCCGGATCTGGGCGGCCAGCGGCACCTGGTAGCCGGGACCGACCGGGATGGTCGCCCGGGCCGACGCCCCGCCGGAGGAGACGTCCACCAGGTCGACGCCGGACGCGGCCAGCTCGGCGGCGAGGGCGACGCTGTCGTCCGCCGTCCAGCCGCCCTCGACCCAGTCGGTGGCGGAGATCCGGGTGAGCACCGGCACCTGCTCGCCGACGGTGGCGCGGACCGCGCGGGCGACCTCCAGGGTGAGCCGCATCCGGGCGGCCCGGTCGCCGCCGTAACCGTCGGTGCGGTGGTTGGTCAGCGGGGACAGGAACTCGTGCAGCAGGTAGCCGTGCGCGGCGTGGATCTCCACGACGGCGAAGCCGGCGTCGACGGCCCGGCCAGCGGCGGTGGCGAACGCCGACACCACCCCGGCGATCCCGGCCTCGTCCAGCGCGGTCGGCCGCCGGTAGTCGGGCAGGAACGGTTCGACGCCGGGGCCGACGGGCGTCCAGCCGCCCTCGTCGTCAGGCACGCCGCCGCGCTCGGCCGCCCACGGCCGCCAGGTGCTGGCCTTGAACCCGGCGTGGGCGAGCTGCACGGCGGGCACCGCCCCCTGGCCGACGACGAACGCGGTGACCGGCCGCCACGCGTCGACGTGCGCGTCGGACCAGATGCCCGTGTCCTGGGGGCTGATCCGTCCCTCGGGAACGACCGCGGTGGCCTCGGTGACGACCAGGCCGGCACCGCCGACGGCCCGGGACCCGAGGTGCACCAGGTGCCAGTCGGTGGGCAGCCCGTCCGGGCCGGCGCTGTACTGGCACATCGGCGCGAGGGCGATCCGGTTGGGCAGGGTGACGCCGCGCAGAGCGAGCGGGGTGAACAGGGCACTCATGCGGGTGATCCTCCGGTACGGGCGGGTGGCGGTGCGGGGCGGGGCGGGGTGTCCGGGGGAGGGCCCGGCCGGCGTGCTCAGGCGGGCGTCGGCGCGAGGTCGTCGCGGCGGGCCGGCCGGCCGGCGGTCCCGTCGGCGTCGGCCGGGTCGGCGTCGGTCAGGTCGCGCCGGCCGGCGGCGGCGTAGGCGTCGCGGTCCAGGATGCCCTCGCGGGCGGCCACGATGGTCGGCACGACGGCCTGCCCGGCCACGTTGGTGGCGGTGCGGATCATGTCCAGGATCGGGTCGATCGCCAGCAGCAGGCCGGCGCCGGCCAGCGGCAGGCCCAACGTGCTCAGGGTCAGGGTCAGCATGACGATGGCACCGGTCAGACCGGCGGTGGCGGCCGAACCGACCACCGAGACGAAGGCGATCAGCAGGTAGTCGCCGATGCCGAGGTCCACCCCGAAGACCTGGGCCACGAAGATCGCGGCGAGCGCCGGGTAGATCGCGGCGCAGCCGTCCATCTTGGTGGTGGCACCGAACGGCACCGCGAAGGAGGCGTACTCGCGGGGGACGCCGAGCCGCTCGACGGAACGCTGGGTGACCGGCATGGTGCCCACCGAGGAGCGGGAGACGAAGGCCAGTTCGATCGCCGGCCAGGCGCCGGCGAAGAACCGCAGCGGGTTGAGCCGCCCGGCGGTGACCAGCAGCAGCGGGTAGACCACGAACAGGACGATGGCGCAGCCGACGTAGACGGCGGTGGTGAACTTCGCCAGCGGGGCCAGCAGGTCCCAGCCGTACGCGGCGACGGCGTGTCCGATCAGGCCGAGGGTGCCGATCGGGGCGAGCCGGATCACCCACCACAGCGCCTTCTGCACGATGGCCAGCACCGCGCGGTTGACCTCGACGAACGGCTCGGCGGCCGCGCCGACCAGCAGCGCGGCGGCACCGACGACCAGGGCGAGGAAGACGATCTGGAGCACGTTGCCCTCGACGAACGCGCCGACCGGGTTGGTCGGCACGATGCCGGTGAGGAAGTCGGTCCACGAGCCGGTGGTCTTCGGCGCGGTCGCGCCGCCGACGTCCAGGCTCACCCCCCGGCCCGGGTCGGTGAGCAGACCGATGCCGAGGCCGAGGCTCACCGCGATCAGCGCGGTGACGCCGAACCAGAGCAGCGTCTTGAGCGCCAGCCGGGCGGCGTTGGCCACCCCGCGCAGGCTGACCACGCTGACCACGATCGCGGTGAAGACCAGCGGCGGGACGGCCAGCTTGAGCAGTTGGACGAAGAGCCCGCCGACGGTGTCGAGGGTGCTGGCCAGCCAGCTCAGGTCGTTGGCACGGGCGAGGAAGCCCAGCGCCGCGCCGAGCACGAGGCCGAGCAGGATCTGGGCGGAGAAGGGGAACTTGCGCAGGGTGGAAGCCATCAGGGCGGGTCCAATGTCGGTAGGGGTCGGTCGGCGGCAGCGTCAGGAGCGTGGCTGCGCCGGACAGACCCCACTGGCCTGCCGTCGGAGGTCGACGTACAGGCGCACGGTGAGGTGCCAGACATTGGTCATCGCCTGTCGACGCTACTCCCGGCCGGGCGCGAGCTGGAAGGACCGATCCGGGTGAGGCTCCTTACACGGACGTTGTCGACCCGGTGACCCGTTCGTCACGTTCGACGTGCTCACGGGCACCGGGCACGACGGGCCCGGTCCGGTCGGCCGGTCCGTCAGCGGTCGGCCGGTGCCGGGACAGCAGCAGCGCGGTGCACAGGCCCCAGCCGGCGCAGAGCACCAGCAACACCCGTTCCAGCCCGGCCACCAGGTCGCCCCGGCCCACGGTCAGCAGGCCCAGCGCGACCGCCCCGGCCACCGGCAACGCCACCACCCCGGCGACCCGGGCCACCCGGCGCAGCCCCGGCGTCGCCGGCCGGAGGAACCCGACCACCAGCATCGCGAGCACGGTCACCCCGGCCGCCACGATGCTCGCCCCGGCGTGCACCAGGTCGGCCGGGGTCGCCGCCTCGAACGGCGGCAGCGGGCAACCGGCGCTGCACGTCACCGCACCGGAGAGCACGGTGCCGGCCGCGCCGGTCAGCAGCAGGCCGGCCGCGAGCCGCAGCGTCACCGGCAGCGCCGCGGCCAGCGACAGCAGCGCCGCCGCCAGGGCGAACACCCCCATCCGGTACGTCGAGGCAAAGGCGCTGTCGCTGACCCCGGCCTCGCTGACGTACCCGCGCCACGGGCCACCCGGACCGGCCCCGACGGCGACGGTCACCGCGACCGCGCCGAGCAGCACGAAGCCGGCGGCGACCCGGCCGGCGACGGCACGGGCGGCGTCAGGCACGGCCGTGCGGGGTGAGCCAGCCGGAGGTGTCCGGTCCCGCCGGCACCACGCCGGTGGGATTGATCTCACGGTGGGTGGCGTAGTAGTGCCGCTTGATGTGGTCGAAGTCCACCGTCTCGCCGAAGCCCGGGGTCTGGAACAGGTCCCGGGCGTACGCCCAGAGCACCGGCAGCTCGGTCAGCTTCTGCCTGTTGCACTTGAAGTGCCCGTGGTAGGCCACGTCGAAGCGGACCAGGGTGGTGAACAGCCGCACGTCCGCCTCGGTGATCGCGTCACCCATCAGGTACCGCTGCCCGGCCAACCGCTGCGACAACACGTCCAGCCGGGCGAACAGCGCCGCGTACGCCTCGTCGTACGCCTGCTGGGAGGTGGCGAAGCCGCACCGGTACACGCCGTTGTTGACGTCGGTGTGGATCTCGGCCATCAGCGCGTCCAGTTCCGGGCGTAGCGCGACCGGGTAGAGGTCGGGCGCGTCCGGGGCGTGCAGGCGTCGCCACTCGGTGGAGAAGTCGAGGGTGAGCTGCGGGTAGTCGTTGGTGACCACCCGGCCGGTGAGCGTGTCCACCAGCGCCGGCACGGTAACCCGGCCGGTGTAGTCCGGATCGGTGGCCAGGTACGCCTCGGAGAGGAAACCGATGCCCAGCGCCGGGTCGAAGCCGTCCGGGTCGAGGGTGAACCGCCACCCGCGTTCGTCGCGGATCGGGTCGACCGTGCCCAGCGAGATCACCCCGTCCAGGCCGAGCAGGCCCCGCACGATCATGGCCCGGTGTGCCCAGGGGCAGGCCCGGCACCAGATCAGCCGGTACCGGTCGGCCTCCAACGGCCAGCGCCCCTGGTCGTCCGGCCCACCGCCCTCGGGTGAGGTGGAGTGCGGGGTGACCCGGCCGGTGAACCGGTTGGGCTGGCGGACGAACGCCCCGCCGCCGGAGGTCTCTGCGCTGAACTGGGCCCGGGTCATACCGCCAACCTATCCGGCGTACGCCCGCCTGACCTGTCGTGCGACCCGGCCGGGGCGGCGTCCGGCGCGGGCGTGGATATCCTGACGGCGGACGTCCCCCGTGACCCGGGTGACGCCGGGACCGCCAGCCCCTTCCCATCCCCGAAGGACGTGCGTCGATGACCGTGGCCTACCTCGTGTCCGGAGTCCGTACCCCGATCGGCCGGTACGCCGGCGTCCTCGCCGGGGTGCGCCCCGACGACCTGGCCGCCCATGTGCTGCGCGAACTGGTCGCCCGGCACCCGGCGGTGGACTGGGAGCGGGTCGACGACGTGGTGCTCGGCTGCGCCAACCAGGCAGGTGAGGACAACCGCAACGTGGCCCGGATGGCGGCGCTGTTGGCCGGCCTGCCCCAGGAGGTGCCGGGCAGCACCGTCAACCGGCTCTGCGGCTCCGGCCTGGACGCGCTGGCCACCGCCGCCCGTGCCGTGGTGGCCGGGGAGGCCGACCTGGTGCTCGCCGGTGGCGTCGAGAGCATGAGCCGCGCCCCGTTCGTCATGCCGAAGGCCGCCACGCCGTATTCGCGGGCCGCCGAGGTGTACGACACCACCCTCGGCTGGCGGCTGGTCAACCCGCTGATGGCGGCGGGGTGGGGTACCGACTCGATGCCCGAGACGGCCGAGAACGTGGCCGCCGAGTTCGGCGTCGACCGGCGTGTGCAGGACGAGTTCGCGCTGCGTTCCCAGCAGCGGGCCGCCAAGGCGCAGGCCGACGGCCGGTTCGCCGAGGAGATCGTGCCGGTGACCGTGCCGGCCGGCCGGCGGGAGACGAAGCTGGTCGAGGTCGACGAGCACCCCCGGGAGACGACGCTGGCGAAGCTGGCCGCGCTGCCCACCCCGTTCCGGGCCGGCGGCACCGTCACCGCCGGCAACTCCTCGGGCGTCAACGACGGCGCGGTGGCCCTGCTGGTCGCCTCCGAGGCGGCGGTGGCCCGGTACGGCCTGAGCCCGCTCGCCCGGGTCAGCGGCGCGGCGGCGGCCGGCGTACCACCCCGGATCATGGGGATCGGCCCGGTTCCGGCCACCCGCCGGCTGCTCGACCGGCTCGGTGTCGCCCTCGCCGACGTCGACGTGGTCGAGCTGAACGAGGCGTTCGCCGCGCAGGGGATCGCGGTGCTGCGCGAACTGGGCCTGCCGGAGGACGCCGAGCACGTCAACCCGAACGGCGGGGCGATCGCCCTGGGGCACCCGTTGGGGGCCAGCGGGGCCCGGCTGGCGTTGACCGCCGCCCTGGAACTGCGTCGCCGGGGCGGCCGACGGGCCCTGGCGACCATGTGCGTCGGGGTGGGGCAGGGCATCTCGCTGTTGCTGGAATCCGTCGACTGAGGCATCCGGACGCGCCACGGTGGCCTGTGGTGCGCGGGCGGACGCGCAGCGTGACCACGGTTCGTCCGGCGGCTCCGACCTGCCGGTCCCGGGCACAGATCGGGCTCCGCTGATCTCCCGTACCTGGGCGGACGGGCCTAGAGTGGTCAGCACCACACGATCCGCGGGTCGGCCGGTGCGGCTCCGCGTGCCCGCGCACGCCGTCGACACCGGTGCCCTCCCGCACCGCGGCGACGAACTGGGGGCCAGCGATGCAGACGTCGGACGGACTTCCCGCCGAGATCGACCTGAGCCGGCCCAGCGCCGCCCGGGTCTACGACTACTTCCTCGGCGGCGCGCACAACTTCGAGATCGACAGGCGGCTCGCCGAGCAGATCGCCAGCATGACCCCGAACCTCGCGGCCACCATGCGCTCCGGGCGGGAGTTCCTGCGCCGTGCGGTGCGGGCGCTGCTCGACGCCGGCATCGACCAGTTCCTCGACATCGGCTCGGGCATCCCCACCGTCGGCAACGTCCACGAGGTCGCCCAGGCGGCCAACCCGCAGGCCCGGATCGTCTACGTCGACATCGACCCGGTCGCCGTGGCGCACAGCCGGGAACTGCTCACCGGCAACGACCGGGCCGTCGCCGTGCACGCCGACCTGCGGGAACCGAAGCTGATCCTCGACGAGGCCCGGTCCAGCGGCCTGATCGACTTCGACCGGCCGCTGGGTATCCTGCTCGCCGGGGTGGTGCACTTCGTCCCCGACGCCGACCGCCCGGCCGACGTCCTCGCCACCCTGCGGGCCGCCGCCGCACCCGGCAGCTTCCTGGTCATCTCCCACTCCACCTTCGAGGACCAGCCCCAGGAGATGCTCGACGCGCAGCGCCTCTCGGCGCGCACGGACACCGAGATCACCCTGCGCTCCCGTGCCGAGATCACCGGCTTCTTCGGCGACTGGACGCTGCTTGAGCCCGGCGTGGTGCACATGCCGCTGTGGCGGCCCGACTCCCCGTCCGACGTCGACGAGCATCCCGAGCGGTTCGGGGCGTTCGGCGGCGTCGCCCGGTACGACCGTCCCGCCGGCTGAGCCGACCATGTCCGCCGTTCCGGACCCCGGCGGCACCGACGCGTCCCGTCCGGGCGCGCAGGGCTACGCCGCCGACTGGGCACGGGCGGTACGCCGGCTCGGGTTCGTGCCGATGAGCACGGACGAGACCGAGCGGCTGCTGCTGACGCACACCGTACGGCTGGCGCGGGCCCTGCTCGCCGAGGACTTCTCCGCCGCCCCGGCGGAGGAGGTGGGCCGGGCGCTGGTGGAGGCGCACCTGACCGAACCGCGCATCCTGGACTGGTCGGTGCGGGCGCTCGGCGAACAGCTACCGCAGCGGGTGCTGCCCCCCGACGACCCGCCGCCCGACCTGGCCGTCCGGGTGGCCGCGTTGCAGGGTGGGCTGGCCGCCGGGTTCGGCCGGGCGCTGCGCGACCGTACCTTCAGCCAGCAGGAGCGGATCGCCCGCTCGGCCTGGCAGGCGCGGGACTCGGTGGAGCGGGCGCTGCGCGACAGCGAGGCGCGGTTCCGGGCGGTCTTCACCGGGGCGGTCATCGGCATCGGCATCGCCGGCATCGACGGCCAGATCATCGACGTCAACCAGTCCTTCGCCGACATGCTCGGCTACACCCCGGAGGAACTGCGGCAGACCAACGTCGCGTCGCTGTTCCACCCCGACGACGCAGCCGGGATGTGGGAGCTGTACCAGGAGCTGATCGAGGGCAAGCACGACAGCGTCCGGGTGGAGAAGCGCTACTACCGCAAGGACGGCAGTGTCGTCCTGACCGACCTGGCCGTGTCGCTGATCCGGCACGACGACGGCCGCCCCCGGTTCACGGTGGCGATGATCGAGGACATCACCCAACGGTACGAACTCCAGCAGCGGCTGCGGTTCCAGGCCCTGCACGACCCGCTCACCGGCCTGCCCAACCGGACGCTGTTCTTCGAGAAGCTCGGCCAGGTCTTCGCCGACGCCGGGCCCGAGCAGCGGATCGGCGTCTGCTTCCTCGACCTGGACGGGTTCAAGGCGGTCAACGACAGTCTCGGCCACGACCTCGGTGACCGGCTGCTGGTCACCATCGCCAGGCGGCTGTCCGACTGTGTCATCGGCCAGGGGCACCTGGTGGCCCGGATGGGTGGTGACGAGTTCGTCATCCTGGTCAACGGCGGCGAGGGCATCGACGACGCGGTCGGTGTCGCCGAGTTGGCGCTCGCCGCGGTGGCCGCCCCGGTGCTCGTCGGCGACCATCAGCTCGCCGTGTCGGCGAGCGTCGGGGTGGTCGAGTGCCCGGCCAGCGAGACCAGCGTGTCCGAGCTGATGAAGGCCGCCGACACCACGCTGTACTGGGCGAAAGCGGAGGGCCGGGGCCGCTGGGCGGTGTACGACCCGGAGCGCAGCGCCGCCGACATCGCCCGGTCCGCGTTGGCCGCGGGTCTGCCGGCGGCACTGGACCGGGGCGAGTTCGTGGTCCACTACCAGCCGATCGTGTCCCTGCTGGACGGCTCGATGCTCGCCGTGGAGGCGCTGGTCCGCTGGGCCCACCCGGAGCTGGGCCTGGTCGGCCCGGACCGGTTCATCGGCCTGGCCGAGGAGACCGGGCTGATCGTCAGACTGGGCGAGTGGGTGCTGCGGCAGGCGTGCCGCGACGCCCGCGCCTGGCACCGGGAGTTCCCGGAGGCCAAACTGGTGGTCAGCGTCAACCTGGCCGCCCGGCAGGCCGACGACCCGGCCATCGTGGACACCGTCGCCAGCTCGCTGAGCCGCAGCGGCCTGCCGGCGGAGCTGTTGCAGCTGGAGTTGACCGAGAGCGCCGTGATGGGCACCGCCGGGGAGCCGTTACGGTCGTTGTACCGGTTGGCGGATCTGGGCGTACGGCTGGCCATCGACGACTTCGGCACCGGCTACTCGAACCTGGCGTACCTGCGGCGGCTGCCGATCCACTGCCTGAAGCTGGCCGGCCCGTTCGTCGAGGGCATCCGGGGTGACGGCGGCGACTCCTCGCCCGACCATCGGGACGTACGGATCGTCGACGCCCTGGTCCGGTTGGCGCACGCGTTGGAGTTGTCGGTGACCGCCGAGGCGGTGGAGACGGAGGAACAGGCCGAACGGCTGCGGGCGTTGCGCTGCGACACCGGGCAGGGGCGCTGGTTCGGCCCGCCCGCCCCGGCGGACCAGATCACCGCCCGGCTGCGCGGCGGGACCGGGGCGGGACCGGGCGGGGGAGAGGTGGCGGGGTGAGCCTGACCGACGGTGAGGCGGCGTTCTCGGTGATCGCGGCGATCGCGATCGTCGCCGGGTTGGCCGGGGTGGTGGTGCCCGGCCTGCCGGCGCTGCCGCTGTGCTGGGGCGGGGTGCTGCTCTGGGCGATCTTCGGCGGCGCCGGGCCGGGGCGTTGGGCGGTGCTCGCCGCCGCCACCGTGGTCGCCGCCGCCGGTGCCGTGATCAAGTACGCCTGGCCGGGGCGCAACCTCAAGCGCACCGGGGTGCCGACGTCGTCGCTGCTCGTCGGGGGTCTGCTCGGGCTGGTCGGGTTCTTCGTCATCCCGGTGGTGGGCCTGGTGATCGGTTTCGTCGGCGGGGTGTGGGGGGCCGAGCGGCTGCGGCTGGGCAGCAACCAGCTCGCCTGGCCGGCGACCGTGCAGGCGTTGAAGGCGGCCGGCCTGTCGATGATGGTGGAGTTCCTGGCCGGCCTGGTGATCGCCGCCCTCTGGGTGGCCGGCCTCCTCTTCACCTGACCCCCACGACAGCGGCCGGGACCACCCACGGGAGCACCCGGCAAGGTCGACTCGGTTGGGTCGATGTTGCGGTATTCGGCCGCCGGGACACCGCAAGATCGGCCCAGGCGAGTCGATCAAGACGTGGCGGGCCGGCGATGGTCGGGGAAGGTCAGGCAGCGGGGCCGATCTGCTTGGCCAGGTCGACGAACGACTGCCAGGTGTCCGGAGCGAAGGCGAGGGTGCCGCCGGCACGGTCCTTGGTGTCGCGGACGAGGACGACGCCGGGCAGATTGTCCGCCACTTCGACACACGAGCCGCCGTTGTTGCCGCTCTTGGTGCTCTTGCGCCACTGCGCTCCGGTCATGTCCATGATCCTGCCGCTTCCCTGATCAGGTCTAGAGATTGGCTTCGGGAGAGGGCCTCGCCCCTGATGCGTTCCCACCTACGACTGAGGGTAGCAACGTCGGTAGCCTCATTGAGGATCTGCGCGGGCGCCTGACTGTCGACGTGAGCGACGTGCTCACCACTGGGCAGCTCAGCGATGATGAAGCCGCCCCCAAGCCCCGGATACATGCCGATCTCTCTCGGCACGATATGCACCTGCACGGTGGGGAGGGCCGCGTAGTGGGCAAGCTGCTCGATCTGTTCGCGCATCAGCTCACGGTCACCATAGACCGACTGGTATAGCACGCCTTCGAAGATTACGGCGATGAACAGAGGGGGGCGGTCCCTGCGCAGAACGGCCTGTCGCCCGATGCGCGAGGCCACCAGATCGTCAGCCTCCGCAGTGGTCAGCGCCTCCCCGGCGAGGGTTGCCCGTGCATACGCCTCGGTCTGAAGCAACCCAGGTATCCAACAGTGTTCGAACCAACGCAGGGCCAAGGCTTCGCGCTCCCAATCGACCCATTTTCTCAGCCACTGTGGCTCGCGGCGTTTGAGGACGTCGGGCCATAGGTCACCAACGTCCCGGCCCAGGATCGCGGCCACGGTCACACGTCGGCGGGGCTGCGGCACACGTCCCGGCGATATCCAGCGCGCTGCCGTCTTGGGGTCGACTCCTGTTTGAGCAGCAAGACTCTCTGCTGTCTCGCCGACCTCGGCCATGGCCTCCTGAAGTGCGTGGTTCATCCCGCCTCCATCATGGATGTCACGAACGTCCCTGAGCATAGATTAACGTCGTGTACTGATCCCGTCGCGCTGGGCAAGGTTGCCTCAGGTGGGTCGGCTCTGGCGGGACGGTGTCGGGGCCGACTTCGCGGGGGCCGCTCCCTTACTGGCCAGTGGGAGCGGCCCCTTCCCAGACACGCGAGGAGGTCGACATGAAGGGTTCGGTCATGTGGTGGAGGAGCATGAGGACGCCGCCCTGCCGGATGGTCGGGAGCGTCGGTCGGTTCCTGTGGTCGGCTGACCTGATCGACGACGAGGCGCAGGCCGCCGCGCTGTGGGGGCGGTGATGGTGGTGGTTCGTCCGCCTGTCCCGCACGTCGCGATGCGTCCGCTGTGGCGCTGTCGTAACTGCGGCCGGCAGTGGCCCTGCCAGCCGGCCAAGCTCGCGCTGCTCACCGAGTACCGGCACGACCGGATGTCCCTGCTGATCTATCTCGGCACCCTGATGCACGAGGCCACCAGCCAGCTCACCCAACTCCACCCGGCCCACCCGCCCACCGGGATGACCGAGCGCTTCCTGTCCTGGGCCAGGGCCCGGGGCTGAGGGCCGTGCAGGATCGGCAGCAAGATCGACTCTTCTGGGTCGATGTTGCGGTGTCCACGCCCGGCGGATACCGCAACATCGACCCAGGTGAGTGGATCAGGGCGGGAGGGAGGCGGGGCGGGACGCCCGTCGGGTACGGCACGACGCCGTACGTGAGAGAGAGGTGGGCGTCCCGCGCCGCCGTGGTGCCGGGCTCCTGCCGAGTGCCCGGCGTCGGCCCGTCGCGATCGGGCCTGGTCACGGGCTCAAGCATGCGTCGGTGCGAGGTGCGGGGCAACCTGATTACCGTCCGGTCGGGTGACATCATGTAACGGGTTCGGTACCGGGAATGGATTGACCGTCGTGATCGGCGGGACGAGACTCGGGCGCACCCGGGGATCTCCCGGGTAGTTCCGGGTACCACCTCAGGGAGGTGTGCTGTGGCCACAACGCCCCCGCCGACCACCGGGCAACCGCCGACAGCCGGGAACGGGCAACCGCCGGCAGCCGGGCCGCACGCGCCGGACGACGACGCCCGACGGCTCGCCGAACTCGGCTACCAGCAGGAGTTGCACCGGAAGTGGAGCGGCTTCTCCAACTTCGCCATCTCGTTCTCGATCATCTCGATCCTGGCCGGCTGTTTCACCACCTTCGGCCAGGCGTGGAACAACGGCGGGCCGGTCGCCATCTCCTGGGGCTGGCCGCTGATCTCGCTGTTCATCCTGATCATCGGGTTCTGCCTGGCCGAACTGGTCTCGGCGTACCCGACCGCCGGGGGGATCTACTGGTGGGCGGCGAAGATGGGCCGGCCGGTGCACGGCTGGTTCACCGGCTGGCTCAACCTGATCGGCCTGGTCGCGGTCACCGCGTCGGTGGACTACGGCTGCGCCACCTTCCTCAACCTGACCCTGTCGGCGCTCTTCGACGGGTGGGAGGGGACGCTGCGGCAGGCGTTCGTCCTGTTCGTGATCATCCTGGCCCTGCACGGGCTGATCAACATCTTCGGGCACCGGATCATCGACGTACTCCAGAACGTGTCGGTCTGGTGGCACGTGGCCGGCGCCGCCGCCGTGGTGGCCATCCTGCTGCTGGTGCCCGACCGGCACCAGAGCTTCCAGTTCGTGTTCACCGAGCGGTTCAACAACTCCGGTTTCGGTGACGGCGACACCGGCGGGTTGACGTTCTGGTTCTATGTGCTGCCGCTGGGCTTCCTGCTCACCCAGTACACGATCACCGGATTCGACGCCTGCGCGCACGTGTCCGAGGAGACCCGGGGCGCGTCGCAGGCCGCCGCCAAGGGGCTGTGGCGGTCGATCTTCTATTCGGCGGTGGGCGGGTGGATCCTGCTGCTGGCGTTCCTGTTCGCCGCCACCGACGTGGACGCGGTCAACGCGGCCGGCGGATTCTCCGGTGCCATCTTCGAATCCGCGCTGACCCCGTTCTTCTTCAAGACGGTCATCATCATCTCCACCATCGGGCAGTTCTTCTGCGGGATGAGCTGCGTGACCTCGATGAGCCGGATGACGTACGCGTTCAGCCGCGACCGGGCGGTGCCGGGCTGGCGGCTGTGGTCCAAGGTCGACCGCAACGGCACCCCGGCCAACGCGATCATCGGGGCGACGGTGGCCGGCCTGGTGCTCACCCTGCCGGCGCTCTACGAGAGCCCGTCCGGCATCCCGGTCGCCTTCTACGCGGTGGTGTCGGTGGCGGTGATCGGCCTCTACCTGTCCTTCGTCATCCCGATCGCGCTGCGGCTGCGCCTCGGCGACCGGTTCGAGCCGGGCCCGTGGACGCTCGGCCGGAAATACAAGCTGCTCGGCTGGATCGCGGTGGTCGAGATCGTGATCATCTCGGTGTACTTCGTGCTGCCGATCGTGCCGGCCGGGGTGCCCGGCAACGCGGAGTTCAGCTGGTCGGCGGTGAACTACGCGCCGCTGGCCGTCGGCGGGGTGCTGCTCGGGGTGGGCATCTGGTGGTACGCCTCGGCCCGGAAGTGGTTCACCGGTCCGCGCCGGACGGTCGACGTACCCGAGCCGACGGCACCGACGGTGGACGCCGCCCGGGTCGACGGACCGGCCTGACCACGAGCCCTGCGGGGCGACCACGGACAGCCCCCGGCCGGAACCCTGACGGGTTCCGGCCGGGGCCGCCCGGCGCGACCGTCAGAGATAGACGCTGTTGCTGAAGGTGAGCGGAATGAACGTGGTCGGGCCGCCGTAGTTCCAGGTGATGAAGGCGTCCGCACCCGTCTTGTACTCGCCGGTGTACCGGGGGTACTCGGTGTCGACGTTGCCGAGGACGGTGCTGTAGGCCGTCTTGGTGTTGTAGGTGACCTGGGTGCCGTAGCGGAACAGGGCGACCTCGACCTGGATCGCCCAGACCGGATAGGTGCACTGCACCGCCGCCAGGCCCTCCTCGCCGCCGCCGTACGGGCCGCCGTAGTAGACGAACGGGGTGCTCGGGGTCAGCGTGCAGGTGACGGTGATGGAACCGACGGTCCCCGTCACCGAGGTCGAGGCGAGGGTGCCGGCGGAACCCGCCGACACGCCGGTGGCCCCGGTGGACAGCGGCGCGAGGCGACCGGCCCGCGCGCCGTCGGTGGCGGACGATCCGGCCGCCGGCCGCGCGGCATCGGCACCGGCGGTGCGGGGGGCCGCCTGGGTCGGGCTGGCCACCGCGAGCAGCGCGGCGGAAACGGCGATCGCCACCAGGGCGGCAAGGGCCCGGGGCTTCCCACTGGGACGTACTCTCGTCATTACGCGTCCTTCGGTGCGTCGTGATGGAGCAGTTCGGGTGTTTCTGGGCCGGCCGGCCCGGTGCGACCGAGAGGGCCGAACATCCACGCTCCGGTGACCGGTCGACGCATTGCGCGCGAATACGCGGCAGGTCAGGGGAAGTGGTCGTGCGGATCGGCCGACAAAATGCCGTGCGTCGCACCGGCCGGCTCAAATTCTGGCAAGGGTTCCAACTTCCACGCAAGGTCGCCGCGCGATTACCGATCGGTGTGGTCGGCTATGTGTCCGAACGGATGAGTGGCGTGTCGCGGCGCTTCTTTCCCGCCTTTGGGAAAAGCGTTTCCGTCGTTGTGCGTACGACAATTTCCGCTCGTTCCGCGCGTCGGGTCGCGTCCGGCTCCGGGGCGCGGGCGGGCGCTCGCGGACCGGGCCGCCGGGTCCGGACCGGGACCGGCCGGACCACCCCGGCCCGGGGGGTTTGCCGGCCCGCCCGGACGGGGCATTGACGGTGATCCGCTCGGCCCGGTAGACCTTGGTGATGGAGGCGCACGGATGAGGAAAGCCCCGCTCACGTTGGAACAGCTCCGGGTCGCCGTCGCCGAGGGCGAGATCGACACGGTGGTGCTCGCCCTGACCGACATGCAGGGCCGCCTCCAGGGCAAACGGTTCCACGCCCCGTTCTTCCTCGACCAGGTGGTCGCCAACGGCAGCGAGGGCTGCAACTACCTGCTCGCCGTGGACGTCGACATGAACACCGTCGACGGGTACGCCATGTCGAGCTGGGAACGCGGCTACGGCGACTTCGCCATGCGCCCCGACCTGTCCACCCTGCGGCGGATGCCGTGGCAGCCGGGCAGCGTCCTGCTGCTGGCCGACCTGGAGTGGCTGGACGGGTCGGGCCCGGTGGTCGCCTCACCCCGGCAGATCCTGCGCCGGCAGCTCGACCGGCTGGCCGACCACGGGCTGACCGCGTACGCCGGCACCGAGCTGGAGTTCGTCCTCTACCGCGACTCGTACGAGGAGGCGTGGCGGCGCGGGTACCGCGACCTCACCCCGGCCAACCAGTACAACGTCGACTACTCGCTGCTCGGCACCGCCCGGGTGGAGCCGCTGCTGCGTCGCATCCGCACCGAGATGGCCGGCGCGGGGCTCACCCCGGAGAGCGCCAAGGGCGAGTGCAACCTCGGCCAGCACGAGATCGCCTTCCGTTACGACGAGGCGGTGGCCTGCGCCGACCACCACGTGATCTACAAGAACGGGGCCAAGGAGATCGCCGCCCAGGAGGGCGTGTCGATCACGTTCATGGCCAAGCCCAACGCCCGGGAGGGCAACTCCTGCCACATCCACTTCTCGCTGCGCGACGTCGACGGCCGCTCGGCGATGCTC
Organism: Micromonospora humidisoli; assembly: GCF_016900955.1. Lineage (NCBI taxonomy): Bacteria > Bacillati > Actinomycetota > Actinomycetes > Micromonosporales > Micromonosporaceae > Micromonospora > Micromonospora humidisoli. The sequence goes on from NZ_JAFEUO010000001.1 coordinate 792,409, forward strand.
GGCGACGGGCCGGCGCAGCTCAGCGTCACCGGGCAGCGGGTGCTGGCCGGGCTGCTCGCCACCATGCGCGAGATGAGCGTGCTGTTCGCCCCCAACATCAACTCCTACAAGCGTTACCAGCCCGGCTCGTTCGCGCCGACCGCGCTGCGCTGGGGCACCGACAACCGCACCTGCGCGCTGCGGCTGGTCGGCCACGGGCAGGGGATGCGGGTGGAGAACCGGGTGCCCGGCGCGGACGTCAACCCGTACCTGGCGATCGCCGCCCTGGTCGCCGGGGCGGTGCACGGCATCGAGCAGGAACTGGAGCTGGCCGACGAGTGCACCGGCAACGCCTACGACGACCCGGCCGCCGAGCGCGTCCCCGCAACCCTCCGCGACGCCCTGACCCTCTGGCAGGGTTCCGAGATCGCCCGCTCGGCCTTCGGCGACGAGGTCCACGCCCACTACGCCAACCAGGCCAAGGTCGAACTGGCCGCCTTCGACGCCGCCGTAACCGACTGGGAACTAACCCGTGGCTTCGAACGCCTCTAACCCCCACCCCCACCCCCACCCTTGCCCCCACCCCCACCCCCACCCCTTGCCCGTGTCGATCTTGGAGTTGTGATGGACGATATGTGGCGGTATGTGGTTTGTGCGGGGTACCACAACTCCAAGATCGACGGGGAAAGGGGTGGGGCGTGACGCGGGTGGTTGATCCGGCTAGTGGGGATGTGGTGGGGGAGGTGGGGGAGACCGGGCTGGGGGAGGTGGATGCGGCGATCGGGCGGGCTGCTGGTGCGTTCGAGGGGTGGCGTCTGGTTGCGCCGGGGGAGCGGGGGCGGGTGCTGCGGAGGTTCGCCGGGCTGGTCGACAGCCACCTGGAGGAGTTGGCGCAGCTGGAGGTGCGTAACGCCGGGCACACCATCGGCAATGCGCGGTGGGAGGCGGGCAACGTCCGTGACGTGCTCGACTACTACGCGGGTGCGCCGGAGCGGTTGACCGGGCAGCAGATTCCGGTGCCCGGCGGGTGGGACGTCACCTTCCACGAACCGCTCGGCGTGGTCGGGGTGATCGTGCCGTGGAACTTCCCGATGCCGATCGCCGCCTGGGGTTTCGCCCCGGCGCTGGCCGCCGGCAACACGGTCGTGCTCAAGCCCGCCGAGCTGACCCCGCTGACCGCGCTGCGCCTGGCGGAGTTGGGGCGGGAAGCCGGCCTGCCGGAGGGCGTGTTCACCGTGCTGCCCGGCCGGGGCGACGTGGTCGGCGAACGGTTCGTCACCCACCCGGCCGTGCGTAAGGTCTGCTTCACCGGCTCCACCGAGGTCGGCACCCGGATCATGGCCGGCTGTGCGGCCCAGGTGAAGCGGGTCACCCTGGAGTTGGGCGGCAAGAGCGCCAACCTGGTCTTCGCCGACGCCGACCTGGAGAAAGCGGCGGCCACCGCGCCGTACGCCGTGTTCGACAACGCCGGCCAGGACTGCTGCGCCCGCTCCCGGATCCTGGTGCAGCGCCCGGTCTACGACAGGTTCCTGGAGTTGCTGGAACCGGCGGTCCGGGCGCTGCGGGTGGAGAACCCCGCCGCCGAGACCGCCGAGATGGGACCGCTGATCTCCGCCGCCCACCGGGACCGGGTCGCCGGCTACCTCGACGGTGCGACTGTCGCGTTCACCGGCACCTGCCCCGACGGCCCCGGCTTCTGGCACGCCCCGACGGTGCTGCTCGCCGACTCCCCGGCCGACCGGCACTGGCGGGAGGAGATCTTCGGGCCGGTCGTCTCGGTGCTCCCCTTCGACGACGAGGCCGACGCGGTCCGGCTCGCCAACGACACCGAGTATGGCCTGTCCGGTTCGATCTGGACCCGGGACGTCGGCCGGGCGTTGCGGCTGGCCCGCGCGGTCCAGGCGGGCAACCTCAGCGTCAACTCGCACTCCTCGGTGCGCTACTGGACCCCGTTCGGTGGGATGAAGCGTTCCGGGCTCGGCCGTGAGCTGGGCCCGGACGCGTTGCACGCCTTCACCGACGTCAAGAACGTCTTCATCAGCACAGAGGAGTGATGCGCGTGCAGGGTCGGCTACAGGACCGGGTCGCCGTGGTGACCGGGGCGGGCAGCGGGATCGGCTTGGCCACCGTGCGGCGGTTCGCCGCCGAGGGGGCCCGGGTGGTCTGCGTCGACATCGACGACGAGGCCGGCGGGCGGGCCGCCGAGGAGGTCGGCGGGGAGTACGTGCACACCGACGTCGCCGACGAGGCGGCCGTGCGGGACCTCTTCGACGGGGTGGTGCAGCGGCACGGCCGGGTCGACGTGGCGTTCAACAACGCCGGCATCTCCCCGCCCGACGACGACTCCATCCTCGACACCGGGCTGGACGCCTGGGAGCGGGTGCTGCGGGTCAACACCACCAGCGTCTACCTGTGCTGCAAGTACGCGATTGCGCACATGCGCCGGCAGGGCAAGGGTTCGATCATCAACACCGCCTCCTTCGTGGCGCTGATGGGGGCGGCCACCTCGCAGATCGCGTACACCGCGAGCAAGGGCGGGGTGCTGGCGATGACGCGGGAGTTGGGCGTGCAGTTCGCCAGGGAGGGCATCCGGGTCAACGCGTTGTGTCCCGGCCCGGTCGCCACCCCGTTGCTGATGGAGCTGTTCGCCGCCGACCCGGAGCGGGCCGCCCGCCGGCTGGTGCACGTGCCGATGGGCCGGTTCGGCGCACCGGAGGAGATCGCCGCCGCGGTGGCGTTCCTGGCCAGCGACGACGCGTCGTTCATGACCGCCGCGCAGTTCGTCGTCGACGGTGGCATCACCGGCGCGTACGTCACCCCCCTGTGAGCGGATCCGACCGGCCCGGCCCGCCAGCCCGCGTCACCCGGCCCGGGGGGTCCGGCCGGCGGGCCCGTCCGCTGATCGGGATCACCGGGTACGTCGAGCCGGCGAGCTGGGCGGTCTGGCGGGACGTGCCGGCGTCGCTGGTGCCGCAGGCGTACGTCCGCTCGGTGACCGCCGCCGGGGGCCGGGCCGTGGTGCTGCCCCCGGACGAGCTGGACGCCGACGTGGTCGACGTGCTCGACGGGCTGCTGCTGGCCGGGGGCGCCGACGTCGGCCCGCACCGGTACGGCCAGCCGGTGGACCCGCGTACCGAGCCCCGGCCCGACCGGGACGCCGGTGAGTCGGCGCTGCTGGCCGCCGCGCTCGCCGTGGACCTGCCGGTGCTCGGGGTGTGCCGGGGCATGCAGTTGCTGGCCGTCACGTACGGCGGGTCGCTGCACCAGCACCTGCCGGACGTGGTGGGTCACGACCGGCACCGCCCCGCCCCCGGGGTGTACGGGGCGCATCCGGTCCGGTTCGCGCCGGGGACCCGGACGGCGTCGGTGCTGGCCGGGGTGGACCGGGTCAACTCGTACCACCATCAGGCGGTGGCCGATCCGGGCGGGCTCACCGTCACCGGCTGGGCCGACGACGCGGTGGTGGAGGCGGTGGAGGACCCGGCGCGACGGTTCCTGCTCGGGGTGCAGTGGCATCCGGAGAACGACGACGACCCGCGTCCGGTGACCGCCCTGGTGAGGGCGGCCCGGGAGGGCTGACGCTTCCCATAAAGCGGGAAATCTGTCCCGAAATGCGGTCAGCGGCGGCAGGATGACCGCATGGGGACCGTGTATCCGGCGCTGGACGGGCGACTGCGGGAGTTCGTCGAGGCGCAGCCGATGTTCTTCGTGGCCACCGCGCCCAGCGGCGGCGACGGGCACGTCAACGTCTCACCCAAGGGCATGCGGGGCACCTTCGTCGTGCTCGGCCCGCACCGGGTGGCCTGGCTCGACTACCACGGCAGCGGCGCGGAGACGATCGCCCACCTGCGCGACAACGGCCGGATCACGCTGATGTTCTGCGCCTTCGACGGCCCACCCAAGATCGTCCGGCTGCACGGGCGGGGCGTCGCCACCCCGGTCACCGACCCCGGCTACGCGGCGCTGCTGGCCGACTTCCCCGAGCCGCCCGACGTGCACGCCGTCCGGGCGGTGATCGGGGTGACCGTGGAGCGGGTCAGCGACTCCTGCGGCTACGCGGTGCCCCTGATGGACTACCGCGGCGACCGGGACCTGTTGCTCACCTCACACTCCCGGCGGACCGCCGAGGATCTGGTCACCTACCGGGCGACCAAGAACGCGGCCAGCATCGACGGCCTGCCGATCTTCTGAGCGGACCGCCCCTCACCGTGCGCTGTCGGGCAGATGACGGCAGGATGAGGCACGGGTTACCAGCGTCCGTTCGAACCCATGCGTTACGTTCCTGATCCGTCGGGGTAGAAGACGGACGCGACCGGCGTGAGCCGAGGCGTTTATGGGGGGCACGACCGGCCGAAGCAGGGGGCGCGGATGAGCTCGGCCCGTGGGGGCGAGGACGGACGAGGGCGGTCCGCGCTGTCGTCCGTCGACCCCGTGCTGCCGCCGTGGCTGGCCGGGGCGTTCACGGCCGGCGGCGAGATGGGCCGCCGGCTGCGCGGACACGACTGGGCGGCCAGCCCGCTCGGCAGCCCCGACACCTGGCCGGCGGCGCTGAGTCACGCCATCGGCATGATGCTCTCCTCGCGGGCCCAGATCGTGATGTTCTGGGGCCCCGACCAACTGGCCTTCTACAACGACGCCTACCGGCCCACCATCGGCGACAAGCATCCCGTCGCGCTCGGCCGGCCGGCCCGGGACCACTGGGCCGAGACCTGGGACGTGCTCGGCCCCCTGCTCGACGGCGTGTGCCGCAGCGGTGAGTCCTACCGGGCCGAGAACCACCCGTTCCTGCTCGACCGGCACGGCTTCGTCGAGCGGGTCTACTTCGACATCTCCTACGACCCGATCCGCGACGACGACGGCAGCGTCAACGGCGTCTTCTGCTTCGTCAACGAGACCACCGGCCGGGTCGTCGGGGAACGCCGGCTGCGGGCCCTGGCCGAACTCGGCTCCCGGCTCGGCGCGGCCGGCAGCATGGCCGAGCTGGGGCAGGCCACGGCGGCGGTGCTCGACGGGCACCGGGCCGACGTCCCGTTCGCCCTGGTCTACCTCACCGACGAGACCGGCCGGCCGGTGCCGGCCGGAGTCAGCGGCGTCGATCCCGCCCGGGTGCCGGCCGAGCTGCCGGCCACGCTGGCCCGGGTCGCCGCCGGTGGGGTGGCCGCCGAGATCGAGGTGGCCGAACTGCTCGGCGCGGTGCCGGGCGACGCCGCCACCCGGGCCATGGTGCTGCCGCTCACCGCCACCAGCGAGCCCGCCGGGGCGCTGGTGGTCGGCCGGTCCGCCCGACTGCCGTTCACCGACGAGTACCGCGACTTCCTCGGCCTGATCGCCGCGCAGGTGTCCCGGGTGGTCGGCCAGCAGCGGGTGTACGAGCAGGAGCGGGCCCGCGCCGCCGAGCTGGCCGCGCTGGACCGCGCCAAGACCAACTTCTTCGCCAACGTCAGCCACGAGTTCCGCACCCCGCTGACCCTCGTCCTCGGCCCGCTGGAGGACCTGCTGGCCGACCCGACGCTGTCCGCCGCGCACCTCGACCGGCTGACCGTGATGCACCGCAACGCGCTGCGCCTGCTCAAGCTGGTCAACACCGTGCTCGACTTCTCCCGGCTGGAGTCCGGCCGGCTGACCGCCCACTACCAGCCCACCGACCTGGCCGAATACACCTCCCGGCTGGCCAGCACCTTCCGTTCCGCGACCGAGCGGGCCGGGCTGCGGCTCGTGGTCGACTGCCCGCCGCTGCCCGCGCCGGTCCTCCTGGACCGCGACATGTGGGAGAAGATCGTCTTCAACCTGCTCTCCAACGCGCTGAAGTTCACCTTCGACGGCGAGATCCGGGTCCGGGTGGCCGCTGCCGACGGCGCGGCACGGCTGGAGGTGACCGACACCGGGGTCGGCATCGCCGCCGAGGAAGTGCCGCACGTCTTCGAACGGTTCCACCGGGTGCCGGGGGTCCGCTCGCGTACCCACGAGGGCACCGGCATCGGCCTGGCCCTCGTCCGTGAACTGGTCGAGATGCACGGCGGCACGGTCGCCGCCACCAGCCGGGTCGACCACGGCACCACGGTCACCGTGACCGTCCCGTTCGGCTCCGCGCACCTGCCGCCCGACCGGGTCGCCGCCGCCGCACCGCTGCCCACCGGCGAGTCGGCGCAGGCGTCGCTCCACGTCGCGGAGACCGCCCGGTGGACCGACCGGCCCGACCAGGCCGGCGGGCGGCCCGATCCGGCCACCGGCGAACCCGGGAGGTCCGGCCGGGTCCTGCTCGCCGACGACAACGCCGACCTGCGCGAACACGTCTCCCGGCTGCTCAGCCCCGAGTACGAGGTGGTGGCCGTGCCGGACGGCGCGGTGGCCCTCCAGCAGGCCACCGCGGGCCCGTTCGACCTGGTGCTCACCGACGTGATGATGCCCCGGCTGGACGGCTTCGGCCTGGTCACCGCGCTGCGTGCCAACCCGGCGACCCGGCACGTGCCGATCGTGCTGCTCTCCGCGCGGGCCGGTTCCGCCGAGGCGGTCGCCGGCCTGTCGGTGGGCGCCGACGACTACCTCACCAAGCCGTTCTCCGGGGCGGAGCTGATCGCCCGGGTCCGGGCCAACGTCGAGCTGGGCCAGCTGCGTGGGCAGATCATCCGCCGGCTGCGGGCGCTCGCCGACGCCGCCGTGGCGGTCAACACCGCGAAGTCGACAGCCGACGTGGTCCGGGTCGCCGCCCGGCACGCCCTGCACCTCGCCGATGCGGCCCGGGTGTCGGTCACCACGGTCACCGGCGTACGGCACGAGGCCGACGGTGGCGGCCCCGGCACCGACCAGCCGTCCCAGGTGCTGCCGCTGACCGGCAGCACCGGTGGGCAGCTCGGCGAGCTGCGGGTCTGGCGGCGGGAGGGCGACGGCACCGAGCACGTCGCCGTCGGGGAACTGGCCCGCCTGGTCGGCGTACGACTGGAGAACGCCCAGCTCTACGAGGCCGAACACCGGATCGCCACCACCCTCCAGCACAGCCTGCTGCCGCGTTCGCTGCCCCAGCTCCCCGGCGCGGTGGTGGCCAGCCGCTACCTGCCCGGCAGCACCGACGTCGAGGTCGGCGGCGACTGGTACGACGTGATCGGCACCGGCGACGACGAGGTGGTGCTGGTCATCGGCGACGTGGTCGGCAAGGGCGTCCAGGCCGCCGCCGCGATGGGTCAGCTCCGCAACGGCCTGCGGGCCTATCTGCTGGAGGGCTACGACCCGGGGCAGGCGTTGACCCGGCTCAACCGGCTGGTCGGCTCGACCGAGCGGCAGTCGTACGCCACGGTGTTCTGCCTCTCCTTCACTCCGCGCACCGGCCGGCTGCGGTATGCCAGCGCCGGTCATCCGTCCCCCCTGCTGATCCGAGGAGACGACGTGGCCTTCCTGCACGAGCGGGCCCTCGGGCCGCCCATCGGCGCGCTCACCGGCACCGACTACCGCACCGTCGAGGGTGGACTCGCCCCCGGCGGTCGGTTGCTGCTCTACACCGACGGGCTGATCGAGGACCGGCAGGCCGGCATCGACGCGGCGCTCGCCCAGCTCCGGGCGGACGCCGGCGCGGGCACCGGCGGCGGGCACGTCGCCGATCTGGTGGACGCCGTGGTGGAGCGGGTCGACGGGCGTGACCGGCACGACGACGTCGCGGTGCTGGCGCTGGAGGCCGCCGAGCTGAACCGGTTCGCGTTGCGGCTGCCCGCCGACCCGACCCGGCTCAGCGTGCTGCGCAAGCGGCTGGAGGACTTCCTGGTCGCCCACGGCGTCGGCGAGAACGACCTGTTCGACCTGATCGTCGCCGTGTCCGAGGCCGCCGCCAACGCGATCGAGCACCCGGTCGCGCCGGCGGAGCCGACGATCGGGGTGGAGGTGTCGATCGTCGACCGGACGGTGGTGGCGACGGTGCGTGACAGTGGCCGCTGGCGGGAGTCGACCGGGGCCGGGTTCCGGGGCCGCGGGCTCGCGTTGATCGAGGCGCTGGGCGAGCTGACGGTACGCCGTACCGGCGAGGGGACCGAGGTGTCGCTGCGCCGCCGGCTGGCCGACTGAGCCGGAGCCCGGGTCAGAGTGGGCGCAGCCACTCCTGGTCGCCGAGGCCGGAGATCTCCAGCACCCGGCTGACCTGCCGGGACGGGAACACGGTAAGTGTCTTCGGGAAACGCCGGGCGAGCTGGACCACCGCGTGGATGGCGGCGGAGTCGAAGAAGGTGACCGCGCGCAGATCCAGGGTGACCTGCCGGGCCGGCTCACGGAGGGTGGTCTGGACCATGGTGTCGGCGGTGGCCATGTCGACCTCGCCGGTCACCGTGACGCGGACGTGGTCCCCGGTGACCTCCGCGCGCGCGGAGAACACCGGCGGTGCGCCCCCTGGATCCACCCCGCCACCATTGCACAGCCCGGTGGGCGGCAACAACCGCCGGGCCGTGCGGGAGGCCCTCCGCCCTACGGAGATAGGCTGTCGTCATGACCGTCCGTGCCCCGCTCACCCCCGGCACGCTCTCCCCGTGGCGAGCGGTCCCCGACCACATCGCCCGCCCGGAGTACGTGGGCCGCAAGCAACCCCAGCAGTGGCGCGGCTCGCACGTGCAGACCCCGCAGACCATCGAGAAGATGCGGGTCGCCGGCCGGTTGGCGGCGCAGGCCACCCAGCTCGCGGGGGAGCACTGCAAGCCCGGGGTCACCACCGACGAGATCGACCAGGTGGTGCACGAGTTCCTCGTCGAGCACGGCGCCTACCCGTCGACGCTGGGCTACCGGGGCTTCCCCAAGTCCTGCTGCACCAGCATCAACGAGGTCATCTGCCACGGCATCCCCGACTCGACGGTGCTCGCCGACGGTGACATCGTCAACGTCGACGTCACCGCCTACCTCGACGGGGTGCACGGCGACACCGACGCCACCTTCTGCGTGGGTGAGGTGAGCGAGGAGGCCCGGCTGCTGGTCGAGCGCACCCACGAGGCGATGATGCGCGGCATCCGGGCGGTGCGCCCCGGCCGGCAGATCAACGTGATCGGGCGGGTCATCGAGTCGTACGCCAAGCGGTTCGGCTACGGGGTGGTCCGCGACTTCACCGGCCACGGCATCGGCGAGGCCTTCCACAGCGGCCTGTACGTGCCGCACTACGACAGCCCCCGGCCCACCGACATCATGGAACCGGGCATGACCTTCACCGTCGAGCCGATGATCACCCTCGGCACCTACCAGTACGACATGTGGGACGACGGCTGGACGGTCGTCACCAAGGACCGGAAGTGGACGGCCCAGTTCGAGCACACCCTCGTCGTCACCGACGACGGCTTCGAGATCCTCACCCTGCCGTGACCGACACCCCGGCCGCGCTGCGCGAGGCGCACCACGCGGACGTGTCAGGCGGCTGGCTGCGGCCCGCCGTGTTCGGCGCGATGGACGGCCTGGTCACCAACATCGCCCTGATCGCCGGGGTCGGCGGCGGTGGGGTGTCGGCGCACAGCATCGTGCTGACCGGCACCGCCGGCCTGGTCGCCGGCGCCATCTCGATGGGGCTGGGCGAGTACACCAGCGTCCGGTCGGCCAACGAGCAGGTCGCCGCCGAGGTGGCCAAGGAGCGCCGCGAGCTGGAACGCCACCCGGAGGCCGAGGCCCGCGAGCTGTCCGACGCCTGGGTGGCCCGGGGCCTGCCCCGCGACCTGGCCAACCAGGTCGCCGAGGCGGTACGCCGCAACCCGGAGGAGGCGCTGCGGGTGCACGTCCGGGAGGAGTTGGGCGTCGACCCCGACGAGCAACCCAGCCCCTGGGCGGCGGCGATCTCGTCGTTCCTCTGCTTCTCCGTCGGCGCGCTGATCCCCCTGCTGAGCTACCTGCTCGGCTCCACCAGCCTGGCCCTGGCGCTCGCCGTCGGTGGGGTGGGGCTCTTCGCGGCCGGCGCGGTCGTGGCCCGGTTCACCGGCCGTCCGTGGTGGGCCGGCGGGCTGCGGCAACTGCTGCTCGGTGCGGCGGCGGCCGGCGCGACCTACCTGATCGGGATGCTCATCGGGGTGCAGGGCGGGCTCGGCTGACCTCGGGCTCAGCCGGCGAGCAGGTCGTCCACCGTGCCGTCGACCGGGCGGCCCCGGGCGGCCAGTTCCTCGGCCTGCCCGGTCAGCACCCGGCCCACCTCGGTCATGTCCGCGCCGGCCAACCCGGTACGCCGCACCGCGTCGCCCGGGTCACGGAAGTAGGTGCGGCTGAGCAGGCCGCTGACCGTGGCCGCCGCCAGCCGCGCCTCGCCCAGCATCACCAGCGCCTGGTCGGTCTCGTACCACTCGGCGAGCCGGGCCGCGCGGGCGTGCGCCGCCCAACCCCGGTACCAGGCCGCCCGCGCGGCGGCACTGAACTCGGCCGGCCGGGCCCGGGCCAGCCGGCCCAGGTGCTCGTCGCGCAGGGTACGCAGCCAGCCGGTCGGATCGTGGAGCGCGACGGTGGTGACGTACCGGTCGGCGGTCAGCGGCCAGGCCGGGGTCAGCGTCCGGGCCTGCCGCAGGTAGCTCTCGGCGTCGACCACGGTCAGCGCGACCAGCACCCCGTCCACCCGCCGGGTCGACGGGGCCGGCCCGCCGCCCGCCCGGTAGGTGACCAGCAGCAGGCCGACCTCGGCGTCCCCGCCACCGTCGTCGTCGCCGTGCGCCAGCGGGCCGTGCACGGCCACCGCCAGGATGTCCGCCGGGAAGCGTCGCCGCGCCGCGTCGGCAGTCCGACCGGCGACCCGCCAGCGTGGATCGTCCGGGTCCACCCCGGCCGCCGGCTCCGGCACGGTCACGACAGGTCGGGACCGGTCGGGGCCAACCGGAAGATGTGGATCTCCCGGCCGCCGGCCCGCTGCACGTACGTCCGGTACGCCGGCCACTCGGTGACCAGCAACTGCCAGAGCCGGTCCCGCTCGGCCCCGGCGGCCAGGTCGGCGCGGACGGCGAGCCGGCGACCCTTGACGGCGACCTCCGCCTGCGGCCGGGCGAGCAGGTTCAGCACCCAGCCGGGCTGGCGTGGCTGGCCCCAGTTGGAGCCGATCACCACGAACCCGTCGCCGTCCGGTACGTACAGCAGGGGGTTGCTGCGCGGCAGGCCGGAGCGGTGGCCGGTGGTCGTGATGATCAGCGAGGGGACCAACCCGAGCGCGACCACCCGGCCCCGGGTCAGCCGCCCGACCAGCCGGTCGGCGGGGACCAGTAGGCGCATGGTGGCACCGAACCACTCGTGGTGACCGAGCCGCCGGGTGAGGGTTCCGAGTACGGGCATCCGGCCAGTCTGCCTGGTCGACGCGGTGTGCGCACCCACCGGCTTCCGGCGGGCCGCTCAGTCCAGCCGGCGTTCGACCGTGAGGCGGGACCTGGTGAACAGGCCGGCACCGAGCATCGCCACCAGCGGCACCACCACCAGCACGCCGAGGGTCTGCCAGGGCACCACCACCGGGTACGGCGTCTGGACCGGCCAGGTCTGCGCGTACTGGCGGTTCGTCGAGGTGAGGATGATCAGCGCGGAGCCGAGTCCGGCCGCGATGCCGAGCGCCGAGCCCACCACGGCGATCACCCCCGCCTGGCAGAGCGAGAGCACCCGGCGTACCCGGGGACTGGCCCCCACCGCCGCGAGCGTGGAGAGGTCCCGGCGGCCCTCCGCCGCGGCGAGCCCGGTGGCCACCCCGGCCGCGCCCAGGGTGATCACCCCGGCGCCGGCCGCCAGCAGGAGCAGCACCGGCCGCTGCTCCGAGCGGGGCGGACCCCGCTCGATCTGCGCCGTCACCGGCAGCAACGGCCGCAGCGCGGTGACCACCCGGTCGAGTTGCGCGGTGGTCGGCGCGGACCGGGTGTCGACGGCGAAACCGAGCGGCTCCGTGCGCAGGCCGGCCCGGGTGGCGGCGGCGGGGGAGAGCACCAGCCGGTCCACCGGCAGCCCGTCGCGCAGCAGGTGACCGGGGAGGGTGACGGTGGTAGCCACCGTCGGGCGGGATTCGTCGACCGACCGGTCGACCCGGAGCGTCACCCGGCCGTCGACCAGGTAGCGGGGGTCGGTCACCACCACGCCGCCGGCCCGCAGCACGGCGGTCGCCGCCGCCACCTCGGCCGCCGGGGCACCGCTGAGCACCCCGAGGGCGGCGCCGTCGTCGACCATCGCGGGCAGGTAGAAACCGCTGACGATGCGGACCGGCGGGACGCAGCGCGGGTCGGCCAGCGCCTCGCGGCGGACCTCGGCCGTCCGGTACGACTCCGCGTCGTACGGGCAGGCCCGGCCGGCGGGCAGCACCGGCGCGACCGTGCAGTAGGCGCTCGGGCGTCGCACCTGGGTGCAGCCGGGCACCGCCACCGGCAGCACGGCGTCGGTGCCCAGCTCGGCCCGGACCCGCTCGGTGATCAGCGGAAGCGGGGGCAGCGGGGCGGTGGAGTCCCGGTCGCCGCGCAGCAGCAGCACCCGCCCCGGCGGCAACCCCGGCTGCCACTCGGCCTGGTTGCGGGCGTCGTCGCTGGCCACGTAGACGCCCAGGGCGACGCTGCCGGCGACGGCGGCCATCACCGCGGAGATGGCCGGGGCGGCCGACGAGCGGTTGCGGCTGGCGTCGCGCAGCGCGATCCGGGGCGCTGGCGGCAGCAGCCGACCGAGCCGGGCCAGCAGCCCGATCAGGGTGGGCGTGCAGAAGACCAGGCCCAGCTCACCCAGGACCAGCCCGGCGAGGATCACCGGGGTGTCGCCCCCGGTGGCGCCCAGGGCGGCGGCCCCGCTGCCCAGCACGGTCAGCGCCACCCCGATGAGCAGCCACCGGCGGCGGTGCGGTGGCGCGGTCCGGCGACCGGCCAACCCGGCCACCACGTCCTGCCGGGCGGCGGCCAGCGCCGGTGCGAGCGCGGCCAGCACCCCGGCCAGCACCGCGACCGCCGCGATCGCGGCGAGCGCCGCCGGGAAGACCCGGTAGCCCCCGCTGCGCGTCCCCAGCAGGTGCTCCTCGACCAGCGACCGGCCGGCGAGCGCGGCGGTGACCCCGAGCAGCAGCCCGCACGCGGCCCCGAGCCCACCGAGGACCACCCCGTCGGCGAGCACGATCCGTCGCAGGTGCACCGGGTCGCCGCCGGCCACCGCGACCAGCGCCAGGTCCCGCCGCCGTCGCCGGACCCCGACCGCGAAGGCCGGGCCGACCAGCAGGACGACCTCCAGCAGACCGAGGCCGCCGACCAGCACCGCGTTGCTCGCCAGCACCGGGTCGGGCAGGTTGAGCGTCGACCCGTCGGGGGATCGGGCACCCGGCACCGGGCCCCGGGCGCTGACCAGCACGCCGTGCGCGTTGAGCCGGTCCACCAGCGCGGCGTCCACCGGGCCGGGAAGGTCGACCAGCCAGCTCTCGTCGTAGCTCCGTTCGTCCCGGGACAGCCCGGCCGGGGGCAGGGCGACGATCTCCCCGAGCTGGTCGGGGAACTCGACCACGCCGACCACCCGCCACCGGCGGGTGCCGTCGGCCGCGTCGACCGACCCGCCCATCCGGACACCCATCCGGGCGGCGGCCTGGGCGCTCACCGCGACCTCGTCGGGCGCGGTGGGGACCCGCCCGGACCGCAGCCGCACCGTCGAGCGGGCCACCGGATCCGTCAGGTCCAGCGCCCGCCCGTCGAGGGTCCTGGTCCGGTCGCCGATCCGCACCTCGAACGGCACCCACCAGCTCACCCGGCTGGCGCTGCTGCCGGCCGGCAGCAGCGCCTCGATCTCCGCCCGGCCCACCGGCCGCTCCCGGGTCACCTGATCACCCGTGCGGGCCCAGTTCGTGTCCCCCCAGGAGTCCTGGTGGATCGGGTTCTCCGCCACCCAGTTCAGCTCGACGTCGGCGGTGCCGGCCCGCTGGACGAAGCTCTCCTCCCGGGTGAGGTCGGCCATGTCGTAGGTGACCGCGACGAAGCTCAGCACCACCACCGGCAGGGCGATCATCGTCAGCACCAGCGCGGTACGCCCCCGCGCCCGCCACGCCTCCCGCCTGGCGATCCGCAGCGCCGCCCGCCAGGACCCGACCGTCCCGGCGAGCCGACCGGGCGGTCCCACCCGGTCCCTCACGTCGGGCCGCGCCGCCGTTTGGGGCGGGGCGGTCACCGGCCGATTCCGGAGAGCAGGTGCTCGACCCCGGCCAGCGGCGCGGTGGAGTCGACCATGACACCGTCACGGAGGAACACCACCCGGTCGGCCCAGCCCGCGTGCCGGGCCTCGTGGGTCACCAGCACGCCGGCCGCGCCCGCGTCGACCCGGCGGCGCAGCAGGTGCAACACCGCCTCCCCAGTCTGCGAGTCCAGCGCCCCGGTCGGCTCGTCGGCCAGCACCAGCCGCCGCTCGCCGACCAGCGCCCGCGCGATCGCCACCCGCTGCTGCTGCCCTCCGGACATCTGATCGGGGAAGCGTCCGCCGAGCCCGTCCAGGCCGACCTCCTCCAGCGCCGCCAGGGCCGCCCGCCGGGCCGGCCGTACGCCGACCCCGTCGAGTTCCAGCGGTAGGGCCACGTTCTCGGCGGCGGTGAGGCTGCCGAGCAGGTTCAGATCCTGGAAGACGTAGCCGATCCGGCGACGGCGCAGCCGGGCCAGCCGCCGCCCGTCGAGCGTGCCGAGCGTCTCCCCCTCCACCAGCACCTCCCCGGCGGTCGGCCGGTCCAGCCCACCGGCCAGGGTGAGCAGTGTCGACTTGCCCGAGCCGGAGGGACCCATCACGGCCACCAGCTCGCCCGGTCGTACGGCGAGGCTCACCCCGCGCAGCGCGTGCACGGCGGCCTCCCCACCCCCGTGGGTGCGGTGGACGTCGCGCAGTTCGAGCACCGCGCCGCCGGGGCCGGTCACCGGTGTGCCTCCTCGCCGGCCCGCTCCACCACCTCCGGCGGTGACCCGCTGCGTGCGGTGGGGGCCGCCGGCCGGTGCCGGACCAGGCTGGTCTCGCAGTGGTCGAGCCAGCGGATCTCCGCCTCGGCCTGGAACATCATCGCGTCCAGCACCAGCCGCCAGGGCAGGTCCTCCGGCCGGTCACTGGTGTACTTGAGCCGGGTCAGCTCCTGCAACGTGCGCATGGTCGCGCCACGCTGGGTCTGCACCACCGCCCGCACGTCCACCCCGGGGGTGGTCAGCGCCAGGGCCAGCTTGATGGACAGTTCGTCGCGGGGGCGGTCGTTGCGGCTGATCGGGGTGACGAACCACAGCGCCAGGTCCGCCCGTCCGGCATCGGTGATCTCGTACGGCCGCTGCCCGCCCTCGTGCTCGGGCAGCGAACGGACCAGGCCGTCCCGCTCCAGCCGGTTGAGGGTGGTGTAGACCTGACCGATGTTCAGCGGCCAGGTCGAGCCGGTCGACTCCTCGAACGCGGCCCGGAGCTGGTAGCCGTACATCTGGCCGCGCTCCAGCAGGGCGAGCAGGCCGTGACGGATGGACATGCGACGGAGTATGCATACCCCGTATGCGGACCGCAACCGCAGGGTACGGCCGGTGGGGGTCAGGTGGGACTGCCGGGGAACGGGACGGTCAGTGGGGTCAGGCCCGCGCTGCGCCGCCACCGGGTGGCCCGTACCGCGCAGTCGGTCAGCGCGTTGAGCGCCCGGGTGCGGTCCGCGCCGGTGGTCACCGGCAGCGCCGCCCGCCAGAACGCCCCGGTGCGCTCCTCCACCTGCACGGCCAGCCGCAGCGCGGTGGCCCGGTCGGTGACCGGGAACGGCAGGGCGTAGCCGGCCTGGTCGGCCGGGACCGTCCCCCCGGCGGAGCTGAGCTGGAGCACCAGCGCGTCACGCCGGGACCGGTGGGCCGCCTCGGCGGCGCGGGCCGCCCGCCGGTCGGCGTCGGTGAGGTGCACCCCGATCGGGCCGTAGGCGTAGATCGCGGCGTACTCGGCGGTCAACGCCCCGGCGAGCGCGTCGCCAGGCGTGGCGGGGGCGGTGGAGCGGTTCACTTCAGCGCCTCCAGGTGGGTGGCGCGGGCGGCGGCGATCGCGCCGAGCAGCGCGGCCCGGTCGCCCGGCGCGTCGGCGCACGCCTTCGCCGCGTTGTCCCGGCCCTGCTGCTCGGCCGAGCGCAACGCGGCCAGCACGGCGGCCCGGTCACCCCCGGCGGGAGACGGGTCCGGCGACGCCGCGGCGGAGGGTTCGGGGCGGCCGATCACCCGACGCAGCTCGTCGGCGTGCGCGGTGTGGGCGTCGGCGATCGGGGTGAGCCGGGCGGCGAGCCCCGCGTCGGCGGCGATCGCGGCCCGGTGCCGGTCGGCCAGCGACCGGGCCTCGGCCGCGAGGGGTTCCAGCGGGTCGGGCGGCGGGGGCGGGTCGTCGCGGTCGAGGAGACCGCACCCGGTCAGCGGTACGGCGGCGACGCCGGCCGCCAGGAGCGCGCCGGCCCGCAGCACGGTACGCCGGGACTGCCCCGTTCCGTCGTGGTGCGTCGTTGTTCTGCCCGTGGCCACCGGACAAGTCAACACCATCCCCGCCGTCCGCCGGGCGACCGCCGTCGGTGCGCCGCCGGGGCCGCCGTACCGACGGCGCGTTACGCTCTGCGCAGCCACCGGCGCTGCCGCCCCGGTGGCGTCCCGGCGTGCCGGTCCGACGACCGCCGCCGACCAGGAGAAGGGTGCCCAGATGACGCAGCGTGGCCGTGCCACCAGGCCGACGGCGCCGGCGGGACGCTCCCGCCGCACCGACGGTCCCCGGGGCGGCGACCGTGCCGGCGCATCCCGGGGTGACCTGGCCGCCCGTCGTGACCGGTTGCGCGCGGTGATCGAGCCGGTGGTCGCCGGGGCGGGCTACGACCTGGAGGACGTCTCGGTCTCCCGGGCCGGCCGCCGGCACGTGGTCCGGGTGATCGTGGACGCCGACGGCGGGATCAACCTGGACGCGGTCGCGGTCGTCTCCCGGGCGGTCTCGGCGGCGCTGGACGCGGCCGAGGAGTCCGGCGGGGACATCGTGGCGGGGGAGTACCAGTTGGAGGTCAGCTCCCCCGGGGTGGACCGCCCGCTGACCCTGCCCCGGCACTGGCGGCGCAACGCCGGCCGACTGGTCAAGGTGACCGTCCGGGCCGGGGAGCCCGCCGTGGACCGGCAGGTCACCGGTCGGGTGGTGGCGGCCGACGACGAGCGCGTGGTGCTGGAGACCGAATCCGGTCCGGTGGAGCACCGGTACGCCGAGCTGGGCCCCGGCCGGGTGCAGGTCGAGTTCCACCGCCTCGACGAGATCGACGAGGCGGACGAGATCGACGAGGTCGGCGACGACACCGACGAAGATGACGACGATGATGTGGAGGACGAGGAGAGGTGAACATCGACCTCGCGGCGCTGCGCGCACTGGAGCGCGAGCGGGAGATCCCGTTCGACACGATCCTCGCGGCGATCGAGACCGCGTTGCTGACCGCCTACCGGCACACCGACGGCGCCGAGTCGTACGCCCGGGTGGAGATCGACCGCAAGAACGGCGCCGCCCTGGTCTACGCCCAGGAGCTGGACGACGACGGCAGCGTGGTACGGGAGTGGGACGACACCCCGCACGACTTCGGCCGGATCGCGGCGATGACCGCCAAGCAGGTGATCCTCCAGCGGCTGCGGGAGGCCACCGACGAGGTGCACTTCGGCGAGTACGTCGGCCGCGACGGCGACCTGGTCACCGGCGTGGTGCAGGCGCACGAGGCGCGCAGCGAGAAGGGCATCGTCAGCGTCGACCTGGGCAAGCTGGAGGGCGTGCTGCCGCAGTCCGAGCAGGTGCCCGGCGAGCGGTACACCCACGGCGAGCGGATCCGCTGCGTGGTGGTGCACGTGACCAAGGGGATGCGTGGGCCGCAGATCACCCTGTCCCGCTCGCACCCGGCGCTGGTGAAGAAGCTCTTCGCGCTGGAGGTGCCGGAGATCGCCGACGGCACCGTGGAGATCGGGGCGATCGCCCGTGAGGCAGGTCACCGCACCAAGATCGCCGTCCGGTCCACCGTGCAGGGCGTGAACGCCAAGGGCGCCTGCATCGGGCCGATGGGCCAGCGGGTCCGCGCGGTGATGAGCGAGCTGCACGGCGAGAAGATCGACATCATCGACTGGTCGGACGACCCGGCGACCTTCGTCGGCAACGCGCTCTCGCCGGCCAAGGCGCTGCGGGTCGAGGTGGTCGACCTGGCCACCCGTACGGCCCGGGTGACCGTCCCGGACTTCCAGCTCTCCCTGGCGATCGGCCGGGAGGGGCAGAATGCCCGACTTGCCGCCCGGTTGACCGGTTGGCGGATCGACATCCGGTCCGACGCGGAGCAGCCGGGCACCGGCGGTCGGGGCGGCGGCGAGCACGTCCCGGAGCCGGGCGGAGCGATCTCGGGCGGCTAGGGGTAGACTTCTTCCAGTGGTACGACGCGCGCATCCGGAGCGCACCTGTGTGGGTTGCCGGAAACGTGCGCCGGCCAGCGAACTGCTGCGGATCGTCGCGGTCGGTGACGAGGATGGTCACAGTCTCCGGCCTGATCCGAGCCGCAGTCTGCCGGGTCGGGGAGCGAACATGCACCCGGATCCGGCCTGCTTCGCGCTGGCGGTGCGGCGTCGCGCCTTCGGGCGGGCGCTGCGACTCACCGGGGTCCCCGATCACGGTGCCGTCGCGGAGCACGTCGATGCGTCAACCACTACGTCCGGTCAACCCGATCGGGCGAGGGTCGCTAGCAAGGTAGGACGACCGACATGAGCACACGATGAAGTCCCTGAAATGACCAGGCTTCAAGTGCACGAGTGAGGTCGCTGCGGGTGCTGCCCGCACGACCTCGGAGTGAGGAGTGCAGTGGCAGGTAAGGCCCGCGTACACGAGCTTGCTAAGGAGCTCGGGGTCGAAAGCAAGACAGTGCTCGCCAAGCTGAAGGAAATGGGCGAGTTCGTTAAGTCCGCGTCCAGCACCGTCGAGGCGCCCGTCGCCCGACGCCTGCGTGGCGCATTCGTCGCGTCCGCCGGTGGTTCGTCGGCACCGTCCGCTCCGGCGGCGGCCCCGAGCCCGGCACCGACCCCGACGCCGCCCCCGACCCCGGGTGCCCCCCGGGTCTCGGCCCGACCGATGCCGCCCCGGCGGCCGGCCGCGCCGACCCCTGGACCGAAGCCCAAGGGCCCGGTCCCCGGCCCGCCGCAGCCGGTGACCCCGGTCGCCAAGCCGGCGAGCGCACACGACATCGAGGTGGCCGCCGCCGAGGCGCGCGCCGCCGCGTTGAAGGCCGAGCAGGAGGCCGCGGTCAAGGCCGCCCAGGCCGCCCGGCAGCAGCAGCGGGACAACGTCCGGCGGGAGCCGCCCACCGAGGGTGGCCCGCGTCCGGGTCCGCGTCCCGGCCCCAACGCCGTACCGCCGCGTCCGGGCACCCCGGCCGCTGGCCGGCCCGGTGGTCCCCCGGCGGGCCCCGGTGCCCGTCCCGGTGGTCGTCCGCCGGCGCGCGGTGCCGGTAACAACCCGTTCGGTATCCAGGGTGGCCAGCAGCAGCGGCCCCCGGCGGCCGGCGGCGGCGGTCCCCGGCCGAGCCCGGCCGGCATGCCCCCGCGGCCGAGTCCGGCGTCGATGCCCCCGCGGCCCAGCCCGGCCTCGATGCCGAGCCAGCGGCCCACCACCGGTCGCCCCGGCGGTCCCGGTGGCGGTCGTGGTGGCCCCGGCGGCGGTGCCGGTCGTCCCGGTGGCGGTGGCGGTGGCTTCCGTCCCGGTGGCGGCGGCGGTGGCGGTGGCTTCCGTGGCGGTCCCGGTGGCGGCGGTGGCGCCGGCGGCGGTGGCTACCGTGGTGGCCCCGGTGGCGGCGGTGGCGCTCCCGGCGGTGGTTTCCGTCCGGGTGCCCCGGCCGGTGGCGGTGGTCGTCCCGGTGGTGGCGGTCGTGGCCGTGGCGGCGGTGCCGCGGGTGCCTTCGGGCGTCCGGGTGGCCGGCCGACCCGTGGCCGCAAGTCCAAGAAGCAGCGCAGACAGGAGTTCGACAACCTGTCGGCCCCGACCATGAGCTCGGGTGCGCCCCGGGGTCAGGGTCAGGTCGTCAGGCTCTCCCGTGGCGCCTCGCTGTCGGACTTCGCCGACAAGATCAACGCCAACCCGGGTTCGCTGGTCCAGGAGATGTTCAACCTGGGCGAGATGGTCACCGCGACCCAGTCCTGCTCTGACGAGACCCTGCTGCTGCTCGGTGAGCACCTCGGTTTCGACGTGCAGATCGTCAGCCCGGAGGACGAGGACCGCGAGCTGCTCGCGCAGTTCAACATCGACCTCGACGCCGAGGTCGCGGAGGACCGCCTGGTCAGCCGTGCGCCGGTGGTGACCGTCATGGGTCACGTCGACCACGGTAAGACCAAGCTGCTCGACGCGATCCGTAAGGCGAACGTGGTGGCCGGCGAGGCGGGTGGCATCACCCAGCACATCGGCGCCTACCAGGTCCACGTCCCGCACGAGGGCGAGGACCGCGCGGTGACCTTCATCGACACCCCGGGTCACGAGGCGTTCACCGCCATGCGTGCCCGTGGTGCCCAGGTCACCGACATCGTGGTGCTGGTGGTGGCGGCCGACGACGGCGTCATGCCGCAGACGATCGAGGCGCTCAACCACGCCAAGGCGGCCGAGGTGCCGATCGTGGTCGCGGTCAACAAGGTCGACAAGCCGGAGGCGAACCCCGACAAGGTCCGCCAGCAGCTGACCGAGTACGGCCTGGTCGCCGAGGAGTACGGCGGCGACACCATGTTCGTCAACGTGGCGGCCAAGCCGGGCATCGGCATCGACGAGCTGCTGGAGGCGGTCCTGCTGACCGCCGACGCGTCGCTGGAGCTGACCGCTCCGATCGACGGGCCGGCGCAGGGTGTGGCCATCGAGGCGCACCTGGACAAGGGTCGTGGTGCGGTGGCGACGGTGCTGGTGCAGAAGGGCACCCTGCGGGCGGGCGACTCGATCGTCGCCGGTGGGGCCCACGGCCGGGTCCGCGCCATGCTCGACGAGAACGGCAACCAGGTCGCCGAGGCCGGTCCGGCCCGTCCGGTCCTGGTGCTCGGTCTGACCGCGGTGCCGGGTGCGGGTGACACCTTCCTGGCCGCCGAGGACGACCGCACGGTGCGGCAGATCGCCGAGCAGCGACAGGCACGACGGCGGGCGGCGTCCTTCGCCAACTCCCGTGGCCGGGCCACCCTCGAAACGCTCATGGAGCAGCTCAAGGAGGGCGAGAAGACCTCGCTCAACCTGGTGCTCAAGGGCGACGTCTCCGGTTCCGTGGAGGCCCTCGAGGACGCGCTGTTCAACCTCGACATCCCCGAGGAGGTCCAGCTCAGGATCATCCACCGGGGTGTGGGTGCGATCACCGAGAGTGACGTCATGCTCGCGAGCGCCTCGTCCGAGGCGGTCACGATCATCGGCTTCAACGTGCGGGCCGCCAACAAGGTCCGCGAGATCGCCGACCGCGAGGGCGTGGAGATCCGGTACTACACCGTCATCTACCAGGCCATCGAGGAGATCGACGCCGCGCTCAAGGGGCTGCTCAAGCCGGAGTACGAGGAGGTCGAGCTGGGCACCGCGGAGATCCGCGACGTCTTCCGCTCGTCCAAGATCGGCAACATCTCCGGTTGCATCGTCCGGTCCGGCATCATCCGCCGCAACGCCAAGGCGCGGCTGCTGCGGGACGGGGCGGTCGTGGCGGACAACCTCACGATCAGCTCGCTCAAGCGGTTCAAGGACGACGCGACGGAGGTCCGCGAAGGCTTCGAGTGTGGTCTGACTCTGGGCGGTTTCAACAACGTCCAGGTCGGCGACACCATCGAAACCTTCGAGATGCGGGAGAAGCCGCGCGCCTGATCCGAGGCTGACAACAGTGCTCAAGGGGTTTACGCCATCCGGCGTAAACCCCTTGAGCATGTCCGGGCCGGTTCCGTAACGTCCGTGGCGATGTATACCGGAACCGCACTCTTCGACCTGCTCCTGCCGGGTGACTCCCGCTCGCTCAAGGCGAAGCGCTCCTACGTCCGGCCCATCGTGGCGGCGCTGCGCCGGTTCGAGGTGTCGGCCGCCGAGGTGGGCGCGCTCGACCTGCACGGTCGGGCCGAGATCGGGGTGGCCGTGGTGGCCGCCGAGGCGACCCACGTCCGCGACGTGCTCGACTCCTGCGAACGGCTGGTCGCCGCCCGCCCCGAGGTCGACCTCCTCTCCGTCCGCCGCCACCTCCACACCCCCGAAGACTGACCACCCTCCCCGCCGGCCCCGCTGATCCCGTACACCCTCCCCACCGGCCCCCCGCTGGCGCCCGCCTGCCCTCGTGGACCCCGAGTGTCTTCGTTGACCCCACAGCTCCTCGTTCACCCCTGGGCCCTCGTTGAGCTCGCCTGCCCTCGTTGATCAAGAGGTTTGCGTCAGCCTCGACGGTGATCAAGAGCTTTGCGTCAGCTTTGATCTTCAGGTTGACGCAAACCTCTTGATCAGTTGACGCAAACCTCTTGATCACCGGGGCGGGTTGGGCGGGGCGGGTTGGGCGGGGCGGGGAGTGGGGCGGGAGTGGGGCGGGGTGGGGGCGGGCGGGTGGGGGTGGCGCGCGGGTAGTGTTCGAGGTGTTGGGTGGTTGGTCCCGGCGACGTCCGCGTCGCCGTTCCGGCCGCGGAAGGAACGCCCTGGAGGTGGGGGACATGACTGATCCGGCCAAGGTTCGCCGGCACGCCGAGCGGATTCGCGAACTGGTCGCCTCGGTGGTGCGGAGCCAGATCAAGGACCCCCGGCTCGGGATGATCACCATCACCGACGCCCGGATCACCGCCGACCTGCGCGACGCCACCGTCTTCTACACCGTCCTCGGTGACGCGGCGGCCCAGGCCAGCACCGCCGCCGCGCTGGAGAGTGCCAAGGGCATGCTGCGCAGCACCGTCGGCAAGGCCCTCGGGCTGCGTCACTCGCCCTCGCTGACCTTCGTCCTCGACGACGTGCAGGACCAGGTCAAGCAGATCGACGACCTGCTCGCCCAGGCCCGGCACGCCGACGCCGAGGTGCAGCGGCTGGCCGCCCAGGCCAAGTACGCGGGCGACGCCCAGCCGTACCGGGTCGACGACGAGGACGACGAGGCGGACGACGACGTCAGCACCGACACGTCCGCGACGGACCGGCGGTGACGGCCGCCCCGGGCACGGCCGACGAGCTCCGTACCGGGTCACCGTCCGCGGGCCCCGGCGAGGATGACTGGGCTGCCGCTGTCGCGGCGGTACGTGGCCTGTCGGCCGACGCCCGGGTGCTGCTGATCTGTCACGTCAACCCGGACGGCGACGCGCTGGGCAGCATGCTCGGCTTCGGGCTCGGGCTGCGCCGGCTCGGCGTCCACCGGTTGCAGGCCACCTTCCCGGGGCCGCCCGAGGTGCCGGAGCCGTTCCGTTGGCTGCCGGGCCTCGACCTGCTGGTGCCGGCGGCGGAGGCGTACCCGGACCCGGACCTGGTGGTCTGCTTCGACGCCGCGAGCGAGTCGCGGCTCGGTGACCTGGTCGACCGGCTCGACACCGCCGGCACCTCGATCGTCCTCGACCACCACGCCTCGAACACCGGTTTCGGTGCGGTATGCCTGGTCGACCCGGTGGCGGCGGCGACCTCGGTCGTCGCCGAGCAGTTGCTCTCCCGGCTCGACGTGCCGCTGGACGCCGACATCGCGACGGGTCTCTACGTCGCGCTGACCACCGACACCGGCTCGTTCCGGTTCGCGGCCACCACTCCCGAGGTGCACCGGCTCGCCGCCCGGCTGCTTGCCACCGGCCTGCACCCCGGTGACATCTCCCGTCAGGTCTTCGACACCCGGCCGTTCGGGGCGGTCCGGCTCTTCGGTGAGGTGCTGGGCCGCGCCCGGCTCGAACCGGAGGCCGCCGCCGGTCACGGCCTGGTCTGGACCGACGCCACCCTCGACGACCTGGCCCGGCACGACCAGCAGCCGTACGTGCTGGAGTCGCTGATCGACTCGGTCCGCTGCACCGCGGAAGCGGACGTCGCCTGTGTGCTCAAGCAGGTCGGGCCGGTCGAATGGGCGGTGTCGATGCGCAGCAAGGGTGCCGTCGATGTCAGCGCGGTGGCGGTGGCGTTGGGTGGCGGAGGCCACCGCTTCGCCGCCGGTTTCACCGGATCGGGCGACGCCGAGCAGGTCATCGCCCTGATCAGGGCCGAGTTGGCCGGTGCGCTGACCGGTGGCCCCGCCGATGCCGACGGGTGTCGGTCTTCCCGCACGCGGTGACCCCGGGGAGAATCGGACGATGGAGCAGCCGCACGAGATCACCGTGGACGTCTCCCGCGCCTGGGACAGGCCGGTGGTCACCGTGCCGGTGCTGGCCTGCCTCTCCCTGGTCGGTGGGCAGTTCCCGTCGTTCTCGGCGCAGGCCAACATCTGGACGCTGGGAACCGGCGGTGCGCTGATCTGGCTCGGGCTCGGCAACCGGGTGCAGCGTCGGCCGGCACCGCGTCGGCTGGGCCGGGGCGCCGTCTGGTGGCTGCTCCCGGCGGCACTGTTCGGGGTGCTCGAAGGGGCCACCTTCGTCATGGCGGTCGGCGACGAGTTCCCCACGTTCTCCCGCCTGGCCGATCCGCTGCTGGAGGACGACCTGGTCCGTTCAGCGGCCTGGTTCGCCTGGCTGGCCGCGTTCTGGGGGCTGGTACGGCGATGATGCGGACCCTCGCCATCAGTGGCTTCCTCGCTTCGTTGGTGCTTTTCGCGGTCGTCGAGTGGGCGGCCCGCCGGGCGGGTTCCCGGATCCCCTCCCTGGGCGACATCTGTGCCTACGTGATGCGGTACGAGGTCGGGCCGGTGCCGGTCGGACGGATCGGCGTGTTCGGGTTCTGGTGGTGGCTGGGCTGGCACTTCCTGGCCCGCTGACCGCCTACCTCCCGGCGGGTCCCGGCCGCTGCGGGCCGGGCAGGAGCGGCGGCTAGGGGTCCGGGCCCGGTGCTACCTGTTCGGCTGGGGCTCGGGTCTGGCCGGCGGGTTCGGCCCGGTGTCAGGTGGTTGGTCCGGGCCGGCCTTTCCTCCCTCGTGCGGTGCGTCCGCCCGGCCCGGTTCTGCCGGGTTCGAGCTGCCCGGTCGCACACCTCGTGCGGGTTCGACCCGATTGAGGCTCGTCTTCGGTCGGGGTCGGGCCGGTTCGGCGGTGCCGTTCCGTGGTCGGCGTGTCCTGCTCGATCGGACGGGTCACGGGGGCTCCGGCGGAGTCCGGTTCCTGCGCGGTGCGGGTGTTCGTGCCGCGTCGGTCGGGTCGGGGTGCTCCCGGGGTGCTCGCCAGGCTCGTCCAGATGACGGGAAGAGTGGGCACTATTTGGAAAGTAAACGTTAACTTGGGAGAGGCCGACGTCACGCCGTGACGCAGGTCGCGGGCGGTGGTGCCACACCCGGTGCCGCCTCCCTCCAGGGTCTGACCGACCCGGGCTCACGCTGCCAGGCGAGCCGCTCCGGTGATCCCGGGCTGCCTTCCCGGCGCTCAGCAGGACCGCCCGTCCGGGCCACCTGTTCAGTGGTCCGCACCCTGGAAGGACACACCGCCATGGCGACCAAGCCCAAGACCGAGACCACCGACGAGGCCCGCGAGCAGATGCGCCGCGCGTTGCAGACCTCGATGGACACCCGTCAGTGACCCTGCCCCACCACCGGTGACCCCGCCGCCCGGCTGAGTCGTGACTCAGCCCGGCCCGGTGGTCGTGCTCGGTTCCGCTAGGCCCGGTGCCGTTCGTCCCACCCGGCTCAGCCCCGGGTCGGGGTCCCGGTGTGGCCCGGCTCCACCCCGGCCCAGGTGCGGTCCGGCTCGGCCGTAGCGCCGACTCCGGATCGTCCCGACCCTGGCGTCAGCCGGGTACGGGCCGGTCCAACACCGGCTGCG
The DNA here is from genome assembly GCF_016900955.1 of Micromonospora humidisoli. NCBI lineage: Bacteria > Bacillati > Actinomycetota > Actinomycetes > Micromonosporales > Micromonosporaceae > Micromonospora > Micromonospora humidisoli. The sequence continues at coordinate 818,148 of NZ_JAFEUO010000001.1, forward strand.
CTCAGCTCCATCCCCTCCCGGCCCTCGGCCCGGCTCCGGTTGCGCTCGGCTCCACCATGGCCAGGGCCCGACTCTGGCCGCGACCGGTGCCCCAGCAGGGCCAGACTGTTCAACCCACCCGGCCGAACCGTGTTCGACCGGCTCCACCATGCGGTGTCCAGGGTCGCCCGGCTCAGGCCGCGTCCGACCGCAATGATGGGACGACATCCAAAGATCACTCGATCGGTCGGTGCACCCCGCGGTGACCGAAACCGTCCCATCAGCCGGCCGGTCGGGTCCTGGCCAGAGCCGGGCCGCCCGTTGGCCCGCATCCGCCGGGCCGCGCCGGCCGGGGCACCCCCGTCGCGTCCGTCGGGGCGACCGACCGGGGCACCCCCCCCGTTGCCTCCGTCGGGCCGACCGGCCGGGGCACCCCCCGTCGCCTCCGGGCCGCGCCGCCTCCGCCAGCTCGGCCCATGTCAGTCGCGCCCGGCTCGGTCCACGTGAGCCGCGCCGGCTCGGTCCACGCCGGTCGAACCCCGCCGTTCGGGCCAGGGACGCCAGGCCAGGGACGCCAGGCCAGGGACGCCAGGCCAGGGACGCCGGGCCGGGCACGCCGGGCCGGGCACGCCGAGCCGGGGACGCCGGGCAAACCATGCCCCGCAATCCCGCCCCCCGCTGAATCCGCCCGGCCCAGACATTCCGCCTCACCCACTCCATCACCCGGATGCCCGGCCCCTACGGTCGCGTGCGTCGCCGGGTCGTTTCCGTCGACGCCGTTCGGTAAGTGATGCTGACGCTTGCGTTCCTTACCGCAGGCATGCCAGGATCGGCGGCGATGAGCCAGTCCACCGCCACCGCCACCGCCACCGCGCTCGCCTCGCCGCGCCGGATCGCCGCGCTCGCCCTGCCCGCCCTGGTGGTGCTCGCGGCCGAACCGCTCTACGTGCTGGTCGACACCGCCGTCGTGGGGCACCTGGGCCGGGTCCCGCTGGCCGCGCTCGCCGTCGGCGGCACGGTGTTGACGCTCACCGCCTGGCTCGGCACCGTGCTGGCGTACGGCATCACGGGGCGGGCGGCCCGCCGGTTCGGTGCCGGTGACCGGGCTGCGGCGCTGGCCGAGGGCGTCCAGGCGTCCTGGTTGGCGTTCGGGGTGGGCGTGCTGGTGGCCGTCGGCATGCAGGTCGGCGGTGACGCGCTGGCGCGTACCCTCGCCGGTGGTGGTGGCGAGGTGGCCGACACCGCCGGGCAGTGGCTGCGGATCGCGGCCCTGGGCGCGCCCGGCCTGCTGCTGGCCGCCGCCGGCAACGGCTGGCTGCGCGGCATCCAGGACACCCGCCGCCCGCTGCTGTTCGTGCTCGGGCCGAACCTGCTCTCCGCACTGCTCTGCCCCCTGCTGGTCTACCCCGCCGGGCTCGGGGTGACCGGCTCGGCGGTGGCCAACGCGATCGCCCAGACCGTCTCGGGTGCCCTCTTCGTCGGGGCGCTGCTCCGGGAGCGGGTGGGCGTGCGGCCCCGGCCGGCGCTGATCCGCCAGCAGTTGGTGCTCAGCCGGGACCTGCTGATCCGGGGGCTCGCCTTCCAGGCCAGCTTCCTGTCCGCCACCGCCGTCGCCGCCCGGTTCGGCGCCGCCGCCGTGGGGGCCCACCAGATCGCGCTGCAACTGTGGTTCTTCACCGCATTGCTGCTCGACGCGTTGGCGATCGCCGCGCAGGCGTTGATCGGCGCGACACTGGGTGCCGGCGACGCCGCCGGGGCGCGCGCCCTGGCCCGCCGGTTCGCCCTGCTCGGCGGGGTGTGCGGGGTGGCCTTCGCGGTGCTGATCGCCGCCGGGGCCGGCGTCGTGCCGTCCCTGTTCAGCTCGGATCCCGAGGTACGCGGGCAGGCGATGGTGGCGTGGCCCTGGTTCGTGGCGATGCAACCGTTCGCCGGGGTGGTGTTCGCCCTCGACGGTGTGCTCATCGGTGCCGGCGACATCCGCTACCTGCGCAACCTGACCGTGGTCGCGGCGGTCGGCGGCTTCCTGCCGGCGATCTGGCTCTCCCACGCGTTCGACCTCGGTCTGGGCGGCATCTGGGCCGGCCTCACCCTGCTCGTGGTGATCCGGCTCGTCGGCGTGCTGCTGCGACTGCGGTCCGGCAGGTGGGCGGTGGTCGGCGCGGTGCGCTGACCGACGCGCGGCGACCGGTGACGGTTCTCCGGCCGGCCAGCTCCCGTCGTGGACGTCGCCCGTCGGGGCCGGTGCGGTCCGCCGGCGCGCGGTCCGGCCCCGACCAGCTCGGACAACCGCCGGCCGAGGGTACGACGGTGACGCATCCACTCGGGGAGTCCGACCCGGGCACGGTGCCCGGGTGGGGGCGGTGTGGTCATGCCGCTCCTGACGACCGACGAGGCGTCTGCGGGGTGGCACGGCATGGTGCCGTGCGGTGGCGGGCGGGATGGACCCGTCTGGCAGGCTTGGCGGTCGTGAACGGTGACGGTCTGATCGTGGTCGACAAGCCCGGCGGCATGACGTCGCACGACGTGGTGGCGCGCATCCGCCGGTTGGCCCGTACCCGCCGGGTCGGGCACGGCGGCACCCTCGACCCGATGGCGACGGGGGTGCTGGTGATCGGGGTCGGCCGGGCCACCCGGCTGCTGACGTACGTGATCGGGGCGGGCAAGAGCTACACCGCGACGGTCCGGCTCGGCCAGTCCACGGTCACCGACGACGCCGAGGGCGACGTGATCGGGACCACGCCGGCCGGTGCGTTGACCGACGCCGCGATCCGGGCCGCGTTCGTGCCGTTGACCGGCGAGATCGACCAGGTGCCCAGCGCGGTCAGCGCCATCAAGATCAATGGGGAGCGGGCGTACAAGCGGGTCCGGGACGGCGAGCAGGTCGAGCTGCCCGCCCGGCGGGTCACCGTCTCCCGGCTCGACGTGTCGGCGATCCGCCGGGACACCCCGGACGTGGTCGACGTGGACATCGACGTCGACTGCTCGTCGGGGACGTACATCCGGGCGCTGGCCCGGGACGCGGGCCTGGCGCTCGGCGTCGGCGGGCACCTCACCGCGCTGCGGCGGACCGCTGTGGGCAGTTTCACCCTGGCCGAGTCGGCGACCCTCGCGGCGCTGGAGCAGCGCGCGCCCGAGGTGGTCACCCTGCCCCTCGACACGGCCGCCGACAGGTACTTCTCCCGTCGGCAGGCCAGCGCCGACGAAGCGAAGGTGCTCTCCCACGGCGGCCCGCTGGACCCGGTGGGCATCGCCGGACCGTACGCCGTCTTCGGACCGGACGGTGGCCTGATCGCTATCGTCAGCGAGCGGGACGGCCGGGCCCGCGCGGAGATCGTGCTCGCCCCGGCCTGACCGGGCCGCCGGCCGGCGCGGTGGGGACGGGGTGGGCAACGACGGCCGGGACGACCGGCGGCGGGTGGTACGGGTGTGAGCCGGTCAGCGGCGGAGCAGGAAAGGAGCGGCATGCAGCGGTGGCGGGGGTACGAGGCGACGCCCGGTGACTGGGGGCGGTCGGTCGTCACCATCGGCGTCTTCGACGGTGTGCACCGGGGGCACCAGGCGACCATCGGGCACGCCGTGGCGCGGGCCCGTGAGCTGGGCGTACGGTCGGTGGTGGTGACCTTCGACCCGCATCCGGCCGAGGTGGTCCGCCCCGGCGCGCACCCGGCCGTGCTCACCGAGCCCACCCGCAAGGCGGAGCTGATCGAGGCGCTCGGGGTCGACGTGCTGTGTGTGGTGCCGTTCACCGCCGAGCTGTCCCGGCTGCCGGCCGAGGCGTTCGTGCACGACATCCTGGTCGAGCACCTGCACGCGGCGCTGGTCGTGGTGGGGGACAACTTCCGGTTCGGGCACCGGGCCGCCGGGAACGTGGCGCTGCTCGAACAGCTCGGTGGGACCTTCGGCTTCGGGGTGGAGAACGCCCCGCTGGTCGCCGCCGACGGCACGGTCTTCTCCTCGACGTACGTCCGGGCCCGGATCGAGGCCGGGGACGTGGCGGCGGCGACCGTCGTGCTCGGCCGGCCGCACCGGCTGGAAGGGGTGGTGGTGCTGGGCGACCAGCGCGGCCGGGAGCTGGGTTTCCCCACCGCCAACCTGCGCTGCCCGCCGCACGCGGCGGTGCCCGCCGACGGGGTGTACGCCGGCTGGCTGGTGCGCGGGGGCATCGAGCGGCTGCCGGCGGCCATCTCGATCGGCACCAATCCGACGTTCGCCGGCCGGGAGCGCCGGGTCGAGGCGCACGTGCTGGACTTCGCGGGCGATCTGTACGGCGAGCAGGTCGCCCTCGACTTCGCCGCCCACCTGCGTGGCCAGATCCGGTACGACGCGATCGAACCGCTGCTGGTGCAGATGGCCGAGGACGTCGCGCGGACCCGGGTGGCGGTCGGCTGACCGGCCCGGCGGGCGGGGTCGGCGGGCCGCCGACGCCCGCCGCGCGGGCCTTGACCGGGCGGTTCCGCGACGGGCTGGTAGTGTGGCGGTGACGTCGGATGACCGACGCGGGGCCTCGCGTGCCTGCACGACGCCGCGGGTGCGAGGTTCGTCCGTCCCCGGTCCGTTCGGACCCGAACGACGGACACCAGTTGTCAACCCACCGAAACAGGGAGAACATGGCGCTCGACCAGGAAGCCAAGGCCAAGATCCGCTCGGAGTACGCGACCGCCGAGGGCGACACCGGTTCGCCGGAGGTCCAGGTGGCGGTCCTCACCAAGCGGATCGCGGAGCTGACCGAGCACCTGAAGGTGCACAAGCACGACCACCACAGCCGCCGTGGGCTGCTGCTGCTGGTCGGTCGGCGCCGTCGGCTGCTCAACTACGTCCAGAAGAAGGACATCAACCGCTACCGGTCGCTGATCGAGCGGCTCGGCCTGCGCCGATGACGTGACGGGGGAGCGGCCATCTGCCGCTCCCCCGTTCCGCGCACCACCAGAAGAAGAGGGCCGCGCGACCACCCGAGAGGGAGCCGGTCAGCGTACCGGTCTCCGGTAGTGGCCCCCGGGCATCCCGGCAACATGCCGGCCACCCGGGCGCTTCGATCGAAGACCGGCCGTCTGAGCAGCTCCGGTGTCGTGGGCCCACGACGCGAAGGAGTACCGCCGCACATGACCGAGACCAACCTCGGCACCGAATCCCGCACCGCCGTGATCGACAACGGGTCCTTCGGCACCCGTGAGATCACCTTCTCCACCGGCCGGCTGGCCCGCCAGGCCGCCGGCTCCGTCATCGCCCAGCTCGGCGAGACGGTCGTCCTCTCCGCCACCACCGCCGGCAAGCACCCGAAGGAGCAGTTCGACTTCTTCCCGCTGACCGTCGACGTCGAGGAGCGGATGTACGCCGCGGGCCGCATCCCCGGCTCGTTCTTCCGCCGCGAGGGCCGGCCCAGCGAGGACGCGATCCTCACCTGCCGGCTGATCGACCGGCCGCTGCGCCCGTCGTTCGTCAAGGGCCTGCGCAACGAGGTCCAGGTCGTCGAGACCGTCCTCGCGCTCGACCCGCAGCACCCGTACGACGTGGTCGCCATCAACGCGGCCTCGATGTCGACGAAGCTGTCCGGCCTGCCGTTCTCCGGCCCGATCGGGGCGACCCGGGTGGCCCACGTCGACGGTCAGTGGGTGGCCTTCCCGACCCTGGAGGAGCTGGCGCGGGCCACCTTCGACATGGTGGTGGCCGGCCGGGCCCTCGACGACGGCGACGTCGCGATCATGATGGTCGAGGCCGAGGCGACCCCGCACGCGGTCACCCTGATCGCGGCCGGCGCGACCGCCCCGACCGAGGAGATCGTCGCCAGCGGCCTGGAGGCCGCCAAGCCGGCCATCCGCGAGCTGTGCCGCGCGCAGAGCGAACTGGCCGAGGTGGCCGCGAAGCCGGTCACCGAGTTCCCGGTCTTCCTCGACTATCAGGACGACGTCTACCAGGCGGTGGCCGAGCTGGTCCGCGCCGAGGTGGCCGAGGCGCTCCAGATCGCCGGCAAGGCCGACCGCGAGGAGGCCCTGGACCGGGTCAAGGCCAGGGTCGCCGAGGAACTGACGGCCCGCTTCGAGGGCCGGGAGAAGGAACTCTCCGCCGCCTTCCGGTCGCTGACCAAGTCCGAGGTCCGCAACCGGGTGCTGCGCGAGCAGGTTCGCATCGACGGCCGGGGGCCGCGCGACATCCGGCCGCTGACCGCCGAGGTCGGCGTACTGCCCCGGGTGCACGGTTCCGCGCTGTTCGAGCGGGGCGAGACCCAGATCCTGGGCGTCACCACGCTGAACATGCTGCGCATGGAGCAGATGGTGGACACCCTCTCCCCGGAGAACCGCAAGCGTTACATGCACAACTACAACTTCCCGCCGTACTCGACCGGGGAGACCGGCCGGGTCGGCTCGCCGAAGCGGCGGGAGATCGGCCACGGCGCGCTGGCCGAGCGGGCGTTGCTGCCGGTGCTGCCGTCGCGCGAGGAGTTCCCGTACGCCATCCGGCAGGTGTCCGAGGCGCTCGGCTCCAACGGCTCGACCTCGATGGGGTCGGTCTGCGCCTCGACGCTGGCGCTGCTGTCGGCAGGTGTGCCGCTCAAGGCGCCGGTGGCCGGCATCGCGATGGGCCTGATCTCCGACGAGGTCGACGGCAAGACCCAGTACGTGACGCTGACCGACATCCTCGGTGCCGAGGACGCGTTCGGTGACATGGACTTCAAGGTCGCCGGTACGCCGGAGTTCGTCACCGCGCTCCAGCTCGACACCAAGCTCAACGGCATCCCGTCGGACGTGCTCGCCGCCGCGCTCCAGCAGGCGAACGAGGCCCGGCAGACGATCCTCGGGGTGATGCAGGCGGCGATCGAGGCCCCGGCCGAGATGTCGGACTACGCGCCCCGGGTCACCACCGTCAAGATCCCGGTGGACAAGATCGGCATGGTGATCGGCCCGAAGGGGCAGACCATCAACGCCATCCAGGACGAGACCGGTGCCGAGATCTCCATCGAGGACGACGGCACGATCTACGTCGGCGCGACCAACGGCCCGTCGGCGCAGGCCGCCGTGGACCGGATCAACGGGATCGCCAACCCGACCCTGCCCAAGGCCGGCGAGCGGTTCCTCGGCACGGTGGTCAAGACCGCCGCGTTCGGCGCGTTCATCTCGCTGCTGCCCGGCCGCGACGGCCTGCTGCACATCTCCAAGGTGGGCGACGGCAAGCGGGTCGAGCGGGTCGAGGACTTCCTCAACGTCGGCGACAAGGTCGAGGTGGAGATCGCGGACATCGACGCCCGCGGCAAGATCTACCTGGACAAGGTCCGGCCGGAGGGCGCCGAGGCGCCGGCCGCCGGAGAGGCCGCCGGTGGCGACCGGCCGGCCGGCCGGGGCGGTGACCGGGGTCCGCGTGACCGCGGTGACCGGGGTGGCGACCGGGGCGGTCGTGCCCCGGAGCGCGGCGAGCGTGGCCCGGGTGGCGGCGAGGGTGGCGACGGCGGCGAGCGTCCGCGTCGGCGTACCCGGCACAGCTGAGCAGTGACCGGCCGGGTGACGACGTCGTCGTCACCCGGCCGGTGTGTTCCCTCCACCCCTCGTCGCACCGAGAGCAGGTCTGCGTGAGCCGTTCGCCGTTCCCCCCGGCTCGACGGCCGGTGGCGTCGCCCGGCGTCGTCCGGCACGCCACCGCCGGGCAGGCCGGCCGCGCCGGTGCGGCGTCCCGGGCGGTCACCCGCACGATCAGTGACGACCCGTTGGGCGGCACCGTGCGGCGGACCGTGCTGCCGAGCGGGCTGCGGGTGCTCACCGAGGCGATCCCGACGATGCGCAGCGTCTCGTTCGGCATCTGGGTCACCGTCGGCTCGCGGGACGAGACGGGCCCGCAGGCCGGTGCCGCGCACTTCCTGGAACACCTGCTGTTCAAGGGCACCCACAAGCGCACCGCACTGGAGATCTCCGCCGAGATCGAGGCGGTGGGTGGCGAGACCAACGCCTTCACCACCAAGGAATACACCTGCTACTACGCGCGGGTGCTCGACGAGGACCTGCCGCTGGCCATCGACGTGATGTGCGACGCGGTCGCCGACTCGCTGCTGGAACCGGCCGACGTGGAGACCGAACGCGGGGTCATCCTCGAAGAGATCGCCATGCACGACGACGAGCCCGGCGACGAGGTGCACGACCTGTTCGCCCGCGCCGTCTACGGTGACCACCCCCTCGGCCGGTTGATCTCCGGTACCGAGGAGACGGTCACCCCGATGACCCGCCGGCAGATCCAGAGCTTCTACCGTCGCCGCTACACCGCGCCGCAGATCGTGATCGCCGCCGCCGGCAACCTCGACCACGCCGCCGTGGTCCGGCTGGTCCGCCAGGCGCTGCGCGGCACCCCGCTGGACACCGACCCGGCCGCGCCGGGCACGCCCCGACGCAACACCCCGGCGGTACGCACGAAGCCGGCCGCCGTCCTGGTCGAGCCGAAGGAGACCGAGCAGGCGCACGTCATCCTCGGCTGCCCCGGCATCGACCGGGTCGACGAGCGGCGGTTCGCCCTCGGGGTGCTGAACAACGTCCTCGGCGGCGGCATGTCCAGCCGGCTGTTCCAGGAGATCCGCGAGCGGCGTGGCCTGGCCTACTCGGTCTACTCCTACGCCAGCCAGTACGCCGACAGCGGCCTGTTCGCCGTCTATGCCGGCTGCGCGCCGGGCAAGGTCGACGAGGTGCTCCAGCTGACCCGCGCCGAACTGGCCCGGGTGGCCGCCGACGGGCTCACCGAGGCGGAGGTGGCCCGGGGCAAGGGGATGAGCAAGGGCTCGTTCGTGCTGGGCCTGGAGGACACCGGGTCCCGGATGAGCCGGCTGGCCAAGGGCGAGCTGCTCTACGGCGATCTGATGCCGGTGGACGAGTTGCTGGCCCGGGTCGACGCGGTGACCGTGGCCGACGTGAACACCCTGGCCGCCGAGCTGCTGGGCCGGCCGATGTCGCTGGCGGTGGTCGGCCCGTTCGGCGAGCACGACTTCGCCGGCTGAGCCCGCCACCCACCACCCTCCGCCGGGCCGTCCGGGCGGCGGTCGACCCGTCGGTGTCCGGGGTGCGCGGCGACCCGCGATACGGGTCCGGAGCGCGTGCCGGGACCGGCCGGTGGGACGGTGGTGGTCCGGCGGTGGCCCGCGTCCCGATTGGGATAGGTTGTGCCGCGTGACTGACGAGCAGGAGAAGGTTCCGGGCGGGGCGGTCCGGGTCGGCGTGCTGGGGGCCCGGGGCCGGATGGGTGCCGAGGTGTGCCGGGCGGTCGACGGGGCCGACGACCTGGCGCTGGTGGCCGCCGTCGACCAGGGTGACGAGCTGTCCGCCGCCGCCTCCGCCGAGGTGGTCGTCGACTTCACCACCCCGGACGTGGTCATGGACAATCTGCGCTGGTGCATCGACCAGGGCGTGCACGCGGTGGTCGGCACCACCGGCTTCACCGGGCAGCGGCTGGAGCAGGTGCGCGGCTGGCTCGCCGCCCGGCCCGACGTCGGGGTGGTGATCGCCCCCAACTTCGGCATCGGCGCGGTGCTGATGATGCAGTTCGCCGCCCGCGCGGCCCGGCACTTCGAGTCCGTGGAGATCATCGAGCAGCACCACCCGCGCAAGCTCGACGCGCCGAGCGGCACCGCCACCCACACCGCCCGGCTGGTCGCGCAGGCCCGCGCCGAGGCCGGCCTCGGCCCCGCCCCCGACGCGACCAAGGACGAGGTGCCCGGCGCGCGGGGCGCCGACATCGACGGGGTACGCGTGCACGCGGTCCGCGCCACCGGCCTGCTCGCCCACCAGGAGGTGCTGTTCGGCACCCTCGGCGAGACGCTGACCATCCGGCACGACTCGTACGACCGGGTGTCGTTCATGCCCGGGGTGCTGCTGGCCGTGCGGGCGGTCCGGCAGCGGCCGGGCCTGACCGTCGGCCTGGACGCCCTGCTCGACTGAGCCCTGCCCGACTCGCCCCGCCCGGCCGAGGGGCCGGCGGTCGGTGTCGCCTCGACACCGGATGCGGCGGCGGCGAATTCGTTGGCGGTGCGCCGGCCCGGCCCCTAGGCTGCCCCGGTGCTGGATTCCGGACATACCGATCGGCTCGGGCGGCGGGTCACCCTGCGTCCGGTGGACGACGACAACTGGCGGGCGGTGGCCGACCTGGCCCCCCGCGACGACCAGCGGGACTGGGTACCGGCGCTGGCGGCCCGCTACCTGGTGCTGACCGCGCGTTCCGAGGTCTGGACGTCGCTCGCGGTGCACGCCGACGAGACCGTGGCGGGCCACGTCATGTGGGGCGTGGACGACGACGGGTCGCGGTGGATCGGCGGGATGCTCATCGACGCCGCCGAGCAGGGCCGGGGGGTGGGCCGGGCCGCCGTACGCACCCTCGCCGACTGGCTGGGCGGGCCGGACGGCGGGCACCCCGTCCGGTTGTCGTACCACCCGGACAACACGGCCGCCGCCCGGCTCTACACCGCGCTGGGTTTCGTCCCCACCGGCGTGGTGGAGGACGACGAACTGGTCGCCGAACTGCGCCGCTGACCCGGCGGTGGGATCACTCCTGCTCGATCACCGACAGGATGTTGCCGGCCGGGTCGGTGAACCAGGCGATCGTCGGCCCGTTGTCGCGCATGATCCCCCGGTCGTCCTGCGGCAGCCCCGGGTAGCGCGCGAACCGCACCCCGCGTGCGGTCAGCTCGTCGACCGCCCGGTCGACGTCGGCCACCGGGAAGTTGAGCACGGTGAACGTCGCCGGCACGTGGTCGGCCTTGGGATAGACCACCACGTCCCGGTCGCCGGCCAGGTGCAGCATCAGCAGCCCACCGGGGCCGCCGAGCTGCGACACCCGCAGGTCGAGGGTGCCGGCGTAGAACTCCCGGGCCCGGTCGGTGTCGTCGGCCGAGAACCCGCTGAACGCCTTCGTCTCCCGGAACATGCCCGTCTCCCTCACCGTCGGTGGCGTACCGCCGCCTCCGGTCTACCAGGACGGGCCGACAGAACCGGCCGGATCAGGGCGTGTCGTCGTCCGGCTCGGTGGGCACCGCGACGTGCAGCCGTACCTGGGGGACGAGCATGTCGTCGACGTCCAGCGCGCGGGCCGCGCCGTCCGGCTCCCAGCCGGTGCTGGTGAGGAACCTACGGGTCGCCTCGTCGCCGTCGAACGCCCAGGCGACCGCATGGGTGAACCCGTCGCCGCGCCAGGCGTCCACGGCGGCGGTGAGCAGCCGGCTGCCGTGCCCGCGCCGGCCCCAGCGCGGCTCGACCAGCAGGTCGGTCACCGCGACCACCTCGGCCCCCAGCGCGGTGGCCGGCTCGCCCGGGGCGAGCGCTTCGGCGTCCGCCGGCCCGGAAGCCGCGAACCCCACCAGATAGGATTGCTCGGCCTGTTCCACGGCGACGAGCACCCGGTGTGCGGCCGAGGGCGGCTCCTGCACCGCCGCGCTCCACCGCCGGGCGAGCCACGCCTCGTCCAGGTTGTCGAGCACGTGCCGGGGCAGCAGCCGACGGTACGCGACCCGCCAGGTCGCGAGCTGCACACGGGCGATCTCGGCGGCGTCCTCGGGACGCGCCGGGCGGACGTACCCCAGAGCCATGGCACGAAAGCCTAGGCCACAGCGAGGGAGACGACGGTGGCGCAGGGGGCCAGGCGCACGACCGGGCAGGTCGTCGCGGTGGTGGTGCTCGCCGTCGCGGTGGCCGCCTTCCTGTCCGTGGCGGCCGTCCGGCACGGCTTCTTCGACCTGAAGGTCTACTACGGCGCGCTGACCTTCTGGGTGCACGACCACGGCGAGATCTACGACTACCTCAAGCCCGGCACCCAGTACGGCTTCACCTACCCGCCGTTCGCCGCCCTGGTGATGCTGCCGATGGCGTACCTGCCGTGGCCGGTCGCGATCACCGTCAGCGTGGCCGCCACGGTGGTGGTCAGCGCGGTGCTGGTCTGGTGGCTGCTCGACCCGGTCGCCCGGCGGGCCGGCTGGACGCGGTGGTTCGTCCTGGCGGTGGCGCTCTGCCTGGCCGCCGCGTTCGAGCCGATGCGGGAGACGGTCAACTTCGGCCAGGTCAACATGCTGCTGCTCTTCCTGGTGGCGGTGGACCTGCTGCGGCTGCTGCCGGCCGGTAACAGATGGGCCGGGGTGGGCATCGGGCTGGCCACCGCGATCAAGCTGACCCCTGGCGTGTTCATCGTCTACCTGCTGGTCACCAGGCGGTTCCGGGCCGCCGGCACCGCCGTCGCCGCCGCCGCGGCGGCCACCCTGCTCGCCGCGGCCCTCTTTCCCGACGCCGCCCGGGAGTTCTGGACGTCGGCGCTGTGGAACACCGACCGGGTGGGCGAGTTGGCGTTCGTGTCCAACCAGTCGCTGCGCGGGGTGGTGGCCCGGCTGAACCCGGAACATCCGAGCACCCTGGCCTGGCTGGCGCTGGTGCTGGTCACCCTGGCGGTCTGGGGCTGGCGCTGCCGGGCCGCCGTGGCCGTCGGCGACGAGGCCACCGGGCTGGCCCTGACCGGCGCGCTGATGTGCCTGGTCAGCCCGGTCACCTGGGTACACCACCTGGTCTGGTTGATCCCGGCGCTGATCCTGCTGGTCGACAACGCGGTCGCCGCGCCCGCCGGCAGCCTGCGGCGGCGGGCGCTGCTGGCCCTCGCGGTGGTCTCCTACGTGCTGCTGTGCAGCCGGATCGTCTGGGCGTGGGAGAAGGACTTCACCGGGGTCGGCGGCTTCCTGGGCAGCAACACCTACGTCTGGATCAGCCTGGCCCTGCTGGTGCTGCTGCCGATCCGCACCTGGGCGGCACCGGTCGGTGGCGGGCCCGGCGACCCGGTCGGACCGGTCGACCCCGCCGTCGGGCGGCGGCCGGCCGGCTCAGCCGGGCAACCGGCCGGTGTAGCGCAGTTCGTCGAGGTGGACCGGGGGGCCGCCACCGGCCAGCGGCACCTGGTAACGGGACCGCTCGCCGTCGACTGACAGCCCGGCCCGCTCGTAGAACCGGCGGGCGCGGGCGTTGTCGGCGAGGACCCAGAGCCGGTACTCCCGCCAGCCGCGTGCCGCCAGCCCGTCGCGGGCGGCGGCGAACAGGGCCTGCGCGGTGCCGTCGCCCCAGTGGGCCGGCTCGACGTACATCGCCAGCACCTCGCCGTACGCCGGGTCGAGATCGCCCCGGTCCTGGTTGTTGCGGTACGGCCCGAAGGTGGTGAACCCGGCAGGCAGCCCGTCGATCTCGGCGAGCAGGGTGGTGAACGGGTGCTCCGGGTCGGCCGTGCCCACGTCCCGTCGGCGTTGCGCCCAGGCCACCGGGTTGAGTCGGGCCAGCACCTCGGCCGGCATGATGCCGGCGTACCCGGCCTGCCAGCCGTGGATGTGCACCCGGGCGATCGCCTCGGCGTCGTCGGGCTCCTCGCGGCGGATGGTGAGCATGCGTCCGTTCTATGCCCCGACGGGCGGTCGGTCCAGTGTCCGCTCCGGTGTCGTACCACTGGTCTAGGGTCGTCGCGATGGCCGCACCGGAATCGCTCTCGCTCGCCCAGGCCCGGCGGATGACGCTCGCCGCCCAGGGCTTCGCCGACCCGCCGCCCGCCGGCACGCCCACCCGCCGCCACCTGCGCCGGGTGCTCGACCGGGTCGGGCTGATCCAGATGGATTCGGTGAACGTGCTGCAACGCGCGCACTACCTGCCGCTCTACAGCCGGCTCGGCCCCTACCCGACCGGCCTGCTCGACACCGCCGCCTACCGCCGCCCGCGTGAGCTGTTCGAATACTGGGGGCACGAGGCGTCCCTGGTGCCGGTGGGGCTGCACGCCGCGCTGCGCTGGCGGATGGCCAAGGCCCGCGACGACGCCTGGGGCGGGATGCGCCGGATCGCCGCCGAGCAGCCCGAACTGGTCGCCTGGGTGCGCGACGAGGTGGCCGCCGCCGGGCCGCTGACCGCCGCCGAGATCGAACACGACGCGCCCCGGGAGACCGGCAACTGGGGCTGGAACTGGTCAGCGGTCAAGCGGGCACTGGAGTTCCTGTTCTGGGCCGGCGAGGTCACCGCCGCCGACCGGACGCCCTCCTTCGCCCGCCGCTACGACCTGCCCGAACGGGTGCTGCCGGCAGCCGCGCTCGACGCCCCCACGCCGACCGACGCGCAGGCGTACCGCACCCTGGTCGCGGTGGCCGCCCGGTCGCTGGGGGTGGCCGCCGAGCCGGAGCTGCGGGACTATTTCCGGCTCCCGCTGGCCGGTGCCCGGCAGGCGGTCGCCGACCTGGTCGAGGCCGGTGAGCTGGTGCCGGTGACGGTGCAGGGGTGGCGGCAGCCGGCCTGGCGGCACGTCGACGCCCGGCTGCCCCGGTGGGTGCGGGGCAACACCCTGGTCAGCCCGTTCGACCCGCTGGTCTGGCAGCGGGCCCGCACCGAGCGGCTGTTCGGCTTCGGCTACCGGATCGAGATCTACGTGCCGGCGGCGCAACGGGTGCACGGCTACTACGTGCTGCCGTTCCTGCAGGGCGAACGGTTCACCGCCCGGGTCGACCTCAAGGCCGACCGCAGGGCCGGGGTGCTGCTGGTGCCGGCGGCCTGGCAGGAGCCCGGCGTCGCCCCGGGGGAGACCGCCGTCGCGCTCGCCGCCGAACTGCACCGGCTCGCCGGCTGGCTCGGCCTGGACGCGGTCGCCCCACCGGCGGCCGGTGACCTGGCCGCCCCGCTGACCGCCGCGTTGCGCAGCCTCACCGGTGTACCGTGAGGCCGTGACGAGCGTTGACGGGCCGACCGGGCCGACCCGGTCGGGGCAGGGCACCGATCCGACGTCGACCGGTGCCACACCGGCCGGCACCACCCACACGCTGAGCGACCCGCCCGCCGTCGGCACGCCGACCGGTCCGTACCCCGTCGGCACGCCGACCGACCCGTACCTCCACCCGGGCGCGGGCGTCGACGGGCTGCCGCCCGGGTCCTGGTCGGCGGGGCCGCCGGTGGTGTGGCAGCCACCCGAGCCGGACCGGCTGACCCGGTTCGTGCTCCGGCTGCACGCCCGTTCGCCGCGCTGGGCGGCGCCGCTGGCCGCGCTCGGCTGCGTCGCCGCGGGCATGGGTTACGCGCTGGTCAGTGACCCGACCACCAGCGACCCGGACGCCGCGCCGAGCTGCCTGCTCAAGCTGACCACCGGGCTGGACTGTCCGGGCTGCGGGGGCACCCGCGCGCTGTGGTACCTGCTGCACGCCGACCTGCCGGCCGCCGCCCGCCACCACGCCGTGTTCGTCTTCGCGGTGCCCTTCCTGGCGTACCTCTTCGTCGCCTGGGCGGGCCGGCAGGCGTTCGGGTGGCGGTTGCCCGAGCTGCGGCTCAGCTCCCCGGTGATCGGCGGGTTCCTCGCGGTCTGGATGGCGTTCTCGGTGCTGCGCAACCTGCCCTGGGCGCCGTTCACCGCGCTCTACGTCTGACCGGCTGCGGCCCGGCCGGAATCGGGTGGGAGACGTTGGCCACCCGCCGCCGGCCCGGGGCGGAACTGTCCATGATCTCGCTGGTCAGCGCGGTGGCCCGAGTTTCCCCGCAGCCCACCGGGCCACTACAGTCGCAGGAATGCCGGAGATGGTGCAGCCCCAGGTGCAGCTGATCGCGTGGACCCAGTTCCAGGCCCCCGACGACGTGCCGTGGTCGACCGACGCCGAGGGCGGCCAGGCGCTCGCCGAGTTCGCCGGCCGGGCCTGCTACCAGAGCTGGAAGAAGCCGAACCCGGCGACCGCCACCAACGCCGGCTACCTGGCGCACATCCTGGAGGTCGGGCACCTGTCGGTGCTGGAGCACGGCAGCGTGACGTTCTACTTCACCGGGGTGTCCCGCTCGTTCACCCACGAGCTGATCCGGCACCGGCACTTCTCCTACTCCCAGCTCTCCCAGCGCTACGTCCCGGAGCGGGACGCGGCGATGGTCGAGCCGGCGGTGATCGCCGACGACCCGGAGCTGCACAAGCGGTTCGTCGAGGCCGCCGAGGCGAGCGTGCGGGCGTACACCGAGCTGTTGGAGGGGTTGGAGCAGCGGTTCGCCGACGAGCCCAACCCGACGCTGCGCCGCAAGCAGGCCCGGCAGGCGGCGCGGGCGGTGCTGCCCAACGCCACCGAGACCCGGATCGTGGTCACCGGCAACTACCGCGCCTGGCGGCACTTCATCGGGATGCGGGCCACCGAGCACGCCGACGTGGAGATCCGTGAGCTGGCCGTGGAGTGTCTGCGGCAGCTCCAGCGGGTGGCCCCGAACGTCTTCGCCGACTTCGTCGTCTCGACGCTGCCCGACGGCACCGAGGTGGCGACCAGCCCGCACGCACAGCTGTCCTGAGCCCTTCCCCACCGGCTGTCCGGTGCTCGTCCGCTAGGTTGTGAGCATGACGCACGACCACCCTGCCGCCCCCGACCGGGGCGTGTCGCGCCCGTTCGGGCGACTGCTCACCGCGATGGCGACCCCGTTCACCGCCGACGGCTCCCTTGATCTCGACGGCGCCGTCCGGCTGGCGACCCACCTGGTCGACGAGCAGGGCAACGACGCGCTGGTGCTCAACGGCACCACCGGCGAGTCGCCCACCACCTCGGAC
Organism: Micromonospora humidisoli; assembly: GCF_016900955.1. Classification (NCBI taxonomy): domain Bacteria; kingdom Bacillati; phylum Actinomycetota; class Actinomycetes; order Micromonosporales; family Micromonosporaceae; genus Micromonospora; species Micromonospora humidisoli. Next base: position 834,642 of record NZ_JAFEUO010000001.1, read on the forward strand.
GCGGAGAAGGAGACGCTGATCCGGGCGGTGGTCGAGGCGATCGGTGACCGGGCGCAGATCGTGGCCGGTGTCGGCACCAACGACACCCGGCACACCATCGAGCTGGCCGCCGCGGCCGAGAAGGCCGGCGCGCACGGCCTGCTGGTGGTGACCCCCTACTACAGCAGGCCGCCGCAGCGGGGGCTGGTGGCGCACTTCACCGCCGTCGCCGACGGCACCGGCCTGCCGATCATGATGTACGACATCCCGCACCGCGCCGGGGTGCCGATCGAGACCGAGACGCTGGTGCGGCTCGCCGCACACGAGCGGATCGTCGCGGTCAAGGACGCCAAGGGCGACCTGACCGCCACCGGCTGGGTGACCAGCCGTACCGACCTCGCCTTCTACAGCGGCGAGGACTCGCTCACCCTGCCCACCCTGGCGGTCGGCGGGGTCGGACTGGTCGGCACGTCGACCCACTTCACCGGCGCGCTCGCCAAGCAGATGATCGAGGCGTACGACGCGGGTGACACCGGCACGGCGCTGGCCCTGCACCGGCGGCTGCTGCCGCTGTTCACCGGGATCTTCCGCAGCCCGGGCACCATCCTGGTGAAGGCGGGCCTGAACGTACTGGGCCTGCCCGCCGGTCCGGTGCGTCCGCCGTTGGTGGACGCCACCGACGACGAACTGGCCCTGCTGCGCGCGGACTGCGCGGCGGCGGGCCTGGACCTGCCCGAATGATCGAACGACACGACGGACGCCGGGTTACGGCGTCGCAGAATGAGGTGGACGCGTGACCGAGGCGCAATTCGAGGGTGAACTGCCCCCGCCGCTGCCCGAGGGCGGGCTGCGGATCATCCCGCTCGGCGGACTCGGTGCCATCGGCCGGAACATGACAGTCTTCGAGTACGACGGCAAGCTGCTGATCGTCGACTGCGGGGTGCTCTTCCCCGACGTGGAGCAGCCCGGGGTGGATCTGATCCTGCCCGACTTCGGGCCGATCCTGGACCGGCTGGCCGACGTGCAGGCGATCGTGCTGACCCACGGTCACGAGGACCACATCGGCGCGGTGCCGTACCTGCTCGCCCACAAGCCGGACATCCCCCTGGTCGGCTCCCAGTTCACCCTCGCCCTGGTCGAGGCGAAGCTGGCCGAGCGGCGGATCCAGCCCTACACGCTGACCGTCCGCGAGGGCGGCCGGGAGCGGCTGGGGCCGTTCGAGTGCGAGTTCTTCGCGGTCAACCACTCGATCCCGGACGCCCTGGCGGTGGCCGTGCGTACCCCCGCCGGCCTGGTGCTGCACACCGGTGACTTCAAGATGGACCAACTGCCGCTGGACGGCCGGATCACCGACCTGGCCGGCTTCGCCCGGCTCGGCGCGGAGGGTGTCGACCTGCTCCTGTCGGACTCCACCAACGCCGAGATCCCCGGTTTCGTCACCCCGGAGCGGGAGATCGGGCCGGTGCTCGACTCGATCTTCGCGAAGGCGAAGGGGCGGATCATCGTCGCCTCGTTCGCCTCGCACGTGCACCGGGTGCAGCAGGTCTTCGACTCGGCGCTGGAGCACGGCCGCAAGGTGGCGCTGATCGGCCGCTCGATGGTCCGCAACATGGGCATCGCCCGCGACCTCGGCCTGCTCAACATCCCGGCCGGTCTGGTGATCGGGATCGAGGAGGCCACCACGCTGCCGCCCGACCAGATCGTGCTGATGTCCACCGGGTCGCAGGGCGAGCCGATGAGCGCCCTGGGCCGGATGGCCAGCGGCGACCACCGGCACATCACCATCGCCCCCGGCGACACGGTCGTGCTCGCCTCGTCGCTGGTCCCCGGCAACGAGACCTCGGTCTACCGGGTGATCAACCGGCTGGCCCGGGCCGGCGCGGTGGTGGTGCACAAGGACGTCGCCAAGGTGCACGTCTCCGGGCACGCCCCCGCCGGTGAACTGCTCTACCTGCTCAACGTGGTGCGCCCGAGCAACCTGATGCCGGTACACGGCGAGTGGCGGCACCTGCGGGCGCACGCCCGCCTCGGCATCGAGTCCGGGGTCGCCCCGGACCGGGTGGTGATCTGCGAGGACGGCGACGTCGTCGACCTGGTCGAGGGCCGGGCCAGCGTGGTCGGGCACGTGAAGAGCCGGTACGTCTACGTCGACGGCCTGGCCGTGGGCGACGTCAGCGAGTCGCTGCTCACCGAGCGGCGGATCCTCGGCGACGGCGGTTTCATCGCCACCACCGTCGTCGTCGACTCGGTCACCGGCAAGGTGGTCGCCGGCCCGACCCTGTCGGCGAAGGGCTTCTCCGAGGACCCGGCCGCGTTCAACCCGGTGATCCCGCTGGTCACCGAGGCGCTGAACCGGGCCGCCGCGGACGGCATCACCGACCCGCACCAGCTCCAGCAGATCGTCAGGCGCACCGTGGGGCGCTGGGTCAACGACGCGTACCGCCGCCGCCCGATGATCGTCCCGACCGTCGTCGAGGTCTGAGCGGCTTCCCCCACCCGGACGCTGCGGGCCGGCCACCGTCGTCACGACGGTGGCCGGCCCGTTGTCCGGTCGGTTCAGCGGTGGCGCAGGGTGGCCACGATCAGGTTGGGGTCGGTCGCCGTGACGTAGGCGGCGCTGGCCACCAGGACCGTGTGTCCGCGTACGGCCACCGAGGTGGGGTTCTGGAGCCCGTCGGCACCGGTCAGCAGGGTCCTGGTCCGCCCGTCGTGGTCGATGCCGACCACCGTGTTGGGCCCGTTGAGGGCGGCGACGACCCGGCCGTCGGCGGTGAACGCGAAGTCGTCGATGCCGACCAGTCCGGTCGCCCTGACCTCGACGGCTCCCGGGCGGCCCTGCCGCAGCGGAATCCGCAGCAGGGTGCCCTGGTCCAGGTTGGTCACCCAGACCGCGCCGCCGCGCACCTTGACCCCGTTGACGCCGAGGAAGCCCGTCGCGGCGAGGGCGGACGCCGACGACCAGATCCGGGCCGGGCCGCCGGCCAACGGCACCGTGGAGATGGTGCCGAGCACCGAGTCGGTCAGGTAGAACGTCCGGCCCGTCGGGTCGAGCGCCAGCCCGTTGGGCAGCCCGGTGGCGGGCAACGCGGCGATCCGTCGGGGCGGCTGACCGGGCGTCAACCGGTAGAGGCCGGTGCTGGCGGCGTCACCGCTGGCGTACAGGAAGTACAGGGTGCCGTCGCCGGTCCGGACGATCCCGGTGGTCAGGGCGAAGCCGAGCACCGGGGTGTGCACGCCGCCGTCGGCGGGGGCGGGCAGGGTGGCCAGCACCCGGGTCCGGCCCGCCGGGTCGACGGCGACGACCTGCCGGGCCGCCGCGAAGGTGAGGTAGGCGGTGCCGTCCGGGGCCCACACGATGTTCTCCGGCAGCTGTCCCGTCGTCGGGTCGAAGTGGACCGCGATCCGGGCCGGCAGGGTCGACGGGCCGGTGGCGGCCGGGACGGTTCCCGACGGGCCGGCGACCGCCGGTGCCATCTGCGTCGCCGGTGCGGCCAGGACGCCGACTGCCGCGACGGCCACCGCGAGGGTACGGATTCTTCTGCGCATGGTTCGTCCTTCGTGGGTGTGCGGACCCGCCGATCGGGTCCGGTGTCGGGCACGGACGGCCGGACGCCCCGTGCGGAGCGCCGTCGTCGCGTGGTGTCGGGCAGCGCCGACCCCCGCCGGACCACACGGTCCGGTGGCGGGCCCGGCGCGGCCGGGTGGGACGGCGGCACCCTGTCGACGCCGCCGGGATCGGGAGTGGAGGGTCAGCCGGGCAGCGGTTGCCGGGCGATGGCGCGGCCGGTGACCGTGGCGTGCACCAGCAGGGTCATCGCCGCCTGCGACGGGGAACCCGGTGCGGTGGTGGCGACGACGACCGTCTGGTCGTCCTCGGTGCGCAGGTTCTGCTGGGTGACGGTCAGCGTGCCGACCAGCGGGTGCCGCATCGCGTACGTGGCGGTGCCGCCGGCCTTGACCCGGTGGTCGGCCCACCGGGCGGCGAACTCGGCGCTGCCCACCGCCAGTTCGCCCACCAGCGCGGCCAGCAGCGGATCCGTCGGGTGTTGCCCGGAGGCCATCCGCAGGGTCGCCACCACAGCCCGCGCCTTGGCCTGCCAGTCGACGTACAGCTCACGGGTGTGCGCGTCGAGGAAGACCAGCCGGGCCATGTTGGGTCGCCGGTCCGGCCGGTTCACCATGTCGGGTTCCAGGTGCCCGGCGAACAGGGCGTGCCCGGCGGTGTTCCAGGCCAGCACGTCGAGCCGCCGGCCGAGCACCAGCACGGGCACGTCCCCCAACGCGGCGACCAGGTCGTGCACCGCGGCGTCGACCCGTTCCGGCGGGGGCCGGCGGACGGCCGGGCGACGGGGGGCGGCGGCCAGCCCGGACAGGTGGCGGCGTTCCGCGGCGTCGAGCCGCAGCGCCCGGCTGAGCGCGTCCAGCACCTCGGGTGAGGCGTTCGTGGCCTGCCCCTGCTCCAGCCGCGCGTAGTAGGAGGCGCTCACCCCGGCGAGCAGGGCCAGCTCCTCCCGGCGCAGCCCCGGCACCCGCCGTCGGCCGCCGTAGGTGGGCACCCCGGCCTCCTGCGGGCTGAGCCGGGAGCGTCGGGAGCGGAGGAACTCGCCGAGTTGTCGTCGCGCCTGCATGGCTCCCAGTATCGGCAGCGGCCACCCGGCCAACCACACCCTGCGGGGGACAGGCAGCGCGGGAATGCGTGACCCGACGGTCACCGTACGTCGATAACTGTGGATCGGCTCATCCGTTCGCGGGCCGGCTGCGTACCCCCGTCCGGTGGGCGTACCCCGCGTCGGCCGAAAGGAGCATGGCGGATGGACCGCAGACGGATGACAGCGATCGGCGTCGTGCTGGCGGCAGCGGGACTGACGGCGGCGGTGACCCTGCCGTCGTTCGCCGGTGACCAGGGCACGCCCCGCGCCGGGGGCACCGACGCCCGCGCGGCCGGTGGGCCGGCCCCCGAGGTGGTGGACGCGCTCAGCCGTGACCTGCGGATCAGCCGGGACCAGGCGGTCCGGCGGTTGACCGTGGAGCAGCAGGCGACGGCCCGGTTGGCCGGGCTGCGGGCGGCCCTCGGCAGCGACTACGGCGGGGCCTGGCTCAGCGGCGACGGGTCCACCCTCAACGTGGCGGTCGCCGACCCCGCCCAGGCCGACCGGGTCCGGGCCGCCGGTGCGGTGCCGAAGCCGGTCGACCGGGCCGTCAGCGAGCTGGACGCGGCGAAGACCCGGCTCGACGCGGTGGGCGGGCAGGCGTCCCCGGCCATCACCGGCTGGTACGTCGACGTCGCCAGCAACTCCGTGGTGGTGCTCGCCCAGCCGGGTGCCGAGGCGCGGGCCCGCCGGTGGGCGGCGGGCAGCGGGGCCCCGGCGGACGCGGTGCGGGTCACCACCTCCCGGGAGCAGCCGCGACCGCTGTTCGACCTGGTCGGCGGTGACCCGTTCTTCATCAACGACGTCGGCCGCTGTTCGATCGGCTTCTCCGTGGTGGGCGGGTTCGTCACCGCCGGACACTGCGGCCGGGTCGGTGACCGCACCACCGGGTTCAACCAGGCCCGGCAGGGGGTGTTCGCGGCGTCGTCGTTCCCGCGTGACGACTGGGCGTTCGTGCGCACCAACGGCCAGTGGACCCCGCAGGGGGTGGTCAGCGACTTCAACGGCGGTACGGTGCCGGTCAACGGCTCCGTCGAGGTGCCGCCCGGCGCGTCGATCTGCCGTTCCGGCTCGACCACCGGGGCCCGGTGCGGCGTCGTCCAGGCCCGCAACGCCACCGTCAACTATCCGGAGGGGACGGTGACCGGCCTGACCCGGACCGACGTCTGCGCCGAACCGGGCGACTCCGGTGGCTCGTGGATCGCCGGTGACCAGGCGCAGGGCGTCACCTCCGGCGGCTCCGGTGACTGCACCGTCGGCGGCGTCACGTTCTTCCAGCCGGTCAACGAGATCCTCCAGCGCAACAACCTGACCCTGGTCACCGCGAACGGCGGCCAGCAGGCGACGCGACGCGGCAGGTAACCGCCCCGCGCCCCGGTACCGCGGCCCCCGACCTCCACCGCCCGGAGGCCGGGGGCCGCTCCCGTCTCCGTCGGCCGGTGGCGGTCAGGGCAGGGCGGCGACCGCGGCGGCGTATGCGACGCCGGTGCTCACCGCCGCGTCGACCAGGATGCCGAGCTGCGCCGGGGCCACCCCGTGCGCCAGGTCGGTGGTGACGTCGCCGGCCAGCACCAGCTCACCGCCGGGCAGCTCGTGCACGTACGCCTTCGGCAGCAGCCGGTCGTGGTTCCACGCGTTGCAGAACTCGTACGCCTCGGCGAGCCGACCCGCCGCCAGCCGCCGGGCCGCCACCACCCGGGCGTGCAGGATCTCCCCGTCCCGGCCCAGCAGGCGGAACTGCACGACCGCCTCGTCCCAGCGGCCGACCACCACACCACCGGCGTCGACGGCGTACACGTCGCCCCGGGTGTCCAGCACGGCGGTGAGCTGCGAAAGGCTCAGCGGGGCCGGCTCCTCGGCCGAGGGCAGGAACGGTTCGTCGGCCGGGTCCTCGACGCTCTCCGGCGTCGGCAGGGGCACCGGGTCGCCGGTCGGCCGTTCGGCCAGCCAGGCGGCGATCCGGCCGGCGTGGTGCCCGGTGCCGTTGCGGGCGTCGAAGCTGCCCGCCAGCCGGGTCGCCTCGGCCAGCAGGTCGACGCTGAGGGTCGCCACGTCCAGGTCGGCGGCGGGCCGGTCGGCGTGGCCGGGGCGGCGGATCCGGCGGGCGTCGAGGCCGGACTCGGCGGCGAGCGTGCAGACCAGCGCCCCGGCGGCGGCGAACTCCAGCGCCGACAGGTCGTCGTAGGGGTGGTCCAGCCGGGGCAGCTGCTCGGCGAGGAGGTCCAGCGCCCGGTCCGGGTGCCCGGCCAGCACGCAGAACCGCAACTGCGCGGCCAGGTACGGCAACGCGGCGCGTTCCCGCCGGTGCCGCCGGTACGCCCGCAGGTGCGCCGTCGCGGCCCGACCGGCCGCCCCGGTGCGCAGCCACGGCAGCAGCCCCACCGCGAGGGCCCGTTCCGGCTGGTCGGTGCAGTCGACCCCGGCGTCGAGCGCGGGACGCAGCGCCGCCAACGCGGCCCGGTCGTCGCCCCAGCCGGCGAGCAGTTCGGCGCGGCGTACGGCCAGGCAGGCGGGGCAGCCGGCCTCCGGGTCCGGCGCGGCGGCCGTCCACCTGTCGTACCACAGGCGGGCGGTGGGCTCGTCGCCGGTGTGGTCGGCGAGCCGGCAGCGCAGCTGGGCGACCACGCCGGCCTCCGCGCCGACCCGGTGGGCCAGCGCGTCGAGCAGGGCGTTGGCCTGGTCCAGCCCGATCCGGGGGGTGCCGATGGCGGCCTCCACCGCCTGGCGCAGGTGCCGGCGCAGCAGTTCCGCGTCACCGGGGCGGGCGTCGAGCAGGTCGGGGGACCGGTCCACGGCGGCCAGCAGGCGGCGTACCGGCTCGATGATCCGCCACCGGCCACCGTGTCGCAGGTACGCCGCCACCAGCGCGAACCGGGCGTCCAGGGCGGAGTGCGGGTCGCCGAGCGCGTCGGCGCGGGCGGCGATCCGGTCGAGTTCGGCCAGCCGGGCCTCCCCGTCGGGCAGGTCCCCGGCGTCGGCGAACGCGGCGGCCAGGCCCGGGTCGCGCGGCGCGGGCGGCCCGTCCGCCCCGGGAGTGAACCCGCCGGTCATCCGGGCGTCCGGCCGGGTAGCTGGCCGACGGCGGCGGCGAGCTGGCAGCCGGCGGTGATGCCGCAGTCGAGCAACCGGTCGAGCTGGTGCGGGGTGACCCCGCGTTCCAGGTCGGTGATCACCTCACCGCAGACCTGGGCCCGGCCGTCGTCGTCGACGTGCACGAACGCCTTCGGCCAGAACCGCTCGTGGTTCCACCCGTTGCAGAAGGCGTAGAGCGCCGGGACGTGTTCGATGTCGAAGGTCGCCGCCGTCAGGGTGCGGACCTGGAGCAGCTCGCCCTGGCCGCCCTGGCGCAGGAACCAGATCAGGCTGTCGTCCCAGCGGCCCACCAGGTCCCCGTCCCCGTCGGCGACCACGACGTACCCCCGGGTGCCCAGCACGGCGGCGACCAGCTCGGTGGTCAGCGGACGCAGGGCCTGCGGGTCACCCGCCAGGGGGTCGGGACGGTCCGCGAAAGCAGGCGACGCCATCGGGCATCCCTTCTGAGGCGAATAACACGTCTGCGGGCGTGGTCCGTGCTGCGACGCGCGGACACGACCCGGAAAAGCGGCGGTCTGCCGGGTCACGCCGTTACGGTGACTCTATGGCGGGCCGTACCTCTCAGGCGAGCCGGCGACGCGGCGCGTCGCCGCGCGGCACCACGAACAGTCGTGCCCGTCAGCCGGCGAAGAAGACCACCCGGGCGACGGCCCGGCGGCGACCGGCCCCCCGGCCCGCTCCGGCGGCGTACGTGGGCCGGGCCGTCGGGGCACTGTGGATGGGCCTGGCGCACGGGGTCGGCTGGGGCTTCCGGGCCGCCGGCCGGCAGGCCGCCTCCGCCCGGGAGCTGGACCCGGAACACCGCCGCGACGGTGCCGGTCTGCTGCTGTTCGGGCTGGCCATCCTGAGCGCGGTGGCGATCTGGTTCTCCGGCGCCGGCCCGTTCGGCGCGCGGCTGGCCGACACCGTACGCCTGTTCCTGGGCGCGATCGCGGTGGTGGTGCCGGTGCTGCTGATGATCGGCGCGTGGCGGCTGATGCGGACCCCGGTGGACCTGGAGCACCGGGGCCGGGGCCTGGTCGGCTGGGGCTCCATGCTGGTCGCCACGGCGGCGATGCTGCACATCGGACAGAATCCGGTCGACCCGGTGCAGCGTGACTACGCCGGTGGCCTCGTCGGCGCCGGCATCGGTAACCTGCTGGAGCGGGCGGTGACCGCCTGGGTGGCGATGCCGCTGCTGATCCTGCTGCTCGTCTTCGGCCTGCTGGTGGTGACCGCCACCCCGATCAATAAGATCCCGGAACGGCTCGGGCTGCTCGCCGGCACGCTGGTCGCCCCGCCCGAGGCCCCGACGGAGGAGGACGCGGAGCCGACGGAGGCCGTCGCGAAGCCGGCCCGTAAACGCCCGGCCCGCAAGGCTGCGCCCCCGCCGCCCGACCCGGACGACTTCGACGACGTCGGCCCGGAGGTCGACCTCCAGGAGACGATCGTGCTGCCCCGCCGGCCGGCGAGCCGGGTGCCGGCCAGCCGCAAGCCGGTGGAGCCGCCTGAGCACTCCGCCCCGCCCACCCGCGCCGAGCAGCTCGCGCTGACCGGGCTGGCCGGCGACTACGTGCTGCCGCCGGCCAACATGCTCACCGGTGGCGCGGCCCCGAAGACCCGCAGCAAGGCCAACGACGAGGTGATCGCCGCACTGACCGGCGTCTTCGACCAGTTCGGGGTGGACGCCGAGGTCACCGGCTTCACCCGGGGCCCCACCGTCACCCGGTACGAGGTCGAGCTGGGGCATGGGGTCAAGGTCGAGCGGATCACCCAGCTCTCCCGCAACATCGCGTACGCGGTGAAGTCGCCCGACGTACGCATCCTCAGCCCCATCCCGGGCAAGAGCGCGGTCGGGGTGGAGATCCCCAACACCGACCCGGAGAACGTCGCCCTCGGTGACGTGCTGCGGTCCCGGGCCGCCACCAGCGACCACCACCCGATGGTGGTGGCCCTCGGCAAGGACATCGAGGGCGGCTTCGTGGTGGCCAACCTCGCGAAGATGCCGCACATCCTGATCGCCGGTGCCACCGGCGCGGGCAAGTCGAGCTGCCTCAACACCCTGCTGGTGTCCATCCTGACCCGGGCCACGCCGGACGAGGTGCGGCTGCTGCTGATCGACCCCAAGCGGGTCGAGATGACCGGCTACGAGGGCATCCCGCACCTGGTCACCCCGATCGTGACCAACGCCAAGAAGGCGGCCGACTCGCTGGAGTGGGTCGTGCGCGAGATGGACATGCGCTACGACGACCTCGCCGCCAACGGGGTCCGGCACATCGACGACTTCAACCGCAAGGTGCGCAACGGCGAGATCAAGGCCCCACCGGGCAGCGAGCGGGAGATGCGGCCGTACCCGTACCTGCTGGTGATCGTGGACGAGCTGGCCGACCTGATGATGGTCGCCCCGCGCGACGTGGAGGACTCGGTCGTCCGGATCACCCAGCTCGCCCGCGCCGCCGGCATCCACCTGGTGCTGGCCACCCAGCGGCCGAGCGTCGACGTGGTCACCGGCCTGATCAAGGCGAACGTGCCGTCCCGGCTGGCGTTCGCCACCTCGTCGCTCGCCGACTCCCGGGTCATCCTCGACCAGCCGGGCGCGGAGAAGCTGCTCGGCCGGGGCGACGGGCTGTTCCTGCCGATGGGCGCGTCGAAGCCGGTCCGCATCCAGGGCGCCTGGGTGACCGAGCGCGAGATCGCCGACGTGGTGAAGTTCTGCAAGGACCAGCGCGAGCCGGAATTCCGCTCCGACGTGCTGGCCCCGGCGCAGGACAGCAAGAAGAAGATCGACGAGGACATCGGCGACGACCTGGACCTGCTGGTGCAGGCGGTGGAGCTGGTGGTGACCTCGCAGTTCGGCTCCACCTCGATGCTCCAGCGCAAGCTGCGGGTCGGCTTCGCCAAGGCGGGCCGGTTGATGGACCTGATGGAGACCCGGGGGGTGGTCGGCCCGTCCGAGGGTTCCAAGGCCCGCGACGTGCTGGTCAAGCCGGACGAGCTGGAAGAGGTCCTGGAGGGGCTGCGCGGCGACGTGGACTGAGCCTCCCTTAACCATCGTTTATCGGAAGAACGACAATCGAGGTATGGAGGTTCGTGGGGTGTCGGTGCCTTAGAGTGGGCATCCGATATCACCGGGGCCAGGGGGATCCGTGCCGGACGAAGTATCTGCTCGCAGTGCGGATTCCCGCGGCGCAGATACTCAGGGCACCTGGTCGTCCCTGGGGGGAATTCTGCTCCTCGTGGTGGGACTCGGAGCGGGCACCGTCTATCTTCTCGCCCTGGGAACGAAAGGGAACGATATCGCCCAGGTGCTGAGCCTCACGGCGGCCCTGGTGTCCCTTCTGGTCACCGTCTACGAAAAGAGATGGCGTCCCCGGGCGGCCCGCCCTCCCGTCCACCTACGGTGGCGGCGGTTGTGGGTGGCTATCGTGGCGGCGGTCCTGGCCTGTGTGTGCACCGTGGTGGTGTGGCGGGTCAGTGGGCGCAACAATCTCAACGTCACCGTCGACATGGCCGAGGCCGTGCCCGTTGCCGCCTTCGGCCCCGGCACCGAGTTGACGCTGCCGGTACCCGGTGACCCCCCTCGACGGCGATGGCTGGCGTTGACGCTCGCTCTCGAAAACGTTCAGGAGACCGGCAACTGCGCAGGGCCGGCAGTGCTGACTCTGCAGCCGACCGTCGACGGGGTGGCGGCGGCAACGGTCCAGGTGCGCTCGGGCAAGGAGGCGAAGTTGCCCCTGGCCGGTGCGACCAGGCGGGCGGAGGTCAAGGTCGGTGTCCGACGCGACGACTCCGAGTGCTCCTACCGGTTGGTCGTGCAACAGGCAGTTCTCTTCAACTAGCCCAGGGAGTCGCCGATGGCGGGGTGGCGCAAGTGGTCGTGGGTGGGGCCGGCGTTCGTGATGCTTCTCGCCGGCTGCCCTGCTGCGCCGGTGGTGGAGCCGACAGCAACCCCGACGCCGGTGGTGCGGCCGGGCGGTCCGCTCGTCAAGTCCATCGGCGTGGATGGGGACCAGCCCGGCTTCAGTCTGATGACCGGAGTGGGGAAATTCGACGGTTTCGATGCCGAGCTGGTGCAATGGTTGGTGGATCAGCGTGATTGGAACGCGAAGCCCTTCGTGGTGGCCTCCAGGTTCCGTGAGAAGGTCATCCAGGAAGACGTCGCCGGCGAGACCATCGTCATATCCACGTACTCGATCACCGACAAACGTCGCACCTTGGTAGGGATGGCCGGCCCTATCTCAAAACCCGACAGGGCGTGTTGGTGCGGGCCGGCGACAAACGTATCCAGTCCACAGACGATCTGCAGCCGATGTCGGTGTGTACGGTGGCCGGCACCACCTCCGAGGAGCAACTTGGTGAACAGGGGGTCACCAGGCTCACGCTGCTCGACGGTTTCCAGGAGTGCGTCGATCGGCTGAAGGCACGCCAGGTGGATGCGGTCTCCACGGACCTGTTGATCCTGTACGGATTCGTCAGGGCTGAGGCGGGGGCGGTGGAGGTGGTGCCGGATCTCTCCTTCGGCAAGTCCGAGGAGTACGGCATCGGCTTCAAGCGTGGCGACATGGCGATGTGCAAGCTGCTTACTGAGTCGATCAGAACGTTCATCAACAGCGGAACCTGGCGCACGTACTACCGTAACCATGACTTTCCGCCGGAACTGGAGGACGCCAGTCGACCCGATCCGCGCAACCTCGACCCCTGCTGAACGCAGGGCCTGCCGGGGTGCCGGCAGGCCCTGCGCGAAGAGGTGTCGGGTCAGCTGTTCAGCATGGCGCTGATCAGCACGAGGCTCAGGACGATGGCGGCCACGTTCGCGGCGGCCGCGTACCAGCCGAGTGGCTTGTCGCCGAGCACCGCACCGACGATGCCGAGCGCCAGGCCGATGATGCCGAAGATGACCGGCGCGATCAGCAGCGCGACGACGGCGAAGACGAACGCCAGGATGGTGCAGATGCGGGCGGCGTTGGTACGCGGGCGGGCGGGGGCGTGGGTGTCGGCCATGACGTCCTCCGTGGTCGGGGGCTGGTTGCTGTGGTGATCGATCACTACCCACACCGGACGGAAACTACGCACCGGGCGGCGATGCGGTGCCGGCGCGGGAATTCCGGTCGATCCGGGGCCGGACGGTATGACAGGGTCACCCGATGCCGGCATCCCGTCGTGACCTGCTGCGGTCGCAGTTCGAGCTGACCTGGTCCCTGTTCGAGTACCACCTGGAACGTCTGGAGCCGGCGGACCTGCTCTGGGAGCCGGTGCCGCACTGCTGGACGATGCGCCCGGCTGCCGACGGTGGATGGGTGCCGGACTGGGCGGACGTCGAGCCCGACCCGGTCCCCGTCCCGACGATCGGCTGGATCACCTGGCACATCGGCTGGTGGTGGACGGTCGCCGTGGACCATGCGCGGGGGCGTCGGCCGCGGGAGCGTACCGAGATCGACTGGCCCGGTGACCGGGACCGGACGGTGGCATGGCTGGGCGACCTGCGTACCGCGTGGTTGGCGGTGTTGGACCAGCTCGGCGACGCCGATCTCGACGCGACCGCGTCGTTCCCGTGGCGGGACGACCCGGCGTACACCGTGGCCCACATGGTCGGCTGGGTGAACGCCGAGCTGATGAAGAACGTCGCCGAGATCGGTCAGCTCCGGCTGCTGCGGCACGCGGGCGACGCGCCCTGACCCGGGCGGTTCCCCGGGCCCGCTCAGTGGAAGAGCTTGAGGCCGATCACGCCGGCCACCACCAGCAGCAGGCTGAGCAGCCGGGGCAGGCTCGTCGACTCGCCGAGGGCGACCATGCCGACCACGGCGGTGCCGACCGCCCCGATGCCCACCCAGACCGCGTAGCCGGTGCCGACGGGGATGTCGCGCAGCGCGTACGCCAGGCCGGCCATGCTGGCGACCAGGGTGACCGCGAAGACGGCCGAGGGCAGCGGCCGGGTGAACCCGGCGCTGCGGTCGAGGGAGACCGCCCACGCGGTCTCCAGGAGTCCGGAGAGCACCAGCACGATCCAGGCCATCGGGCATCACCTCGGGGGTGCGGGTCCCGGGCCGTCGGCCGGGGACGAGTCGGTCAGGTACGGGGCGTCTTGGCCTGACCGGGTACGCCCGCGACTCGTCCGGGGTGGCCGCGCGGGCCACCACGACCGACGCTAGCACCGCCGGCCGCCGGGGTGGGGTGATCCTCCCCACCACACCTTGAGTTGAAGTCAGCTTGAGGTCGCAGCATGGGGAGCATGACGCTGCTCTTCGACGACCGGCAGGTCGCCGCCACCCTGGACTCGCCGACCACCGTCGCGGCGATGCGGGACGCCCTGCTGGCCGCCCACGCCGGCCGGCTCGTCGCGCCACCCCGGGCCTCCGCACCGCTGGCCGGCGGGCGGATGGTGCTCACCGCCGGGCAGCTCACCGACGAGTGGTACGGCTTCCGCTCGTACGACACCCTCGGCCACCCGGCCGGCGAGCAACTGGTGGTGCTGCACGACGCCCGGACGGGCGCGGTACGGGCCATCGCCGTCGGCGCGGAGCTGGGCTCCCGGCGTACCGGTGGGCTGGGCGCGGTGGCCGTCGACGCGCTGGCCCGCCCGGACGCCGCCACCCTGGGCGTGATCGGCTCCGGCGGTCAGGCGTGGACGCAGGTGTGGGCGACCGCCGCCGTCCGGCCCCTGCGTGAGGTGACCGTGCACAGCCGCTCGGTGGCCCGCCGCGAGGCGTTCGCCGCCCGGGTCCGCGCCGAGCTGGGGATACCCGCCCGCGCCGTCGGCTGCGCCGCCGAGGCGGTCCGCGACCGGGACGTGGTGGTGCTCGCCACCACCAGCGTCACCCCGGTGCTGGCCGCCGCCGACCTCGCCCCGGGCACCCACGTCAACACCGTCGGCTTCAAGCAGGTGCACCGGCACGAGTTCGGCACCGACCTGCTCGACGCCGCCGACGTGCTGGTCACCGACTCGCCGGCCCAGGCGGCGGCGTACGACCCGCCGATGCTGACCGCCGTCGGGCCGTACCCGGGCAGGTTGCGTGACCTGGGGGCGGTGCTGGCCGGCGCGGTCCCCGGCCGCACCGGCGCGGACCAGGTGTCGGTGTTCTGCTCCACCGGCCTGGCCGGCACCGAGGTCGCCCTGCTGGACCGGCTGGTCCGGGTGGGCGCGACGCCGGTCTGACCGCCGGCGCGTCCGGGGAGGGTGAACCGGCCGACACCGCACGCCGCCGTCGGTCGGGCCCGCGACGTCGCCCGGTACCCTCGGATGGTGTCCGCCACCCCCACGCCTGACAACGCCGGCCCGTCGCGGCCCGCCCCGCAGCCGTCGCCCGCCGACGGTCGACGGGTCGCCCTGCTGACCCTGGGCTGCGCCCGCAACGAGGTCGACTCGGAGGAGCTGGCCGCCCGGCTGCACGCCGACGGCTGGCAGGTCACCACCGACGGCGAGGGCGCCGACGTGGTGGTCGTCAACACCTGCGGGTTCGTGGAGAAGGCCAAGCAGGACTCGATCCAGACGCTGCTCGCCGCCGCCGACACCGGGGCGAAGGTGGTCGCCGCCGGTTGCATGGCCGAACGGTACGGCCGGGAGCTGGCCGACAGCCTCCCCGAGGCGCAGGCGGTGCTCAGCTTTGACGACTACCCCGACATCGCCGCCCGGCTCGACTCGGTGCTGGCCGGCGAGGCGATCGGCGCGCACACCCCCCGGGACCGCCGCGAACTGCTGCCGCTCACCCCGGTCAACCGGCGCGAGTCGGCGGTGTCGCTGCCCGGCCACGGCACCCCCACCCGGGCGACGATGGAGACCGACGAGCACACCCCCGCACACCTGCGGCAGGTGCTGCGCCGTCGGCTCGACACCGGCCCGGTGGCCTCGCTGAAGCTGGCCAGCGGCTGCGACCGGCGGTGCGCGTTCTGCGCGATCCCCGCGTTCCGGGGCGCGTTCGTCTCGCGTACCCCCGACGAGCTGCTGGCCGAGGCGGAGTGGCTGGCCAAGACGGGCGTCCGCGAGCTGGTGCTGGTCAGCGAGAACTCCACCTCGTACGGCAAGGACCTGGGCGACCCGCGCGCGCTGGAGAAGCTGCTGCCGCAGCTCGCCGCGATCGACGGCATCGTCCGGGTGCGGGCCAGCTACCTCCAGCCCGCCGAGACCCGCCCCGGCCTGGTCGAGGCGATCGCCACCACCCCCGGCGTGGCCGCCTACTTCGACCTGTCGTTCCAGCACTCCAGCGAGCCGGTGCTGCGCCGGATGCGCCGGTTCGGCTCCACCGACCGGTTCCTGGAGCTGCTGGCCAGCGCCCGCGCCCTGGCCCCGGAGGCGGGCGCGCGGAGCAACTTCATCGTCGGCTTCCCCGGCGAGACCCGGCAGGACGTGGCCGAGCTGACCCGCTTCCTGACCGAGGCGCGGCTCGACGCGATCGGCGTGTTCGACTACAGCGACGAGGACGGCACCGAGGCCGCCGGCCTGCCCGGCAAGCTCTCCGCCGCCACCGTCAAGCGCCGCTACGACCGGCTCGCCGCGCTCGCCGACGAGTTGTGCTCGCAGCGGGCCGAGGAGCGGCTCGGCAGCACCGTCGAGGTGCTGGTCGACACGGTCGACGACGGTGTGGTGGAGGGCCGGGCGGCGCACCAGGCCCCCGAGGTCGACGGCTCGACCACCCTGGTCGCCCCGGTCGGCGGCGGCGTCGACCTGACCGCGTTGCGCCCCGGTGACCTGGTCCGGGCCACGGTCACCGCGACCGAGGGCGTCGACCTGGTGGCCGTGCCGGATGAGATGATCTCGGCGGCGCCCGGCGCGGAACGGTGACGGTGGGCCCGGACGGAGCGGGGGAGCCAGGTGGGGCGGTGCCAGGTGGTCCGGAGCGGGGCGCGGCGGTGACCGGGGCGGCGGAGTCCGCGCCGCCGGTGGCCCGGGTGCCGGTGCTCAACGCGGCCAACGGCCTGACCCTGCTGCGGCTGGTGCTGGTGCCGGTCTTCGCCGCGTCGGTGGTCGCCTCCGGCATGACCCACACCGGGTGGCGGATCGCCGCCTGCCTGATCTTCGCGTTCGCCTCGATGACCGACCTGGTGGACGGCTGGATCGCCCGCCGCTTCGGCCTGGTCACCTCGGTCGGCAAGGTGGCCGACCCGATCGCCGACAAGGCACTCACCGGCGCGGCCCTGGTGCTGCTCTCCGTCTACGACCGGCTGCCCTGGTGGGTGACGGTGCTGATCCTCGTCCGCGAGCTGGGCATCACCGGGCTGCGGTTCTGGGTGATCCGGCACGGCGTGATCGCCGCCAGCCGGGGCGGCAAGCTCAAGACGGCGTTGCAGATCCTGGCCATCGCCTGGTACCTGTGGCCGATGCCGGCGGCCCTCGCCGCCGTCGGGCCCTGGATCATGGCCGCCGCCGTGCTGGTCACCGTGGTCACCGGCTTCGACTACGTCGCCCAGGCCCTGCGCCTGCGCCGCCCCCGCTCCTGACCGGGGCTTCCCCACCTCACCTCGCGCGCCATGCGGCCCGCGCGCGGCCGGCGTCAATCCCCGGCCGGCCACCGTCGGCTCCCGGCCCCGTGCCGTAATCCCGGGTCGGCGGGACGGCTGTCCCTGCCGGCCGGGACGTCCCGCCCCGCAGAGTCGTCACCGCACCGGCCCTGTGCCCGGTGTGGCGTCGGCCCGGTCGGATCGACGCCCGGTGACGGCGGGCGCGGTCGCGCCCGCAGGCGGGAGGAGCAGCGGTGGGGACAGCGACGAGACATGCCCGGGGGCGGTCCCCGGGCGGCGGGTGGCGCAGCCGCCGGCTGTGGGCGGCGGGCCTGACGGCGGTGCTGGCGGTCACCATGCACCAGGCCCCGGCCCGCGCCGCCGACCCGGTGCCGTTCGACGAGCAGGCGGTGCACGGGGCGCTGTTCGGGGCGGTGGTGCAGCTGCGCGACGCCGGGGCGGCCGGGCTGAAGGACGCCCTGCTCACCGCCGAGCTGCTGGATTGGCGTACCGGCCAGCCGGGTGCCGACGCGACACAGGTGGCGGGGCACGTGGCCACCACCCGGGTGGTCGCCGACGCGGCGGTCGGCGACGCGCGGGCCGAGGACCGGTCCCGGTTCGCCGTGGCGATGGCGGTACTGGCCCGGCTCGGCGAGTCCAGCGGCGCGGTGACCACCGGCCCGGCGGTGCGGGCCTTCCTGGCCAGCACGGTCGGCGCGGAGGGCGCGAACGTGGTGCCGGACGCGTTGAACCTGGTCCGGGGCGGCTACCAGGACGCGGCGTGGAACGCCCGTTCCCGGGACCTGGTCCAGGACACCTGGCGGGAGCTGCACCGGCGGGCCGCCACCGACGACGCGCTGGCCACCGGCTGGGACAGCGCGTTCGCCGGGCGCACCGGCACCGGGGTGCGTACCCCGGTCGACGGGTTGCTGGCCGCGCGGATCCACGAGCCGCGTGCCGACGGCAACACCGGCACCCTCGGCTACTACGTGCCGCTGTCCGCGATCCGCGACGTCCGCGGTGACGCGACCGCCTTCAAGGCGCTGGTGCAGGAGCGGGCGTACGCGACGCTGAAGGTGCTCGACACCGACGGCAACAACCGGATCACCGAGGTGGTCGGCTACGCCACCACGTACCCGCTCAATCAGGACCCGAAGCCCAGCCAGGCGGTCATCGACGCGGAGAAGGCGAAGACCGAGTCCAACCGCAAGATCTTCGAGGGGCTCGGGTCCACCGTCACGGTGCTGTCCACCCTGGTCGGCTTCGTCGACAAGAAGTTCGGCAAGCAGTTGGAGACCATCGGCAAGGCCGTGGTGACCTCGGTGACCGCGATCAACACGTACGTGACGACGGTGCTCGGGCAGGGGCTGACCATGGCCGCCACGGCGATGGGCACGGCGGTGCTGACCGGCAACCTGCTCGGCGCGGCGGTGAGCCTGATCGGCCTGTTCGCCGGGGGCGGTGACCCGAACGCCGCGATCCAGGCGGAGATCGGCAAGCTGCGCCAGCAGATCGACCGGCTGGCCAAGGGGATCGACAAGCGGTTCGACCGGATCGAGTCGGCGCTCAAGGAGATGTACGCCGGGTTGGTCGCCCAGCTCGACGCGCTCACCAAGGGCCTCGACGAGGTACGCGCCAACCTGGGCCGGATCGCCACCCAGTTGCAGACCATCGAACGCAAGGTCGACTCGATGGCGCTCGCCACCCACGTGGCCCTGGAGAACATCGCCAAGAGCCAGCTCAACCAGGTGATCACCACGTACGTGCACCACAAGGAGATCACCGGGCAGCCGATCCCGGACTACCTGGGCACCTACTTCCCGAAGGCCGAGTCGCCGACCTTCACCTTCGCCACCGTCAACGCCGCCGACGAGGGCACCTTCACCGCGCCGGCCGGCACCAGCCTCGCCGACCCGGTCAGCGTGCTCGACACCCACCTGCCCGCCGGCTCGATCAACTACCTGGGCCAGTGGGCGCGTAACCGGGTCGGCGGCACCTGGACCGTCGGCCCGGTCGCCAACGCCGCCGCCTGGTCCACCGCCGCCCGGGTCTACAACATCCTGCAACTGGAGAACCCGCAGTTCGCCGCGCAGGTGGCCGCCGGGCGGGGCGACGCCGTCGCCGAGACCGGGCGGACCATCAACGAGCGGGTGCGGCAGTTCAGCCAGCCGACCGCCGACGGCGGCACCAACCCGTTGTTCACCGCGCTGATGGCCGACTACCGCACCGCGGTCGCCGGCTGGAACGCCCAGGTGGAGAACGTCCGCAAGGCGGTGGTGTGGAACGGCAGCGACACCCTGCCGGTGCACGACATGTGGGGCAGCCCGGACCAGGAACTCCCGGCCGCGAACCGCATTCCCGAGGCCGAGTCGATCGGCGGGTGCGGCCCGACCCGGGTCGGCCGGCCGATCCCGTCCACGCTCCGCCGCAGCAACCTGCCCAACGCGTTCCACCTGGCCCGCCACGCCATGCCGCCGGGGCACGCCCCGGAGTTCTCCACCTGCTACGACGCGAACTTCGTCAACGTCGAGGAGCACGAGGGGCCCCGGTTCCAGACCACCACCGGCGACCTCCAGATCACCCTGCGGTCGCGGGTGAAGTGGGCCGGCGGGGACTGGCAGGAGGTGCAGACCGCCACCCGGGTGTTCCCCATCGGCACGTTCTGCTCGTGGGACGTCCGGTCCCCGATCCCGCAGGGCTACTGCTACGACGAGAACAAGTACCTCACCGACCGGTGGGCGGGGACGTACAAGCCGGCGTTCGAGTCGGCGGCGATCCCGGTCGTCGCCACCCAGGCGACGTCCGCCCGCAGCAAGGCCGCCGCGATGCTGTCCGGCCGGCAGAAGTACTTCTACCGGGTGATGCGGGCCGGCACCGGGCCGAACCCGCCGAGCAGCGACACCTGGGAGGTGTCCCGGGTGCTCTGGCAGAAGGGCAAGGCGGTCTCCGACGCGCTGCGGCTGTTGCAGGCGTACACCGAACTGGGCTGGGGGACCGCGCTGGAACTCGACGACAGCCTCGCCGGCCTGCTCTACGGCGGCCAGGGGCTGCCCGCCGACTACAGCCGCCCGCGCAGCGACGGCGACCAGTCGGCGCACCAGCACCTGCGCAACGCGATGACGCAGGCGGTGGAGAACTACGCTGACTGCGTCCAGACGTTCGACTGGAACCCGTGCGACGGGGAACGGTCGGGTTTCGACCCGCTGCGCGACCAGGGCCAGTACGGCGTCGGCTGCGCCCAGGCCAGCGTGCCGGACAAGCCGCGTGACCCGCTGAGCGCCTGCCTGGCCGGCGCGGCGTTCGTCCGGGTCGGCCAGCTCGGCCAGCGCTACGACCACTGGTCGTCCCGGGTGCGTTCCGGCGGGCACACCGAGGGGCTGCCGGAGGTGACCGCGGCGACCGACATGACCCGGGCGACCACGGTGAGCGTGCACCCGGCGGGCTGACCGCGCGTCGACCGGGAAGGGCCCCGTCGGCCCGAGCGGGTGGGACCCTTCCCCCGCCCGCCGGGCCGGCCGGGGCCCTTCCCCGGCGTCGCGCGCCCCGTCCCCGTCGCGGGCCGGGCCTTGCCGGTCGCCGGCCGCGCGGGGCGCTTCCCACCGGGCACCGCGCGGGGCGCGCTTCCCCGGGTCACCGGGCGGGCCGCCGTCCGATCGGTCCCGCCGGGCCGGGACATCCGACCCGGGTCGGCGGGACAGCCGGCGGGTGACGATGGCGCGACCGTCCACCCCGCCGGCCCGCCCGGCGGTGCCACTGTGGACTGTCGACCACCTACGCTGCGGCGGACGGGTGCCGGGCGACCGGTCCCGCCGTCCAGGTACGGCACCCGAGGAGTGATCATGACCCTGACCGCTGGCGACGACCGACGGATCGTGCTGATCGCGGCCGACGACACGTTCTGCCACGTCTACCAGGACCTGTCCGACCTGCTGTCGACCGCCGACCACGGCGAGAAGCTCGCCGGGGCCGTCGAGTTCTTCGACGTCACCGGGAGGCGGCTGCACCCGGTCTACTCCGCCGACTGGCGGCTGGAGGCCCTCGACGCCGGCACCGCCCCGGCGCAGCCCGAGGCCGTCCGGCAGCGGTTGACCGCGGTGCTCGCCCACGTGGCGCAGTACGTCCGCAGCCACCCGGACGTACTCACCCGCTCCCGGATCACCCTGGAGCAGGCCCTGGCCCAACTGCCCCGGCTGGACGGCCCGGACCTGCCGCACGACATCGGCACCCTGCCCGACCACCTCGAACACGACACCGGCAACTGGCTGCACAACGCGATGCACGCCGCCGGCTGGGCCGACTGACCGATCCCACCACCGACCGACACCCCGGAGGGCCTGCCGTGCCGTCGCCCATCGCCGTGCTGTCCCCGTCCCGCCGGGTCCTGGCCGGGGCGGGCCTGGTCGTCGCCGGGCTCGTCCTGGCCGGGCAGTGGTGGCACCCGCAGCCGGCGGCCCTCGGGCCGGCGGCGCTGACCGGCACGATCGCGGTCGCGTTCACCGCGCTCGGCGCGCTGGTGCTCGCCGGGCTGCCCGGTCACCCGGTCGGCCGGCTGATGCTGGCCGCCGGACTGGTCGCCGGGACGGCGGTGCTGGCGTTGAGCTGGCCGGCGGTCACCCCGCTGGCCTGGCTGGGGCAGTGGCTCTGGTGGCCGCCGTACGGGCTGATCTTCCTGGCCCTGCTGGTCTTCCCGGACGGCCGGCTGCCGGGCCGGGGGTTCCGGCCGGTCGCGGTCGGGTTGGTGGTCACCACGGCGGTGGCGGCCGTGGCGCTGGCGGTGGCCGCGACCAGCGACCCCCGGGGCCTGCTGCTGTCCGCGACGACGGCCGCCGACCCGACCGCGCGGCTGCTGGTCCGGGTCGCCCTGCTGACCGTCGGGGTGGAGCTGCTGCTGGTGGTCGCCGTGCTGGTGGCGCTCGCCCGCCGCTTTCGACGGGCCGTCGGCGAGGCCCGCCAGCAGCTCGCCTGCCTGCTGGCCGCCGGGGCGCTGTTCCTGCTGGGCTTCCTGCTGGACTGGCTCAACCTGTCCGGCGCGTGGGTGCTGATGGTGATCGCGATCCCGGGCGCGATGACGCTGGCCGTGCTCCGCTACCGGCTCTACGGCCTGGAACAGGTGATCAACCGGACCCTGGTCTGGCTGGTGATGAGCCTGCTGGTGATCGCCGCCTTCGTCGGGGTGGTCACCCTGCTGCGGGACCTCGTGCTGCGCGGGGACACCTCGAACGCCTCACTGGTGGCCACCGGGCTGATCGCGGTGACCTTCGAACCGCTGCGGCGGCGGGTGCAGCGCGGGGTGAACCGGCTGCTCTACGGCGACCGCGACGAGCCGTACGCGGTGCTGGCCCGCCTCGGTGACCTGCTGGAGCGGACGGTCCAGCCGGAGGCGGTGCTGCCGCTGCTGACCGGCACCATCGCCCGCTCGCTCCAGGTGCCGTACGTGGCGGTTGAGCTCGGCGGGGACCGTGCCGACGACGGGCGGCCCACCCGGGTGCACGCCGCGCACGGCCGGGCCACCACCACCCTGGAACGCTTCGACATGGTGACCCACGGGGAGCGGGTGGGACGCCTGGTGGTGGCCCGCCGGGCACCCGGCACCCGGTTCACCCCGGTCGAGCGGCGGCTGCTCAGTGACGTCGCGTTGCACGCCTCGGTGGCCGCCGCGACCGCCCGGCTGATCCGCGACCTGCGCGACTCCCGGGAACGCCTGGTCACCGCCCGGGAGGAGGAGCGCCGCCGGCTGCGCCGGGACCTGCACGACGGGCTCGGCCCGACCCTGGCCGGCATGTCGATGCAGGTACGCGCGGCCCGCAAGCTCGCCGCCGTCGACCAGGCCCGGCTGGCCCGCATCCTCGACGGGCTCGCCGACGACCTGCTCACCTGCACCTGGGAGGTACGCCAACTGGTCGACCAGCTCCGTCCGGCGGCCCTGGACCGGGGGTTGGAGTCGGCGCTGCGGGCCGAGTGCCAGCGCTTCGACGGCCCGACCCTGACCGTGCGGCTGAGCGTGGCGGACCCGCTGCACGGGCTGCCGGCGGCGGTGGAGGTGGCGGCGTACCGGATCGTCGGCGAGGCACTGGCCAACACGGCCCGGCACGCCGGGGCGACCTGCTGCGACGTGGTGGTGCGCCGGGGCCGGTCGCTGGTCGTGGAGGTGTCCGACGACGGCACCGGCATCGTCGCCCGCCGGACCGGCGGCGTCGGGCTGGACTCGATCCGGGAGCGGGCCGCCGAGCTGGGCGGCGGCAGCGACATCGTCGACCGCGACCCGCACGGCACCCTGATCCGCGTCCGGCTCCCCCTGCCCCCCGCCCCGCCCGCTCCCGGTGATCAAGAGGTTCGCGTCAGAATCCGCCCGGAGGATGACGCGAACCTCTTGATCACCGAAGGTCCCCCGGTGCTGGAGGATGACGCGGACCTCTCGATCACCGGAGGTCCCGGGGTGGAGCAGAGTGCTGCGGGAGGGGGAGGGCAGTGACGGGAGAGGGGACTCGTGGCGGGCCGGTCCGGGTGCTGATCGTGGACGACCACCCGGTGGTCCGCCGTGGCCTGCGGACGATGCTGGAGGGCGAGACCTGGGTCGACGGCGTGCTGGAGGCCGCCACCTGTGCCGAGGCGATCGGCATCGCGTCGACCGAGTCCGTCGGGGTGGTCGCGATGGACGTGGCGCTGCCGGACGGCGACGGTGTGGAGGCGACCCGGCGGATCGTCCAGGGCCGGCCGGAGATCCGGGTGCTGATGGTGACCATGACCGACGACGAGGACGTGGTCGGTCGGGCGTTGCGGGCCGGTGCGCGGGGCTACGTGCTCAAGGACACCGACCCGGATGTGATCGTCGACGCGCTGCGGACGGTGGCCGGCGGCGGGCTCGTCCTCGGCCCCCGGGTCGGTCCGCAGGTGCTGACCAGCCTGCGCCGCCAGCCGGTCGAGCTGCCGCCCCCGTTCGACCGGCTCACCCCGCGCGAGCGGGACATCCTGCGCCGGCTGGCCGGCGGCGACACCAATGCCCGGATCGCCCGCCACTTCGGGCTCAGCGAGAAGACGGTCCGCAACCAGCTGTCGGCCGTCTTCGCCAAGCTCGGGGTGGCCGACCGGGTCCAGGCCGCCCTGCTCGCCCGGGACGCCGGCCTCACCGGCTGACCCTGATCCGGCGGGCGGGAGCGGATCCGACGATGCCGCCCGGACGCCGCACCGGCGGGGCGGGAACTGACACGATGATCGGTCGGGCCGACATGAGTAGCAGGGTGACGTCGGGGAAGGAGGACGGCATGGGGACCGATGCGCAGCACGAGCGACCCGCGGGCAGCCCGGCGGCGGGGGTGGTGCACAGCCTGCACGAGCGGCAGCAGACCCTGGCCACCGTCGAGTCCCTGACCGGTGGGCTGCTGGCCGCCGCGATCGTGGAGATCGCCGGGGTGAGCGCCGTCTACCGGGGTGGGTTGGTGACCTACGCCACGGAACTCAAGGCGCGGCTGGCCGACGTACCCGAGGATCTGCTGGCCCAGCGCGGGCCGGTCGACCCGGACGTGGCCATCGCCCTGGCCGAGGGGGGTCGGCGGCGCTGCGCCGCCGACTGGGGGCTGGCCACCACCGGGGTGGCCGGTCCCGAGCCGCAGGACGGCAGACCTGTCGGTCTGGTCTATGTCGCGGTGGCCGGGCCGGGTGGCCCGGTGGTCCGCCGGCTCGACCTCGACGGAGGCCGGAACCACATCCGCGCAACGGCGGTGATCGAGGCGTTACGCCTGCTGGCGACGCGTATCCACAGGGCCTTTCCGGAGCCGGGGCCGGGCCCGCGACCCGGGCCGGCGGCGGGGGCGCCGCCGGCCGGCGCGGGCCGGCGGTGAGCGGTGTTGTCCAGATCCGACAGGCGGGGTGGGATGTCGCCGGGCCGACCAACGGGTACGGTTGCGGGAAGGCTCCGGCGTACGGCGTCGGCGGCGGCGCGGTCGACCGCGTCCGGCGCGGGCGACGGTCCGCCCGGAGCGTGAAA
Organism: Micromonospora humidisoli; assembly: GCF_016900955.1. Lineage (NCBI taxonomy): Bacteria > Bacillati > Actinomycetota > Actinomycetes > Micromonosporales > Micromonosporaceae > Micromonospora > Micromonospora humidisoli. Next base: position 859,758 of record NZ_JAFEUO010000001.1, read on the forward strand.
TCCCGTCAGGGGGAGGTGCGATGGTCCTGCTACGCCGGGTGATCGGTGACGCACTTCGGGCGCGCCGCCAGGGTCAGCACCGCACCCTGCGCGAGGTCTCCACCGCCGCCAACGTGAGCCTCGGTTACCTGTCCGAGATCGAGCGCGGCCAGAAGGAACCCTCCAGCGAGCTGCTTGCCGCCATCTGCGACGCGCTGGGTGCCCGCCTGTCCGAGTTGCTCCGCGAGGTGAGCGACACCGTGGCGCTGGCCGAACAGTTGCCGGGCGTGCTCATGCCGGTGCAGGACGAGCCGGCCGCCGCCGGTCCCGCCACCGGGGTGCGCAAGGCCACCGGTCGGGGCGTGCGTCAGGTGACCACCGACGGTGCGGTCGCCGTCTCGGTCCGCCAGGAATCCCCACTCAAGGCCACCCTGCGCAGCGCCCGGGTCCGCCCGAGCGACCGGGACGTGGTCTGCGCTGCCTGACCCCGCCGTCCGTCCCGTGGCCGGGGTGGCCGACGCCGCGTAGTGTTGATCGCAGGCCGCCGGAGCACTCCCCACGGCACGATCGGCCCTGCTGGCGTCGGGTTGCGACGATGGGGGGCGTGTCGGGCGGCCCGTCCGGCCCCGCTGTGGCCGAGGCGCAGCGACGCTACTGAGGGGATACTGCGGAGATGGCGAACCCGTTCGTCAAGGGCTGGAAGTACCTGATGGCGCTGTTCGGTGCCAAGATCGACGAGCACGCCGATCCGAAGGTGCAGATCCAGCAGGCCATCGAGGACGCGCAGCGTCAGCACCAGGCGCTGGTCCAGCAGGCGGCGGCGGTGATCGGCAACCAGCGGCAGCTGGAGATGAAGCTCTCCCGGCAGATGACCGAGGTCGAGCGGCTCCAGGGCAACGCCCGGCAGGCGCTGGTCCTCGCCGACCAGGCACGGGCCAAGGGCGACGAGGCCGAGGCCGGCCGCTATGAGCAGTCCGCCCAGGTGCTCGCCACCCAGTTGGTCTCCGCCGAGCAGGCCACCGAGGATCTCAAGACCCTGCACGACCAGGCGCTCGGGGCCGCCGCCCAGGCCCGCCGCGCGGTCGAGAACAACTCGATGATCCTCCAGCAGAAGCTCGCCGAGCGGACCAAGCTGCTCAGCCAGCTCGAACAGGCCAAGATGCAGGAGAGCGTGGCCCGGTCGCTGGAGTCGATGTCCTCGATGACCGCGCCGGCCAACACCCCCTCGCTGGACGAGGTGCGCGACCGTATCGAGCGCCGCTACGCCAACGCGATGGGCCGCGCCGAGCTGGCCGGCAACTCCGTCGAGGGACGGATGCTGGAGATCCAGAAGTCGACGCTGGACAGCGCCGGGTCGTCCCGGCTGGAGCAGATCCGGGCCAGCATGGCCGGCGACCAGCTCGGTGGCCGGCAGGAGCAGCCGGCGGCACAGCAGCAGGCCCAGCCGGCCGCCCCGACGGCCGACCCGGCCGCCGCCGCAAGGCTGGACGAGATCCGGGCCAGCATGAGCCGCGACCGCGGCGTGGGGGACACCACCGCCGGCTGACCGCCGGCACGAGGAGGTACGGGTGGCCGACGAGCGAACGCGACACTTCCGTCGACTGGGCCGGCTGCGGCGTTCCGCCCGCCGGTGGAGCGTCCTGGCCGGTGGGCTCACCGGCGCGGCCGCGGTGCTGACCCCGTACGCCGGGCTGGGGTTGCCGGACGCGGCCTGGGCCGGTGCCGCGGGCAGCGCCGTCGCGCTGGCCGCCTGGCGGTGGATCGACCTGCGGGCGTTCGCGGCCCGCCCGGTGCCCCCCGCCCTCGACCCGGCCGAGGCCGCCGCCCGCTCCCGAGCCCGGCTGGTCGCCGCCGTCGAACGCCTCCCGGTCGGCCCCGGCGTGCTCGCCGAGGCCCGCCGGTTCCGCTCCCGGTTCGCGCTGCGCGGCACCTCCGCCGCCGAGTCGTGGGCCCGGCTGGACCGGGCCGCGCTCACCCTGGCCGGGATCGCGCCCCGGCTGACCGGCCTGGCCGAGCCGGCGGTGCTGGAGGCCGCCGCCGCCGACCGCTCGTTGCGCGACCTGGCCGACCGGACGGCCGGGGTGGAGCGCGCCCTGCGGCTCGCCCCACCCGAGGCCCGGCCCCGGCTCGCCGAGGCCCACCGTGCCCTGCTCGACCAACTGGTCACCGGGGTCACCGCCTACGAGGGACTGGTCGCCGCCGCGGCCGGCTACGTCGCCGAGGACGCCCACCCGGAGGTCCTCGCGGACCCGTCCGCCGCCCGGCTGATGGAGGCGACGGACCTGCTGCACGGCGTCGCCGCCGCCCTGGCCGAGCTACGCGCCGTCGGCGAACCCCAGCGCACCCCCACCCGCTGAGCGCCAGCGCGGCGGCCCGGCCCGCCGCGCCGGACTGGTCACCGCCCGCAGCCGAGCCGGTCGACCTCAGTGGGGCGTGTGCACCGGCAGCGGGCCGGTCCACGGTGAGCTGCCCACCACGTTGAACGAACGGACCCGGTAGTGGTAGGTGACCCCCCGGGCCAGGCCGGTGTTGGTGAAGCTGCGGCCGGTGACGGTGAAGCTGGCCACCTCCCGGTCGAACGTCGGGTCCACCGCGCGCTGCACCACGAACCCGGCTCCCGGGCCGGCCGGGACGCTGGCCACCCAGTTCAACGACACTGTCGCCGTGTCCGGCGCGGGTACGGCGACCGTCGCGGCGACCCCGGTCGGCAGCTCCGGCACCGGCGGGGTGGTCACCGTCGCCACCGTCGACCACGGTGAGGCCGCACCGAGGTAGGTGGTCCGGACCCGGTAGTAGTACGTGGTCTCCGGGGCGACCGCCGGATCGAGGTGGTGGTCGGACACCGGCACGGCGGTGGTGCCCGGACCGCTGGTGAAGGTCGGGTTGGTGGCCCGCTGCACGTCGAGCCCGGTGGCGAAGGAGCGGTTCACCCAGCGCAGCGCCACCCGCAGCGGCGCCGCCGGTGGCACCGTCGCGGCCAGCCCGCCCGGCGCGGACAGGCGCACCGACGCCGGGCTGCTGTTCGACCAGGCCGAGCAGCCGGCCCCGTTCTCGGCCCGGATGCGGTAGTGGTAGGTCACGCCGGGGGTGATGCTGGCGTCGGTGTACCGGGTCGCGGTCGCCGCCACCGTGATGGTGGTCAGTCCGGCGGTGAAACCGGCGTCGGTGGCCCGCTGGAGCAGATGCCCGGTGGCCGCCGGCCGGCTGCCGTTGCCCGTCCAGGCCAGCGCGATCGCCGGGAGCGCCGTCGCCGAGCCGGGCACCGGGGTCGCGGTCAGCCCGGTCGGCGCGCGGGGCGAGACCCGTAGCACCAGCGGCCGGCTCATGCCCAGGTCCCGCAGTCCCGCCGCGCCGCTTGCCCAGCGGAACTCCCAGCCCAGGTTGACCTGCTGGTTGACCACGGTCGCCGGCCGGCCGTCGCAGGGGCTGACCGGGCTGGCGTCGAGGCGTACCCCGGTGGGTCGGGTCGGGTCGAGCAGCCGCAGGCTGTCGGCGACCTTGAACGGCAGCGGCGGCACCTCGGGTCGCAGCGCCACCACCACGTCCTCGGCCGGGTTGACCCGGACGGTCTGCTTCCAGCCCCGCTCCCCGCCGTCGGGGGCGCGGACCGTGCCGTCCCCGCCGATCCGGTTGACCACCTGCACGTCGCAGCCGTCGAACCGGACCGGGTGGGTCTGCCGGCCGGTCCCGCAGATCCGCCACAGCTGGATGCCGTCGGCCGGGTCGGCCGGCCCCACCGTCGGGTCGGCGGCGACGAGGATCTCGGTGGCCGGGTCGGTCGGGCCGAGCGGCAGGGTCACCGGGCCCAGCGGGCCGGCACCCGGGTGGGGTACGCCGAGCCGGCCGGCCCGTCGCCCGTACTCCGGCTCGAAGACCGGGCCCACGGTTTTCACCTGGATCGGCAGGGTGACCGGCGTGGTGCCACCCGGCGGGGTGAAGGTGAGCGAGGTGGCCTGCGCGGAGGCGACCGTCGCCCGTGCGGTGGTGGTGCCGAACGCCAGGTCGTACACCGGGTGCGGGACCACCGGCGGGCGCTGGCCGGCGGCGTACGCGGCGGGCAGCCGCTCGGCCAGCCGGTCCAGGTCGTACCGGCGACCCGGGGTGCCGGAAACCCGGAACTGGAGCACGGTACGGGTGTTCGGGCCGTACCCGGGCAGGGTGGTGGGGCCGCCGCCCTCGGCACGGCGGTCCCCGGCGGTGGTGTGCCGGTCGTAGCGGGGGTCGAAGCCGGGCAGCGGGGCCGGACAGTCGTTGTAGAGCAGCACCGTCGCGCCGGGCGGCAGGGTGGAGAAGTCGACGATCACGTCGGCCCGTTCGCCGGGGGCGAGCAGCAGCGCGGCCGAGTCGACGTTGAGCACCGTCGGGTCGCGGCGGTCGTAGCGGTAGCCGACCGGCCGGTTGGGCAGCACCACCGGGGCGGGGAGCAACCCGCACTCGTTGCCGATCTGGATCATGGGTGGGCCGGCGGCGGCCGGGTCCGGCACCCCGCCGTCGCGCCCGTCGGTGGGCCAGTCGGCGGGCCGGCCGGGGGCGCGGACCGCCTCCACCATCGGCACCTCACCGGCGTCGGCGTCGGCGAGGCTGCCGTCGGCCTGCCACATCGGCCCGTCGGAGCGGGCCCGGTAGAGCTGGAGGTTGACCGACCGGTCGGCGCAGCCGTTGACGATCCGGAACCGGTACGCCGTCGGCCGCACCCGCAGGTACGGGTAGGCGACCCCGTTGACCAGCATGGTGTCCCCGTACGCCTCGGGCACGGCGCTGGGGTGCGGCACCCCGGGGGCCTGTGGCGGCTCGTGCGGCGCGGCCACCGGATCGTGGTGCGGGTTGTCCACCGGGCCGACCCGGGGCCCGTCCTGCCCGTCCACGGCGGGCAGCCACGGGCCGTAGTCCCAGCGGCCGGTGGGGTTGCGCCCGTGCTCCCGGTACGGGTCCTGGCGGGGCTGGTAGACGTGCGGGTGCCACAGGCTGCCCCGGGCACCCCAGCGGTCCCGGTCCCAGGTGGGGTCCTCGGCGGCGAGTTGGGCGTCGTCGGGGACGAAGGTGCGGTCCTGGATCACCAGCGGGATCTGGTCGGCGGGGAGCACCCCGTCGGCGGTCAACTCCTCCTCGACCGGGTCGGTGAGCAGGTAGAGGGCGAACTGACCGGACAGCACGGTCAGCCGGGACAGGCCGAGGGTGTTGTCGTGCAGGCACATCAGCCGGCCGCTCTGCGCGTTCGGGTAATAGAGCGTGGTGGCTCCCGCCCCGGGCGGCGGCATGTCCGGCACGTGGGTGAGCCCCGGCCCGGTCGGGTACGGGGTGATCTCCCCGGCCGGGGTCACCCACTGCCAGGGGTTGCCGGCGCTGATCCACCCGGTGTGCGCGCCGGACAGGTGCGGCACGGCCCGGTTCTGCGGGTAGGGCGCGGGCCCCTGAAGCGGCCCCGCCCCGGCTCCGGGGAGGCTGGTGTCGACCGGCAGGAAGAGGTCCCCGGCCGGGCCGGTGGGGAGCTGGTTGATGAACTTGATCCGGACCGGCCGCCCCCGTCGGGCCATGATCAGCGGCCCGAGGTGGTAGGGCCGCTCGGGTGGGGCGACGGTGTTGTGGCCGTGCGGGTCGGTGCCCAGGTTGAGCTGGCGGTAGCCGCGCAGCCGGGTGGTGGGCAGGTCCCGGTGCAGCCGCTGGGTGTACTCGGCCAGCCCGATCTCGTAGTAGTCGCAGCCCGGCCAGCTCACCGTGTCCGGGACGGCGACCGGCAGGTGCCCGCCCAGCTCGGTGCGGCCGGCCGGGCCGGGCAGCGGCAGCGCGTCGACGAACTTGCGCAGGCCGGTGCCGGTGACCACCCGGCCCTGCGGGTCGCGTACCGGCAGCGGGCTGCCGGCGAAGTTGGGCACCGGGCCGAAGCAGCGGGGCACGGCGGCCGGGTCGAGGGTCGCCGGTGCGGGATCGGGTTCGCCGGTGCGGGCGGCCGGGACGGTGGGCCGGTCGGGCCGGTGGGGGCGGGCGACCCGGGTCGTCCAGTGCGGTCGCAGTCTGCGGAACAGGGCCATGGCTCTCCCCGGGCACGGGGACCCGCCGCCCCCACCCCGACGTGGTGGCGGTCGCGTCCGATGGTTACGAACGGTGAGCACTCCACCGCAGCATGCGACGTCGGCGGCCGGATAGGAATTACCCATTCGTCCGTCTCTGCGGGTTGTCCCGTCAGCCGGGAGGTGCCGCCGGGTCGACCGCCGGTGGTGCGGGCTGGCAGGTCGGGCACCAGTAGGTGACCCGTTCGCCCAGGTCCTCCTTGGCGATGGCGGTGCCGCAGCGGCGGCACGGTTGGGCCCGCCGCCCGTAGACGTAGCTGGTCTGGCCCCGGCGCAGCGAGCCGGTGGTGCTCTGGGTCCACCGGCCCCGGTTGGCGGCCAGCAGCCGCTGGGCCAGCGCCACCGTGCCGGGCAGGTCGGGCACCGCGCCGACCGGCGTCCACGGGGAGAGCCCGCGCAGGAACAGCAGCTCGCACTTGTAGAGGTTGCCCACCCCGGCCAGGTTGCGCTGGTCCAGCAGCGCCTCGCCGATGGTCACCCCGGGTGCGGCGGCCAGCCGGCGGACCGCCTCGGTCGGGTCCCAGTCCGCGCCGAGCAGGTCGGGGCCCAGGTGTCCGAGCAGGCGCTCCTCCTCGGCGGTGGGCAGCAGGGCCAACTCGTGCAGGTGGTAGCCGACCGCCACCGCCTGCGCGCCGTGCAGCACCGCCCGGATCAGGTGGGCCGGCCGGGCCGTCCAGCGTTCCCCCGGGGCGTACGCCCGCCAGACGCCGTCCATCCGCAGGTGGGAGTGCAACGTCCAGGCGGTGGTCGACGCCACCGGGGTCGGCGCGGTCAGCCGTAGCAGCAGGTGCTTGCCCCGGCTGGCCGACTCGGTCACCGTCCAGCCGGTCAGGTCGGTGGTGGCCAGCGCGGGCACCCGGAAGTCGCTGCCGGTGAGCCGGGCCCCGGCGAGCGCGCGGTGCAGGACGCGGGCGGTGTTCCAGACGGTGTCTCCCTCGGGCACCCCAGTATTCTCCCTCGTCCGAACAGAATTCGCATGTATCGCTATTTGTAGCGTGCTTCCTGTCGATCTATGAAAAAATGCACTATAGGGGAGTCTTGAGGAGAATGTTATGGCCTTTGGCCCCTGTCGTCACCCGTCGTCCCTGTTGGTCGGTCTGCTGACCCTGACCCTGGCCGGTGGTCTCGTCCCGACCGCCGCCACCGCCGCACCCCGTACCCCCGGCCACGCCGCCGCCCCAGCCGCACCCACCGGCGAGGAGCACTGGACCGTCGACCTCGCCGTGGCCGGCGGCGACGACGTCAACGTCCGCTTCGGAGCCGGCCGGCTGCGCCTCGCCGACCCGCACCCGACCCGGCGCACCCGGCCCGCCGCCCTGGGCGCGCCGGTCGCCGAAGGGGTGCTGCTCGCCCCCGCGCGCACCCTCGCCGGCCCGGCCAACCGGGTCCGCGCCGACCTCACCGCCGAGGCGGCCACCGGTGCCACCGTCGGCGTCCAGGTACGCGGCTGGCGGGCCACCGGCTGGACCGAGTGGCGGGAGGCCGGCACCGGGCCGGCCGTCTTCGACCGCCAGGTCACCCGGGTCCAGGCCCGGGTGCTGCTCACCACCCGCGACGCGCACGCCGCCGCATCGGTACGCGCGGTGCGGCTCACCGCCGACACCACCACCGCCGCCACCCCGGCCCCCACCGCCGCGCGCAGCTACCGGGTCTTCGCCACCCGGGAGGGCGAGGTCGGCGGGGTCACCGCCAACGGGCGCACCATCAAACCCCGGGACCACTTCGTCGCCCTGCCGTCCCGACGTGGACTGTCCCCGATCGACACCGGGGACTACACCGTGCGGGTCTGCACCACCAGCGGCAGCCGCTGCGAGTACGCACCCGTCTGGGACGTCGGCCCGTGGAACACCCGCGACGACTACTGGAACCCCGCCGCCGTCCGCGAGAACTGGAAGGACCTGCCGCAGGGACGACCCGAGGCACAGGCCGCCTACCAGTACGGCTACAACGGCGGCAGGGACCAGTTCGGGCGTACCGTGCTGAACCCCGCCGGCATCGACCTCGCCGACGGCACCTTCTGGGACGGCCTGCTGCTCACCGACAACGCCTGGGTCGACGTGACGTACCTGTGGACCGGCAGCGGCCCGCGCGGCGTCATCGGCTCCGGGCCGCTCAACATCCGCACCGGCCCCGGCACCTCGTACCCGGTGCGGGGGCTCGCCGCCACCCACGCCAACGTGCCCATCCAGTGCTACGTCACCGGGCAGACGGTCGCCGGGACGTACCGGACCACCAACAGGTGGAACCGGCTGGCCGGTGGCCAGTACGTCAGCCACGCGTACGTGTCCTCGGTGTACGGCGGCACCGTGTCCCACTGCTGACCGGTGCGCCATCCCGCCCCCGACCAGCCGGGTCGGGGGCGGGAATGGCTCAGGGCCGCTCGTCCGGGCGGGGCGGGCGGACCATGTCCTGGTAGCGGGGGTGGCTGGCGCCGTACACGGCGAAGTTCAGCCGGGCATGGGTGAGGCTCAGGTCACCGTTGGGACCCCCCCGCACCACGTCGGCATCGGCGTCGCCCTGGCCGTCATCGGTCCAGAAACAGACCGGACAGGTGCCCCCACCCGTCCGGGACGCACAACAGGGACAGCCCACCGGAACCCACACTTCACCCACCGCAGCAGCATTCCACACCGGACCACCGACAGGGAGCGCAGCTCACCCTCCGGGGCGTCCCCGCACCGTCACCGTGGCACCCGGGGCGACCCCGAGCAGGTCCACCGCCCGGCCGCCGTTGCGGGCCACCGCCACCAGGCCGGCCGAGTCGACGAGCACCACCAGGTCACCGGCCGGCACGTCGCCGAACGTCGTCCCCCGCACCGCCTGACGGCCGTCGACCCGTACCGAGCCGGGCAACGCCGCCAGCAGGTCGGCCCCGGCGGCGAGCTGCACGTTGCCGAAGTGGTCCACGGTGAGCACCTCGGCGGTGAACCCGTCGGCCTCCCGGCGCAGCACCGGCGCGGGCAGGGTCACCAGACCGGCCGGGTCGACGGGCGGGCCCGCGTCGGCCGGCGGGTCGCCGAGCGCCAGCCGGGCCGCCACCGGGGCGAACACGTCCCGGCCGTGGAAGGTACCCGACACCTCCGCCGCCACCCAGCCCGGCGAGGTCAACTCGACCGCCGCGGTGACCCCGCCCAACGCCTGCGCCGCCGCCGGCAGCAGCCCGTTGTCCGGCCCGACCAGCAGCCCACCAGGTGTCACCAGCGCCACCGCGCGCCGGGCGGTGCCCACCCCCGGGTCCACCACCGCCACGTGCACCCCGTACGGCAGGTACGGCACCGCCTGGGCGAGCACCGCCGCGCCGCGTCTGACGTCCCCGGCCGGCACCAGGTGGGTCACGTCGATCACCCGGGCGGCCGGGGCGATCCGGCCGATCACCCCGTGGCAGACGGCGACGAACCCGTCGGTGAGCCCGTAGTCGGTGGTCAGCGAGATCCAGGGGGTCGGGGTCATGCCGGCAGGCTAGTGCGGTGACCGCCCTATCACTGACCGGACACCCCGATCGACCGACCGGCCGGTGCCGGGCGCGCACCCGGTTCGGCAGACTGCCGGGGTGACCAAACGCCTCCGCCTTCTGCCCGTGACCACCACCGTCCTGCTCGCGCTGGCCCTCGCCGGCTGCGGCGACGACCCCGGCGACGAACGGGACGGCGGGGCGTGGGCCGACGGCCGGTCGAAGGCCCCGGCCACCAGCGAGGCGCCCCCGGCCGACGGCCCACCGAAGGCCGGGAAGTCGGGCAGCACCCCCCGGGAGAGCCCCTCCACCCCGCCGTTCGTGCTGCCCACCAAGGAGACCAGCGCCCCCGCCGCCCGCAAGGTGGTCGACGCGTTCAAGGCCGCCGGCCTCACGGTGGCCGACCCGCGGGACCGTTCCAAGGACTGTGGCCCCAACGGTACGGGTGTCGGCTGCGCCCAACTGATGGTCACCGACGCCGTCGCCGTGTACGTCTTCCCCGACGAGGCGAGCGCCGCCAACCAGACCGACGTGTGGGGGACCAAGGCGTACCGGGCCGGTGCGGTGGTGCTGAACTACCTGGGCACCCGGACCAGCGCCGCCGAGCAGAAGCGCTACAACGACGTCCTGGTGAAGCTCGGCTGACCCCGCCGGTGTTCCGGCCGCCGCCGGTCGGGGTGACCCGGCCGGCGACGCGGAGCGGCCCGCCCGGTCAGCCGCGCAGCCGCAGGCCCCGGGGGGTGGCCCGGAAACCGGCGGCGGTGAGCGCGTCGTGCAGCGGTGAGGAGTGCACCGACCCGCCGTCGGCACGCTCCACCGACATCGCCCCCAACGCGCCGGAGTGCACCGCGTCGGCGAGCGCCTTGCCGGCGGCGGCCAACGCGTCGCCGTCGTCGGTGAAGGAGAGGATCGTCCGGCCGCCCCGCTCGACGTAGAGGGCCAGCTCGCCGCCGACCAGCACCACCACCGCCCCGGCCTTGCGCCCGGCCCGGTGCCCGCTGCCCGGGGCGGTGCCGTCACCGGAGTCGACGGCCCGCTCCGGCCAGGGCAGCGCCGCACCGTACGGGTTGGCCGGGTCGGTGGCGGCGAGCACCGTGGCCGGACCGCCGCCCCGCCCGGAGTCGGTCGGCTCGGCCAACGCCCGTAACCGGTCCACCGCCCCGGGCACCGCGAACTGCGCCGCCCCCAGCCCTTCCACGAAGTAGCCGCGCCGGGCCGCGCCCCGTTCCTCCAGTGCGGCGAGCACCGGGTAGACGGCGGCGAACCCCCCGACCACCTGCTCGGCCACCACCGCGCCCCGGGTCACCACCCCGTGCCTGTCGAGCAGCAGATCGGCCAGGGCGGCGGCCCGCCGGGTCGGGTCGGTGTCCCGCTCCGGCAGGCGCGACCAGCGCCCGGCCACCGTGGGCGGACCACCCCGGCTGGGCAGCGCCACCCGACCCGGGCGGCGGTAACGGGTCCGGGGGGCCGCTGGACGGGACCGGTGCGCCCCACCCGCGCCGAGCGCCGCCCGCAGCGGGGCCAGCGTGTCGTTGGTGAGCCGCCCCGCCCAGACCAGATCCCAGATCGCCGCGCTGAGGGCGGCGTCGTCGGTGCAGCCGACCCGGTCGGCGAGCGAACGGAAGAACAGCGCCTGACCGTCGCCGAGCGCGTCCAGCACGGCGTCGTGCAGCGGGGTGCCGGCGAAGCCGTCGTCCGGCGGGGGGAGCAGCAGCGGCGCGACGTCCGCGTACGCCAGGGTGAGCCAACCGTCGCCGCCGGAGATCGCCCCCGAGCCGGCCCAGAGCACCTCCCCACCGGCGCACAGCTCGTCGAGCTGGGCGGGGGAGTAGTCGGCGACCCGGGCGGGCAGCACCAGCCGTTCCCACGCCGACGCCGGCACCGCCGTACCCTGCAACTGCTCGACGGCGGCGGCCACCGCCTCCACCCCGCGCGCCGACGAGCCGATCTGCTGCCAGCGGGGCAGGAAAGCGGCGAGCACCCGGGGCGGCACCGGCTCGATCTCCCGGCGCAGCGCGGCGAGCGACCGGCGGCGCAGCAACCGCAGCACCTCGGCGTCGCACCACTGGGTGCCGACGCTGTCCGGGGCGAACTCGCCGGAGACCACCCTTCCGGTCGCGGCGAGCCGGCGCAGCGCCTGCTCCACCACGAACACCCCGAGCCCGAACCGGGCGGCGCAGGTGGCGGCGGCGAACGGCCCGTGGGTGCGGGCGTACCGGGCGACCAGGTCGCCGAGCGGGTCGGCCACCGGTGTCAGGTACGCCTCGGCCACCCCGACCGGCAGCGCCACCCCGAGCGCGTCGCGCAGCCGGGCCGCGTCCTCGATGCCCACCCAGCGGTCCTCGCCGGCGATGCGGACCCGCAGCACCCGGCGGGCCGCCGCCAGCTCGGTCAGCCACTCCGGCGGTACGCCCCGCTCGGCCAGCTCCGCCCCGGTCAGGTCGCCGACGACCCGGAGCAGTTCGACCACGTCCTCGGCGTCGCGGGGGCGACGTTGCTCGGTGCGCCAGCGCAACTGCCGCCCGGTCTCGGCGAGCACCGCCGGATCGAGCAGCTCGCGTAGGTCGACCCGGCCGAGCAGCTCCCCGAGCAGCGCCGAGTCCAGCGCCAGCGCGGCGGCCCGGCGCTCGGCCAGCGGGGCGTCCCCCTCGTAGAGGAACGCGCCCACGTAGCCGAAGAGCAGCGACCTGGCGAACGGCGACGGGCGTTCGCTCTCGATCTCGACCAGGCGGACCTTCCGGCTGGCCAGGTCGCGCATCAGCTCGGCCAGGGCGGGCTGGTCGAAGACGTCCTGCAGGCACTCCCGGGCGGCCTCCAGGGTGACCGGGAAGTCGGCGTACTCGCGGGCCACGTCGAGGAGCTGGGCAGCGCGTTGGCGTTGCTGCCACAGCGGTTGCCGGCGGCGCGGGTCACGCCGGGGCAGCAGCAGCGACCGGGCGGCGCACTCGCGGAACCGGGCGGCGAACAGCGCGGAGGTGCCCACCGAATCCTCGACCAGCTGGGCGATCTCGTCGGGCTCGAACACCACCACGTCGGCCCCGGGCGGCTCGTCGGCGGTGTCCGGCAGCCGCACCACGATCCCGTCGTCGGAGGGCATCACCTGGGCGTCCACCCCGTAGCGTTCGGCCAGCCGGCGGCCGATCGCCAACGCCCACGGGCCGTTGACCCGGGCCCCTAGCACGCTGTGCACGGCCAGCCGCCAGTCGCCCAACTCGTCGCGGAACCGCTCCACCAACACCGTACGGTCGTCGGGTAGCGAGCGGGTGGCGGCCTGCTGTTCCCGCAGGTAGGCCAGCAGGTTGTCGGCCGCCCAGTCGTCCAGGCCACCGGCGCGCAACGCGGCGCGGGCGGCGACGTCGTCCTGGCGCAGCAACGCCCGGACCCGGCTGCCGATGGCCCGGCCCAGCTCGACCGGCCGGCCCAGCTGGTCGCCCTTCCAGAAGGGCATCCGGGCCGCCTGGCCGGGCGCGGGGGAGACCAGCACCCGGTCGGGAGTGATCTCCTCGATCCGCCAGGACGACGAGCCGAGCAGGAAGACGTCGCCGACCCGGGACTCGTAGACCATCTCCTCGTCCAGCTCGCCGACCCGCGCGGCGCGTTCCGCCCCGGCCAGGAAGACCCCGAACAGGCCCCGGTCGGGGATGGTGCCGCCGCTGGTGACGGCGAGGCGCTGGGCCCCGGGCCGGCCGGTGAGCACGTCGGTGGCCCGGTCCCAGACCAGCCGGGGCCGCAGCTCGGCGAAGGCGGTCGACGGGTAGCGGCCGGAGAGCATGTCGAGCACCGCGTGCAACGCCGAGTCGGGCAGCTCGGCGAAGGGCGCGGCCCGGCGGACCAGCACCGCCAGGTCGCCGAGCGACCAGGGTTCGAGGGCGACCATGGCGACGATCTGCTGGGCGAGCACGTCGAGCGGGTTGCGCGGGTAGTGCAGCTCCTCGATCGCGCCGGCCGCCATCCGCTCGGCGACCACCGTGCAGGAGAGCAGGTCGCCCCGGTGCTTGGGGAAGACCACGCCCCGGGACACCGCGCCCACCTGGTGCCCGGCGCGGCCGACCCGTTGCAGCCCGGCCGCGACGCTGGGTGGGGCCTCGATCTGCACCACCAGGTCGACCGCGCCCATGTCGATGCCCAACTCCAGGCTGGAGGTGGCGACCACGGCGGGCAGCCGGCCGGACTTGAGCGCCTCCTCGATCTGCTTGCGTTCCTCCCGGGAGACGCTGCCGTGGTGGGCGCGGGCGATCACCGCCTCCGCGCCGGCGGCCGTGCCTGACTGGGCCATCGCCTCGGCCGGGGGACGGGGCGTGCGCAGCGGTCCCACCGGGCCGCCCCAGCGCTGCGCCCCGCCCGGCCCGTCTGCTTCGCCCGGCCCGTTGTCCGCCCCGCCCGGCCCGTCGCCCGCACCGGCGGGCGGGGTGGCTCCGGCGGCTTCCCGTTCCTCGGTGGCCAGCTCGTTGAGCCGGGCGCAGAGCCGCTCGGCGCTGCGCCGCGAGTTGGTGAACACGATGGTCGAGCGGTGCGCCCGGATCAGCGCGAAGACCCGTTCCTCGACGGCCGGCCAGATGGACGCCCGGCGGGGGCCGGGGCCGCCGAGGGCGTCGTCCGGCGGCTGCTCGGTCTCGTCGAGCCGGGTCATGTCCTCCACCGGGACCTGGACGCTCACCTCGATCGTCTTGGGGGTGGCCGGCTGGACCACGTCGACCGGGCGGGCGCCGCCGAGGAAACGGGCGCAGGCGTCGATCGGCCGGACGGTGGCGGACAGGCCGATCCGCTGGGCGGGCCGGGCCAGCAGCCCGTCGAGGCGTTCCAGGGAGAGCGCCAGGTGGGCGCCGCGCTTGGTGCCGGCGACGGCGTGCACCTCGTCGAGGATGACCGTCTCGACACCGCGCAGTGATTCCCTGGCGGCGGAGGTGAGCAGCAAAAACAGTGATTCGGGGGTGGTGATGAGGATGTCGGGCGGGGTGCGGGCGAAGGCCCGCCGTTCGTCGGCGGGGGTGTCGCCGGTACGCATCCCGACGGTGATGTCGGGCGGTGCCACCCCGAGCCGGGTGGCGGCCTGCCGGATGCCGGCGAGCGGGGCGCGGAGGTTGCGTTCGACGTCGACCGCGAGCGCCTTGAGCGGGCTGACGTAGAGCACCCGGCAGCGGTGCCGGGCGTCGGCCGGGGGTGGCGCGTCGGCCAGCCGGTCGAGCGACCAGAGGAACGCCGCGAGGGTCTTGCCCGAGCCGGTGGGCGCGACCACCAGAGCGTTGCGGCCGGCGGCGATCGAGCGCCACGCGCCGGTCTGGGCTGCGGTGGGGGCGGCGAAGGCGGCGGTGAACCACTCCCGGGTGGCCGGGCCGAAACCGGCCGGGACCCCCGCCCCGCCCGTCGCGCCCCGCCGCCCCGTCACGCCCCCATCCTGCCCCGGTGGTGTGACATTACGCCGGAACCACTGACGTTCTGCCCGGCTAAGAGAAAATTGCACGCCGATTGTACGTTTTGCGGTTTAAGTCCTACTTAACTGCTTGCTTGTGGCCCACAACATAAAGTAACTTCTCCCGGAACGCCGCACCAGGTGAAAGGAATCGGATGTTCGTCGAGGAGCGTGGCCCGACGCCCGGCACCGACGTGCTCATCCGCAAGGTCGAAGGTCACCTCACCGCCCTGCGGACCAGTCTGCGCGGCCCCGAGTTGGCGCTCGCCGAGCGCCTCGCCGACAGTCTGCGGGAGTTGGTCGTCTCCACCGCCCAGGCCGGCGCCGCCGACCGGGGTCAGGTGCGGGTCGCCGTGCACTATTTCGTGCTCCGCCGGGAGAGCCGCGGCACGATGCTGCCGGTGCGTTCGCTCGCCGTCGCCCAGCGGGTGGTCGACAAGGTCGCCCTCCAGCTCGGCCGCCCCGACCTGCTCGTCGAGTCCCGGCGCGCGCTGACCCCCGCGCTCCCCGGCGCGGACACTCCACCCGGCTGATCGGACTATTTCCCCGAAAACGCCCCATAGTGGGTAGAACTGGCGTGTGATCGGTGCTGGCCGGACAACTCGCCCGGCGCGCGCCGCCAGTTCGACGGGGAGGACGCGTGCTCGTACTGCTGCTCCTCCATCTGGTGGCGGCGCTCGTCGCGCCGCTGCTGGTCCGCTGGTGGGGCCCGCGCGCCTGCTACCCGCTGGCGCTGGTGCCCGCCGCCGCCCTCGGCTGGGCGCTGACCCGCACCCCGGCGGTCCACGACGGCGGTGCGGTCGTCGAGACGTACCGCTGGATCGGCCAGCTGGACCTCGACGTGGCGTTGCGGATGACGACGCTGTCCTGGCTGATGACCCTGCTGGTCGGCGGGGTCGGCGCGCTCGTCCTGGTCTACTGCGGCCGGTACTTCGCCCCCGGCGCGGCGGGCCTGCCCCGGTTCGTCGCGGTGCTGGTCGCCTTCGCCGGAGCGATGCTCGGCCTGGTCCTCGCCGACGACCTGCTGCTGCTCTACGTCTTCTGGGAACTCACCACCGTCTTCTCCTACCTGCTCATCGGGCACAGCACCGAGCGCCGCTCCAGCCGGTGGGCGGCGGCCCAGGCGCTCACGGTCACCACCCTCGGCGGGCTGGCCATGCTGCTCGGCTTCCTGATCCTCGGCGGGCACGCCGGCAGCTACCGCTGGTCGGAGATCGCCGCCGCGCCCCTGCCCGGCGGCGGGACGCTGGTCGCGGCGGTGCTGCTCATCCTGACCGGCGCGCTGGCCAAATCGGCGATCGTGCCGTTCAACGGCTGGCTGCCGGTGGCGATGGCCGCACCCACCCCGGTCAGCGCCTACCTGCACGCGGCGGCGATGGTCAAGGCCGGCGTCTACCTGATCGGCCTGCTCGCCCCGGTGCTCGCCGACACCGGCCCGTGGCGGCCGGTGCTGCTCACCCTCGGCCTGGTCACCATGCTCGCCGGCGGCTGGGCGGCGCTGCGCCAGTGCGACCTGAAACTGCTGCTGGCCTACGGCACGGTCAGCCAACTCGGCCTGCTGACCGTGACGATCGGCACGGGCAGCGCGGACGCCGCGCTCGCCGGGGTGGCGATGCTGCTCGCCCACGCCCTGTTCAAGGCGGCGCTGTTCCTCGTCGTCGGCATCATCGACCACGACGTCGGCACCCGTGACCTGCGAGAACTCTCCGGTCTCGGTCGCCGGGCCCCAGCGTTGGCGGTGGTCGCCACGCTCGCCGCCGCCTCGATGGCGGGCGTGCCGCCGCTGCTCGGCTTCGTCGCCAAGGAGGCGGTCTTCGCCGCCCTGACCGCCCGCCCGGTGGTGCTCGCCGGGCTGGTCCTGGGCACCGCGCTCACCGTCGCCTACAGCATCCGCTTCCTCTGGGGCGCGTTCGCCACCCGCCCCGGCACCGCCGAGACCACACCGGAACCGGTACCGCTGCCGATGCTCGCCCCACCCGCCCTGCTCGCGTTCGCCGGGCTGGTCGCCGGCCCGGCCGCCGCCGCGCTGAACGGCCTGCTCGACCCGTACGCGGAACTCTTCGGCCCGCCGTACGACACGCTCGCCCTCTGGCACGGCCTGACCCCCGCCCTCGGCCTGTCCGTGCTGGCGCTGGCCGGCGGGGCCGTGCTGCACGCGGTCCGCGGCCCGCTCGCCCCGGCGCTGGCCCGGTGGAAGCTGCCGTTCACCGGCAACCAGGGGTACGAGTGGGCCACCCACCGGTTCGACCGGCTCGCCATCGAGGTCACCGGGGCCACCCAGCGGGGCTCGCTGCCGCTGTACCTGGGCACCGTTCTGCTGGCCCTGGTGCTGGTGCCGGGTGCGGCCCTGCTCAGCACCAGCCCCTGGCGGACCCGGATCGCGGTCTGGGACAGCCCGCTGCAACTGGTGGTGGGGCTGGTCATCGGGGTCGCGGCGCTCTTCGCGGTCAACGCCCGACGGCGGCTGACCGCGATGCTGCTGGTCGGGGTGACCGGCTACGGCACCGCCATGCTGTTCGTCCTCTACGGGGCACCCGACCTGGCGCTGACCCAGTTCCTGGTGGAGACCGCCACCATCGCCGTGTTCGTGCTGGTGCTGCGCCGGTTGCCGGAACGGTTCTCGGCCCGGCCGCTGCGCCGCAGCCGGTGGGCCCGCCGGGTGCTCGGCGTCGCCGTGGGCGTGGTGCTGGCCGGACTGGCGCTGGTCGCCTCCGGGGCCCGGACCGCCGTGTCCATCTCGACCGCCTTCCCGGCGCTCGCCGTCGCCGAGGGCCACGGCCGCAACGTGGTCAACGTGACCCTGGTGGACATCCGGGCCTGGGACACCATGGGTGAACTGTCGGTGCTGGTGGTGGCCGCCACCGGGGTGGCCAGCCTGATCTTCGAACGGTCCCGCACCGGGCCGCGACCGCGTCGGGTGGAACCCGCCACCGCCGGCCACGGCGACCGGGCGGTGTGGCTGCGCGGCGGGACCACCCTGCATGCGCGCCGTCGGTCCATCGTCTTCGAGGTGGTGACCCGGCTGCTGTTCCACACGATCGTGCTCTTCTCGCTGTTCCTGCTCTTCTCGGGCCACAACGCGCCCGGCGGCGGCTTCGCCGGTGGCCTGGTGGCGAGCCTGGCGCTGGTCGTGCGCTACCTCGCCGGTGGCCGGTACGAACTGGCCGAGGCGGCCCCGGTGGGGGCGGGCACGGTGCTCGGCGCCGGCCTGGCGATCGCCGTCGGTGGCGGCGTGGTCTCCCTGCTGACCACCGGCACCGTGCTCGCGAGTACCCGGGTCGACCTGCCGCTGCCCGGCCTCGGCGGGCCGTACCTGGTCACCTCGCTCTTCTTCGACATCGGCGTCTACCTGATCGTGGTGGGGCTGATGCTGGACATCCTGCGCAGCCTCGGCGCCGAGATCGACAGGCACATCGAGGCGGCCGGCAAGTCCGACCGGGGGCTCGTCGTCGACCACGAGGGGGACCGGCGGTGAGGGACGGTGGGACGGGCCCGACGCTGGTGCTGGTGATCGCCGTGGGCGTGCTCACCGCCACCGGGGTGACCCTGCTGCTGGAGCGCAGCCTCACCCGCATCCTGCTCGGCGTCATCCTGCTCGGCAACGGGGTGAACCTGCTCATCCTGGTCGGTGGCCGCTCCGGTGGGGCGCCGGTGGTGGGCGCCGGCCCGGACGACGCGATGAGCGACGCGCTGCCGCAGGCCATGGTGCTCACCGCCATCGTGATCACCTTCGGGTTGACCGCCTTCCTCGCCGCCGTGGCGTACCGGAGCTGGTATCTCGGCGGTGACGACGAGGTCCAGGACGACGTGGAGGACCAGCAGATCGTCGCGCTCGCCGCCCGCAACGAGGTACCCAACGCCGACCTCGGCGGCGAGGGGCCGGGCGACGACCCCGAGCAGGTGGACCCGGAACCGCCCCGCCGACCGGGCGGCATCCGGTGAACCGCCTGGTGCCGCTGCCGGTGGTGGTGCCGCTGCTCGGGGCCGCCCTCACCCTGATCCTGGTCAACCGGCCGCGGTTGCAGCGCACCGTGAGCGTGGTCGCCCTCGCCACCAACCTGGTGGTCGCGGTGCTGCTGCTGGTCCGGGCCCACCGGGACGGGCCGGTGGTGACCGAGGTGGGCGGCTGGCCCGCGCCGGTCGGCATCGTGCTGGTCGCCGACCAACTCGCCGCGTTGATGCTGGTGGTCTCGTCGGCGGTCACGCTCTGCGTGCTGCTCTACTCCATCGGCCAGGGCCGTGCCGAGACCAGCGAGTCCGCGCCGGTGAGCATCTACCACCCCACCTACCTGGTGCTGACCGCCGGGATCACCAACGCGTTCCTCGCCGGTGACCTGTTCAACCTCTTCGTCGGCTTCGAGATCCTGCTCGCGGCGAGCTTCGTGCTGATCACCCTGGGCGGTACCGAGGCCCGCATCCGCACCGGCTCGACGTACGTGGTGGTCAGCATCCTCTCCTCGATGATCTTCCTGACCGCGGTGGGACTGGTGTACGCGGCCACCGGCACCCTCAACCTGGCGCAGCTCGCCGGCCGGCTCGACGCGCTGCCCGACGGCGTACGGCTGGCGTTGCAGTTGACGCTGCTGCTCGCCTTCGGCATCAAGGCGGCGCTGTTCCCGCTGTCCGCCTGGCTGCCGGACAGCTACCCGACCGCCCCGGCACCGGTCACCGCCGTCTTCGCCGGCCTGCTCACCAAGGTCGGCGTCTACGCGATCATCCGGACCGAGACGCTGCTCTTCCCCGGCGGGGAGGCATCGACCCTGCTGATGGTGGCGGCCGGACTGACCATGGTGGTCGGCGTGCTCGGCGCGGTCGCCCAGTCGGACATGAAGCGGCTCTTCTCGTTCACCCTGGTCAGCCACATCGGCTACATGATCTTCGGGGTGGCGTTGGGCACCACCGCCGCGCTCTCCGGCGCGATCTTCTACGTGGTGCACCACATCACCATCCAGACCACCCTGTTCCTGGTCGCCGGCCTGGTCGAGGAGCGGGCCGGCAGCACCGATATGCGCCGGCTCGGCGGGCTGGCCCGGATCGCCCCGCTGCTGGCGGTGCTCTATTTCGTCCCGGCGATGAACCTGGCCGGCATCCCCCCGTTCTCCGGCTTCCTCGGCAAGGTCGGTCTGCTCCAGGCCGGGGTCGCGCACGGCGGCGCGCTGCCCTGGGTGCTGGTCGTCGCCGGCACGCTGACCAGCCTGCTCACCCTCTACGCCGCCTCCCGGGTGTGGAACATCGCGTTCTGGCGTGCCCCGCAGCTCGCCACCGCCGACCCGGTGACCCGGCTGCCCGCGCTGATGATCGGGGCCACCGCCGCGCTGGTGGTGCTGGGGTTGGCGCTCACCGTCGCCGCCGGCCCGCTGTTCCAGGTCACCGCCGACGCCGCCGTCGACCTGCGGCTGCGGACCCCGTACGTGCGGGCCGTGCTGCCCGGCGGCCCGTCGTGACCGGCCGGACGCGCCGCCGGGCCGGCACACCGCCCCCGCCCACCGGACGCCGCCGGGACCAGCTGATCGCCCTCGGCTGGCTGGTCGTGGTCTGGAACCTGCTCTGGGGGAACTTCTCCCCGGCCAACCTGCTCGCCGGCCTGCTGGTCAGCGGGGCGGTGCTGGTGTTCTTCCCGCTCCCACCGGTCTCCTTCGGCGGTCGGCTGCGGCCCCGGGCGCTGCTCCGGCTCGCCGGGGTCTTCGTCGTCGAGCTGGTCAGCGCCAGCATCCACGTCGCCGCCATCGCCGTACGCCCCGGCTTCCGCCCGCGCGGCGCGATCATCGGGGTGCGGCTGCGGGTCCGTACCGACCTGAACCTGGCGCTCACCGCGGAGTTGCTGTCCCTCGTGCCGGGCACCCTGATCGTCGAGGTCGACCGGGACGCCGGCGTCCTCTACGTGCACGTGCTCGACGTGCGGTCCCCGGCCGACCTGACCGGCAGCCGCGACCGCATCCTCGCCGTCGAGGAACGGATCGTGCGGGCCGTCGGCTCCGCCGCCGAGCTGCGGCAGCTCACCACCGAACCCACGGAGGCCCCGTGACCGTCGTCCTCGCCGTCGTCCTGACCGTGCTGCTGTCGACCACCGCCCTGCTGGCGCTGGCCCGGATCTACCGGGGCCCGTCGCTGCTGGACCGGGTCATCGCCGCCGACCTGCTGCTCGCCACCATGCTCGGCGCGGTCGGCGCGGAGGCGGCGGTGAACCGGCACGCCACCACGCTGCCGGTGCTGGTGGTGCTCTCCCTGCTCGGCTTCGTCGGCTCGGTCGCCCTGGTCCGCTTCGCCGCCCGGGAGGAGCCGTGACCCCGCCCGCCCCGGGGTCGGGCCGCCGTTCCGGGTCCGGCCGCGACCGGTTGCCGGTCCGCGACCGCGCGCCGGGTCGACGCCGCGCGCCGGCTCGACTCCGGATCCCGGGTCCCGGTCGGGTCGCGTCGGTTCCGGCCGGGGGAGGGCGGGCATGAGCGTGGGTACGGTGACCGACTGGCTGGCCGCCGTCGCCCTGGTGTCCGGGGCGCTGCTCAGCCTCGCCGCCGGGATCGGTGTGCTGCGCTTCCCGGACGTGCTGGACCGGATGCACGCCGCCACCAAACCCCAGGTGCTCGGGGTGCTGCTGTTGCTGCTGGGGCTGGTACTGCGACTGCGTACCGCCGCCGACCTCGGCATGATCATCCTGGTCGGGGTCTTCCAGCTGGCCACCGCCCCGGTGGCCGCCCAGATGATCGGTCGGGCCGCCTACCGGTCCGGCCGGGTCGACCGCAGCCTGCTCGACGTCGACGAACTGGCCGGGGAACCACCCCGGACCGGTGAATAGCGGGATGAGCAGGAACTTTGTCCCCACCCTCAGCGGGCGTCCAGCAACCGCCGATAGAATTGCGGCATGATCGACTCCTCTGCCCAGGAGGGCAGCAGTAGCCAGCCGGGTCGTGCCCGGCAATCCCCCGCCCCGACGTCCACGGGAGCCCTGAGCGACCCGTGTTGATCGTCGTCGGCCTCGTACTCATCATCGTTCTCACCGCCGCCACCGGCTACTTCGTAGCGCAGGAGTTCGGCTACGTCGCCGTGGACCGGGGCAAGCTCAAGCAGCTCGCCGACGACGGCGACGCCAAGGCCGCCCGCGCCCTGGAGGTCACCGGACGGCTGTCGTTCATGCTCTCCGGGGCACAGCTCGGCATCACCGTGACCGCCCTGCTCGTCGGTTACGCCGCCGAGCCCTACCTCGGTGCCGGGCTGGCCGAACTGCTCGGCGGCGTCGGCGTCGCAACCGGCGTCAGCCTGCCGCTGTCGGTGGCGTTGGCGCTGGTCATCGCCACCATCGTGCAGATGGTCCTCGGTGAGCTCGCCCCCAAGAACCTGGCCATCGCCCGCCCCGAGACCCTGGCGCGGGCGCTGAGCCGGTCCACCCTGATCTACCTGAAGATCGCCGGGCCGCTGATCACCCTCTTCGACCGGGCCGCCGTCCGGCTGCTGCGCCGGGTCGGCATCGAACCGATCGAGGAACTGCCCAGCGGCGCCACCCCGGCCGACCTGGAACAGATCATCGCCGAGTCCCGGGAGGAGGGGCACCTCGACGCCGAGATGTCCGACCTGCTCGACCGGGGTCTCGACTTCCGGGAGCTGACCGCCGGGGAGGCCATGGTGCCCCGGGTCGACGTGCACACCATCCGGTCGCACGAACCGGTCAGCCGGGTGGTCGAGCTGCTCGACACCGGTCACTCCCGGTTCCCGGTACGCGGCGTCGACGGCGTCGACGACCTCGTCGGTGTGGTCGGCATCGCCGACGTGCTCGGGGTGCCGCCGGCCGAGCGCGCCACCACCCCGGTCAGCGCGGTGGCCGTACCGCCGCTGCTGGTGCCGGAGACGTTGCCGCTGCCCACGGTGCTGGACCGGCTGCGGTCCGGGCACCGGCAGCTCGCCTGCGTGGTCGACGAGTACGGCGGCTTCGCCGGCGTGATCACGCTGGAGGACATCGCCGAGGAACTCGTCGGACCGATCCGCGACGAGGACGACCCGCCCGAGCCGGCCCCGATCCGGCAGGACGACGGCTCCTGGGTGGTGCCGGCCCGCTGGCGGATCGACGAGGTCGCCGACAGCACCGGCATCGACCTGCCCGAGGCCCCCGAGTACGACACCCTCTCCGGGCTGGTCATGCGGGAGCTGGGCCGGGTGCCCGAGGTGGGCGACCGGCTGGAGATCAGCCTGCCGGTCGACCACGACGAGCCCGCGGAACGGCCGACGGCCCTGGTCGAGGTGCTCGCCGTGGACCGGCACGTGGCCGACTCCGTCCGGCTCACCCTGGCCGGCGACCAGAACCCCGACGGGGAACCCCCGGCCATCGGCGGCGAGGGCGACCAACGCCGCGCCACCAACGCCCGCGCCACCGGCAACAGGGGTGACCGACGCGGCGGCGCGAACGCCCGTGCCGCCGGCGGCGGTGCCGACACCCACGTCACCCAGGGCCGGGAGGAGCGGTCATGAGCCCCACCGTCGCACTGCTGGTGTCGGTGCTGCTGCTCGCCCTCAACGGCTTCTTCGTGGCCGCCGAGTTCGCCCTGGTCGCGGCCAAGCGCTACCGGCTGGAACAGACCGCCGCCTCGGGCAGCCGGGCCGCCCGCGCCGCCCTGGACGGGGTACGGGAACTCTCCCTGATGCTGGCCGGCGCGCAGCTCGGCATCACCCTGTGCACCCTGGGGCTGGGTGCGCTGGCCGAACCGGCGATCGAACACCTGATCAGCCCGCTGCTGCACGCCGTCGGCCTGCCCGAGGCGGCCAGCCACGTCGTCGCGTTGGTCTTCGCGTTGGGGCTGGTGACGTTCCTGCACCTGGTGGTCGGCGAGATGGCCCCGAAGTCGTGGGCGATCACCGATGCCGAGCGCTCGGCGACCCTGCTGGCGCTGCCGTTCCGGGCCTTCGCCCGGGTCGCCCGCCCGGTGCTGTCCGTGCTCAACGCCCTGGCCAACGCGATGCTGCGGCTGGTCGGGGTGCAGCAGCAGGACCAGCTCGCCCAGGTCCACGGCCCGGATGAACTGCGCATCCTGCTCGAACAGTCCCGCGAGCACGGGCTGCTCGGTGCCGAACAGCACCAGATGCTGACCAGCATGCTGGAGTTGCAGGGCACCACCGTCGCGCAGGTGATGGAACCCTTCGACCAGATCGTCACGGTCCACCGCACCGACACCGCCGAGCGGATCGAGCAGGTCAGCCGGGACAGCGGCAGGTCCCGGCTCGCCGTCCTCGACGACGGCGGTGAGGTGTGCGGTCTGGTGCACGTACGGGAGGCCGTCCGGGCCGTCACCACCGGCCGGGCGGCCACCGCCGCCGAGCTGATGACCAGGTCGTTCACCCTGCCGGCCACCTCCTCGGTCACCGAGGCGGTCGCCGCGATGCGCGCCGACCAGGCCCAGCTGGCGCTGGTCCGCAACGGCGGCGGCCCGACCCGGCCGATCGGTTTCGTGGCGCTGGAGGACCTCCTCGAAGAGGTCATCGGCGAGTTCGACGACGAGACCGACCCGATCCCGAGGGGCCGCCGGATGCGCTGACGGTCGTACCGACCGTCGTTGCGCAGGATCGACGCAACAGGGGCGGTGTGGTGGTGTCGCAGTGGCATGGACACCGCTACATCGCCCCCTCGCGTTGGTCGAAGAAGCCGCCCGCCCCGCTCCGCCCGGTCGGGTGTTCGGGTGGAGGAGTGCCGGGCCGGTCAGCGGGAACCCGGACGGTCATGCGGTTGACCGGTGTGTCCCGGGAGTCCGGTGTGACCGGGTTGTCGGTGAGTACCACCCTGACCAATCCGAGCACCCGCCCGGGGCTGCGGCTGCCGGGGCGGGTGACCCTCAGCGCCGGGTCGCAGGACGTGCCGATCCGGCACGTACGGCTGGCTCTGGTGGCGACCGCCGAACCGGAGGACCCCCGTTCACCCCGTCGCCTCGTGCAGTACCACCAGGTGCCGGTGGGGGGACGGTTCGTCGTACCGGCGGGGCGGCGGCGGGCCATCGACTTCGCCGTGCCGCTGCCGTGGGAGACCCCGGTGACGATCTTCGGCGGGGTACCGGTGATGAGTATGCGTACCGGGCTGCGTACCGAGGTGTCGGTGGACCCGGAACTGGAGCAGGGTGCGATGGTGCCGGTCTTCATCCATCCGCTGCCCACCCAGCAGCATGTGCTCGCCGCGCTGGACACGTTGGGTTTCGTGCTGCGGCAGGCGGGTCTGGTGTCGAGCCGGCTGCCGGGGGTCGCGCAGACCCTGCCGGTGCACCAGCGGCTCGGCTACTGGGTCGCCCCGCTCTACGCCGGCCCGATCACCGAACTGGAGCTGATCTTCGTGACCAACCCGGCCGGCTTGGAGGTGCTGCTCTGGATGGACCGGCGGCTGTCGTTGACCGGGATCAGCCACCAGAGCATCAGCCGGTTCCGGGTCTGGCACACCGGTGCCGACCAGCAGGACTGGGTAACTGTGGTGGACAGGTGGTTGCGTAGGGCGATCGACCGGCACGCGGCGGCGGCCTCGGATGCGCACTGGTCGGCCCGGGTCACCGAGTCGGCCCACGTCAGCCGACAGCCTGACGAACCGGTGCGCCCGGGTTTCGGGTTGGGTGGCACCGCCGGGAGTGGAGGAATCGGCAGCGGGGGCGGGGGTGGTGACGGCACCTGACCCGCCCGGCCGCAGCGGTGTCGGCGGGCCAGGTGCGTCGTCCCGGTGTCCCCGGTGTCGTGTGAGGGCGGGGTCAGATCGAGGCGGTGGCGAGCTTGATGCCGAAGCCCAGGAAGAGCATGCCGACGCCGGTGGTGGCGCCGGCGGCCAACCGGCGACGCTGCCGGAACTGGGCGGCCAGGAAGGTGCCCGCGAAGATCAGCGCGGTCAGGTAGAGCGCGCTGGTCACCTGGGCGATCAGCCCGAGCAGCAGGAACGACAGCGCCGGCCAGGCGTAGCCGGGGTCGACGAACTGGATGAAGAACGAGATGAAGAAGAGGATCGCCTTCGGGTTGAGCAGGCTGATCACCAGCGCCTTGCGGAACGGGCTGCGCAGCGCCTCGGGCTCGGCGGCGTCGATCAGTCGGGGCGTCGCGGGGTCGTGGCGGTCACGCCACCGTCGCCAGGCCCCCCGCAGCATGGTCAGCCCGACGTAGCCCAGGTAGGCCGCACCGGCGTACTTGATCACAAGGAAGAGCGGCGGGTACGCCTTGAGCAGCGACGCCACCCCGGCAGCGGAGAGGATCATCAGCACCGAGTCGCCGAGGAAGACCCCGCCGGCCGCCCGGTAGCCGGTCGCCACGCCGCGCTTGGCGGCGGTGGAGAGCACGAAGAGGGAGTTCGGCCCCGGCAGCAGAATGATCGCCACGGTGCCCAACACGTACGTCCAGATGTCGGTGATGCCCAGCACGCCCGTCATCCTCGCTCCGCCGGTGCCGAACGGCGAAGCCATTCCCGCAGCCTGGCCTGTGCGTTCGGCCACTCGTCGACGGTCATGGCGTACTGCACGGTGTCGCGCCAGGAGCCGTCCGGGCGCTGCCGGTGCATCCGCAGCACGCCCTCCCGGGTCGCGCCGAGCCGGGCGATCGCGGCCTGCGACCTGGTGTTGCGGATGTCGGTCTGCCAGACCACCCGCACCGCCCCCAGGTCGTCGAACGCCCGACCGAGCAGCAACAACTTGGCCTCGGTGTTGACGGCGCTGCGCCACCACGGGCGGCCGAGCCAGGTGTACCCGATGGCGACGCAGCGCCGCGCCGGGTCGAGGTCGTAGTAGGAGGTCGACCCGATGACCGCGCCGGTGCGGGCGCAGCGCTGCACCCACGGCACCCGTTCGCCGCGTCGCCGGGCGTCCAGCGCGCTGCCGACGACGGCCCGCATCGCGGCCGGGTCGGTGGGCGTCGGGTGGCTCAGGTGGGCCCAGACCTCCGGCTCGGCGGTGGCGGTGAAGAGGTCGTCGGCGTGCGCCGGGGTGAGCGGCTCCAGCAGCACGTGCGCGCCGCGCAGCGGCACCGGCTCGTACCACGGCGAGACGGCGGAACCCGGCCCGGACGACCCGGTGGAGTGCGCTCCCGACGCGGTGGCCCGGGCTTCCGACCCGGCGGGCCCGGCGGTGTCGGACCGGACGGTGACGTGCGCCGGGTCGGGGCGTGCCGGTCCGACCGGCTCCCGCACGGGGGCGCCGGTGCCGGACAGGTAGGCCGGCAGCGGGGCGGTCACCCCGGCGTCGGGCTCCGGCGGGCCGGCGACCTGCCGCAGCGGCACCACCCCGGCCCAGTACGGCAGGTCGAGGTCGGCTGGCTCGTCGCGGACCCCGCCGGTGCGGGTCCGCACCGACACCTCGCGCAGCGGCAGCGCCAGGACGGCCGTCTCGGCCAGCTCCCGCCGGCTCGGGGGGCGGCTGTCGGCGGCCCGCCCGGCCGCAGCCTTTTCCACCAGGGCGGTGAGCACCGTGCGCTTGTCCTCCTCGTCGGTCACCAGGTGGGCGGTGCCGTGGGCGACGACCGAGCGGTAGTTGGCGCTGTGGTGGAACTGGGAACGACCGAAGACCAGCCCGTCGAGCAGGGTCACCGTGACGCAGACCGGCAGCCCGGCGTCGCCCCGGGCGGCGAGCAGCGGCCGGCTGCCGGTGGAACCGTGCAGGTAGAGGGTGTCACCGACGCGGACGTGCAGGGTGGGCAGCAGTCGCGGCTCACCGTCGACCACGAACCCCAGCACGCAGTGGTAGGCCTCGTCGAGCACCGCGTGGGCGGTGGCCCGGTCGTAGCTCATCCGGTCCCGGCTGCGGCTGGCGGTGGTGCGTGCGGTCGGCGCGTACATGTGACATCCCGCCTTTGTTCTAGTACGATCCTGAAACTGTGGCAGCACATTATCAGATCCTCGGGTCCACGTCCGCCGCGATTTCGGCGAGCGTGGAAACCGGCATCCGCAGCGGCGCGCTCGCCGCCGGTGACGCGTTGCCGCCCGTCCGCGCCCTCGCCACCGCGTTGGCGGTCAGCCCGGCCACCGTGGCGCGCGCCTACCAGGAGCTGCGCCAGCGGGGTCTGGTGGTCACCGCCGGCCGACACGGCACCCGGGTGCGCCCCCGCCCGCCGGTCGCCCCGCGTCGCGCCGCGCGCGCTCCGGCCCCGGCACCCGGCACCCGGGACGTGTCCCACGGGCAACCCGACCCCCGGCTGCTGCCGCCGTTCGGCCCGCACCTGGCCGCGCTCGCCGACACGGTCGGCCCACCCGTCGGATACGCCACGACCGGCGTGCACCCCGCACTGGCCGAGGCCGCCCGCTCCCGGCTGGCCGCCGACGGGGTGCCCGCCGACGAGTTGACCGTCACGGGGGGCGCGCTCGACGGCATCGAACGGCTGCTCGCCACCCACCTGCGCCCCGGCGACGCGGTGGGCCTGGAGGACCCGGGCTGGGCCAACCTGCTCGACCTGGTCGCCGCGCTCGGGTTGCGGCCGGTCGGCTTCCCGGTCGACGAGGAGGGGCCCGTCGTGTGCGGGGTGCGCGACGCCGTCGCGCTCGGGGTGCGGGCGCTGGTGGTGACCAGCCGGGCGCAGAACCCGACAGGCGCTGCCGTCTCCGCCGACCGGGCCGGGGAGTTGCGGGCCCTGCTCGCCGGCCGCCCCGACCTGCTGCTGATCGAGGACGACCACGCCGCCGAGCTCTCCCGGCTGCCGGTGCACCCGCTGGCCGGGGCCACCCCGACCTGGGCGTTCGTCCGCTCGGTCAGCAAGCCCTACGGGCCCGACCTGCGGCTGGCGGTGCTGGCCGGTGACGAGGTGACGGTGTCCCGGGTGGCCGGCCGGGCCAGGGTGGGGGCCGGCTGGGTCTCCACCGTCCTGCAACGGCTCGTCCTGTCGCTCTGGCGTGATCCGGCCACCACCGCCCTGGTCGACCGGGCCGCCGACGCCTACGAACGTCGCCGTCGCGGGCTGCTCGCCGCGCTGGCCGACCGGGGCGTGGCGGGGCACGGCCGCAGCGGCATCAACGTCTGGCTGCCGGTGCCCGACGAGACCGCCACGGTCACCGCGCTACGCGACGCCGGCTGGTCGGTCGCGCCCGGCGGCCTTTCCCGGCTCGGCAGCCCGCCCGCCGTCCGGATCACGGTCAGCGCACTCGACGACGCCGACCTCGTGCCGCTGGCCGACGCGGTGGCGGCGGCGGTCCGCCCCGCCGGCCCGGTCGGTTTCACCGCCTGACCCGCGCCGTCGGCCCGCTCCCGCCCCGCTGCCCGGGGGTCGGCTCCGGTGGCGCGGTCAACCCCGCCGGACGTACGAAGACCTTCCGGCGGGCGACCGCGTCGCCGGCCGCGTCCAGTTGGTAGCCCTCCAACCAGACCCATCCGTCGTACGTGGGCCAGTCGAGCACCCGGATGACCCGCAACCGGATGGGCCGGAGGAACTGCACGCTGGCGGCGCTGGTCACGTACACCAGGTCGCCAGCCCTCACCGGCCGTCCCGGTCCCGTCGGGCGCGCAGCTCCCGCTGGACGCGCCGGTCCCGCCAGGAGCGCAGCGTCGCGCCCGCGTCGGCGAGGCGGGCGCACGAACCGTCCGGCCGGCACCTGGAGCAGGCGTTGCGGTGGTGGAAGTCGACGACGTAACCGGCCATCACCACGGCGAACGGTGGCTCGCCGGATCGCGGTTCAGTCCCGGTCGCGGGCCGGGGCCTGATCTGTTGTACGACGTCGACAGGTTCGACAGGCCGGTGGAACCACTTCCCACGACACATGCGCGTTTCCTGACACTAGGGTTGAGGACAAGTCGAGTGCGTGGCGGCAGCGGCTTCCGTGGTGCACGATTTTCCGGGCAGCAATAGCCGGGCACAGAAGGTTTGTTGCCATCGCATCCCATATCTAAGATTGTGGGTATGGCTCTGCTCAGAGGAACCCGGTTGGAGGTGTGGGGAGCTGGCGAGATCCAGGAGCGTCTGGGAATCTCACGGCAGCGCGCCTACATCCTGATCGGACGCAGGGATTTTCCTCCGCCGGCCGCTATTCTCAAGATGGGTCAGATCTGGTTGAGATCCGACGTGGAGGCGTGGATTCTTGAGAAGCGACCTCACCTGGTCGAGGTCGATGAGGAGTTGTAGCGGAACGCTCCAGTCGAAAGTCGTTGGTGTGCGTCAATGGTTTCGGTGGTTCTGGAGCCATGTGGTCTTGCGCATCTCGCTGCCTCTTGAGGTGTTGGTGAGGCGCGCGAGGTCTGAACCCGGGTCACTTTCTGTGCCCGTCATGTCACCACACTCCTGTCTAGACAGGAGTGTGGTGGGAGTCGTCGCAACCGGTGGGTAAGTTGACGGATGTGCCTACCCCGCACGTAGAGCCGCGTCGGTACCGGATCGTGGCCGACGAGTTGCGCCGCCGGATCACGGATGGTGCGATCCCACCCGGCTCCCTGCTGCCCAGCGAATCCGCCCTCATGGCGGAGTTCTCCGTCGCCAGGGGTACGGTGCGGGAGGCCTTGGCGCTGCTGCGCGCAGAGGGCCTGACCGTGGCAGAGAAGGGCAGGGGCACCTACGTTCGCCCGGTCGTGCCCGTTCGCCGGCTCGGCTCCGAGCGGTACCGAGTCGAGCTTGACCAGGTACGGAACGGTGAGCTGGGCACGGCCTTCACCGTCGATCAGCAGGTGGCCTGGTCGGCGTACACCCTGGACAGGGAGTTCAGGGAGATTCCCGCGGCTGCTCCTGTGGCAGGACTCTTCGGGGTGCCGCCCGGGACGATGCTGTTGGAGCGTCGATTCGTCTTCCGTATCCACGGTGTCCCGCAGCAGATGTCCACCTCGTACCTGTTGCTGTCCATGGTGGCGGGCACACCGGTGGCCGATCCCGCGAACGAGCCGTGGCCCGGTGGCAACACCTCCCAACTGCACAGCCTGGGCTATGACATCACCGCCGTACGTGAACAGGTGAGCGCCCGAATGCCACTGCCGGACGAGGTGCACACCCTGCGGATTCCGGGCGGTATACCAGTCGTCGCCATTACTCGGCAGACCTATGTGGATGACGTGGTCGCGGAGGTCGCCGATATCGTGCTCCCGGGAGACCGGGTTCGCCTCGACTACCTGATCGACCTCGCCTGAGCGGCCTGACACGACTGAGAACGTGCCGGCCCGGTGGGTCCGTCGCGGGTGCACTGGCGGGAACGGGTAGAACAGTCGCCATGGCCGAGCAGACCGACGCACCCGGTGCCCAGCAGTTCATCCCGCCGCAGGCCGGCACACTGGCCGAGCTGCGGGCCGCAGCCACCGGTTGCCGGGGCTGCGAGCTGTACCGGGACGCCACCCAGACCGTCTTCGGCCGGGGCGACGAGAGCGCCCGGGTGGTCTTCGTCGGCGAGCAGCCCGGCGACCTGGAGGACCAGCACGGCCTGCCCTTCGTCGGCCCGGCCGGCCGGCTGCTGCGCCGGGCGGTCGACGACGCCGGCCTCGACCCGGCCCACCTCTACATCACCAACGCGGTGAAGCACTTCCGGCACGAGTTGCGCGGCCGGCGTCGTATCCACCAGACCCCGGACCGGGTGCACATCGTCGCCTGCCGGCCGTGGCTGGTCGCCGAGTTCGCCCGGCTCCGCCCGCACCTGGTGGTGGTGCTCGGCGCGACGGCGGCGAAGGCCCTGCTCGGCCCGACGTTCCGGGTCACCCGGCAGCGTGGCGAACTGCTGCCCTGGCCGGCTGCCGCCGAGCATCCGGGGGACTTCACCCGGGCTCCGGACCGCGTCGGCGCGCCCGCCGCCCGGGTGCTCGCCACCATCCACCCGTCGGCGGTGCTGCGCGCCGACAACCAGGACGTCGCCTACCGGGGGCTGGTGGACGACCTCACGGTCGCCGCCCGCGCCCTGGCAGGCTGACCGCCGAACCGCACGCCCGGGAACCCCGGTGCGGGCGGGGGGCGGGCTGCGCGAGGATGGCCTCCCCGGACCAGGAGCTGCGATGACCGTCGACCTGCGCGTGCCCGCCCGGCCCGACGTCGCCCCGATCCAACGGCGTACGTTGCGGCTGCTCGTCGCCACCCAGACCATCGGTGGGGTCGGGGTGGCGATCGGGATCTCCGTCGGGGCGCTGCTGGCGGCCCGGGTCGCCGGCACCGCCGTGGCCGGGTTGGCGCAGAGCTGCGGGGTGGTCGGCGCGGCGCTGCTCGCCGTACCGGTCACCCGAATCATGAACGGGCACGGCCGGCGGCCGGGGCTGGTGGTGGCCTACCTGACCGGGGCGGTCGGGGCGCTGCTGGTGGTGCTCGCCACGGTCACCGGCGGGGTGCCGCTGCTCTTCCTCGGGATGCTGCTGTTCGGCGGCGGCACGGCGGCCAACCTCCAGGCCCGCTACACGGCGGTGGACCTCGCCGAACCGGCCCGCCGGGGCCGGCAGCTCTCCCTGGTCGTCTGGGCCACCACCATCGGCTCGGTGGCGGCACCCAACTTCGCCGCGCTCGCCGACCGGGTCACCCATGCCTGGGGGCTGCCGTCGCTGGCCGGCCCGTTCGCGTTCAGCGCCGCCGCGTTCGGCCTGGCCGCGGTCGTACTGCTGCTGTTGCTGCGGCCCGACCCGCTGCTCACCGCGCGGCGGCTCGCGGCGGCCGAGGCGGGGACGCCGCCCGGTGCCGCCGCCCCCGCGCCGGGCGGGCGGCGGGCCGGCATGCGGGCGGCCTGGCGGGTGGTGCGCGGCCGGCCGGCGGCCCGGCTGGGCATCGCCGCCGTCGCGGTCGGCCACCTGGTGATGGTCGCGGTGATGGCGATGACCCCGGTACGCCTCGGCGAGTCGCACTCCGACGCGGACGTGCTGCGGGTCGTCGGCATCGTGCTGAGCGTGCACATCGCCGGCATGTACGCGTTCTCGCCGGTAGTGGGCTGGCTCACCGACCGGTGGGGCCGGCGCGCGGTGATCCTCGTCGGCGTGGGCACCCTGCTTTCGGCCTGTGCGGTCGCCGGCACCGCCGGGCACCACACGCCGCGCCTCTCGGTCGGCCTGGCCCTGCTCGGGCTGGGTTGGTCGGCGACCATGGTGGCCGGCTCGACGCTGCTGTCCGAGGCGGTGCCGTCCCGGGTACGCCCCAGCGTGCAGGGGCTCTCCGATCTGACGATGGGGTTGGCCGGGGCGGGCGCGGCGGCGGCCAGCGGGTTTGTCATGCGGGTGGCGGGTTATCCGACCCTGACCCTGCTGGCGGCGATCGCGGTGGTGCCGCTGTTGGCGCTAGCGTTGCGCCGGGTGCCACCGACGGCACCCGACGAGGAGGAGTGATCACGTGCGGCTGACCGACTTCTGGACCCGGCTGGACGAGGCGTTCGGGTCGGGCTACGCGACCAGCATCGCCAGTGACCAGGTGCTCTCCCAACTCGACGGGCGGACCATCGAGCAGGCCCTCGCGGCCGGCGAGCAGACCCACGTGGTGTGGCGGGCGGTGGTCGCCGCGTACCCCGACCGGGTGCCGGCGCGACTACGCTGAGCTGCCGTCGGACCCTGTCCGCGTGTCGCTTGCCGGCTCGTACACCTGTTCGGCTATTGTCCACAGCGGGGTGCTCGTCCACAGCTCGCGGCCCGTCGGCTGGTTTTCTGTCGGACCCAGCGCCTAGCGTGTCCGCGTGACGCGAAGCTCAGGAAAGACGCCGGCGAAGGCAGGAGTGGCAAACATGGCCGCAGGGCCCGACCGGGAGAAGGCACTCGACCTTGCTCTCGCTCAGATCGACAAGCAGTTCGGCAAGGGGTCGGTGATGCGGCTGGGCGAGCGCCCGGTCGTCCAGACCTCGGTCATCCCGACCGGTTCCATCGCGCTCGACGTGGCGCTCGGCGTGGGTGGCCTGCCCCGGGGCCGGGTCGTCGAGATCTACGGTCCCGAGTCCAGCGGTAAGACCACGGTCGCCCTGCACGCGGTGGCCAACGCCCAGCGGGCCGGCGGCATCGCCGCCTTCGTCGACGCCGAGCACGCGCTCGACCCCGACTACGCCAAGGCGCTCGGTGTCGACACCGACGCCCTGCTGGTCTCCCAGCCGGACACCGGCGAGCAGGCGCTGGAGATCACCGACATGCTGGTCCGCTCCGGCGCGATCG
Source organism: Micromonospora humidisoli (assembly GCF_016900955.1). Classification (NCBI taxonomy): domain Bacteria; kingdom Bacillati; phylum Actinomycetota; class Actinomycetes; order Micromonosporales; family Micromonosporaceae; genus Micromonospora; species Micromonospora humidisoli. The sequence continues at coordinate 893,652 of NZ_JAFEUO010000001.1, forward strand.
ACATCATCGTGATCGACTCGGTGGCGGCCCTGGTGCCGCGCGCCGAGATCGAGGGCGAGATGGGCGACAGCCACGTCGGCCTCCAGGCCCGGCTGATGAGCCAGGCGCTGCGGAAGATCACCGGCGTGCTCAACAACACCGGCACCACGGCGATCTTCATCAACCAGCTCCGCGAGAAGATCGGCGTCATGTTCGGCTGTATGTCGTACTCGACCAGGGTGACCCTGGCCGACGGCACGCAGGAGAAGATCGGCAAGATCGTCAATCAGCGGATGGACGTCGAGGTTCTCTCCTACAACCCGGAAACCGACCGGGTGGAGCCGAAGCGGATCACCAACTGGTTCAACAACGGCCCCGCCGAGCAGTTCCTCCAGTTCACCGTGGCCAAGTCGGGCGGCAACGGCCGTGCACAGTTCGCCGCCACCGCCAACCACCTGATCCGTACGCCCGGCGGTTGGCGGGAGGCCGGCGAACTGATCGCCGGTGACCGGGTCATGCTGGCCGAGCCGCGGCGGCTGAGTGAGCAGCAGTGGCAGGTCGTGCTCGGTTCGCTGATGGGTGACGGTGCCCTCTCGCCCAACCGGGCGGACCGCTCCGGTGTCCGTTTCCGCCTCGGGCACGGCGCTGCGCAGGTCGACTACCTCGACTGGAAGGTGTCCCTGCTCGGCAACATCACCCACTCCCGCCGCACCGACGAGCGCGGTGCCGCGTTTGCCGACTTCACGCCCCTGCCCGAGCTGGACGAGTTGCGTCGTGCGGTCTATCTGGGTGACGGCAGGAAGCACCTCAGCTGGGACTACCTCAAGGCCCTCACGCCGCTTGCCCTCGCCGTGTGGTACATGGACGACGGGTGCTTCACGGTCCGCTCCAAGGGCGTGCAGGAGCGCACCGCCGGTGGCTCCGGCCGGATCGAGATCTGCGTCGAGGCGATGGCGGAAGGCAGCCGTGAGCGGCTGGTGGAGCATCTGCGCGACGCGTACGGCATGGAGGTGAAGCTGGTTTCCCGGGGTGCCCGGGGAACGGCGTCGATCATCTTCACGACGGCGTCGTCCGCCCGGTTCCAGGAACTGGTCGCGCCGTACGTGCCGGCGGCGATGCACTCGAAGCTGCTTCCCCGGTTCCAGGGGCAGTGCGCGGTCGAGCCGCAGTTCGCCTCGGCGGAGCTCACCCCGGTGCCGGCCCGGATCATCGACGTGCACGTCAAGCCCAGGACCCGCTCGATGAACCGGTTCGACATCGAGGTGGAGGGCAACCACAACTACTTCGTCGACGGGGTCATGGTGCACAACAGCCCCGAGACGACCACCGGTGGTCGGGCGCTGAAGTTCTACGCCTCGGTCCGGCTCGACGTGCGCCGCATCGAGAGCCTCAAGGACGGCACCGACGTGGTCGGTAACCGCACCCGGGTCAAGGTCGTCAAGAACAAGGTCGCCGCGCCGTTCAAGCAGGCCGAGTTCGACATCATGTACGGCAAGGGCATCTCCCGCGAGGGCTCGCTGATCGACGTCGGCGTGGAGCAGGCGATCATCCGCAAGTCGGGTGCCTGGTACACCTACGACGGTGACCAGCTCGGCCAGGGCAAGGAGAAGGCCCGGGAGTTCATGAAGGAGAACCCGGACGTGGCCGCCGAGATCGAGAAGAAGATCCTGGAGAAGCTCGGGGTCGGGGTGGGCGCGGGTGACGCCGCCGGTGGCCCTGAGCTGCCGCCTGTCGACTTCTGACCGGTCGCGCCCCGATGGCAGGACGACGCGCCCGCACGGGGCGGGGCTGGGACGCCTCCCCACCCCGTGCGGGTGCCGATGACACGACGCCCCGCCCCCGGCGAGGTCGCCGGGGGTCGTCGGACGAGACCGAGCCGACATCTGGTGAATCGACGCCCCGGGACGAGGGCGAGGTGGCCCGGGAGATCTGCCTGCGGCAGCTCGCGGTGCGCCCGCGTACCCGGGCCGAGCTGGCCGGGGCGCTGGCCAAGAAGGGCATCTCCGACGAGGTGTCCGCCCAGGTGCTCGACCGTTACGACGAGGTCGGCATCATCGACGACGCCGCCTTCGCCCGCGCCTGGGTCTCCAGCCGGCACAACGGTCGCGGGCTGGCCCGCCGGGCGCTGGCCAACGAACTGCGCCAGCGGGGCGTGGACGGCGAGGTGGCCAGCGAGGCGCTCGGCGAGCTGGACGAGGAGACCGAGGCGCAGACCGCCCGCGCCCTGGTCGACCGGAAGCTGCGGACCGCCCGGGGCGAGCCCGACGCGGTGTTCCGCCGGCTGGTCGGCATGCTCGCCCGCAAGGGCTACCCGCCCGGGGTGGCGATCCGGGCGGTGAAGGACGCCCTGGCCGCGCAGAGCGCCGAGGCGGCCGAGTTCGCCGAGCAGATCGACGCCGACGCGCTGGCCGACGCCGAGGGCGAGCGGGGCTGACCGTGTGGAAGGCGTCCCTCAACGGTGCCCGGCGGCGCGACGAGCACCCCGCCGTGCCGCTGACCGCGGCCGAGCTGGCCGCCGACGCGGTGCGCTGTGCCGAGCTGGGGGTGGCGGCGGTGCACGTCCATCCCCGCGACGCCGACGGTGCCGAGTCGCTGTCCCCGTCGGTGATCGCCGGGGCGGTGACCGCGATCCGCGCCGCCCGGCCGGGGCTGCCGGTGGGGGTGAGCACCGGCGCGTGGATCGCACCTGATCCGGCCGACCGGGTCGCCGCCGTCCGCGCCTGGTCGGTGCTGCCCGACTTCGCCTCGGTCAACGCCCACGAGGACGGTGCCGAGGCGGTCGCGGCGGCCCTGCACGAACGAGGCGTGCTGGTCGAGGCCGGCCTGTGGACGGTGGACGCGGTCCGCGCCTGGCGCGCCTGGCGGGTGCCGACCGGTCGGGTCCTGGTCGAATGCCTGGCCGACGAGCCGGACCGGGCGCTGGCCGACGCCGCCGACATGCTCGCCCGCCTCACCCCCGGTGATCCTCCGGTGCTGCTGCACGGCGAGGGGCCGGCCACCTGGCCGGTGTTCTTCGAGGCGGTCCGCCGGGGTCTGGACACCCGGATCGGCCTGGAAGACACCCTGCACCTGCCGGACGGGTCACGCGCCCCCGACAATGCCGCCCTGGCGGGCTGCGCCCGCGCGCGGGGGGCCCGCTGACCCGACCGGGTCCGGCCCCGACACCGCGAACCTTTGGGTTTTTTGTAGCGCCGTGTCCGGACTCGGATCACCGCTCGGTGACGTTGTCAACTCTCTCCGTTCGGGGGGTTTGATCATGAGTTCTTGACCGAACGGCCTTCCGCGACCTAGCCTCGCCATACAGGCTCACTTTGCCCGACCAGCGCAGGCTAAGCGCACAACATAGATCGCGTAACGGAACTGCAACACTTTGGCCAGCTCCACCGGCCTTGACGGTCCCTCCGGACAGCCGGTCCGGAGCCGATCCGACAACTGCACCCGGCTGTCGGCGATGCCGCATGGGCATCGCCGACGGAGAGCTATCCCCACGGCCAGCCGCTCGGTCGGGCGTCCGGAGCCGCAGAGGTGGCGTGCCGTCGGCACGGTTCCCCTGCGGCGTAGACGTTTGGGGAGGCGCGACCATGGCTGGTCGGCACAGGGACCGGGGGTCCCCAGGAGGTGACGGCGCGCGCAGTCGCGCCGGCACGGTGTTGCGGCCCACCGGCCCGGGTGACGGGACACCGGCATGAGCACCTTCGACGTGGTGCTCCTGATCGTCGTCGGGGTCCTCGCCGCCGTCGTGGTCGGCGTCGTCCTGGTCGGCGTACGGGCGCTGCGCCGGATCGGCACCGCCCCTGCCCCGGAGGATCCCGCCTTCATCGCGGAGAAGGACCGGCAGGAACAGTCGCTGGCCGCGTTGCGCAGCGCCGCCGACGAGGTGAACAGCACCATCGACGTGGCGAAGTCCGCCGCCTCGGCGGCGCGGGCCGAGGCGGCCGGGGCCAAGGCGGAGGCGAAGTCGGCCCGTGCCGAGGCGCGCCGGGTCCTCGACGACGCCCGCGCCGAGGCGGACACCGTCCTGGAGCGGGCGCACAAGCAGGCCGAGGCGGACGCCGAGCAGTTGCGGGCCGCCGCCCGGCGCAGCGGTGAGCGTGAGGTGGCGGTGCTCGCCGCGACGACGCGGGAGCAGGCGGCCGAGGTGGAACGCCGGGCCGCCCGGATGGACGAGCGGGAACGGCTGCACACCGAGGAGGTGGAGCGGCTCGCCGAGCGGGAGCGGCAGCTCACCGCCGCCAGCGCCGCGCTGGCCGAGCGGGAGGCGGCGGTCACCGCCCGGGAGGCGGCCCTGACGGTGGCCGAGGAGCAGCGCCGGCGGGAGTTGGAACGCGTCGCCGGGCTCACCGCCGACTCGGCCCGCACCGAGCTGATCGAGGCGATCGAGACGCAGGCGAAGCGGGAGGCGGCGCTGCTGGTGCGGGACATCGAGTCCGACGCCCGCAACACCGCCGAACAGCGCGCCCGGCACATCGTGGTGGACGCCATCCAGCGGGTGGCCAGCGAGCAGACCGCGGAGAGCGTGGTCAGCGTGCTGCACCTGCCGGGGGACGAGATGAAGGGGCGGATCATCGGCCGGGAGGGGCGCAACATCCGCGCCTTCGAGTCGGTGACCGGGGTCAACCTGATCATCGACGACACCCCGGAGGCGGTGCTGCTGTCGTGCTTCGACCCGGTGCGCCGGGAGGTCGGCCGGCTCACCCTGGAGAAGCTGGTCCTCGACGGTCGGATCCACCCGCACCGGATCGAGGAGGTGCACGACCTGGCCCGGCAGGAGGTGGAGGAGCTGTGCCACCGGGCCGCGGAGGACGCCCTGGTGGAGGTGGGCATCACCGAGATCCACCCCGAACTGGTCACCCTGCTCGGCCGGTTGCGCTACCGCACGTCGTACGGGCAGAACGTGCTCAAGCACCTGGTGGAGACCGCGCACATCGCCGGGATCATGGCCGCCGAGCTGCGGTTGGACGTGCCGACGATCAAGCGGTCGGCGTTCCTGCACGACATCGGCAAGGCGCTCACCCACGAGGTGGAGGGCAGCCACGCGATCATCGGCGCCGACCTGGCCCGCAAGTACGGCGAGAGCGAGGACGTGGTGCACGCCATCGAGGCGCACCACAACGAGGTGCCGCCGCAGACCATCGAGGCGGTCCTCACCCAGGCCTCCGACGCCTGCTCGGGCGGGCGGCCGGGGGCCCGGCGGGAGAGCCTTGAGGCGTACGTCAAGCGGCTGGAGCGGATCGAGGAGATCGCGGCCGGCAAGCTCGGCGTGGAGAAGGTCTTCGCGATGCAGGCGGGTCGGGAGATCCGGGTGATGGTCAAGCCAGACGACGTCGACGACATCGGTGCGGCGGTCCTGGCCCGGGACGTGGCCAAGCAGATCGAGGAGGAGTTGACCTACCCGGGGCAGATCCGGGTGACCGTGGTCCGCGAGTCCCGGGTCACCGAGATCGCCCGCTGACCCCGTACGACCAGGAAGGGCCGGCCCGGATCTCCGGGCCGGCCCTCGTCGCGTGGGATGCTTCAGTTGCCGCCCGCGCCCTCGGCCTGGGAGGCGAGCACGGTGGGCGGGGCCTGCGGGGCCGGCGTGCCGGCCGACTTGCGCCCGCGGGACAGCCGCCGCTGGACGAACTGGGCCAGCTTCGACAGCGAGTAGTTGGCCAGGATGAACAGTGCGGCGATCACCACGTAGACCTGGATCGGGTTGTCCAGCACGCCGATGATCTGCTTGCCGATGTTGAGGGTCTCCTCGTAGCTGATGATGAAGCCCAGCGAGGTGTCCTTGAGTACCACGACGAGCTGGCTGATCAGCGCCGGCAGCATGATCCGGAACGCCTGCGGGAGCAGGATCATCCGGGTGGTCTGGGCGGGGGAGAGGCCGATCGCGGCGGCGGCCTCGGCCTGCCCGCCCGGCAGCCCCTCCATGCCGGACCGGAGGATCTCGGCGATGACCACGGAGTTGTAGACGGTCAGGCCGATGACCAGGTACCACAGCGTGTCGAAGGAGATGCCGAACTCGGGGAAGCCCCGGGCCACGAAGAAGATGGTGAGCACCACCGGCAGGCCCCGGAACACCTCGACGCAGACCCGGGTGACCGCCGAGAGGGTGACGCTGAGCCCGCGCAGCAGGTAGGCCACCGGGGTGGCCATCCCGGTGAAGCGCCGCCGGGTGAGGCTCTTGAGCTGGATGCGCAGCATCGCGAGCAGGGTGCCGACCACCAGTGAGGCGATGATGGCCAGCACGGCGGCGGTGAGGGTGTTCTTCAGCCCGAAGCCGATCCGGTCCCAGACCTGGGAGAAGTTCTCGTGGGAGGGGTCGACCAGCGGCCCCCACAGCTCCATCGAGAACTGGCCCTTGTCGTCCAGCGGGCGGTAGATCAGGAAGTACGCGCCGACGGCCAGCAGCACGGTGGCGACGATGCTGCTGATCAGGGTGATCCGGCGCTGGCGCGGGCCGGGGACGTCGTACAGGACGCTGGTCTGCTGACTCATCGGGCCACCGCCTGTCGCTTCTCCAGCCGGTCGAGCAGTGCGCCGAGCGGCACGGTCATGATCAGGTAGCCGATCGAGATGCCGATGGCGACCGGGATGAAGGCGTAGCCCTCGGCGGAGGTGAGCTGGTCGGCGCTCTGGGACAGGTCGCCGACCACGCCGAAGAAGCCGATCAGCGCCGAGTTTTTGATCATCGCGATGATCACCGAGCCGAGCGGCACCACCGACGCCTTCCAGGACTGCGGCAGCACCACGTGCCGCAGGTTCTGGCCGAAGGTCAGGCCGAGCGAGCGGGCGGCCTCGGCCTGGCCCGGCGGCACCGCGTTGACCCCGGAGCGCAGCGCCTCGCAGACGAACGCGGCGGTGTAGAGCACCAGGGCGAGCAGCGCGAAACGGAAGTACGGCAGGTCGGTGCCGAGCCGGGTGAAGAGCGAGTCCAGCACGGGGACGCGCAGGAAGTCGGCGTTGGAGCCGAGCGCCGGCAGGCCGAAGGCGGCGAAGAACATCACCACGGTCAGCGGCATGTTCCGGAAGATGTTCACGTACGCGGTGCCGACGGCGCGCAGCGGCGGCACCGGCGAGATGCGGAGCACCGCCATGACGGCGCCCAGGATCAGGGCGCCGATCGCGGCGAGGACGCAGATCTGGAGGGTGAGCCAGAAACCACCCGCGAAGACGTCGAACTTGTCGATGAGCACACTCACGGGTCGGTGTTCCTCCCCACCCTCCAGATCGAGGTCAGATCAGTAGCGGTTGATGGTGGGCGCGCTGCCCAGCTCCGCGCCGAACTTGCCGGCGGTGTCGTCCCAGGCCTTCTTCCAGCTGCCGTCGTTGAACGCCTTCTCCAACGTGTCGTTGATGAAGGTGCGGAAGTCGTTGTCCTCCTTCTTCACCCCGATGCCGTACGGCTCCTTGGTGAAGTTGTCCCCGGCCAGCTTGAACGACGCCTCGTCCTCGGCGATGTAGCCGAGCAGGATCACGTTGTCGGTGGTGACGGCGTCGACCTGACCACCCTTGAGGGCGTCGCGGCACTTGGGGTAGGTGTCGAAGAGCACCAGCTGGGTGCCGACGTCCTTGATGTACTTCTTGATCTCCTCGGCCGGGGTGGACCCGGTCACCGAGCAGACCTTCTTGGTGCCGTCCTTGAAGGAGTCCGGCCCGGTGATGGTGGTGTCGTCCTTCTTGACCAGGATGTTCTGGCCGGCCTCGTAGTACGGCCCCGCGAAGGCGATCCGCTCCTTGCGCTTGTCGTTGATCGTGTAGGTCGCCGCGACCAGGTCGACGGTGCCGTTGACGATGGCGTCCTCACGGATCTTCGACGGCGTCTCGACGTACTCGATCTTGTCCTCAGGGATGCCCAGCTCCTTGACGATGAGCTTGGCGACCTCGACGTCGAAGCCCTCCGGCTTGCCCGACAGGCCCTTCTGGCCGAAGCCGGGCTGGTCGAACTTGGTGCCGATCTTGATCTTCTGCGCCTTGTTGAGCTTCTCCATGGTGCTGCCGGCGGCGAAGGACTTGCTGCCGGCGCCGGTGCCCTCGTCGGCGTCGTCGCCACCGCAGGCGGCCAGACCGAGCGCCAGGGTGGCCGCCGCGGCGACTGCCGCCACGCGCTTCATACGCATACTGAACTCCTTCTTCGTCGGAATGCACCGGTGACCGGCGCGCTCCACTACGGACGCCTAGTGCGTGAGGATCTTGGAGAGGAAGTCCCGGGCCCGCTCGCTGCGCGGGTTGGCGAAGAACTCCATCGGCGGGGCGTCCTCGACGAGCTGCCCGTCGGCCATGAAGATCACCCGGTTGGCGGCGTGCCGGGCGAAGCCCATCTCGTGGGTCACCACCACCATGGTCATGCCCTCACTCGCCAACGAGGTCATCACGTCGAGTACCTCGCCGACCATCTCCGGGTCGAGCGCGCTGGTCGGCTCGTCGAAGAGCATCGCCTTGGGCTGCATGGCCAGCGCGCGGGCGATCGCCGCCCGCTGCTGCTGGCCGCCGGAGAGCTGGGCCGGGAACTTGTCGGCCTGGTTGGCGATGCCGACCCGGTCGAGCAGGGCCAGGCCGCGCTCGCGGGCGGCGGCCGGCTTCTCCTTGCGGACCTTGACCGGCCCGAGGGTGACGTTCTCCAGGATGGTCTTGTGGGCGAAGAGGTTGAACGACTGGAAGACCATGCCGACCTCGCTGCGCAGCTTCGCCAGCGCCCGCCCCTCGGCCGGCAGTGGCTGCCCGTCGAAGGTGATCGTCCCGTCGTTGATCGGCTCCAGCCGGTTGATCGTCCGGCAGAGCGTCGACTTGCCCGAGCCGGACGGCCCGATCACCACCACGACCTCGCCCTTGCCCACCGAGAGTGACACGTCGTCGAGCACGTGCAGGGGGCCGAACCACTTGTTGACCTTGTCCAGCACGATCAGCGGTTCGCCGGTCGCCACGTCGTCCACCGTCCCTGTCGTCGTACCGGAAAGCGGGGTCGGTCGACCCCCGGTTGGGCCACTGTAGGCGGGGCGGCGTGGCGGATCGCAACTCAACGGGTCACGGAGAGGTAACACCGGTGTCGGGTGTACGCCGACGTCCGAATTCCGTCACTCCGCCGGGCCGTCAGGTGGCGGCGCGGCGGGGTGACGGAGATCATGGGAGGATGACCGACCGGGTCCGCCTGACCGAGTACGCGCGTGGTGGCGGCTGCGCCTGCAAGATCCCGCCGGGCGAGCTGGAGGCGATGGTCGCCGGCCTCGGGCCGGCCACCGGCACCGCCGAACTGCTGGTCGGCCTGGACCACGGCGACGACGCCGCGGTGGTCCGGCTGGACGGGCACACCGGATTGGTCACCACCGCCGACTTCTTCACTCCGGTCGTGGACGACGCCTACGACTGGGGGCGGATCGCCGCCGCGAACGCCCTGTCCGACGTGTACGCCATGGGCGGCACTCCGCTGGTCGCCATCAACCTGCTCTGCTGGCCCCGGGACACCCTCCCGCTGGAGCTGGCCCGGGAGGTGCTGCGCGGCGGTCAGGACGTGGCCCGGGAGGCCGGCTGCCACCTGGCCGGCGGGCACAGCGTCGACGACGACGGCCCCAAGTACGGGCTGGCGGTGACCGGGCTGGTCCGCCCCGACGAGCTGATCACCCTGGACGCCGGCCGGGCCGGGCTGCCGCTGTCGCTGACCAAGCCGCTCGGCGTCGGGGTGCTGAACACCAGGCACAAGGCCACCGGCGAGGTCTCCGCCGAGGCGGTGGCGTCGATGACCACGCTCAACCGGGACGCGGCCCGCGCCGCCGTCGCGGCCGGCATCCGCTGCGGCACCGACGTGACCGGTTTCGGGCTGCTCGGGCACGCCTCGAAGCTGGCCCGTGCCAGTGGCCTGACGGTGGCGATCGACGCCGCCCGGGTGCCCTACCTGCCCGGTGCCCGCCAGGCGGTGCGCGACGGGCACGTCAGTGGCGGCACCCGGCGCAACCTGGACTGGGTCAGCCCGTGGACCGGGTTCGGGTCGACGGGTGAGGCCGACCGGCTGCTGCTGGCCGACGCGCAGACCTCCGGCGGGCTGCTGCTGGCCGGCGAGGTGCCCGGCGGCACGGTGATCGGCGAGCTGCTGCCCCGGGGGGAGTCGATGGTCGTGGTGCGCTGACCCGCCCGGCCCGGTGACGCGCGCCCTGGCCCGGTGACGTGCCCGGCCGGGTGAGGTGCGCCCGGTCTGCTGGCGCGTCCGGTGGGCGTCGGGGCGGCGGCGCGCCGCCGGGCTGGCCCGCGCCGGGCACCGTACCCGATAAACTGTCATCTTCCTGCCACTCCCGGCAATGGCACCCCGGGAAATTTTGCCCGGAATGGTCACAGACCGGTAACTTGCCCTCGGCTGGGGGCAAATGCCCCCCACCATCGTCAGTAAGGCCCGATCCGGAGGCCGGTGGGAACTAACGCAGCGAGGAGGCGGCATGACCGAGCTGTGGAACTGGAGAATCGACCGGGCCGAACCCGTGACGGTCTACCCGGCCCTGGCCGAGGCGCTCGGCCGGGTGGTGATGCCGCTGGCGGTGGCGGACCCGGCCCGGCTGCCCCGGCACGCGGTGATCTGCGACGTCTGGCAGGCCCCGGGGGAGTTCGGCACCATGGTCGACTGTTACGGCGTCCCGGAGTCGCGGCACGAGCTGGGCACGATCGCCGCGCTGGCCCGGTTGCTCGACCGGGACTGCCTGCTCACCGACGACACCCTCGACGCCGGCCGGCACCTGCTGGTCGCGCCGGGCGGCACGATCCGCCCGGTGCACTTCGAGGTGACCGAGACCGACGACGGCGAGCTGCTCTCCGCCCGCCGGCTCTGCACCCTGGCACACCCGGCCTGCCGTGGCTGGTCTCGGTGCCGCGGCTCCCGCTGGGCCCCCGACTCGGTCAACCCAGCCCTCGCCGCCGCCTGACCCCCACCCCCACCCCCACCCCCGCCCCACCCCGTCGATCATGGAGTTGTGGCGCTCGCAGAACAGGTCAAATCGGCCTAATGCGTCCACCACAACTCCATGATCGACAGGAGCGTGGGGCGAGGGTCAGGGGGCGGGGGTGGGGCGGGTGCTGCGGACCTGCAACTGGTCGAGGAGGGTCGCGGTGGCGGCGGTCACCGCCTGCACCGCCGCCTGGAAGGCCGCCGCGTTGTGCGCGGCCGGGGCCCGGAAACCGGACACCTTTCGCACGTACTGCAACGCCGCCGCCTCGATGTCGGCAGGGGTGACCGTCGGGACGTACGGCTCGCGCAGGGTCTTGATGCTCCGGCACATGGTTCCTCCATCGTCGGGGTCTTCCCGGTCGGCCCGGGTCGGTCGGCCCGGATACGCTGTGCACGTCATGACTACCGCAGCCGCGGGCAGCCCGCGCACCTACCAGGTGCGCACGTACGGCTGCCAGATGAACGTGCACGACTCCGAGCGCATCTCCGGCCTGCTGGAACAGGCAGGTTACGTGCGGCTCGCCGAGGCCGACGACAACCCGGACGTGGTGGTGTTCAACACCTGCGCCGTCCGGGAGAACGCCGACAACCGGCTCTACGGCAACCTCGGTCACCTGCGCCCCGTGAAGGACAGGCACCCGGGGATGCAGATCGCCGTCGGCGGTTGCCTGGCCCAGAAGGACCGCGGCGACATCGTCCGCAAGGCCCCCTGGGTGGACGTGGTGTTCGGCACGCACAACATCGGCTCGCTGCCGGTGCTGCTGGAACGGGCCCGGCACAACACCGCCGCCGAGGTGGAGATCCTCGAATCCCTCGACGTCTTCCCGTCCACCCTGCCGACCCGGCGCGAGTCGACGTACGCCGGCTGGGTGTCGATCTCGGTGGGCTGCAACAACACCTGCACGTTCTGCATCGTGCCCTCGCTGCGCGGCAAGGAGAAGGACCGCCGCCCCGGTGACGTCCTCGCCGAGGTGCGCGCGCTGGTCGCCGAGGGGGTGCTGGAGGTGACCCTGCTCGGGCAGAACGTCAACTCCTACGGCGTCGAGTTCGGCGACCGGTACGCCTTCGGCAAGTTGCTGCGCGCGACAGGCGAGATCGACGGGTTGGAACGGGTCCGGTTCACCAGCCCGCACCCGAAGGACTTCACCGACGACGTGATCGCCGCGATGGCCGAGACGCCGAACGTCTGCCACTCGCTGCACATGCCGTTGCAGTCCGGCTCCGACGACGTGCTGAAGGCGATGCGTCGCTCGTACCGGTCGGAGAAGTACCTCGGCATCATCGAGAAGGTCCGCGCGGCGATGCCCGACGCGGCGATCACCACCGACATCATCGTCGGCTTCCCCGGCGAGACCGAGGCCGACTTCGAGCGGACCCTCGACGTGGTCCGCGCGGCCCGGTTCTCGTCGGCGTTCACCTTCCAGTACTCCAAGCGCCCCGGCACCCCCGCGGCGACCATGGACGGCCAACTGCCCAAGCAGGTCGTGCAGGAACGCTACGAGCGGCTGATCGCCTGCGTCGAGGAGATCACCTGGGCGGAGAACAAGCGGCTGGTCGGCGAGACCGTCGAGGTGCTGGTCGCCGTCGGCGAGGGCCGCAAGGACGACCGCACCGGCCGGCTCTCCGGCCGGGCCCGCGACGGCCGCCTGGTGCACTTCGCCACCGGTGGGCCCGGTGAACCGGGCGCGGCCGGCACCGTCCGGCCGGGCGACATCGTGCACACCACCGTCACGTACGCCGCCCCGCACCACCTCAACGCCGACGGCGCGCCGCTGGCGCACCGCCGCACCCGGGCCGGGGACGCCGCCGAGGCGGGCCGCGCCCCGCGTACCCCCGGGGTGTTGCTCGGGTTGCCCACGGTCGGTGCGCCGGCCGCGCCGCCCGCGCCGACGACCGGCTGCGCCGCGCACTGACCCCGGTCGGGGCCCGCCACGCCGGCGGACCCCGACCGGTGCGCGGTCAGACCGAGATCCGGCCCGCGCCGGCGCCCGCCGTCACGATGGACTTCACGCTGCTCGCGCTGTCCAGGGTGTACGGGTACGGGATGCCGGCGACGCTGCCGCCGGTCTGCCCGGCGGGCGAGTTGACGAAGTGGTTGTTGCGGGCCACCAGGCTCCCCGGCCCGGAGTCGGCCTCGCCGAGGTGGTAGGTGTCCTTGACGTTCTCGAAGTAGTTGCCCTCGACGAGCACCCCGGCGCTCATCGTGGACGCCACGCCGTAGCCGGCGTTGTTGTAGTAGTAGTTGTTGTAGACGTGCACCGGGTTGCCGAAGCGGACCCGGGGGTTGCGCTGCTTGCTGCCGTCGTACCAGTTGTGGTGGTAGGTCACCCGCAGGTGCCCGATGTCCTGGCTGCCGTTGTCGTCGCTGTGCCCGAGCAGCATCGTCTTGTCGTGGCTGTAGACCCGGTTCCAGGAGACGGTGACGAAGTCGGAGCCGCGCTTGATGTCGACGGTGCCGTCGTAGCCGTTGCTGAACGTGTTGTGGTCGATCCAGATGTTGGTGGCCGAACTCTCCACGTTGACCGCGTCGTCGCTCCAGTTGCGGAACGTCAGGTTCCGGATGATCACGTTGCGGTCGCCGTTGACGGTGAAGCCACAGCCGACGATGGTCGCCCCGGCGTTGCCCAGCACCGTCTTGTTGGACCGGACCCGCAGCATGCCCGAGCAGTTGATGGTGCCGGAGACCCGGATCACCGCCGCGCCGGTGGCGTTCAACGCGCTGGTCAGCGCCGAGGCGGTGGAGACGGTGGTCGCGCCCGCGTTTCCGCCGCCGGTGGTGCCGCCGTTCTGGGTGGCCCAGCCGACCAGGCCGGTCTGCGGCACGCTGGGCGGTGGGGTGGTCGCCGGTGGGGTGGTGGGCGGGGGCGTCGTCGGCGGGGGTGTGGTCGACGGCGGGGTGGTCGGCGCACCGGTGGGGGCGGTGCTTCCGGTGCAGGTCACCCCGTTGACGGTGAAGCTGGTCGGCGTCGGGTTGCTGGAGTTGTTCCAGGTGCCGTTGAAGCCGAAGGAGACGGTGCCGCCGGTCGGCACGCTCCCGTTGTAGCCGACGTTGGTGGCGGTCACCGTGCTGCCGCTCTGGGTCACGGTGGCGTTCCAGGCGTCACTGACCGTCTGGCCGGCCGAGTACGACCAGCGCAGGCTCCAACTCGACAGCGGGTCGCCGAGGTTGCTGATGGTGATGTTGCCGGTGAATCCGCCCTGCCACTGCCCGCCGACGGTGTAGCTGACCGCGCAGCCGGGGGCGGCGTGGGCGGCGACGGCGGTGAGCGTGCCGGTGGCGAGCAGGGCGACGGTGGTGGCGGCGATCAGCGTCGTACGACGCCGAGGTGTGCGCATGCTGCGTCCCTTTCGGGTGGGACAGGCGGCCGTCGACGGGGGAGCCGCCGGTGGGTGCCGCGCCCGTCGGCACCGGTGACTCGCCGCGTTCGCCGATCGGCCCCTGCCAGGGGGTCAGGTCGGTACGAGGTGGCTCCCGTGGGGTGCGCCCGCGGCCCGGACAAGCGCTTTCCCGAGCAAAGCATAGACAGTGACGGATGTAAATCGGCGTGCCGGTCACCTCCCGGCAGTGCCGCAACGGCCGGCGGGCCGCCGGTCGACGGACGTGTCGACCGGCGGCCCGCCAGGGTGCGGACGGGACCGGCTCAGCAGGCGGTGCCCTTCAGCTTCACCGAGGCCGGTGCGGCTGCCGTACCGTTGGCGGTGAAGCCCACGGTGATCGACGCGCCCGCCGCCAGCGACGGCGCGTAGCTCGGCCCGGCGGCGGTCACCGTCGTGCCGGACTGGGTGACCGTGGCGTTCCAGCCGTTGACCAGGGTGACCCCGGCCGGCCAGGTCCAGGTCACCGACCACGGGTTCACCGCCGCCGAACTGGTGTTCTTGACGGTCAGCTCGCCCTGGAAACCACCCTGCCAGGCGTTGACCTGCTTGTAGGTGGCGGTGCAGCCACCCGCCGGCGGGGGCGTGGTGGTGGGCGGCGGGGGCGTCGTGGTGGGCGGCGGCGGGGTCGTGGTCGGCGGCACCGGGGTGGTGGTCGGCGGCTTCGGCGTCGGGGTGCCCGTCGGGTCGGCCCCACCGGCCACCGGCGCGATCAGGTACGGCTGGAGGATCGCCTGCTTGGCGGTGTTGATGTTGGTCCAGTCGTCGAGCGCGATGCCACCCGTGTCACCCGAGTTCGGGTTCCACGACCAGTAGGTGAAGGACATCCCGTTGACGCCGGTGCCGGTGTAGGCCATCAGCTTCTCCAGCCACACCTTGTCCCGGGGGTCGGCCAGGGTGCTGCCGAACTCGCCCATCATGATCGGGGCGATGTTCTGCTTGTAGAGGTAACCCCAGTAGCGGTCCCAGACCGCCGGCAGGTTCGCCGGGAAGTCGGCCGCCTTGAACCACTCCTGCTCGTAGACGCTGGTGGCGTACTCGTGCGGCGAGTAGACCAGCCGGTTCGCCACGTTCAGCCGGACCGGGAACTGCCCGGCCTTGGACAGGTTGCCGCCCCACCAGCCGCAGTCCTCGTCGTTGCTGGTGTCGTTGTCCCAGACGTTCGACAGGCCGCCGCTGGGGCAGCTCACCCCCTCCACGAAGATCAGCCAGTTCGGCTGCACCCCGAGGATGGCGTTGCCGGCCCGCTCGGCGGCCAGCCGCCAGTCCCGGGTGGTGTCGCCGCAGCCCCAGCAGGCGCCGGTCGCGGCCGGGTTGGTGCCCTCGGCGTGCGGCTCGTTGTGCAGGTCCGCGCCGATCACCGTGGTGTTGCCGGCGTACCGCTGGGCCAGCATCTTCCAGTCGGCGAGCCAGGTCGCCTCGGAGACCGTGGAGGTGTACCAGAGCGGCGACTGACCGGCCGACGTCGGCCGGTGCCGGTCCAGGATGACCCGCATGCCCTTGCTGCCGGCGTAGGCGATCACCTTGTCGAGGATCTGCAACGGGGAGAGCCCGACCAGGTCCGGGTTGACGAAGTCGTTGATCCCGGTGGCGGTCGCGCCCGGCTTCACCGAGTCGTTCGAGTACGGGATGCGCAGCGTGTTGTAGCCCAGGCTGGCCATCTTGTCGAGCTGCCCGCGCCACGGGTTGTTCGACCACAGGCCGTGGAACGTGCGGTTGTCGGTCTCCATGCCGAACCAGTTGATGCCGGTCAGCCGTACCGTCGCGCCGGTGCTGTCGACGATCTTGTTGCCGTTGGTGTGCAGGTAGCCGGTGCCGGTGCCGCCGACGGCGGCGGCGGCCGGGGTGGTGCTGACGGCGGCGGCGACGAACACGCCGGCCGCAGCGGTGGCGAGCGCGGTGAGCGCGGCGCCGAGAGTGCGGGGTCGGTACATGCGGGCTCCACTTCGGATGCCCGGCGTCGCGACGGCGACGCGGGGCGGAAAACCGGGGGAAACGCCGGCCGCCGCCGTCCGTCCCGCTCGTTTCGGGATACGCGGACAGTGCGCGACGCGCCGGGTCACGTGGACACGGCCACTCGCTGCGGTGCACCGGCGACTCCCGACGACGGTGTCCGTCGTCGGTGCCCTCGCGCCGGTGGGATCGACCTGGCTCTGCCGCTCATTCTGATCAGCCGGTCTCGATGCGTCAACCGCAGGTCGCGGCGGCCCCGCCGGAGGGGTGGTTCCGGCTGGTCGCGGACGTGCCCGGGATGCTCCCCGCCCGGGTGGTCCGCTCGGCGACCAGCGCGGACACGCGCGAGCCCCCGGTCCCTGGTGAAGGAACCGGGGGCTCGGGTGTGTCCGATCAAACCGGCGCGGACGGCCGGCCGGGGTCAGCCGGCCTGTTCGGCGAGCTGGAGGAACTGCCGCTTGGAGGCGAGCGCCTGCTCGGCCTCCTTGACCCGGCGGGCGTCCCCGGCGGCCTGGGCGCGGGCGAGCCGCTCCTCGGCCTCGGCGACCTGCGCCCGCATCTGGGCGAGCAGCGGGTTGTCCTCCTTGGTGGTCCGCCGCCAGGCCGAGTCCATCACCTCGCGGACCTTGTCGTCGATGGCACGTAGCCGCCGCTCCAGGCCGGCGGCGGCCTCCCGGGGCACCCGGCCCGCCTCGTGCCACTGGGCCTGGATGTCGCGCAGCTTCGCCTGGGCGCCCTTCGGGTCGCCGTCGACGTCGAGCGCCTCGGCCTCGGCCAGCAGCGCCTGCTTGCGCTCCAGGTTGGCCCGCTGCTCGTTGTCCCGGGCCGAGAAGACCTCACTGCGCCGGCTGAAGAAGGCGTCCTGGGCGGCGCGGAACCGTTCCCAGAGCTTCTGCTCCGACTCCTTGGAGGCGCGCGGGGCGGCCTTCCACTGGTTCATCAGCTCCTTGAGCTGGTTGGCGGTGGCCGCCCAGTCGGTGGAGTCGGAGAGCTTCTCGGCCTCGGCGACCAGCTCCTCCTTGACCGTGTGCGCCTGCTTGCGCTGCTGGTCGAGGGAGGCGAAGTGGGCACCCCGACGCCTGGTGAAGCCGTCCCGGGCGGCGGCGAACCGCTTCCACAGCTCACCGTCGGCCTTCTTGTCGATCCCCCGGATGGTCTTCCACTCGTCGAGGATCTCCTTGAGCCGGTCGCCGGCGGTCTTCCAGCCGGTCGACTCGGCGGCCAGCTTCTCGGCCTCCTCGACCAGGGCGGTCTTGCGGGCGAGCGCCTCACCCCGGGCGGCCTCCCGGGCGGCACGGGCCTCGCCGGCCTTCTCCTCGGCGAGCACGGCCAGCTTGTCCAGGCGCGCGGCGAGGGCGTCGATGTCCCCCACGACGTGGGCCTCGGCCAGCGAGGCGCGGATCCGCCGCACGGTGCTCAGCGAACCTCCCGCGTCGGCGGCGCCCGAGTTGAGCCGGGCCTCGGTGAGGTCCACCTCGGTGACCAGGTCGGCGAAGCGGCGGGCGAAGTGGGCCAGGCCCTCCTCGGGCGCGCCCGCCTGCCAGGAACCGACCACCCGCTCGCCCTCGCTGGTCTTCACGTACACGGTGCCGTCCGCGTCCACCCGTCCGAAGGCAGTCCAGTCGCTCATGTGCCCATCCTCGTTCTCCCGGCGTCGTCGGGAAACCCCCCGCGATCGCCGCCACGGCGCAGCCAACTTGCTCCCGGCATTGTCACAGGTCCGCCCCCGTCCGCGTCGAGCGCCTGTCTCTGACCGTGACCATACGGTGTCCTAGCACCCACACACAGGCTCCGTGGGGCGAGTGTCGCAATGCGCCGTACGGTGTACGGTAGGCCGTACAGGATGCTGCCGCCCGTGCTGCGGGCGGGCGAGGAGGAGCAGGATGACCCAGTCCCACACCCGGATGACGCCCCCGGCCGACCCCGGGTTCGTGCCCGACGCCGCCGATCTCGCCGAGCTGGACGAGTGGTTCCGCCGCTACGACGCCCTGGCCGAGGCGGGTGACGTCGCCGGCACCGCCGACCTGGCGATGTTCCCGCTCAACACGGTCACCGACGACGCGGCCGGCGAGGGGTCGGCCCGCCAGCTCGACCGGGCGGCCTACCTGGAGATGATGGGCGGCGTCCTCGGCGGCGGGGGCGACCTGCGGATGGAGAGCCGCCGCACGCCCTACTTCCTCACCCGCAGCCTGGCCGTGGTGCTCACCGAGGCCGAGTTCACCCTCGACGGCCAACGCCAGCGGGTGCGCTACGCCGACCTGCTGGTCCGCACCGGCGGGCAGTGGCGGTTCCAGACCATGGTGCAGGGCGGCTGGGGCGGCCAGACCGGCTGAGCGTCGACCCCCGAGCCGGCGGCCGGGCCGACCACCCGCATGCCCGCCCCCGCGCCGCACCCGGGCATGCCCGACGGCGGGGTGGGCGGAGCGGGCGGCGCCCGGCCGCTACCGACGTGCGCGGCGCGCTGGAGCGGCGGCTCGGACTGGCGGGGTGGGCGGAGCGGGCGGTGCCCGGCCGCTACCGTTGCCTGGTGCCACTGCTCGCCGCCGCCGTCTGCCCACACCCGCCGCTGATCGTGCCGGAGCTGGCCGGGGCCGCCGCGCCCGAGCTGGCGGAGCTGCGTGACGCCTGCGCCGCCGCCGTCGCCGCCGTCTACGCGGCCGGGGCGGACACCATCGTGCTGGTCGGTGCCGGCGAGCGCACCACCGAACTGGCGCTGCCCCGCCGGGGCAGCTTCGCCCCCTGGGGACTGCCCCTCACGGTCGACCTCGGAACACCCCACCCCGACCCGGCCAGCCCCTCCCCGGTCCGGACCGCCCCGCCACGGTCCGACCACCCTGCGCTTCTGCGGGCCGTGCCTCCCCGGGGCGGCAGTGGGTCGCTGCCGGCCGTGCCCCCGCCGGGCGGCGTGGAGCCGGTGCCGCCGCCGGTCGACGACGCGGAGCTGCCGCTGAGTCTGCTGGTCGGGGCCTGGCTGGTCGAGCGGACCGCCCCGCCGGCACCGACCGCCTGGCGGATGGTGAGCGTCGCGTCGGACGAGCCGGCCGACCGGTGCGCCGCCCTCGGGGCCGGGCTGCGGGTGGACGGGCCCTGGGCCCTGCTGGTGCTCGGTGACGGGTCGGCCTGCCACGGCCCGAAAGCGCCGGGCTACGACGACCCGCGCGCCGGGGCGTACGACGAGGGGGTCGCCCGTGCCCTGGCCGACGCGGACGCCGACGCGCTGCTCGGCCTGGACCCGGTGCTGTCGGCGCAGCTGGGGGTCGCCGGTCGGCCGGCCTGGCAGGTGCTGGCCGGGGCGGTCCGCGCGGCCGGCGGCGACTGGCACGGCGAGCTGCGCCACCACGGCGTCCCCTACGGCGTCGGCTACCTGGTGGCCTCCTGGACGCGGACGGACCCGACCGGCCCGGACGGGACGCCGGCGGGTGACACCGGGACAAGGGCGGGTGACGCCGGGACGGCGGCGGCGGGCGGTGTGACGCGGTGAGCGGCACGGTCGTCGCCGTGGTGGGCCCGACCGCGGCGGGCAAGTCGGCGCTGAGCATCGCCCTGGCGCACGCGCTCGGCGGTGAGGTGGTCAACGCCGACTCGATGCAGCTCTACCGGGGTATGGACGTCGGCACCGCCAAGCTCACCCCGGCCGAACGCGACGGGGTACCGCACCACCTGTTGGACATCTGGCCGGTCACCGAACCGGCCAGCGTCGCCGAGTACCAGCGGTTGGCCCGCGCGGCGGTCGACGACATCCTGGCCCGGGGGCGGGTGCCGCTGCTCGTCGGCGGCTCCGGCCTGTACGTGCGGGCGGTGCTGGAACAGTTCGAGTTCCCCGGCACCGACCCGGCGGTACGCGGCCGGCTGGAGGCGGAGCTGGCGCAGCTCGGCCCGGCCCCGCTGTACGCCCGGCTGGCCGGGGCGGACCCGGCGGCGGCGGCGGGCATCCTGCCCGGCAACGGTCGACGCATCGTCCGGGCGCTGGAGGTGATCGAGCTGACCGGGGCGCCGTTCACCGCCTCGCTGCCCGACCCGACCCCGTACTACCCGGCGGTGCAGCTCGGCGTCGACCTGGACACCGCGCTGCTCGACGAACGGATCGCGGCGCGGGTCGACCGGATGTGGGCCGACGGGCTGGTCGCCGAGGTCCGTACGCTGTGCGGGCAGGGCCTGGCCGACGGCCGGACGGCCAGCCGCGCGCTCGGCTACCAGCAGGTGCTGCGGTTTTTGGCCGGGGAGACCGACGAGGCGCAGGCGCGGGACGAGACGATCCGGGCCACCCGCCGGTTCGTCCGACGGCAACGCTCCTGGTTCCGCCGTGACCAGCGGATCCACTGGCTGGACCCGACCGTGCCGACGTTTGTCGAGACTGCCCTGCGGGTGGTCGCCGGGCATCGGCCATGATGGGGGCGTGGAGTTCACCAAGGGTCACGGCACCGGCAACGACTTCGTCATCCTGCCCGACCCGGACGGCGCCCTCGACCTGACCCCCGGCCTGGTCGCCGCGCTCTGCGACCGGCGGCGCGGCCTCGGCGGCGACGGCGTGCTGCGGGTCGTCCGGGCGGCGAAACACCCCGACGGGGTCGCCCTCGCCGGGGAGGCCGAGTGGTTCATGGACTACTGGAACTCCGACGGCTCGTCCGCCGAGATGTGCGGCAACGGGGCCCGGGTCTTCGTCCGCTACCTGCTGGCGACCGGGCTGGCCACCCCCACCGGCGCAACCCTGCCGGTGGCGACCCGCGCCGGCCTGGTGCGGGCCCGGGTCGACGGCGACACCATCGCCGTCGAGATGCGCCGCCCCCGGCTGTACGACGCCTCCCGCGCCGTCCTCGGCGGACTGACCCTGCCCGGCACGGCGGTGGACGTCGGCAACCCGCACCTGGTCTGCGCCCTGCCGGCCGGCATCGACCTGGCCGACCTGGACCTGACCCGCGCACCCGAATTCGACCCCCGGGTCTTCCCGCACGGGGTGAACGTCGAGTTCACCGCCCCCGCCGACCCGGTCGACGGCACCGACGAACACGTCCTGATGCGGGTCTACGAGCGCGGCTCGGCCGAGACCCTGTCCTGCGGCACCGGCGCCTGCGCGGTCGCCGCCGTGGCGCTGCGCGACGCCACCCGGGACACCGGCGTCGTGGCGGTGGACGTCCCCGGTGGCCGGCTCACGGTCACGGTGACCGCCGACTCCTGCTGGCTCGCCGGCCCCGCCGTCCTGATCGCCACCGGCACCCTCACCCTCCCCTGACGCCGCTCCCTCCCTCCCGTCTCGCCCGCCCCCGCTTGCCGTGCCCCCGCTTCGCCGTGCCCCCGCTTCGCCTTGCCCCGTGATCAAGAGGTTCAGGTCAGAACCGGAGCCATGGATGACGCATACCTCTTGATCACCGGCACCGGATGGGGGTGGTGTCGGGTGATCAAGAGGTATGCGTCAGAGATGGCGGGTGGGTTGACGTAAACCTCTTGATCGCCGCTGTCAGGCGGGTGGCGCGGGGTGATCAAGAGGTTTACGTCAGAGTCGGGGCCTGGGGTGACGTATACCTCTTGATCATCGGCACCGGGTGGGGGTGGTGTCGGGTGATCAAGAGGTATGTGTCGGAGATGGCGGGTGGGATGACGTAAACCTCTTGATCACCGGGGCGAGGTGGGGCGAGGCGGGGGAGGCGGGGCGAGGTGGGTGGGGAGGTGGGGACGGGGAGGGGCGTCGGGGTCAGGGGGTGGCGCTGGCGGTGGCGGCGATCTCGGGAAGGTCGGCCGGGCCCGGGTCGGCGGCCGGCGGCGGGGTGACGGCCGGGTTCTGGGCGGCGGCACGGACGGCGGCGGCGACCGCCGGGGCGACCCGGGAGTCGAAGACGCTCGGCACGATGACCGTTGGGTTGATCTTGTCCTCACCGACCACGTCGGCGATGGCACGGGCCGCCGCGATCGCCATCTCCTCGGTGAACTCCTCGGCGTGCGCGTCGAGCATGCCCCGGAACACGCCTGGGAAGGCGAGCACGTTGTTGATCTGGTTCGGCTGGTCGGAGCGGCCGGTGGCGACGATCGCGGCGTGCTTGCGGGCCTCCCGGGGGTCGACCTCCGGGTCGGGGTTGGCCAGCGCGAAGACGATCGCGTCCTTGGCCATGGTGGCGATGTCGTCGCCGGTCAGCAGGTTGGGGGCGCTCACCCCGATGAAGACGTCCGCGCCCCGGACCGCGCCGGCCAGGTCGCCGGAGTAGTTGTCCCGGTTGGTGTTCTCGGCCAGCCACTGCCAGGCCGGGTTGAGGTCGGGCAGGTCGCGGTGCAGGGCGCCCTGCCGGTCGTACGCGATGATGTCGCCGACGCCCTGGCGCAGCAGCAGTTTCATGATCGCGGTGCCGGCCGCGCCGGCCCCGGAGACGACCACCCGGACGTCGGCGAGCTGCTTGCCCACGACGCGCAGCGCGTTGGTCAGCGCGGCCAGCACGCAGATCGCGGTGCCGTGCTGGTCGTCGTGGAAGACCGGGATGTCCAGCGCCTCGCGCAGCCGGGCCTCGATCTCGAAGCAGCGCGGCGCGGCGATGTCCTCCAGGTTGATCCCGCCGTACGCGGGGGCGATGGCCTTGACGATCGCCACGATCTCGTCGGTGTCCTGGGTGTCCAGGACCACCGGCCAGGCGTCCACCCCGCCGAACCGCTTGAACAGGGCCGCCTTGCCCTCCATCACCGGCAGCGACGCCGCCGGGCCGAGGTTGCCCAGACCGAGCACGGCGGAGCCGTCGCTGACCACGGCGACCGTGTTGCGCTTGATGGTGAGCCGGCGGGCGTCCGCCGGGTTCTCCGCGATCGCCATGCAGACCCGGGCCACCCCCGGGGTGTACGCCCGGGACAGCTCGTCACGGGTCCGCAGCCCGACCTTGGAGTGCACCTCGATCTTGCCGCCGAGGTGCAGCAGGAAGGTCCGGTCGGAGACCTTGCGCACGTCCACCCCGTCGAGCGCGGTGAGCGCCTCGACGACCTGGTCGGCGTGGCCGGCGTCGGCGGTGTCGCAGGTGAGGTCGACGATCACGTGGGTCGGGTCGGAGTCGACCACGTCCAGCGCGGTGACGATCGCACCTGCCTCGCCGACCGACGTGGTCAGCCGGCCGATCGAGGAGGCGTCCGCGGGGACCGCGATCCGGATCGTGATCGAGAATCCGGCACTCGGCAGTCGGGTGATGGCCACGGAAATACCTCCGTCGTCGCTGGCGGCTCGTCAGCATTTCTACTCGCCCGCCGGGCCACGGCGGCAGCCGGCCCCGCGTTCGGCGACCTCCACCACGGGCATATAGCAGTCGCGCTCGGCGTTGACCCATGTCAGGATTACTCGGTACATGCACAGAACGGACAGGAGTCGCAGCTTGCGAGACCAGGAGACCCAGACCCCCTACTCGGACGACGACCTCGACGCCACGACCGGCGAGTACGAGCTGTCGGAGCGGCAGGCGTTGCGGCGGGTCCCCGGCCTCTCCACCGAGCTGACCGACGTCACCGAGGTCGAGTACCGCCAGCTGCGGCTGGAGCGGGTCGTCCTCGTCGGCGTCTGGACCGACGGCACCCAGCGCGACGCCGACAATTCGCTGACCGAGCTGGCCGCCCTGGCCGAGACCGCCGGTTCACAGGTGCTCGAAGGGCTGATCCAGCGCCGCAGCCGTCCCGACCCGGCCACCTACGTCGGCCGGGGCAAGGTCGACGACCTGACCGGCGTGGTGCTCTCCACCGGCGCCGACACGGTGATCTGCGACGGCGAGCTGTCCCCGTCCCAGCTGCGGAACCTGGAACAGCGCACCAAGGTCAAGGTCGTCGACCGCACCGCGCTGATCCTCGACATCTTCGCCCAGCACGCCAAGAGCAAGGAGGGCAAGGCGCAGGTCGAGCTGGCCCAGCTCGAATACCTGCTGCCCCGGTTGCGTGGTTGGGGTGAGACGCTCTCCCGGCAGACGGGTGGTTCCGGGCGGGGTGGCGGCGCCGGTGGCGGGGTGGGCCTGCGTGGTCCCGGTGAGACCAAGCTGGAGACCGACCGTCGGCGCATCCGGCACCGCATCGCCCGGCTACGTCGGGAGATCAAGGCCATGAAGACGGTACGCCAGACCAAGCGTGCCCGTCGTTCCCGCAACGCCGTTCCCGCCGTGGCCATCGCCGGTTACACCAACGCCGGCAAGTCGAGTCTGCTCAACCGGCTCACCGGCGCGGGCGTGCTGGTGGAGAACGCGCTCTTCGCCACCCTGGACCCGACCACCCGCCGGGCCACCACCTCGGACGGGCGGCTCTACACGCTCTCCGACACGGTGGGTTTCGTCAGGCACCTGCCGCACCAGATCGTCGAGGCGTTCCGCTCGACGCTGGAGGAGGTCGCCGAGGCCGACCTGGTGGTGCACGTGGTCGACGGCACCCATCCCGACCCGGAGGAGCAGGTCCGGGCCGTCCGCGAGGTGCTCTCCGAGGTCGGTGCCGATCGGCTGCCCGAGCTGCTGGTGGTCAACAAGACCGACGCCACCGACGAGGAGACCCTGCTGCGGCTCAAGCGGCTCTGGCCGGACGCGGTGTTCGTCTCCGCGTACAGCGGGCGCGGCATCGAGGCGTTGCGTGAGGTGATCGAGCAGCGGCTGCCCCGCCCGGCGGTCGAGGTCCGCGCGGTGCTGCCGTACGACCGGGGTGACCTGGTGGCCCGGCTGCACCGGCAGGGTGAGGTGCTCAGCACCTCCCACCTGCCCGAGGGCACGCTCCTGCACGTCCGGGTCGGGGAGGCGCTGGCGGCCGAGCTGACGCCGTTCGTGGCGGCGGGTGATCCGGCGGTGGCCGGCAGTCGGTGAGCGCTCCGGTGTGACCTGAGGTTCATCGCGGCATGCGACACTGACGCCATGCGCCGCGCTGTCTCCTCGGTCACGGTTGCCCTCGCCCTGTTCGGCGCGGCCGTGGCACCCGCTGCTGCCGCCGGGGCGGCACCGGTCTCCGCCGTCCCCGCCGGGGTGGCCCCGCCCGTCACCGGAGCGGGGACGCTGGCCGTCGGGGCGGGTCCGCTCGCGGCGGCGGGCAAGAAGAAGTGCACGATCACCGACGAGCGGCTGCGCGAGGTGTCCGGTCTGGTCGCCACGAAGACCGGCTACATCGTGATCAACGACGGCACCCTGGAGGAGAGCCGCAAGCGGGTCTTCTTCCTGGACACCAAGTGCAAGATCGCCAAGGAGCCGGTGAAGTACTCCGGTGACGGCCCGTTCGACACCGAGGACCTGGCCCTCTCGCCCGACGGCAAGACCCTCTGGATCGCCGACACCGGCGACAACGTCACCAGCCGGGAACGGCGTACCCGGGTCGCGGTCTGGACGATGCCGGTCTCCGGGTCCAAGCAGCCGGTGCTGCACCGGCTGTCGTACCCGGAACGTAAGCCGCACGACGCCGAGGCGTTGCTGGTCGGCGCGGACGGCCTCCCCCTGGTGATCACCAAGGTGCCCAGTGGCAAGGCGGAGATCTTCACTCCGGAGGCCAAGCTCGACCCTGACGGCAACACCGATCCGGTGCCGATGAAGAAGGTCGGCGAGATCACCCTGCCCAAGACCACCACCGACAACCCGCTGAACATCATCGGCCGGGTGGCGATCACCGGGGCGGCCCGCTCGCCCGACGGCAGCCGGGTGGTGTTGCGCACCTACGCCGACGCCTTCGAGTACGACGTCAGCGGCGACGACATCGTGGCCGCCCTGACCACCGGCAAGCCCCGGGTCACCCCGCTGGCCGACCCGTTCGGCGAGGCCATCTCGTACACCCCCGACGGCACCGGGTTCGTCACCGTCTCCGACGGCGGGGAACTCGCCCCGGAGGACCCGATCGACATCCTCGGCTACACGCCGTCGACCAAGGGTGCCGAGCCGGTCGAGGGCGAGGCGGGGGCCAAACCGGCGACCGAGAAGTCCTGGTACGACAACCTCAGCCTGGACCAGATCACCTATCTGATCGGTGCTGTCGGCGTGGTCGGCGCGCTCCTGGTGGGGGCCGGCATCGTCGGGATCGTCAGGTCCCGGCGGCGGGCCGCGACGGTCGGCGACGACCCGGTCGACCAGGACGACGACGTGTTCACCTCCGGCGCGGTCTCCCGGGCCGAGGGGCGGTCGGCAGGCGACGGTCCGCACGCCGCCGAGCCGGTCGCGGACCGGCCGCGCGGCGGTGTCTACGGTGCTCCGGCGACGCCCGGCGGGTCGCCCGCCCGCCCGGCCGGCGGCGGGGTCTACGGCGGTGGCCGGCCCCCGGCCGGGTCCGGTGCGGCTCCCGCCGGCCGTCCGGCCGGTGGGCCGCCGCCGACCGGCGGTCGCCCGGCGGGCGGCGGGGTCTACGGCGGTGGTCGCCCCGCCGGCGGCGGGGTCTATGGTGCCGTCCCGGCGGGTAACGGCGCGGGTCCGCGCGGTGGTGCTCCCCATGGTGCCCCGGCCGGCGGCGCGTCCCGGGGCGGCCCGCCGGCTGTGGGCCCGCGTGGCGGTGCTCCCGCCGGTGGGCGTGGTGGTGCCCCGGCCGGCGGCCGAGGTGTCCCTCCGGGGGGCCGTGGCGGTGCCCCGGTGGCCGGGCGCGGCACGCCGCCGGGTGCCCGGGGTGGCACGCCGCCGGACGGGCGCGGCGCTGCCCCGGGCGGTGGCCGTGGTGGCGCGCCGGCCGGTGGCCGGGGCGGTCCGCCTCCGGGCGGCCGTGGTGGCGCGCCGGCCGGTGGCCGGGGCGGCGGTGGCGGTGTCTACGGCGGTGGCGGTGGGCGGGCCGAGCCGCCGCGCCGGGAGACCGACCCCCGCGAGCCGCGCTCCGGCCCACGTCATGAGGGCCACGACGACCGGCGCGGCGGCCAGTACGGCCCCCCGCCCGGCCGCAGCGGCGAACGCTACTGACGCGACGGCGAACCTCCCGACACACCTGACCGGTCGCCCTTCCCCGGGGAAGGGCGACCGGTCAGGTCACGGGTCAGATCCGGCGGAGCACGGCGACGACCCGGCCCATGATGGTGGCGTCGTCACCGGGGATCGGATCGAAGGCCGGGTTCTGCGGCATCAGCCAGACGTGGCCGTCGCGTCGCCGGTAGGTCTTGACGGTCGCCTCGCCGTCGAGCATGGCGGCCACGATGTCACCGGCCTCGGCGGTCGGCTGTTGCCGGACGACCACCCAGTCGCCGTCGCAGATCGCCGCGTCGAGCATCGAGTCGCCCTTGACCTGGAGCATGAAGACCTCGCCCTCACCCACCAGCTCGCGGGGGAGCGGGAAGACGTCCTCCACCGCCTGCTCGGCGAGGATCGGGCCGCCGGCGGCGATCCGGCCCAGCATCGGCACGTACGCCGGGGTGGGGCGCTGGGCGCGGCTCAGTTCGTCGTCGGCGTCGCCGCCGGGGGCGCGCACGTCCACCGCGCGGGGCCGGTTGGGGTCGCGCCGCAGGAAGCCCTTCTTCTCCAGCTCCTTGAGCTGGTAGGCGACGCTCGACGGGGAGACCAGGCCGACCGCCTCACCGATCTCGCGGACGCTCGGCGGGTAGCCGTGCCGCTCCACCCAGCTGCGGATGAACTCCAGGATGCGGCGCTGCCGGGCGGTCAGGTCGACGGCGGTTGGGTCGGGGAAGCCGCTGACCACCGGGGTGACCGGGCGGACGGCCGGTTGGCCGGTACGGCTGCGGGCGGCGCGGGGACGCCGACTGGCCGGGGGACCCGCCTCGGCGCTCGGCTGCGGGTTCTTCTGCCGGCTGGCCCGGTCCTCGGTCACGTCCGTCCTCCCTGGTCGGCGCTGGGTGCCTTGGCGGCTCGTGGTGCGTGCGGGGGTGTCGCGGTGCCGGACCGACGTGGTGCGCCGTGCCCGGTCGTTCATGACCGTATAGGTGAGATCGGTCATTTTCAAACATCTGTACGACGCAACTCGGCGTGTCGGGTGGAAATCCTGGCCTTTCGTACGCCTGTTCTGGTAGATGGTACGTCCCGCCGGGCCCGGTCCTCCGTCCGGAGGGTTGTCCGGGTGGCCGGTAACCTCCCGTGGCTCCGGTCGGTTGCACTCAGCGTGCCCCCGGGATGACGGGTCGCCGCCGATGGTCGCCGGTGACGCGCCAGACACGCGGGCAACTTGACCCGACTCCCTCGGCGGCCTACGGTCGACCCCTAGATGTAGTAGTCACACGGGCGTAAGTTGCCCACAGGTTGGGTTACGACTACCCACCGCACTCCCGTACCGTCGACCACGGCGACGGCTGGCGAAGCCGGCTCCGCCGGGCCGACGCGTGCCCGGAGGTGGGCGGGCGGCCCCGGTCGATCAAGGAGGTCAGGCGATGCGGTGCCCGTACTGCCGGCACGCCGACTCCCGGGTGGTCGACTCGCGCGAGGCCGACGACGGTCAGCTGATCCGTCGCCGGCGCTCCTGCCCGGAATGCGGCAAACGGTTCACCACGGTCGAGGAGGCCGTGCTCGCGGTGGTCAAGCGCAGTGGCGTGACCGAGCCGTTCAGCCGGACCAAGATCATCGGTGGGGTGCGCAAGGCGTGCCAGGGGCGGCCGGTCGACGAGGACTCCATCGCCCTGTTGGCCCAGAAGGTCGAGGAGACCGTCCGGGCCAAGGGTGCGGCCGAACTGCCGAGCCACGACGTGGGACTGGCGATCCTGGGCCCACTGCGCGACCTGGACGAGGTGGCCTACCTGCGCTTCGCCAGCGTCTACCGCTCGTTCGACTCGCTCGCCGACTTCGAACGGGAGATCGAGACGCTGCGGGCCGCCGCACAGGCCCGCGCCGACGCGGCCGGGGCCGCCGGCCGTACCGACTGAGTCTTTTCCGACAGCAACGACGTGGATTCTGACAGAGACGACGCGTGGCGGGTGGCCGCGCAGACGAGGGGGCCGATGAGATGGCGGGGGACGGCGTGACAACAAGCCGGTCGCGGGCGGCGAAGAACGGCGCGGTGACGGGGCTCAAGGTGCAGCGGGTCTGGACGACCGAGGGCGTGCACCCGTACGACGAGATGACGTGGGAACGCCGCGACATCGTCATGACCAACTGGCGGGACGGCTCGATCAACTTCGAGCAGCGCGGGGTGGAGTTCCCCGAGTCGTGGAGCGTCAACGCGGCCAACATCGTCACCACCAAGTACTTCCGGGGCGCGGTGGGGACCCCGCAGCGCGAGTGGTCGCTCAGGCAGCTCATCGACCGGGTGGTCAGCACCTACCGGGCCGCCGGTGAACAGAACGGCTACTTCGCCACCCCCGGCGACGCCGAGATCTTCGCGCACGAGCTGACCTGGATGCTGCTGCACCAGGTGTTCAGCTTCAACTCGCCGGTCTGGTTCAACGTCGGCACCCCGTCGCCGCAGCAGGTCAGCGCCTGCTTCATCCTTTCGGTCGACGACTCGATGGACTCCATCCTGGACTGGTACAAGGAGGAGGGGCGGATCTTCCAGGGCGGCTCCGGCGCCGGGGTCAACCTCTCCCGCATCCGGTCCTCGAAGGAACTGCTCTCCTCCGGCGGCACCGCCTCCGGCCCGGTCAGCTTCATGCGCGGCGCGGACGCCTCCGCCGGCACCATCAAGTCCGGCGGTGCCACCCGGCGCGCGGCCAAGATGGTCATCCTCGACGTGGACCACCCGGACATCGAGGAGTTCGTGGCGACCAAGGCGCGCGAGGAGGACAAGATCCGCGCGCTGCGGGACGCCGGCTTCGACATGGACCTGGGCGGCGCCGACATCGTCAGCGTCCAGTACCAGAACGCCAACAACTCCGTCCGGGTCTCCGACGAGTTCATGACGGCGGTGGAGAACAACGGCGGCTTCGACCTGCGCGGCCGGCTCGACGGGCAGACCATCGAGACGATCGACGCCAAGAAGCTGTTCCGCACCATCTCCCAGGCCGCCTGGGAGTGCGCCGACCCCGGCCTGCAGTACGACGACACCATCAACGACTGGCACACCTGCCCGGAGACCGGCCGGATCACCGCGTCGAACCCGTGCTCGGAGTACCTGCACCTGGACAACTCCTCGTGCAACCTGGCCTCGCTCAACCTGATGAAGTTCCTCAAGGCCGACGGCGGCTTCGAGGTGGAGAAGTTCGTCAGGTCGGTCGAGTTCGTCATCACCGCGATGGACATCTCGATCTGCTTCGCCGACTTCCCGACCGAGAAGATCGGCGAGACCACCCGCGCCTACCGGCAGCTCGGCATCGGCTACGCCAACCTCGGCGCGCTGCTGATGGCCTCCGGCCTGCCGTACGATTCGGAGCAGGGCCGGTCGGTGGCCGCGGCGATCACCTCGCTGATGACCGGCACGGCGTACCGCCGGTCGGCCGAGCTTGCCGGCATCGTCGGCGCGTACGACGGCTACGCCCGTAACGCCGAGCCGCACAAGCGGGTGATGCGCAAGCACGCCGCCGCCAACGACGCCATCAAGCCGGCCGGCACGGTGGCCACCGCGATCCAGCGCGAGGCCACCCGGCAGTGGACCGAGGGCAACAAGGTCGGCGACCGCAACGGCTGGCGCAACTCGCAGGCCAGCGTGCTCGCCCCGACCGGCACCATCGGCCTGATGATGGACTGCGACACCACGGGGGTCGAGCCCGACCTGGCGCTGGTGAAGTTCAAGAAGCTGGTCGGCGGCGGTTCGATGCAGATCGTCAACCAGACCGTGCCGCGTGCCCTGCGTAGCCTCGGCTACCCGGAGGAGCAGGTCGAGGCGATCGTCGAGCACATCGCCGACCACGGGCACGTGGTGGACGCCCCCGGCCTCAAGCCGGAGCACTACCCGGTCTTCGACTGCGCGATGGGTGAGCGGTCGATCGCCCCGATGGGGCACGTGCGGATGATGGCGGCCGTCCAGCCGTTCATCTCCGGGGCCATCTCCAAGACGGTCAACATGCCGGAGCAGGCCACCGTCGCCGACGTCGAGAAGATCTACTTCGAGGGCTGGAAGCTCGGCCTGAAGGCGCTGGCGATCTACCGGGACAACTGCAAGGTCGGCCAGCCGCTGTCGGTGGCCAAGCCCAACAAGGGCGCGGCCGAGACCGTTGCCCCGGCCGCCGAGGTCGAGAAGGCCGTGGAGAAGGTCGTCGAGTACCGCCCGGTGCGCAAGCGGCTGCCGAAGAAGCGCCCCTCGCAGACCGTTTCCTTCTCGGTCGGCGGCGCGGAGGGTTACCTCACCGCCTCGTCCTACCCGGACGACGGCCTCGGCGAGGTCTTCCTCAAGATGTCCAAGCAGGGCTCCACCCTGGCCGGGGTGATGGACGCCTTCTCGGTGGCGATCTCCATCGGCCTGCAGTACGGCGTCCCGCTGGAGACGTACGTCAGCAAGTTCACCAACATGCGCTTCGAGCCGGCCGGCATGACCGACGACCCGGACGTGCGGATGGCCGCCTCGGTGATGGACTACATCTTCCGTCGCCTGGCGCTGGACTTCCTGCCCTACGAGCGCCGTGCCGAGCTGGGCATCTTCACCGCCAAGGAGCGGGCCGCGCAGCTGCGGGCCGAGGCCGACGCGGAGGCCGCCGGCACCGACCTGACGGCGATGGCGTCCTCCGCCCCGGTCGAGGCGGTCGAGCCGAAGACCGGTCCGGTGGCCCAGCCGGCGCAGGAGTTGGCCGGGGTGGCCACCGTCAAGCCGGCGCCCGCCGTGGGTTCCTCCACCGAGCTGCTGGAGGCCGTGATCGGCAAGGCCGCCGACGCGCCGCTCTGCTTCACCTGCGGTACGAAGATGCGCCCCGCCGGCAGTTGCTACGTCTGCGAGGGCTGCGGCTCCACCAGCGGTTGCAGCTGACGTACGCGTCAACGGAGGGCCGGCACCCGACGGGTGCCGGCCCTCCCGCGTTTCGTCCCCATCATCGACCCCGGTGGGCGAGGTGGCGGCAACGGTCCTACCCGGACACCACCACCTCGCGCCCGTTACGCGGATCACGCCCACGGCGGCGCACCGGGGACCCCGCCGGGCGGGCGCGGAGGGAATGATCGGGGCATGACCACCGCCGACCGGTACGTCGAGTTCGCCACCCGGGAGGCGCACGGGGTCTCCCCGGCCTACGAACGGCTGGCCCACGCGGTCGCCCGCGACGACGAACTGCTCGCCCTGCTGGACACCCTGCCCCCGGCCAAACGGCAGCCGCAACTGCTCCTCGGCGTGGTCCGCTGGCTCGGTGGCCCGGTCGACGACCCGGCCGCCTTCCGAGCCCACACCGTGGCGCACTGGCCCGCCGTGCGGGCCGCGATGCTCACCCGGGCGGTGCAGACCAACGAGGCCGGCCGCTGCGCGGCGCTGCTGCCGGTGCTGGCCGCGTTGCCGCAGCCGCTGGCGCTGCTGGAGGTCGGCGCGTCCGCCGGTCTCTGCCTCTTTCCCGACCGGTACGCCTACCGCTACGGCGACCACCTGCTCGGGGCGGGGGAGCCGGTCCTCGACTGCACGCTGACCGGGACCGGGCCGCCGACCACCCGCCCCGAGGTGGTGTGGCGGGCCGGCCTCGACCTGAACCCGCTCGACGTCACCGACCCGGCCGACGTGGCCTGGCTCGACGCGCTGATCTGGCCGGAGCACACCCACCGCCGGGCCCGGTTGCGGGCGGCAGCGGCGGTGGCCGCCGCTGACCCGCCGGAGCTGGTCCGCGGTGACCTGGTGGACGACCTGCCGGCGTTGGCCGCGCGGGCACCGGCCGGCGCGACACTGGTGGTCCTGCACACCTCCGTGCTCTACCAGGTGCCGCCGGCCTCTCGGGCGGCCTTCGTCGCGCTGGTCCGCGCCCTGCCCGGCCACTGGGTGTCCGCCGAGGCGGCCGACGTGCTCGCCCTCGACGGGCTGCCGTCCCCGCCCGACGGGACGTTGTACAACGTGCTCGCCCTCGACGGGACACCGCTGGCCTGGATGCGCTCGCACGGCCAGTCGGCGCACTGGTTCGGCTGAACCTGGGGTGACCGGTCAGCGGGGCGACCGGCCCGATCCGGCGGGACGTGACCCGGGCCATGACGGTTCGTGAGCGTCACGGGACAGCGGATGAGATCGATCATCACTAGGCTGGGGTGCCGACTACCCGGGCGAGGTGTCATGGCGAAGCCGTCACTGCCCCGTCCCGCCGTGCTCAGCCGTGCCACCAGGTCGGTCCGTTGGCTCGTCGCCGGCATCGCACCGTTCGGCTGGGGTCTGCTGGTCGGCTGGTGGACCCCGCGTGGTCCCGGCACCACCGCCGAGGCCCTGACGTCGATCCTGGTCAGCCTCGCGGTCGGCGGGCTCGCCGGCTGGGCGGGCCGGTCCCGGGCGGCGATGCTCGCGGCTCCGGTGTTCTTCGCCCTCGCCGTCGAGCTGGTCCGCTGGCCGCTACGGGGGCCGACCGTGGACGCCCCGCACCTGACCGGCTTCGGTATCGGTGCGCTGCTGCTGGGCCGGGGCGTACACGGGCTGCTGTCCCTGCTGCCGCTGCTGGTCGGCGCGGCCTACGGTGCGGGTCTGGCCCGGCGGGCCGCCCCGACGACGGGCCGCCGTCCGGTGTGGACCTGGTTGGGGCGGATCGGGGTGGGGTTGCTCGCCGCGCTGGTCGCGCTGGTGACGGTCGGGGTGGCGCTGCCGGCGGTCACGGCTGCCGTACCGGGTGGGATAGCCGAGCTGACCACGGTACGCGGTGGCGGCGACCGGGAGCTGGGGGTGCTGCTGCGCGGGGCCGACCGGCGCGCCCCGGTGCTGCTCTTCCTGCCCGGTGGGCCGGGCAGTTCCGAGGTGGGGGCGGTCCGTCGGCACCTCGCCGGGCTGGAGCGGCAGTTCGTGGTGGCGACGGTGGACCGACGCGGCGCGGCCCGGTCCTGGGCGGCCTTCCCGCCCTCGTCGTCGCTGACCCTCGACAGCGAGGTCGCCGATCTGCTCGCTGTCGCCGACCGGCTGCGGCAGCGCTTCGGCCGACCGGACGTCTACCTGGTGGCACACTCCGGGGGGACGCTGGTCGCCGCCGTCGCCGTGCAGCGCCGCCCGGAGCTGTTCCGGGCGTACGTCGGGGTCGGCCAGGTGGTCGACCTGCGGGCCGCCGACCGCAGCCAGTACGCCGACACCCTCGCCTGGGCGCGCCGGACCGGACGGGACGATCTGGTCCGGCAGCTGACCGACCTGGGGCCGCCACCGTATCCGGACATGTACCACTACGAGCCGCTGCTGGCCAACGAGGCAGCCGCCTTCGACTTCGACCGCACCGGCAACCACGAGGGCCGGGGCGGGACGGGGGAGAACCTCGGTGTCGCCGAGTACACCCTGCTGGAGAAGGCGCACGTGCTCGGCGGCGGTCTGGACGGCTGGGACGTGCTCTACCCGAAGGTCCAGCAGGTCGACCTGCGTACCCGGGTGCGACAGCTGGCGGTGCCGGTCTACCTGGTCGACGGCGTGCACGAGGTGCCGGGCCGGCTGGCCCTGACCACCCAGTGGTACGCCCAGCTCCAGGCCCCGCACAAGGAGCACGTGGTGCTGGACGCCGCCGGCCACCGGTCGCTCTACCAACGGCCCGGCCCCTTCGTCGACCTGCTGACCCGGGTCCGCGCCGAGACCGCCGACGCGGCGGGCTGAGCCCACCGCTCCGGTCGGGTCGCCCCACCGGTCCGGGTCGGCACTGCCCCCCGGTCAGTAGACTCGCCGCGGTGAGTGGCGAACGACGTCCGCTGGCGGGTCGGCCGCTGACCGAGCCGCACCCGTCCCGGCTGCCGCCGGAGCACCCCGACCGGGCGCTGATCCTGGCCGCGCACGCCGCCGCGCTCGCCGCCGGGGACGCCGGCTATCCCGACCCGGCCACCGGGTTGTTCGTCCTCACCGCAGGTTTCCTGGCGCGGCGCGGCACCTGCTGCGGGCGTGGCTGCCGGCACTGCCCGTACGTCGACGACTGATTCGGCGGCCCCGGCCACCCGGTCCACCTTGAGCGGAGAGGACCGACGCGGGATCGATGACCGCGCAACTGACCGGCGGCCGGGTGGTACGCCCGCCGCTGTGGCGGGACCGGAACATCGCCCTGTCCTGGGCCGGCCGGCCGGTCGGTGAGCTGGGCGCCCGGATGTCCGGGGCGGCACGCCACCCGGGGTCTTCCGTCCGGCAACCCCAACCCGTACGGTTTCCGACGGACACCGGCGGGCTTTCCGTCGACGATCACGGAGGTGTGCCCGTGCACGGGCGGATCTGGCTGGCCGGCGTGGGCGTGCTGCTGACCACGGGCTGTGGCGCGTCGGAGGTCGAGCCGGTACGGCTGCCCGCCGGGGAACCGGCCACCGTGGAGGTGGCTGCCGCCTCGTCCGGTGGGGCGTGCCGGCTGCTCGACTTCGCGGTGATCGAGGAACACGCCGGGGTCCGCTTCGACGTGGCCGCCGCCAGCGACCGCGGCGACACCCGCACCTGCGTGGTACGGGCCACCGACGCCACCTGGCCGGAGCTGACCCTGACGGTCACCGACACCTCGATCGACGTGCCGACCTTCACCGCCGACGTGCTGCCCGCCGGGGCGAAGAAGGTGTCGAAGCTGGGCCAGGCCGCCTACCGCCGGACCGGCGCGAAGACCGCGAAGCGCGGCCCGACGGCCGAGGTGGGCTGGCTCGCCACCGAGGACCGGCTGGCCACGCTCCGCTGGACCTGCCGGCCGGACGACGACCGGGCGACCGCCGACGAGGTGGCCGACCACCTCGTCGACCTGGCCAGGACGCTCGACACCCGGTCGTTGTGACGGCCGGTCGCGGTGCCGGCCGGGCCGCCGCCGGGGCGGTCAGTGGGCGGCGACGAAGACCCGGGAGGCGACCTCGCGGGGCAGCCGGACCCGTTCGCCGGAGCGGTCGATGAACACCCCGTCGCGTTCCTGGGCGACGGTGACCGTGGCGCCCGGATCCACCCCGGCGGCGTGCAGCTGCCGCAGCACGTCGGCGTCGGTCTGGACGCTCTCGCAGATCCGCCGGACCACCACCTGCCCGGTCAGCCCGGGGAAGGCGAGGTTGCGTTCACCCTCGACCGGATCGCTGGCTCCGGCCTGCGGCGGACCCAGCTCCTCAAGCCCTGGGATCGGGTTGCCGTACGGCGAGCGGGTGGGACGGTTGAGCAGGTCGTACACCCGCTTCTCCACCGCGTCGCTCATCACGTGCTCCCACCGGCAGGCCTCCTCGTGGGCCTCCTCGTAGGGCATCCCGATCACGTTGACCAGCAGCAGCTCGGCCAGCCGGTGCTTGCGCATCACCGACACGGCGCTGCCCCGGCCCAGCTCGGTGAGCGCCAGGTGCCGGTCGCCCTCGACGGTGAGCAGCCCGTCGCGTTCCATCCGGGCCACGGTCTGGCTGACGGTCGGCCCGCTCTGCCGTAACCGCTCGGCGATCCGGGCACGCAGCGGCGGCACCCCCTCCTCTTCGAGTTCGAGGATGGTGCGCAGGTACATCTCGGTCGTGTCGACCAGGTCATGCTTCACGTCAGCGGCCTCCCGGTGGTCGATGCTACCCCGGCGCGCGAAGATCGACCTGCGCCGAAACGCGAGGTCGCTGCCGCGATGGTGTTGACTGGACGTCATGTCCGGTACCGATGACCCCCTGATCGAGCCGGACCGGCTCGCCGCCGAGCTGGCCCGGCCCGACACACCGACCCTGCTGGACGTCCGCTGGCGGCTGGCCGGTCCGCCGGGCCGCGACGACTACGTCGCCGGGCACCTGCCCGGCGCGGTCTTCGTCGACCTGGACACCGACCTGTGCGGTCCGCCCGGCGCGGCGGGCCGGCACCCGCTGCCCGACCCGGCCGCCCTCCAGGCCGCGCTGCGGGCCGCCGGCGTGCGCACCGGCCACCCCGTGGTGGTGTACGACGGCGGCGACGGCCTGGCCGCCGCCCGCGCCTGGTGGACGCTGCGCTGGGCCGGGCACCGGCAGGTGCGGGTGCTGGCCGGCGGCTGGCCGGCCTGGTGCGCCGCCGGGCTGCCGTACACCGTCGAGGTGCCCACCGTCACGCCCGGTGACGTGACGGTCCGGCCTGGTGCGCTGCCGGTGCTGGACGCCGACGCGGCGGCGGCCCTCGCGGCGGCCGACGACGGGGTGCTGATCGACGTGCGGGCCGCGCCCCGCTACCGGGGCGAGACCGAGCCGATCGACCCGGTCGCCGGGCACGTGCCGGGCGCGGTGAACCTGCCCGCCCCCGGGTACGTCACCGAGGGCCGTTACCCGGCGGCCGATGTGCTGCGGGACCGGTTCGCCGCGGTCGGGGTGCGGGCCGACGCGCCGGTGGGGGCGTACTGCGGGTCGGGGGTGACCGCCGCGCAGGCGGTGCTGGCCCTGCACCTGGCGGGCCGGCCGGACGCCGCGCTCTACGTCGGATCGTGGAGCGGATGGGTCGCCGACGGGTCCCGGCCGGTGGCGACCGGCCCGACACCCGGCGGCTGACCTGCACGTGTGGTGGGCGGGCGGTGACCGTCGTGCGACGATGACCCCATGTCGGACGACACGCTGGTGGTGTGGGACGAGTCCCTGCTCGACTACGACATGGGGGAGCACCCGCTGGACCCGGTCCGGGTCGAGCTGACCGTGGCGCTGGCCCGGGAGTTGGGCGTCCTGGACCGGCCCGGGGTGCGGCTGGTCGAACCCGAGCCGGCCGACGACGCGACGCTGACCCGGGTGCACCGGCCCGACTACCTGGACGCGGTCCGGGCCGCGCCGCGCGATCCGCTCTTCGCCGGGTACGGACTGGGCACCTCGGACAATCCGGTCTTCGACGGGATGCACGAGTCCAGCGCGCTGATCGCGGGGGCGAGCGTGGCCGCCGCCGAGGCGGTCTGGCGGGGCGAGGCCCGGCGTGCGGTCAACGTGGCAGGTGGCCTGCACCACGCCATGCCCGATCGGGCCGCCGGGTTCTGCGTCTACAACGACCCGGCGGTGGCCATCGCCCGCCTGCTCGACCTCGGTGCCGAGCGGGTCGCCTACGTCGACGTGGACGTGCACCACGGCGACGGCGTGCAGGAGATCTTCTACCACGACCCCCGGGTGCTCACGGTGAGCCTGCACGAGACCCCGCTCGCGCTCTTCCCCGGCACCGGCTTCCCCGACGAGACCGGTGGGCCGGGGGCGCAGGGCAGCGCGGTCAACGTGCCGCTGCCGCCGGGCACCGACGACGCCGGGTGGCAGCGGGCCTTCCACGCGATCGTGCCGTCGGTGCTGCGCGCGTTCCGGCCGCAGATCCTGGTCACCCAGTGCGGTGCCGACGGGCACCGGATGGACCCGCTGGCCGACCTGCACCTGTCGGTGGACGGGCAGCGCGCCACCTACCTGGCGTTGCGGGCGCTCGCCGACGAGTTGTGCGACGGCCGCTGGGTGGCCACCGGCGGCGGCGGGTACGCCCTGGTGGAGGTGGTCCCCCGGGCCTGGACGCACCTGCTGGCGGTGGCCACCGGCGACCCGCTCGACCCGGCCACCCTCACCCCGCCCGGCTGGCGCACCCTGGCCGCCCACCGGCGACCCGGCCACGACGTGCCGCTGCGGATGACCGACGACGTCGACCCGGAACACCGGCCCTGGCAGCCGACCGGGGAACCGAACTCGGTGGACCGGGCCGTGGCGGCCACCCGCAAGGCGGTGTTCCCGCTGCTCGGGCTGGACCCGTACGACCCGCGCGACTGAGCCGGGGACCTGGGGAGGGACCGGTGACCACTGTCGACCAACCGGTGGACGTGCTGCTCAGCGACGGCAGCACCGTCGCACTGCGACCGATCCGGCCGCAGGACGCCCCGGAGATCGTCGCCATGCACGGGCGGTTCTCCGAACGCACCCGCTACCTGCGGTACTTCTCGCCGTACCCGCGCATTCCGGAACGGGACCTGCACCGGTTCGTCACCGTCGACCACCGCGACCGGGAGGCGTTCGTGGTGCTGGCCGGTGACCGGATCGTCGCCGTCGGCCGGTACGAGCGGCTGGGGCCGGCGGCCCCCGAGGCCGAGGTGGCGTTCGTGGTGGAGGACGCCTACCAAGGCCGGGGGATCGGCTCGGTGCTGCTGGAACACCTGGCCGACGCCGCCCGCCGGGCCGGCATCGGGCACTTCGTCGCCGAGGTGCTGCCCACCAACGGGGCGATGCTGCGGGTCTTCGCCGACTTCGGCTACCAGGTGCAACGCCAGTTCGCCGACGGGGTGGTGCACCTGACCTTCCCGATCGCGCCGACCGAGGCGACCCTGGCGGTGCAGCGCGGCCGGGAACACCGCACCGAGGCCCGGTCCATCGCCCGGCTGCTCGCCCCGCGCGGGGTGGCCGTCTACGGGGCCAGCGCCACCGGTCAGGGCGTCGGCGCGGCGCTGCTCGGGCACCTGCGTGACGGCGGTTATCCGGGGACGATCGTGCCGGTGCACCCGGTGGCGCGCACGGTGGCGGGGTTGCCCGCGTACCCGTCGGCGGCCGACGCGGGGGTGGCGGTCGACCTGGCGGTCGTCGCGGTGCCCCCCGACGCGGCGGCCGGGGTGGTGGCCGACGCCGCCGCGGCCGGCGTGCACGGCCTGGTCGTCATCTCCGCCGGCTTCGCCGAGGCCGGCCCGGACGGCGCGGCGGCCCAGCGGTCCCTGGTCCGGGCGGCGCACGCCGCCGGCATGCGGGTCGTCGGCCCGAACTGCCTGGGGGTGGCGAACACCGACGAGCGGGTACGCCTCAACGCCACCCTGGCCCCGGTGCTGCCGGCCCCCGGCCGGGTGGGTTTCTTCAGCCAGTCCGGCGCGTTCGGGGTGGCGCTGCTGGCGCAGGCGCAGCGTCGGGGGCTGGGCCTGTCGAGTTTCGTGTCGGCCGGCAACCGGGCCGACGTGTCCGGCAACGACCTGCTCCAGTACTGGCAGGACGACCCGGGCACCGACGTGATCCTGCTCTACCTGGAGACCTTCGGCAATCCGCGCAAGTTCGCCCGGCTGGCCCGCCGGATCGGCCGGGCCAAGCCGGTGGTGGCGTTGGCGTCGCTGGCCCGCCCGGCCGGCCCGGCGCTGGACGAGGCCGCCGTCAGCGCGCTGTTCGCCCAGTCCGGGGTGATCCGGGTGGACACCGTCGCCGAACTGCTCGACGTCGGGGTGCTGCTGGCCCACCAACCGTTGCCCGCCGGGGACCGGGTCGCGGTGGTGGGCAACTCGTCGGCGCTGACCGGGCTGGCCGCCGCCGCCTGCGTCGGGCAGGGCCTCACCGTCGCCGACGGCTACCCGCTCGACGTCGGCCCGCACGCCGGGGTCGCCGAGTTCACCGCCGCGCTAGCCGGGGCCGCCGCCGACGACCGGGTGGACGCGCTGGTGGCGGTCTTCGCCCCGCCGCTGCCGGGGCAGCTCACCGTCGAGGAGGCGGACGTCACCGCCGCCCTGCCGGCGACCCTGGCCGCCGGCAAGCCGACCGTGGTGACGTTCCTCGCCGGGCGGGTGCCGGCGGGGCTGCCCGCGTACCCGAGCGTGGAGGAGGCGGTGCGGGCGCTGGGCCGGGTCGGCCGGTACGCCGGGTGGCTGCGGCGGGACCCGGGCACGGTGCCGGAGCTGTCAGGGGTGGACCGGGAGGCCGGGCGGGCGGCGCTGCGCGGTGACGCCGCCGACGCGGTGGCGCTGCTCGCCGCGTACGGCGTCGAGGTGGTCGGGTCGGTGCCCGCCGGCAGCGTCGACGAGGCGCTCGCCGCCGCCGACCGCTGCGGGTGGCCGGTGGCGTTGAAGGCCGCCG
Source organism: Micromonospora humidisoli (assembly GCF_016900955.1). Lineage (NCBI taxonomy): Bacteria > Bacillati > Actinomycetota > Actinomycetes > Micromonosporales > Micromonosporaceae > Micromonospora > Micromonospora humidisoli. The sequence goes on from NZ_JAFEUO010000001.1 coordinate 934,446, forward strand.
CGCCAGGCCTGCGGCACCGCCTCGACCTGGGCGCCGTCCGCCTCGACCTGGCCGACCCGGTCGCCCTGCGCCGGGCGTACGCGGACCTGGCGGCCGGTTTCGGCGCGCAGGTGCTGGTCCAGCCGATGGTGCCACCCGGGGTGGCCTGTGTGGTGGAGCTGCGGGAGGACCCGGCGTTCGGGCCGGTGGTCGGTTTCGGGCTGGGGGGCGTCGCCACCGAACTGCTCGGCGACCGGGCCTGGCGGGCCGTGCCGTTGACCGACCGGGACGCCGCCGAGCTGGTCGACGAACCCCGGGCGTCGCCGCTGCTGCGCGGGCACCGGGGTGCCGTCCCGGTGGACCGGGCGGCCCTGGCCGACCTGCTGCTGCGGGTGGGACGGCTCGCCGACGAGCAGCCCCGGGTGCGGTCGCTCACCCTCAACCCGGTGCTGGCCCGCCCGGACGGCATCGCGGTGCTGCACGCGGCGGTGGGGGTCGGCACCGCCGGGGCCCGCCCCGACACCGGCCCGCGCCGGCTCTGACCGGGTGCCACCCGGCGGACGGTCACCGCAGAAGCAGGCAGGCCCCCGGCGAACCGCCGGGGGCCTGACCGCGAACCGTCCCGCTCAGCAGGCGTACGCCTCCAGCCGCTGCGCCCGCTCCGGGTCACGCAGCTTGAGCAGGGTGACCTTCTCGATCTGCCGGATGCGCTCCCGGGACAGGCCGAACTCCTTGCCCACCTCGTCGAGGGTGCGCTGCCGGCCGTCGTCGAGGCCGAACCGGAGCCGGATCACCGCCTGCTCCCGCTGGGAGAGGGTGGCGAGCACGATGCGTACCTCGTTGCGCAGTTCGCCGTTGGCGGCGGCGTCACCCGGCTCGGTGCGCGGGTCCACCGAGGCGACGAAGTCACCGAGGGCGCTCTCGCCGTCCTCGCCGACGGCCTGGTCGAGGCTGACCGGCTCCCGGTCGTACGAGATCAGCTCGATGACCTGGAACTCGGGGATCTCCATCGCCCGCGCCACCTCGGACACGATCGGCTCGCGGCCCAGCGCGACCGACAGCTCCCGGCGGACCCGGACCATCCGGTTGACCTGCTCGACCATGTGCACCGGGATGCGGATGGTGCGGGCCTGGTCGGCCATCGCCCTGGTGATCGCCTGCCGGATCCACCAGGTGGCGTACGTGGAGAACTTGTAACCCTTCGCGTAGTCGAACTTCTCGACCGCGCGGATCAGGCCGAGGTTGCCCTCCTGGATCAGGTCGAGGAAGGCCATCCCCCGCCCGGTGTAGCGCTTGGCGATGCTGACCACCAGCCGCAGGTTCGCCTCCAGCAGGTGGTCCTTGGCAGCGCGACCCTCCCGGGCGATCAGCGCGAGGTCGGCGTGCAGGTCGCCGGAGACGGGGGTGCACGTCGACAGCTTCTCCTCGGCGAACAGCCCGGCCTCGATCCGCTTGGCCAGCTCCACCTCCTGGGCTGCGGTGAGCAGCTTGGTCCGGCCGATACCGTTGAGGTAGGCCCGGACCAGGTCGGTGGAGACCCCGCGCTCGTCGGTGGCGTCGAGGTCGGTGAGGGCTTCGGTGCCGTGCTCGGCGTCGATGGTGGTGGCCGGGCGCGTCTTGTTATCGATCATCTGCAGGGCCATCTCTGTGTCTCCCCGTGTCCGCTTTCGTGTCGCCTACCGGTGCCATCGGCCCCGGTGACGAACAGCTTTCCAACCGGGACGTGAAACGGGGGTGAGGCGATCGGGGAACCGACACCAATCCGGTCGGATGCGGGGTGTGCCGCAGGTGGTCTTGCCGGGTCCGGCTACCGTGCCAGCGGTCGACCATCCGGGTCGGCCCTGAACAGGCAATGGAGGACGTGGTGGTCTTCAAGCGGCTCATGCAGTCGATGGGGGTGGGCGGTCCGTCGGTGGAAACCGTGCTCGCCAATCCGAACTGCCGTCCCGGCGGGGTGCTGGAGGGGCGGGTCCACGTGGCCGGCGGCGACCACGCCACCGACATCGAGTACGTGGCGCTCGGGCTGGTCACCCGGGTCGAGGTGGAGGGCGCCGACTCCGAGTACGAGACCACCCAGGAGTTCGCCAGGCAGCAGGTCACCGGCCCGTTCCGGCTGGAGGCGGGCCAGCGGTACGACATCCCGTTCCGGTTCGCCGTACCGTGGGAGACCCCGCTGACCGACCTGTACGGCCACCGGCTGCACGGAATGACGATGGGGCTGCGTACCGAGCTGGAGGTGGCCCGCGCGGTCGACAAGGGTGACCTGGACGCGGTGTCGGTGCATCCGCTGCCGGCCCAGGAGCGGCTGCTGGAGGCGCTGCTGCGGCTGGGCTTCCGGTTCGCCCGCGCCGACGTCGAGCGCGGCCACATCTACGGCGTACGGCAGAGCCTGCCGTTCTACCAGGAGATCGAGTTCTACCCGGCCCCGCAGTACGCCGGGGCGATCAACCAGCTCGAGGTCACCTTCGTCACCGACCCGCACCAGATGCAGGTGGTGCTGGAGCTGGACAAGCGCGGCGGCCTGTTCACCGAGGGTCGGGACACCTTCGGCCGGTTCACCGTCGACCACGCCAACGCCGACCACACCGACTGGGCCGCCCAGCTCGACGGCTGGCTCCGCCAGTCCCTCCAACGCCGAGGCCTCTTCTCCTGACCCACCCCCGCTCTGCCCGCCCCGCCCCCGCCCAGCCCCACCCCAACCCCGCCCACCCCGCCCCGGTGATCAAGAGGTTTGCGTCAACTGATCAAGAGGTTTGCGTCAACTTCGATCTTCAGAATGACGTAAACCTCTTGATCACCGGGGCGGGCGCGGGGGTGGGGGTGGGAGGGTCGGGTCAGAGGTCCAGGAGGAGGGTGCGGGGGCCGGTGTTGATGCTCTCGACGAGCATGTGGGCGCGGAAACGGCCGGTCTCGACCGTCGCGCCCCGGGCGCGCAGCGCCTCGACCACGGCGGTGACCAGGGGTTCGGCCACCTCGGCGGGGGCGGCGGCGGTCCAGCTCGGCCGGCGGCCCCGGCGGGTGTCGCCGTAGAGGGTGAACTGGCTGACCAGCAGGATCGGGGCGTCGGTGTCGGCGGCGCTGCGCTCGTCGTCGAGGATGCGCAGCTCGTGCACCTTGCGGGCCATCGTCGCGGCCATCTCGAGGGTGTCGGTGTGGGTGATCCCGAGCAGCACCAGCAGGCCGTCGGTGATCGCGCCGACCACCTCGCCGTCGACGGTGACGCTGGCCCGGCCGACGGTCTGCACCACCGCCCGCATCAGTCGGTCACCGGCTCGACGATGCCCCGCTCGACCAGGTGCGCCACGATCGGTCCGGCCGCCTCGGCCAACTCGTCGGTGGTGACGTCGTGCGCGGCGGCGAGCAGGGCGAGCTGGTCGCGCAGCGGCAGCCGCCCGTCGCAGCCGCCGACCAGGGCCAGCACCAGCGGGTCGATCTCCTCGCTCCAGCGCAGCCCGTGCGGCATCGTCAGGACCTGCCGGTCCACCGCCCAGCCCTCGTCGCCGATGGTCGCCTCCTGCCGCAGTTGCAGCCCCGGGGCGGCCCGGTAGCGGGCGTCGAGCACGCCGTCGCCGCCCCGGGCGCGCAGGAAGTCCTGCCTGTCGAACCAGGCGGCGACCTGGTCGCCCAGCGGGGCCTCGACCCGCTGCCGCAGATCCTCCACCCGGACGACGGGGTCGGTGTGCCCGCCCCGGCGCAGCGAGACGATGCCGAACCCGACCGCCTCGATCTTGTGGGCGTCGAACCAGTCCAGCCAGGCCGCCGCCCGGTGCGGGTCGGCCGCCTCGCCGACGTCGGTCAGCCACAGGTTGACGTACGCCATCGGGTCGGCGACCTCGCGTTGGATCACCCAGGCGTCCAGGCCGGTGCCGGCGAACCAGCCGGTCACCCGCTCGGCCCAGTCCTCCCCGGCGACATGCACCCAGTTGGCCAGGTACTGCATGGTGCCGCCCTCGGTGAGCAGGCCCGGGGCGGCGGCGGCCAGTTCCGCGCCGATCGCGTCGCCGACCCGGCCGGAGTCCCGGTAGACGTGGGTGGTGGTGCCCGGCCCGACCACGAACGGCGGGTTGCTGACCACCAGGTCGAACCGGCGTCCGGCGACCGGGGCGACCAGGTCGCCGCGCAGCAGTTCCCAGTCCTGCCCGTTGAGGGCGGCGGTGGTGGCGGCGAAGCGCAGCGCCCGCTCGGACACGTCGGTGGCGGTGACCTGCCGGGCCCGGGTGGCCAGGTGCAGGGCCTGCACACCGGAGCCGGTGCCGAGGTCCAGCGCGGTGTCCACCGGGCGGCGGACGGTCGCCCCGATCAGGGTCTGGGTCGCCCCGCCGATGCCGAGCACGTGTTCGGCGGGCAACGGTCGACCCGGGCGGGCGCTGGCCGGCACGTCGGCGAGCACCCACCAGGCGTCCCCGTACGGCTCCAGGTCGATCCCGGCGCGCAGGCCGTCACCGGAGGGCTCGACCAGGCCGGCGGCGACGGCCTCGGCGAGGTCGAGGGGGGCGAGCGCGGCGGCGACCGCCGATTCGGGCTCGGTCTGGTCGCAGACGAACACCCGGATCAGGGTGGCCAGCGGGTCGCGCTCCTCGGTGGCGCGCAGCGCGGCCCGGAAGTCGTTGCGGGCCACCGCGCCGGTGGCCTGTGGCCCGAGCCGGCCGGCGATGCCGTTGGCGGTGAAGTCGGCGTCGGTGAGCGCGGTGCGCAGCGCGTCGACGCCGGCGGGGGAGAGCAGCATGTCGTAACGGTCCACCTCGTCATCCTGCCTGGCCGGGGGCCGGCGGCGGCGGGCACCCGTTGACTTCCATAACACCAGCTCAATCCCCCGGCCGTTATCTCTGTTACGTACGTCGATGTCTCGTTAACATTCCCTCCAACATCCGTCGATGGGACGTTCGGACGGCCCCCGCCTGTCCGGAGGTACCCGGTAGGGAGTTCAGACGATGTCCGACGTGTCCGTCCCCCGGCGTCGCGCGATCCGCGCGGTCGCCGTCGCGGCCGCCGCCGCCCTCTCCGTCGCCGCGGGCGCCCCCGCCCTCGCCGCCCCCACCGGCCAGATCCGCTACGCCTCCGCCCCGGACGCGATCAGCGGTAGCTACCTGGTCGTGCTGAAGGGTGAGGCCGTCGGCGCCGCCAACAGCCGCGCCGCCCGGACCGCCGTGCCGGACCGGGCCGCCAGCCTCACCAAGCGGTACGGCGGCAACGTCGCCGACGTCTACAGCGCCGCGCTCACCGGGTTCAGCGCGAAGATGAGCGCCGGCCAGGCCCGCCGGCTCGCGGCCGACCCGTCGGTGGCCTACGTCGAGCAGGACCGGGTGATGACCGTCCAGGCGACCCAGACCAACCCGCCCTCCTGGGGCCTGGACCGCATCGACCAGCGCAACCTGCCGCTGAACTCCAGCTACACCTACCCGACCACGGCCACCAACGTGCGGGCGTACATCATCGACACCGGCATCCGGACCACCCACGCCGACTTCGGCGGCCGGGCCACCTGGGGCACCAACACGGTCGACTCCAACAACACCGACTGCAACGGCCACGGCACGCACGTCGCCGGCACCGTCGGCGGCACGTCGTACGGCGTGGCCAAGGGCGTACGGCTGATCGCGGTGAAGGTGCTCAACTGCCGGGGCAGCGGCAGCACCACCGGCGTGGTCAACGGCGTCAACTGGGTGACCGCCAACGCGGTCAAGCCGGCGGTGGCCAACATGAGCCTCGGCGGCGGGGCCAGCACCACCCTCGACAACGCGGTCGCCAACTCGATCAGCTCCGGCGTCACGTACGCGCTGGCGGCCGGCAACTCCAGCGCCAACGCCTGCAACTCCTCGCCGGCGCGGGTCGCCTCGGCGATCACCGTCGGCGCCACCACCAGCACCGACGCGCGGGCCTCCTACTCCAACTACGGCACCTGCGTCGATCTGTTCGCCCCGGGTTCGCGCATCACCTCGGCCTGGAACACCAACGACAGCGCCACCAACACGATCGACGGCACCTCGATGGCGTCCCCGCACGTCGCCGGTGCCGCCGCCCTGGTCCTGTCGGCCAACCCCTCGTACACTCCGGCGCAGGTCGCCAGCTCCCTGACCAGCAGCGCCACCCCCAACGTGGTGACCAGCCCCGGCTCGGGCTCGCCGAACCGGCTGCTCTACGTCGTGAACTGACGCCCCTCGGCACCGACGGCCCGGTGGACCCCGTGTCCACCGGGCCGCGCCGTGTCAACCTAGCCGCGCCGCGTCCTGGCGGTACCGGCGCGGCGGACCGGACCGGTTGTCGGCCGGGCGGGCGGCCGGGACGGGCAGGATGGGGGCATGACGCTCTCGTTGCCCATCGACGGCGAGGCCAACCGGCTGCTGGAGCGCAGCCCACTGGCCCTGCTGACCGGGATGCTGCTCGACCAACAGGTGCCGATGGAGAAGGCGTTCTCGTCACCGTACGTGCTCGCCCAGCGGCTGGGGCACGACCCGGAGGCCCGGGAGTTGGCCGACCACGACCCGGCGGAACTGGTCGAGGTCTTCGCCCGGCCACCCGCGCTGCACCGGTTCCCGAAGGCGATGGCCGGCCGGGTGCAGGAGCTGTGCCGGGTGCTGGTCGACCGCTACGACGGCGACGCCGGCCGGCTCTGGGCGGACGTCGCCGACGGGCCGGAACTGCTGCGCCGCATCGCCGACCTGCCCGGCTTCGGCACCCAGAAGGCGCAGATCTTCGTCGCCCTGCTCGGCAAGCGGTACGACGTGCGTCCCGAGGGCTGGCGGGAGGCCGCCGGCGGGTACGGCGACCCGGACACCTACCGGTCGGTCGCCGACGTCTCCGACGCGGACTCACTGCGCCGGGTACGCGAGTACAAGCAGCAGGCCAAGGCGGCAGCCAGGGCCGAGCGGGGCTGACGCAACCGGAGCCGGGTCGGCTCGTTGAGATCCGCGACAGCGGCGACGGGTGGACGATGGCGGACGAACGGGGGGCGGCGCTGCTGCGCGGCGGGGTCAGCTCGCCCCGGGCCACCTTCCTGGAACTCTTCTTCGACCTGGTCTTCGTCTTCGCCCTGACCCGGGTCTCCCAGCGGGTGATCGACGATCTGAACACCCCCCAGCGGGATCTGCCCGTCGAGATCGCCCAGACCCTGGTGATCTTCCTGGCCTTCTGGGCGGTCTGGACCTTCACCGCCTGGGTCACCAGCCGGTACGAGCCGGAACGGCCGGAGATCCAGCTCGTGGTGGTCTACGCGATGCTGGGCTGCATGGTGATGGCGGTGGCCACGCCACGCGCCTTCGACACCCGCGCGGTGGCCTTCGCCCTCGCGTTCGTCGCGGTGCAGGTGGGCCGGCCGCTCTTCCTCACCCTGGCGCTGCACGGCCACCCCCGCCGGCTGGTCACGGTGCGGGTCGCGTCCTGGGCGGTGGTCAGCGCCGTGCCCTGGGTGCTCGGGGCGGTGCTGCCCGGGGCGTGGCGGCTGGCCTGCTGGTCGGCGGCCGTCGTCATCGACTACGCCGGGCTGATGTTCGGCTGGCCGGTGCCCCGCCTCGGGGCGACCCGCACGTCCACCTGGGCGGTGCTGGGGGAGCACCTGGCCGAGCGGCACCAGCAGTTCTTCCTGATCGCCCTCGGTGAGAACATCCTCGTCATCGGGTTGACGTTCAGCGGGCACAGCTTCTCGGGCGCCAGCTCCGGGGCGTTCCTGCTCTCCTTCGTGACCACCGTGCTGCTCTGGCGGATCTACTTCCACCGGGCGGGTCACCTGCTCACCGAGGCGATCCGGGTGGCCCGTGCCCCCGGCCGGCTGGGGGAGTCGATGAGCTGGACCCACCTGGTGATCGTCGCCGGGGTGCTGACCACGGCGGTCGGCTACGAACTGGCGATCGTGCACCCGTACGAGCGGACCAAGCTGTCCTGGGCGGTCTTCCTGATGGGTGGTCCGGCGGTCTTCCTGCTCGCCCGCGCCCGGTTCGAGCACGAGGTATTCGGGCGGGTGTCCCGGGCCCGGATCGTCGGGATGCTCGCCCTGGCCGTACTGACGCCGCTGGCGACCCTGACGGTCAGCGTGGTGGCGCTCGCCGCAGCCGCCGCCGTGCTGGCGGCGATCACGGTCGCGGACTACCGCCGGGCGTACGGGCAACCACCGGAGCGGCCCCACCCGGCCCTGTGAGCCGGACCGGTCAGGCGGCGGTGGGGCGCGACAGCGAGGCGAGCGCCCGGCGTACGTCGGCCAGCGAGACGGTGGCCGAGTCGTCCAGATCGGCCAGGCCGGCCTCGATCCACTGCCGCATCAGGGTGGTGACGCCGATGCCCCGTGCCTCGGCCGCGGCCCGGACCCGTTCGTAGGTGTCCATCGGCAGGCGTACCGAACGGCTGACCATCGGCACGTCGGTGTCGGGGGTGGGCAACTCCACCGGCTGACTGTCGTCGATCAGCTCGGCGAACGTGTCGTCACCGCCGTGGAATCGCTTGATGGCCTCGTCACGGTTCATCGCCGTCGCCTCCTCTATCGGCGCGTTCTCCGTACGGTCTCGTCGTAGCGCTTGGCCTCGACGTCGCTCAGGTCGCGGGCGGAGAGGACGTCCCAGTCGTGGTCGGTGCCGTCGGCCTCGGCGAGCAGGACGGCCAACCGCCGGCCGCGACCGCTCGCCGCGTAGACGACGGTCAGGTCCTCGCCGAGGTGCCGGATCACCCGGCGGGTGCTGTGCAGCGCCTCCCAGACTTCCCCGGGGGTGACGTCGTAGACCCGCAGGTTGGCCAACGCCTCCTCGGTGAAGCTGAACCGGCTGCCCACCGCGGCAGCGTACCACGTACGTAACACGCATCCGGTATGCGTCGATTTTCGCTGATCAAGGTGGTGCGGTGGGAGGATGGGTGGCAATCCCCTCAGGAGGTCCATGGTGAAGCGTCAGGCGTACCAGCCGATTCTGATCACCGACGCCTCGCGCAGCCAGGACGACCAGCTCACCAGCCGACAGAAGCGGTACGTGCTGATGATGGGCATCCGGGTGGCCTGCGTGATCGCCGGAGCGGTCCTGGTCGGCACGAAGGCCCCGCTGCTCTGGCTCTGGCTGCCCCTGGTGGCGCTGGGCATGATCCTCATCCCCTGGCTGGCGGTGCTGCTCGCCAACGACCGCCCGCCCAAGGAGGAACACCGTCTCGCCGCCAGGTTCCAGCCCCGGCACCGCGACGAGACCCCGCCGATGAGCCTCACCGCCGAGGAACGCCCGCACCGGATCATCGACGCCGAACCCTGACCGGGCCGACCGGTGCGGACGTAGCCGGCACCGCTACCCGCCTGTCGCCTCCGGCCGGGCACCCACCATCGAGACCGCCAGGGCGCCCAGGTCGGCGGCCCGGGTCAGCGCGGCCTTCGGGGTCGCGCCGGTGGTCCACGCCGTGAGCAGGCCGGCCGCGAAGGCGTCCCCGGCCCCGGTGACGTCCACCACGGCGACCCGCAACGACGGTGTCACCCCGACGGTGGCCCGCCGGTCCACCCAGATCGCGCCCGCCCCGCCGCGCTTGACCACCACCCGTCGGGCCGCCGCCGACAACGCCCGCGCCTGGGCCGCCGGGTCCAGCCCGCCGGCCAGCACCCCCGCCTCGTCCGCGTTGACCAGCAGCAGGTCGACGTCGCGTACCCAGGACAGGAAGGCCGCCGCGCCGATGCGCCGCAACGGCGCGGCGGAGGCGGCGTCGACGCTGGTGGTCAGCCCACGCTCGCGGGCGGCGGCCAACGCGCGCAGCCCGGCCGGTCGCGACCCGGCGTCCAACAGGCAGTACGCAGACAGGTGCAGGTGGGTGGCGTCGGGCACCGCCGCCAAGGCCCGGTCCACGTGCTCGGCGGTCAGCCGCAGGTTCGCCCCGCGCTCGGTGACCATGGTCCGCTCGTCGGCGGTGGCCAGCACGATCACCGTCCCCGTGGTGGCCTGCGGGTGCACCTCGACCGCGCAGTCGACCCCCGCCCGTTCCAGCTCGGCCACCCGGTCCCGGCCGGCGCTGTCGTCGCCGACCGCCCCGACCAGCGTCACCGGCGCGCGCTGGGCGGCGATCCAGGCGGCGGTGTTGGCCGCCTGCCCGCCGCCGGTGACCTTGATGGTCGCCGGGGTGTCCGAGCCGGTGGCCAGCGCTCCGGCCAGCACGGCGACCACGTCGGTGATCAGGTCGCCGACCACCACGATCCGACCGGGAGTGGTCATGCGGCGGTGCGTCCGGCCGCCGCGACCGCGATCCGGGCGGCCAGGTCGGCGTTGCGCAGGATGATCCGGACGTTGACCGCCAGGCTGGCGCCCTCGGTGGCCGAGTGGAAGTGGGCCAGCAGGAACGGGGTGACCGCCTTGCCGGTGACGCCGTCGCGGCCCAGCCGGGCCAGCCCCTCGGTGAGGGTGCGGTCGTGCAGCGCCGGGTCGAGCTGCTCGTCGACCGGCAGCGGGTTGGCCACGATCAGGCCGCCGCCGTGCACCCCGTGCTGCTCCCGGGCGGCGAGCACGGCGGCGACCTGCTCCGGGGAGTCCACCGACCAGTCCAGGTCGAACCCGGAGTCGGTCAGGTAGAAGCCGGGGAACCGCCGGGTGCGGTAGCCGACCACCCCGACGCCGAGGGTCTCCAGCCGCTCCAGGGTCGCCCCGACGTCGAGGATCGACTTGACCCCGGCGCAGACCACCGTGATCGGGGTGCGGGCCAGGGTGACCAGGTCGGCCGACTCGTCGAAGGTCTGCGCCGCCTCCCGGTGCACCCCGCCCAGGCCGCCGGTGGCGAAGACGCCGATCCCCACGGCGGCGGCCACCGCGCTGGTGGCGGCCACGGTGGTGGCCCCGTCCGCCCCGGTGGCCGCCGCCACGGCGAGGTCACGGACGGAGAGCTTGGCCACACCGTCGACGGTGGCGAGCCGGGTCAGCTGGGCGTCGTCGAGGCCGACGACGAGTTCGCCGCCGACCATGCCGATGGTGGCGGGGACGGCTCCGGCGTCGCGTACGGTCTGCTCGATCTGCCGGGCGACCCGCAGGTTGTCCGGTCGGGGCAGACCGTGCGAGACGATCGTGCTCTCCAGGGCGACGACGGGACGGCCGTCACGCAGGGCTTCGGCGACCTCGGTACCGGGCCGGATGTGAAAGGTGGTCACGTCAGCTACCGTAACTGGCCGCCGTCGAGGTGGGCTGCGGTGGACCGGACCCGGCCGACCTGCCAAACTTGTGCAGTTGGAGGTGTGACTGTGAGTACCGAGGTTCTTGAGCGTCCGGAGTTGAAGGACGCCGACACGGGTCCCGAGATGTTCCATTACGTGCGTAAAGAGAAGATCGCCGAGAGTGCCGTGATGGGCACCTACGTGGTGGCGCTCTGCGGCGAGACGTTCCCGGTGACCAAGGCCGCCAAGCCCGGCTCGCCGGTCTGCCCGAAGTGCAAGGAGATCTACGACTCGTACCGCGAGTGATCCGGGCGGTCCGCCGGACCGCCCCCGTAACCTTCGGCGGTGTGACCACCTCCACCGCCCTGCTCCTGGCCGACCTGACCGGGGTGGCCGTCTTCGCCGCCTCCGGCGCCTCGGCGGCGGTGGCGAAGCGGCTCGACCTGTTCGGCGTCGTCTTCGTCGGGTTCGTCGCCGCGCTGGGCGGTGGGATCTTCCGGGACCTGGTCATCGACGAGGTCCCGCCGCTCGCCTTCGCCGACTGGCGCTACGCCGCCACCGCCGCGGTCACCGCCACCGCCGTGTTCTGGCTGCACCCGCAGCTCGCCCGGCTGCGCACCACCGTGCTGGTGCTCGACGCCGCCGGGCTCGGCCTGTTCACCGTCACCGGCACGCTCAAGGCGCTCGACGCCCGGGTGCCGGCGGTCGGCGCGGTGGTGATCGGCATGCTCACCGCGATCGGCGGCGGGCTGGGCCGGGACCTGCTCACCGCCGAGATCCCGGTGGTGCTGCGCCGCGAGATCTACGCCGTCGCCGCGCTCGCCGGATCGATCATGGTGGTGCTGCTGTCGGCACTCGGGTACGCCGGGGCGGGCGGGCTGACCGCGGCGGCGCTGCTGGTCTTCGTGCTGCGCCTGGTGGCGCTGCGGCGACGCTGGTCGGCACCCGTGGCGACGATGCGTCCGCCGGAGACCGGCCTCGGCCGTCCACCCGGCTGACCGGCGGCGGAACCGGTCGGCGTGGTGTCGGCTGGGGTTGCCGGGCCCGGCTGGTTATGCTGGGCCGGCCTTCGCGGCATGCTCTGCGCGGAGGCGTTTTCATGGGCGGCGGTACCGTGGCCCTCGGCCCGGATCCGCCTCGTGCGGTCGGAGAGGAGCCTCGGGTGGCACCCCGGTTGCCGGCGTTGGAGACGTTCCCGCCCCTGCGCGCCTGGCAGCGCAAGGCGATGGTGGAGTACCTGCGCCGTCGTACCGACGACTTCACCGCGGTCGCCACCCCCGGCGCCGGTAAGACCACCTTCGCCCTGCGGATCGCCGCCGAACTGCTGGTCGACGGCACCGTCGAGGCGGTCACCGTGGTCGCCCCGACCGAGCACCTGAAGACCCAGTGGGCGCAGGCCGCCGCCCGGGTCGGCATCCAGCTCGACTCCGCGTTCCGCAACGCCGACCTGCACTCCGCCGCCGACTTCCACGGCGCGGTCGTCACCTACGCGCAGGTCGGGATGGCCCCGCAGGTGCACCGGCGGCGCACCATGACCCGCCGCACCCTGGTCATCCTCGACGAGATCCACCACGCCGGGGACTCCCGCTCCTGGGGCGACGGGGTCAAGAACGCCTTCGAACCCGCGGTACGCCGGCTGATGCTCACCGGTACGCCGTTCCGCTCCGACGACAACCCGATCCCGTTCGTCACCTACGAGCGCGGCGGCGACGGGCTGCTGCGCTCCCGCGCCGACTCGGTCTACGGCTACTCCGACGCGTTGCGCGACGGCGTCGTACGCCCGGTGCTGTTCCTGGCGTACTCGGGGGAGACCCGCTGGCGCACCAACGCCGGGGACGAACTGGCGGCGCGGCTCGGTGAGCCGATGACCCAGGACCTGATCGCCCAGGCCTGGCGGACCGCGCTGGACCCGGCCGGGGACTGGATGCCGCAGGTGCTGCGGGCCGCCGACGCCCGGCTGACCGTGCTGCGCAACGCCGGGATGGCCGACGCCGGTGGGCTGATCATCGCCAGCGACCAGCAGAACGCCCGCTCGTACGCCAGGCTGATCGAGCAGGTGACCGGGGAGAAGGCCACCGTGGTCCTCTCCGACGACCAGGGCGCGTCCGCGCGGATCGCGACGTTCGCGGCGTCCGAGCAGCGGTGGCTGGTGGCGGTCCGGATGGTCTCCGAGGGCGTCGACATCCCCCGGCTGGCGGTCGGGGTGTACGCCACCAGCGCCAGCACCCCGCTGTACTTCGCCCAGGCCATCGGCCGGTTCGTCCGGGCCCGCCGTCCCGGCGAGACGGCCTCGGTGTTCGTGCCGAGCGTGCCGCACCTGCTCGGCCTGGCCAGCGAGATGGAGGCCGAGCGGGACCACGTGCTCGGCAAGCCCAAGGACCGTGAGGGTTTCGACGACGACCTGTTGGAGCGCGCCCAACGCGACGAGCAGGCCAGCGGCGAGCTGGAGAAGCGGTTCACCGCGCTGTCCGCGACCGCCGAACTGGACCAGGTGATCTTCGACGGGGCCTCCTTCGGCACCGCCGCCCAGGCCGGCACGCCGGAGGAGGAGGAGTACCTCGGGCTGCCCGGTCTGCTCACCGCCGACCAGGTGTCGCTGCTGTTGACCAAGCGGCAGGCCGACCAGCTCGCCGCGCAGCGGCGTCGGACGGCCGTCCAGGCCGTTGAGCCGGCCGCTGCGGCCCCGGCGGCACCCGCCGTACCTCTGAGTGCCGCCCAGCGTCGGGTGGCGCTCCGGCGTCAACTGAACGCTCTGGTGGCCGCCCGGCACCACCGCACCGGACTGCCCCACGGCAAGATCCACGCCGAGCTGCGCCGGCTCTGCGGCGGCCCGCCCAGCGCCCAGGCCACCATCGAACAGCTCGAAGAACGCATAGCCACCGTCCAGACCCTCTGATCGGGCCCACTGCCGGCCTCCCCGGCCCACTCCACCCCTTCCCGCCCTCCCCGGCCTCTGCCCCTCCCGCCCCTCTCCGGTCTCTGCCTCTCCCGCCCCCTCTCCGGTCTCTGGCCCTCGCGCCCCTCTTCGGTCTCTGCCCCTCTTCGGTCTCTGCCCCTCTTCGGTGATCAAGAGATTTGGGTCAGGAATCGGCGTGTCGGTGACCTGAACCTCTTGATCACCGCCCAAACCTCTTGATCACCGGACGAGGCGGGGCGTGGGCGAGGCGGGGCGCGCCAAATCACCGGACGAAGCGGGGCGTGGCCGGGGTGTGGGGACGGGGCCGGGCTGCCGGGCGGGGTGTGGGGACGGGGCGGGTGCCGTGGGGGGAGTGCACATAGCCGGGCGGAGGCACCCTGTGGGTGCCTCCGCCCGGCTATGTCGTCGTAGGGGTTTCGGGGTCAGTTCGCCATCAGATCGGCGCCTCGCCAGCTGAACTCCGGGTCCGTCGCGAACTTCACCGTGATCTTCACGAGATCCTCGGCGTACTTGTTCGCGTGGTGCCCACAGAACACCAACTCGCTCCCACCCGCCAGAGTGATACGGAGCTTGCCGGCAGCATTGCAGCGGTCGCACCGTTCATCGGCGGCTGGGGGAGCCACCGTTTCGGGCGGCGGCGTGAGGGTCGGGGTCATCGCCTTCCTCCTCTGGTCGTCACCGATGAACACTCTCTTCGGTCGTTGCTCACTCATCGTGCAACACCCTTACCGGGCCCCGCCTTCCCAGTGTGCCCGCGGGGGACCGAGGTCACACCTGGCGGGAAGGACAGTGTGCCGTGCACCCAGGGTGCCACGTCAACGATCACAAACACGTATTGGATCAGTCACCATCGCATGTTCTACGCCTGGTGATCAAACCGACACGACGGGTTGACGTGACCGGCTCAGTCCAGGTAGTCCCGGAGCACCTGGGAGCGTGACGGGTGCCGGAGCTTGGACATCGTCTTGGACTCGATCTGCCGGATCCGCTCCCGGGTCACCCCGTAGACCTGGCCGATCTCGTCGAGGGTGCGCGGCTGGCCGTCGGTCAGGCCGAAGCGCAGCCGGACCACCCCCGCCTCCCGCTCGGAGAGCGTCTGCAGGACCTGCTGGAGCTGGTCCTGCAACAGGGAGAACGAGACGGCGTCGACCGCGACCACGGCCTCCGAGTCCTCGATGAAGTCACCGAGCTGGCTGTCGCCCTCGTCACCGATGGTCTGGTCGAGCGAGATGGGCTCCCGAGCGTACTGCTGGATCTCCAGCACCTTCTCGGGTGTGATGTCCATCTCCTTGGCCAGTTCCTCCGGGGTGGGCTCACGGCCCAGGTCCTGGAGCAGCTCGCGTTGGATGCGACCGAGCTTGTTGATCACCTCGACCATGTGCACCGGGATGCGGATGGTGCGGGCCTGGTCGGCCATCGCCCTGGTGATCGCCTGCCGGATCCACCAGGTGGCGTACGTGGAGAACTTGTAGCCCTTGGTGTAGTCGAACTTCTCGACCGCGCGGATCAGGCCGAGGTTGCCCTCCTGGATCAGGTCGAGGAAGGCCATTCCGCGCCCGGTGTACCGCTTGGCCAGCGACACGACCAGTCGGAGGTTCGCCTCCAGCAGGTGGTTCTTGGCGCGCTCGCCGTCCCGGGAGATCCACAGCAGGTCGCGCTGCATGTCGCGGGTCAGCTTCTCCTCGCCCTCGTCGGCGGCGCGCAGCCGCTCGGCGGCGTAGAGGCCGGCCTCGATCCGCTTGGCCAGCTCGACCTCCTGCTCGGCGTTGAGCAGCGGAACCTTGCCGATCTGCTTGAGGTACGCCCGGACGGAGTCGGCGGAGGCGGTGAGCTCGGCGTCCCGCCGGGCCTGCTTGAGTGCCTCGGACTCCTCGTCGTCCCACTCGAAGTCGTTGTCGGTGGCGGAGGCGGCGGCGTCGGTCTCGGCGGCCCGGGTCAGCTCGGCCGGCTCCTCCACCACCACGTCCTCGATCTCCGCGGCCAACTGCTCGGGATCGATCTCGCCCTCGGCGCCCTCGCCCTTGGCCTTGGTGGCGGCCTTGCCGGCCCCGGCGGCGGCCACGGTCGCCTTGGTGGCACGGGTGGACTTCGTCGCCTTGGCGGCCGGTGCGGCGGCCTTCGCGGCCACCCCGGCGGTGGTGGCCGCCTTGCGCGGGGCCGCCTTGCGTGGAGCGGGCGCGGTGGCCTCCTCGGCGGCGGGGGCCTGCTTCGGGGCCGGCGCGGCGGCCTTCTTGGTGGTCTTGGCGGTGGTGGCCCGCGAGGCCGGTGTGGCCGACCGGGCGGCGGCCACCCGGCGGGGGCGGGTGCTGGCGGAGCCGTCGACCACCACGGTGACGCCCGCCTCGGAGAGCGCCCGCAGGATCTTCTTGGCCTGGGCCGGGGTCACCTCGGCGGACTCGACGGTGCGCGCGAGCTGGGCCGACGTCAACTGACCACCGGCGCTCTGGGCGTGGGCGATCAGGGTGTCGGTGAGCGAGCGAACGTCGGCGCCGGGCTGGCGGGGTTCTGTCACGAATGACCTTCCGGAGGCGAAGAGCGAGCACGGCCGGAGTCGTCCGGCGCAGCGTGGCGTGCCGTGCCGTCGACGTCGTTGAGTGGCCCCCGTGTCCCGGGCCGGCTGTGCGGCGGTGGTCCGTGGCGCGTGGGCAGGGTGAATTGTAACCCTGCTTGGCGCGATCATCCTGCGGCGCACGGCAACCGGCCGTCTGTACCACCGGTTCGACACGGATGTCGACTTTATGGCCATCCTGTCGAGGGATCCCGGTGGCCGGCCGGTCGACGCCGGAAACCGCCCGTCGAACCGGGTGCGTCCGGCCGCGACGGCGTCTGCATATGCTGTCCGGACGAGATCGACGACGCGCGGCGGGGCACGCGGCGCGCCGGACGGCGGGGTGGCTCCCGGCCGGTACGCCCGGTGCGCGCGGGGCGGCCGCGAAGGGGGCAGGGTTCGATGACCGGTTCGACGCCTACCGCACGGGAACTGCTCGGGATCGCCGTCGAGGTGGCCCGGGACGCGGCCGACACGGCGGCCCGGATGCGGGCCGAGGGGGTCTCGGTCGCGGCCACCAAGAGCACCGCCACCGACGTGGTCACCGCCGCCGACCGGGCGGTGGAGCGGCAGGTCCTGGCCGCCCTGCGCGCGGTCCGGCCGACCGACGTGGTGCTCGGCGAGGAGTACGGCGGCGTCGCGGCCGGCGCGGACGGCGTGCGCTGGATCGTCGATCCGATCGACGGCACGGTGAACTACCTGTACGGGCTGCCGTACTGCGCGGTGTCGCTCGCCGCCGAGGTGGACGGCCGGGTGGTCGCCGGCGTGGTGCGTAACGTCTCGACCGGTGAGGAGTGGACCGCCACCGCCGGTGGCGGCGCCTGGCGTGACGGCCGGCGGCTGCGCTGCTCGACCGAGACCGAGCTGGGGCAGGCCCTGGTCGCCACCGGGTTCGGCTACGACGCCGGCCGCCGCCGGCACCAGGCCCGGGTGGTCGCCGAGTTGATCGGGGACGTGCGGGACATCCGGCGGATGGGGGCGGCGGCGCTGGACCTCTGCCTGGCCGCCGAGGGGCGGTTGGACGCGTACTACGAGAAGGGGCTGGCCGCCTGGGACCTGGCCGCGGGCGGGCTGATCGCCGCGGAGGCCGGGCTGCTGGTGGCCGGGCTGGACGGTCGTCCGGCCGGCCCGGACCTGGTCATCGCGGCCCCACCGGCGCTCTTCACGCCGTTGCACACCCGGCTGGCCGCGTTGGACGCCTCCGGCGGCCCCTGACCACCCCCCTGAGCGCCGGCTGCCGGATCACGGGCCGGCGGCCGGGCCGGGGTCTGCGGGAGCCGGTCGACGCCGTCGACAGGCCGGGTCGCTTACTTGTCCTGCACCGGCATCGGGCAGGAGCCCTCCGGGGCGACCGGCGCGCCCAGGTCGCCGAGGGACTGGTTGACCTCGGTGGTGGTGGCCAACTGCTGGAAGCCGTCGCCCAGCACCACGTCGACCGTGTCGTCCTGGCGCTTGGGGTCGTAGTCGCGTTCGGCGTTGTTGAGGAAGAACGCGCGCAGCAGGTGCGCCGAGCCGACCCCCTTGGGACCGAACCGCAGCAGCGCGACGCCGTCGAAGTGCGCGGCGTTGCCTTCCTTCTTGACCTGGAACTTCCGGTTGCGGAAGTCGTCGCCCACGCTGCTGGCCAGGCCCGGCTCGCCGGTGCCGTTCAGGATGTTGATCTTGACATCCTTGTACGTGCGCAGGGACAGGTCGGCCAGCGGCCAGCCCTCGGGGCAGCCCTTGGCGTTGGCACCGCTGCCCTGGGTGTCGCGGACCACGGCGACGATGACGATGACCAGGGCGACGACCGCCAGCAGGCCGACGACAACGAGTGCTCGCACTCGCGCAAAGCTCATCTGGGTGCTCCCCGGACAGTGGGTGGTGGCGGCGAACGTCGGCGTCGGCCGGCGCCGTCGGCCGTCGAGTACGCCGCTGAGGTTAACGGTTGTCCGGCGGACGCGTGGAAACAGTCCGACATGCCGGCGCGCCAACCGGGAACGGGGTACTACTACCCCTATCTTCGTGTCGCCTGAGTCACATTGGGAACATCTTGGGCCGCTGGGGCGTACATGTCTGCCGCGAGGGCGGTATACATGCCTCGCCCGGTAGGGGGTAAGGTACCGCGCTCGTCGGGTCCTGCCCCCGGCGACCTTGATCCAGAGGCCGTCGGGTCGGGCGACCGACAAACATTGGTGGCCGGCCAGTGGGAACCGAAACAGCGTCGCCCGGCGTTACAACCGGAAGCGACAACATCGATATGGGAGAGTGAAACCGATGGCCACCGACTACGACGCCCCGCGTCGCGACGAGGTCGACCTCGGCGAGGACAGCCTGGAAGAGCTCAAGGCCCGGCGGGTCGACTCACAGTCGGGCGCCGTGGACGTCGACGAGGCCGAGGTGGCCGAGAGCTTCGAGCTTCCCGGCGCCGACCTGGCCGACGAGGAGCTGACCGTGAAGGTCCTCCCGATGCAGCAGGACGAGTTCCGGTGCGGACGCTGCTTCCTGGTGCACCACCGCAGCCAGTTGGCGGTCGAGCGCAACGGCGACCTGATCTGCCGCGAGTGCGTCTGAGCACCCACCACACCAGCGGCGGCCTCCTCGCGGGGCCGCCGCTGCCCGAGCCGCCGTGCGGGTACGGCGGGTTGCTGCTTGACTCGTGGTAGGCGCGTCCACCGGACCGGTGGACACCACGGGAGGGGCAGAGGGATGAACGAGCACGGCGGGTCCGATCCGGACGGTCCGAAGTCCGAAGCCGGCCCGCCCGTCGTCGTGCCCGGGAACCGGGCCGACGGCAACGGTCCGGCCGTCCCGCCCGGCAGCGATCCGGCAGGCACCGACCCGACGGTGCCGCCCGGCAGCGGTCCGGCCGGCGACGAGCTGGGTGCCACGGTGGCGGCGCTGACCGCCGACGACATCGCGCCCGCCCGCCGTCGGCAGCTGCTCGCCCGGCTGGTCGGGCAGGCCCGCAGCCGGGGGCTCGCCGACCTGTTCAAGCCACGGGCGGCGCTGCGCTGGATGACCGACACGGTCGCCGACGTCGCGCCGCACATCCCGGTCCGGGACCTGGCGACGCTGCGTCGGCACTTTCCCGGCCTGGACGACGAGGCGCTCGCCGACCGGCTGGTCCGCAACGCCACCCGGGCCACCGCCGGGGTGGGTGCGGCAGGTGGCGGCGTCGCCGCGGTGGAGTGGACCGTCGCCCCGACCCTGCTGTCCGCGCCGGTGCTGCTCGCCGCCGAGACGGTGGCCGTGGTGTCGATCGAACTCAAGCTGATCGGCGAGCTGCACGAGATCTACGGCGCACCGCTGCCCGCCGGCGGCACTCCTCGAACCCTCGCCCTGGTCCAGTCGTGGGCCAGCCAGCGGGGGATCAACCCGATGATGCCGGGCGTCGGGGTGAGCGCGGTGCTCGGCACCGCCGCCCGCAAGGAGCTGCGGGACACCCTGCTCAAGCGCTTCGGCCGCAACCTGACCACGTTGGGCCCGTTCCTCACCGGCGCGGCCGTGGCCAGCTACCTCAACCGCCGGGCCACCCGCTCGCTGGCCGAGCAGCTCCGCCGGGACCTGCGCAAACAGCGCCGGGAGCTGCCCGGCGGCGACGGACCACCCGCCCTGCCGGCCCCCGGCCAGCCCTGACCCCGAACCGACCCCGGCCGACCGGCCCGGGAGGCGCGTCGGGCCGTACCCCGCCCGCCCCGCTCAGGCCGCGTCGCGGGCGGCCAGCAGGGCGGCGGCCAGCTCGGTCGGCCGGCGGGAACTCACCACCCAGAACGGGGTGGGGTCGTCCGGATCGTCGAGCACCACCTGCACCGCACCGCCGATCCAGGGCCGCTGCACCACGAAGGCCAGCGGATCCGCGCCGACCCCGAGCACCTCGCGCCGGCCGGCGGCGTCGAGCGGGACGGCGTCGGCGACGTACCGGACGGGCAGGTGGGCGTCGTCGACCCACAGCTCACCGTCGGCGACCGCGACCCGGACCCGGCCCAGCCACCACAACCCGGCCAGGGTGGCCGGCAGCAGCAGCACGAAGGGCAGCCAGGCGCGTACCCCGCCGGCACCCATCCACAGCTCGACGGCGGCCAGCCCGGCCAGGGCCACCCCGGCCACCCAGCACCACCAGGGCAGGCCCAGCCGCTCGGAGTACGCCGGGACGGCCGCGACGCGCGGCGTCGACGACGGGGAAGGCGACAGGCTCACACCCCGAGGGTACGGAACACGACGGGCCGCCGACCCGGCAGGATGGCAGGGCACCCCGTGAACGCCGACGGAAGAGGCAGACCCGTGACCCACGTCGTACCCGTGCCCGTCCGGCAGCTCGATCCGGAGCTGCCGCTGCCCGCGTACGCCCACCCGGGCGACGCCGGTGCCGACCTGGTGGCCGCCGCGGACGTCGAGCTGCCCCCGGGCGGCCGGGCCCTGGTCCCCACGGGCGTGGCGCTGGCCCTGCCGGAGGGCTACGTCGGCCTGGTCCACCCGCGCTCCGGGTTGGCCGCCAGGCTCGGCGTGACGGTGCTCAACGCGCCCGGTACGGTCGACGCCGGCTACCGGGGTGAGATCCTGGTCAACCTGATCAACCACGATCGGGACGCACCGGCGAAGATCTCCCGTGGCGATCGCATCGCGCAACTCGTTGTCCAGCGGGTGGAGCGGGCCGATTTCCAGCCGGTGGCGGTGCTGCCCGGGTCCCGACGGGGGACCGGGGGCCACGGGTCGACGGGTGGCCACGCCGGGCTCGTGCCCCCACCCGGCGGCCCGACCCGGGCGGCGGACACCGACCG
The DNA here is from genome assembly GCF_016900955.1 of Micromonospora humidisoli. Lineage (NCBI taxonomy): Bacteria > Bacillati > Actinomycetota > Actinomycetes > Micromonosporales > Micromonosporaceae > Micromonospora > Micromonospora humidisoli. Next base: position 955,736 of record NZ_JAFEUO010000001.1, read on the forward strand.
GGTCGGCGTACGGACGGAAGAGGTGGCAGGGTGAGTGCGAACAGCGGAGGGTGGGCGCAGTGATCTTCTCCCGAAAGCGGGCCGGCAACGGGCGGCACGCCCGTGACGAGCGGGCCGACGGCCCCGACGCTTACGAGACGGCGGGCCCGGCCCGTGGCCCGTACGACGTCGCCGAGGCGCCTGACGACGTGCAGCGGCTCGACCTGGGCAGCCTGCACATCCCGGCGGTGCCCGGGGTCGAGGTACGGGTGCAGGCCGACCCGCAGGGCGTCGTCCAGCAGGTGGTGCTCGTCCACGGGGACAACGCCCTCCAGCTCGGTGTCTTCGCCGCGCCCCGTTCCGAGGGCATCTGGGACGAGGTGCGCGACGAGATCCGGCAGTCGCTGATCGCCGACGGCGCCACCGTCGAGGAGGCCCGGGGCGAGTACGGCGTCGAGCTGCACGCCCGGGTGCGCACCCCGGACGGCCCGACCGACCTGCGCTTCGTCGGCGTCGACGGCCCGCGCTGGATGGTCCGGGGCGTCTACCAGGGTGCCGCCGCCACCGACCCGACCGCGGCCGGACCGCTCGCCACCTGCCTGGACGGCCTGGTGGTCGACCGGGGCCAGGAGGCGAAGCCGGTGCGTGAGCCGCTGCCGTTGCGGCTGCCCCGGGAGATGGCCGACCAGGCCGAGGGCGGCGACGGCGCGACGCCCGCCCCGAACCAGGCCTGACCGACCCGTCCGGGCCGGACCCGCCGCCTGAGGTGGCCGGGTCCGGCCCGGACTGCTGTCCGCCCCGGCGGCCCGCCCGAGGTCGGCGGCGCGTCCCGGCCACGGGCCGGCAGTGGCTTTCCCGCCGACCGGCTGCGGTGGCGTCCCGGCCACGAGCGGGCGGTAACGGCCCGGCCGAGGCCGGCGGCGGTGGCGTCCCGGTGGGGGCACCGACCGGGGGCGGGCGCACCGGACCGACGCCGTGGGGCCGGATCGGCGTACGCTGGCGGCACGGTCCCGCCCGGGACCGGGGTGACGCCGGTGCCGACCGGTCAGCGTGGAGAGGGTGACGCGGAGGTCATGTCGACCGACGAGAGCCGGATGTCGCTACGGGGCATCCTGCGCCGGTTCACCGCCAGCGAGGCCGAGATCGAGGCGCAGGAGCTGCGCCGGGAGAGCGCCGAGTCCGGTGGCGTGCTGGCCCGGCAGTGCATGCGGGGGCAGGTGGTCTCGGTCGCCGGGCGGCTGCGCACCGTGGTCTACACGCCCCGGACCAACCTGCCCACCCTGGAGGCGGACCTCTACGACGGCAGTGACGTGGTCACCCTGGTCTGGCTGGGCCGCCGGCACATCGCCGGCATCGAGCCGGGCCGGCACCTCACCGCCCGGGGCCGGGTCGCCGTCCGGGACGACCGCAAGGTGATCTACAACCCGTACTACGAGCTGGAGTCGCCGAAGTGACGACGGGACAGCCCCCGGCCACCGAGCCGCAGACCACCCCGCCTGACGACGAGCGGCTGCCCAGCCTCGCCGAGCAGATGGCCGACCAGCTCGGCGGTTGGCGCGGGCTGGTCGAGTCCAGCATCCCCGTGGTGGTGTTCGTGCTGGCCAACGTGGTCGGCGAGCTGCGGCCGGCGGTGATCGCCTCGGTCGGGGTGGCGGTGCTGATCGCGATCGTCCGGCTGGTCCAGCGCCGCCCGGTCCGGCACGCCGTCAACGGGCTGTTCGGCATCGCGATCGGCGCGGCCATCGCCTGGCGTACCGGGGACGAGCGGGACTTCTATCTCCCGGGCATCCTCTACGGCATCGGCTACGGCATCGCCCTGCTGCTCTCCGCGGTGATCCGGCAGCCCCTGGTCGGGTGGATCTGGTCGGTGCTGGTGGCCAAGGGGCGCTCCGAGTGGCGCGACGACCCCCGGCTGGTGCGTACCTTCACCCAGCTCACCGTGCTCTGGGGGGTGGTCTGGCTGGCGAAGGTCGGGGTGCAGGCCGGGCTCTACCTGGCCCACCAGGACACCGCGCTGGGGGTGGCCCGGCTCGCCCTCGGCTACCCGCCCTACGCGCTGCTGCTGCTGATCACGGTCTGGGTGGTGCGCCGGGTGACCCGGGAGTCCGCACCGCAGCCGCTGCCCGGCGGCTGACCTCCAGGGCCGGCACCCGGGGCCGCCGGGGCCGGTCTCCAGTCTCCAGGGTCTCCTGGGCGGCCGGCGCACCCAACCGTCCGGCACCCGCCGGGCGGGACGGTCAGCCCGTGCCGCGGGTCCGTTCCACGCTGTCCGGGCCGAGGATCACCCCGCGCACCTCGTCCTCCACCTGGGCGGTGCACACGAAGATCAGCTCGTCGCCGGCCTCGATCGGGTCGTCGGGGCTGGGCACCAGCACCCGCTTGCCGCGCAGGATCGCCACCAGCGCGGCGTCCCGGGGGATCGGCACGGCGTGGATCGGCTGGCCGACGTAGGGCGCGGTCGGCGGCAGGGTGATCTCCACCAGGTTCGCCTCGCCCTGCCGGAACGTCATCAACCGGACCAGGTCGCCGACGGTGACCGCCTCCTCGACCAGGGCGGCCATCACCCGGGGCTTGCTGACCGCCACGTCGACGCCCCACTGCTCGGTGAACAGCCACTCGTTCTCGGCCCGGTTGACCCGGGCCACCACCCGGGGCACCGCGAACTCGGTCTTGGCCAGCAGGGACACCACCAGGTTGACCTTGTCGTCGCCGGTGGCGGCGACCACCACGTCGCAGCCCGCGACGTTCGCCTCCTCCAGGCTCGCCAGCTCGCAGGCGTCGGCCAGCACCCAGTCGGCGGTCGGCACCCGGTCCGGGCGCAGCATCCGGGGCTGCCGTTCGATCAGCATCACCTGGTGGCCGTTGTCGATCAGCTCCTGGGCGATCGACCGGCCCACGTTGCCGGCGCCCGCGATGGCGATCCGCATGGCTCAGTGCCCTCCTTCGGGCGGCGTGGCGGCCACCGCGGTGACCTGGGCGGCGATGTCGTCGGTGACCAGCAGGTAGAGCTGGTCACCCTCCTGCACGACGCTGGACGCGGTGGGCAGCATGCCGATGCCGAAGCGGGTCAGGTACGCCACCCGGGTCCCGGCCGCCTCCTCCAACTGGCGCAGCGGCCGGCCGATCCAGTCCTTGTGCACCGGCACCTCGATGATCGACACGGTGCTGGTCGGGTCCCGGAAGATCTCCACGTTGCCCTCGGGGACCAGGTGGCGCAGCATCCGGTCGGCCGTCCAGCGGACGGTGGCGACGGTGGGGATGCCGAGCCGCTCGTAGACCTGCGCCCGGCGCTGGTCGTAGATCCGGGCGGCGACCCGGGAGACGCCGAACGTCTCGCGGGCCAACCGGGCCGAGATGATGTTGGAGTTGTCGCCGCTGGAGACGGCGGCGAAGGCGTCCGCCCGTTCGATGCCGGCCTGGCGCAGCACCTCGCCGTCGAAGCCGGCGCCGGTGACGGTGATCCCGGCGAAGTCGGGGCCGAGGCGGCGGAACGCGTCGGCGTCCTGGTCGATCACCGCCACCGAGTGCCCCCGGGACTCCAGGCTCTGGGCCAGCGTCGAGCCGACCCGCCCACAGCCCATGATCACGACGTGCACGGTGTCCCTCCCAAGGTGTGCCCGCCTCCCGGCGACTGTCGTCTGCGAGCCTGCCACGTCCACCCCGACCACGGGGGACCGAACGGTACCGCGCCGGGACCCGGGAGGGGGATCAGGCACCCCCCGGCGACCACGATCCGGTGGTCGTACCCTTAGCGCTTGTGGCCAGTCCCACCTCGCTGCTGAAGCGACTCCTCGTCGGTCGACCGTTCCGGTCGGACCGGCTCCAGCACACCCTCCTGCCCAAGCGCATCGCCCTGCCGGTCTTCGCCTCCGACGCGCTGTCCAGCGTCGCGTACGCCCCGGACGAGATCCTGCTGACCCTCTCCATCGCCGGGGCGTCGGCGTTCCTGTTCTCCCCCTGGATCGCCCTCGCGGTGGTCGTGGTCATGCTGACCGTGGTGGCCAGCTACCGGCAGAACGTGCACGCCTACCCCTCCGGCGGCGGCGACTACGAGGTGGCCACGGTCAACCTGGGTCCCCGGGCCGGGCTGGCGGTGGGCAGCGCGCTGCTGGTCGACTACGTGCTGACCGTCGCCGTGTCGGTCTCCTCCGGGGTGGCCAACCTCGGGTCGGTGGTGCCCTTCGTGGCCAGCCACAAGGTGCTGATCGCGGTGAGCGCGGTGGTGCTGCTGACCGCGATGAACCTGCGCGGGCTGCGCGAGTCCGGCACCGCGTTCGCCATCCCCACGTACGGCTTCGTGATCGTCATCGGCGGGATGATCCTCACCGGGCTGGTCCGGTACTTCGTCCTCGGCGACGACCTGCGCGCCCCCAGCGCGGGACTGGAGATCCAGGCCGAGCACAGCGTGACCGGCTTCGCGCTGATCTTCCTGCTGCTGCGGACCTTCTCCTCCGGCTGCGCCGCGCTGACCGGGGTCGAGGCGATCTCCAACGGGGTGCCGGCGTTCAAGGCCCCGAAGAGCCGCAACGCCGCCACCACCCTGCTGCTGCTCGGCAGCATCTCGGTGGCCATGCTGGTCGGCATCATCTGGCTGGCCCGGCTCACCGGCCTCCAGTTCGTCGAGGACCCCACCACGCAGATCCTCTCCGGCCCCGACGGGTACGTGCAGAAGACCGTGACCACCCAGCTCGGCGAGACCGTCTTCGGCGGCGGGTCGGTGCTGCTCTACGTGGTCGCCGGAATGACCGCGCTGATCCTGTTCCTGGCCGCGAACACCGCGTTCAACGGCTTCCCGGTGCTCGGCTCGATCCTCGCCCAGGACCGCTACCTGCCCCGGCAACTGCACACCCGGGGCGACCGGCTGGCGTTCTCCAACGGCATCGTCTTCCTCGCCGTCTTCGCGATCGTGCTGATCGTCGGTTTCCAGGCCGAGGTGACCAAGCTGATCCAGCTCTACATCGTCGGCGTCTTCGTCTCGTTCACGCTCTCCCAGGCCGGCATGATCCGGCACTGGAACCGGCACCTGCGCACCGAGCGGGACCCGCAGGCCCGCCGGCGGATGTTCCGCTCCCGGGCGATCAACGCGTTCGGCATGGCGATGACCGGCACCGTCCTGGTCATCGTGCTGATCACCAAGTTCCTGCTCGGCGCGTGGATCGCCATCGCCGCGATGGGGGTGATCTACCTGCTGATGCTGGCCATCCGCCGGCACTACGACCGGATCGCCGCCGAGCTGGAACCGACCGAGGTACGCGGCGTGCTGCCCGCCCGTAACCATGCCATCGTGCTGGTCAGCAAGCTGCACCAGCCGACCCTGCGGGCCATCGCCTACGCCCGCGCCACCCGGCCGGACACGCTGACCGCGGTCACCGTCAACGTGGACGAGAAGGACACCCGGCAACTCCAGCAGGAGTGGGAGCGGCGGGAACTGCCGGTGCCGCTGACCGTGGTCGACTCGCCGTACCGGGAGATCACCAGGCCGATCCTGAACTTCGTGGCGAACACCCGCCGGGAGTCGCCCCGCGACGTGGTCACCGTCTTCATCCCCGAGTACGTCGTGGGCCACTGGTGGGAGAACCTGCTGCACAACCAGAGCGCGCTGCGGCTCAAGGGCCGGCTGCTCTTCGAGCCGGGCGTGATGGTGACCAGTGTGCCCTGGCAGTTGGCCTCCACCGCGACCAAGAACCTCGACCGGCTGGACGAGACGCTGAGTCGTACCCCCGCCCGGGGGCCCCGGGTCACGCCGCACAGCGCCCCGCCGCCCGTCCCGCCGGTGGCTGCCGCGTCCGGCGAGCCCGGCCCGTCGACCGGAGACCGCCCGTGACCGCTTACCCCGGCCCCGCCCGTTCCGCGACCCCCGCCCGTTCCGGCCCGGCCGGCAGCGACGACGCCGGTGCGGACCAGCGTCCCGGGCCGGACCGACGGGCCGGGCAGGATCTTCGGGCCGGGCAGGATCAGCTGCGCGGGCAGGAGCTTCGGCCCGGGTTGGAGGAGGCCGAACGGGTCGAGCTGACAGTCGACGCGGTCGCCCCCGGCGGGCACTGCGTGGCCCGGGTCGACGGCCAGGTGGTCTTCGTCCGGCACGCGCTGCCCGGGGAACGGGTGGTCGCCGAGGTGACCGAGCTGCACCGGGGGTTCGCCCGCGCCGACGCCGTCGAGATCGTCGAGGCGTCGCCGGACCGGGTCGCCCCGCCCTGCCCGTACGCCAGGCCGGGCGGCTGCGGCGGCTGCGACCTGCAACACGTCGCCCCGGCCGCCCAGCTCGACTGGAAGACGACCGTGGTCCGCGAGCAGCTCAGCCGGCTCGGCGGGCTCACCGACGCCGAGATCGACGTGCTGCGGGTCAGCGTCGCGCCGCTGCCCGGCGGCCCGCTGGGCTGGCGCTCCCGGGTCCGCTACGCGGTCGACGCCACCGGCCGGGCCGGGCTGCTCAAGCACCGCTCGCACGAGGTGGTGCCGATCGACCGGTGCCTGATCGCCCACCCGGCGATCCAGGCGCTGCCGGTGCTCGGGCAGAACTGGCCGGCGGCCGACGCGGTGGCGACGGTCGCCTCCACCGGCGGCGAGGTGGTGGTCACCGCCCTCGCCGACGGGACGCCCACCCCGGTCGACCTCCCCGCCGGTCCGGCGGCGACCGACCCCGCCGGCCCGTCCCCGGCCGGCCCGGCGACGGTACGCGAGGTCGCCGCCGGTCGGGACTGGACGGTGCCGTCCGGCGGGTTCTGGCAGGTGCACCCGGCCGCTGCCGACACCCTGGCCGACACGGTCCTCGACCTGCTCGACCCGCAGCCCGGCGAGTCCGTCTGGGACCTGTACGGCGGGGCCGGCCTGTTCGCCGCCGCGCTCGCCGCCCGGGTCGGCCCGGACGCGCGGATCACCGTGGTCGAGTCAGCCGCCGAGGGAGTAGCCGCCGCCCGACGTAACCTCGCCGACCTGTCCCGGGTCGAGGTGGTCGCCGCCCGGGTGGAGACCGCCCTGGCCCGCCGCCGGATCACCGGCCCGGTCGACCTGGTGGTGCTCGACCCGCCCCGTACCGGTGCGGGCGCGGCGGTGGTGCGGGACATGATCGCCGCCACCCCCCGCGCGGTCGCGTACGTGGCCTGCGACCCGGCCGCCTTCGCCCGGGACGTACGCACCTTCGGCCGGGCCGGCTGGCGGCTGGCCGCCCTGCGCGGCTACGACCTGTTCCCGATGACCCAGCACGTCGAACTGGTCGGCCTGTTCCTGCCCCCGGCCCGCTGACTAGCCTGGCCCGATGAAGATCGTCGGGCTGATGTCGGGCACCTCGTACGACGGGGTGGACGTGGTCGCCGCCGAGTTCACCACCGCCGGGGACACCCTGCGGATGCGCCCGCTCGGGCACCGGGAGTGCGGCTACGACGCGGAGCTGCGGGAGCGGATCGGGGCGGTGCTGCCGCCGGGGCCCACCACGGTCGAGGCGGTCTGCCGGCTCGACAACGCCCTCGGCGCGGTGTTCGCCGACGCCGCCGCGCTCGGCGTCGAGCTGGCCGGCGGGCGGGCCGACCTGGTCGTCTCACCTGGGCAGACCGTCTTCCACTGGGTCGACGGCGGCACCGTGCGGGGCACCCTCCAGCTCGGCGCGCCGGCCCGGGTCGCCGCCCGGGTGGGCGTACCCGTGCTGTCGGACCTGCGGTCGGCGGACGTCGCCGCCGGCGGGCAGGGCGCGCCGCTGGTCCCCGCCTTCGACGCCCTGTTGCTCGCCCCGGCCGCCGACGCCGAGCCGGGCGGGCGGCCCGGCGGCGGGGTGCGGGCGGCGCTCAACCTGGGCGGTATCGCCAACCTCACCGTGGTCGCGCCGGACGCCCCCGTGCTCGGCTACGACGTGGGCCCGGCCAACGCCCTGCTCGACGCGGCGGCCCGGCGGTTGCTCGACCGGCCCTGCGACGTCGACGGGGCACGAGCGGCGGCCGGCCGGGTGCACCCCGGGCTGCTGGCGTTGCTGCTCGCCGAGCCCTACTACGCGGCGGAACCGCCCAAGTCGACAGGCAAGGAACTGTTCCACGCCGGCTACCTCGACGACCGGCTGGCGGCGCTCGGGGAACCGGTCGGCCGCGACGACGTGTTCGCCACGCTGACCGAGCTGACCGCCCGGACGGTCGCCGACGCCTGCCGGCGGCACCGGGTGACCGAGCTGGTTGCTGCCGGCGGCGGGGTCCGCAACCCGACCCTGTGGGGCCGGCTGTCCGCCCTCGGCGGCGGCCGGTGGACGCTGCGCACCACCGACGACCTGGGGGTGCCCGCCCAGGCCCGGGAGGCGTACGCGTTCGCCCTGCTCGGGTGGCTGTCCTGGCACGGGCTGCCGGGCGCGCTGCCCTCGGTGACCGGCGCGCGGCGGGCCGCCGTGCTGGGTTCGTGGACGCCGTCCGGGCCGCCGTACGGGGTGGTCGCGCCGCCCCCGCCCCGCCGGCTGGTCGTGCTCCGCTGATCCAGGGGTCCACCTGCGGTGATCCACGGCAAGGCTGCGGAGTGTGCGGCGGCCGATAGACTCTCTCGTCATGAGTGTTGACGAGGACACGGCCAACCACGGTCGGCTACTGGGCACCGTCCGTGGTCCGCAGGACGTGAAGCGGATGACCGGCGAACAGCTGGACATCCTCGCCGCCGAGATCCGTGACTTCCTGATCGCCAAGGTGTCCCGGACCGGCGGGCACGTCGGCCCCAACCTGGGCGTGGTGGAGCTGACCCTGGCCATGCACCGGGTCTTCGACTCGCCGCGTGACCGGCTCCTGTTCGACACCGGCCACCAGTCGTACGTGCACAAGATCCTCACCGGCCGGCAGGACGGCTTCGACAAGCTCCGCCAGCGCGGTGGCCTCTCCGGCTACCCCAGCCAGGGCGAGAGCGAGCACGACCTGATCGAGAATTCGCACGCCTCCACCGCCCTGTCCTACGCCGACGGCCTGGCCAAGGCGTACGCCCTGCGGGGCGAGCAGCGCAGCGTGGTCGCCGTGGTCGGCGACGGGGCGCTCACCGGCGGCATGTGCTGGGAGGCGCTGAACAACATCGCCACCGCCGGCAACCGGCTGGTGATCGTGGTCAACGACAACGGCCGCTCCTACTCGCCCACCATCGGCGGCCTGGCCGACCACCTGTCGTCGCTGCGGCTCAACCCCGGCTACGAGAAGGTCCTCGACACGGTCAAGGACGCCCTCGGCAACACCCCGTTCGTCGGCAGGCCGATGTACGAGGTGCTGCACGCGGTCAAGAAGGGCATCAAGGACGCGGTCGCCCCGCAGGCGATGTTCGAGGACCTCGGCATCAAGTACGTCGGCCCGGTCGACGGGCACGACGTCGCCGCCGTCGAGTCGGCGCTGCGCGCGGCCAAGAACTTCGGCGGCCCGGTGATCGTGCACGCGGTGACCCGCAAGGGCTACGGCTACCGCCCGGCCGAGGAGGACGAGGCGGACTGCCTGCACGGTCCGGGCGCGTTCGACGTCGAGACCGGCAAGCTGCTCGCCGCCCCGTCGGTGAAGTGGACGCAGGTCTTCGCCGACGAACTGGTCGCCATCGCCGACGAGCGGCCCGACGTGGTGGGGATCACCGCCGCGATGGCCGAGCCGACCGGCATCGCCACCCTGGCCCGCAAGCACCCCCACCGGGTGTACGACGTGGGCATCGCCGAGCAGCACGCGGCAACCTCCGCGGCCGGCCTGGCGATGGGTGGCCTGCACCCGGTGGTGGCGGTCTACGCGACCTTCCTCAACCGCGCCTTCGACCAGGTTCTGCTGGACGTGGCGATGCACCGGTTGCCGGTGACCTTCGTGCTGGACCGGGCCGGCATCACCGGGCCGGACGGGCCGAGCCACTACGGCATCTGGGACATGTCGGTCTTCGGGGTGGTGCCGGGGCTGCGGATCGCCGCCCCCCGCGACTCCGCCAGCCTCCGCGAGGAGCTGCGCGAGGCGATCGCCGTCGACGACGGTCCCACCATCGTCAGGTTCCCCACCGGCACCGTCGCCGCCGACCTGCCGGCGATCCGCCGGGTGGGCCCGGTCGACGTGCTGGCCGAGTCGGCGCGTACCGACGTGCTGCTGGTGGCGGTGGGCGCCTTCGGCCTGCTCGGGATGGAGGTGGCGACCCGGCTGGCCGAGCAGGGCTACGGCGTGACCGTGGTCGACCCGCGTTGGGTGCGTCCGGTGCCGGCCGAACTGGTCGAGCTGGCCGCCGGGCACCGCCTGGTCGTCACCGTCGAGGACGGCGTACGGATCGGCGGTGTCGGTGACGCGCTGGGTCAGGCGATGCGCGACGCCGACGTCCGGGTGCCGTTGCGCGACCTGGGCGTACCGGCCGACTGGCACCCGCACGGGACCCGGGCGCAGATCCTCGCCGACCTGCGGCTGACCGCGCAGGACGTGGCCCGCGACGTCACCGGCTGGATCTCCGGCCTGGACGGCGACGCCCCCTCGGTGGAGACGGTCCGCCTCCCGGCCCCCGACACCACCCCCAACTGATCCACCCCGACCCCAGGGGCGGTCCCGGCCCTGCCGCGACCGCCCCTGCGCCCGTCTCCCGGCCCGCGCCCTCCTCCACCACTCGCCTCGCGCGTATCGCCGCCCCCTCCGCCCCCGGTGATCAAGAGGTTTGCGTCAACCCAGAGATCAACTTTGACGCAAACCTCTTGATCACCGGGGCGAGCCGGGGGGTGGGGGGCGAGGTGGGTGGGGTGGGGGGTCAGCGGCCGCCGGCGGAGCGGTAGTAGGTCTTTTCGGCGGTGGCCAGGCTGAAGGTCTGCCGGGAGGCGGGCATCGGGACGACCACCAGGCCGGGACGTTCCACCAGGCGGGGGGTGCCGGGCGGCACCGACAGGGAGGCGTCCCGGTTGCCCCGCCAGGTGAGCACCACCAGCGGCTGCCCGGGCACCGGCAGCACGTAGGTCTGCAACGGGTTGGACCGGTCGGCGGGGGAGACCACAGGCGTGCCGTCGCCGGCCGGCCGGTAGACCACCGCGGTCATCGTTCCCGCGTCGGTCTCCCAGGTGAGCTGCTCCAGGTCGCCGGGGTCGTTACCGCCGCCCAGCGTCATCTCGCCGATGGCCCGCACGGCCACCTTCTCCATCGGCCACGACTCGGGCACCGACCGGGGGGCGTCCCGGTCGCCGATGCGGCGCGGGATGCTCCCGAACGGCCCCTGCTCGTCGGCCAGCACGCAGGTGTCCAACCCGTCGAGGGCCCGCCGGCCGGAACCGGTGTCGTCGCGGACCAGGGGATACCTCGGGTCGACGGTGGCCGCGCCCAGGTCGAGCAGACGGTCGGCGGCCCGCCCCCGGGGCAGCGACTCGGTGGCCCGCAGGGTGGCCGTCACCGGCACCGCCCGGCAGTCGGGCACCTTCACCGCACCGGTCAGCCCGTCGGTCAGCATCAGCGCCCGACCGTCCGGGCCGAGCAGCCGCTCCACCCGGCCCGAGGTCAGGTAGCGCCGGCCGTCCGGCAGGTGCAGCGGGAGGACGTCGGCATAGACCAGGTAACCCGGGTCGGTGTACTCGCTGGCGCGGGTCACCTCGTAGCGGCCGTCGCGCCCGGTGAGCTGGAGCAGCCAGGAGGCGCTCTCCCCGGGCACGTCGGCGGCGACCAGGGCCAGCGGCACGCCGTCGACCGCACCCGACCAGAGAATCCCCGACGACGGCAGGTGGACCCGGTCGTCGACAGGCGAACGCCAGGCGCGGACCGCCTCGGTCACCGCCGCCGTCGCCGTGGCGTCCCCGGCGAGCGCGCCGCGCGGCGGCCACACCGCGCGGGTGCCGTCCAGGCTGTCGTAGCCGACCCGCAGCTCGTGCACCTGACGCGAGGCGACCGGGCCGCACGCCGGGGCGGCCAGCAGCAGGGCGAGCAGCGCGGCGACCGTCGTGCCGCGACGGCGAACCGATGCCATCCCTACGCCCCCGATCGCGTCGCCGTCGTTGTCGGAAGACCACATGGTACGCAACGCCCGGTGACGCCCCGCAGCCGTGTCCCGATGACCACAAGGGACACCAGAGTGAATTTCGGGCTTTTTCCCGGCTCCGGTAGACTCCGCCGACTGTGACGTCTGCCGAGCCCCGTGGCGCCTCCGCACCGGCCCCCGACGACTCCGAGGGCTCTGCCCGAGGCACGACGGCCACCGCGACAGCGCCCGCACCCGTGACCCGTTGCACCCCTGCCGACCTGCGTCTCGCCGACGTGCCGGCCCCCGTGGACCGGACGGTCGAGGCGACGCCTGTCGACGCGCCGCCGGTGGGGACGACACCCGACGGGCCGGCCACGGCAGCTGACGTCGACGGTGCCGACGCGGCGACGGTGGCCGTACCGGAGCGGGGGGTTGCGGACACGGACGGTGACGGCGCGACGCCGGCCGCATGGTGGCGGCGCTGGCGCTGGACCGCCCGCCGCAAGGACCTGGTGGTGTACGGCATCTTCCTGCTCGTCGCGCTCTGGGTGACCAGCCGGATCTGGGCCGACCCGGCCGGCCGGGTGGCCTCGCTCTATAGCAGCGACCCGGCGCAGGTGCAGTTCTTCCTCGCCCACTCGGTGCGGGTGGTGCTGCACGGGGAGTTCCCGTTCTACACCGACCAGTTCAACTACCCCGACGGCGTCAACCTGATGGCCAACACGGCGGTGCTGGCGCTGGGCATCCCGATGGTGCCGGTCACCCTGCTGTTCGGGCCGGCGGTCTCCTTCGTGGTGCTGGTCACCCTGGGCCTGGCCGGCACCGCCGCCGCCTGGTACCACGTGCTGTCCCGGCACCTGGTGCGGCGGCGGCTCGCCGCGGCGGTCGGCGGCTGGTTCTGCGGGTTCTCCCCGGCGATGCTCTCGCACGCCAACTGGCACCCCAACATCATCAGCCAGTTCCTGCTGCCGTTCATCGTGTGGCGGGTGATGGTGCTGACCCGCTCCACCCGGCCGGTGCGCGACGGGCTGCTGCTCGCCGTGCTGGTCACCGGGCAGGCGTTCATCAACGAGGAGATCCTGCTCTTCACCGCCCTGGCCTGCGGCATCTTCCTGATCGCCATGGTGGCCCAGCGGCCGGCGCTCTGGTCGGCGGCGTGGCGGCCCCTGGCCACCGGGCTGGCCGCGTGCGCGGTGCTGGCCGGGGCGCTGCTGGCGTACCCGCTCTACATCCAGTTCGCCGGGCCGATGGCGTACCACGGGCTCAGCGACGCGGTGCAGGACTACGGCAACGACATCGCCGCCTTCTTCGCCCCCGGCTCGCCCACCTTCGGCGGCAACGAACGGGCCAACGTCAACCTGGCCCCGAACTACTCCGAGGAGAACGCCTTCTTCGGTTGGAGCCTGTCACTGATCGCCGTCGGCATCGTGCTCTGGCTGCGCCGCGAACGCCTCGTCCGGGCGCTCGCCGTGACCGGCGCGTTCTTCGCGCTGCTCTCCCTCGGCGAGCGGATCTCCTGGTGGGGGCGGGACCTGGTCACCGGGCCGTGGGAACTGCTGGTGCGGCTGCCGCTGCTGGACGCGGTGGTGCCCACCCGGTTCGCCCTGATCACCTCCGTGGTGATCGGCATGCTGCTGGCGCTGGCCGTGCAGCGGGCCTGGACGCTGCGCGGCGCGCAGTGGCAGCACGCCAAGACCGTCACGGTGGCCGCCCTGGTGCTGGCGCTGCTGCCGATCGTGCCGATGCCGTTGAAGGTGACCTCCCGCCCGCCGGTGCCGGACTTCATCACCGCCGACCGCTGGCGCGAGTACGTCGGCCCCGGGCAGACCCTGGTGCCGGTGCCCGTGCCCAGCATGGGCAACACCCACGGGATGCGCTGGGCGGCGGCCACCAACCTGGACTTCAAGATCCCGGGTGGCTACTTCCTCGCCCCGCGCAACGGCAACACCGGTGACCCGGGCCGGTTCGGCGGGCGGCCCAGCGGCATCGGGCAGCTGCTCGACGAGGTGGCCACCACCGGGCGGACCACCAAGCTGGACGACCGGCAGCGCCGCCGCAGCCTGGACGAGCTGCGGCACTGGAACGCCGCGGTGCTGGTGCTGCCGCTGCGCCAGCACAACGCGGAGCCGCTGCGTCGCACCGTCGAGCAGTTGGTCGGCCCCGCCCGCCGGGAACTCGACGTGTGGGTGTGGGACGTCCGACCGCTGTCCGCCCGCACCGCCTGACCGTTCCGGTGGGACCCGGCCGGACCGACGGGCCGGCCGGGTCCCACCGTGCGCCGGTCGGGCCACCGCGCCAGGGCGGGCGGGTCAGTCGACCAGGGGGCGGACGTCCCAGAGCCAGACATCGTCGACCCGCTGTGCCGGGCCGAGCAGGCCGGTCATCAGGTCCCGCAGCACCGCCTCGCGCGGATGGGCCCCCAGCACCACCACCGACGCCCGCCAGAACCGCAGGTCCTCCAGCGCCTGCCGGCGGTTCTCCCCGGTCAGCGCGGGCACCGTGCCGGCGTCGATGGTGGCGTAGATCAGGGTGCTGGTAGGCCGGTTCGGCGCGCCGAAGACGCCCTCGCCCAGCTCGTTGGGGCCGATGAAGTAGCCCCCCGGCACCGGGAACTCGTGCCCGGTCAGCGCGCTCCAACGCAGCGTGGACAGGCCGTGCACGTTGCTCGGGATCGGCACCGGGACCAGGGTGCGCCCGGCCGGCACGTACGGCCGCCAGCCGCCGGCGGTGATGAAGTGCGGCGGCAGGTCGATGTGCTGCGCGGGCAGCGGACGGGGGAACAGCGGCAGCACCGCCAGCGCGATCGCCGCGTACCCGACCGGCCGGACCCACCGGCGACGGGTCGGCGTGGCCTTCCCGGCGCTGTCGACGGGGGTGTCGTCGGCGGCGGCGCGCGGCATCGGCACCCGGGGCCGGCCGTGGCCGCCCACCGCGTCCCAGGCCAACGCGTCCCAGGCCAACGCGAGCAGGACGCCGACCGCACCGGTCACCACCAGGGTCAGCCGGGTCGGCATCATCATCTCGACCAGCGGCAGGTCGTCCGGGATGTACGCCCACGGGCCGTCCACGGTGGTCTCCACCCCGTTGAACCGCACCTTGGGGCCGATCGCGGCGACGGTGAAGACCACCACCAGCACCCCGGCGACCCGGGCGGCCAACGACCGCCGCCAGAGCAGCACCAGCGCGGCCAGCGTGACCAGCACCAACGGCCAGCCGAACCAGGTGTTCTGCTCGGTCAGGCCGATGGTCTTCTCGACCGCCTCGTCCCCGGCGACCGTGTCCCGGGCGAAGGTGACGAAGGCCATCAGGTCCTCGCCCCAGTTGTGGAACACCCCGCCCTGCAACCCCCGGTAGGACTGCGGCCCGTTGAACTGGTACCAGATCGGGTACGCGGTGAGCAGCAGCGCCAGCCCGCCGCCGACCCCGAGCGCGGCCAGGAAACCGCCGGCCCGAGCCCGGGCCTCGCGGGGCCGCTGCACCACGTACGCCAGCACCGCCACCAGGCAGGCCAGCGCGGTCAGCAGCAGCATCTCCTCGTTGATGAAGACCTGGTACGCGACCAACAGGCCCAGCACCAGCCCGTCGCGCCGCCACCGGCCGGGCCGGCCCAGCAGCACCCGGGCCACGATCACCGGCAGCAGGAAGTTGGAGACGAAGTTGGGCTGCCCGTTGGCGTGGTGCACGATGCCCGGGGCGAAACCGAGGAACGCGCCGCCGACGAACGCGCCGGCCCGCGAGCGCACCAGGTGCCGGGAGAGCATCCAGTACGAGGTGGCCGCCGTCGCGGCCAGCGCCCCGCCCAGGTAGAGCGCGTACGTCACCTGCGGGCCGAACAGCAGCGTGACCGGGGCCAGCGGGATGGTCATGCCCAGCAGCGAGGTGTTCGCCATCATGTTCACCCCGTCCGGGGCGTTCTGCCTGGCGCTGAACAGCGGGTTCTCCAGGTGCCGCACGGAGTACGCGCCGTGGGTGAACAGCCACTCGAACCAGCTGTGGTCGGTCGGCAGGTGGGACGACACCCGGTGCTGCACGTCCACCCAGTAGTTCAGGCACACGAGAACGCCGATCAGCGCATAGGCTCCGATGGCGAGCACGTCGGCCCGGCCCGGCCGTCGCTGCGGGTCTGTCGCGTCGGGATCGACCGCATCGGGTTCGACCGCGTCGCGCGCGGACGTCGGGTTCAACGAGGGATCTACCACCGGCACGGCCACGACGGGCCATCGTACAGGCGACGACCGGCCGTCCCGGTGACCCGGTGTGTGGCGTTCCGCGTTGACCGGCGGGCGGTCGGCGGGGTGTGGCGGTCGAAAGAGGGTGCGCGTGACGGTCATCGATCTGGGTGAGCTGCGCGACGACCCGCTGCCGCAGCCACCCGGCCCCGCGCCCCGGGCCGTCGGCCGGCCGCTGCGGCTGGTGGTGGTGCTGGCGCTCACCCTGCTGGCGTTGACCGCCGCCGCGCCGGTGGCGAAGCGGGCGGCGTTCGTGGTGCCGGCCCCGCTCGGCTCGATGGTGCTGCTCCACGACGGGGAGGTCTTCCTGCTCGAACCGGGCGGTGCCCCGACCGCTCCCGGCCGGCTCAGCGCCTGGACGATCCCCACCTCCCCGCAGGCGCGACCGGTGCGACGCTGGCAGGTGCCGGTACCGGTGTCGGTGACCGCCGGCTTCACGCAGCTGCGCCGGTACGCCGACGTGCTGCTGCTCACCGGCACGGTGAGCTGGCCGGACGGGGAGTACCTGACGTTCGCCCACGACCGGGACACCGGTCGGGTGCGGTGGCAGCGCGCCGGGACGGGCCTGTCCGCCGGCCCCGACCTGCTCTTCGAGGACGGCACGGACGGCCCACAGACCTACCACTCGGTCGACCCGAGCACGGGGCGGGACCGTTGGTCGGCGGCGGTGCCGGCGCTGTTCACCATGTTCCGTCACCGGGCCGACGGCGTGGACCGGATCGTGACGGTGGACGCCGGCGGCACGGCCGAGGTCTGGGACGCCCGACGCGGCGTACGCCTGCACAGTGGGCAGCTCGACCACGAGGGAACACCGTCGAACACCGCGTTCGAAGTCGTCGGTGACCTGCTGCTCGCCGTTCAGGGGAACTCCGGCCGACTCACCGGGTACGGCCTCGACGGGTTGGACCGCCGATGGGAGGTGCCGTTGACGACGCCGTCGTTCTTCGTCGCGTGCGGACCGTTGCTCTGCGCGCAGGGCGAGGCCGGCGGGGTGCGGGCGCTGGACCCGGCGACCGGCCGGACGGTGTGGCGCGACAACCGGTGGGAGCTGTCCGGGACCGAACGCGGCGGCCGGATGCTGGCGACCGGCCTGGGCCGGGGCGTCTGGCACCCGCTGGCGGTGCTCGACGTCGCCTCCGGGCGGGTCGCCGCCGAACTCGACGTCTGGAACGTCGCCGCGTCGAACAGCCCCGACGGGCCGGTGATCGGGTTACGCCCGGCCGGCGAGGGCCGGATGCTGGTCGCGGAGCTGGACGTGGCCGCCGCGCGGGTCCGGGTGCGCGACGTGCTGCCGGCCGTCTCCGGCGACTGTCAGAGCGACGGGCGGTTGCTGCTGTGCCGGCTGATGGACGGCAGGTTCGGGGTCTGGCAGGTGCCCCGGTGACGGTGATCGACCTGGGTGAGGTCGGGCACCACGACGAGCCGCCCCCGCCGGCACGCCGGCCCCGGGGCCCGCGGTCGGCCGGCCACCCGGCGGCCGTCGCCCTGACCGCCCTGCTCCTGCTGCTCACCCTGGCCGGCGCGGCACCCGGGCCGACCCGGTTGGCCCCGGTGCCCGTGCCGGACGTGCCGGAGCCTAGCCACCTGATCGTCGGGGGCCTGCTGGTGCTCGCCTACCCGTCGGCGCTCTCACCGGCGGGTAGCCGGCAGCTCACCGCGATCGACCTGGCCGACGGGCGGGTCCGCTGGGAGACGTCGCTGTCGCCCCGGCACCAACTGGTGGTGCTGGAGGGGGCCGGCGACGACGTGGTGGTCACCACCGACCCCGGTGGTGAACCGGTCTCCATGGTGCTCGACCACGTCGACGGGCGGGCCCGGTGGCGGCAGCCCGGGGTGGCGGTGCCGACCGCCGACGGCGGGCTGCTGCTGGAGGACCTGCACGTCGACCGGGTGGCGGTACGCGGGGTCGAGCCGGCGACCGGCGCGGTCCGCTGGACGGTCACCGCCGGGGCGGCCACCGTCGGCTACCGGCCGGGGGAGCGCGGCGTCGCGGAACTCGTCGTGGTGACCAGCGCCGGCCGGGCCGAGGCGTACGACGTCGACACCGGCGTACGCCGGCTCGCGTTCCCGGTGCCGCCCGCCCGCGGCGACCATCACCACGTGGCCCGACCGACCGGTGACCTGCTGCTGGTCGACGGGGAACCGGGCCGGCTGGCCGCCTACGACCTGGCGTCCGGCCGGCGACGGTGGGACACGCCGGTGCCGACGCCGGACGGCTGGTCCGTCCGGTCCTGCGGCGACGCCGTCTGCCTGGGAGAGGCGTTCGGGACCCGGGTGCTCGATCCGGTGACCGGCCGGGTGCGCTGGACCTCCGACTGGTGGGCCCCGGTCGCGTCGGTCGCCGGCCGGATGGTCGGGGTCAGCGCCGACGGGCAGCAGGGGCTGGCCCTGCTCGACGCGGCGACCGGTCGGTCCGTGGCCGAGCTGGGCAGGTGGGAGCTGGTCGACCAGTGGCCGCCCACCGACGCGCTGCTGGTCGTGCGGCCGGTCGGCGGCGGCCGGCAGTTGGTGGCCGAGCTGGACCCGACCGACGGCACGCTGCGGGTCCGGGACGTGTTGCCCGGCCGGTGGGAGGCCTGCTCGCGGAGCCAGGGGGTGCTGGTCTGCTGGCGGCAACGCGACAGCATCGGGGTGTGGCGGATGCCCGACTGACGGTGTCGCACGGCCCACCTGGCACCGGGCGTTTGGCCGGCGGCGCTAGGTTGTCGGACAGGTCGGCGAGGAGGTCGGGATGCGGGTGCTGGTGGTCGAGGACGAACGGAACCTCGCCGACGCGATCGTGCGGGGGCTGCGCAAGCGGGGCATGGCGGTCGACGTGGCGTACGACGGGGACGCCGGCCACGAAGCCGCCTTCGTCACCAGGTACGACGTGGTGGTCCTCGACCGTGACCTGCCCGGCATGCACGGCGACCAGATCTGCGCCGAGCTGGCCGCCTCCGGCACCCTCACCCGGGTGCTGATGTTGACCGCCAGCGACAGCGTCGCCGACCGGGTGGAGGGGTTGGGTCTCGGCGCGGACGACTACCTGCCCAAGCCGTTCGCCTTCGACGAGTTGGTGGCCCGGGTGCAGGCGCTGGGCCGGCGGGCCACCCCGGCCGCCCCGCCGGTGCTCCAGGTGGGTGACGTGGTGCTCGACCCGGCCCGCCGGGTGGTCACCCGGGCGGGTGCCCCGGTCGACCTGACCAACAAGGAGTTCGGGGTGCTCAGCGAGCTGGTCAAGGCGCGCGGCGCGGTGGTCTCCAGCGAGGAGTTGCTGGAACGGGTCTGGGACGCCAACACCGACCCGTTCACCACCATCGTCCGGGTGACGGTGCGGACCCTGCGCAAGAAGCTCGGCGACCCACCGTTGATCGAGACGGTGGTCGGCGCGGGCTACCGGACGGTCGACTCGTGACCCGGCGGCTGCGGCCCACCCTGCGGTTACGGTTGACCCTGCTCAACGGGGTGCTGCTGGTCGGGGCCGGGGCGATCCTGGTGACGCTGGCCTGGCTGCTGGTGCGCGACGCGCTGCGGCCCACCGACGAGCTGCGGCCGGGCACCACCGTGCTGCTGGCCGACGGGCGGTCGCTGGACGCGGCGGTGTGGCAGCGGCAACTGGTCGACGCCGCCTCCGACGAACTGCTGGTCAAGGGCCTGCTGGCGCTACTGGCGATCAGCGTGGTCGGGGTGGCCGGGGCGTACTGGGTGGCCGGCCGGACGTTGCGCCCGCTGCACCAGGTCACCGCGACCGCGCGCCGGCTCGGCGAGACCACGCTCGACCAGCGGATCGGCTGGTCCGGGCCGGACGACGAGGTGGCCGAGCTGGCCCGGACCTTCGACGCGATGCTGGACCGGATCACCGCCGCCTTCGAGGCGCAGAAACGGTTCGTGGCCAACGCCTCGCACGAACTGCGGACCCCGCTGGCGGTGATGCGTACCGAGATCGACGTGACGCTCAGCGACGACGAGGCGGATGCTGCCGAGTACCATCGGATGGCCACCGTCGTCCGGGACGCCTCGGAGCGCGCCAACGGACTGGTGGACGCGCTGCTGGTGCTGGCCCGCAGCGAGGCCCAGACGGGTCGACGGCTGGCCCGGCGTACGGAGTGTGACCTGGCGACAGGCACCGCCAACGCGTTGTCCGCGATGTCCCGCGAGGTGGAGCGGATCGGGTTGCGGGTGCAGTCCTCGCTGCGACCGGCCCCGGTGACCGGTGACCCGGGCCTGCTGGACCGGCTGGCCGGGAACCTGATCGAGAATGCGGTGCGCTACAACCACCTGCACGGCCGGCTCTGGGTGCGTACCGGCACCGACGGGCGGTCGTCCTGGCTGGTGGTGCGCAACACCGGGTTCGAGGTGGACCAGGCCGACGTGCCGGGGCTGTTCGAGCCGTTCCGCCGGGGCGGGCGGGAACGCACCGGGGCCCGGGGGTCCGGGCTGGGCCTGTCGATCGTCCGGGCGGTCTGTGACGCGCACGGCGGGACGGTCCAGGTCACCGCGCAGAAGGGCGGGGGCCTTGAGGTGACCGTCACGCTGCCCTCTGCCGAACAGACCCCGGGCTGAATCTGCTTGCCGGCCGGCCGGACGCCTGCAATGATCGCTGCGTCGGCCCGGTCCGAGGAGAGGGGGTGCGGTAGATGTCCATCATGACCTGTCCCGCGCCCCGCCCTGCCCACCGCTGACACCACACGTCACGGGGCGCGTTCCACCGCTGCGAAAGGCAGACCCGTGAGCGCACGGATCCACAACATCGGTATCGACTGTCACGACACCTACGCCCTGGCCGGTTTCTGGGCGCAGGTCTTCGACTGCCCCCGCCAGCCCGACGACCAGCCCGGTGACCCGGAGGCGATGCTGCTGCCGCCGGGCGGGCCGGAGGTGCTCTTCCTGGCCGTGCCGGAGGGCAAGTCGGTGAAGAACCGCCTGCACCTCGACCTGGAGCCGGTCGACCGGACCCGGGACGAGGAGGTCGCCCGGCTGCTGGCCGTCGGTGCCGTCCAGGTCGACGACCAGCGTCGGCCCGACGGCACCGGTTGGGTGGTGCTGGCCGACCCGGAGGGCAACGAGTTCTGCGTGCTGCGCAGCGCCGCCGAGCGGGCCGCCACGACCGGCTGACCGGCCGACCGGGCTGACCGGCGGCGATGCCGACGGGCCGGCCTGGACGCCGACGGGCCCCGCCCACCGTGGGGTGGACGGGGCCCGCCGGGGCGACCCGGGTGGGGTCAGCCCTTCTTCTCGATCTGCCCGCGCATGGTGACGAACTCGGACTTCAGCTCGGCGGCCGACTTGTAGTACTGGACGATGAGGCCCACACTGCCCCGGTCGGCCCAGATGCAGACGCCCAGCGGGACGCCCTCGCTCTTGCCGTCACCGCACTTGGCGTCGCCGCCGAGCGGGCCGGCGTCGACGGCCGCCATGTTGGTGACGTTGAGCTGGCTGGAGATGCCGGTGACGGCGTCGTCGAGTTCCTTCTTGGGGTCGACCATCACACCCGACGCGGCGGCGATCATCAGCAGGTCCTGCTTGGCCGGGTCGCCGTAGAAGGCACCTGCGGTGCTCGTCTCGTTCTGCACGGACTTCTTCATCTCGGTGACCAGGCTGTCGGCGACCGCCTTGAGGCCCGGCTCGGTGACCTGCGGGCGGCCGGCGAGGGTGGCGGGGGCGGAGACGGTCGTGTTGGCGGCGTCCACCGCCTCCTTGACGTCGTCCTTGAGGGCGAACGCGGCGATCGCCGCGCCGCCGAGGCAGAGCACCAGCAGCACGGCCAGCACGATCAGCACGATCTTGCCGACGGACCGCTTCTTCGCCGGCGCGGGCGGGGCGGCGTACGGGGTCGCTCCGACGCCGTCCGGCTGCTGCGGGAAGCCGCCCTGCGGGGCCGGCGGCGGGTAGCTGCCCTGCGGCGCGTCGCCATCCGGCTGGTGGGCGGGAGGGGTGGTCGGGGGCTGGGACATCAGGTCGGCTCCAGAGATCGTTTGTTGAGGCCGGGTGATCTTAGCCAGCCCGACCGACACCCTCGCCGCCGACCGTTCCGCCCCTGGTCAGCGTGCGGGGCGGCCACGGGGTCCGGTGGACCCGGTGACCGCCCCCGGAGCGGATCAGTCGCGCTTCTCGATCTGACCCCGGATGGCGACGAACTCGGACTTCGCCTTGGCCGCCGAGGAGAAGTACATGACGATCATGCCCACGCTGCCGTGGTCGGCCCAGACGCAGACGCCGAGCGCGATGCCCGACGCCTTGCCGTCGCCGCACTTCGCGACCCCGCCCAGCGGGCCCGGGTCGATGGTGGACATCTTGGTGACCGCAAGCGAGCTGCCCAGTCCCTTGACCGCGTCGTCCAGCTCCTGCTCGGGGAGGATGACCGGACCCGAGGCACCGGCCATCATCACCATGTTCCTGCTGGCCGCGCTGCCGTAGAACGCGCTCACCGCGCCCGTCTCGTTGCGGACCTCGGATTTCATGTCGCGGACCATCTGGTCGGCGATCCGGCGCAGCTCCGGGTCGGTGCTCTTGGACCGGCCACCGAGGGTCGACGGGGTGACCAGCCGGATCGGGCCCGGGTCGTCGACGTCCTCGGACGGGGTCGGGTCAGGGGTCGGGCTGTCGGTCTCGACGGGGGTGGGGCTCGGGGTGGGCGACGTGACCGCGGTGGGCGTCGGCGACGGGGTCGGCGTCTTCGGGTCGTCCTCGTCACTCAGGGCGACCCAGGTGAGGCCGCCGCCACCGAGGCAGAGCACCAGGAGGCCGACGAGGCCCAACGACAGCAGCAGCGGCAGCTTCGACCGCTGGGGCGCGGGGGCGTGCGGCGGGCCCGGCGGGGAGCTGAACGGAGCGCCGCCGAAGCCGGCGTACTGCTGCGCGGCGGGATCGGGGTAGCCGCCCGAGCCGGCGGCACCCGGATAGCCCGGCTGCGGGCCGGGGTAACCGGGCTGCGGGATGCCGGGATAGCCGGGCTGGGCCGCACCCGGGTAACCGGGCTGCGGTGCCGCCGGGTAACCGGGCTGCGGGCCGCCCGGGTAGCCGGACTGAGGACTACCGGGCGGCCCGGAGTGCGGGGCGGCCGGATAGCCCGACGGCGGGGTGGCGGGCGGCCCGGACTGCGGTGCGCCGGGGTAGCCGCCCTGCGCCGGGTTGGGCTGCGGCCAGCCGCCGTACTGCGGGCCGGGGTACTGGTCGGCCGGCGGACCCGACTGCGGATCGGCCGGCCATCCGCCGGGCTGCGATCCCACCGGGTACGGCGTGGTGGGCCAGCCGCCACCCTGCGGCGGGGTGTGCGGACCCTCGGGCGACGCCGGTGGGCCGTCGGACACAGGCGGAAAGTGACCGGTGGGCGAGCCGTGCTCCGGCTGCCCGGACCAGGGATCGACCGGCGGTGAGGTCATCAGATCAGCTCCAGGCGAGGGTGAGAACGCGTGATGGTAGCCAGACGGAGCCCGGCCGCGCAGCCCCCCGAGTCTGACGAGGGTACGCAAACGACGATCGCGGTGGCCACGATATCCCGGGGGGAGGACATCGTCGGCCACCGCGATCGGCGGGGGAGCGGGGATGGTTCAGGCGCGCAGGCTGGCGGCCCCACGCGGCAGGAAACGCTGGCCGGTGACCCGCTCGGAGGTGCCGGTCCGGTCCAGGTACGGGGTGATCCCGCCCAGGTGGAACGGCCAACCGGCACCGAGGATCATGCACAGGTCGATGTCCTGCGCCTCGGCGACGACGCCCTCGTCGAGCATCAGCCGGATCTCCTGCGCCAACGCGTCGAGGGCGTTCTGCCGGACCTGCTCGGCGCTGAGCGGCTGGTCGCCGACGACGAGCAGCTTGGCCACCTCGTCGTTGATCCGGTCCTCGACGACGATCGGCTGACCCGAGTCGGCGATCCGACGCAGGTTCTCGCTGACGCCGAAGCGGTCCGGGTACGCCGCGTGCAGGGTGCCGCCCACGTGGTAGGCCACCGCCGGCCCGACCAGTTGGAGCAGGGCGAGCGGACGCATCGGCAGCCCCAGCGGGTCCAGTGCGCTGTCGGCAACGTCCAGCGGGGTGCCGGCGTCGACGGCGGCGAACACGGTGCCCAGGAAGCGGGTGAGCAGCCGGTTGACCACGAACGCCGGGGCGTCGGAGACCAGCACCGAGGACTTCTTCAACTGCTTGCCCACGGCGAACGCGGTGGCCAGGGTGGCGTCGTCGGTCCGTTCGCCCCGGACGATCTCCAGCAGCGGCAGCACCGCCACCGGGTTGAAGAAGTGGAAGCCGACCAGCCGCTGCGGATGCTCCAGCTCGGCGGCCATCGCGGTGATCGACAGCGAGGAGGTGTTGGTGGCGAGCACCGCCTCCGGCGCGACGATCTTCTCCAGCTCGGCCCAGACCTGCTTCTTGACGTCCAGGTCCTCGAACACGGCCTCGATGACGAAGTCGGCGTCGGCGAAGACGGACTTGTCGACCGAGCCGGAGACCAGGCCGTACAGCTTGGCGGCGGTGCCCTTGTCCATCCGGCCCTTGCTGACGGCCTTCTCGATCTGGGTGTGCACGTAGCCGACACCCTTGTCCACCCGCGACTGGTCCAGGTCGGTCAGTACGACCGGCACCTGGAGGCGGCGGGCGAACAGCAGCGCGAGCTGGCTGGCCATCAGGCCGGCACCGACGATGCCGACCTTGGTGACCGGCCGGGCCAGGGCCTTGTCCGGTGCGCCGGCCGGCCGCTTGGCCCGCCGCTGCACCAGGTCGAAGGCGTACAGGCCGCTGCGCAGCTCCTCGGAGAAGATCAGGTCGGCCAGCGCCTCGTCCTCGGCGGCGGTGCCGGTGGCGAAGTCGGCGTCCTTCGCCGTCTCCAGCAGGTCCAGCGCCTGGTACGCGGCCGGCACCGCGCCGTGCAGCCGTTGGTCCAGGGTCTGCCGGGCGAAGTAGAGCACGCCCGCCCACATGTCCCGGTCGACCTCGGGCCGGCTGACGGTGACCTCGCCCCGCACCACCGCGGCGGCCCACTCCAGGGACCGTTCCAGGAAGTCGGCCGGCTCCAGCAGCACGTCCGCGATGCCCATCTCGGCGGCCTGCTTCGGCTTGAGCATCTTGTTCTGCATCAGCGGGTTCTGCAGGATCACCTGGGTGGCGGCGGGGATGCCGATCAGGTTCGGCAGCAGTTGGGTGCCGCCCCAGCCGGGGATCAGGCCGAGCGACACCTCGGGCAGGGCCAGCGCCGCCGCGCCACCGGACAGCGTCCGGTAGTGGCAGTGCAGGGCCAGTTCCAGGCCGCCGCCCATCGCCGCGCCGTTGACGAAGGCGAAGGTGGGCACGGCGCTGTCCTTCAGCCGGGCGAAGACCCGGTGGCCGAGCCGGCCGATCTCCAGCGCCTGCTCCCGGTCCGCCAGCGCCGGCAGGCTGGTGATGTCCGCGCCGACGCAGAACACGTACGGCTTGCCGGTGACCGCGACGAACGCCGGCTCGGCGGTGAGCGCGGCGGTGATCGCCTCGTCCAGGCTGGCCAGGCCGCCCGGGCCGAAGGTGTTCGGCTTGGTGTGGTCGAAGCCGTTGTCCAGGGTGATCAGGGCGGCGGGCCGGTCCAGTCCCGGCACGTTCACCTGCCGCAGCAGCGCCCGGGTGACGACCTCGTTCGGTGCGCTGAGGCTCATTTGTCTGCACCCTCCCAGTTCGGGTTCTCCCAGATGACCGTGCCGCCCATGCCGATGCCGATGCACATGGCGGTGAGGCCGTAGCGCACCTCGGGGTGCTCGGCGAACTGCCGGGCGAGCTGCGTCATCAGCCGTACGCCGGAGGAGGCGAGCGGGTGACCGATGGCGATCGCGCCGCCCCACGGGTTGACCCGGGGGTCGTCGTCGGCGATGCCGAAGTGGTCGAGGAAGGCGAGCACCTGCACGGCGAACGCCTCGTTCAGTTCGAACAGGCCGATGTCGTCGATGCTCAGGCCGGCGATGCGCAGTGCCTTCTCGGTCGACGGGATCGGGCCGACGCCCATCACCTCGGGTTCGACGCCGACGTAGCCGTACGACACCAGCCGCATGGCGACCGGCAGGCCCAGCTCACGGGCGGTGGCCTCGTCGGCGAGCAGGCTGGCGGTGGCGCCGTCGTTGAGGCCGGCCGCGTTGCCGGCGGTGACCTTGCCGTGCGGGCGGAACGGGGTCTTGAGGGTGGCCAGCTTTTCCAGCGAGGTCTCCCGGGGTGCCTCGTCGGCGGTGGCCAGGCCCCAGCCGCCGTCGGCGTCGCGGATCGCGACCGGCACCAGGTCGGCCTGGAGCTTGCCGTCGGCGTACGCCTTGGCGGTCTTGAGCTGCGAGGCGAGCGCGAACGCGTCGGTGCGCTCCTTGGTGATGTGCGGGACCCGGTCGTGCAGGTTCTCGGCGGTGGCCCCCATCACCAGGGCGGACGGGTCGACCAGCTTCTCGGCGATGATCCGCGGGTTGGGGTCGACGCCCTCGCCCATCGGGTGCCGGCCCATGTGCTCGACGCCACCGGCGATGGCGATGTCGTACGCGCCCATGGCGATGCCACCGGCGACGGCGGTCACGGCGGTCATCGCGCCGGCGCACATCCGGTCGACGGAGAAGCCGGGGACGGTCTTGGGCAGGCCGGACAGCAGGGCGGCGGTGCGGCCGATGGTGAGGCCCTGGTCACCGATCTGGGTGGTGGCGGCGACGGCCACCTCCTCGACCCGCTCCGGGGGCAGCTGCGGGTTGCGGCGCAGCAGCTCGCGGATGCAGCGGATCACCAGATCGTCGGCGCGGGTGTTGGCGTACATGCCACCCGCCTTGCCGAACGGGGTGCGGACACCGTCGACGAAGACGACATCCCGAACTTCTCGGGGCACTTGGAGCCTCCTTATCGACCACGACCCGGCCGACGCGCCGCGGGGGCGGCACGGGCCGGGTGAGGGTCGGCCGGCACTGGCGTTTCCCCGGGAATGCTACTCGCCAGTAACCATGGCCGTCACCACCCCCGGTGTGGCCCATCCCACACTCCCGGCGCGGGGGCACCCGGCCCTGGCCGGCCCGGAGACGGGCCGGCGTGGACCGGGATGCGGACCGTCAGGGACGACGGAGGGTGGCGCGGTGGTGGCTCAGGCCCGGGGCGCGGGCAGCAGTGCCTCGGCGAGCGCGGGCAGCAGGAGGGAGAGCTGCCACTGGCGTGCGCCGTAGCCGCGCAGGACCTCCGCGACGGTGTCCACGGTGATCTCGTCGGGCGGCTGCCAGGCCAGCCGGCGGACCGAATCCGGGGTGATCAGGTTCTCCGGCGGGAGCCGGTGCTCACCGGCGACGCGGACCACCACCTCCCGGCAGCGGGCCAGCCGCCCGGCGGCCACCGGGTCGCGCTCCGCCCACCGGTGCGGCGGGGGCGGCCCCTCCACCGTCGGGGTGACGGGCAACGCGTCGTCGGCCAACTGGCGGGCCTCGTCGAGCGCCGTCAGCCAGGACCGGGCCAGCCGGCGCACCGACCGGCCGCCGAACCCGGGCAGCGTCAGCAGGGTCTTCTCGTCCTTCGGGTCCAGCTCGGCGGCGGCGATGATCGCCGAGTCGGGCAGCACCCGGCCCGGAGCGGCGTCGCGGCGCACGGCGATCTGGTCCCGGGCGTACCACAGGGCCCGGACCCGGGCCTGCGCCCGCGCCCCCCGGACCCGGTGGATGCCGGAGGTCCGCCGCCACGGCTCCGCCCGCACCCGGGGCGGCCGGGTGGCCCAGGTGATCAGCGCGGCGAACTCCTCCGCCGCCCACGCCGACTTGCCCTGCGCGTGGAGTTCCGCGTCCAGCGCGTCGCGCAGGTCGACCAGCATCTCCACGTCCAGCGCCGCGTAGGTCAGCCAGGACTCGGGCAGCGGCCGGCTGGACCAGTCGGCCGCCGAGTGGTGCTTCTCCAGGGTGTAGCCGAGCAACTGCTCGGTCAGCGCGGCCAGGCCGACCCGCTCGAAGCCGGCCAGCCGGGCGGCCAGCTCGGTGTCGAACAACCGGCGCGGACGCAACCCCAGCTCGGCGAGGCAGGCCAGGTCCTGGCTGGCGGCGTGCAGCACCCACTCGGCGTCGCCGATCGCCTGGTCGAGGGCGGTCAGGTCGGGCAGCGGCAGCGGGTCGATGAGCGTGGTGCCGGCCCCCTCCCGGCGCAGCTGCACCAGGTAGGCCCGCTGGCTGTAGCGGTAGCCGGAGGCCCGCTCGGCGTCCAGGGCCACCGGGCCGGTGCCCGCCGCGAAGCGGGCCACGACCTCGTCCAGCTCGGCGGGGGTGGCCACCGGCTGGGGGGTGCCGTCGCGGGGCGCGGTCAGCGGTACGGGCCCGCCGGAGGGCTGCTCGGTGCCCGGGTCCGCCGGCTGGGCGACGGCCGGGGGCGGAACGTCTGCCGTACGGCTTTCGGCGGCCCGACGGCGCAGGGGTGGTTCGTCGGTCACCTGACAACCCTAGTGCGCCGGGCGAGATGGTGTGCGCAGCCGGTCCGGTGTGTGTCGTCCCGGTGTCCGACAGAGGTCGGGACGGTGAGGACGGCCACCTCCACCGCAGGACATTCGATGTCCGATAGGACGTCCTCAGGGCACCCGGGACATCTGCTTGTGCTCCGGGCGTGTCGCGTCGTTACCGGGAGGGCTGCCGGCGGTCAGGCCGCGCCGGCCGGCCGGCGGTCGGTGAGCGCGGTGACCCCGGGCGGCGGCAGCCCCGCGGTGGAGGCGAGCAGCGCACACCAGGCCGACAGGTGCGCGCCGAGGTCCTCGCCGAGCGGCGTCCAGGACGCCCGGATCTCGACGTCCCCGGCGGCGGGCGGGCCGGCCAGCTCGCCGAACCGGGTCGACACGGTCTGGGTGACCGTGCCACCGGCCGCCCGGTAGTCGGCCTGGTGCGCCTCCAACGCGTCGGTGAGCCAGGTCCAGCCCACCCCCGGCAGCAGCGGATCGGCGGCCAGGTCGACCTCCAGGTCGGCGGTCACGTAGGTGACCAGCCGCAGGGTGCCACGCCAGGCGTCGTGCCCGGCCGGGTCGTGCAGCAGGATCAGCCGCCCGTCGGCCACCTCGTCGTCGTCGCGCAGCACGGTGGCGGAGAGGGCGAACGCGTACGGGGCGAGCCGCTGGGGCGCGCCGACCTCCTCCAGGACGATCTCCGCCCGGGGGGTGACCGACCGCAGGCCGGCGACCGCGCGGGCGAACGTCTCCGGGAGCGCGATCGGGGGGGCCATGACCGGCAGCCTATGCCGACGCGCCGTCGCCCGCCGGCACGGCACGCCGAAGCGCCGGCCCACGGCGGTGTCCCGCCGCCGACCGGTGCGTCCCGGGGGTGCGGGTCACAATTGGCGGCGCTGCCCGTCGGGCCCGCGCGGGTGCGTGGCACGATTGCCGCGATGACCACCGACACCACGGGCACCGCCGCCCGAGACGGAGAATCCCGCCGCAGCGGGCCGGCCGACTCGCCCTTCGTCCGGGCCTGCCGCCGGGAGTCCGTCCCGCACACCCCGGTCTGGTTCATGCGCCAGGCCGGCCGGTCCCTGCCGGAATACCGGGAGATCCGGGCCAACGTGGGGATGCTGGACTCCTGCCGCCGGCCGGACCTGGTCGCCGAGATCACCCTCCAGCCGGTCCGCCGGCACGGCGTCGACGCGGCGATCCTGTTCAGTGACATCGTCGTCCCGGTCGCCGCGGCCGGCGTCGACCTGGACATCGTCGCCGGCACCGGGCCGGTGGTGGCCGAGCCGGTGCGCACCGTCGCCGACGTCGAGCGGGTCCGCCGCATCGACCGCGCCGACGTGTCCTACGTGGACGAAGCCGTCCGGCTGCTCGTCGCCGAACTCGGCGACACCCCGCTGATCGGCTTCGCCGGTGCGCCGTTCACCCTGGCCAGCTACCTGGTCGAGGGCGGACCGTCGCGGACCCACGCCAGGACCAAGGCGATGATGTACGGCCAGCCCGACCTGTGGCACGCGCTGTGCGCCCGGCTCGCCGAGGTCACCCTGGCGTTCCTGCGGGTGCAGGTCGACGCCGGGGTCTCCGCCGTGCAGCTCTTCGACTCCTGGGCCGGGGCCCTGTCCGAGGCCGACTACCGCCGCTTCGTCCTGCCGCACTCCACCGCCGTGCTGTCCGGCCTGGCCGACGCCGGGGTGCCCCGGATCCACTTCGGGGTGGGCACCGCCGAACTGCTCGGTGCGATGGGGGAGGCCGGCGCCGACGTGGTCGGCGTCGACTGGCGTACCCCGCTGGACGTGGCGACCCGCCGGATCGGGCCGGATCGGGCCGTGCAGGGCAACCTCGACCCGACCGTGCTGTTCGCCCCCTGGCCGGTGATCGAGGCCGAGGTGCGGCGGATCGTCGAGCAGGGCCGCGCCGCCCCCGGACACGTGTTCAACCTCGGTCACGGCGTGCTGCCCGAGACCGACCCCGAGGTGCTGACCCGGGTGGTCGCGCTGGTGCACGAGGTGTCCGCGCGCCGGGACGAGCAGGGCTGAGCGGTGCGGGCGCGGCCGTGGCGGGTGGCGGTGGTCGGTGGCGGGATCACCGGCCTGGCCGCCGCGCTGCGGCTACGCGACCGCGCCCCCGCCGACACCGAGATCACCGTGTACGAGCAGTCTGGCGCGCTCGGTGGCAAGCTGCGCACCGGTGAGCTGGCCGGCCGTACGGTGGAGTTCGGCGCGGAGTCGTTCCTGATGCGGGACCCGGCCGGGGGCGAGTCCGCCGCGGTGGCCCTGGCCCGCCGGCTCGGCCTGGCCGGGCGGATCGTGCACCCCACCGTCGGGCAGGCCGCGCTCGTCGTCGACGGCGGGCTGCGCCCGGTCCCGGGCGGCACGCTGGTCGGCGTACCCGGGGACCTGGCGGCGGTGGCGGCGGTCGCCGAGCCCACCCTGGACGCCGACCGCGACGGCGGCCGGCCGCTGCTCGACGCGGACCAGGACGTCTCGGTCGGGGAACTGGTCCGGGCCCGGTTCGGTGAGCAGGTGGTGCAGCGGCTGGTCGACCCGATGCTCGGCGGCGTCTACGCCGGCCGGGCCGACGACCTGTCCCTGGTCACCACCATGCCGGCGCTGGCCCGCGCGGCGCGGGTGGAACACACACTGGTCGGCGCGGTCCGGGCCGCGCAGGCCGCCGCGCCGCGCGCCCCCGGCGCCCCGGTCTTCGGCACCCTGGACGGCGGGCTGGGCACCCTGGTCGAGGCGGCGGCCACGGCCAGCGGCGCGGCGATCCGGCGCAACGCGGCGGTCCGCGAGCTGACCCCGGTCGGCGACGGCTGGCGGCTGACCGTCGGCCCGACCCGTGACCCGGAACTGGTCGAGGCGGACGCGGTGCTGCTGACCGTGCCGGCCCGACCCACCGCCCGGCTGCTCGCCGGGTTCGCCGCGGCGCAGGCGGCGACCGTCGGCGGGCTGGACTACGCCAGCGTCGCGCTGGTCACCCTGGCGCTGCCCGCGCCGGCGCTGCCCCGGCTCTCCGGCTTCCTGGTGCCGGCCGGCGAGGGGCTGCTGATCAAGGCGTCGACCTTCTTCACCACCAAGTGGGGGCACCTGGCCGCGCCGGACGGGCTGGCCCTGGTCCGCGCCTCCGTCGGCCGGTACGGCGAGGAGACCTCGCTCCAGCTCACCGACGACGACCTGCTCGCCACCGTGCACCGGGAGCTGACCCGGGTGCTCGGGGTGGCGTTGCCCGCACCGGTCGCCGGTCACGTACAGCGCTGGGGCGGCGCGCTGCCCCAGTACGCCCCCGGTCACACCGGGCGGGTGGCCGCCGTCCGGGCGGCGCTGCGCGCGTCGCACCCCACCCTGGCGGTGGCCGGCGCGGGTTTCGACGGGGTCGGCATCCCGGTCTGCGTCCGCTCCGGCGAGAGCGCGGCCGAGGAGATCATCGAAGCACTGGGAGGATCGGGTCCATGACCGAGCAGAGCACCGAGCAGTCCAACGCGGCCCGGATCCGGGAACTCAACGAAACCGTGCGCTACACCATGTGGTCGGTCTACCGGGCCACCGGCGGGCTGCCGGCGCTGCGGGAGAACGTCACCGGCGAGGTGGAGTCGCTCTTCGAGGAACTGGCCGGCAAGGACGTCGTGGTCCGGGGCATGTACGACGTGGCCGGGCTGCGCGCCGACGCGGACGTGATGATCTGGTGGCACTCGTCGTCCAGCGACGCCCTCCAGGACGCCTACCTGCGGTTGCGCCGGACCACCCTGGGGCGGGCGTTGACCCCGGTGTGGTCGCAGTTGGCGCTGCACCGGCCGGCGGAGTTCAACAAGAGCCACATCCCGGCGTTCCTCGCCGACGAGGAGCCCCGGCCGTACCTGTGCGTCTACCCGTTCGTCAGGTCCTACGAGTGGTACCTGCTGCCGGACGCCGAGCGGCGGGAACTGCTGGCCGAGCACGGCAAGATGGCGCGCGGCTACCCGGACGTCCGGGCCAACACGGTCGCCTCGTTCGCCCTCGGCGACTACGAGTGGATGCTCGCCTTCGAGGCCGACGAGCTGCACCGGATCGTCGACCTGATGCGGGACCTGCGGGCCTCCGGGGCCCGGCGGCACGTCCGCGAGGAGGTCCCGTTCTACACCGGCCGGCGTCGTTCGGTCGCCGACATCGTCAACTGCCTGGTCTAGTCCGACCACCGGTCCGGTCGGCGTACCGGCCCGGTCCGGGCGTGCCCGGCGTCGATCCGGGCGTGCCCGGTGGTGCCGCTCGGCCGGCGTGGTGCTGTCGGAATGTGGACGCGTCCGGCTCACAGCCCGCTGTGGACGCTCCGGAGTGGAATGACGACGGTAACCTGAGAGATTCAAGACGGTAACTTCCGTGCCGTCGGGATCCACGGGGGCGTGCCGGTGTCGCAGATCGTCGAGTTTCCGCTGGAGGGTGGCGGCAGGGTCCAGTTCGAGACCCCCGCCGAAGAGGGCACCGTCCCGGTCGGCCGGGGCGGCGCGGCGGCGACCCGGGCGCACGAGACACTGGAATCGGCCCTGACGCACCTACGGCAGGTCAGCACCGCGGTGCTGCGCAACCTCCGCGATGTCGCCGAGCCACCGGACCGGGTCGCGGTGGAGTTCGGGGTCAAGGTGTCGGCCCAGACCGGGCTGATCATCGCCAGCGGCACCTCGGAGGCCAATCTCACCGTTCGGGTCGAGTGGGACCGGCCCGGCACGGAAACGTGAGCCGGATGGCGTCGTGATCATGGGCGCGCGGGGAAAGCCCGACGTCAGGCCGGTCCATCCGGTGCCTGACGACGCGGAACTCGCCGTCGCCGGGGTCCGCAACGCCGCCGGTGCGGTGGTCGGCGCGGCCTTCCTGATCGATCGTCACCTGTTGCTGACCTGCACCCATGTCGTCCGGGCGGCCCTGACCGGGGAGGTCTCCCCGACGCCTGACGAGCCGGCTGACACCGCGTCGCTCAGCGGTGGGCAGGTCGAGGTGGTCTTCCCGCTGGTGCGCCGGGGACGGCCGGCGATCGCGGTGGTGCTGCCCCCCGACGACCCCGACGATCCCGACGACCCCGGCGACGTGACCGTCCTGCGCCTGGTGACGCCGGTGCCGGCGGGCATCCGGCCGGTCCGGCTGGCCCGACCGGGGGAGTCCGGCACCCGGGACCGCGTCTGCCGGGTTTTCGGCTTCCCGGGGGGCAAGGGCCGCTGGTTCGAGGGACGGGTCGTCGGGCCGGTAGGTGGCGGATGGATGCAGTTGGCCAACCCGACCGACGCCGGTTACCAGATCCAGCCCGGTTACTCAGGCGCCCCGGTCTGGGACCACCGGGTCCGCTGCGTGGTCGGGATGATCGTCTCTGCCGACCAGCGCACCAGACCCCAACTCGAATACCCGGCCGCCTTCATGATTCCTATCCGGCGGCTGCCGGTGCCCGCCACGTTCGGCCCACCGCTGGTGGTGACCCGGTGGCGGCAGCCGTTCAGCCGGTGGCGTACCGGTTCCGGACCACCTGCCGGCCAGCTGGCCCGGCCGGGGACGCCGGCACCGGCGGGAACGCCGTCACCGGACGCGGTGGCACGACCGCGCCGGCTGCGACCGGGGTGGATCGCGGCGCTGGTGGCGGTGCTGGCCGGCATCTGCATGGTCGCGCCCGAACCGTTGCCCGGGTGTCCCCCTGCGGCGGAGTTGCGGGTCGCCGTGGCCCCTGACGACCTGCTCACCTACCAGACGGTCGCCGCCGCCTTCCAGCGGTCCTCCGCGGTGCGCGGTTGCCGCACCGTGAACATGTTCGTCTACTCCGCATCGGCCGAGGAGGTGGCCAAGGGCCTGCGACACGACTGGTCGGCCTCGGCCGGGGAACCGGCGAGCAGCGGTCGTCCGGCGGTGCCGGGCTGGTACCCGGCCGACGTCGGCCCGCGTCCGGACGTCTGGTTCCCCGGTGCCGAGCCGCTCGACGACCAGCTGCGCAACCTGGACAGCGTGCGGGACTTCGAGACGGTTGCCTGGTCACCCCTGGTGCTGGGGGTGCCCCGGGGCCTCGTCGACGCCGACCGCGACGACCTCGACCGGCAACGCTCCCTGTCCTGGCCGGAGCTGTTCGGCAAGGCCAGCCGTTCCGCGACCGACCCGCCCGTGGTGACCGGTGGGGGCCGGCCGGTCCCCGGCGTCGGCTGGCAGGTGGTACGCCCCGACCCCACGCTCTCCCCGGAGGCCCGGATGGTCGACGTGGCCCTCTACCAGGACGTCGGGACGACCCAGCTCCGGCGGCAGGTGGAACAGCCGTTGGAGCGTACCCAGGATGCGCGCGGCTACCCGCTCGGCACCCTCGCCGCGGTGCTGTGCCGGCAGCGGCAACTCGCTCAGGACCCGTCCGCGCCCATGCCGCCCGCCGTGATCACCACCGAGCAGGCGCTCGTCCGGTTCAACGGCGGCCACCGGCTCGGCGACGCCTGCGCCGAACTGGGGCGGCCCACGCCCCACCGGTCTCTGGTCGCCTTCTACCCGAAGCAGACCCCGGGCGTCGAGCACCGGGTGGTACGCCTGCACTGGCCCGACGCGGTGCAGAGCCCGGTCGCCCGGTCCACCGCCGACGACTTCCGTCGCTGGCTGGCCGGCCCCGGCCGGGACGTGCTGCGGACCGAGGGGTTCCGGGTCGCCGGCCGCGACGAGCCCGGCTCCGGGCTGACCGAGACGAACGGGGTGCTGCCCGACTGGCCGTTGGAGAATCCGCAGTGGCAGCTGGCGGACGCCGCGGACGCCGCGGTGCTCGACACCGCTGACCGGCGCTACCGGGAGGCCCGGCGGCCGGCGCGGGTGCTGTTGGCCCTGGACAGCTCCGGTTCGATGCTGGCCCCGGCAGGTCGGGGCACCCGTTTCGACCTGGCGGTCGACGGGGTGGCCACCGCACTGGGGCAGCTGGGTGTGCGGGACGAGGTGGGCGTGTGGACGTTCTCCACCGCGTACCCCGGTGCCGCCGGACGGCCCCGGCCGGTGGGGCCGGCCGACCCGGCCCGGGACGCGGCCCTGCTCGCCCGGTTGCGCCGAACCGTGCCGTCCGGCGACACCCCGCTGCACCGGACCATCGACGACGGTTTCCGGGAGTTGCGTCGGCCCGGCGACCCCGAGGGCTACCTGCGGGCGCTGGTGGTGCTCACCGACGGACGGGACACGGCCAGCGGAGATCTGGTGCCCCGGCTCGACGGGCAACCGCCGGTGCGGCTCTACGTGCTCGCCGTCGGCGAGGCGAGCTGTGCCGACCGGGTGCGGGACCGCGCCCTGCGACAGGCCGCCCGGTCCACCGGCGGGGAGTGCCGGGAGGTCGCCGCCGAGACGATCGACCAGC
Source organism: Micromonospora humidisoli (assembly GCF_016900955.1). Taxonomy (NCBI): domain Bacteria; kingdom Bacillati; phylum Actinomycetota; class Actinomycetes; order Micromonosporales; family Micromonosporaceae; genus Micromonospora; species Micromonospora humidisoli. Next base: position 991,499 of record NZ_JAFEUO010000001.1, read on the forward strand.
GGCTCACCGAACTGTTCGCCCAGTTGTGGGAGAAAGGAGCCGAGCAATGACCGACAGGCAGCCGCACCGGGTCCGGTCGGCCACCCTACGGCGGCTACGCGTTCCGTCCGCCTTCCTGTTCGGCCTGGTGGCCGGCACCGTGCTCGGTGTGCTGGGCACTGTCGCCTGGTACGTGGCCCCGCGCGGCGCCGATCTGGAACCGGGGGATCTGGTGCTGCTCAGCGGCAGGGACACCAGCATCGACCAGCAACGGCGCAAGCTGATCGAACGGTGGAACGAAACCAACCCGCGCAACCAGGCCCGGTTGGAGGAGACCACGGTCAGCGCCGACCAGCAGCGCAGCGAGATGGTCGCGATCGCCCAGGCACAGGCCGCCGGTCGTACGGAGAACCCGGTCCGGGACATCGACATCTACAACCTGGACGTGACCTTCACCGCCGAGTTCGCCGCCGCCGGCTACCTGCGACAGGTCGACGAGTCGCGACTGAGCGCGGGGTACCTCGACCAGTTCGTGCCGGAGGCCCTCGCCACCGGTCGTTACCAGGGCACCCTCTGGGCGCTGCCGTTCAATACCGACGCCGGCCTGCTCTACTACCGGACCGACCTGCTCGGGGTCCCCGGGGACCTCCCCGGCCAGCGCCGGTTCGACTGGCACACCATCATCGAACGCAGCCAGGCGCTGACCGCCCCGGCGGGCCGCACGGGCCCCACCATGGGGTACACGGGCCAGTTCGGTCCGTACGAGGGGCTGACCGTGAACGGGATGGAACTGATCTGGGACGGCGGTGTCGAGCGCCTGGTCGACGAGAGCACCAACCGGGTGATCTTCCAACGCCAGGAGTGGGAGCGGCGGCTGCGGGAGGTCGCCGCGGCGCGCGGGAAGGGTCTGCTCGCCGGTGACGCGTTCGGCGTCCCGGGTGACGAGCTCCGCAGCCTGGATGACTTCGGCGGTGGTCGGGCCCTGTTCATGCGCAACTGGCCGGTCAACTATCCGAGGCTGGACACCCCCGACGGGATGTCGACCCCTCGGGTGCCGTTCCAGGTGACGCGGTTGCCCGGCCCGTCGGCGTTGGGCGGCCAGAACCTCGCGGTGGCGAAGCAGAGCAAGCAGCCCCGGGCGGCCCAGGCCCTGATCGAGTTCCTGACCAGCCGGGAGAGCCAGACCCAGCTGTTCGAGCGGGGCGGTTTCGCCCCCACCCGCAACGACGTCTACGCCGACGAGGACCTCCGCTCCAGGTTCCCCTACCTGGCGCTGCTGGCAGAGGCGGTACGGGAGGCCCGGGTCCGGCCCCGGGTGCCGTACTACTTCTCGTTCAGTGAGGTGTTCCGCAAGGGCGTACGGACCGCGTTGGAGGGTAACGGGGCGTTGCCTGAGGACTTCGAGGCCCGCCTCAACGATGCCCTGCGCGGACGCTGATCCCGGTGACGGTGCCGGCCCGAACACGGAAGTAGTGGCCTCCGGGTGATGGGAGGCCACTACTTCCGCACGGTGTCCGGACGGGTCAGAGGGTCGCGGTGCAGACCGGGGTCGGGCTGGCGCCGCTGCCCGAGGCGAGGAAGCCGAAGGTGGTCTTCCCGCCGGCGGCCAACGCGCCGTTGTAGTTGACGTTGCGGGCGGTCACCGTCGATCCGCTGCTGGTCAACGTGGCGTTCCACGCCTGGCTGACCTGCTGGCCGCCGGAGTACGTCCAGTTGACCGTCCAGCCCTTGATCGCCGAGGAGCCGGCGGTCACGTCCACCTCACCCTGGAACCCGCCGTTCCAGGTCGAGGTCACCCGGTAGGTGGCCGTGCAGCCACCGGTCGCCGGCGGCGTGGTCGGCGGGGCGGTGGTGGGCGGGGCCGTGGTCGGCGGTGCGGTGGTCGGCGGCGCGGTGGTCGGCGGGGCCGTGGTGGGCGGCGCGGTGGTGGGCGGCGTGGTCGGGTTGGTGCCGCCACCGAAGTCCACGTCACTGCACAGGTAGTACGACTGATCCAGGTGGCTGGCCTGCCACACCGTGTAGACGATGTGCCGACCGGTACGACCCGGCGCGTTCACCGGGATCTGGATCGACACGCCGCCGGTGTCCCTGTCCCACTGGGACGCCGGGGTGTTGCCGATCTGCCCGGCCAGTTCCAGGTTGCCCCAGCCCAGCGGTGTGGTCAGCGAATTGAAGCCCTGCTTGGTGACGTACACCCGGATGTAGTCGGCACCGTGGCTGGCCTGGTCGAAGAACTTCAGCCGGAAGCTGTTCGCCACCGACGTGGTCTTCCACGCGCCCACGGTGTCCAGGGCGTTGTAGCGGCCGTTCTGGGTGCGTCCGCCGCTGCACAGCTGGCCGTCCGGGATGGCGCCCTGGTGGTTGCCGGCGACACCCTCCCGGAACAGGCCGTTCCAGTTCCACATGGCCTGCGGGTCGGCCTGCCAAGCCTGCCAGCACATCGGGTCCTCGGTGGCCATGCGCGGGTTCTGGAACTCGGCACCCCAGCGCTCCCAGCAGCTGTAGGCGCGGAATCCCGGGTTCACCACCGCGCCGTGCGCGGACGCCGAGTTGGCCAGGGCGGTGGTGAGCAACAGCGCGATGATCGCGCCGATGGTGAGCAGCGACCCCGCGAGCGCGGTGGGTCGTCTGCGTAGGACGGTGGACATGGAGCCTCCGAGGTAAGGGGTCGATCGATCGACGCCCGGACGGCCGGGAGTTGCCCCTCCCGTGCCTGCTGTGCGGCTCCCACGACGGCTCTGCCTCCGCAGGCTTGCATAGGAAAGCGGTATCCGTCAATCTTTCGGGCTGCTCGCCCCGCCGCGCCGCATGGGCAGGTGGGGGATGCCGTCCTCGACGTACTCCGGGCCGGTCACCGTGAAGCCGTGCCCGGCGTAGAAACCGGCCAGGTGGGCCTGCGCCTCCAACACGCAGGGCCGGTCGTCGACCAGCCGCAGCGCCTCGGTCATCAGCCGGCCGGCGAGCCCGCCGCCGCGGGCCGCCGGGGCCACCACCACCCGGCCGATCCGCACCACCCCGCCCGGGTCGGCGAGCAGCCGCAGGTAGGCCCGCACGATGCCGTCGTGGGCCAGCCAGAGGTGCCGGGTGCCGGGTTCGACGTCCCGCCCGTCCAGCTCCGGGTACGGGCAGCGCTGCTCCACCACGAACACGTCGATGCGCAACCGCAGCAGGTCGTGGAAGGTGCGTACGTCCAGCTCGGTGAAGCTGGCGACGTGGACGTCGACGGTCTGCGGTGCCATCAGGCGATGGTAGGCGGCCCGCCCGCCGGCCTGACGCGGCAGTGGCGTCTGGGTCCCGCAGGGAGCGGGCCGGGCGGGTGCCGACCGGTGGCGCGGGCCGGGCGGGTGCCGACGACGGGTCAGACCGGGCGGGCACCGACCGCGTCGCGGATCTCCGCGCCCAGGGCCTCCACCGCGCGGGCGCAGTGCGCACAGCAGAAGAACCGGCCGCCGACCTCCACCCCGTGCCCGATGATCTTCACCTGGCAGTGCTCGCAGATCGGCGCGAGCTTGTGCGCCGCGCACTCGAAGGAATCGAAGGTGTGCACGTCACCGCTGACCGTGCGCACCTCGAACGCCATCCAGTAGTCGTTGCCGCAGACCTCGCAGGTAGCCACCCGTCACACCTCTCCGAATCGGACATCTGCCCCCAGGGTGCGACAGGATGGGGGTCGCGCAGGGTGAAATGCCCCGGATCGGTCGGGTCGGACGGCGTTTCGCCCCGGCGTGTCGGGCGTTGGACCCGGTAGGACGCCCGACCCCGGAGGATCACGTGATCAAGCGCAGCCTGCTTCTGCTCTGACTGCCCGGCATCGGTCCGGCCCGGTTCGGTTGCTCCGCCTCGGCGTCGGTTCAGCCCTGCTTGGGCTCCAGCCGGATCGACACCGAGTTCACGCAGTGCCGGGTGTCCTTCGGGGTGAAGCCCTCGCCGTGGAAGACGTGCCCGAGGTGGCTGTCGCAGCGGGCGCAGCGGATCTCGGTGCGTACCATGCCGAGGCTGGTGTCCTGGATCTCCCGCACCCGGCCCGGGATGGCGTCGTCGAAGCTCGGCCAGCCGCAGTGCGAGTCGAACTTGGTGTCGCTGGAGAACAGTTCGAGCCCGCAGGCCCGGCAGTGGTAGACGCCCGGGGTCTTCGTGTCGACGTACTCGCCGGTGAAGGGGCGTTCGGTGCCGGCCTCGCGCAGCACCCGGAACTCCTCCGGGGTCAGCCGGACCCGCCACTCGTCCTCGGTGCGGGGCAGTTCGCTCTCGTCAAGACTCACCGGTCAACCGTACGTCGGATGTCGGGGGCATCGCATATGGTCGCGCCATGGCGGCCAGCGGGAAGACGACGGCGACCGAGGTCGAGGTGGCCGGGCGCAGCGTCCGGCTGAGCAGTCCGGACCGGGTGATCTTCCCAGAGCGCGGGTTCACCAAGGCCGACGTCTTCCACTACTACGTATCGGTGGGCGAGGGCATCATGCGCGCGTTGGCCGACCGGCCGACCACCCTGCAACGCTTCCCCGACGGCATCGCGGGGGAGGCGTTCTTCTCCAAGCGGGTGCCCACCCGGGGGGTGCCGCCGTGGGTGCAGACGGTCGGCATCACCTTCCCCAGCGGCCGGGGCGCCGACGAGCTGCGCCCGACCGACCTCGCCCACGTCGCCTGGGCCGCGCAGATGGGCACGGTGGTGTTCCACCCGTGGCCGGTCCGGGCCGCCGCCGTCGACCACCCCGACGAGCTGCGGGTGGATCTCGATCCGCAGCCCGGCACCGACTTCGCCGACGCGGCGACGGCCGCCGCCGAGCTGCGGGGCATCCTCGCCGAGCTGGGCGTCACCGGCTGGCCGAAGACCTCAGGCGGCCGGGGGCTGCACGTCTACCTGCGCATCGCCCCGCGGTGGACGTTCACCGAGGTGCGCCGGGCCACCATCGCGCTGGCCCGGGAGCTGGAACGACGTCGTCCCGACCTGGTCACCACCGCCTGGTGGAAGGAGGAACGCGGGCAGCGGGTCTTCGTCGACTACAACCAGATGGCCCGGGACCGCACCATCGCCTGCGCGTACTCGCTGCGGGCCAACGCGCGGGCCACCGTCTCCACCCCGGTCACCTGGGACGAGCTGCCCGACGTCGATCCCGACGATTTCGACCTGCGTACGGTGCCGGTCCGGTTGGCCGGGCGGGGTGACCCGCACGCGGGCATCGACGACGACCCGGTCGACATCACCCCCCTGCTCGACTGGGCCGAGCGGGACGCCGGGCAGGGCCTGGGCGACCTGCCCTATCCACCCGACCATCCGAAGATGCCCGGCGAACCGAAGCGGGTGCAGCCGAGCCGGGCGAAGCGTCCGGCCGACGACGCCACCGGCTGAAATCGGAATGCCGGCGGCGTCGGTGGTGCGGACTGTTCGTCGGTAATCCGAAATCAGTTGCGCGGCATGCCACTCCCACGTGTGAAAATGGCTTTCCTGCGTCCTCTTTCCGGTACTGATGATTGCGCTCGACTGGTCATGACGCCTACGGTCGAATATGAAAGGTAGGATGCGCGGACGCCGGCTGCACTCGTGTGAACAGGGCTTATGCCCTCGCTGTCGAGTGTCCGGTCGACTGCTGCCCGGCGGTGACAGTCGATTCGCCGGTCAGTGGCTCCGATTCATCCGACCGGACGCGGGCACCGGACAAGGGAATCACCATGGCGGCCACGACGAGAAGAACGCAGCGGATCGGCGGGGTGCCGGGCCGGCATTCCGTGATCCTCGAATACCTCAAGATCCTGCCGGCCGTGCTCACCGGGGTGGCCGCGGTCCTCGTCGCCCTCACCGGACTGCTGACCCTGCTCGTCAGATAGTTTCCGGCAGTCGGCCGGCAGGCCGTTCCGCATTCGGCTGCGGGGTCGCGTCCCCGGGCCGGCACCCGTCGACCGGTGCGGGGGTGTTCGCGGGTCGGGTAGAGGGTCGGGCCGTCCACGCGAGGAAACGGTCGAACAGTTCCGCCGGGGACGGGGCCGGGTGCGGATTGAGCCGCACCAGATCGGCGGTGGCCTCGAACAACTGGCTGGCCATGTAGATCGACAGTGCCACCAGGTCCCGCCGGTACTCCCTGGTCAGGAGCAGGCGGGCGGGTTGGCAGGGCCAGGGCGCGGCGCACGTCCGGCACCGCCACAGCGGGCGCATCGGCGGATGCCCGCCCACGGGCCGCCGCTGCCGATCATGAACAGGCGAAACGTTCGACGTGGTCACGTCCTCATGGTGTCCCTGTCTGTTGTCTACGTCAATAGTCTCCGTAGTTGTCGGAGTCGAGGGCGGTGCCTGCTGTCATTGTCAACCTGTGGAGCTCGTCGGCGTGTCGGAGATCAGGACGATGCTCGGGAACGTCTCCCGGCAGCGCGCGTCCGTGATCGCCAACCAGCGGAACTTCCCGGAACCCGTGGCGGTGCTGGCGATGGGCAAGGTGTGGCGGAAGGTCGACGTCGAGGCGTGGATCCGCGAGCACCGGCCGGAGCTGGCCACGGACTGATCCCGGCCGGCCGACCGGGATGATCTCTCAATGTCGCTGATGTTGCGGTATGCAGCCGCCGTGACCGCGCAACATCGGCCCACCTGAGTTGATCTTGGTTTGGCGTCCGTCGTGACCGCGCAACATCGGCCCACCTGAGCCGATCATGGGTTCGGCGGTCGGTGTGGCCGCTCAACCTCGGCCCACCTGAGCCGATCTCGGGGTCAGCGGCCGGCGGCGATCGCCTCGACCGCCTCCTTGGCGGTGCGCAGGTCCGTTCCGGTCGCCTCCCGGTACGCCTTGATCGCCCTGATCTTGTCGCCCCGGGCCAGGTGCTCCCGCACCCCGGGCAGGGCCGGGCCCCGGTCCACGACGCCCAGGTGTTCCATGATCAGCCGCTGGCGGCGTTCGATCTCCGTCAGCCGGAACGACACGTCGTCGCGGCGGTTGCGCAGCGGGAACTGCATCACCAGCGCCAGCACGAGGGCGAGAGTCGACAGCATCAGCGCGGTTTCCATGCCGCCGATCACACCAGATCCACGCCTGCGGGCCAACCGGCGGGCCAGGGTAACGATCAAGTAACGGGTGCGAACCTTTCCCACCGGGTCACCGCTCTTGCTCTCCGTCGGCCCGACCCCGGGCCCCGGGGAGGCAACGGATGAAGCTGGTGTGGAGGCGGGCCCGCGAGGCGCGGGGACTGCTGCTCGCGGCGGTCGCCGCCGCAGTGGTCGCGATCGCACTGGTCACCGGGCTGGCCGACTACAACCGGCGGGCCGTCGACGCCGGGCAGCGCGCCCTGATCACCGCCGCGCCCGTCGAGGAACGCAGCCTGCTGGTCAGCGGCTCCGGTGGCCGCGACCGCACCGAGTACGCCACCCGCGACCGGGCCGTCCGGGACGGCTTCGCCACCGCCCTCAAGGGCACCCCGATCCGGGTCTCCGCCGCCCGCTACGGCACCGGCAGGGAACTCACCGGCACCCTCGCCCCGGGCATCCGGACCGGCAAGGAACCGGTCTTCGCCACCCTGGCCACCCTGGACGACCTGGCCGCGCACGCCGACCTCGTCGACGGCGACTGGCCGGCCGCCGGGGCCGGCCCGCTCCAGGCCACCCTGCCCGAGAAGGTCGCCGGCGCACTGGGCCTGCGCACCGGCGACCGGGTGCCGATGCGCGACCGCAGCGCCGACCGGCGTACCGAGGTGGTGCTCGCCGGCACCTGGCGGCCCCGCGACCCGGCCGACCCGTACTGGCGGCTCGCCCCCGGCCTGGGCACCGACGCGGACGGCGACGCCACGCACGGGCCGTTCGTGCTCGACCCGGCCGACTTCGCGGCCACCTTCCCCGGCTCGGTCTCCGCCGCCTGGATGGTCGCGCCCGACCTGACCGCCGTCGGGGCGGACCGGCTGCCGGCGCTGCGCCGGGCCGTCGCCACCGCCGCGACCGGGGTGCCCGAGACGGCCGGGCTCGGCTCGTCCGCCCAGGCGGTGACCACCCTCGACCGGCTCATCGACCGGATCAGCCGGGCCGACCTGGCCGGCCGCTCGGCCCTGGCCACCCCGCTGCTGCTGATCGTGGTCCTCGGCGGGTACGCGCTGGTGCTGATCGCCGCCCTGCTGCACGAGGACCGGCGCGCCCAGACCGCCCTGCTGCGGGCCCGGGGCGCGGCCCGCCGGCAACTCGCCGGCCTGGCCGCCCGGGAGGCGACCCTGGTGGTCGTCCCCGCCGCCCTGCTCGGGCCGCTGCTCGCCGGCGGGGCACTGCGCCGGGTCGCCGCCGACGGGCCGGTCGACCTCGGCGGTGCCGTCGGCGGCGGCCGGTGGGTCTGGGCGGCAGCCCTGGCCACCGCCCTCGGCTGCCTCGCCGCGATGGTCGCCCCCACCCTGCGCGGGGCGGGCACCTACGTGGCCGACCTGGCCGCCCGGTCCCGCCCCGACCGGGTCACCACCGTCAGCCGGGCCGGACTCGACCTGGCCCTGGTCGCCTTCGCCGCCCTCGCCTGGGTGCAACTGCGCCGCTACTCCTCACCGCTGGCCGGGGCCGGCAACGACCTCGGCGTCGACCCGCTGCTGGTGGCCGCGCCGACCCTGGGGGTGCTGGCCGGGGCGGTGGTGGCGTTGCGGCTGCTCCCGCCGGCCACCCGCTTCGCCGAACGGTTCGTCGACCGGCGACCGTGGACCGCCACCATCTTCGGGATGTGGCAGGCCGGCCGGCGGCCACACGCCGGCCCGGTGCTGCTGCTCGCCCTCGCCGTCGGCGGCAGCACGCTGGCCTGGTCGCTGGTCGCAACCGGGGAACGGTCCCAGGTCGACCAGGCCGACCACCGTATCGGCGCGGACCTGCGGCTGGTCGAACGCACCGGCGTCGCCCCCCTCGACCGGGCCGCCGCGCTCGCCGCGCTGCCCGGCGTCGACCGGGCGCTACCGGCCTGGCGCGACGACATCCGGGTCGGCCGGGACGACCGGCAGGCCACCGTGCTCGCGCTGGACACCGCCCAGGCCGGCGAGGTGGCCAAGCTCAGCGACCGGCTCGCCGACCGGCCCGCGCGGGAACTGTTCGCGCAGTTGACCGCCGCCCGGGGACCGGCCCTCGGGCTGCCGCTGCCGGCCGACGCCCGCAGCCTCACCGGCACCGTGAGCACCCCCGTCGACCAGGCCGTCGCCCCGCACCGGATCGCCGTGTCGGTGCTGCTCACCCGGGCCGACGGGCTGGCCTACCGGCTGCCCGTGGCGCGCACCGGCAGCGACGGGCGGGCCGTCGGGTTCCGGGTCGACCTGCCCGCCGTCGCGGGACTGCGACTCGCCGGGTTCGAGGCCGACGGCGGGGACGTCGCCGGCACCGCGTACGCGCTGAAGGTGCGGGACCTGCGCACCGTCGGCCCGGACGCCCGGTCCACCACGTTCACGCCCACCGGCCGGTGGCGGGTGGCCGCCGCCGAGTCCACCGGGAACAGCACCGCCACCGCCGACGACGCCGGACTGACCGCCACCCACCCCGTCGGGTTCCTCGACGGCGGCCGGTACGCCTACCAGCCCGCGTCCCGCTTCGCGGTGGTGCCGGATGGCCCGGACACCGCCGTACCGGCCCTGATGACCCCGGCTGTGCGGGCCGCGCTCAACGTCCGGCCCGGGGAGACCGTGCAGCTGACCCTGTCCGGGGTTTCCCTGCCGGTGCGCCTGCTCGGGGAGGTGACCGCGCTGCCCGCCACCGCCGGCGACGGGGTGCTGCTCGACCTGCCCGCCGCCACCGACTGGCTGATCCGCAACTCGGGCACCGTCCGGCCGGTACCCGAGTGGTGGCTGCGGACCGACCCCGCCGCCCACGCCGAGGCGTCCCGGGCCGCCGCCGCACTGCCCGGCACGACCCTGCTGGACCGCCGGCAGGCCGCCGCCGTGGCCGCCGACGACCCGTACTGGCAGGGGGCCCGGACCGGGCTGCTGGCCGCCGCCCTCGGCTCGGTGCTGCTCGCCCTCGTCGGCCTGGTGGTCGACGTGTGGGCCACCGCCCGGCACCGGATCGGTGAGTTCTCGGTGCTGCACACCCTCGGCGCGTCCCCCCGGCTGCTGGCCCGCGCGCTGCTCGCCGAACAGACCTTCCTCGCCGGGATCGGTGTCGGCGTCGGCCTGCTGCTCGGCGCGGTGGTCGGAGCCACCATGGCACCCCTGGTGATCCTCACCCCGGCCGCCGGGCGACCCGTGCCCGCGCCGGCGTTCGCCCTGGCCTGGGCCCCGATCGGGTGGACCGTGGCGGGGCTGCTGCTGGCCGCGCTGGCCGGCAGCGCGGCGATGGCCACCGGGCTGCGGCAGCGGGTCGCCGCCGCCCGGCTGCGCACCGGAGGAGACCGGTGACGACCACGACGACCGGACCGCTGCACCACGGGGAGGACCAGCGATGAACATCGGCGTCGTGATCCGTCGGGTACGCGCCCACAGCGGGCAGTTCCTGCTGCTGGCCGCACTGACCCTGGTGATCGCCCTGCTGGTCGCCGGGGTGCCGAGGGTGGCCAACCGGCTGGCCGACCAGGGGCTGCGGGAACACCTAGCCGCCGAACCCGGCGCCCGCCGCGACCTGACCTGGACCACCCGTCCCGTCGTCGACGCGCCACCGGCCAGCAGCCGGGCCGCCGACCTCGACAGGTTCCAGCAGCGGATGCCCGCCGACGTGCGCGCCGCCGTGGCGCACCGCTGGTACGCCGCGCAGACCCCCGGTGACCTGGTCACCGGCCCCGACCTGGCCCGGGGCAACTACCTGGTGCAGTTGGGCCTACGCGCCACCCCCGGCATCGAGACGACCGGCACCCTGGTCGAGGGGCGCTGGCCGGCCGTCCCACCCGACGACGACGCCCCGGTGCAGGTCGCCCTCGCCGCCGACGTCGCCGGCCGGTTCGGGCTGCGCGTCGGCAGCCGGCTCCGGCTCGCCGCCCCCGACCCGCAACACCCGTCCACCCCGCTGACCGTGGTCGGCCTGTTCCGTCCCGTCGACCCCGCCGACGGAAGCTGGGACGCCCTGCCGTCGGTGCTCCAGGTCGGCGAGCCGGAGGGCGACGGTCAACCCTTCATCCTGGTCGGGACGGTCGCCGTCGCCGCCCTGGACCGGCTGGCCGGGCAGGGGCGGCCGATCTCCTTCACCTGGCGCTACCGGCTCGGCGCGGACGGCATCGACGTACGGCGCATCGACCAACTCGTCGACGGGGTGCAACGGCTGGTCCGCGCCAGCACCGCCACCGACACCGAGCTGACCCAGGGCGTCGACGTGCCGCTGCGCGAATTCAGCCGGGCGGTCACCTCGGCGCGTACCCTGCTCGCCGTCATCGCCGCCGGGGTGCTGGCGACACTCGCCGGGCTGGTCGTGCTGGCCGCCGCGCTGGCCGTACGCCGCCGCCGCGCCGAGTTCGTGCTGATCCGCGCCCGGGGCGGCGGGGCCACCACCGGACTGCGGCGCAGCCTCGCCGAGTCGCTGCTGGTCGTCCCGCCCGCCGCCGGGCTCGGCTGGCTGCTCGGTGGCCTGCTGCCCGGTGCGCCAGGTGGCACCGGGCCGCTCGCCGTGGGTGCGACAGTGCTGGTCACCCTGGCGCTGCCGGTGGCGACGCTGGCCGTACCGTCCGGGTTGGTCGGGCGGCGGGACCTGGGCCGGCTGCGCCCGTCCGCCCGGCGGGCCACCACCGAGGCCGCGCTGGTGCTGCTGGCCGGGCTGGCGGTGGTGCTGCTGCGGCGGCGCGGCCTCACCCCCGGCACGGTGGACCCGCTGCTGGTGTCGGTGCCGGCGCTGGTCGCGGTCGCCGCATCGGTGCTGGCGCTGCGGCTGTACCCGTGGCCGGTGCGGCTGGCCGGGCGGCTCGCCGCGCGTACCCGGGGAAGTGTCGCCTTCCTGGGCACGGCCCGCGCCGGCCGGGCGGCGGCGGCCACCCCGCTGGTCGTGGTGGTGCTCGCGGTCGCCACCGCCGCGTTCTGCGCGGTGGTCGCCACCGGCATCGAGGACACCCGCGACGACGTCGCCACCCGGGCGGTGCCGGCGGACGCGCTGATCCGGGGCGACCGGCTCGCCCCGGACACCGGGCCGGCACTGGAGCGGCTGCCCGGGGTGCGGGCCGCCACCGGACTGGTCGACGAGTCGGCGCAACGCCTGGCCACCGATGCCCTGGGCACCGACGCCCGGCTGCGCGACACCAGCGTGCTGCTGGTCGACGGCCCCGGCCTGGCCCGCACGGCACGGGCCGCCGGCCGGGACGTCCCGGTGCCCGGCCCGCTGCGCGACGCCCGGCCGGGCGACGGCCCGCTGCCGGCGGTGGTCTCCCCGGCGGTCGCCGCCGACCTCGCCGACGCCGGCCTGCGGTCCGCCTTCGTCACCGTGCAGGGCCAGCGGTACGAGTTCGTCCCCGCCGGCACCGTCGCCGACTTCCCGCTGGCCCGGCCGAACACCAGCCGGTACGTGGTGCTGCCGTGGCAGGCGCTGCCCCGGCGGGACAGTCCGCCGGTGCCCACCGGGTTCCTGGTGGCCGGCGACCGGCTCGACGCCGGGGCGCTGCGTCAGGCCGGGGACGAGGGTCAGCAGCGCTACCAGACCGGCGGCGCGGTCACCGGCCGGGAACGGCCCCGGGGCGTGGCGGTGCAGACCTGGGCGCAGACCCGGCTGCGGTTGGGTGGCGGCGGCGCCAACGGGCTGCTGGCGTTCGGGTTCACCACCGGTGCGGTGGCCGGTGCGGTGCTGGCGCTGCTCGCGGTCGCCTTCACCGTGCTGGCCGGGGCCCGCGCCCGGGGCGAGGTGCTGTCCCGGCTGCGCACCCTCGGGCTGTCCCGCCGGCAGTGGCGGGGGCTGCTGCTGGTGGAGCTGGCCCCGCTGGTCGGGGTGTCGGTGCTGACCGGCGCGCTGGTCGGGGTGCTGCTGCCGGTGCTGCTCACCCCGCTGCTCGGTCTCGCCGCGTTCACCAGCGGCACCCCGGTGCGGGTGGGCTTCGCCCCCGGCACGGTCGCCGCCACGGTCGGACTCGGCGCGGTCGCGCTGGGCTTCGCCCTGGCGGTGGAGGCCCTGAACAACCGTCGGATGCGCCTCGGCGAGGTGCTCCGGCTCGGAGAGGAGAGCTGAGATGACCACGACCGCCCCGAACCCCGTCGTCCCGGACCTGGCCGACCTGCAACGCCGGGCGGCGCAGCGGGCGGCCGAACGGGCCGGCGGGCAGGACCGGCTGCGCGGGCACATCGTCTGCGACGGGCTGGTCCGGATCTTCAAGACCGAAGGGGTCGAGGTGGTCGCCCTCCAGGGGCTCGACCTGGTGATCGACCGGGGTGAGCTGGTGGCGATCGTCGGGGCCTCCGGTTCGGGCAAGTCGACCCTGCTCAACATCCTCTCCGGGCTGGACACCCCGACCGCCGGCATCGCCCGGGTCGCCGAGTACGACCTGCTGTCGCTGTCGGCCCGCCGCCGGTTGGCCTACCGGCGACGCACCGTCGGGTTCGTCTGGCAGCAGACCGGCCGCAACCTGCTGCCGTACCTGACCGCGCGGGAGAACGTGGAACTGCCGATGCGGCTGGCCCGGCGCGGTGGGGGCGCACGGGCCCGCCGGCAGCGCGCCGGGGAACTGCTGGACCTGGTCGGGGTGGGGTACTGCGCGGACCGGCGACCGGGTCAGCTCAGCGGCGGTGAACAGCAGCGCTGCGCGGTGGCGGTGGCGGTCGCCAACGACCCGGAGGTGCTCTTCGCCGACGAGCCGACCGGGGAACTGGACGAGGCGACCGGCGCGGAGGTCTTCGCGGCGCTGCGCACCATCAACGCCGAACTGGGGGTGACCGTGGTGGTGGTCACCCACGACCACGCCGTCGCCGACCAGGTCCGCCGCACCGTCGCGATCCGCGACGGCCGGACCGCCTCCGAGGTACGCCGCACCACGCGCATCGGCGTCGACGGCAGCACCGAACTGGTCAGCGAGGAGTACGCGGTGCTGGACCGGACCGGCCGGATGCAGCTACCGACGCCGTTCGTGGAGGCCCTGGCCCTGCGCGACCGGGTCCGCCTCGACCTCGCCCCGGACCACGTGCAGGTCCGCCCCGGCGACCGGACGCCACAGCAGAACGGGAGTGACGCATGAGCGAGCAGGTCCCCGCCGTCCGGTCCGCCGGGGCAGTCACCGACGAGGTGGTACGGGTCGAGCAGGTGAGCCGGACGTTCGGCCGGGGCCGGCACGCCGTGCACGCCGTCCGCGAGGTCTCCTTCACCGCCGCCCGGGGCGAACTGGTGGCGGTGCGGGGGCGTTCCGGCGCCGGCAAGACCACCCTGCTCAACCTGGTCGGCGGGCTGGACCGACCGGACGCCGGCCGGGTCCGGGTGGCCGGGCACGACGTCACCGACGCCGGTGAGGACGAGCTGTTGCGGCTGCGCCGGGGGACGGTGGGCTTCGTGTTCCAGACCTTCGGGCTGGTGCCGATCCTGTCGGCGGCGGAGAACGTCGGGGTGCCGCTGCGGCTGGCCCGGGTCCCGGCGGCGGAACGCGAGGAGCGGGTGGCGGTACTGCTGGAACTGGTGGGTCTGGGCGCCCACGCCCGACAGCGCCCGTATGAGCTGTCCGGCGGGCAGCAGCAGCGGGTCGCCGTGGCCCGCGCCCTGGCCAACGAACCCGACCTGCTGATCGCCGACGAGCCGACCGGCCAACTCGACTCCGAGACCGGCCGGGCGATCATGGATCTGCTCCGCGCGGTGGTGCACGCCCGGGGGATGACCGCCCTGGTCGCCACCCACGACCCGGCGCTGATCCAGGTGGCCGACCGGACGCTCACCCTGCGCGACGGCCGCCTGGCCGACGACTGACCCTGTCAGAGGGGGAGTTTCATGCCCTCGTGGCTGGCGACGAAGCCGAGGCGTCGGTAGAACCGGTGCGCGTCGGCGCGGGACTTGTCGGTGGTGAGCTGCACCAGCCCGCAGCCCCGCTCGCGGGCCCGGTCGATCGCCCAGCTCATCATCGCCTCACCCACCCCCTGCCCGCGCAGGTCGGCGCGGACCCGCACCGCCTCCACCAGCGCCCGTTCCGCACCGTGCCGGCCCAGCCCCGGGATGTAGGTGAGCTGGAAGCAGCCGACCACCTCCCCGTCGCGCTCGGCCACCAACTGCTGGTTGCGCGGGTCGGCGGTGATGGCGGCGAACGCCCGCTCGTAGGCCGCGTCCACCGTGTGGTGCTCGCGGGCCCGGCCGAGCACGTCGTCGGCGAGCAGGGCCAGGATGGCGGGCAGGTCGGCGCGGACCGCCTCGCGCAGGGTCACCTCGGTCACGCCGGGCAGCCTGCCACAGCGACCCTTGTCGATCGACGGGCGGAGGTGGCGGACGGGGTGCAGCATGATGCGACATGGAGCCGTTGCTGCTGCCGTTCCGGTGGATCTACCGGGGTCTGGTGTACTTCGCCAACTCGCCCCGGACGCTGATCGCGTCGTACCTGCTGATGATCGTGGTGGCCGGGGTGATCTACGGCCAGGTGGAGCACCGCAGCGCCGCCGACGCGGTCTGGTGGGCGGTGGTCACCGCCTCCACCGTCGGGTACGGCGACATCTCGCCCACCACCTGGCCGGGACGCGTCCTGGCCGCGCTGCTGATCTCCACCATGGTGCTGCTGGTCATCCCCCTGATCACCGCGCACTTCGCCAGCCGCCTCATCGTTGACGACGACGCGTTCGAGCACGTCGAGCAGGAGGAGCTGAAGAACGACGTGCGGCGGATGCGGGCCCTGCTGGAGGAGTTGGCCGCCCGGCAGGGCATCACGCTGCCGGAACTGCCGCCGCCACCGGCCCCACCGGACCACGCGACCCTGGTCCGGCAACGGCTACGCGGACGCCGCAACCGCCGCTGACCCGCCGCCCGCCTGGTCCGGCGTCGACCCGCCCAGGGGCCTGCCGTCGTCGGTCAGCGGGCGGGGCAGCGCAGCCCCTCCCGGGGCACGGTGAGCGAGATCAGGTAGGCGTCCACCGCCTCGGTGATGCAGGCGGTCTGCGGATAGGCGGTGTGCCCCTCGCCCTCCCAGGTGAGCACCCGCCCGACCCCCAGCATGTCGGCCAGCCTGGCGGTCTGCTCGTACGGGGTGGCCGGGTCACCGGTGGTGCCCACCACCACGATCGGCGGAGCGCCGTCGGCCCGGCCGGTCGGGTACGGGTCCCGCCCGCCCGGCCACTCGACACACCCGAACATGCCCACCGCCAGGGCCGGCCCGAACAGCGGGTACTTCTGCCGCCACTCGGACTGCAACCGGCGGATCTGGTCGACGCTGGGCTTCTCGGTCTCGTCGGCGCAGTTCACCGCCAGGTTGGCGTCGAAGAGGTTGGAGTAGTGCCCGTCCTCGCCCCGCCCGGCGTACGAGTCGGCGAGCGTGAACACGTCGGTCGGGTCACCCTCGTCGAGGCGGTCGATCGCGCGGGCCAGCTCCTCCCAACCCGACTCGGTGTAGAGCGAGGAGATCACCGCGTAGAAGACCCACCCGGAGGTGGCCTCCCGTCCGTCGGTGCCGCGTACCGGGGAGACCTTCGCCTTGTCGATCGCCGAGGTCACCGCGCCCCGGGCGTCCGGCGCGACCGGGCAGCGGCCGGCGTTCGCCGCGCACCACCTGTCGAAGTTGTCGAACGCCCGCTCGAAGCCCCGGGCCTGGCTCTCCGACCCGGCCACCAACTGCTGCCGGGGGTCCACCGCGCCGTCGAGCACCAGCGCCCGGACCCGCTGCGGATAGAGCTGCGCGTAGGTCGCGCCGAGCAGGGTGCCGTAGGAGTAGCCGAGGTAGGTGAGCTTGTCGTCGCCGACGGCGGCCCGGACCGCGTCCATGTCCCGGGCGGCCTGCTCGGTGCCGTACAGCGGGAGCTGGTCGCCGTAGCGGTCGCCGCAGCCCCGGCCGATCCGCCGGTTGAGCGCCTGGTAGCCGTCGAACGACTGCTGGCTGCGCGGATCGGGGTCGTAGCCGAAGCTGGCGTCGAGGTCGGCGTCGGAGATGCACTTGACCGGGCTGGACCGGGACACCCCGCGCGGGTCGAAGCCGACGATGTCGAACCGGTCGGTCACCGCCGTGGGCAGCCCCCCGAACGACGGCCCGAACGACAGGTAGACGGCGGTGTCCACGCCGGACCCGCCCGGCCCGCCCGGGTTGATGACCAGCGACCCGATCCGGTCCCGCTGCTTGGATGAGCGGACCCGCAACAGCGCGATCTCGAAGGTCTCGCCGCTGCCCGGCCCGGCGGTCGCCCCCGTGCCGGTGCCCCAGTTGCGCGGCACGGCGATCCGGGCGCACTCGTAACGCATGCCCGGGGCACCCCGGCCGACCAGATCCTGGGCGACCTCGGGACAGGGCCGCCAGGTCGGTGCGGTGCCGGCCTGCGCCGCCGCCGAGTCCTCGGTACGCGGGGCGAACGCCGGCAGGGTGCACCCGGTGACGAGCAGTGCGCCCGCGACGAACCCGGCCAGGGCGAGCCGGAACCGGCGGTTGCGGCGGGCGGTGCTGGTCACCGGCGAACCTCCATGATCGGGGTAGCAGTCAGGCTACGCCGGGGTGTCGCCGGCCGGCGGCACGGTCACCGCCGGATCACCCCGGAGCACCTGGTCGACGTCGAAGCGCACCGGACGGTCGAGCTGGTCGTAGCGGCAGGACCGGGGATCGCGGTCGGGCCGCCAGCGGACGAACCGGGCGGTGTGCCGGAACCGGTCGCCCTCCATCGCGTCGTAGCCGACCTCTACCACCAGCTCGGGCCGCAGCGGCACCCAGTCGAGGTTCTTGTCGCCCGTCCACCGGCTGACCCCGCCGGGGATGCGCTGGCCGCGCTCGTGGTCGCCGTGCGCCCACGGGTGCTCGCCCGTGCCCTCCCGGTAGGGGGCCAGCTCGTCGAGCAGCTCCTGCCGGCGGGCCATGGTGAACGAGGCGCTCACCCCGACGTGGTGCAGCACCCCGGCATCGTCGTAGAGGCCCAGCAGCAGCGAACCGACCACCGGCCCGGACTTGTGCCAGCGGAACCCGGCCACCACCACGTCGGCGGTCCGCGCGTGCTTGACCTTGGCCATCAGCCGCTTGCCCGGCTGGTAGGGCAGGTCGGCCGGCTTGACGATCAACCCGTCCAGGCCGGCGCCCTCGAACACCTCGAACCAGCGCCTGGCGGTCTCCGGGTCGGTGGTGACCTGGGTGACGTGCACCGGCGGCCGGACCCCGGACAGCGCCCGCACCAGGCGCTCCCGCCGGGCCGGGTAGGGCTGGTCGACCAGCAGCTCGTCGTCGAGGGCGAGCAGGTCGAAGGCGACGAAGTCGGCCGGGGTCGTCCCGGCGAGCAGGGCGACCCGGGAGGCGGCCGGATGGATCCGCTGGGCGAGCTGTTCGAAGTCGAGCCGGGGCTGCCCGCCCGGACCGTCACGCCGGATCACGATCAGCTCGCCGTCGACCGCGCACCGCTCGGGCAGCTGCGCCCGGACCTGCGCCACCACCTCGGGGAAGTAGCGGGTCATCGACTTGCCGCCCCGGCTGGCCAGCTCGACCTCGTCGCCGTCGCGGAACACGATGCAGCGGAAGCCGTCCCACTTGGGCTCGTAGGTCAGGCCGGGATCGGTGGGCAGGCGGGCCACGCTCTTGGCCAGCATCGGCTCGACCGGGGGATTGATCGGCAGGTCCACGGCGACAGTCAACCAGACACCACCGACAGTGGTGAGGCGGATCACCGTGGGTGCCGGTCCGGCGTGTCCCCGCCTGTGCCGTCCGTCCCTGCGGATACGGATCGCGTCGGCCCGGCCCGGCGCTAGCCTCGCCGGATGGAGTGGCGGTGTGGTTGCTGTGGGCGCTGGCGGGTGACCGTCGAGCTGGTCCGCGGCCGGCACCGCTACCGGCTGGTGCACCGCTACCCGGACCGCTTCGGCGGCGGCAAGAACGTGCTCGGCGAGGTGGGCACCGTCGCCGAGCTGACCGACCTGCTCCGCCGGCACACCCCGCTCGACCTGGCCGACCTACGCGAAGCCGGCTGACCCCGACCCCGGCACCGGCCGGGCCCGGTCGGGGCCGCGCCCGCCCCCGACCCCGCCCCCGGCCCCGACCCCGGCAGCGGCCGGGGCGGCGTCCCGGCGGGGGCACCGTCGGGAGGGCGACCGGAGAGTGGCCCGGTCACGATCGCTGCGGCACGCTCGGGGGAACCGGGCGGCACGTGGGTGCCGCCGGTGGAGCCACGGAGGCGGCATGCGGTTCGAGACGGCGACCGAGATCGACGCGGACATCGACACGGTCTGGGCGGTGCAGACCGACATCGAACGCTGGCCGGAGTGGACCCCGTCGGTCCGGACCGCCCGCCGGGGTGAGGCCGGGCCGCTGGCGCTCGGGTCCACCGCCCGGCTGGAGCAGCCCCGGCTGCGCCCGACGTCCTGGCGGGTCACCGAGATCGACCCACCCCGCGGCTTCGTCTGGGAGTCCGCCAGTCCCGGCGTCCGCAGCCGGGGCGAGCACCTGATCGTCGCGCTGCCCGACGGCCGGGTCCGGGTGGAGTTGGCCCTGGAACTCACCGGCCCGCTCGCCGGGCCGGTGGGCTGGTTCGGTGGCCGGCTGGTGCGCCGCTACCTGCGGTGGGAGGCCGACGGCCTGCGGCGGCGCTGCGAAGCCGGCTGAGTCCCGACCGGGTCCCGGCGGGGATGGCACCGTGCGACCCGTCGGCGTCCCTGCGCACCACCGCGCGGGACGGCACCGGCCGGTCGCCACCCGCCGCGCCCGCACCTGCGGTCGGGTCGCCGGTCGGCGGTGCCGGCCCTAGGCTGACAGCGACCCTGGGAGGTGCGGTGTCCGAGTTGACGTACCCCGAGGTGGGGGCGACCCGGGGCGGGTCGTTGCCGGCGGGCTACCACCACCTGCGGCACCGGTTCGCGCTGGCGGCCGGCAGCTTCCCGGTCGCCGCCGAGGCGGTGCTGAGCTGGCGGCTGCACCGGGCGGCCGGGGTGCGGATGCGCACCGACGCGGCGCGGGCCGCGCCCGGCGTCCGGGTCACCCCGGGACTCGGGGTGGGCCCGCTGCGGGTGTGGGGGCCGTGCGAGGTGGTCTGGGTGGTCGACGACGAGCGGGAAGCCGGCTTCGGCTACGGCACCCTGCCCGGCCATCCGGAACGCGGGGAAGAGGCGTTCCTGGTCCGCCGCGACGCCGACGACGCGGTCAGCTTCGAGGTCACCGCGTTCAGCCGGCCGGACCGCTGGTTCATGGCCGCCGCCGGGCCCGCCGGTCGCGCCGTCCAGCACGGGTACGCCCGCTGGCTCGCCCACACCCTGCGCCGGCTCGTCCGCTGACCGGCCGCACCGGCCGCCGGACTCGGAACCAACGCGATGAGGCCGAAACAGCGGTGTCAGCCCGCTCCGATACCGCACGCCGGCCGGTCCTGCTACGACCAGGGTCGGTTGATCGAGGCGTGTGCTACCTCGGCGATCTGACGAACCGTGCCATCCGGCTGGTCAGAAGCGGGCGAAGGAGCGGACCGGCATCCGGGGGCCGTACCGGGGCGCCTGGATGCCGGCGGCGGCCAGCAGCAGGCAGACCCGCCCCCGGTGGCCCCGGAACGGGGCGAGCAGGTCGAGCATCCGGGCATCGTCACCACGCGCCTCACCGGCCAACGCCCAGGCCACCGTGTTCGGCACGTGGTAGTCGCCGACGCTCACCGCGTCCGGATCGCCGTAGGTGACCCGGACCACCTCGGCGGCGGTCCACGGGCCGATGCCGGGGATCGCGGTGAGCCGCCGGGTCGCCTCGGCGCTGTCGACGCAGCGGTCCAGCCGGTCGGCCAGGGCGGCGGCCCGGCGCAGCGTCTCGGCCCGGCGTTGCTCCACGCCGAACGGGTGGAACACCCAGTACGGGGCCGCCGCCACCCGCGCCGCGTCGGGCGGCAGCAGCAGCGGCTGGAAGGGTCCGGGCGCGGGCTCGGCGAAGTGCCGTACGGTCGCCGCGTACGCCCGGTACGCCTCCGTGCCGGTGACCTTCTGTTCGAAGACGGCGCGTAGTACCCGGGGGAAGACCTGGCCGGTGGCGGGCATCCGCAGCCCCCGGTGCCGGACGGCCAACTCGGCCACCAGCGGGTGGGCGGCGGCCAGTTCGGCGAACCCGGTCAGGTCGTCGCGTAGGCCGGCGACGGCGTCGGCCCGGTCGACCACCCAGTCGGCGCCCGGCCCGTGGCCCTCGGCCAGCAGGTCGCCCGCCTCGGGACGCAGGGTCAGGGTGGCCGGGCCGGCGGGGGTGCGGGTGGCCCACCAGAGGGTGCCGGCGACGATCCGCGCGCACGGGTCGTACGGGCTGAAGGTCAGGGCCCGGACCGACGCGGTGAGCCGGTAGTCGGCCGGCGGTCGCAGCACCCGGCGTGCCGCCGGCTCGTCCCAGGTCACCCCGCCACTGTGCCATGGTCCCGGGGGACGGACCGGCCGGCCCCGTACCGCCGGGGCGGGTGACCGGGGCGGAAACGGACGACACCGCCGACGCCCTGCGCGTCGGCGGTGTCTCCATCCCGGAGCGGACCGGCCGCCCGAGCGGCCGTGGGTGCGGGGTTGGGGGGACCTTTCGGTGGCGCGCGCCCGCTGGCGTGTGGCGCGTCCACCGCCCATGTCCGTTCCGGGGGCAGGTGGGGGAGGGTGGCGGTACCGCGACGCCGGCCCGACCAGGGGCCGGCGTCGCGGCCCGGACCGTGCGACGCTGCCGGTACGTCGACGGTCCTGATCCGCGACGGTGGC
Source organism: Micromonospora humidisoli (assembly GCF_016900955.1). NCBI lineage: Bacteria > Bacillati > Actinomycetota > Actinomycetes > Micromonosporales > Micromonosporaceae > Micromonospora > Micromonospora humidisoli. Next base: position 1,013,124 of record NZ_JAFEUO010000001.1, read on the forward strand.
CGGTCGCGCCCTCCCCGGCTGCGACCGGCCACCGGGTTCCGGCTGGCGCAGGATCAGTAGGTGTAGTCCCCGCCGCTGCTGCTGGAGTCGCCCGAGTCGCTGGCCGCCGGCGGGGCGACCGCCTTCGGGGTGCCGGTCGGCAGGCAGGTCAGGTTCTTCTTGCCCTCCGGGTCGACCACGAACCAGGTGCCACCGACGCCCTGGCCCTTCCACTGGCCCGCCTTCTTGTCACCGATGTAGCGGTAGACCGGCCAGCCGCCGATGGTGATCTGCCGGGTGCCGTCCTGGCGGGTGACGGTGCCGACCTTGTCGTCGGAGACGCCCTGCAACTGCGGGTTGCCGTCGGTCAGCGCCGGCGGCCAGACCTGCGCGCACTTGTCGACGCAGTTCGACGACGGCGGGTCGTCGGAGTCCTTGTCGAAGCGGTAGAGGATGAAGCCCTCCTGGTCCACCACGACCCGGCCCATCCGGGCGATCTTCTTGCCGACGAGTTCGTCGGTCAGCTGGACGTTGGCCGGCGGCGGCGCCTGGTCGGCGGCGGGGGCGCCGGAGGCACCGGGAGAGGCCGAGGTGTCCGGCTCGACCGACGCGGTGGGTTCGGCCGCGGCGACGGCGACCGGCTCGGCGACGCTGGAGTTCGCCCCGTCGTAGCCTGCGGGCGCGCAGGCCGTAAGTGCGACCACCGCGCTCGCGACGATGACGGTCGTCCGCTTGATCTTTGCCACGTGCCCTCCTCATTCTTGGCGGTTCACCGAGTAGTACGGAGCGCCCACTGTCAAGGTTGAACGATCCACAGTGGGGCATTTCACATCGATGCCGTTGAACCGTTCCGGCCGGCCGTACGTGTGCGCGAGCAGTGGCACCCTGCGCCCGGAAAGCCGAAACGGCGTCGGCCCGCAGCGGGCCGACGCCGTCTCCGACGGAGGGTCTCTCAGGGCACGACGGTGACCAGCGGGCTCGCCACGCCGTTGGCGTCCACCGACTGCACCTGCAACTTCGCGATCTCACCGCGCGGCGCCGAGGTGGACGCCTCCAACTGGAGAGCCTGCGGGTTGGCCGTGGTGCCGTAGCCCGTCCCCGGCACCGCCCAGGTGGAGATCACCTCGGTCGTGTCGTTCTTGCGGACCACCACCAGCCGGCAGGTGCGCGGGCCGGGCAACCGGGTCAGGTTGAACCCGATCCAGGTGCCGTACTCCTTGCTGTCCAGCCACATCGTGGTCTTCACCCCGGTGCTGCCGTCGGTGGCGTCGAACTGGTCACCCTCGATCTCGGTGCCACCCACCGCCGGCCCCGACCGGGTCGGCTGCGGGCTCACCGGACCGTCCACCGGCGCGGACCGGCTCGGCTCGGCGACCACCGCGTCGCCACCGCCGACCGTACCGCCGAAGGTGGCGACCCCGATGCCGCTGAGCGCACCGACCGCCACCACCGCGGCGGCCATCGACAGCACCTGCCGGAACCGCGCCTTGCGCCGGTGGGTACGGACCGCGACCAGGGTACGGTCCAGCAGCCGCGGATCCGTCGCGGTCTGCTCCATCGCCATCATCGTCTCGCCGTCGATGTCGGAGAGCAGCCCCACCACCGGGACCATCGTCTCCAACTCGGCGGCGCACGCCCAGCAGGTGGCGAGGTGTTCCTCGAACCGTTCGGTGTCCTGCACGTCCAGGACGCCGAGCGCGTACGCGGCGACGTCCATGTGGTCTGCCCGGCTCATTCCGTCACCCCCCTCTCCTGTAGGGCCGTGCGCAGCGCGCGCAGCGCGTAGTAGACCCGCGACTTGGCGGTGCCCAGCGGCAGACCCAACTCCTCGGCCGCCTCCGGCACCGTCCGCCCACGGAAGTACGTCGCCACCAGGATCTCCCGGTGCGACTGACTGAGCGTACGCAGCGCGTCCGCCACCGTCATGGTGCGCAGCACCCGGTCGGTGCTGTCCGCCTCGGCGAACGCCGTCAGATCCCGGTCGTACGTCTCGGGTGGGCGGGCCTGCTCGCTGCGGTGCTCGTCGATGGCGATCCGCCGGGCCACCGTGACCAGCCAGGGCCGCAGCGAACCCTGCCCCTGCACACCCAGCCGGTGCGCGTTGCGCCAGGCCCGCAGCAGCGTCTCCTGCACGATGTCCTCGGCGCGTTGCCGGTCACCACCGGTCAACCGCATCACGAACATCAGCAGCGGGCCGGCGTGCTCGGCGTAGAGCAACCGGACCAGCTGGTCGGAGTGGCTCGCCTCGGGCGTCGTCGCCGGGGCCTGGTGCCGCCCGGGCGTCGATCGCGGGGTCACCGGGCCATTCTGGCGATCGGTGGGACCGGCGTCGACCCCCCGGCTGGACCTCGACGCACGCGACTGCGGTTGGGCCCGGGCGAACATCCACCCTGGCCTGGCCAGTTCACCGTGCAAGCCGGCCGCGACCGCACTCATCCAGACCTCCTGCTGTCCACCGACATCAGCGGGCCCACGGGGAGGGCGCCGACCGTTGATACGGACCGCTCTTCCCAGCGGATCAACGGCGGACCGAAAAAATTCCGGGCGGCGGCGGCAACGAGTCGGTGGCGTCCGCGTCGGTGACCACCGCGGCACCGGCGACGAACCGGTCCAGCTCGACGCCGGCCAGCACCCGCCCCGGGAACCAGTCGCCGGCCGCGCGTCGGGTCAGCTCCGGCACCGGCGGCTCGACCCGCCCGGCCACCAGCACCAGGTTGCCGTGCCGCCGCCCGCGCAGCACCGCCGCGTCGCCGACCAGGGCGGCCCGGGGCAGCACCTGACGGACCGTGGCCACCTGGGCACGGGTGTGCCGCAGCGGCGGGCCGTCCGCCAGGTTGGCCAGGTACCAGCCGGTCGGCGCGAGCACCCGGGCCACCTGCGCGGCGTACTCGGCGCTGGTCAGGTGGGCCGGGGTCCGCGCACCGGCGAAGACGTCGGCGACCACCACGTCGTACGACGCGTCACGGCTGGACTCCAGGGTGGCGCGGGCGTCGGCGACACGGACCTTCAGCCTCGGGTCGGCCGGCCAGGGCAGCTCCCGCCGGACCAGCTCCACCAGCGCGCCGTCCACCTCGGCCACCCGCTGCGTCGACCCGGGCCGGGTGGCCTGGACGTACCGGGGCAGGGTCAGCGCGCCACCGCCCAGGTGCAGCACCCGCAGCGGGGCACCCGGCGGGGCGATCAGGTCCAGCGCCGCGCCGAGCCGCCTGACGTACTCGAACTCCAGGTGGGTCGGGTCGGCCAGGTCCACATGCGACTGCGGCGCGTCGTCGAGCAGCAGCGTCCACGAGCGCGGCCGGTCCTGGTCCGGCACCAGCTCCGCCCGGCCGGTGGCCACGTCCACCACGATCCGGTCGTCACCCCGACGGCGGCCCATCAGCGGGTTGCGCCGCTGCGACTGGCCATCAGCGGGTCCCGCCGCTGCGGCTGGCCATGGTCAGTGCCCGGTGCAGCAGCCGCGCGTCGCCCAGCATCCCGCGCAGCCGCCGCTCCAATCCGGCGATCGGCACCAGGTTCTGCGGCGCGCGCGGGTCCTTGTACGGCGAGGACGCGAACCGGGGCAGGGTGACCAGCGACAGGTCGGCCAGCGTGATCGCGTCCTGCGGTTCGAGGTCCGGCGAGCACTCCAACCGGACGATCCCGGCCCAGGGCGCACCCACCGCCACCGGCAACCGCAGGTACCACGACCAGCCGCCCCAGGCGGTGCCGAGCCGGAACACCGGGGACCGCTGGCCGGAGCCCAGCCCGGTGACCACGGTGGTGAGCCGGGCGTCGAGATACTGGCTGTGCTGCGTCTTGATGTAGCCCAGGGTGCGCGGCAACTGCCGGCGCGCCCGCAGTGGGCCGTCCACCACCAGCAGGTCCCCGTCGGTGCGGGCCGCATCGGACACGGCCACCTCCAGGGCGGTCAGCGGGGCCTGCACCGCCGCCGGCAGCTTGCTCAGCTCCCCGGTGCCGCCGACCCGGTGCACCGGGTAACGCACCTGTCCGCAGGTCACCTCCTGCGCCGACGGGCTGGCCGTGAACAGCCCCCGCCCCACCCGCGCCCCGGCCAGCTCCGCCGCGCCGCGCTCCAGGTCGCACCGGACCACCCCGGCCGCGTACGAGGCCGCGATCCCCGGGTACGACGCACCGTCCTCCTCGGCCGTCCACACGCTGGCGTCGATCCGGCGTACCCCGTCGACGAGCAGCACCACGTCCGGGGCGGTCACCCCGGGACGGGGGTCGATCGCCCGCCAGTCCACCGCCGGCAGTTCCACGTCGGTGTCGACCTGGGTGCTGCTCGGCGCGACCGGCCCACCCGGGGTCGCCTCGAACGACGCCCCGTAGGACGGGTCCCAGGCGTCCACGAACAGCTGCGGTCCGGTCACGTCGCGCTCACCGGTCGGACTCTTCGTTCGCGGCTGCGGGGCTCCGCTGCGCTGCACTCCTCGCGCTCACCGGCCGGTCCGTTCGACGTGGGCCGTGCGGGCGTCCTTGCGGACCTCGAAGCGCACCGGAATGCGCTCGGCCAGCGCCGGCACGTGGGTGACCACGCCGACCATCCGGTCGCCCCGGGCGGCCAGGCTCTCCAGGGTGGCGGCGACGATGTCCAGGGTGGCCGCGTCGAGGGTGCCGAACCCCTCGTCCAACACGATCGACTCCAGGCTGGCCGCCGTGGTGGACATCCCGGCGAGCTGCTCGGACAGCGCCAGCGCCAGGGCCAGCGACGCCTGGAACGTCTCCCCGCCGGACAGCGTCCGCACCCCCCGGCGCAGCCCCGCGTCGTGGTGGTCGACCACGAAGAACTCACCCTTGTCGTGGACCAGGTCGTACTGCCCCTGGGACAGCTCCCGCAGGATCCGGGAGGCCCCGTCGACCAGCAGGTCCAGTGCCTCGGCCAGCAGCCACCGTTCGAAGTTGTTGGCCCGCAGGTGCCCGGCCAGCGCCCGCGCCGTACGCGCCTGCCGCTCGTGCTCGGCGCGCTGTTCCCGCAGCTCGACGGCCTGCGCCCGGCGTTCGGTGATCCGCCGCAGGTCGGCCTCGGCCCGCTCGGTGGCCACCGCGACCGCCTGCGCGGGGTCGTCGGCGGGGGGCAGCCCGGCGGCGTCGAGGAGACCACCGAGGCGTTCCTCGACCTGCTCGGCGGCCGACTGCGCCCCGGTCGCCGCCTCGACCAGCCCGTCCCGGTCGGCCCGTCGCTGCCGGGCCTGTGCGCCGGCCCACTGGACCAGGGCCGTCCAGGCGGCGGCCACGTCGTCCCGGTCGGTGGCCGGCGGACCGAACCGGGCCAGCCCGTCGCGGGTGGTGTCGAAGTCCCGCCAGGCGGCCCGCAGCCGGTCCTCGGCCGTGTCGGCCGCGCCCCGGGCCCGGCGGGCGGCGTCCCGGCCGGCGCGTACCGCCACCGCCGCCTCGTCCAACGCCTGCCGCAGCCGGGCGTGCTCGGCCAGCTGGTCGCGCAGCGCCGCCGGGGTGGCCGCCCCGGCGAGCTGTCCGGCCAGCTCGGTCAGCCGGCCGCGCAACTGGTCGTGCTGGGCCCGCAGCCGCACCAGCGTCCGCTCCTGCTCCCGGGCCGCCGCGTCCCGCTCGTCGACCAGGGCCAGCGCGGCCTTGCTGGCCGCCCGCGCCGCCTTGCCGGCGGCGGTCGCCGCCGCCACCGCCGAACCGGCCGGCACCGCCGGCACCCGGGGCACCGGCTGCTCGCAGACCGGGCAGGGTGCGCCGTCGACCAGGTGCGCCCGCAACGCGACCGCCTGGTCGACGGTCTTGGCCTCCTCGTGGGCCTTGAACGCCGCCTCCAGTTCGGCCTCGGCCCGTGCCGCCGCCTCCCGGGCCGCGCCGAGCGCCGTCACCGCCGCGTCGTGCGTGGCCTGCGCCGCGTCGAGGGCCGCCCGGACCGTGTCCGCCTCGCCGGTCAGCCGTTCCGCGTCGGCGTGTGCCCGCAGCAGCAGCCGCAGCGCGCTCTCGTCGCCCGCGCCGGCCAGCTCGCCGCGCAGCTTCTCCTCCCGCTCCTCGGCCAGCGCCACGGTGCGGGCCGTCGCGTCGACCGCCTCCCGCGCCGTGCTCACCGCGTGGGCCACCTCGGCCACCCCGGCCGGGGCGCGCACCCCGGCCAGCCCGGCCAGGTCGGCGTCGAGCGCGGCCAGCGCCGCCGTGGCCTCGCGCGCCGCCGACCGGGCCCGCTCCCGCTCCGGTACGGCCGCCGCGACCGCCGCCGCCAGCTCCCGCACCCGGTCGACCCGGTCGGCGGCGGCGGCCAACGCCTCGTCGTCGACGTCGGTCAACCCGGCGAGCATCCGGGCGACCGCCTCCAGCTTCGCCTCGGCCTGCCCGGCACGTTCGGTGGCCCGCTTCTGCACGTTCTCGTAGACGCCGAGGCCGAGCAGGTTGACCAGGATCTGCTGCCGGGTGGCCGGCTTGGCGTGCAGGAAGTCGGCGAACTGCCCCTGCGGCAGCACCACGCAGGAGGTGAACTGCTCGTACGGCAGCCCGACCGCGTCCAGCACCGCCTGTTCCATCTCGGCCGGGGTGCCGGCCAGCACCTCGCCCAGGTCCTCCGGGCTGAGCCCGGTGTCGAGCTTGGTCACGTCGAACCCGGGCGGCATCAGTTGCAGCCCGGCGTTGGCGGTCTTGACCGCGCCCCGGCCGTCCCGGCGCACCACCCGGGTCGCCACGTACCGGTCGCCTGCCGACTCGAAGACCAGCCGGACCCGGGCCTCCACCGCCGAGGGGGCGAGCGCGTTGGCCAGCCCCCGCGCACCGCCCCACCGGGGCACCGCGCCGTAGAGGACGAAGCAGATCGCGTCCAGCACCGTCGACTTGCCCGAGCCGGTCGGCCCGACCAGGGCGAAGAAGTCGGCGTCGGTGAAGTCGACGGTCGTCTCGTCGCGGAAGACGGTGAAGCCGGCCAGGTCCAGCCGCATCGGTCGCATCAGCGCTCCACCTCCTCCAGCAGCTCGTCGAAGAGGCCCCGGACCCCGTCGTCCTCGTGCCCCCGGCTGCCCAGGTAGTCGGCGAACAGTTCCCGGGGCGAGCGGCCGGCCCGCTGGGCGACCCGGGTGCCGCTGCCCGGCGTCGGCAGCAGCTCCGGGTCGATCCGGATCTCCAACGCGCGGGGGAACAGCTCCTGCACCTCCTCCCGCAGCCCGGCCCGGGGCTGTTCCCGGACGAACACCCGCAGCCAGCCCTCCGGCGGCTCCGCCGCGGCGAGTTGGGCCAGGGTGCCGCGGACCGTGCGCAGCGGCACCGCCGCCGACACCGGCACCTCCCGGATCCGGGCGGCCGAGGTCGCGCCGACCTCGACCAGCGTCACCGAGCAGATGTTCTCCTGCTCGCCGAAGTCGACGGCGATCGGGCTGCCGCTGTAGCGGATCGGGCACGGCCCGATCACCCGCTGCGAGCGGTGCAGGTGTCCCAGGGCCACGTAGTGCGCGGTGCCGGGGAAGACCGAGGCCGGCACCGCGTACCCGAGGACGGTGTGCGCGTCGCGCTCGCCGCCGCCGGTGCTCGCCCCGACCACGGTGAGGTGGGCGGTGACCAGGTGCACCCGGTCCGGCTCGGTGAACCCCTCGGTGAGTTTCGCCAGCACCCGGCCGAGGTGGTCGGCGTAGGTCTGGGTGGCCTCGGCGGCGGTCAACTCGTACATCTCCACCGCGCGGACGGCGTACCGCTGGGACAGGAAGGGCAGCGCGGCGAGCTGCCACCGCTCACCGTCGGCGGTGACGCCGTCGATGACGTGCTCGGCCGGATTCTCCCGGACCCCGCCGCGCAGGGTGATGCCGGCCGCCTCGGCCCAGGGGCGCAGCGCGTCGAGGGCGTTGCCGTTGTCGTGGTTGCCGCCGATCGCCACCACGTCGGCCCCGGTCCGCCGTAGCGCGGTCAACGCCCGGGTGACCAGCCGGGTCGCCTCCGGGCTGGGCGCGGCCGTGTCGTACAGGTCGCCGGCGACGATGACCAGGTCGGGGCGTTCGGCGTGGGCGATCTCGATCACCCCGGCGAGCACCTGCTTGTGCTCCTCGGCCCGGGACTGTCCCTTGAGCACCTTGCCGACGTGCCAGTCGGAGGTGTGCAGGATCTTCATGGCTGCCAGCTCCCTAGAACGGGATGTCGTCGTCGACGCCGCCCGAGCCGACCACGGCGAACGGGTCGACCGAGCCGGTGATCGAGCGCAGCGTCTCCGACGGGGCCCGGCCGGCCTCGGAGACCCGGGTGGCCCAGGCCGGGAAGGGGAACTCCAGGCACAGCGGGACCGGGATGTCGGGCTGGTTGACGAACATGGTGCCCGGCTTGGCCAGCAGGGCGCGTTGCCGCTGGGCCGGCGGGAGGAAGCCGTACTCCGGGCGGGACGCCTCGGCCGGGTCGAGCCGGCCCACCACCCGGATCGCCGAGTTGGTGACGATCCGCCGTTCGACCTCGCTCGCCGTCTGCTGCGCGCCGACCAGGATCACCCCGAGCGACCGGCCCCGCTCGGCGATGTCGAGCAGCACCTCCTTGATCGGGGAGGAGCCCTCGCGGGGGGCGTACTTGTTCAGCTCGTCGAGGACGACGAAGAGCAGCGGCTTGGCGGTGCCGGCCTTCTCCTTGCGTTCGAACTCGCCGCGTAGCGTCACACCGACCACGAAGCGCTGCGCGCGGTCCGGCAGGTTGTGCAGGTCGACGACGGTGACCTGGGCGCTCTCGGCGGTGTTGATGGAGTGTGGGCGGCGGGTGGCCAGGTCGCCGCGGATCAGCCGGCCGAGGTCCTTCTTGCTGCCGATCAGCCGGCGGGCGAAGGCGTTGACCGTGCCCAGGCCGACCGCGCTGCCCGCCCAGTCGCCCCGGGTCTCGTCGTCGTTGAGCTGCTCGACGACGTGGTCGACCAGGTCGGCGTAGGAGCCGAGGCGCACCCCGTCGACGCTGACCCCACCGTCGGCGGGCTGGGCGTAGCGGGCCAGGTGGGCGGTGACCGAGTGGACCACCATCGTGTACTGCTGACGTTCGTCGTCGGCGTCGGCGAAGACGTACGGCAGGAGGCGGTCGGCGCAGAACTCGCTCAGCGTCCAGTAGAACGCGTCGACGCCGGTGAGCCGGCTGCTCACGTCGGGGGTGCCGGCGGCGTCGCCGACCCGGGGCGGGGCGTACACCCGCACGTCGGGGAAGGCGCCGGCGGCCAGCCCCAGCCTGGCGTACGCGGCCCGGGTGGTGTCGTCGAGCCGGGCGTTGGGGTGGTCGAGGAAGAGCAGGTCCTCGCCCTTGACGTTGAAGATCAGCGCCTTGGCGTTGACCGCGTCGCCGCCGAGCACCCCGGAGCGGAACACCGAGTAGAGCAGGAAGGTGGCGAAGCTGGTCTTGGTGGCCACCCCGGAGATGCCGGAGATCGACACGTGCGCGCCCCGGCTGCCGTCGAGGAAGTCGGCGTTGAGATAGACGGGGACGCCGTCGCGGCCCATCCCCATCGGGATGCGCCGTTCCATCCGGTCGAAGTGCAACGCGCGGGCGCGGGCGTCACCCTCGGCCCGGTGCACGGTGGCTCCGGGCGCGGGCGGCACGTACAGCTCGGGGTCGACCCGGGTGGTGGTGATCTCGGCGGCCTCCTGCACCTGGGCCGGGAGGGTGCCGTCGGCGATGGCGAAGACGTCCGACTCGAACTGGGCGCCCTCGTGCCGGGCGCGGACCTGGGTGACCACCCCGGCGATAATGACCGGCTCCCGGTCGGGCAGCTCGCGCCGGGTGACCACGACGTCGTCGAGCTGGAGGTAGCTGCCGGGGGAGACGGCCGTCCAGAACTGCAACGGGGTGGCGTCGGCGGTGCCGAGCACCCGGCCGACGGGCTCGCCGGGGCTGTCGATCCGGCCGTCGGTCCGGTCGTCGGTCATCCGCGGGCTCCGGTCAGCTGGTCGTCTCGGTCAGGGCGCACGCCCTGCATCCTGCCCGAGGAGTGCGACAGGTTGCCACGCGACGCGGCGGACGCCACCGGCGGGCCGCCGTCGACGCCCGGCCGACCGCCGTCGCCGACGCCGGTTCGGTGACCGCAAGGGACGGCGCGCTCACCGTCGGTCGACTTTTTTCCGCGTGGCGGCGGTGTTTGCGCAGGTGGTGGGCCCGGCGGAAATCCGGGGAAAAAAACCCTCACGAAGGGCGTGACAGAAACCGGCCGGTTGGGCTGAGAATAGCCACAGTCGACATCGAGGATCTTCTTCCTCAGGTGCCGGCCGTCACGTCCGTAACCTGCGGATACGTGACCGGCCCGCGGTCCACCACCGTCGGGTCATCGTCAGTCGGCACCCCCCCCGACTGTCCCTGTGGAGGCAGAACCCCCATGCGCCGAACCCCTCTGCTGAGCGGCCTCGCCACGGCCGCTCTCCTGGCCACCGCCGTCACGGTGCCCACCGCGGCCACCGCCGCGCCCGCCGCCGACCCGTTCACCCGCGCGGTCGCCCAGCTCAAGGCCCACTCCGGTGCCGGCCTCGCCGCCGACGGCCAGACGTTCACCCCGCGCAACGTGGTGACCGACGCCGACGGCACCGAGCATGTCCGGCTCAACCGCTACTCCGACGGTCTGCCCGTCCTCGGCGGCGAGGTGGTCGTCCACCTCGGCAAGGGCGACTCCTGGCGCGGTGCCACCCACAGCCTGGCCAGCGCCCCGCAGCGTTCCCCGAAGGCCAAGGTCAGCGAGGCCGCCGCCGGCAAGATCGCCTTCGCCGCGTCCACCGCCACCGGCCGCTCGGTCGCCGGCGCGCAGCTGGTCTTCGACGCCGGTGCGACCGCGACCGCCCTCGCCTACGAGGTGGTGGTGGCCGGCACCCACGCCGACGGCACCCCGAGCGAGCTGCACGTGCTGGTGGACGCCACCACCGGCGCGGTCCGCGACTCGTGGGAGGGCGTGCAGCGGGAGGGCACCGGCAACACCTTCCACTCCGGCACGGTCTCGGTCGGCAGCACCCAGTCCGGCAGCACCTACCAGCTCGCCGACGCGGCCCGGGGCGACCACCGCACCTACGACCTCAACGGCCGGACCATCGGCAAGGGCACCCTGGTCGCCAGCACCAACAACGTGTTCGGCGACGGCACCCTGAACAACCGGCAGACCGCCGCCGCCGACGCCGCCTTCGGCGCGCAGAAGACCTGGGACTACTACAAGAGCGCGCACGGCCGCAACGGCATCCGCAACGACGGTGTCGGCGCGTACAGCCGGGTGCACTACAGCAGCAACTACGCCAACGCCTTCTGGCAGGACACCTGCTTCTGCATGACCTACGGCGACGGCGGCTCCGGCTGGTACCCGCTGACCTCGCTCGACGTGGCCGGGCACGAGATGACCCACGGCGTCACCAGCAACACCGCCGGGCTGCGCTACAGCGGTGAGTCGGGCGGCCTCAACGAGGCCACCAGCGACATCTTCGGCACCCTGGTCGAGTTCTACGCGGCCAGCGCCAAGGACCCGGGCGACTACCTGATCGGCGAGAAGCTGCGCAGCACCGGCACCCCGCTGCGCTACATGGACAAGCCCTCCAAGGACGGCAACTCGGCGGACTGCTGGAGCAGCTCGGTCGGCGGCCTGGACGTGCACTACTCCTCGGGCGTGGCGAACCACTTCTTCTACCTGCTCGCGGTGGGTAGCGGCACCTCGTCGTACGGCACCAGCACCACCTGCAACGGCACCACGGTCGCCGGCATCGGCAACACCAAGGCCGGGGCGATCTGGTACCGGGCGCTGACCCGCTACATGACCTCCACCACCAACTACAAGGGCGCCCGGACGGCGACCCTGTCGGCCGCGACCGACCTGTACGGCGCGACCAGCGCCGAGTACAAGGCGGTCGCCGCCGCCTGGTCGGGCGTGAGCGTCAGCTGACCCCCGGGGCCGGCGTCGACACGCCGACCCCGACGTCCTCGACACGGGGCGTGGGCACACCGACCGGGTGGCCCACGCCCCGTGCCGTGTCCGACGGGAGGGTGACGTCAGCCGGCGGGCGCGGCCCCGGCCGAGCCGACGCCCGGCGCGTCGCGGGCGTACCGCAGCAGGAGTACGCCGTCGGCGGCGGCCAGCGTGTGCCGCAGCGGCAGCGACCGGGGCGGGCTGCCCGGGCCGGCCGTGATCCGCCCCGGGCCGGCCCCGGCCAGCAGCGGGGCGACGGTGACGCAGAGTTCGTCGACGAGGTCGGCGGCGGTGAGCGCGCCGAACAGGTGCGGGCCGCCCTCGCAGAGCAGCTGGCCGAGCCCCCGCTCGCGCAGCGCGGCCAGGCCGGCGGCGAGGTCGACGTCGTCGCGGCCGACCCGGACCAGGTCGACGGCGTCGGTGAGGCCCGGGGGCGCGACGGCCGTCGCGGTGGTCAGCACGACCGGGCGCACCGGCGCGTCGGCGAACGCGGCCTGGGTCGGGTCCAGCCGCAGCGACCGGGAGACGACGGTCAGGGTCGGGTACTCGGCCAGGCCGTGCGCGCGCCGCCAGGCCCGGCGTTCCGCGCTCAGCCGCACCGCCCGGTAGCCCTCGTGCCGCATCGTGCCGGCGGCCACCAGCAGTCCGTCGCAGAGCATCCGGAGCAGGCCGAAGACCCGCTTGTCCGGCTCGCCGGAGAGGCCGGCGGAGTAGCCGTCCAGGGTGACCGCGCCGTCCGCGCTGGAGACGAAGTTGACCCGCAGCCGGGGGGTGTCGGCGCGGGCGTAGAGCGCGGTCAGCGCGGTGTCGTCCAGCGGGCCGTCGGCGGGCGTGGGCCAGATCCGCCAGATCGGGATTCCGACGCTCATTCGCCGGCCGGACCGGTGACCGGAGGGGTGGGTGCGGGGGTACGGTGCTGACAGTCGCACCACTTCCGGCCGGGGCAGTCGTCGTGCCGCCGCTGCCGGCACGCTCGGCAGATCATGCCGGCAGCCTATGCGGTGGGTGGAGGGGGCAACATGTCACGTCAGGTCTTCCAGCTGAAGGTGTCCCTCACCGGGGTCCGCCCGTCGGTCTGGCGACGGGTGCTGGTCCCCGGCGGTTACACCCTCGACCGGCTGCACCGGGTGGTGCAGCACGCGATGGGTTGGCGGGACTGCCACCTGCACGCGTTCGAGATCGACGGGGTGCAGTACGGCGAGCCGGACCCGGACGCGGAGCCTGCGGTGCGCGACGAGCTGGACGTCCGGCTGGACGCGGTGGTCGGCAAGGGCAGCCGGTTCGGCTACGTCTACGACTTCGGTGACTGGTGGGAGCACGAGCTGGTGGTGGAGGACGTCCTCGCGGCCGACCCGGACGAGCGTTACCCGAGCTGCCCGCAGGGGGCGCGGGCCTGCCCGCCGGAGGGGGTCGGCGGCCCGGCCGGGCAACTCCTGCTGCTGGCGGCGCTGGCCGATCCGCACCACCCGGAGCATGTCACGATGCGGGACTGGGTGGGCCCCGGGCACGACCCGGCGGCGTTCGACGCGGGGCGGGCGACCACCCTGCTGCGCCGGTTCTGCTGATCCGCGGTCCTGCCGGGTCATCACGTCAAGCGGGATAAACGCGATACCTGGTAACGATCTGGGAACGCTCCCAACGGTCTATTGACACCCCCGACACCTCCCGGCAATCTCATGGGAGCGTTCCCAAGGGCGTGGCGCGGATCACCCGCGACCATCCCAGACCGACCGGCGATCACCGCCGGACCGGCCGGGACGTGCGACAGCACCCCCCACCACACCCACCCAGCCTCACCATCGAAAAGGGGTCAGGATGAGCGTCACCACGCGGCGTACCCGGTTCGCGGTCGCCGCCCTGGCCGCAGTAACCGCCATCGGCGGTCTCGCGGCCTGCGGCAAGGACGACGAGCCGAAGGAGGCCGGCGGCAAGCCCAGCAAGCTGGTCGTCGACACCTTCGGTGAATTCGGATACGACGAGATCGTCAAGCAGTACGAGAAGGACACCGGCATCAAGGTCGAGCTGCGCAAGACCGCGCAGCTCAACGAGTACCGGCCGAAGGTGGTCCGGGCCCTGGCCACCGGCAAGGGCGCCGCGGACGTCACCGCGCTCGAAGAGGGCATCCTCAACGAGTTCAAGACCAACCCGGCCAACTGGGCCGACCTGACGCCGCTGATCGCCGACCACAGCAAGGAATACCTGCCGTGGAAGTGGGAGCTGGGCAAGGCGGCGGACGGGCGGCTCATCGGCCTGCCCACCGACGTCGGCAGCCTCGGCGTCTGCTACCGCAAGGACCTGTTCGCCGCTGCCGGTCTGCCGACCGAGCGCGACCAGGTGGCGGCGCTCTGGCCGGACTGGAACGCCTTCATCGAGACCGGCAAGAAGTACCGCGCGGCCACCAACAAGGGCCTGATCGACTCGGCCACCACCGCCGCCAGCGCGGTCATGGTGCAGCAGGGCGGTGACCTGTTCTACGACAAGGAGGACAACGTCATCGCCGACAAGAGCGCCGCGGTGAAGACCGCGTGGGACACCGCCGTCGCGATGTCCGACGCGAAGATCTCCGCCAAGAGCGCCACCTGGTCGCCCGAGTGGTCGGCCGGCTTCAAGCAGGGCACCTTCGCGGCCACCTTCTGCCCGTCGTGGATGCTCGGTATCGTCGCCGACAACTCCGGCCCGGAGAACAAGGGCAAGTGGGACCTGGCGCCGGTTCCCGGCGGCGCGGGCAACTGGGGCGGCTCCTGGCTGGCCGTGCCCTCCCAGAGCAAGTACCCCAAGGAGGCGGCCAAGCTCGCCGAGTACCTGACCAACGCGAAGAGCCAGGTCGAGGCGTTCAAGCTCAAGGGCCCGCTGCCGACCAACCTCGAGGCGCTGAAGAACCCGGAGTTCACCAGCTTCACCAACGAGTACTTCAGCGGCGCGCCGACCGGCAAGATCTTCGGTGAGAGCGTCGAGAAGATCCAGCCGCTGCACCTCGGCCCGAAGCACCAGGCGATCAAGGAGAACGCGTTCGAGCCGGCCCTGCGCTCGTACGAGAACGGGCAGTCCCCCAAGGACAAGGCCTGGGAGCAGTTCCTCAAGGACGCCAAGACCCAGGGCGCCTTCTGATCACTGCACCACCACCGGCGGTGGCGTCCGGGCATGTCCCGGGCGCCACCAATGGCGTCCCCCCGTTCCACGTACCGCCCGCCTCACCGGCCCCGCCGGAGCCGGGAAAGGACCCCGCATGAGCCTCTCGGCCACGACGGCGCCGCCGTCGCCCAGCGCCCCACCCCCCACACCTCCCCGGCGGCGCAGCCGGGCGATCACCCTGAACCGCCTCGACCTGAAGCTCTCGCCCTACCTCTACATCGCGCCGTTCTTCGTGATCTTCGGCATCTTCGGGTTCTACCCGATGCTGCGTACCGCGTGGATGTCGCTGCACGACTGGGACCTCATCGGCGACCACAGCTTCATCGGGTTCGACAACTACACCCGGCTGTTCACCGACGAGTACTTCTGGAACGCCACGATCAACACGTTCGGCATCTTCATCCTGTCGACGATCCCCCAGTTGCTCCTGGCGCTGTTCCTGGCCACCATGCTCAACCGCACCTTCCTGCGGGCCCGGACGCTGTTCCGGATGGCCATCTTCATGCCCAACGTGGTCTCCGTCGCCGCGGTGGCGATCGTCTTCGGGATGCTCTTCCAGCGCGACTTCGGTCTGATCAACTGGGTGCTCAGCCTGGTCGGCGTCGACGCGGTCGACTGGGACGCCCAGAAGTGGAGCTCCTGGACGGCCATCGCCTCCATGGTCAACTGGCGGTGGACCGGCTACAACACGCTGATCCTGCTGGCCGGCATGCAGGCCATCCCGAAGGACCTCTACGAGGCCGCCGCGATCGACGGCGCGAACCAGTGGAAGCAGTTCTGGCGGATCACCCTGCCGATGCTGACCCCCACCTTCGTCTTCGTGGTCACCCTGTCCACCATCGGTGGGCTCCAGCTCTTCACCGAGCCGCTGGTCTTCGGCAACGGCAACATCATCGGTGGCGACCAGCGCGAGTTCCAGACCCTGGCGATGTACATGTACGAGCTCGGTATCGAGAACCTCAGCTCCGCCGGCTACGGCGCAGCGGTGGCCTGGGCCATGTTCGTCATGATCGCCCTGGTCTCGCTGGTGAACTTCCTGCTCGTCCGCCGTTCGGTGAAGTGAGGACCGCGCCGTGAACAAGGCATCCCAGCGCCTCTGGCGCACCAGTCCGCTGCTCTACATCGCGCTCGTCGTCGCGGTGCTCTTCTCGGTCTACCCGTTCTACTACATGGTGGTCATCGCCACCCGTAGCCTCGACCAGATCAACGACGTACCGCCGCCGTTCACCCCGGCCGGCGAGTTCGGCGCGAACTTCGGCCGGGTGCTCGACAACGACGCGGCGAACTTCCTGACCGGTCTGCTCAACTCGGTGATCGTCTCCGCGGTGGTGACCGTCTCGGTGGTGATCACCGGCTCGCTGGCCGGCTTCGCCTTCGCCAAGCTGCGGTTCCGGGGCCGCAACGCCCTGCTGCTGACGATCATCGTGACCATGATGATCCCGACCCAGCTCGGCCTGATCCCGCTCTGGGGCATGATCCAGGACCTCGGCTGGTACGACACCCTCTACGCGGTGACCGTGCCCTTCCTGGTCAGCGCGTTCGGCGTGTTCATGATGCGGCAGTACGCCATCCAGGCCATCTCCGACGAGCTGATCGAGGCGGGCCGGGTCGACGGCGCCAGCACCTTCCGGATCTTCTGGAACATCGTGCTGCCGGCGCTGCGCCCCGCCGCGGCCGTGCTCGGCCTGCTCACCTTCATGGAGACCTGGAACTCCTACCTCTGGCCGTACGCCGTGCTCACCCCCGAGAACCCGACCCTGCAGGTGTCGCTGGCGTTCCTGTCGTACGCCTACTACACCGACTACTCGCAGGTGTTCGCCGCGACCGCCATCGGCACCGTGCCGCTGGTGATCGTGTTCATCGTGTTCGGCCGCCAGATCATCGGCGGCATCATGGAAGGCGCCGTCAAGTCGTGAGCAACCCGACCCACCCGCCCGCTGTCGGCGTACTCGACCAGGGGCCGGAACTGACCTTCCCGCCCGGCTTCCTGTGGGGCGCGGCGACCGCCGCGTACCAGATCGAGGGGGCCGCCGCCGAGGGCGGCCGGACCCCGTCGATCTGGGACACGTTCAGTCACACCGAGGGGCGGGTGGTCTCCGGGCACACCGGGGACGTGGCCTGCGACCACTACCACCGGATGTCCGACGACGTCCGGTTGATGGCGGAGCTGGGCCTCAAGTCGTACCGGTTCTCGGTCTCCTGGCCGCGGGTGCAGCCCGGCGGCACCGGCGGTGCCAACCAGGAGGGCCTGGACTTCTACCGGCGGCTGGTCGACGAGCTGCTGGCCAACGGCATCGAGCCGTGGCTCACCCTCTACCACTGGGACCTGCCCCAGCCGCTGGAGGACGCGGGCGGCTGGCCGGTCCGGGACACCGCCGGTCGGTTCGCCGACTACGCGTCCCTGGTCGCGGACGCCGTCGGCGACCGGGTGAAGTACTGGACCACGCTCAACGAGCCGTGGTGCTCGGCGTTCCTCGGCTACGGCTCCGGGGCGCACGCCCCCGGGCGCTCCGACGGGGCGGACTCGGTCCGGGCCGGGCACCACCTCATGCTCGGTCACGGGCTCGCCGTGCAGGCCCTGCGGGCGAAGCTGCCGCAGGCCCAGCTCGGGGTCACGGTCAACCTCTACCCGGTGACCCCGGCCACCGACGCCCCGGACGACGTCGACGCCGCCCGCCGGATCGACGGGTTGGCCAACCGCTTCTTCCTCGACCCGCTGCTGCGCGGGTCGTACCCGGCGGACCTGACCGCCGACCTGGCCGAGGTGACCGATTTCGGACACGTCCGCGACGGCGATCTGGAGATCATCTCCACTCCGCTGGACCTGGTCGGGATCAACTACTACAGCCGGCACGTGGTGGCCGCGCCGGTCGCCGGCGAGGAGCCGGAGAAGTACTGGCGGGCGCCGTCCTGCTGGCCGGGCAGCGAGGACGTGCGGTTCGTCACCCGGGGCGTCCCGGTCACCGACATGGACTGGGAGATCGACGCCCCGGGCCTGGTGGAGACGCTGCGGCGGGTCCACGAGGAGTACACCGACCTGCCGCTCTACGTCACCGAGAACGGCTCGGCGTTCGTCGACACCGTCCAGGACGGTCGGGTCGACGACGTCGACCGGTTGGCCTACTTCGACGCCCACCTGCGGGCCTCACACGAGGCGATCGCGGCCGGGGTGCCCCTGCGGGGCTACTTCGCGTGGTCGCTGATGGATAATTTCGAGTGGGCCTGGGGTTACACCAAGCGCTTCGGGATGATCTGGATCGACTACGACACCCAGGCCCGTATCCCCAAGTCCAGCGCCAGGTGGTACGCCGAGGTGATCCGACGCAACGGTCTGGCCGCACAATAGGCAGAGGCCAGCCAGCATTCCGGACGGCCCCGCCGCGCCGCCCGCCCCCGGGGGCGGACGGCGGGGACCGTCCGACGTCGGAGGAGAGACGATGACAACGCAACGCACCCGGTCACTCGGGCGCCCGACCCTCGACGCGGTCGCCGCCCGCGCGGGTGTCGGGCGGGGCACGGTCTCCCGGGTGGTCAACGGCTCACCCCAGGTCAGCCCGGAGGCCCGGGCCGCCGTCCAACAGGCCATCGCCGAGCTGGGGTACGTCCCGAACCGGGCGGCACGGGCACTGGTCACCCAGCGGACCGACTCGGTGGCCCTGGTGGTCTCCGAGTCGGGGGAGCGGGTCTTCACCGAGCCGTTCTTCGCCGGCATCGTCCGGGGCGTGAGCTCCGGCCTGCTGGAGACGCCGCTGCAACTCTGGCTCGCCATGGTGCAGTCCCCGATCGAACGGGAACGGGTCGAGAACCACCTGACCAACCAGCACGTCGACGGGGTCCTGCTGCTGTCGCTGCACGACTCCGACCCGCTGCCCACCCTGCTGGAGGAGCGCGACCTGCCCACCGTGCTCGGCGGCCGGCCGGCCCGGATGCTGCGCCCCGGGGCGCGGCCGTCCTGGTTCGTCGACGTCGACAACGTCGGTGGCGCCCGCAACGCGGTGCAGCACCTGGCCCGGCAGGGCCGCCGCCGGATCGCCACCATCGCCGGCCCGCAGGACATGGGCGCCGGCCTGGCCCGCCTGGTCGGCTACCGGGAGGCGGTGGAGTCGACGGTCGGGATGCTCGACCCCCGCATGATCGCCTACGGGGACTTCAGCGAGGGCAGCGGCGCGGCGTGCATGCGTCGGCTGCTGGACGCCTGCCCCGAACTGGACGCGGTCTTCGTCGCCTCCGACCTGATGGCGTTCGGCGCGCTGCGGACGCTGCGCGAGGCGGGCCGGCGGGTGCCCGAGGACGTGGCGATCATCGGGTTCGACGACTCACCCGTCGCCCAGCAGGCCGACCCGCCGCTGACCACGGTCTTCCAGCCGGTGGAGGAGATGGGCCGGCAGATGGCCCGGCTGCTGGTGGCCCGGATCCGGGGTGACGAGATCCCCACCCCGCACATCCTGCTGGACACCGAACTCATCCAGCGTGCCTCCACCTGAAACGCTTCGACAGCTCCGACCTCCACCTCCGGCCCGCCGCCGGGTGGCCTGACGCGCCGGTGGCCCCGGCTCAGGACCAACGGCCCAGGCTCAGGACCAGCGGCGCAGTTCCCGTTTGGCCAGCGACGCGCGGTGCACCTCGTCGGGGCCGTCGGCGAGCCGCAGGGTGCGGGCCTGGGCCCAGAGCCCGGCGAGCGGGGTGTCCTGACTGACCCCGGCACCGCCGTACCCCTGGATCGCCTTGTCGATCACCCACTCGGCCATCGCCGGCGTGGCGATCTTGATGGCCTGGATCTCGGTGTGCGCGCCCCTGTTGCCGACGGTGTCCATCAGCCAGGCGGTCTTGAGCACCAGCAGCCGGGCCTGCTCGATCCGTACCCGGGATTCGGCGATCCACTCCCGGACCACGCCCTGCTCGGCGAGCGGCCGGCCGAACGCGATCCGCTGGTTGGCCCGGCGGCAGAGCAGCTCCAGGGCCCGCTCGGCCATCCCGACCAGCCGCATGCAGTGGTGGATGCGGCCGGGCCCGAGCCGGGCCTGGGCGATGGCGAACCCGGTCCCTTCGGCACCGACCAGGTTCTCCGCCGGCACCCGGACGTCGACGAAGTCGATCTCGGCGTGCCCGCCGTGCGGGGCGTCGGTGTAGCCGAAGACCGTCATGCCCCGGCGGACGTGCACCCCGGGGGTGTCCCGGGGCACCAGCACCATGCTCTGCTGGCGGTGCCGGTCGGCGTCCGGGTCGGTCTTGCCCATCACGATGAACAGCTCGCACCGGGGGTCCATCGCCCCGGACGACCACCACTTGCGCCCGTTGATCACGTAGTGGTCGCCGTCGCGGACGATCCGGGTGGCGATGTTGGTGGCGTCGGAGGAGGCCACCTCGGGCTCGGTCATGCAGAACGCCGAGCGGATCTCGCCGGCCAACAGCGGGGTGAGCCACCTGTCGCGTTGCGCCCCGGTGCCGAACTCGGCGAGCAGCTCCATGTTGCCGGTGTCCGGGGCGGCGCAGTTGACCGCCTCGGGGGCCAGGTGTGGGCTGCGCCCGGTCAGCTCGGCGAGCGGGGCGTACTGGAGGTTGGTCAGCCCGGTGCCGTAGCGCGGATCGGGCAGGAAGAGGTTCCACAGGCCGCGCCGTCGCGCCTCGACCTTCAGCTCGTCGAGCACCGGGGACCGCGACCACGGGTCACCCGCCGCCGTGACCTGCGCCGCGTGCACCGCCTCGGCCGGCAGGACGCACTCGTCGAGGAACGCGCCGAGCCGCTCCCGCAGCTCGACGGTACGGGCGTCGTAGTCGAAGTCCATCAGTTCCCCCTGACCGCGCGCAGACCGTGCTCCACCAGGGGCGTCACCATCTCGCCGATCCGGTCGAACCCACCGCCGAGGGTCTGCCCCAGGGTGTGCCGGTAGTGGATGCCCTCGCAGATCACCGCGAGCTTGAAACAGCCGAGGGCCAGGTGCCAGTGCAGCGGCCCCACGTCGACGCCGCTGCGCTCGGCGTACCTGGCGATCAGCTCGCCGCCGGTGGGGAAGCCGGCGCGTGGGCCGAGCCCGTCGGCGACCGGGTTGCCCTCGGCGAGGTCGCTGTCGCCGAGCACGTCCCAGTACGTCAGCAGCAGCCCGAGGTCGGCCAGCGGGTCACCGAGGGTGGCCATCTCCCAGTCCAGCACCGCCCGCACCGACACCGGGTCGACCGTGGTGAGCAGGTTGTCCAGCCGGTAGTCGCCGTGCACGATCCGGCCGGCGTTCACCCCCTCGGGCACCGAGGCGGCCAGCGCGTCGCGCAGCTCGTCCACCCCGGGCAGCTCCCGGCTGCGGGACCGGTCGAGCTGGCCGGCCCAGCGTCGTACCTGCCGGCCGAGGTAGCCCTGCGGTCGGCCGAAGTCGGCCAGCCCGACCGCGGCCGGGTCGACGGTGTGCAGCGCGGCGAGGGTGTCCATCATCGCCCAGGCCAGGTCACGGCGTTGCCCGTCGGTGAGCGGGTCGGTCTGGGCCCGGGTGCGCAGCACCTCGCCCGGCACCCGCTGCATCAGGTAGAAGGGGGCCCCGATCACCGCCGGGTCGGTGCAGAGCAGCACCACCCCGGGCACCGGCACGGCGGTCGGCGCGAGCGCGGCGATCACCTGGTGCTCGCGGGCCATGTCGTGCGCGGTGGCCAGCACGTGCCCCAGCGGTGGGCGGCGCAGCACCAGCTCGCGCCCGGCACCGTGCAGCAGGTAGGTCAGGTTGGACTTGCCGCCGGTGATCAGGCTGGCCCGCAGCGGCCCGCCGGCCAGCTCCGGGTGGTGCAGGGCCAGCCACCCGGCCAACCGGTCGAGATCCAGCCCGGGGGGCGGCCGGTCGCCGGGGGCTCCGCCGTCGTGGGACGCGTCGACGGCCGGCTCGGTCATCCGCATAGTTGATGGCAGGTCAGCCGGGTTGTCAAGGTCAGCGATTTTCCGCCCGGGACATGCCACGGCAACAGGGGCGAAATGGTCAACCGGCAGGCTGGGGACCAGCCTGCCGGCCGTGTGCGGTCGGCCCGCCGAGCGGAGGGACAGACATGTTGCTGAGAGTTCGGGTGACCCTGCCGGACCGACCCGGGACACTCGGCCAGGTGGCCCGCACGCTCGGCGTCTCCGGGGCGGACATCGTCCAGGTCGTGGTGCTGGAACGGCTCGGCGGCCGGGCGGTTGACGACTTCACCGTGGTCTGGCCCGGTGCCGCCCGGGTCGAGGGCCTACTCGCGGGCCTCGCCGCCATCCCGGGGGTACGCGTCGACGGGGTGTGGCGGGCGATCGGCGCGCCGACCACCACCGGTCAGGACGCCGAACTGCTCGCCCAGGTGGCGGCGAACCCCACCGACGGGGTGGCCACCCTGGTCGACGCGGTGCCCGGGCTGCTCGCGGCGGACTGGGCGGTGGCGGCCGTCGTGCCGGTGGACTGGGCCTCGCGGGCCGGTGCGGGGACGGCGACCGTCGGGCACGCCAGCTGGCGCGCGCCCGAGCCGCCCCGGCTGCCCGAGGTGACCCCGCTGCGGGCCCGCACCCTGACCATGGCCGACGGCACGCACTACGCGATCGCGCCGTTCGGCCGGGCCGGGCTGGTGCTGGTGGTCGCGCGGGACCACACCGAGCCGCTGACCGCCGCCGGGTTCCACGCCACCGAGGTGGACCGGCTCGCCCAGCTCGTCCGGGCCAGCGCGGTGATCCTCGGTGACCGGCTCGACCTGGTCGGCCCGAAGTCGGTGACCACCGTCACCTGACCTGGGCGGACGGTTGCCGGTGCGACACCACCGGGCAACGCCACGGCAACAGGCCGCGGGCAGGCTTCGTGGTGGGGAAAGGAGTGGACATGGCGCTGTGGCGGGTTCGCGCGACCGTGGACGACCGGCCGGGATACCTGTCGGTCCTCACCGCGAGTCTCGCGTTGCGGGGGGTCAACATCCTCACCGTGCAGGTGCACACCACCGAGGTCGGCGCGGTGGACGACTTCCTCGTCGACGCGCCGGACACCCTCGACGAGGCGGACCTGATCGCCGCCGTCGAACGCGGCCGGGGCCGGGACTGCTGGGTCGCCCGCAGCGAGGCGCGGGGCCTGGCCGACCAGCCGACCCGGGTGCTCGGGCTGGCCACCCGGCTGGTCGGTGACCCGGAACTGGCAGGCGAGGTGCTCCGGATCACGCTCGGCGCGGACGAGGTGACCTGGCGGCCGACGGCTGCCGCCGGGCACGACGCGGTGGGCACCACGACCATGCTGCTGACCGATCCGACCGGCGGCTCGTACGAACTGCGCCGGCAGGCGCCCAGCTTCACCCCGGCGGAGTACGCGCGGGCACAGGCGCTCGTCGAGTTGGCGGCGGCGGTGGCTCGGCGGGAGGCCGACCGGGTGGTCCTGGTGCTGCCCGACGGGGCGGAGCTGACCGTCCGGCCGGCGACCGCCGACGACCTGGCGGGCGTGGTCGATCTGCACGAGCGCTGTTCGGCGACCAGCCGGCAGCGGCGGTATCTCAGCGGGGCGGCGCTGCCCTCGCCGGCCCGGCTGCGCCGGTTGCTGGAACCGGCCCGGGGGCTGACCCTGGTGGCCACGACGACCGGCTCCGACGGGGCGGCGGAGTCGGTCGTCGCGCTGGCCAACCTGCTCGCCGAGGGCGACGAGGCGGAGGCGGCGCTGCTGGTGCGGGACGACTGGCAGCGGCGTGGGCTGGGCACCGCGCTGCTGCGCCGGTTGCTCGCGCACGCCGAGCGGGCCGGGTTCGCGGCGCTGGTCCTGCACACCCAGGCGGAGAACACGCCGATGGTGCGTACGGTCGCCCGGCTGGGCCGGTCCGCGCCGATCGAGCGGGACGGCAGCCTGCTCACCGTGACCGTCGCGTTGGCCGCCCCGGTGGGCGACGGCCCGGTCGCCGACGGGGCGGGTCGGCCCGGTGCTGCCGTGATCGGCCCCCGGCGGACGAGCGCGACCGGCGGGGTCTGCTGACGACCGATCACCGAGACGACCCGTGTGGCACCGGGCGGGGGCTTCCTTCCGGTGCGTGGCCGAACTCCGATGCGGAGGACGGTGTACAGGCAGGGCCCCCGGTGCGGGGGCCCTGCCCATGTCCGGGCCGGTTCCGGGCGGCGCGTCGAGGCAGGTCCCGGGCGGCAGGTCCGGGCCGGTCGTGGCCGGGTGGCCCGGGTCGCTGCCGGCGGGCCGGCGGTGCGCGGCCGGTGGGTGCGTCGGCAGGGGCGGCGGTCAGCCGAAGAAGACGCCGGCCCGGCGGTGCCCGGAGACGCAGAACCGGTTGCCCTCGGTGTCGGCGAGGACGACGTACGGCAGTTGGCCGGGTTCGGGCTCGGTGGGGTAGTGCGGCCAGTCGACCCGTTCGGCACCCAGATCGCACAGCCGGTCGACCTCGTCGTCGAGGTCCCGGTCTCCCGCGTGCAGGTCGAGGTGGATGCGGGGATGGTCCGTCACCGGGCTGACGCTGATGTCCATCGCCAGGGCCACCCCGGTGCTGCCGGGCGGCGGTTCCAGCACGATCCAGCTGTCGCCGGGGTAACGGGGTGGCCGGCGGGCGTAGCCGAGGGCCCCGGCCCAGAACCGGCCGGCGCGCCGGTCGTCGGTCACGCCGAGTGAGACCTGTTCGATCATCGACATCGATCAAGGCTAGTCCGGTCGGGCGGCGGTGTCCGGGGAGCTTCTTCCGGTGTCGTCGGGGTTGGCCCCTTCACAAACCGATGACCGAACGATTACATTGGCGCACATCCATGGGAGCGCTCCCGCGACTCCCCGGTCCACTCACCACCACCCGCCTCCGGCGACGCCCACCACCCGCGACGCCCCCGTCCCCGCGTCCGGTGGGCGTCGCCGGAGGCACCATCGACAGGAGTTCCGCATGCAGCACCCGAACCGGCCCGGCCGGTCGGGCGCGGGCCGGCCCCGGCTCCGCCGCCTGCTCGCCGCCGGTGCCGCCCTGACCAGCGGGCTTGCCCTCGCCATCAGCGCCCTGCCGCTCACCGCCGGGGCCGCCCCCACCGTGGCCGGGCGCGCCGAGGCCGCCGGCACCGGCATGTTCAACTACCCCGAGGCGTTGCAGAAGTCGCTGCTGTTCTACGAGGCGCAGCAGTCCGGCAAGAAGCCGTCCTGGAACCGGGTCTCCTGGCGGGGCGACTCCGCGCTCACCGACGGCGCGGACGTCGGCGTGGATCTCACCGGTGGCTGGTACGACGCCGGTGACCACGTGAAGTTCGGCTTCCCGATGGCGTTCAGCGCCACCATGCTCGCCTGGGGCGCGGTCGAGTACCGCGACGGGTACGTCGCCGCCGGGCAGCTCACTCCGCTGCTGAACAACCTGCGCTTCGTCAACGACTACTTCATCAAGGCGCACCCCTCGGCGAACGTGCTCTACGGGCAGGTCGGCAAGGGCGACGACGACCACAAGTGGTGGGGTCCGGCCGAGGTGCTGCCGATGGCGCGGCCCGCGTACAAGATCGATGCGAGCTGTGGCGGGGCGGACCTGGCGGGGGAGACGGCGGCGGCGATGGCCGCGTCGTCGATGGTCTTCCGGCCCACCGACGCCGCCTACGCCGACAAGCTGCTCACCCACGCCAAGCAGCTCTACACGTTCGCCGACACGGTGCGCAAGAGCTACCACGAGTGCATCACCGACGCGACGAGCTTCTACAAGTCGTGGAGCGGCTACCAGGACGAACTGGTCTGGGGTGCGATCTGGCTGCACCGGGCCACCGGCGACGCCAGCTACCTGGCCAAGGCCGAGAGCGAGTACGACAAGCTCGGCACCGAGCCGCAGTCCACCACCCGGTCCTACAAGTGGACGATCGCCTGGGACAACAAGCAGTTCGGGGCGTACGTGCTGCTGGCCAACCTGACCGGCAAGCAGAAGTACGTCGACGACGCCAACCGGTGGCTCGACTACTGGACGGTGGGCGTCAACGGTCAGAAGGTGCCCTACTCGCCGGGCGGGATGGCCGTCCTCGACTCCTGGGGCGCGCTGCGGTACGCGGCCAACACCAGCTTCGCGGCGTTGGTCTACAGCGACAGGACCACCGACGCCACCCGCAAGGCCCGGTTCCACGACTTCGCCGTCCGGCAGATCAACTACGCGCTCGGCGACAACCCGCGCAACTCCAGCTACGTGATCGGGTTCGGCAAGAACGCGCCGAAGAACCCGCACCACCGCACCGCCCACGGCTCCTGGTGGGACAGCCAGACCGTGCCGGTGGAGACCCGGCACGTGCTCTACGGCGCGCTGGTCGGCGGCCCGTCGGCGGCCAACGACGCCTACACCGACAGCCGGTCCGACTACGTGATGAACGAGGTCGCCACCGACTACAACGCCGGTTTCACCTCCGCCCTGGCCCGGCTCTCCCAGGAGTACGGCGGCACGCCGCTCGCCGGTTTCCCCACCGCCGAGCAGCCGGACATCGCCGAGCTGACCGTGGAGACCACGGTGATGCAGGCCGAGCCCCGGGCCACCGGGCTCAAGGCGATCATCTACAACAAGTCGGCGTTCCCGGCGCGGGCGCTGACCAACGGGAGGTTCCGCTACTACTTCCGCCCCGAGGGCAGCACCGCCGTGCAGGTCACCCCCGGCTACACCCAGGGCTGCCCGTCGCCGTCGACCGCCAGGCAGCTCTCCGGCGACATCTGGTACGTCGAGGTGGACTGCACCGGTCAGACGATCGCCCCGGCCGGGCAGTCGCAGCACCGGATGGAGGTGCAGTTCAAGATCGGCGTACCGGAGGGCGGCACCTGGGATCCGACCAACGACCCGTCGTACCAGGCCACCGCCGGCCCGAACCCGAAGGTGCCGCTGTATGCCGGGACCACCCGGGTCTGGGGTGACGAGCCGACCTCGACGCCGACGGACACCACCCCGCCCACCGTTCCCGGCACCCCGGTCGCCTCGGCGGTCACCCCCACCGGCATGACGCTGACCTGGCCCGCCTCCACCGACACCGGTGGCAGCGGCCTGGCCGGCTACGACGTCGCCATGGAGCCGGTCGGCAGTGACGTGCGTTCCTCCTTCCACACCACCACCAACAGCCTGACCCTGACCACGCTCTCGCCCGCCAGCAACTACCGGTTCTCGGTGCTGGCCCGCGACGGCGCCGGCAACAGCTCGTTGTGGTCGTCGCCGCTCGCGGTGGCCACCCCGGCCGGCACCGGTTCGGACACCAGCGGGCCGACCCCGCCCGGCACCCCGACCGCGTCGAACATCAGCGCGAACGGGGTGACCCTGAGCTGGACGCCGTCCACCGACAACGTCGGGGTCACCGGCTACCGGGTCTACAAGACCTCCTGGCCGGCCCACCTCGTCGTCGCCACGGGCTCCGGTACCACCCTCCAGGTCAACGGGCTGACCCCCGACACGTCGTACGGGTTCTACGTGGTGGCGGTGGACGCCGCCGGCAACCCGTCGACCCCGTCGAAGACCGTCACCGTGCAGACCCTGCCGGGGACCTCGACGCCGACCCCGACGCCGACCTCCACCCCGACCCCGACCCTGCCCGCCTCGTCGTGCAAGGTCGGCTACACCACCAGCGACTGGACCAACGGCTTCACCGCGAGCATCAGCATCACCAACACCGGCACGACCGCGCTCACCGGCTGGAGTCTGGCCTTCACCTTCCCGAGCAGCGGGCAGAAGGTCGGCCAGGGCTGGTCGGCGACGTTCGCCCAGACCGGTACGGCGGTGACCGCGACCAGCATGAGCTACAACGGGGCGCTCGCCCCCGGTGCGTCCACCAGCATCGGGTTCAACGGCACCCACACCGGCAGCAACCCGAAGCCGACGAGCTTCACGCTCAACGGGGCGGCCTGCACGGTCTCCTGATCGTCGACGTGGCGTGGCCGGCACCGCACCTGCGGTGACCGGCCACGTCGCGTCGGGTGGGCCCCGGCAAAAAATGTTCCGAAACTTTTCCGAAACATCTTTGTTCTGACCGGTGCGTGATGGAAACATCGACGGCACTAGATTTAACAACCGCGACGCCCGGCCGTCCCGCCCCGACGGTCCGGGTGCGGGCCAGCAAGGAGGCCACGATGGCAATGAGCCCATCCGTTCATCACGGCGGGAGTCGGCGACGGCGACCACCAGCCGTCCGGGCGCTGCTCGCCGGCGCGGTCAGCGTCGTGACGGTGGCCGCCGTCGCGGTGATGATGCCGTCGGCGAACGCCGCCGCGACCACGTTGGGCGCGGCCGCCGCGCAGTCGGGCCGGTACTTCGGCACGGCGATCGCGGGGGGCCGGCTCGGCGACTCGAACTACACCACGATCGCCGGCCGCGAGTTCAACATGATCACGGCCGAGAACGAGATGAAGCCGGAGGCGACCCAGCCCCAACGGGGCCAGTTCAACTTCACCTCCGGTGACCAGATCTACAACTGGGCGACCCAGCGCGGCCTGAAGGTCCGGGGGCACACCCTGGCCTGGCACGCGCAGCAGCCGCCGTGGATGCAGAGCCTGAGCGGCAGCAACCTGCGCCAGGCGATGATCGACCACATCAACGGCGTGATGGGCCACTACAAGGGCAAGCTCGCCGCCTGGGACGTGGTGAACGAGGCGTTCAACGAGGACGGCAGCCGCCGGTCGTCGAACCTCCAGGGCACCGGCAACGACTGGATCGAGGTGGCGTTCCGCACCGCGCGGGCCGCCGACCCGTCGGTGAAGCTCTGCTACAACGACTACAACATCGAGAACTGGTCGTACGGCAAGACGCAGGGCGTCTACCGCATGATCCAGGACTTCAAGTCCCGGGGCGTGCCGATCGACTGCGTCGGTCTGCAGACCCACTTCACCGGGGGCAGCTCGCTGCCGAGCAACTTCCAGACCACGCTGTCCAGCTTCGCCGCCCTCGGGGTGGACGTGGCGCTGACCGAGGTCGACGTCACGAACTCCTCCACCACCCAGTACGCCGGGCTCACCCAGGCCTGCCTGAACGTGCCGCGCTGCATCGGCATCACCGTGTGGGGCGTACGCGACAGCGACTCCTGGCGCTCCAACGAGAGCCCGCTGCTCTTCGACAGCGGCGGCAACAAGAAGGCCGCGTACAACTCGGTCCTCAACGCGCTCAACGCGGCCCCGCCGACCTCCGGGCCGACCACGGGCCCGCCCACCACGCCCCCGCCCACCACGACCCCGCCGCCGAGCGGCGGCGCCGGACGGATCGTCGGCGTGGCGTCGAACCGGTGCATCGACGTGCCGAACGCCACCCAGACCAACGGCACCCGGGTGCAGCTCTACGACTGCCACGGCCAGTCCAACCAGCAGTGGACGTACACCAGCGGCAAGCAGTTGCAGGTCTACGGCACCAAGTGCCTCGACGCCAACGGCGCGGGCACCGCCAACGGCACCGGGATCATCATCTGGGACTGCAACAGCGGGGCCAACCAGCAGTGGAACATCAACGCCAACGGCACCATCAGCGGCGTGCAGTCCGGGCGCTGCCTGGACGTCTGGGGCACCGGCAACGGCCAGCAGGTCCAGTTGTACGACTGCCACGGGCAGACCAACCAGCAGTGGCGCACCGACTTCGGGGGCAGCACCCCGCCGCCGACCACCCCGCCGGTGACCACGCCGCCGCCGACCACCACGCCCCCGCCGTCGGGCGGCTGCGCGCTCCCGTCGACCTACCGGTGGTCGTCGACCGGCGCGCTGACCAGCCCGAAGAACGGCTGGGTCTCGCTCAAGGACTTCACCAACGTCGTCTACAACGGCAAGCACCTGGTCTACGGCTCGTACGTCAACAGCAGCGGCCAGTACAGCTCGATGAACTTCGGCACGTTCACCAACTGGTCCGACATGGCCTCGGCCAGCCAGAACGGGATGAGCCAGGGCACCGTCGCGCCCACCCTGCTGTACTTCGCCCCGAAGAACATCTGGGTGCTGGCGTACCAGTGGGGGCCGACCTCGTTCAGCTACAAGACGTCGAGCGACCCGACCAACGCCAACGGCTGGTCCTCGGCGCAGACGCTGTCCACCGCCACCCTCCCGGACGCCCCCTACGGCGTGATCGACCAGACCCTGATCGGTGACGACCAGAACATGTACCTGTTCTTCGCCGGGGACAACGGCAAGATCTACCGGTCGAGCATGCCGCTGGGGAACTTCCCGGGCAGCTTCGGGTCGAGCTACACGACGATCATGACCGACTCGACGAACAACCTGTTCGAGGGCGTCGAGGTCTACAAGGTGCAGGGCCAGAACCAGTACCTGATGATCGTCGAGGCGATCGGCAGCCAGGGGCAGCGCTACTTCCGCTCCTTCACCTCCACCAGCCTGGGCGGCTCGTGGACCCCGCAGGCCACCAGCGAGAGCAACCCCTTCGCCGGCAAGGCCAACAGCGGCGCCACGTGGACCAACGACATCAGCCACGGTGACCTGGTCCGCACCAACCCCGACCAGACCAAGACCATCGACGCCTGCAACCTGCAACTGCTCTACCAGGGCAAGGACCCCAACGCGAACACCGACTACAACCTGCTGCCGTGGCGGCCGGGTGTCCTCACCCTCCAGCGCTAGGCGCACCGTCGCACGCGCAACGACCGGGGCGTGTCCGGCACCTGAGGGTGCCGGGCACGCCCCGCCCGGTTTCAGCCGGCCAGTTCCTCGGCGAGCAGGTCCATCAGCAGCGCGTCGTGCCAGCGTCCGTCCGCACCCCGCTCGTACCGCCGCATGACGCCCACCGGCCGGAACCCCACCTTCGCGTACGCCCGGATCGCCGCCGTGTTCGCCGCCGCCGGGTCGACGGTGAACCGGTGGTGGCCGTACTCGTCGACCAGGTGCCGGACCAGGGTGCGGACCGCGTCCCCGCCCAGCCCGTTGCCGCGTACCGCCGGGTCGAGGAAGACGTCCAGGCTGGCGTGGCGGTAGTCCGGGTCGGTCTCGGCGTACCACTGGATCGCCCCGACCAGCCGGCCCGCGTGCTCGACGACGTAGACCGTCACCGTGTCGTCGGCCAAGTCGGCCCGTACCGATGCGGCCAGGTCGTCGCCGCCGCGCCACCAGCGGCGCACCTCCGGGGTGGCCCGGATCGCGGCCAGGGCCGGCACGTCCGCCTCCGTCACCGGGCGCAGCGTGACCGTCCGACCGCGCAGCACCTGTCAGCCCCGCCGCTCGCCGTGCTCGACGCAGACCGCCGACCAGCCGACCGGCAGCACCTGCACCTTCATCCGCCGGCGGCAGTGCCCGCAGTAGCGCGGGGGCTCCAGCACCCGGGCCGCCGCGCAACCCGGGTGCGGGCCCGCCGTGGTGTCCGCACCACAGCGGTCGCACCAGGCCGCGGCCGACGTCAGCACTGCGGACTCCGCCGTACGGCCGCCGGCGGTCGGGTCACCCGCATCGGTCATCATCACCTCACAGGGTGGCGGAGAGCGCCTTGACCGGCATCTTCAGCTCGTCGAGCAGCTTCAGGTCGTCGGTCGCCGGCCGTCCCAGCGTGGTCAGGTAGTTGCCGACGATCACCGCGTTGATCCCGCCGAGCAGGCCGTCGCGGGTGCCCAGGTCACCGAGGGTGATCTCCCGACCGCCCGCGTACCGCAGGATGGTGCGCGGCATGGCCAGCCGGAACGCGGCGATGGCCCGCAGCGCGTCCTTACCCTCCACCACCGGCCGGTCGCCCAGCGGCGTGCCCGGACGCGGGTTGAGGAAGTTCAGCGGCACCTCGTGCGGGTCCAGCTCGGCGAGCTGCGCGGCGAACTCGGCGCGCTGCTCGACGGTCTCGCCGAGGCCGAGGATGCCCCCGCAGCAGACCTCCATGCCCGATTCGCGGACCATCCGCAGGGTCTCCCAACGCTCCTCCCACGAGTGCGTGGTGACCACGTTCGGGAAGTACGAGCGGCAGGTCTCCAGGTTGTGGTTGTAGCGGTGCACGCCCATCTCGACCAGGTCGTCGACCTGCTCCTGGCTGAGCATGCCCAGCGACGCGGCGACCTGGATGTCGACCGCCGCGCGGATCGCGGCGACCCCCTCGCGCATCTGCTTCATCAGCCGGTCGTCCGGGCCGCGCACG
Source organism: Micromonospora humidisoli (assembly GCF_016900955.1). Lineage (NCBI taxonomy): Bacteria > Bacillati > Actinomycetota > Actinomycetes > Micromonosporales > Micromonosporaceae > Micromonospora > Micromonospora humidisoli. The sequence continues at coordinate 1,045,045 of NZ_JAFEUO010000001.1, forward strand.
GCGGCCACGATGCAGAACTCGCTCGCCCCGGTCGCCGCCGTCTGCTTCGCCGCCTCGACCAGTGACGGGATGTCCAGCCAGACCGACCGGACCGGCGAGGTGAACAGGCCGGACTGCGAACAGAAGTGGCAGTCCTCCGGGCAGCCACCGGTCTTCAGCGAGACGATCCCCTCGACCTCGACCTCCGGGCCGCACCACCGCATCCGCACCTCGTGGGCGAGCTGGAGGGCGGCGGTGAGGTGCTCGTCGGGCAGGGTCAGCACCGCGAGGACACCGGCCTGGTCGAGGCCGACGCCGTCGCCCAGCACCTGGGTCCGGGCCTGGTCGAGGATCTCTGGCATGGCTCGTACCCTACAAGGCCGCAGCGGGCCGGGAAACGCCCGAGCCGACGGCCCCCGGCCATCCCGGCCGCCCCCTTCCGCGTGGCGGTACGGCGGGCCCGCCGCCACGCCGGTGCCGGCCCGGCGGATGGTAATTTCGCCCGACGGCGGCAACGCCGTCACCCACCGGCACGGGCCGGTCGTCGGGCACCCCGGCGACCGGGCGGCAGCGGTGTCAGGTCGGCAGGGTGCCAGGTCGGACGGCGGACGGAGGCGGTGACCGGTGGCGGACTGGCTGGCGGCCCTGGACCGGCGTGCCGCACTGCGGGCGAAGGCGGGGCTCACCCGTACCCTGCGCCCCCGCGCCGCCGGTGACCCGGACGTCGATCTGGCCGGCAACGACTACCTGGGCCTGGCCACCCACCCCGAGGTGGTGGCCGCCGCCGGCCGGGCCCTGTCCGGGTACGGGCTGGGCGCCACCGGTTCCCGGCTGGTCCGGGGCTCCACCGACGTCCACCACGCGCTTGAGGACGACCTGGCCGACTGGCTCGGCGTCGACCGGGCACTCGTCTTCTCCTCCGGCTACCTGGCCAACCTGGCCGCCGTCCGGGGCCTGGTCCAGCCGCGTACCCTGCTCGTCTCCGACGCGCACAACCACGCCTCGCTGATCGACGGCTGCCGGATCTCCGGCGCGGAGACGGTGGTCACCGCGCACGCCGACGTCGACGCGGTGGCCGCCGCGCTCGCCGCCGCGCCGGGCCGCCCGGCGGTGGTGGTCACCGAGTCGGTGTTCTCCGTCGACGGTGATCTCGCGCCGCTGGCCGCGCTGCACGCGGTGGCCCGGCGGCACGGCGCGCTGCTGCTGGTCGACGACGCGCACGGGCTCGGCGTCACCGGCCCGGCCGGTGCCGGCGCGGTGGCCGCCGCCGGGTTGGCCGGTGCGCCGGACGTGGTGGTCACCGCAACCCTGTCCAAGGCGCTCGGCGGCGCCGGCGGGGTGGTCGCCGGTCCGGCCGAGTTCGTCAGGCACCTGGTGGAGACCGGCCGGACCTTCATCTTCGACACCGCGCCGCCGCCGGCCGTCGCCGCCGGGGTACGCGCCGCCGTGGCGTTGGCCCGCGCCGCCGACGACCTGCGCGCCGAACTGGCCGACCGGGCCCGGTACGCGGTACGCCGCCTCGGCGCGGCCGGGTTGCCGGTGTCCACCCCCGACGCCGCTGTGGTGTCGGTGACCGCTCCCGGCCCGGAGGCCGCCACCGCCTGGGCTGCCGACTGCCGGTCCCGGGGTGTCGCGGTCGGCTGTTTCCGCCCGCCGTCCACCCCGGACCACCGCTCCCGCCTCCGGCTGACCCTCTCCACCGGGGTCACCCGGGCGGACTTCGAACACGCCCTGGAGGCCATCGTGGAGTGCGCCCCGCAGTCGCGAACCGGGGGGGGTCCTGTGAGCGTGAGGAGTGAGCCGGGTTTGCGAGCCCCGCAGTCGCGAACCGAGGTGATCCTGCCGTGAGCGGGTGGAAGGGTGCGGTGCTGGTCACCGGGACGGACACCGAGGTCGGCAAGACGGTGGTGACGGCGGCGATCACAGCCGCCGCGCAGGCCGCCGGCCTGCGGGTCGCGGTGGTCAAGCCGGGCCAGACGGGCACGGCCACCGGCGAACCCGGCGACGTGGACTCGGTGACCCGGCTGGCCGCCCCGCTGACCGGTCGTACCCTGGCCAGTTACCCCGACCCGTTGGCTCCGCTGGCCGCCGCCCGGGTCGCCGAGCTGGAGCCGTTGGAGCTGTACACGGCCGTCGACGCGGTCCGCGCGGAGGTCGACAAGCACGACCTGGTGCTGGTCGAGGGGGCCGGTGGGCTGCTGGTGCCGATGGGACTGCGTCCGTCGGGTGAGGCGTGGACCGTCGCCGACCTGGCGGTGTCGCTGGGCGCTCCGGCGGTGGTGGTGGCCCGGGCCGGGTTGGGCACCCTCAACCACACCGCGCTGACCCTGGAGGCGTTGGAGCGTCGGGCCGTGCCCGCCGGGGTGGTGATCGGCGCGTGGCCGGCGGAGCCGCAGCTGGTGCACTGGGCGAACCTGACGGAGCTGGTGCCGAGCCTGCTCGGCGCGTTGCCGGCCGGGGCCGGGGCGATGGATCCGGGCGTGTTCCGCCGGTCCGCCCCGGGCTGGCTCACCCCCGACCTGTACGGGGTGCTCGACGACTGGCGTACCTGGGCCGAGGACGCGGGCTGACCGGTCCGCTCACTCGGTGGCGGGGACCGGCCGGGGCCGGTCGTCCTGCGCAGGTCGCGGGGCGACGACGTGGACCTGGCCGCCCGCGGTGCGGTTGTGCGCCTCGATCCAGGTGTCCAGCGCGGTGCCGCAGGCGTGGTCGAGGTGCCGCAGGCCGTGCAGGTCCAGCCGGACGATCCGGTCGGTGGGCAGCGCGTGCAGGGTGTTGAGGATGGTGGGTAGCCGCAGGAAGGTGGCGTTACCGACGATGGCGACGTCGATCGGGCCGGTGCCGGTGCCGTGGTCGTCGACGGTGACCCGGACGTGCGACGTCTCCCAGGCGACCTTGGCCACGGCCAGGCCGAGGCCGACCAGCACGCCGGTGAACATGTCGGTGGTGACGATGGCGACGGCGGTGACCGTCAGCACCACCGCCTCGCCCCGGTGTGTCCGCCAGAGCCCGGGCAGCGTCCGCAGCGGCAGCAGCTTGCACCCGGCGTGCACCAGCACGGCGGCGAGCGCGGGCAGCGGGATCAGCCCGACCAGGCCGGGCACGGCGGCGACGAAGAGCAGCAGCCACAACCCGTGCAGCACCCGGGACGCCTTGGTCCGCGCGCCGGCGTGCACGTTGGCGGAGCTGCGCACGATGACGGCGGTCATCGGCAGCGCGCCGAGCAGCCCGCAGACCGTGTTGCCGGTGCCCTGGGCGACCAACTCCCGGTCGAAGTCGGTCCGGGGCCCCTGGTGCATCCGGTCGACGGCCGCCGCGCTGAACAGGCTCTCCGCCGAGGCGACCAGGGTGAACGTGACGATGGTGGCGAGTACCCCGAGGTCGGCGAGTTGGCTGGGGTGGCCGAGCGACGGTTGGATCGCCGCGAGCAGCCCCGCCACCTCGATGGTGTCGACGGGTAGACCCAGCACGGCGCTCGCCGCGGACGCCGCGACGACGGCGACCAACGCCCCGGGCACGGTACGCAGTCTGCCGGGCAGCAGGTTCCAGAGCATCATCACCGCGATGGTGGCCGTACCCAGGGCGAGCGACAGCCTGGCTGGTTCGGAGCCGGTCAGCTCACCGACCAGTGCCGGCAGACCGGTGAACGCGGCGAGGCCGACAGGGGCGGTCCCGGCGCCGGCCAGGATGTGCAGTTGACCGGCGATGAGCAGCAGTCCGATGCCGGCGAGCATGCCGTGCACCACGGCCACCGAGATGGCCCGGAACCACCGGCCGAGCCGCAGCAGCCCCAACCCGATCTGAAGCAGTCCGGCGACCAGCACGATCGTGCCGAGGCCGGTCAGGCCGTACCGTTCCACGGCCTCGGCGACGAGCACGGTCAGCCCGGCGGCCGGTCCGCTCACCTGGAGGCTGCTGCCCGGCATCACCCCCACCACCAGCCCACCCACCACCCCGGTGACCAGCCCGAGTTCGACGGGTACGCCGGAGGCGACCGCGATCCCGACGCACAGCGGCAACGCGACCAGGAACACCACGAGCGATGCCGGCACGTCACGCCGCCACTCTCCCCACCTCACCGCCCCCCACCACCCGACGCCACCCCGCCCGCCCCCGCCACCCTGCCGGCCCCCGCCCCCGCCACCCCGTCCCCGCCGCGCGCCACCCCGCCCGCCCCGGTGATCAAGAGGTTTGCGTCAAATCGAAGATCAACGTTGACGCGAACCTCTTGATCAACCCGGGAGGGCGGGGGGAGTGGGCGGGGTGGGGGGAGTGGGGAGGGGGTGGGGTGCATGAGGACCTCCCGGGTTGGTGTGGCGCTTGGCGTCACACGGGGTTCAACCCTTGGCGGGGAGTGGGGGTTACGCCCGTTTCCGCAGGTGAACGGGGTTCAGGCGAGGCTGCGGCGGGAGGCTACGGCGTGGTGGCGCGGCGGACCACGAAGGCGTCGGGCATCCGGAAGGTGAGGTTGTCCGGGCACCACGGCGGACGTACCACCGTCACCGCGTCCAGCAGCGGTGCCGCCTCGGCGACCACCACCGCCGCCTCCAGCCGGGCCAGTTGCGCGCCGACGCACCGGTGCGCCCCCGCCCCGAAGGCCAGGTGCCGGCGGGACCCACGCTGCCCCGGGCGGAACCCGGCCGGGTCGGCCACCACCGCCGGGTCGCAGCCGGCCCGGGCCAGCCACAGCAGCATCGAGCTGCCCGCCGGCACCGGCGTACCGCCCAGGGTCGTGTCGACCGCCGCCACCCGCCGCCAGGTGACGATCGGCGGGTCCCGGCGCAGGCCCTCCTCGACCACGTCGGCGACGGCGACGGTGCCGGCCCGCAGCCCGGCACGCACCCCCGGTTCGCCGGTGAGCCGGTGCAACAGCAGGGTGAGGAACTGGCTGGTGGTCTCCTGTCCGGCGACCAGCAGGAAGAACAGCGCCCCGACCACCACGTCGGGGGAGTGCCCGGCGGCGCGCAGCCGACCGGCCAGGCCGCCCCCGGTGCCGGCGAACTCCCGCAGTACGGCATGGAACCGGCCCACCTCGGCGGCGAGGCTCTGCTGCCGCTCGGCGTCCAGCGGGGCCCAGAACAGCTCCAGTGCCGCCCGCGCGAAGTCCTTCACCGCGCCCACCGGGGCGTCCGGCAGCTCGACCAGCCGGGCCAGCGCCAGCAGCGGCAGATCGGCGGCGAGCCGGGCGTGCAGGTCGACCGGCCGGCCGGCGGCCAGTTCGGCGGCGATCCCGGCCACCCGGGCCCGCACCAGCGTGGTCAACCACGGCCGTTGGGCGGCCACCCGGTCCGGGTGCAGCGCCTCGGCGACGATCGCCCGGATCTCCGGGTGGGTGTCCCCGGCGTTGTTGGCCAGCGTCGGCGGCAGCCGGAACCGGTGCGCGGTGAGCACCCGCAGCGCGGCCACCGGGATCGGGGTCACCGCGTCCAGGGCGTTGTCGGGCCGCCAGGTCACCGGGTCGGCGAGCACCTGCCGGACCAGCGCATGCCGGGTCACCACCAGGTGTACGCCACCGACCCGGTCGACGACCCTGGCCACGTCCGGCCAGGGTTCGTCGACGGACGCCTCCCACCCCCGGAACAGCACCCGGTCACGCTAGCGGGCGGCCCCCGGCGGGGCGGGGTCCAGTTCCCACACCGTGGTGTGCTTCACCCGCATGCTCTCCAGCGCCTCCGGCACCGGCACGTCGTAGCCGGCCAGTTCGCGGAACCGTTCCCGGGGCAGGAACGCCCGGCCCGGGTCGCCGACCAGCACCCGGGCACCCGAGCGGGCGGCCCGCAGCAGGAAACGCAGCACCCGGCGGGCCATCGCCTCGCTGTAGAAGACGTCCCCGGCGAGCAGCACCTCGGCGTCCCCGGCGTCGCCGTCGAGGACGTCGGCCAGTTCGGCGTCGACGCGTACCCCGTTGGCGTGGGCGTTGAGGGCGACGGCGGCGACGGCCCGCTCGTCGATCTCCACCGCCCGTACGGCCGCCGCGCCGGCCCGTGCGGCGGCGATGGCGACCAGGCCGGAGCCGGAGGCGAGGTCGAGCACCCGGCGGCCGGCGACGGTCTCCGGGTGGTCGGTGACGTACCGGGCCAGGCCCTGCCCACCGGCCCAGGCGAAGGCCCAGAACGGCGGCGGCTGGGAGCTGCGGAACTCGCCCTCGGTCAGCTCCCACAGGCCGATCGGCTCGTCGGCCTGGTGCAACCGCACCTCGGGTACGAAGGCGACCGGGGCGAGCCGGGCGTGCAGCCGGACGAAGGCCGCGGAGAGATCGGACACCCGCCCAGGATGTCAGCCGCGCGAACCCCGGCGCGGTCGACCCTCACCGGCCCGACGAAGCGGCCAAGCCCACACCGTCACCCGGCGTGTCGGCGAAGGCGGGTGACCGGTTCACCACTGTCGGTGTTAACCGGCCCCGTACTTGCCGACCGGCGCGAACACGCCCGTCTACCGGCTTCCCCATCGTGCTCATAGCGTGGCGGGTGGACAAGACCGACGGGAGGAGCGAGGCGGTGGTGATGGTGTGGCGGAACGCGCTACGGGTCGGGGCGGTGCTGGCCTGCCTGTCGGGGACAGCGCTCGTCGGGCCGACACCGGCGTCGGCGGCGGACCGCTTCTCCACCGAGCTGAGTGGCCTGCCGGCCCAGTTCACCGCCGGGGACCAGGTGCGGACGGTCTCGGCGGTGGTGTCCAACAAGGGCGACGGCGGCTGCGTGAAGGTCCGCTGGTCGATGGTGCTCTCGGTGCAGGGGCTGCGACTGGACCAGGTCAAGATGGACCGGGTCGAGGAGACCGGCTCGTTCCCGCTGGACATCCGGGCGCAGGGGGACGTGGCCCGGTTGACCGACCGGCAGCTCGACCCGGGCACCCTCTGCCCGGACCGCACGGTCACCGCCACCTACCGGGTGGCCTTCGCCGAGGACGTCACCCGGGGTCGGATCACCATGGCCGCCGAGGCGTACGACCCGAACCTGCGGCTGCTCGCCCGACGTACCGCCACCCGGCAGGTCGTCGGCACGGCACCACCGCCCACCACGGCGGCACCCGAGCCGACCACCGCGTCGCCGGAGCCGACCGAGGAGGTGCTGGAGCCGACCGAGGAGGAGACCGAGCCGACCGAGGAGGCGCTGGCCGAGGTGCCGCCACCGGCCGCGGCGAACCGTTCGGCCAACGCCAGTGGGGGCTTCGGGGTGGTGCAGGCGGCGTTCCTGCTCGGCGGCCTGCTGCTCTTCCTCGGCGTCGGCCTGCTGATGCGGCTGCGGCAGCTCACCCGGACCGCGTCCGACGGGGTGGAGGGCGACGATGCGCGCCCGGTCCGTCGGCCCGTCCGCTGGACCACCGTCCGACGGTGATCGGGGGCCGCCGGGGCCGGGTGGCGCCACCACCCGGCCCCGGCGGGTTTCACTTCGCGAACACCTGGAACTCGGCGATCCGCACCTGGTCGCGCGCCGGGCTGGCGGTCGCGCAGTCGGTCCGGGTCGCCGGGTCGTCGTCCTGCTCACCGGCGTACGCCGGGCCGCCGGTGCACTGGCTGGCCAGCACCTCCAGCCGGACGTGGGTGGCGACGGTGGCCGGCACCCGGAACGAGCGGGCGATCAGGTCCCGGCTGTAGGCCCGGTACCTCCCGCCGGGGAACGCGTCGTCGGCGCTGGTGTAGACCCGGGTCCAGCGGGCCGGGTCGGCGCAGTCGGTGGTGGTCGCGTCGCAGGTCGACACCGCGAACGACCGCAGCGCGCTCAGCGCGTTCTGCGCGCCGGGGTCGGCGTCGCCGGTGATCGCCGGGCGCAGCATCGCGCTGACGGTGACCCGTTGCACCGGCTGCGGGGTGCCGAAGGGCAGCGTCACGGTGACCTGCCTGCCGGCCACCCCGGTCAACGACGCCCAGTTGGTGGCCTCGGTGTCGTCGGCGATCCGGTCCAGGTTCACCCCGTCCCCGGTGATCGTCGCCCCCGAGGTGGTGGATGCCAGGTTCTGGCTCAGCCGCAGGTCGACGTACCCCTGCTGGCCGGCCTTGGCGACCACCTCCAGGCGCTGGTGGCCGAAGCCGGGGGCGACCGCCAGCACCTGGTACGTCCCGGCGACGGCCTCGAAGGTGGCCGGTAGCGGGGTGGCCGGGTCGGTGTCGGCGACCGGGGTGGCCCGCGCCTCGTAGTCACCGACGTAGAGCCGGATCGGCGCGTTGACGCTGTCGCCCCGGGGACGCAGGGTCAGCGTGGCGTTGCCGCCGGCCGGGCTGGCGAAGCTCGGCGTGGGGTCGGTGTCGGCGGCGCCGACGGTGGCGGCGTCCCGGCCCATCCCGGAGCGGGCGAACTCGGCCCAGATCAGCTCCTGGTTGGCCCCGCCGAAGCGCAGCCGGTCGGCGGTGAGCAGGTTGTCCCGCATGTCGAGCATGCTGACCTGGCTGGCCGCCTGGAGCAGGAACGAGTCGAAGACCAGCTGCACCCAGCGCCGGTTGCCCGGGCAGTTCTCGGCGGCCACCCGGCCCTGCGCGCAGTCGAGCTGCCGCGCCGGGGTGCCCAGGCCGTACTTCTTGACCAGGGCGGCGCGGATGCGGAAGTTGGTCGCACCCCAGATCTCCCCGTCGGCGTGCACCGCCGGGCCGCCGGTGTTGTAGCCGACGTCGGAGTAGTTGAGCGGGCTGCGGCTCAGGTCGTAGTTGCGGATGCCGCTGACCAGGTTGCCGGTGACGTAGCCGCCGGTGACGAAGGGCGTCTCGCCGGGGGCGCGCAGGCCGTGTTCGTAGAGGTACTCGGCGGCGAGCAGGTCGCTCCACGACTCGCCCATCGCCCCGCCCTGGTGGCCGCTGATCCCGCTGTCCGGGCCGGCGATCATCCGGTTGGTGATGGCGTGGGTGTACTCGTGGCCGATCACCGTCATGTCGTAGTCGCCGTCGACGCACGGCGGGTACGGCCCACCGGCCTGCGGCTGCCACAGGTACATGTTGGTGCTCGGCGGCAGGCCGTCACGCGGGGTGGACTGGTTGGCGTTGTTCCGGTTGCCGCTCAGCGCGCCCTGCTGGGCCCGCCCCTGCTCGGCGTCGCCACCCAGCCCGGCACCGCTGACGTTGACCGCCTGGAGGTTCCAGCTGGCCTCGGTGAAGCCCAGGTGCCAGGCCCAGTCGTGCATCCGGTTGTGCATGGCGAACAGGTTGGCGGTGGCGGCGTCGGCGTCGTTGCGCTGGGCGGAGGTGAACACCGCCGGGTTGCAGCGGGCCTGGTGCCACTGGTCGGTGAACGGGTACTCGTAGCGCCGGTCCGGGCGGTCCGGGGCGTTGACCATGGGGCTGCCGGCGCCCCAGGAGACCACGGTGTTGGCGGAGTTGCCCCGGGTGGTGCCGGTGGGCGTGCCGGTGGCGAGGTCGACGTCCCAGGGTTGCCCGCCCGCCGGGTCGCGGAAGGCGGCGGCGCAGTCGGGTGCGGGGCTGGCGCACCAGCGGACCCGGGGGTCCTGCCCGGGGGCGAGGTCCTGCGGCGGGGTGGCCGGGTAGACCGCCCAGCTCGGGTTGTCGGAGTCGAAGTCGACGAGGTCCTCGCGGACCAGCACCTTCCCGGTGATCCCGTCGACGTAGGTGGTGAAGGCCGCCGGGTGGTCGCTGTCCTTACCGATCAGGGTCACCTCGTAGGCGGCCCGGTTGCCGTCGACCGGGGTGGGCACGGCGACCTGGCGCACCCGGTGGCTGGCCACCGCGTCGGTGGCCAGGCCGGCGTCGGCGAGCGCGTCGGCGTACGCCTGCCCGGCGGTGCGGGTGGCCGGGGCGGGGGCGGCGGCGTCCCGGGACAGCGAGGAGCTGACCGAGAGCACGGTGCCGTCGGCGACCGCCACGGTGACCAGCCCGTCGTGACCGGCGGGCAGGTCGCCGAAGCGCTGTCGCAGGGTGACCACCGCGCCGTCGCCGATCCGCCGGACCAGGATCCGGTCCATGGTGGCGACCGCGTCGGCGTCGAGCCCGAACAGGTCCCGCTGGGTGGTGAGGTAACGCCGGGCGGCGGCCTCCGGGTCGGCGGGCAGGCCGGTGGCGAGCCGGCCCGGGCCGAGGGCGTGCGGGGTGCCGAGCCGGTTCCAGCGCACCGGGGCGCCGGTGGCCCGGGCCAGGCTGCGCTGGCGGGCCTCGGGTGCGGCGGTACCGGTGCGGTTGTCGACGTCGGCGGCCTGGTGGCGGTCGTCGGCGAACGAGCCGGAGCGGCCCGGGGCCGGGGCCGCGGTGTCGCCCGGCGCGGCCGTGGCGGTGCCCCCGCCGGGCAGCAGGGCGGCGACCACGGCGGCGGTCGCCAGTACGGGAACGAGCCGGCGTCGATGCCGGCTCGTTCGGGGTGTCCACTCCGGTCTGGGCACGGAACCTCCTCGTGGGAGCGGGGACCGGCGCGACGCCGGCCCGGCGCAGGCGGGGTAACGCATGCGCATACGTGGATACCAGGCGGATCGGACGGGGGCAATGGCCCGCGCTGCGCGGATCAGACGAGCTGGGCGGGGTCGAGCCCCAGTTCCCGGGCCGTGACCAGCCGGATCCACTCGCCGAACTGACGCCGGGAGATCACCCGCTCGTGCACGGCGAGCTGGACGGCGAGCCCGTCCATCACCGCGTTGATCCGCCAGGCGGCGCCGGCCGGGTCGGCACAGTCGAAGGTCCCGTCGGCCACCCCGGCCGAGATCACCGCCGCCAGGTCCTCCCGCCAGCGCAGGTCCAGCCGTCGGCAGACCTTCTCCAGTTCCGGGGTGCGCAGCGACTCCGCCCAGCCGTCGATCCACATCGCCCAGGGCCGGCCGGTGGGGGTGTAGAGACGCAGGATGCGCCGGAGCTTGGTCAGCGGCGGGGTGGCGGAGCGCAGCACCGCGTCCAGCCGGGACAGTTCCTGCTCGACGGCGTACGCGAACGCCTGGGCGAGCAGCCGCTCCTTGGTGGCGAAGTGGTAGAAGACCAGCGCCTGGCTGACTCCGGCGGCGGCGGCGACGTCGGCGGTGCGGGTGTTGGCGAGTCCACGCTCGACGATCACGTCACAGGCCGTGCGCAGCAGGGAATCCAGGCGGACATCGGCGGCGGCACGTCTCGTCACGCCGCTACGGTAACCTATCGAACCGAGCACAGGGAGTTACCGACCCGCCCGATCGGGCTGCCGGCAGTCGGAAGCCGGACAGCACCCCGCAGCGAGTGGGCTACCTTTCCGACCTGTTCACCAGGGGTGCCGGCGACGCACCCCACCCCGGCAGCCAACTCTCCTAGGAAGCTCTGGCGGTGGTGGGGTCGGTCACCGCCCGGTGGTCGAACGCGCCGTCAGCGGCCCCGATTTGGCATCGGTGGAACCGCTCGGCTAGAGTTTCCATCCGTCACCGGGTGTCGTCCCGGAGGCAAGCGGACGTAGCGCAGCTGGTAGCGCATCACCTTGCCAAGGTGAGGGTCGCGGGTTCGAATCCCGTCGTCCGCTCGGAGCTGCCGCCACGCATGACGGGGGCAACCTCGGTGGGGTGGCCGAGAGGCGAGGCAACGGCCTGCAAAGCCGTGTACGCGGGTTCAAATCCCGTCCCCACCTCGGTAACAGGCACGGGCGATTGGCGCAGTGGGAGCGCGCTTCCTTGACACGGAAGAGGTCACTGGTTCAAACCCAGTATCGCCCACACGGTCAGTAGAGCCACCTTCCGATTCCGGAAGGTGGCTCTACTGCTTATCTCTCCCGGCCCCGCCGTCGGCCGGGTCGGGAGTGCTCCCGCTGTCGCGGGGGAGCCGGAACCCGTCAGCCCGGCCGGACCCTCCCGACTCATGGGAGACGATCGCTCCGCGTCGATGTGATGTCTATCCTGGCTCCGACGCTGCCAGGGGACGTCGCTACGCCGGGTGGGTGTGGAGTGGGGGAGACCGGTCGGGAGGCGCTGCTCGCGTTCGCCGACGAGCTACGGCGGCTGCGGCAGCGCGCCGGCGGCCCGTCGCTGAACACGTTGGTCGCGGTCGCCGCCCGCCGGGGCAGGCCACTGGCCCGATCCACCCTCAGCGACAAGCTCAACGCCAAGTCGCTGCCGGACTGGGACTTCGTCGTCGACTACCTGGGGGCCTGCGTCGCGTACGCCGAACAGGCCGGCACCCGGTTGCCCGCCGAGCTGACCGACCCGGCCGGGTGGGAGACGGCGTACTGGCGGATGCTGGGGGCGGCGGACGCGGCGCGGGCCGACGAGCGGCTCGCTGCCGCCGCCCGCGCCGAACGAGGTCGACGGGCGCGTGTCGGCTCCCCGCCGGCGGCCCCGGCCGAGCAGACCCCGGCACCGCTCGTGCCCCGCCAGCTACCGGCGGCGGTACGGCACTTCGCGGGGCGGACCGCGCCGCTCGCCGCCCTGACCGCACTGCTCGCCGAGCCGCCCGGCCCGCCGGGCACGGTGCCCGTCTCGACCATCGGCGGTACGGCGGGAGTGGGCAAGACGGCCCTCGCCGTGCACTGGGCACACCGGGTCGCCGACCGGTTCCCGGACGGGCAGCTCTACGTCAACCTGCGCGGCTACGACCCCGAGTCGCCGGCGCTGAGCCCGGCCGAGGCGGTCGCCGGTTTCCTGGAGGCCCTCGCGGTACCCGCGGAACGCATCCCCGTCGGGTTGGCGGCGCAGGCGGCGCTGTACCGCAGCCTGCTCGCCGACCGGCGGATGCTGGTGCTGCTGGACAACGCCCGCGACGCCGACCAGGTGCGTCCGCTGCTGCCCAGCTCACCCGGCTGCCTGGTCCTGGTGACCAGCCGCAACCAGCTCCCGGGGCTGGTCACCGCCGAGGGTGCCCGCCCGCTCCCGTTGGACGTGCTGTCCCCGACGGAGGGGCGTGAGCTGCTGACCCGCCGGCTGGGCGCGGACCGGGTCGCGGCGGAGCCGGCCGCGGTGGACCGGATCGTCGCCGCGGCGGCGGGGTTGCCGTTGGCGCTGGCGATCGTGGCGGCGCGGGCCGCCACCTACCCGGATTTCCCGCTCGCCCGGCTCGCCGCCGAGCTGACCGCCACCCGGGGTGCCCTCGACGCGTTCAGCGGCGGGGAGGCCGGCACCGACGTGCGGGCGGTGCTGTCCTGGTCGTACCGGGGGCTGGACCCGGCGGCGGCCGACCTGTTCCGGGTGCTCGGGACGCATCCCGGCCCCGACGTGTCCGTCGCGGCAGCCGCCAGCCTCGCCGCCGTCGCGCCGGCCGAGGTACGCCGGCCGCTGGCGGTGCTGACCCGGGCGAACCTGCTCACCGAGCACACCCCCGGCCGGTACACCCTGCACGACCTGCTCCGCGCGTACGCCGTCGAACTGGCCGTGGCCACCGACTCCGCCGGGCTCCGGCAGGCCGCGCTGTGCCGGCTGCTCGACCACTACCTGCACACCGCGTACGCCGCTGCTCTGCTGCTGCACCGGCACCGCGACGACATCGACCTGCCGGCGGCGCAACCCGGGACGGCGGTGCTGGTGCCGGCCGACCGGGACGAGGCCTGGGCGTGGCTCGCCGCCGAACACCGGGCGCTGCTCGCCGCGATCGGCCTGGCCGCCGAGAACGGGTTGCCCACCCACGCCTGGCAGTTGGCGTGGAGTGTGAACACCTACCTCGACCGGGTGGGCGCCTGGCCGGACCAGTCCCGCGCCCAGGAGTGGGCGCTGCGGGCCGCCACCGCGGCGGGCGACCGGGACGGCCAGGCCCGCGCCCACCGCAACCGGGCCGTCGCCTGCCTGCGTCTCGGCGCGTACGACGAGGCCCGCGACCACCTGGAGCGATCCCGACACCTGTACGCCGAACTCGGCGACGGGGTCGGCGGCGGCCGTACCGAGCTGAACCTCGGTATCCTCGCGGAGCGCCAGGGCGACCACCGGCGGGCGCTCGACCACGCACAGCGGGCGCACCGCCTGTTCGAGGACGCCGGCCACGCGCAGGGGCAGGCCAACGCGCTCAACAACATCGGCTGGTACCACATCCAGCTCGGCGACCACCTCCGCGCGCTGGACTACTGCGGGCGGGCGCTGGTGCAGCAGCAGCAGACCGGGAACCGGTACTGGGAAGCACACGCCTGGGACAGCCTCGGCTTCGCGCACCACCAGCTCGGCCGGCACGGCGACGCCATCGACTGCTACACGCACGCGCTCGCGCTGTGGCGGGAGGCCGGCGAACGGTACTACGAATCCGTCACGCTGATGCATCTCGGTGACAGCCACCGGGCCACCGCCGCGCCCGACGCCGCCCGGGCCGCCTGGGCGCAGGCCCTCGACGTGCTCGACCGGCTCGGCCACCCGGACGCCGCCCTGGTGCGTGGCCGGCTCGACGGGACGCCAACGCCTCCGCGATAGTCTCCCGGGAATCCACTGTCCGGTGATTTCCCGGACGCTCCGGAAGGGCCGGAAACAATTGTCGCAGGTGGCGGGAATCAGCCGTCGGTGGCGTCCGGGAAAATCCCGGAAAGCGTGCGCGACTGCGGATGTCGTGCCAGCCCAAAGGGTCTGTACTGCATTTCTTGATGCTCCGGGTCAATGACATCGACTTCAATTTACTGATGACTGTCAATTCCTCTGGGATCGTTGTCTGATCTGTTGTCGGTGGGCGAGCCTGTTGTTCCGTGGTTCCCTGTCGACCGAAAGGACAATCGTGATCCCCCACAGAATTGGCCGCCTCCGCGCGGCGGCGGCCGGAGTGGCGCTGGCGCTCGTCGCCACCGCCGCCGCTGTGCCACCCGCGCAGGCCGCGCCGCCCCCGTCGACCGCGCAGGCGGCAGCGTCGCAGGTCGTCGGCTTCACCGTCGGCCAGGACGGCCGCCTCTACCTGACGTCATCCACCGGAGTCAGCCCGTTCGGCCCCACGGCGCTCGCCCCACCCGACGCCGACGTCAGCGCCGTCCGACAGTCCGACGGGAACACCGCCGTGTTCACCGTCGGCACCCAGGGTGGCCTGGTCGCCGCCGTGACCAGCTCGGCGACCTCCAATATCACCGTCTACCGCGACGGGGCGGGCAACCTCGCCCCGCCCGGGGGCCGGCTGACCGCGTTCACCGCCCCGGACGGCTACGTGTACGTCTTCTTCGTCGGCGTCGACGGCGCCGTCTACAGCACCTCGTACTCACGTGTGGTGCGCCCCGGTGCCGGTCCGCAGCGCGTCTCGGTGCCCGGCGTCGCCCCGCCGGGCGCGGTAGTCGCCGGGTCGTGGCAGTCCAGCGGGCCGGGCGCGTTCTTCGTCGGCGTCGACGGCGGGTTGCGTCACCTCGCCCGGACGGGCGGCACCTGGCAGACGTCATCCGTCGGCCCGTCCGGTGTCGCGGCGGCCGGCAGTGGGGTGGCCTCGTTGGCCGGCGGCGGTGTGCAGGCCTACTACGCCGGGTTGGACGGCCGGCTCTGGCAGGTCAGCCCGGCCGGCGGTGGCCTGCCCGACCCGTGGAACCGGGTGGCCGTGTCCGACGTCGGTGTGGTGCCGGTGGGCGCGGCGCTCGCCGCGACCCGCCCCGTCGACGGCCCGACCGGGGTGTACTTCGCCGACGCCGCCGGCGCCGTGCGGATCGTGACCAACGTGGCCGGCGGGTGGCAGGCGTACGTCGTCACCGGTCCCGCGTTCGCCAAGCCGGGTGGGTCGATCTCGGTGCTCACCGTCGGGGACTACGTCTACGCGGGTTGGTGCGGCAACGACCTCTGGTGGTGGCTGTTCTGGTGGTGGCGGCGTCCGCCGCCGCCCCCGCCGCCGTTGGGGGAGATCCTGCCGGTACCGCTCGACTACCCGATCCAGTACGGCGCGAACGTCTCACTGACCCTGTACCGCTAGGCGGTCGGTGGCCGACCGGGGCAGGCGCGTCCTGCCCCGGGTGGGACGGCGAGGTGCTGTCGGCGTGCGGTACCCCGTCGATGAACAGGGCGATCGCTGCCCGGGGCGAAGCGGTGGGGTCGCCGGACGGGCGATCTTGCCATCGGGTAGAGTTCGGGGCGTCGCCGGGGAAACCGGGCGGCACGCGGACGTAGCGCAGCTGGTAGCGCATCACCTTGCCAAGGTGAGGGTCGCGGGTTCGAATCCCGTCGTCCGCTCTCGACCACGGGCGATTGGCGCAGTGGGAGCGCGCTTCCTTGACACGGAAGAGGTCACTGGTTCAAACCCAGTATCGCCCACCAGAGCATCACGAAGGCCCCGGCTCAACCGAGCCGGGGCCTTCGTGGCGTCGTACGCAGGGTCAGCTGTTCCAGTGCTCGGCGACGAGGTCGGCGGCCTGCTGTTCCCACTGGGCGTAGTGGTCGGGGTAGGCGGAGACCTGGACGGTCTGGGCGGCCTTGGTCAGGGGCATGTCCTGCCAGCCGTCGACCTGCTTGAGGCCCTTGAGGAACGCCAGGGTGGCGTATTCGGGATCGGTGATCTGCTCCACCGTGCCCCAACCACTCGACGGGCGCTGCTGGAACAGGCCCTGCGAGTCGTGGTCGTTGCGGTCACCGAGGTGGCCGAGGTTCTCCAGCTTCGACTCCTGCAGGGCGGTGGCGATCGACACCACCGCGGCACGCTCGTCCATGCCGGCCTTCTTCGTCGCCGCGATGATCGCCTTGACGTTGCCGGTCTGCTCGTCGTTGAGGTCGATGCGGGACTGCTCGCCCTGCACACCGTGCGGGATCAGCGTGTCGACGGCCGGCTTGTCGGCCTGGACGGCGGCGACGGGGCGGGTGTCGATGGTGGGGGTGCCGTGGTTGAGCGGGCCGGCGGCCAGACCACCGGCGACGGCGAGACCGGCGATACCGAGAACACTCTTACGCAGCATGGTGGTCGTCATGGGGGATGCTCCTTCGAGGGTCGACGCCACCCGACCGGTCGGGGGACCGGGGCCACCGGCGGAGCCGGCGGTGGGGGCGTAAGCACCACGACGAGGCGCTCATGAGGGAAAGTCGGTAGGTCTCCGGCGGGCCCTGCCGCTCACGCCGGAACCCGATGTAACGACCGGGGGCCCCGCATCATTCCGGGGCACTGCCCACCTGCGGACCTGCCGGCCGGGGCGCTCCTACGGTCGTACGGGGGGTGTAACGACCGTGGACGCCGGGTCATTCCGTCGGCGGTCGCCGGTCGAGGCTGGTGGCGGACACCGGACTTTTCGGCGATCCGGTGGCCGACGGGGACGCGGGTTCTGCCGATGGCAGATCCGCTACCGGTGAACAGAATGCCCCATCGGTGTGCCGGGCCGGCAGGGTGGGACGCATGAGACTGCTGATGCTGGGCGGCACCGGGTTCGTCGGCTCCGCCATCGTGGCCGAAGGGGTACGCCGGGGCTGGACGGTGACGATGTTCAACCGGGGCGTACACGGCGACCCCCCGCCGGGCGTACACCGGTTGCGGGGTGACCGGACCGCGCCGGACGGGCTGGCCGCGCTGGCCGGCGGCGACTGGGACCTGGTGGTCGACACCTGGGACGGCATGCCCCGCGCGGTACACGACGCCGCCCGGGCACTACGTGCCGCCGGGCACTACGCCTACGTCTCCAGCTGCTCCGTCTACGCCCCGCCGGTGCCGGCCGGGGCGGGGGAGGAGGCGACGGTGGTGGAAGCGGCGTCCGACGACCCCCGCGACGACGACTACGCCCGGTGCAAGGCGGGCGGTGAGCGGGCCGCGACGGAGGTGTTCGGGGAGCGTGCCCTGCTGCTGCGGGCCGGGTTGATCCTGGGGCCGGGTGAGGACGTCGGCCGGTTGCCCTGGTGGTTGCGGCGGGTGGCCCGGGGTGGCGACGTCCTCGCCCCCGGCCCGGCCGACCTGCCCGTGCAGTACGTCGACGTCCGTGACCTGGCGGCCTTCGCCCTGGACCAGGCCGCCGAGGGCGTCGGCGGCGCGTTCAACGTGGTCAGCCGTCCGGGGCACAGCACCATGGGTGAGCTGTTGAGCGAGATGGTGGCGGCGACCGGATCCGACGCCCGGCTGCGCTGGACCGACCCGGAGCCGATCCTCGCCGCCGGGGTGGAACCCTGGAACGACCTGCCGGTCTGGATTCCCCCGGGCCACGAGTACCGGTGGTTGCAGGAGCTCGGCGTCGAGCGGGCGTACGCGGCGGGGCTGACCTGTCGCCCGGTGGCCGGGACGGTCGGCGACACCTGGCGCTGGCTGGACCGGGTGGGCGCGGTGCCACCGCGCGCGGGGCGGCCGGTGCGGGCGACGATCGGCCTGGACCCGGAACGCGAGACCGCCCTGCTGGCTGCCGCCGGTCCGATCTGATCCACCGCCCCACCGCCCCCCCGGGATCCGTCGGGGTCACCGCCTCCACCGCCCCCGGATCCGTGGGCCCCCGCCGCCCGGGTGCCGGCGAGGGCACCCGTCGTCGGGCCGGCATGGTCAGCCGGGTGCCACCGCCACGTCCAGCACCTCGTCCACGGTCCGCCTCGGGGTGGCCATCCCCGGCTGGCCGTACCCGATCCGCATGACCATCTGCGGGGTGCCGAAACGCCCCAGCGACAGCCGCAGCGCCTCCCGCGCCCCCGACACCTCGATCGGCTGCGACAGCATCGACACCGCCAGTCCCGCGTCGGTCGCGGTCAGCAGCACCCGCTGCAACGCCTGCCCGGCGAGCACCTGGTCGACGACCGTGTTGCCGGCCGCGCCGAGCACCGCCACCAGCGGTTCCGGCTCGAAGTCGCGGCCGGGCGCGCGGTCGAGGCCGCCGAAGCCGCGCGACGGCAGCAGGTCCTGCGGCTCGGCCTGCGGGCCACCGGCGCGGGCCGGCACCCCGTCGGGGGCGGGTTCGGTACGCACCCAGTCGGCGCGTTCGGCCCGGTAGGCGGGGTCGCGTTCGAGCACCCGGTGGGCGCTGCGGGCGATCTCGGCGAAGGCGTTGACGGCGCTCACCCCGATCACCAGTTCCAGCCAGCACTGCTCGGCCCGGGCCGCCTCACCGAGCCGCCAGCGGGCGTCGGCGGGCACCGGGTCGGGCCAGAACGGTGCCCGGTTGCTGAACCGGCGGCCGATGGCCGCGTACAGGCTCTGCTCGGTCGGGGTGGGGCGGCGCGGCAGCTCCGGGACGAGCCGGGCCAGCACATCCGGGTCGGCCGGGTACGGCCGCAGCCGTACGGTCGCCGGGGTGCCCGCCACGGCCAGGGACAACCGCAGGTTGAACAGGGCCGCCCCGCCGGCGATCCGGGTGCCCCAACCGCTCGGGTCGGTGGCGGGCAGCCGGCGGGCCGGGTCGACCGACACCTCGATGCCGCCGTCGCGCAGTCGGAACCGCCACGGCTGGGTGTTGTGCAGGGAGGGCGCGCGGACGGCGTCCGCGACAGCGGCCCGCAGTTGCGTCTCGGTGTACCCGGTGCCCATGGTCGTGCTCCTTCCGTGGCGTGGTTCCCCTCCACGGTCCGTCACCGGCAGGCCGGCCGGGCAGGGCCGGACGTCCCGACCCGTCGGGTCGCCCTCCCCGGGGTGACGCGCCAGGTTAGGGACCTTCGGCCCGTGCACGGGCCGGTCCGGGCGGGTAGAAACGAGGGATGATCCGGGTGTTCCTCCTTGACGACCACGAAGTCGTCCGCCGTGGCCTGGCCGACCTGTTGCAGAGCAGCGGCGACATCGAAGTGGTCGGCGAGTCCGGCTCCGCGCAGGAGGCGGCCCGGCGGATTCCCGCCCTCCGCCCCGACGTGGCGATCCTCGACGCCCGGCTGCCCGACGGCAACGGCATCGACGTGTGCCGGGACGTCCGGGCGGTCGACTCGTCGATCAAGGGGCTGATCCTCACCTCGTACGAGGACGACGAGGCGTTGTTCGCCGCGATCATGGCGGGTGCGGCGGGGTACGTGCTCAAGCAGATCCGGGGCACCGACCTGGTCGACGCGGTCCGTCGGGTCGCGGCCGGGCAGTCGCTGCTCGACCCGGCGATCACCACCCGGGTGCTGGAACGCATCCGCAGCGGCGTCGAGCAGCCCCGCGAGCTGAAGTCCCTCACCGAGCAGGAACGCCGCATCCTGGAGTACGTCGCCGAGGGGCTGACCAACCGGGAGATCGCCGGCAAGATGTTCCTGGCCGAGAAGACGGTGAAGAACTACGTCTCCAGCGTGCTGGCCAAGCTGGGCCTGGAACGGCGTACCCAGGCGGCCGTGCTCGCCACCCGCCTGCTCGGCCAACGCCACTGACCCACCGCACCGCCGGCCGAGGGAGGACCGCCCGACGCGCCGGCCGGCCGAGCAGGAACAGCCCGGCTGAGCACGAACCGCCAGGCCGCCCGGATCAGTCGCGCAGCGGGACCGACCAGCAGAGTTCGGTGCCGTGCGGCTCGATCCGGCGTACCTCGAACTCGCCGCCGTGCCGCTCGGCGCGTTCGCGCAGGTTCACCAGGCCACCCCGGGCGGCGGCCGGGTCGCAGCCCACCCCGTCGTCGGTGACCGTCACGGTGACCCGGCCGGCGTCGACCCGGACGGCGACGGCGACCCGGCTGGCCTCGGCATGGCGTACCGCGTTGGACAGCGCCTCGCGGAGGACGGCGGTGAGGTCGGGGCGGACCGGTTCCGGCACGGCGCTGTCGATCGGCCCGTCGAGTTCCACCTCGGGGCGGAAGCCGAGCGACCCGGCGGCCACGTCGACCGCCTCCCGGATCTCGGTGCGCAGCGCCGCGCTCATCGGGGTACGCAGCTCGAAGATGGTGCGGCGGATGTCCCGGATGGTGGCGTCGAGGTCGTCGACGGCCGCGTTGATCCGCTTGGCGACGTCGGGCCGGGCGTGCATCGCGCCGCTCTGGAGTTGCAGGCCGGTGGCGAACAGCCGTTGGATCACCACGTCGTGCAGGTCCCGGGCGATGCGTTCGCGGTCCTCCAGGACCACCAGCAGTTCCCGTTCCTCCTGGCCCCGGGCCCGTTCCATGGCCAGGGCCGCCTGACCGGCGAAGCTGGCCAGCAGGGTGACGTCGGCGTCGGCGGCCCGGCCGGCGTCGGGCCGGTGGGCCACCACCAGCACCCCGTGCAGGGTGTCGGCGGCGGCCAGCGGGGAGACCACCGCCGGGCCGGCGACCACCGGCACCGGCCACGGCGCCGCCTCGGCCAGGTTGTCGAGCAGCTCCCGGCGACGCTCGGTGACCGGGCCGGCGAAGCTGGTCTCGCTGGCCGGCAGCAGCGCGCCGACCAGTTCCGCCGCGTCACCGTCGGCGGAGTCGACCACCTCGACGGTGAACTGGCCGGCGTCCTCGTCGTAGAGCAGCACCAGCGCCAGCTCCGCCTCGGCGACCTCCCGGGCCCGGCGGGCCACCAGGGTCAGCGCGTCGGTCCGGCGTACCTCGCCGAGCAGCACCGAGGTGATCTCGGCGGTGGCCGCGAGCCAGCGTTCCCGGCGATGGGCCAGCGCGTAGAGCCGGGCGTTCTCGATGGCCACCCCGGCGGCGGCGGCCAGCGCCACGACGATCTCCTCGTCGTCCTCGGTGAACTCCGGGGCGCCCTGCTTCTCGGCCAGGTAGAGGTTGCCGAAGACCTGGTCGCGGATGCGCACCGGCACGCCGAGGAAGCTGTGCATCGGCGGGTGGTGCGGCGGGAAGCCGTACGACTGGGGGTGCTGGGTGATGTCGGGCATGCGCACCGGGCGGGGCTCGTCGATCAGCAGCCCGAGCACGCCCCGCCCGTGCGGCAGGTCGCCGATCTTCGCGTGCAGCTCGGCGTCGATGCCGTGGGTGATGAAGTCGTGCAGCAGCCGGTCCGGCCCGATCACCCCCAGCGCGCCGTAACGGGCCCCGACCAGCTCGCAGGCGGCCTGCACGATCCGTTGCAGGGTGCTGCGCAGGTCGAGGTCGGTGCCGATGCCGACCACCGCGTCGAGCAGCGCCCGCAGCCGCTCCCGGCTGGTCACCACGTCGCCGACCCGGTCCAGCATCTCCTGGAGCAACTCGTCGAGCCGGACCCGGGACAACGGGCTCAGCCCCAGCGAGGGGACCTGGTGTTCGTTGCGGGAAGCAGGGGTGCTGGCGGCCACGCGGGCGATGTTACCGTCCGGTGACCGCCGGGCACGAGATCATCAGGGCCGCTGGTCGCGTACGGCGGAGGTGTCGACCACCTGCGCGGCCGGCAGCCGGGGGGTGTGCGGCGGTCCGGCGTGTGCCGGGTCCGCGATCCCGATCCGCAGCACCAGGTACGGGTAGCCGAGGCCGCTGAGCAGTTGCCGCAGCGTCTGCCGGGTGCCGTCGACCTCGACCACGCCGGACAGCGGCACCACCGACGCCCCGTGCCGGGTGGCGGCGAGCCACAGCGCGGAGAGCGCCTCACCGGCCCGCAGCCAGCTGTCCGGTTCGTCCTCGTCGCCGTAGAGCAGCCCGTACACGGCGGCCCGGTCGTGCCCCGGGCCGACCGGCAGGTCGCCGGGGCTGCCGAAGTCCCGGGCCGGGACGGTGGTCTGCGGCTGGTCCTGCGGCAGCACCTCCGGCGGCAGGCCGGTGCCGGTGCCGGCCCGGTGCGTCCAGTACTGCAACTCCTCGCGGGTCTGCGGGTCCTCCGCCTCGACGGTGCCGGCGTGCGAGGCGGTCGCGGCCAGCTCCATCACCTGGTCGGTGTCGAGGATCTGCAACCGGGAACCCTCGGCGTCGGCCGCGCCGACGATCTCGTCGAGCACCCCGACGGACACCGGCTCGTCGCTGACCGGGCGGCGGTCGGTGTGCCGCACCTGCATGCACTGCACCAGGCGCATCGCCTCCGGGTCGGCCCCGGAACGGGCCAGGCCGGTCAACCGGGCCAGCAGGTCCGGCTGCTGCGGGTCGGGCAGCCGCTCCACCACCGCCGTCCAGCCCTCGGCGGCGAGCGCCACCCGGGCGTGGTGCAGGGCCGCGCCGCAGCTCACCGCGACCAGTCTGCCCTCCGGGTCGGTGGCGGTGAGCTGCCGTTCCCGGGCCACCCGCAGCTCCAGGGCGTCCGGCAGGACCCGCCAACGCCACGGCTGCGTGTTGTGCACCGAGGGGGCGTGACCTGCCGTCGCCGCCGCCTCCGCGAGCGCGGTGGTCAGCGGGCGGTCCGTCGCGGGCGTCTGGTGGCTCATCGGCACGACCTTTCCGTCTCTTTCCCATCGTGCCCCACCCGGTCGGCCCCGGGGCGGGGATACCGTTCCATCCTGGCCTGCCGAACCGGCCCTGCACACGGTCCGCAGGTCCCCCCTCGGGGGCATTTCGGCCCGGTGGTTTCCCGGTTCCCGGTCCCCGCCGGCCACCTGCTGGGACGATCCGCAGGTGGACGCGGCACCGCAGGAGTGTGTTCCGCGGCGGCCGGTCGACAGGCGTCCGGTGCGCTGGCGTGAGTGGACGCCACTGGCCCTGCTCGGCGGGGCGTTGCTGGTCGGGGCGGTGCTGTGGCTGACCGGGCGGCGCGGCCCCGCCGACGGCGTGTGGGCGGCGGCGACCCTGGGGGCGCTGGTGCCGGCGGTCGGGGCGGTGCTGCGTCAGTGGTGGCGGCGTCGGTTCGGGGTGGACGTCATCGCCGTGCTGGCGTTGGCCGGTGCGCTGCTGGTCGGGGAGTACCTGGCCGGGGCGGTGATCGCGGTGATGGTGGCGACCGGCCGGGCACTGGAGGCGTACGCCCGGGGGCGGGCGACCCGCGACCTGCGGGCGCTGCTGGCGCGGGCGCCCCGGCAGGCGCGGCGGCGCACCCCGGACGGGGGGATCGAGGTGGTCCCGTTGGACCGGGTCGCGGTGGGGGACGACCTGCTGGTCGGGCCGGGCGACGTGGTGCCCGTCGACGGCGTGCTCGCGGCTGCGGCGACGCTCGACGAGTCGGTGGTCACCGGCGAGTCGCAGCTGGTGGGCCGGGCCGCCGGGGAGCAGGTGTCCAGCGGGGTGGTCAACGCGGGGGCGGCCGTGGGCCTGCGGGCCACCCGGGACGCGACGGGCAGCACCTACGCGCAGATCGTCCGGCTGGCGCGGGAGGCGACCGCCCACCGGGCACCGACGGTGCGGCTCGCCGACCGGTACGCGGCGGCGTTCGTCCCGTTCACCCTGCTGCTGGCCGCGGTGGCCGGGGTGTGGTCGGGGGAGTTCGTCCGGGCGGTCGCGGTGCTGGTGGTGGCGACGCCGTGTCCGCTGCTGCTGGCCACCCCGATCGCTATCGTCTCCGGGCTGTCCCGGGTGGCCCGGCGGGGCGTCCTGGTGCGCGACGGTGGTTCGCTGGAGCTGCTCGGCCGGGCCCGTACCCTGCTGGTCGACAAGACCGGCACGTTGACCGAGGGGCGGCCCCGGGCGGCGGAGACGGTGGTCGCTCCCGGTGGCGACGGGGACGAGGTGCTGCGGCTGGCCGCGTCGGTGGAGCAGCTCTCCCCGCACGTGCTGGCGGTGGCGCTGGTGCGGCAGGCCCGCGAGCGGCGGCTGCGGCTGACCACGCCGACGGAGGTGACCGAGGAGCCGGGGCGCGGGGTCAGCGGCCGGGTCGACGGCCGGCCGGTGCGGGTCGGGCAGTTCCCCGGCGGGCTGCCCGACTGGGCGGAGCAGGCCCGGGAGCGGGCCGAGCTGGCCGGCTGGTCGACGGTGTGGGTCAGCGACGACCACGGCCCGCTCGGCGCGGTCCTGCTGGAGGACCCGGTCCGCCCCGACGCCCGCCGGACGGTACGCCGGCTGCGGGAGGCCGGGTTCTCCCGGCTGCTGCTGCTCACCGGCGACCGGCCGCGTACCGCCGAGCAGGTGGCCCGGCTGGTGGGGGTGGACGAGGCGCTGGCCCGCTGCTCGCCGCAGGAGAAGGTGGACCGGGTCCGGCAGGAGTCGCGGCGGGGGGTCACCGTGATGGTCGGCGACGGGGTGAACGACGCGCCCGCGTTGGCGGCGGCGCACGTCGGGGTGGCGATGGGGGCGAGAGGGGCGACCGCCTCGGCGGACGTCGCCGACGCCGTGATCACCGTGGACCGGTTGGACCGGCTCGCCGACGCCGTCGAGATCGCCCGCTACGCCCGCCGGATCGCGGTGCAGAGCGCCGCCGTCGGGATGGGGCTGGCGGTGCTCGCGATGCTGGTCGCCGCCGTCGGCCGGCTGCCGCCGGTGGCGGGCGCGTTCCTCCAGGAGGGCATCGACGTGCTGGTGATCCTCAACGCGCTGCGGGCGCTGCGCGGCGGGCTGCGCCGCCGGGACGTCCCGCCGGCCACCCGCGCCCTGCTCGACCGGTACGCGGGCCAGCATCCCGGCGTACGGGCCGTGCTGGCCCGGGTACGCGACACCGCCGACCTGGTGGCGACCCGGCCGACCGCCGAGGGGTGCCTGCCGGCGGTGCGCGACACGCACCGCCGGCTCACCGACGAGGTGCTGCCGCACACCGACGCCGAGGAACGGCAGCTCTATCCGGCATTGGCCGGCCCGCTGGGCGGCGACGAGGCGACGGCCACGATGAGCCGGGAACACGTGGAGATCCATCGGCTGGTGGACGCGATCGGCGGTCACCTGGCGCGGGCGGACGGGCGGTTGCGCCCCGACCAGGTGCCCGACCTGCTCGCCAGCCTGTACGGCCTGGAAGCGGTGCTGCGCCTGCACCTGGCCCGGGAGGAGGAGGACTACCTCGCCCTGGACCCCGACCCGCCGGCCCCGGGGCGTTGATCCACCCATCGGGACCGGCGGGTGGATCAACGCGAGACCCGGGGCCTGGCGGTCAGCGTTCCCGGATGACGGCGACCGGGCAGTGCGCGTGCTGGATGAGCTGCTGGCCGACCGAGCCGAGCAGCATCCCGCGCAGCCCGCCCCGACCCCGGCTGCCGACCACCACGAGCTGCGCCTCCCGGCTCGCCTCGACGAGCGCGGCGGCCGGTCGGGCCGGTGCGATCTCCACCGTCACCGGCACTTCGGGGAACGTCTCCCGCCACCCGGAGAGAGCCTGTTCGATCGTGGCCCGGTCCGCCGCGAGCCGGGCCTCGGCGTCCGGGTCGGAGGGCCGCCAGCGGTCGTCCGGCGGCTCGAATGCCTGCAGCACCAGCAGCGGGGCGTCACGCTGCGCGGCCCGCTCCACGGCGAACCCGAGCGCCGTGCCGGCCTGCTCGGAGCCGTCGAAGCCGACCACCACCGGGCCGGTGACCGTAGCCTGCGCCTCGCGCACCACCACGACCGGGCAGTGCGCGTGGGCGGCCACCGACACCGCCGTGGAGCCGGCGAGCAGGCCGGTGAACCCGCCGTGGCCCCGGCTGCCGAGCACCAGCAACCCGGCCTCGGCGGAACGTTCCTCCAGCACCAACGCGGGCGGGCCGTCGAAGACCTCACCGTGCACGGTGACGCCGGGCCAGGCGGCGGCGGCGTCCGAGGCGGCCTTGTGCACCAGCTCCTCGACCTGCCGCCGGGCGTCGTCGTCCGGCCAGACCCCGGGGGCCACCCCCGGGCCGACCCAGCCGGCGACGGTCATCCACTCGAAGACGTACGCCAGCCGGACCGGGCGTCCGGTGCGCCGCGCCTCGGCCAGCGCCCAGTCCACGGCGACGCCCGCGTCGGCGGAGCCGTCGTAGCCGACCAGGATCTCGTCGGGCTTCATCGTCTCGTCCTTTCCTGGCTGGTGGCAGGGGGTGGGCCGGCCGGTGACCGGCCCACCTCGGGCCGCGGAGGTGTCACTGCCCGTCGAGCTGCTGCGGGTGGGTCTCGCGGAGCCAGCGCCACTCGGCGACCCGGGGGTCGTCCTCGCCGTGGCGGCGGGTGTGGTCGCGGCACGCCTGCCGGGTGTCGACCATCTCCTGGCGCAGGTGGGCGGCGCGGGCGGCCAGGCCGGGCACCCGGTCGATGACGTCGATGACCAGGTGGAAGCGGTCCAGGTCGTTGAGCATCACCATGTCGAACGGGGTGGTGGTGGTGCCCTCCTCCTTGTAGCCGCGCACGTGCAGGTTGTCGTGGTTGGCCCGGCGGTAGGTGAGCCGGTGGATCAGCCACGGGTAGCCGTGGTAGGCGAAGATGATCGGCTTGTCCCGGGTGAAGATGGTGTCGAACTCGTTGTCCGGCAGGCCGTGTGGGTGCTCCGACGACGGCTGGAGCCGCATCAGGTCGACCACGTTGACGACCCGCACCTTCAGCTCGGGCAGGTGCTGGTGGAGCAGGTCGGCGGCGGCGAGGGTCTCCAGGGTGGGCACGTCACCGGCGCAGGCGAGCACCACGTCCGGCTCCTGGCCCTCGTCGGTGCTGGCCCAGTCCCAGATGCCCAGGCCGCGTCGGCAGTGCTGGACCGCCTCGTCCATGGTCAGCCAGTTCGGGGCGGGCTGCTTGCCGGCCACCACCACGTTGATGTAGTGCCGGCTGCGCAGGCAGTGGTCCATGGTGGAGAGCAGGGTGTTGCCGTCCGGCGGCAGGTAGACCCGGACCACCTCGGCCTTCTTGTTGACCACGTGGTCGATGAAGCCGGGGTCCTGGTGCGAGAAGCCGTTGTGGTCCTGCCGCCACACGTGGCTGGAGAGCAGGTAGTTCAGCGAGGCGATCGGCTCCCGCCAGGGGATGTGCCGGGTCACCTTCAGCCACTTGGCGTGCTGGTTGACCATCGAGTCGACGATGTGGATGAACGCCTCGTAGCTGGTGAAGATGCCGTGCCGGCCGGTCAGCAGGTAGCCCTCCAGCCAGCCCTCGCAGAGGTGTTCGGAGAGCACCTCCATCACCCGGCCGTCGGGGGAGAGGTGGTCGTCGGTGGCCTCGATCCGGCCGTCGAAGGACCGGTCGGTGACCTCGAACGCGGCACCGAGCCGGTTGGAGGCGACCTCGTCCGGGCCGAACAGCCGGAAGGTCTGCGGGTTGGCGGTGATCACGTCGCGGACCCAGGTGCCGAGCACCCCGGCCGCGCCGACCACCGGCTCACCCGGCCGCTTGACGTCGACGGCGTAGTCGCGGAAGTCCGGCAGGGTCAGGTCGCGCAGCACCCGACCGCCGTTGGTGACCGGGTTGGCGCTCATCCGGCGCTCGCCCTTCGGCGGCAGCGCGGTCAGTTCGGCGACCGGGGCGCCGGTGGCGTCGAAGAGTTCCTCCGGTCGGTAGCTGCGCAGCCAGCGCTCCAGCTCGGCCCGGTGCGCCGGGTTGTCGCGTACCTCGGCGATGGGCACCTGGTGGGCGCGGAAGGTCCCCTCGACCTGCTTGCCGTCGACCTGGGCCGGGCCGGTCCAGCCCTTCGGGGTCCGCAGGATGATCATCGGCCAGCGGGGGCGCTCGACGTGGCCGCCGGAGCGGGCCACCCGCTGGATCTCGGCGATCTCGTCGCAGGCCCGGTCCAGGGTGGCGGCGAGGAGCTGGTGCACCTGCTCGGGGTCGTCCCCGGCGACCAGGTACGGCTGGTAGCCGTGGCCGCGCATCTGGTTGAGCAGGTCCTCGGTGGGGATCCGGTCCATGACCGTCGGGTTGGCGATCTTGTAGCCGTTGAGGTGCAGGATCGGCAGCACCGCGCCGTCGCGGGCCGGGTTGAGGAAGACGCTGGACTGCCAGCTCCCCGCCAGCGGACCGGTCTCCGCCTCGCCGTCGCCGATGACGCAGGCCACCAGCAGGTCCGGGTTGTCGAAGGCGGCGCCGTAGGCGTGGCTCAGGGCGTACCCCAGCTCGCCGCCCTCGTGGATCGAACCCGGCACCTCCGGTGCCACGTGGCTCGGGATGCCGCCGGGGAAGGAGAACTGGCGGAACAGCCGCTGCATGCCGGTCTCGTCGCGGCTGACCGAGTGGTACAGCTCGCTGTAGGTGCCCTCCAGCCAGGTGTTCGCCACCAGGGCCGGGCCGCCGTGGCCGGGGCCGGTGACGAAGATGGCCGACAGGTCCCGGTTGACGATGACCCGGTTGAGGTGGGCGTAGAGCAGGTTCAGGCCGGGGCTGGTGCCCCAGTGGCCGAGCAGCCGGGGCTTGACGTGCTCGGGGGCGAGCGGCTCGCGCAGCAGCGGGTTGTCGAGCAGGTAGATCTGCCCGACGGTGAGGTAGTTCGCCGCCCGCCAGTAGGCGTCCAGCCGGCGCAGCTCGTCGTCGGTCAGGGGGCTGTGCAGGTCGAGAGCGGTGTCCATGCTGCCAAAGCCTCTCGCGGGTCGGGGGGTTCTGCACCCGGAAGCGCCGATTCGCCCCGGGCAGACCCAGTCTTCGTGATCGCCCGGTCACCGGTCAGGGCCGTTGGTCCCGGCCGTTGGGGACGTCATGCCCCGCCCGCCCCGGCGGAAACCAGTCCACGGACGACGATGACCGGCGTGGGCGCGTGGTACAGCAGGGTCTGGCTCACCTCGCCCAGCATTCCCCGCCCCGGCTGGTCGCCCCGCGCGCCGACCAGTGCCACCTGCGCCGAGCGGGACTGCTCCACCAGGACGGTGCCGGGGTCGCCGCGTACGGTGTGGCACTCCGCCGGCACGTCCGGGTGGTGCCGGCGGGCCTGGCCGACCAGCGTGCGGAGCACGTCGTCGCCGTCGTCGGGTCGTTCCGGCTCGATCACCCGGACCGCGATGACCCGGGCCTGCCGGCGGGCGGCACACCCGAAGGCGAAGCCGAGCGCGACCCGGGAACTGGCCGAGCCGTCCACGCCGACCAGCACCGGGCCCGGGGGCGGTGGGTCGCGGCGGACGACCAGCACCGGGCAGCCGGCGCGGGCGGCGAGCTGCACGGCCGGGGCGTCGGCCGGTACGCAGCCGCCGCAGCCGGCCATCCCGCCGTCCCCGATGGCCACCAGGAACGCCGTCCCGGAGCGGCGGATCAGGGCCTCGACCGGCGCCCCCTCGACGATCTCCCCACTGACCGGCACCGCCGGTTCGACCTCGTTGGCGGCCGTGGCGGCGCGGGCGACCAGGTCCTCGGCGGCGTCCCGGCTGCCGGCCACCGACGGGGCGGCGAGGGCGGCCTCCCAGTTGAAGGCGTGCAGCAGGGCCAGGCCCCGGCCGTGCGCGGCGGCCTCCCGGGCGGCCAGCCGGACCACCGCGAGGTCGGCCGGTGCCGGCCCGACCCCGACCACCACCGGCCCGCCCGTGGACCCGGTCATCCGGTTCACCTCCCGGGAATCCGCACGGCGCGGGCACGCCGTCGGAACCGACGCTAGTCGCGGCGGGCGGGCGGTGGAGCCGGATCAGTCGGACGGGTGCCCGCCGGGTGGACGCGCAGCACGACGGCGGTGGCGTTGTCGCTGCCCCCCTCGGCCAGGCTGGCGGCGAGCAGGCCGCGTACCGCCCGGGTGGGGTCCGGCTCGGCGAGCAGGTCCCGCAGCCGGTGGTAGTCGAGCTGGTCGCTGACCCCGTCGGTGCACAGCAGCCAGGTGTCGCCGGGGCGCAGCGGCACCCCGAGCAGGTCCGGGTCCGGCCGGTCGGGGTGGCCGAGGTAGCGCAGCAGCTGGTAGCGGGCGCGGGCGGCCTCCCGGGAGTTCGCCGGCCACCAGCCGTGCAGCACCCCGAGCCAGGCCATCGTGTGGTCCACGGTCACCAGCTCCAGCAGCCCGTCGCGTAGCCGGTAGGCCCGCGAGTCGCCGAGCTGGACGATCCAGGCCAGCTCGCCGTCGGGCTGGGCGAGCATGGCGGTCAGGGTGCAGCCGGCCAGCTCGTCGATGGCGGCGCCGGCCCGGCGTACCCGGATCTGGGCCTCGGCGATCGCGGCGCGCAGCTCGCGCGGGCCGACGGCGGGCCAGCCGGCGCGGACCAGTTCGTGCAGGGTGTCGCGGGCGGTGTCGCCGGCGACGCGGCTGCCCTCGCCCTCGCCCATGCCGTCGACGACCACCGCGAACGGCAGGTCGGGGTCGACGTGCAGGGCGTCGAAGTTGGCGGAGTACCGGTGGCCGGCCACGGTGCCGCCGGCGATCTCCCACCCGACCCGGCCGACGGGCAGCCGGCGGGCCGCCTCGACGGGCTGGTCAGCGGTGCGGCGACGGAACACCAGCGGACCGTAGCACCGCCGCCGGCCGGATCGGGCCGTCCGGAGTCGTGTCGGGTACGCGACGCTGCTGTCAACTCGGGTTGACGCCTGAGGCGTGTCAACGTAAATTGACAGCATGAGTCAGGCGACGGAACTCGCGGCGGCCGCCGGCAGCACCGACCCCCGGGTCGGCCTGCGCGCCGTGCGCGCCCTGCGCCGGCTCCTCGAACGGCTGGAGGTGGTCCAGGTGGACAACGCCCGACGACAGGGCTGGTCCTGGCAGGAGATCGCCGACGCGCTCGAGGTCAGCCGGCAGGCGGTCCACAAGAAGCACGCCGGGCGACCGGCGGTCCACGGCACCGGGGAGGCATGATGTTCGAACGGTTCACCGACCGCGCCCGCGCGGTCGTCCAGCACGCGGTTGAGCAGGCCCGTGCCGACGGGGAACGACCCGTCGGCACCGAACACCTGCTGCTCGCCGTCCTGGCCGACGGCGACGGGCTCGCCTGCCGGGTGCTCACCGCCGCCGGCCTCGACGCCGACGACCTGCGCGCCCGGATCAGGCGGCAGACCGGCGACGGCGGCACGGGGCTCGGCGAGGCCGACGCCGCCGCGCTACGCGAGATCGGCATCGACCTCGCGGCCATCGTCGCCCGGATCGAGGACACCTTCGGCCCCGACGCCCTGCGCGAGGCGGCCCCCGCCCCCCGCCGCCGGTGGCGACTGCGCCGACCGCTCGGCGGGCCGCTCTCCCGGCGTTCCCGCACGGCACTGGAGATGGCGCTCCGCGAGGCCCTGCGGCTGCGCCACCGGCACATCGGCACCGAACACCTGCTGCTCGGCGTGCTCCGCGAGGGCGGCGGCCTGGGCGCGACGGTGCTCACCGAGGCCGGCGCGGACCTCGACGACCTGCGCCGCCGGATCGAGTCGGCGCTGCGTACGGCGGCCTGACCAGCCACCCCCCGGTCCGGCCCGGCTCAAACCTGTTTGCGGTCAACGCAACGTCGGTCGTCGCCGGGTCGCTGACCGGGCCGGGGTGCTGCACACTGACGCCGTGGACGGTGCAGAGCAGAAGCGTACGGTGACCGGCGGCGACCGCCCCCCGCGTTCGGCGGTGGTGGTCAACCCGACCAAGGTGACCGATCTCGACGGGTTCCGCGCGACCGTGGACGAGGCGCTCGCCGCCGCCGGCTGGCCCGCCCCCACCTGGTACGAGACCAGCGCCGAGGACCCGGGCCGGGGGCAGACCGAGCAGGCCGTCGCCGCCGGCGCCGAACTCGTGTTCGCCTGCGGCGGCGACGGCACGGTGATGGCCTGCGTCACCGCGCTGGCCGGCACCGACGTGGAACTCGCCGTGCTGCCCCAGGGCACCGGCAACCTGCTCGCCGCCAACCTGGGGCTCTCCAACGACCTCGCCGCCGGCCTGCAGGTGGCCGTCGAACGGGGCCGCCGCCGGCTCGACGTCGGCGTCGTCGACGACCAGTGCTTCGCGGTGATGGCCGGGATGGGCTTCGACGCGCAGATGCTGGCGGACACCTCCGAGACCACCAAGGCCCGCATCGGCTGGCCCGCGTACGTGGTGGGGGCCGCGAAGCACCTGCGGGACCGCCCGATGCGGCTCAGCATCCGCATCGACGACCGGCCGCCGATGCGTCGCCGCGCCCGCACCGTGCTCGTCGCCAACGTCGGGCGGCTCCAGGGCGGGGTGCGCCTGCTCACCGACGCCGAACCCGACGACGGCTGGCTGGACGTGGCCGTGCTCACCCCCAACCGGGTGCGGCACTGGCTCGCCATGGGCTGGGCGCTGGTCCGCCGCCGGGGCAGCGTCCCCCGGATGGAGGTGCACCGGGCCCGCAAGGTCGTCATCACCAGCAACCGGGCCCAGCCCCGGCAGCTCGACGGCGACCTGATCGCGCCGGGGCGTACCCTGACCGCCGAGATCAGACCCGAGTCGCTGTGGCTCTGCGTGCCACGCCCGGCCGGCGACCCCGACCTGGCCCACGACGCCGACGCGGCGGCCCGGCGCGGGGAGAAGCTGGTCGGGGAAGCCCGCCGTGAGTAGCACCCGGCTCGTCCCGGAGACCCGGCTGATGGCGTCGGACGAACTCTCCGCCGACGACGCCTTTCGCACCCTGCGCCGTCACGGCGGCTGGCAGCTCATGCGGGACGCGTTCATCCGGTTCCGCTACGGCGACGGGTTCAGCCACTCCCGGGCCTTCGCCCTGCAACTCTGCCTCGCCGTGGTGCCGTTCCTGATCGCGCTCACCGGCCTGATCAGCGACCTCGGCGTCGAGGAGGGCGGCCGGGTGGTCGCCGACACCGTGCTGGCGCTGACCCCGGGGCAGAGCGAACAGGTGGTGCAGGAGCTGCTCGGCGAGGGCGACCGCACCGAGAGCACCGGCGAACTGGCGCTGACCCTCGGCCTGATCACCGGCCTGGCCGCGCTGACCACCACGATGGCCCAGATCGAGCGCGGCGCCAACCGGATCTACGGCGTGGAACGGGACCGCCCGGCGCTGTGGAAGTACCTGCGGGCGGCGGTGCTCGCCGTGGTCGCCGGCCTGCCCGCGCTGGCCGGCTTCCTGATCCTGGTCGGCGGTGGGGCGATGGGCGAGTCGGTGCAGCGCCACTACGAGTGGGGTGATCTCGCCGCCGGGGTGTGGGAGGTGGTGCGCTGGCCGCTGAGCCTCGTGCTGACCGTCGTCGCGGTGGCGGTGATCTTCCGGCACGCGCCCCGGCGTAAACAGCCAGGTCTGTCCTGGCTCTACTTCGGCGCCGGCATCGCCACCGCGCTGTGGTGGCTGGCCAGCCTGCTGCTCGCCGCGTACGTCAAGTTCGGCGGCGGCTTCGGCCAGACGTACGGGGCGTTGACCGGGATGATGGCGCTGCTGCTGTGGGCCAACCTCACCGGCATGGCGCTGTTCGGCGGGCTGTCCTTCGCCGCCCAGTTGGAGGCGATGCGGATCGGGGCCCCGGAGCCCGCCCAACCCGACCTGTGGGAGCCCGACGCCGAGCGCGGCGAACTGTTCGACACCGGTGACATGACCGCGCTCTGAGCCCGCCACACCGGACGGGCGTGTACGCGGTGGCGGAATCGGGTACAGCGCGCCTCGCCACGTCGACGCAAGGGAGGTGCGGGGTGACCGCGGTCAAGGAGTCAACGGCCCGACGGCCGCTCGGCCATTTCGCCGAACGGAGCGTCGTCGGCCTGCTGGCCGTGGCCGGCGCGGGGGTGGCCTTCGGGCTGCTGCTGATGCTCGTCCGGTTCCAGTGGAGCCCGATGTACCACGCCGACCACGAGGCGGCCGAGTGGTTCAACGGGCTCGTCGCCCCGCACCACGCGCTGGTCACCGTACTCCAGGCGGTCACCGACCTGGGCGGTCGGCCGGTGCTGATCTGGCTGGTCACCATCGCCGTGGTCACCCTGCTGATCCGTCGCCAGTCCCGGCTGGCGGTCTACCTGATCGTCACCGGGGTGGGTGGGCTGATCCTCGACCCGTCGCTCAAGGCCCTGGTCGGCCGGCTCCGCCCGGTGGTCGACGTGCCGGTCGCCAGCGCCCCCGGCAACAGCTTCCCCAGCGGGCACGCGCTCGGCTCGTTCGTCGCGTACGGGGCGCTGCTGCTGGTCTTCCTGCCGGCCATGTCGCCCCGCTGGCGCAAGCCGGCGATCGCCGTCGTCGCCGTGCTGGTGGCGTTGATCGGGCTGACCCGGATCGCGCTCGGCGTGCACTTCGTCTCGGACGTGATCGGTGGCTGGCTGCTCGGCGCGGCCTGGCTCGGCGTCACCGCGTACGCCTTCCGGCTGTGGCGGCGTGAGCGGGGCCGGCCGGTGCCGCCGCTGACCGAGGGGCTGGAACCGGAGGCCGGCGACAAGATCACCCCCGCCCCGGCCGAGGAGCACGTGCTGGAGCACCCCCGCTCGGCCGTCGCCGAACTGCTGGTCGGCTGGG
Organism: Micromonospora humidisoli; assembly: GCF_016900955.1. NCBI lineage: Bacteria > Bacillati > Actinomycetota > Actinomycetes > Micromonosporales > Micromonosporaceae > Micromonospora > Micromonospora humidisoli. The sequence goes on from NZ_JAFEUO010000001.1 coordinate 1,079,609, forward strand.
TGATCGTCTTCGGTGCCCTGTACGGCTTCGGCACCTACGTCAGCTACCACGCCAAGGGCACCGTCTTCGAGACCCTGGACACCGACGTGCCGCGCTGGTTCGCCGACCGGCACACCGACTTCCTCACCGAGCTGAGCTGGTGGTGGAGCAAGTTCGGCGACACCCACGCGATCCTGATCGTCTCACTGGTCTTCTGCCCGCTGGTGCTGGCCATCTGGAAGCGGTGGCGCCCGGTGCTCTTCGTGGTGCTCGCGCTCTTCGGCGAGCTGAGCCTGTTCCTCGCCTCGGCCCGGGTGGTGGACCGGCCCCGCCCGGCGGTGGAGAACCTCGACGGGCAGATGCCGACCTCGTCCTTCCCGTCCGGGCACATCGCCGCGACCACCTGCCTCTGGCTGGTCATCGCGATCATCGTGTTCGTCCGTACCGACCGTTGGTGGCGGTGGCTCTTCGTGGCGATGGCCGTGATCATGCCGGTCGGGGTGGCGACCTCCCGCATGTACCGGGGCATGCACCACCCGACCGACTTCATGGGCGCGCTGATCCTCAGCGGCCTGTGGATCGGTCTGCTCTACTGGGTGATCCGGCCCAACGCCGACGTCTACCAGGGCAACCGGCCCGAGATCGAGTCGGAGCAGGTCGACGAGCTGGACGACGAGCTGGCCAAGGCCGGCCAGCCCGGGTGAGTCGCCGACCGTGCTGCGGGTGATGACCTGGAACATCAGGACCGGCGGCCGGGACCGTACCGGCCCGGACCGGCGGGACCTGGTGTGCCGGGTCGTCACCGCGCAGGCCCCCGACGTGCTGGCCGTGCAGGAGCTGCGCGGCTTCGACCGGCCGGGGGTGCTGGCCGGGTTCGCCGAGCGGCTGGGAATGCGCCCCCACCTGGCCCGCACCTGTTTCGGTCAGCCGGTGGCGGTGCTGGTCCGCCCGCCGTGGCGGATCCGCTCCGCCGGGCCGGTACGTCGGCCGTTGCACCACGCGGCGCAGCGGGTCGAGCTGGCCACCAGCGCCGGGCCGCTCACCGTGCTCAGCGCCCACCTCGACCCGTACACCGGGCTGCGGCGGCGGATCGAGGCCGGCTGGCTCGCCGCAGCCGTGCGCCGCGCACCGGGGGAGCTGGCGCTGCTCGCCGGTGACCTGAACACCCTCGACCCGGGCACCGACCACACCGGGCGGGTGGCCCGGCTGCCGGCGGCGTACCGGCGGCGGCACCTGCGCCGCGACGGGCGGACGGTGGACACCCGGGCGGTGGCCCGGCTGCTCGCCGGCGGCCTGGTCGACCTCTGGACCCATGCCGCCGGACCGGCTGACCCGGCCGGGTCGGCCGAGACCGGACTGACCGCGCCGACCCGGCACGGCGGGGGCGTCGAGTTCTCCGGCATGCGGCTGGACTACCTGCTCGGCACCCCGGCGCTCGCCGCCCGGCTGCGCGACGTCCACGTGGTACGCGGCGGCGACACCGAGTACGCCTCCGACCACTACCCGGTCGTCGCCGAGCTGGACCTCGACCCGGCCTGACCGGCCCGCCCCGGGAACCCGTGCAACCCTTTGCGCCCCCACCGCCATCGCTACGGGTGACAGTGCCAGCGTCCGGGACGGGGAGTGGTCGATGCACGCGACGCAACGGCAGGAGTACGTCGACTTCGTGACGGCGGCGACACCGAAGCTGCGCCGGACCGCGTACCTGCTCACCGGGGGCGACGCCCACCGTGCCGACGACGTCGTACAGCAGACCCTGACCCGGTTGTACGTGCAGTGGGACCGGGCGCGGGCCGCCGACGACATCGGGGCGTACGTGCACCGGATGCTGGTCAACGCGTTCCGGCAGGAGCGTCGGTCCCGCTGGTTCGGGGTGCGCCTGTTCGACCGTCCGCCGGAGCCGGAGCCCAGGGGTGCCCCGCCGACCGACGCGGTGGTGGACACGGTCGCGGTGCGGGCCGCGTTGGCGGCGGTGCCACCCGGGCAGCGGGTGGTGCTGGTGTTGCGCTTCTACGCCGACCTGAGCGTGGAGCAGACCGCCGAGGTGCTGGGCTGCTCGGCCGGAAACGTCAAGAGCCAGACCGCGCGCGGGCTGGCCGCGCTGCGCCGGCAGTTGCCGCTGGCGGACCCGACGGAGGTGACCCGATGATCCACGACGACGAGACCCAGGTCCGGGAGATGCTGACCCGGGCCGCCGACGACCTGCCGACCGGAGGACCGGAAGCAGCGGCGTTGGTGACGGCGGGGGAGCGCACGGTACGGCGTCGCCGCCGGCTGGCCGTGGCGGCCACGGCGGTGGTCACCGCCGTGGCGCTGCTCGGCATCACCGCCCTGCCGGGGGTACGACAGTCGCCGACCCCGGCCGACCGGACCTGGCCGCCCACGGTCGCGCCGACCGCCTTCGATCCGGCCCGGCAGCTCTTCCGGTTGACCTGGCTACCGGCCGACCTGCCCGAACGGAGCCTCTCCACCGCTGCGGACCGGCAGACGATCGGGGCGGCCCGGCACACGCCGTTCGAGGGCACCCAGGCCCGCAGGTTGGTCGGCAGCGTCGCGGTGACCGTGGGCGCGCGGGGGGTGGACTTCTTCACCGACCAGTTGACCCGGGACAACAGGAACGCGGGGAAGCTACGCAGCGGCCCGACGCCGTGGCCCACCCCGCCGGGTTCACCTGTCGAGCCGGTGCAGGGGCATCCCGCCTTCCTGCACACCAGCCCCGACGGCAAGGAGACGGTGCTGTCCTGGCGGTACGCCCCGGACGCCTGGGTCACGATCACCGCTGTCACCGTCGACCGGCCTGCGGAGGTGCTACGGCGGGTGGCCGAGGGGATGGTGTGGGAGCGGCATCCGGTACGGGTGCCGTTCCAGCCGGTGGCGCTGCCGTCGGACGCCCGGCTCCACCAGACCCGGATGCGCTGGCGGGACGGCCGGTGGGACACGGTCACTCTCGACTACCGGCTCCCCGGTTCCTCCGCTGCCGGTGCGGACCTGACCGTCGGCCTGGAGCGCGGCGACCGGCCGGATGATCCGACGGGCGTCGTGCACGGCCGACCGGCGTGGACCTTCGTCCAGCATGACGGGCCCGGCACCTGGTCGGTCGGTGGCGTGCCCGGCTGCGCCGGCTGCCGGGCAATGGTGGGAACGGGGAGTCCGGCGGGCAGCGCCGCGCTCGGCGGCGAGGACGGGGCCCGGGACCTGGCCGCCGCTCTCCGGCCGGTCGCCGACCACGACGACGAATCGACCTGGCGTCCGCTGTGACGTCGACCGGCGGGGAGCGGACACGCCGCGCCCTCCGCCCTTGTCACAGGAGCAGGTCGACCACCGGTCCGGGACGGCCGTCGGGTGGGGTGCGGCCGGAGCCCGCCGCAACGCGTCGAGGCCGGTCGGGCCGGGTACGCGACCCGGCCCGACCCGCCACGGCGGTCACAGTTCGCGCAGTCGGGGCAGCAGCTGTTCCTGCGCCCAGTCCAGGAACACCGGCTGGCTGTCCCCGCCGACCTGGACGATCGCCACGTGCGTGAAGCCGGCGTCGACGAAGGCGCGGAACGCCTCGACGTGCCGGTCGACGTCGGGGCCGCAGGGGATGCCGTCGGCGACGTCCTCCTCCCGGACGAACTGGGTGGCGGCGGCGAACGCCTCCGGGTCGGGCAGGTCGGCGTTGACCTTCCAGCCGCTGCCGAACCAGCGGAACTGGTCGTGCACGATCTTGCGGCACTCGGCCTCGTCGGGGCCGTAGCAGATGGCCACCTGGCCGTAGCGGGGCTGCCCGGCACCGCCCGCGTCGTCGTAGAGCTGGATGATCCGGGAGTCGGGTTCGGTGGCGACGATGCCGTCGGCGTACTCGGCGGCGAGGGCGGCCGACGACGGCCCGGACGCGGCGACGGCCATCGGAACGGGACGTTCCGGCCGGTCCCAGACGTAGGCGTCGGGGACGTCGAAGTGGTTGCCGGAGAAGGTCAGCGTCTCGCCGTTGAGCAGCGGACGGATGATCTGGAGTGCCTCGGAGAACATCTCGTGCCGCTGCTGCACGTGCGGCCAGCCGCCGACCACGTGTTCGTTGAGGTTCTCCCCGGCGCCGAGGCCGAGGGTGAACCGCCCGTCGGAGAGCACCCCGATGGTGCTGGCCTTCTGCGCCACCACCGCCGGGTGGTAGCGGCGGATCGGGCAGGTCACGAAGGACATCAGCTCGGCCCGGCTGGTGGCGTGGGCGACCGCGCCGAGCACCGACCAGGCGTACGGGGAGTGGCCCTGCGCGTCGAGCCACGGATAGTAGTGGTCGGACATGACCAGCTGGTCGAAACCGGCCGCCTCCGCCCGCACCGCGTGGTCGACCAACTGCTTGGGGCCGGTCTGTTCGCACATCAGGGTGTAGCCGACGCGGACCATCCTGGTTTCTCCTTCCGGGCGACGATCGTCACCGGATACCCCTGGCCGGTGCCGGTCAACCTCGGATGTGTGGCCGGGTCCCTCTTGACGGTGACGGGAGGGCGGTCTAAGGTCCGGCTTAACCGGTTCAGGCTGGTGGTGTCACATCCTGTGGTGGGGATGACCGCCCCCTGTGGCGGCTCGCGGTCGGCGTGGGTCGCCACAGGGTCGGCGGGGACAGGCAGGCAACTTAACCGGTTGCCTTCCCGACCCGGTGGCCCTACGCTGGTCCGCACGCGGCCAGGGAGTTCCGGCGGCGGCTGTCGGGCTGCAGCCGAGCGCCACCGTCACCAGCATCGCCACCCCGCCAGGGCAACGGGGTCGACCCTTCCTGAGGAAAGCCATGAAGAAGCGACTTTCCGTCGCCGGCGTCGCCCTGCTCACCGTCCTCGCCGCCGTGTTCGCCTTCGGCCAGCCGGCCCAGGCCGCAGCCGGTTTCACGGTCTCCGGTGGCAAGCTCTACGACGCCAACGGCAACGAGTTCATCATGCGCGGTGTCAACCACGCCCACACCTGGTACCCGCAGCAGACCACCTCCTTCGCCAACATCAAGGCGCTCGGCGCGAACACCGTGCGGGTGGTGCTGGCCAGCGGTGACCGCTGGACCAAGAACACCGCCGCCGACGTCAGCAACGTCATCTCGCTCTGCAGGGCCAACAAGCTGATCTGTGTGCTGGAGGTGCACGACACCACCGGCTACGGCGAGCAGGCCGGGGCGATCACCCTGGACCGGGCGGTCGACTACTGGCTGAGCATCGCCAGTGCCCTGCAGGGCCAGGAGCGGTACGTCATCGTCAACATCGGCAACGAGCCGTACGGCAACCAGGGCTACGCCACCTGGGCCACCGACAACGCCAACGCGATCAAGCGGCTGCGGGCCGGCGGCATCAGCCACACGATCATGGTGGACGCCCCGAACTGGGGCCAGGACTGGTCGTTCACCATGCGCGACAACGCGGCCGGGGTGTTCGCCGCCGACCCGCAGAAGAACACCGTCTTCTCGATCCACATGTACGGCGTCTTCGACACCGCCGCCGAGATCAGTGACTACCTGGGCCGGTTCCGCACCGCCAAGCTGCCCATCGTGGTGGGTGAGTTCGGCTTCGACCACTCCGACGGCAACCCCGACGAGGACACCATCCTGTCGTACACCCAGGCCAACGGGATCGGCTACCTGGGCTGGTCGTGGAGCGGCAACGGCGGCGGCGTGGAGTACCTCGACATGACCACCAACTTCAACCCGGCCGCCCTGACCACCTGGGGCCAGCGGATCTTCAACGGCGTCAACGGCATCAAGTCGACCTCGAAGGAGGCGTCGGTCTACTCCGGCACCACCCCGACGACCCCGCCGACCACGCCCCCGACCACCCCGCCCACGACGCCGCCGACCACGCCACCCACCACCCCGCCGGTCACGACCCCGCCGGCGACCGGCGGTTGCACGGCGACGTACACGACCATCGGTTCGTGGCAGGGCGGGTTCCAGGGTGAGGTCAAGGTGACCGCCGGCAGCGCGGCCATCAACGGCTGGACGACGAAGTGGACCTTCGCCAACGGCCAGACCGTCAGCCAGGCCTGGAACGCGTCGCTGAGCAGCAGCGGCAGCACCGTGACCGCCCGCAACGTCGACTACAACGGTCGGCTCGGTGCCGGGGCCAGCACCGCCTTCGGCTTCATCGGCAGCGGCAGCAGCGTGAACCCGACGCCTACGGTGACCTGCACCGCGAACTGAGCACTCCGGGTGGCCGGGCCCTCCGAGGGCCCGGCCACCACCCGTCCCCGCCCGCGACGATCACGCGCCCGGACCCGGGCCGGTCAGTCGGTCGCGTCGACCTCCAGGAGGAGGGCCTGTTCCGGGTGCAGGGCCGGCAGGTGCAGGCCCACCGTGGCCAGCACCGAGCCGGGCAGCGTCACGGTGGGCAGCCAGCGAGGTCCGGTGATCTGCATCGCCGCCGGCTCCGGCACCCCCTCGGCCGGGCGGACGGCGTAGCGGCGGGCCGGGTCGAGACCGGGCAGGCGGACCGGGCCGGGGGTCTGCGTGGCGGAGGTGGCCAGCCGAGACACCGCGTACACGGCGCGGGATCGGTCGTGGGCGACGACGCCGTGTGCCTGGACGGCCGGGTCCGGGTGGTCGATCCGGACCACCCGGCCGGTGTGCAGCAGTGGTCGGAGCCGCTTGTGCAGGGCCACCCAGGCGGTCAACTCGGCCCGCTCCTCGGCGTCGATCGTGACGATGTCCCATTCGATGCCGTGGTGGCCGAAGAGCGCGGTGACCGCCCGGAAGCCCAGGGTGTGCACCCGGCCGGTGGTGTGCGAGCGCCCCGGGCCGATGTGCGTGCCGATCAGCTCCGGGGGCAGCAGCAGCCCGGTCCAGCGTTGGATGGACAGCCGTTCCAGGGCGTCGTTGGTGTCGCTGGCCCAGACCCGGTCGGTGCGCCGTAGGATCTCCAGGTCGACCCGGGCCCCGCCGGACGAGCAGCTTTCGATCTCCAGGTGCGGGTGCCCGGCGCGTAGCTCGTCGAGCAGCCGGTAGGCCGCCAGGGTCTGCCCGTGCACCCCGGGCCGGCCGGCGTGCCCGGCCTCGGTGAGGTCCCGGTTGTGGTCCCACTTGAGGTAGCTGATCCCGGGGTTCCCGGTCAGCAGCGCGTCGAGCCGGTCGAGCAGGTGGGCGTACGCCGCCGGGTTGGCCAGGTCCAGCACCTGCTGGTGCCGCCACGGCAGGGGCAGCCGGCCGGGCGCGGTGAGCACCCAGTCGGGGTGGGCGCGGAACAGGTCGGAGTCGGGGTTGACCATTTCCGGTTCGACCCAGAGCCCGAACTGCATCCCGTGCCCGCGTACGTGCTCGATGAGCGGTCCCAGGCCGGCCGGCCAGACGTCGGCGTCGACCTGCCAGTCACCCAGGCCGGCCCGGTCGTGCCGGCGGCCGGTGAACCAGCCGTCGTCGAGGACGAACCGTTCCACCCCCACCTCGGCGGCCCGGTCGGCGAGGGTGCGCAGCCGGTCCAGGTCGTGGTCGAAGTAGACGGCCTCCCACACGTTGAGGGTGACCGGGCGCGGCGTGCGGGGGTGTTCCGGCCGGGCCCGCAGGTGGGTGTGCAGCAGGTCGCTGAGCCCGTCCAGCCCGGCGGTGGAGTGCACCGCGTAGAGCAGCGGGGTGGCGTACTCCTCGCCAGGGCCGAGGACGATCTCGCCGGGGGCGAGCAGTTCCCCGCCGCCGAGGGTGGACTCCCCGGTCGGGCGGCGTTCGGCGACGGTCACGTGGTCGCCGCTCCACGCGGTGTGCACCGCCCACACCTCGCCGTGGCCGAAGCCGAACCCGGCGGTGCCGGCGACCAGCAGCAGGGTGGCGTCGTGCCCGGTGCGCCCGTGCCGACCCTCGCGCACCCACGCGCCGTGCGGCCACGGGTGCCGTTGCGGTGCGCGTTCGCGGCACCACCGCCCGGTCAGGTCGAGCAGTTCGGTGGCGACCGCCGGCACCGGCAGTGTCGGTGTCAGCTCACGTACCTCGTAGGGCTGGTCGGCGTCGTTGCGTAGCCGGTGCCGCACGGTCAGCACCCCGACCGGGTCGAGGGTGACCTCGATAGTCAGGGTCAACCCGACGCCCGGGTCCGTCGCCCGCACGGTCACCCGCGCCGCGCCGACTCCGCCCCGGTCATCCTCCTCACCGGGTACGCGCACCGCGTCCCCCACGTCGTCACGCGGATCATCGACGTCGATCGTGTCGAGGCGGAAGGCGGTCGACCAGTCCCGTCCGTGGCGGTGGCCGGCGAGGCCGGGCCGGCCACTCCAGCCGGCGCTCGCCTCGGGCAGCAGGGACAGCACGGTCGGCGCGTCGAAGCTGCTCGGCACCACCGGCGGCACGGTGGCGTCGACCAGGGCCGGCAGGTCGTCGGCGGGCACCGGGCCGAGGTCGGTGCCCCAGTGCACGACCCGGGGCAGCTCCGGGCCGCGTGCATCGAGCACCAGGCTGGTGTGGCCCCGGCGCAGGTGGATCATGGTCGGATCGGTCATGGCGCTCATCTCCGGTGCGGGCGCGTCGGCGTCCGTCACGGTGGGTGAGGTCGCCGGGTGTCAGTACCGCGTGAGAGCGGTATGCCTGTGGGTCATATTCATGCCTGCCAGGAATACCGCTCTCGCGCGCATGGGTGGGTGGGTGCGGTGACTCAGCCTTTGGACGCGCCCAGGGTCAGGCCCTTGACGAACTGCTTCTGCAACAGGAAGAAGATCACCAGGGTGGGGATGGCGACCAGCACCGAGCCGGCCGACACCAGGTTGTTGTCGGTGAAGAACTCGCCGCGCAGGTTGTTCAGCGAGCTGGTGACCGGGAACTTGTCGCCGGTGCGCATCAGCACGGTGGCCCAGAAGAACTCGTTGTAGATCCAGGTCACCTCCAGGGTGGCCAGGGCCGCCAGCGCCGGCCGGCACAGCGGCATGGTCACCTGCCAGTACTGCCGCCAGATGCTCGCCCCGTCCACCATGGCCGCCTCGTACAGGTCGCGGGGCAGCGCCTTCATGTAGTTGCTGAGCACGAAGACGCAGAAGCCGCACTGGAAGGCGACGTTGACCAGGATCAGCCCCCAGTAGCTGTCGTAGAGCAACTCGGAGTCGCTCATGAACTCCGGCAGCGGCACCTCGGTGAAGATCCGGAACAGCGGGATCAGCAGCGCCTGCTGGGGCAGCAGGTTGGCGGCGGTGAACAGCCCGAGCAGGACGATGTTGAGTTTCCAGCTGAACCGGGCGATCACGAACGCCACGCACGAGGCGAGGAACAGGGTCAGCAGCACCGCCGGGACGGTGATGTAGACCGAGTTGAGGAAGTGCTTGCCGAACTCGGCGGTCTGCCAGGCGGTGACGTAGTTGTCGAACGTCCACCCGCCGAACGAGACGTACCCGTTGGCGGCGGTGTAGGCGTACGAGCGCAGCGAGGTCAGCACCGCCCAGAGGATCGGGAAGAGCCAACCGACGGCGACCGCGCCGAGGAACAGGTGCAGCACCACCCGGGCGGGGCGCAGCGGCCGGCGGCGCGGGGCCGGCTTCGCCGTCGGCGTCGACGCCGGTGGTCGGGTCACGGTCGACGCGCTCATCGCCGGTTCTCCCTCATGACGACGGCCAGGTAGATGGTGATGAAGACCAGCGAGACGGCCAGCATGATCGTCGCCAGGGCGGAGCCGAAGCCGATCCGGCTGGCCTCGCCGACGACGTTCTGGGTCACCAGGGCGGAGATCAGCTCCAACCCGTTGCGGCCCTTGTTGATCACCCAGACCAGGTCGAACGCGCGCAGCGACTCGATCACGGTCACCACCAGCACGATGATGTTGATGGGTCGCAGCACCGGGAAGATCACCCGGAAGAAGGTGCTGGTCTCCGACGCGCCGTCGACCGAGGCGGCCTCCCGCAGCGACGGGTCGACGCCCTTGAGTCCGGCCAGGTAGAGCAGCATGATGTAGCCGACGTGCCGCCAGCCGGCCGCCACCAGCACCGCCCAGATGTTGACGTTCGGGTCGCCGTACCAGTCGGTCTGGCCGCCCAGGACGGCGTTGAGCAACCCCTGGTCGCGGGAGTAGATGAGCTGCCAGACGAAGCCGATCAGCGCCAGCGAGAGCACCACGGGCAGGTAGAGCGCGGTCTGGTAGAACCGGCTGCCCCGGATCTCCTTGTCGAGCAGCACGGCGAGGAACATCCCGAACGGGGTGGCCACCACGAACAGGGCGGCCAGCCAGAGCAGGTTGTTCTGCAGCGCCGGCACGAACGGCGGGTAGATGTTGACCACGTCGGAGTAGTTCCGGCCGCCGACCCAGTCGATTTCGCTGAGCGGCCCGATGCCGTCCCAGTCGGTGCCGGAGAGCGCCACGGTGGCCAGTGCGGGCAGCCAGACCAGCGCGACCACCAGCAGCAGCGGTACGAGCACCATCAGCGTGATCACCACGCGGTCGGTGCGGGACAGGAGCCGTAGCCGCCGGCCGCGACCACCCGGGGAGGTGGTGGTCGTGGCCGGCGACGACACGGCGTGATCCGCCTGGATCAGGGGCAGGTCGGACACGACGGTCCTCCCCCTCTCGCCGTCAGCTGGTGAAGATCGACTTCTTCTGGTTCTCGATGCTGTTGACCAGCCCGTCGATGTCCTTGGGGTTCTTGATGAACTGCTGGAGCGCCGGGATGATCACGGTGGAGGCGAAGTCCGGCCGGGTGTCCCGGTCGAGGAACTGGGCGATCTCGGTGGCCGAGCCGACCAGCTCGGCGGCCTTCTTCTGCAGGGCCGTGTACCCGCTGGTGTCCGCGCCGCTGTTGGCGACCAGCGTGGTCGGGTCGTTCTTCACCGTGATGTCGGCGGCCTCCTTGGAGCCGACGAACTCCAGCAGCTTCTTGGCGTTGGCCTCGGCCTTCGGCTTGCGGGCCAGCATGTAGCCGTCGATCGGCGCGTCCAGCGCCTTGGCCCCGATGGCCGGGTCGATCTCGGGAAAGGTGAAGAAGTCGATGTCGTCCTGCTCGTCGTTGCCGAACTGCTGGGCGACGAAGAGGCCGAGCAGGTACATGCCGCTCTTCTTCTGCTGCAACGACTGGGCGGCCTCCTGCCAGGTGCGGCCCAGGCTGTCCGGCTGGTGCAGCGGGAGCAGCCCGGCCCAGATGTCGAAGACCTTCTTGACCTTGTCGGAGGTCCACGCCTCCTTGCCCGCCATCAGGTCGATGTGGAACTGGTAGCCGTTGATCCGCAGGTTGAGGATGTCGAACGTGCCCATCGCCGGCCAGCCGTCCTTGTCGGCGAAGGCGATCGGGGTGAGGCCGTCCCGCTTCATCTGGGCGCTGAGGGTGGTGAGCTGGTCGAGGGTGGTCGGCACCTGGTAGCCGTACTGCTTCCAGACCGACTTGCGGTAGAACACCGCCCACGGGTAGTACGACGAGGGTACGAAGTACTGCTTGCCGTCGTCCCCGGTGGACGCCTTCTTGAACGCGTCGGAGTAGCCGGAGAGCTTGCCCCACAGGTCGCTGATGTCGCCGGCCAGTCCCTTGGCGGCGAAGAAGCGCATCCGGTAGCCGGCGAACCACATGAACACGTCGTCCGGCTTGCCCTGGAGGTAGTTGTTGATGTTCTCCTGGTAGGTGTTGTGGTCCACCGTGTTGATCTTGGTGGTGATGCCGGACGAGGTGGTGAACCCGTCCATCACCTTGGCGATGACCCCCTTGGGCTGCGGGTCGGACTGGTTGGAGCCGACCGACACCTCCTTGCTGTCGCTGCCCGAGTCGGAGTCGGAGCCGCAGCCGGCGAGCAGCCCGGTGCCGATCAGCGCGCCCGCGCCGACTCCGGTGAGCAGGGAACGTCGTCCGATGCCGGCGACGGAGGACGGGACGAGCCGGGCGAGATACTCGGCTTCGGTGCGGGGACGGGACATGGTGCCTCCTGCGGAAGAAGAGGTGCGCTGCGCCCGAGGGCCGTCAGTGGTGGTGGGGGAGCGGCTGTTCGGGAATGCCAACATAGATCCACCGAGAACGAACATTGGCAAACACAAACTCCCGGTGGCGCTTGAAGCTACCCGTCCGTACGCGCCTGTCAAGAGGGCAGCTCCGGATCGGTATCGCCGGAGCCGTACGGGATCCCGGTGGTAAACGTTGGAAAGCGGGTCCGTGTTGGAAAGTGTTGACTTGATCGACCGCTAGGGGCACGCTCTGCTCTCATGCGGCAACACGGCACCTGGCAGGGCGACGGAATCTACTTCGGCGCCGACTACAACCCCGAGCAGTGGCCCGAGCAGGTCTGGGCCGACGACGTCGCGCTCATGCGCCGGGCCGGGGTCAACCTCGTCTCGGTCGGGATCTTCTCCTGGGCCCTGCTCGAACCCGCCCCCGGCCGGTACGAGTTCGACTGGCTCGACCGCGCCCTCGACGTCCTGCACGCCGGGGGAATCCAGGTCGACCTGGCCACCGCCACCGCCAGCCCGCCGCCGTGGCTGGCCCACCGGCACCCCGAGACGCTGCCCCGCGCCGTCGGCGGCGGCGTGCTGTGGCCCGGCGGACGGCAGGCGTACTGCCCCAGCTCGCCGATCTTCCGGGAGCGCTCGCTCGCCCTGGTCGACGCGGTCGCCGACCGGTACGCCGAGCACCCCGCCGTCGTCATGTGGCACGTCTCCAACGAGCTGGGCTGCCACAACGTGCACTGCTACTGCGACGTCAGCGCCGAGGCGTTCCGGGGCTGGCTGCGGGAGCGCTACGGCGACCTCGACCGGCTCAACGACGCCTGGGGCACCGCTTTCTGGAGCCAGCGCTACCACGACTGGGCCGAGATCAACCCGCCCCGGTCCACGCTGACCATCGCCAACCCCACCCAGCAGCTCGACTTCCTACGCTTCTCCTCCGACGAGCAGCGGGCCCAGCTCCGCGCCGAGCGGGAGGTGCTCAAGCGGCGGGTCCGGCAGCCCGTCACCACCAACTTCATGATCGGCATGGCCAAGCACATGGACTACCACTCGTGGGCGTCCGACGTCGACCTGGTCGCCAACGACCACTACCTCATGGCCACCGACCCGGACGCCCACCTCGGCCTGTCGTTCGCCGCCGACCAGACCCGCAGCGTGGCCGGCGGCGACCCGTGGCTGCTGATGGAACACTCCACCAGCGCGGTCAACTGGCAGCCCCGCAACGTCGCCAAGACCCCCGGCCAACTCCGCCGCAACAGCCTCACCCATGTGGCGCGCGGTGCCGACGGGGTGCTGTTCTTCCAGTGGCGGGCCTCCCGGGCGGGCGCGGAGAAGTACCACTCCGCCCTGGTCCCGCACGCCGGCCCGGACACCAAGGTCTTCGACGAGGTCTGCCGGCTCGGTGCCGACCTCAAGGCCCTGGCCGAGGTACGCGGCAGCCGGGTCGAGGCCGAGGTGGCGATCCTGTTCGACTGGGAGGCGTGGTGGGGGGTCGAGTTGGACTCCCACCCCAGCGTCGACGTCACCTACCCCGACCGGATGCGGGCGCTCTACGACGCGCTGTGGCGGGCCGGGGTCACCGCCGACGTGGTGCACCCGTCGGCCGACCTGTCCGGCTACCGGCTGGTCCTCGTCCCCACCCTCTACCTGGTCCGCGACGTCGACGCCGAGGCGCTGCGCCGGTACGTGGCCGCAGGCGGGACGGCGCTGGTGACGTACTTCAGCGGGATCGTCGACGAGCACGACCACATCCGGCTCGGCGGCTACCCGGGGGCGTTCCGGGACCTGCTCGGGGTGCGTACCGAAGAGTTCTTCCCGCTGTTGGCCGGCGAGCGGGTGACCCTCGACGACGGGTCCACCGCCGACGTGTGGACCGAGTGGCTGCACCCGACCGGCGCGGAGGTCGTCGCGTCCTACGAGGACGGTCCGCTGCCGGGCGTGCCCGCGCTGACCCGGCACCGGGTCGGCGACGGCACCGCCTGGTACCTGGCCACCCGGCTCGACGAGGCGGCCACCGACGCCCTGGTGGGCCGGCTGCTCACCGAGGCCGGGGTACGCCCGCCGGTAGCCGCACCGACCGGCGTCGAGGTGGTCCGCCGCCGCGCCGACGACCGGTCCTGGCTGTTCGTGGTCAACCACACCGACGCCGAGGCGACCCTCGACGTGACCGGCACCGACCTGCTCACCGGGCAACCCTGCGGCGGCACGCTGCGGGTGCCGGCCGGCGAGGTGGCCGTGGTCCGGGAGGAACCGGCGGTGGGCGGGGCGGTCCCAGCGGGTGAACCGTCCCCGGCCGCAGCGGCCTGACCTGCGTACCGTTCCCTCGTCCGCGCGGTTGGGAGGTTCGATGCTCGCTCAGCAACGGCAGAACGCCATCCTGGAGCTGATCCGGCAGCGCGGCGGGGTGCGGGTCAGTCACCTGGTCAGCCGGTTCGGCGTCTCCGACATGACGATCCGCCGCGACCTGGAGGTGCTCGCCGAACGGGGGCTGGTCGACAAGGTGCACGGCGGGGCGACCCTGGCCGGCCCCGGGTCCGCCGAGGAACCCGGCTTCGCCGCGAAGTCGGTCCGCCAGCAGGGCGAGAAACGGGCCATCGCCGGCCGGGCCGCCCGGATGGTCGAGCCGGGGATGGCCGTCGCGCTGTCGGCCGGCACCACCACCGCCGCGCTGGCCACCCTGCTCGGCGACGTACCCGGGCTGACCGTGGTGACCAACTCGATCCCGGTCGCCGACGCGCTCTACCAGAACCCGCGCGTCGACCAGACGGTGGTGCTGACCGGCGGCATCCGTACCCCGTCGGACGCGTTGACCGGGCCGGTGGCCGAGGCGGCGATCCGTACCCTGAACGTGGATCTGCTCTTCCTCGGCGTGCACGGGATGAGCCCGCGCACCGGGTTCACCACCCCCAACCTGCTGGAGGCGGCGGTCAACAAACGGCTGATCGGGGCGGCCCGGCACCTGGTGGTGCTGGCCGACCACACCAAGTGGGAGACCATCGGCATCGCCACCATCGCCCCGCTGGCCGAGGCCGACCTGCTGATCACCGACGCCGGGCTGCCGGCGGACGGCCGCCGGCAGATCGGTGAACAGGTCGGTGAGCTGGTCGTCGTCGAGGTCGACTGACCCTGGCTCATCAAACGGGGTCGCACGGCCCGTCGTGGTCGGCCCGCGCCCGGCAGCGCCGCCGGTCCGGCAAGATCCGGTCACAGAACACCCACCGTCGTACGTCCTGGGCGTCCTCGGCGGACACGGTGGCCCCGGCGACCTCGACCCCCGGCACCAACGCCAACGACCGGGCCAACGCGTACGCGAACCGCAACGCCTGCTCCCCGGCCGTGACCGTGAGGGGCAGGTGCAGCACGTAGCGGGGACCGGTCGTCGGCCCGTGGCTCAGCACGGGGGACGGTTGGCCTGGGCGCTGCGGCGGTCCCGCAGCAGCCGCTTGAGCCTGGTGTTCTCCCCGGTCAGCCGGGTCACCTCCTGATGCAGGCTGGCCAGCTCCAGGGCGAGCCGGATCAGGAACCGGCGCACCTCCCGGGGGTCGAGGCCCCGCCGTCCGAAGCCGGCGGTGGGGAACTGGTGGTCGCGGACCAGGACCGGATGCAGCCGGGCCGGCAGGGTGCCGTCGTCGCGGATCATTCGTCGCCTCCTGATGGGGTACGGGGTCGCGGGAACCTACGCCGCCGTGATAGGTATTCAGCAAGTCGGTCGGAGCCGGAATTCGGCTTCATGTTGAGACCCGACGAGATCCGGTATGCGGCTGCCACCCGCGAGGCCGGCTTTCGTCACCTTCTCGGCTGTTGGCACAGCCGCGGTTACTGCGCTTGCACCGGGCGTCCCCGGGGGCCGGTGATCACCCTCACCCGAAGGCCACATTTCCAGTGGGTTGGAACTGGAGCAATGGTTCCTTCGCGGGCCTCGTCAACTTTTTCGAGAGGTGGATCATGCCGCACAAGCCGTTCATACGGACCCTGCGCGCGCAGTGGCTCGGCCAACAACTCCGCGCCCTCCGGGAAGAACGCGGAATGACCTTGAAACTCGTCTCGGAGCACCTGCAACGCGACATGTCCGCGCTCGGCCGCTACGAGCGGGCGGACTGGCCGATCCGCAAGGGCGACGTCATCGCACTGCTCGACCTCTACGGCTTCCACCACGCCGCCGAGCGGGCCCGCCTGCTGGCGCTGGCCGAGGACGTGTGGCGCACCGACCGCTGGGACGAGGACTACGGCGACGTCGTCGACTCGTCCTTCATCGAGTACCCGTGGTTGGAGAGTCGCGCCGACAAGGTGTGTTGCTTTCACATGACCCTGGTGCCGGGGCTGCTCCAGACCCGGGCCTACGCCGAGGCGGTGATCCGGAACGCGGCGGAGCCGGAGGCGTCCGAGTCGATGATCAACCGCTGGGTCGAGCTGCGGCTCTCGCGGCAGGAAGTGCTCTCCAAGGAACGCCCGCTCACGATTCATGTGGTCATCGACGAGTCCGTCGTGCGTCGTCGGGTCGGTGGTGTCCAGGTCCTTCGGGACCAGCTCGCACACCTGGTGAAACTCCAAGCCCTGCCGCATGTCCGCATTCAGATCATGCCGTTCTCGGTCGCCCTCCACCAGGGACTCGATGGCACGTTCTGGATCTTCCATTTACCCGAGCCGTATCCTGCGGTCGCCTACGTCGAATCCCTCGGCGGTCGGCTCTACATGGAGTCACCAAAAGCCGAGCGCTTTCTCCGGGCGTACGATCGTCTGTCGAAATCCGCACTCAGCAAAGATGAGTCGACCGCCCTGATGGGGGCCATTGCAGAGGAGTTGGCATGAACGAGGCTATGCCCGAGGTCGCCTGGCACATCAGCACCAAGAGCGACAGTAACGGCGGGAGTTGCGTGGAGGCGGGGCCGTTGCTCGACGGCTCGGGTCGGGTGGCGGTGCGGCACAGCAAGGCGCGGGACGCGGCGACGATCGTCTACACGGCTGACGAGTGGGCGGCTTTCGTCGGCGGCGTCAAGGACGGCGAGTTCGACTTCGCCAACGCCTCCCACTGAACGTCGGCTCCGGGAGGATCTTGGTGATTTCGGCCCTCCAGGGGGCCATCTGCCGCCAAGATCCTCCGCCGCCGTGGTATCGCGGTGCGCCTGTCCGTAGTGAGGTTGGCCAGCACCGCGTAGCACATGTGCTACGTTGGTCTTATGCATGAGGTGGGGCTTCGGGAGATGCGGCAGAACGCCAGCGACCTGGTGCGTCGTGCGCAGGCGGGTGAACGTTTGACGATCACCGTTGCCGGCCGTCCGGCAGCCGTGCTCGGCCCGGTCAGCCCTCGGACCTGGCGGGAGTGGGACGACCTCGCCGGGGTGTTCGACCAACCTACGGACCCCGCCTGGGCAGACGATCGGGATCTCTTGGACGGTGTCGTCACCGACCCGTGGGCAGAACGGTGAGTCGGGGCATCCTCGACACCAGCGTCCTCATCGCCAACGACGTAACACCGATCCCGGGTGAGCTGGCCATCAGCGTTGCCAGTCTTGCCGAACTCCAGTTCGGTGTCCTGGTCGCCAAGACCGCCGAGGCGAGGGCACTCCGGTTGGCGCGGTTGAGTGCTATCCAGCGCCGATTCGATCCGCTGCCCATCGATGACGTGATCGCCGACAGCTACGCACGACTGGCTGCCCGCGTCGTCGAAGCCGGCCGTCAGCCGCGCGCCAGAGTGATGGATCTGCTCATCGCCGCGACCGCACACGCCCATGACGCCGCCGTCTACACCCGCAACGCCGGCGATCTCGCAGGACTCGAAGACCTGATCACGATCCGCACCATCTGACTGACCCGGTGATCTGACAACGTTGCCGTCATCCGGACTTGTCCTGGTGGAGCGCTCGGCTGGCCTCGATGTGGGGGACGTGTTCGATGGCCCAGCCGGCGAGGGCCAGCGCGGGCGGGATGAGGCTCTTGCCGGTGGGGGTCAGCGCGTACTCCACCCGGGGCGGTACCTCCGCGTACGCCGTCCGCGACACCAGGCCGTCGCGCTCCAGGTGGCGCAGGGTCAACGTCAACATGCGCTGGGAGATGCCGGGTATCTGCTGGTGCAGCTCGGTGAACCGCAGCGCGCCCCCGTCGAGGGTCGCCACGATCAGCAGCGTCCATTTGTTGCAGATGCGGTCCAGGATCGCCCGGATCGTCCGGCCGCCGTCGCCCCGGATCATGCAGGTGTGTTCGTACTGCGACATGACCACCCCCTGTGCCTTACGCACACCCGTGTGCCTTTTGTAAGCCCTCCGATAGTGACACATGATGTGGCTAGTTCCTTCTCGTAACCATTGGGTTCAGAGCTGGAGGGCCCGTCATGACACTCGCCTACTGGATCGTCGCCGCGCTGCTGGCCGTCTTCTACCTCTACGCCGGGGGCAAGAAGGTCGTGCAGAGCCGGGAGCAGTTGCAACCGATGATGGGCTGGGTCGACCGCGTACCCATGCCCTTGGTCCGGACCATCGGGGTGCTGGAGGTTCTCGGCGCGGTCGGCCTGGTCCTGCCGCCGCTGACCGGGATCGCACCCTGGCTCGCGGTCGCGGCGGCAGTCGGGCTCGTCCTGATCCAGGTCGGCGGTATCGCGGTGCACCTGTCCCGGGGCGAGACCCGCCAGATCGGGCTCAACGTCGTCCTGCTGGTGACCGCCGCCGCCGCGATCTGGCTGGCCACCGTCTGGGTCTGAGCCGCACGAGGGTCGTCCGCTGGCCGACGCACCGCCGGCACCAGGCAGAATGCCGGGATGGCACTCGACAGGTCCGGGAAGTTGTGGCGCGGGGAGAACGTCGACGACCTCGCCGACTACCTCCGCTACTTCGCGGCCGGCGGCTACCCGGTCGACACGGTGGTGGAGTCCCGGTGCGCCGGGTGCGACGGCCGGGCCTTCCGCGTCGACATCGACGAGGAGGAGGCGACCCGGCGGACCTGCCTCGCCTGCGGCGCGGTCGCCTTCATCGGCGACAGCGCCGACTACTGGGTCGAGGCCGGTCACGACTCCTGCTCCTGCCCCTGCGGGGGTGAGGAGTTCGCCGTCGCGGTCGGCTACGCGCTCGGTGCCGACGGCGAGGTGCGCTGGGTCAGCGTCGGCCTGCGATGCCTCGCCGACGGCACGCTCGGCGTCTACGCCGACACGAAGATCGACTACCTCCCGTCACGCCACCTCCTCGACCAGGCGTGAGCCGGGCGGCCCGTCCAGGGTGCGGAGCAGCGCCGGCAGGCCACCGTGCACGAGGGGGAGGCTGCCCAACTCGCTGAGCCCGACCCAGGCGAGGTCGTCATGCTCGTCGGGCGCACGGTTGGTGGGGGAGCCGAGCCAGGCTCCGACGTGCCACACACCGATGTGTACGGCGTCCTCGCCGCTGCCGGACCGCAGGTCGCCCAGCCGGGAGCAGGACTCCGCGACGATTTCGACGCCGACCTCCTCGCGCAGCTCACGGGCGAGGGCCTGTCGATCGGACTCGCCCGCCTCGACGTTGCCCCCGGGCAGATCCCACAGATCCGGGTACGCCAGGCGGGCCGGACTGCGGTGCACCAGCAGGACCGCGTCGTTCACCACCAGCGCCCCGCAGACGACGATGTGCATGCCGGGATTCGAACACAGGGGTGGGACAGTCGGGCCGTGGTCGGGTCCGGCCGTACCAAATTCGGTGTCGTCGGCGTCGTGACGCCCGGTATCCCGGGCAGATGCGTGAAGAGGTGCTTCCCGGCGGTAACACCACGGGTGCCGTGTTGATCGACGGTGTCGTCCACAAGCGGGCGTCGCGGTGGACGACCACCGAGGCCCTTCCGGCCAGCTTCTGGGCGTGATCCTGACCGGCTTCCCCGACGGCGGGCCGGCGTCGGTCGCGTCACACGGTCGACGCCGGCCCGCCCCCCGTTCGCCGGCTCGTCAGGAGCGGGCGCGCTCCGAGGTGACCGGGGTGGTGAAGAACTCGGCCAGCGCGTCGACCAGGTGCTGCGGAGCCCGGTTGAGCGCGTCGTGACCGGCGCGCGGCACCACCAGCGTGCGGGCGTGCGGCAGTGCCCCGGCCAGCGCCTCGTTGATCGGCCGGTAGTAGGGCGGGCCACTGCCGCCGCAGGCCAACAGCACCTCGGCGGTGATCCCGGCCCACCGCTGCGGCGGGCTGTCGTGGTGCTGGATCAGCGCGCTCTCGTCCAGGGTGGACGGCAGCAGCTCGCCCATGCCGCGCCCGATCGGCGTACGCAGGAACAGCCGGCAGATGGCCACCTGGACGGCCAGCGGCAGGCGCGACGTGGCCGACTGGGTGTTGAGGCCGGCCCCGGTGATCGCCATGGCGCGGGCGATGTCGCCCGCGTGTGCCGCCGCGCGGGCGGCGGGCACCCAGTCGAGCGGGAACAGGCTGTTGACCTGCACCGCCGGGTCGTAGAGGGCGAGCCGGTCGATCGGCAACCCCCGGGCGGCGGCGCGCAGGGCCACGAAGCCGCCGCCGCTGTGGCCGAGCACGTTGCCGACCCCGGTGGCGGCCAACAGCGCGGCGAGGTCGTCGACGTCCTGCTCGCCGTCGTAGGGCTCGGCGCGGGCCGCCGCGTCGTCCCGCCCGCGACGGTTGTAGAGGTGCACGGTGAACCGGTCGGCCAGCCGCAGGGCCAACCGGCGGTAGATGCCGATGGTGACGCCGCCGCCGTGCACCACGATGATGCCCGGCCCGCTGCCGGTGGAGTGGAGCACGATCTCGGCGTCGTCGGCCGCCGGTACCCGCTGCACGGTCCAGTGCTGTTCCATCTCGTCCTCCCCGACATCGAAACCGCGAACGGCGTTTGCAGTTTTAGAGTGTAGCGGTGACCTCACCCGACGAGCCAGCGCGTCCGCCGATCTGGTCCCGGCCGGCCCGGGGGCAGCGCGGCCCCGCGCCGTCGCACTCCCGAGACGAGATCGTGGCCGCCGCGATCGCGGTGGCCGACGCCGACGGCATCGGCGCGGTCTCCATGCGGGCGGTCGCCGCCGCGCTGCACACCGGCGCCGGCTCGCTCTACCGCTACCTGTCCTCCCGCGACGACCTGCTCGACCTGATGGTCGACCGGGCCGCGGGTGAGCTGTGCCCCTACCCGGAGGCCGGCGACGACTGGCTCGACACCATGCTGCTTCTCGCCCGTCGGCAGCTCGACCTCTACCGGCGGCACTCCTGGCTGGTGGCGGTCCTGCCCCGGCCGACCGCCCCCGGCCCGCAGAGCCTGGCCTGGTTCGACCACTGCCTGTCCGTCCTGCGGCCGGTGCCGGCGGCGACCACCACCAAGTTCGAGGCGATCGCCATGATGACCGGGGTGACGTCGCTGTTCGCCCGGCAGGAGACCGCCGCGCCGCCGGTCGGCTTCACCGGCATCGACCTGGCGGCGTACCCGAACCTGGCCGCCGCCATCACCGACCCGTCACCGTCCGCGCCCCGCGACCTCTTCGCCACGACGGTGCGCAGCGTCCTGCGTGGACTGCTCGTCGACGACGCCGGGTGAGGTGGGCTGACGCCCGACGGTCAGCTCGTCTACGGTCCATGGGTGACACCTCCGCGGGTCAAGACGCCGTCCACGTCGTACCGACCCGGCCGGGCGGCGGGCAGGCCGTCCATGGTCGCGCTGGTGCTGCTGACCGGGGTGGGGCCGTTCGCCACCGACGCGTACATCGCCGCCCTGCCCGAACTGCGGCGCTCCCTGGACACCAGCGCCACCATGGCGCAGCTGACCCTGACCGCGTTCATCATCGGCGTGGCCGCAGGTCAGCTCCTGCTCGGCCCGGTCAGCGACATCCGGGGGCGGCGCGGCATCGTCCTGGTGAGCACCGTGAGTTTCGCGTTGCTGTCGCTGCTCTGCGCCGCCGCCCCGACCGCCGGGGTGCTGGTGCTCGCCCGGCTCGGGCAGGGGATCGCGGCCGGCACCGGGGTGGCGCTGGGCCGGGCGATGGTGACCGACGTGTGGCAGGGCGACCGGGCCGCCGCCCGGTTCGGCAGCATCGCCTCGGTGACCTTCCTCGGCCCGGTGCTGGCACCGGCGGTCGGCGGGGTGATCCTCGACCACGGCACCTGGCGTACCGTCTTCCTCGCTCTCACCGGGCTGGGGGCGGCGATGGCGGTGGCCGCGCTGGTCGGCCTGCCGGAGACGCTGCCCGCGCACCGCCGGCACGACGGTGGCCCGCGTGCGGCGCTGTCACGGATGGCCGGCCTGCTGCGGGACCGGACGGTGCTCACCAACCTGATCGTGCTCTGCCTGGCCATCGCCGGCTTCTTCACCTACATCGGCGGCTCGGCGTTCGTCTTCCAGACCGCCTACCGGGTGGACGAGTCCCGCTACACCCTCATCTTCGCCACCAACGCCGCCGGCATGGCCGCCGCCGGGCTGCTGTTCCGGGTGCTGGTCAGGCGGCTCGGCGCCGGCCGGCTGCGGGCCGTCGGGCTCGCCGCGTCCACGGTGGCCACCCTCGTGCTGCTGGTCGTCGCCCTGGTCGACCGGCGGGCCGGGGGGCCGCTTGCCGTGCCGTGGACGCTGCTCGCCGTGGTGGTCGCCGGCATGGGCCTGACCCTGCCGGCCAGCACCGCGCTGACGCAGGAGGCCGGCCGGCGTTCCGCCGGCACCACCGCCGCGCTCCAGGGTGGTCTGGGTTTCCTCGCGGGTGCACTGGTCACGCCACTCACCGGTCTCCTCGGGTACGCCACCCTGCTGCCCATGGCCTCGGCCATGGCGGTCTTCTTCGTGGCGGCCTGCGCGGCGCTGATGCTGCTGGCCCGCCCCGGTGTGCCCTTTCAGCCACTTCACAGTCCTGGCGGTTAGGGTGCGCAGGGTAACCGTGCGTGCTCCACGGTGGAGTACGCCGACCGTGAAGCGGGAGTTCCGATGGTCTTCAAGAAGATGCTGAGCGCGTTCGGGGTCGGCGGGCCCAGCGTCGACACCGTCCTGGCCAACCCGAACACCCGGCCCGGCCTGACCCTCGACGGCAACGTGAACCTGATCGGCGGGGACGCCCCCGCCAACATCGAGCAGATCGGCATCGGCCTGGTCACCCGGGTCGAGATCGAGGGCGGCGACAGCGAGTACGCAGGCGTCATGGAGTTCCACCGGATGGTGGTCAGCGGCCCGCTCCAGCTCGCCCCCAAGCAGCAGCTCGCCATCCCGTTCCAGTTCCCGGTGCCGTGGGAGACCCCGATCACCGACGTCTACGGTCAGCGTCTGCACGGCATGACCATGGGTCTGCGGACCGAGCTGGCCATCGCCCGGGCGGTCGACAAGAGCGACCTCGACCAGGTCAACGTGCACCCGCTGCCGGTGCACGAGCACATCCTCGGCGCGTTCCAGCAGCTCGGTTTCCGGTTCAAGCACGCCGACCTGGAGCGGGGCCACATCCGGGGCTCGCAGCAGACGCTGCCGTTCTACCAGGAGATCGAGTTCTTCGCCGCGCCCCAGTACGCGCAGGCCATCTCCGAGCTGGAGCTGACCTTCGTGACCAGCCCGCACGGCGTCGAGGTGGTGCTGGAGTGCGACAAGCGGGGTGGCTTCCTCAGCTCCGGGCACGACGTGTTCGGCCGCTACACCGTCTCGCACGCCGACGTCGACCGGGTCGACTGGGTGCGGGTCGTCGACGGCTGGCTGCGCGAGACCACCGCCACGTACGGCAACCTGCGCGCCTCCTCCGGATACGGCGCCCCCACCCACGGCTACCCGATGCACGGCCACGGCCACGGTCACCACGGCCGGGGGCCGGGAATGGGCGGCGTGGTGGCCGGCGCGGCGCTCGGTGTCGTCGGTGGACTCGTCGCCGGTGAACTGATCGAGGACGCCTTCGAGGGCGACGACGACGGTGGCGACTTCGGCGACGACGAGTGAGCTGAGACCGCGCCCGACGCCGGGCGGGCCGCCGAGCGGCGGCTGACATGGACCAGCGATGGCCCCCGGGAGGAATCCCGGGGGCCATCGTGATCAGCAGCTCACGCTGCTGGGATCAGCCGGGTCAGCGACGACCCTTGCGCTCCGCGCCGGAACGCCGCGCCGAACCCGCCTTCGCCAGGCCCCGGCTCACCAGGTAGGCGCCGGTCAGGGCGGTCAGGAACCACCACGCCTGCGTCGGGTTGTTGATGTTCAGGCCGTTCGTCGCGGTGCCGCGCCAGAAGGCGGAGATCACCACGACCGCGACCGCGGCGGCGTAGACCCAGAACTCGGTGGTCAGGAACGACTGCTTGGTCTCCGTACCCGGAGACGGCATCGGTTCCCGGTGCCCGTCGTGCATCGCCGGCATCTGCCGGGTCTGCTCGTTCATCATGGCGTTGCGCTGGACGGTGTCCTGCATCGGCCGGTTCATGGGCCTGGTGGATGCAGCCTGCGTGCTCATCTGGTCCTCCTCAGGATTTGATGAGTACCTGCAACTCCCTCGCCCCGCTACCGCGGTCGGCCACGGCACGGTTCACCTGCTGTGGCGGGGGCACCCTGGGTCTACCCCCCGCCGGTGAGCAGGTAACACCGGCTCCGGCCGGAATTTCGTCGCCCGCCGGGTCCGCGTCGCGGTGCCCCGACCGTGGTACGCGCCGCCCCGGCCGGCCAAGGGCTGTGGTGTCCGGCCGGCCAAGGGCGGTGGTGTTTGGTGGTGCGGCCCCCGGGCACGCAGTGGGTTCCGTCGAGACCCTGTGAGGTGAGGAACGTGCGCGACGACGACAGGATGCGGGAGTCCACCCGTCAGGCCGAGGAACGGCTCACCGCCGGGGCGTACGGTCCCGGAGCCCTGGACGAGGTGACGGTGCCCCGGATCGACGTGACCCGGGCCCTTCAGGAGGACGACCCGGACGACGTGGCCCACGTGCCGGTCGACCCGGAGGTGCTGCGCGACGGCGGCCCCACCCGGGGCCAGGGCGCGCTGACCACCACCGGAGGCACGGCCGGGCCGGCCAGCGTCAGGCGGGTGGCCCGGCAACCCGAACGGCACCCGGGCACGGTGGCCCCGACCACCACCGGTGACGCCACCACCGGCGGGCTGAGCACCCCGACCGGCGGCCCGGTCAGCGACCAGTCCGCCAGCGCCGTCGAGATCGGCGACTTCTCCGACGACTGACGTCGGCCGCCGTCGACGCCCCGGCGGCCGGGTCGGAGGGGCCCGCCCCCCGACCCGGCCGCACGGTCAGCCGGCGGGGCGCAGCACGCCCAGGCGGCGGGTGGCCCGGGTCAACGCGACGTACAGGTCGCTGCGCCCCCGGGGTGACTCGGCCACGATCCCGTCCGGGTCCACCACCAGCACCGAGTCGAACTCCAGCCCCTTGGCCTGGCCGACGGTCAGCAGCACCACCCGGCTCTCCAACTCGGGCTGCTCGCCGACGGCCGCCTCGGGCAACGCGGCCAGCAGCACACCCGCCAACCCGTCGGCCCGCCCGGCCGGCACGATCACCCCGAGCCGCCCCCCGCCGTCGCCGGGACGGCCGTCCGCGTCGCCCCCGGCCAGCTCGGCGGCCTCCGCACGGGCCGCCGCGACCAGTTCCGCGCCGAGCCGGTCCGCCGCGACCGTCCGGTCCCACGGCGGCACGCCGCTGTGGCGTACCGACCGGGGTGGGCGCAGCGCCGGGTCGATGCCGGCGAGCACCTCGGCGGCCACCGCCATGATCTCGGCCGGGGTGCGGTAGCTGACGGTCAGCTCCTCCAGCCGCCAGCGCCGCGCCACGTACGGCTCCAACGCCTCGGCCCAGGACGGCGTGCCGGCCAGCGCGCCGGTCTGCGCCACGTCCCCCACGATCGTCATCGACCGGCTCGGGCACCGGCGCATCAGCAGCCGCCAGGCCATCGGCGTCAACTCCTGCGCCTCGTCGACGATGACGTGCCCGAACGCCCACCGCCGGTCGGCGGCGGCCCGCTGCGCGGTGGTCAACCGGTCGGTCTCCTCCTGCCGCTCCAGCAGCCGGTCGGCGTCGATCAGGTCGGTGACGCCGAGGATCTCACCACCGTCGGCCTCGTCCTCCACGTCGATCGAGCGGGAACCCCTGGCGATCTCCAGCACACCCTCGGCGTACTCGCGTTGGAAGGACCTGATGCGTTCCCGCCGGGCGGCGGCGGCCCGCTCGTCCTCGCCGAGCAGCTCCGCGGCCTCGTCCAGCAGCGGCACGTCGGCCGGCGTCCAACCACCGCCGGCCGGACGGTGCAGCAGGGCCCGCTCGTCGTCGGTGAGCATCGGCGCGGCGGTGGCGAGCCGCTGCGGCGAGGCGTACAGGTCGGCGAGCAGCCGTTGCGGCGTGAGCACCGGCCACAGCTCGTCCAGGACGGCGGTGATCTCCGGTTCCTCCCGCAGCTCCCGGCGGATCTCGGCCCGGTCCGCCTCCTCCAGCAGGTTGTCCCCGCCGAGCGGGTCGGCCCCGATCCGTTCGGCGACCTGGTCGGCGAGGGCGTGCACGATCTCGATGTCGAACAGGGCACGGGCCAGGTTGTGCGGGCGGTCGGTACGCCGGACCCGGTCGCGGGCCCGGCGTATCGTCTCCGGGTCCAGCCGGAGCACCTCCCGTTGGGGCAGTTCGATCTCGATCGGCTCGTCCGGCACCCACTGCCGGTCCCGGACGGCGGCGGCGAGCACCTCGGCCAGCACCGCCCGGCCCTTGAGGGCTGCGGTCCCGGCCGGTTCGGCACGCCTGGCGGTGACCCCGGGGAAGAGGTCACCGGGGGTGCTGAGCAGCACCCCCGTCTCGGCCAGCGCCGGCAGCACCTGCGAGATGTACCGCAGGAACGTCGCGTTCGGGCCGACCAGCAGCACCCCCCGGGTGGAGAGCTGCTGCCGGTGGGTGTAGAGCAGGTACGCGGCGCGGTGCAGCGCGACCGCCGTCTTGCCGGTGCCGGGACCGCCCTGCACGACCAGCACCCCGGGCAGGTCGGCCCGGATGATCCGGTCCTGCTCGGCCTGGATGGTCTCCACGATGTCCCGCATCCGGCCGGTCCGGCCGGCGCCGAGCGCGGCGAGCAGCGACGCCTCACCTGTCAGTTCCTCGTGGCCGGTGGGGGAGGCGGTCGCGATGTCCAGCACCTCGTCGTTGAGGCCGGTGACCTTCCGCTCCCGGGTGCGCAGGTGCCGCCGTAACCGGATGCCCTGCGGGTTGGCGGCGGTGGCGAGATAGAACGGCCTGGCGGCGGGGGCACGCCAGTCCATCAGCAGCGGGTCGTAGTCGCCGTCGGTGTCGAAGATGCCGATCCGGCCGATGTAGTGCCGGCTGCCGTCGGCCCCGTCCAGGCGGCCGAAGGCCAGCCCCTGCTCGACCGCCGAGAACTGCTCGACCTGGTCGGCGTACATCTGGACGGCGCTGTCGCGTTGGGAGCGGTCCTGCTGGGTGCCGCCGCCACCGGCGCGCAGTTCGTCGGTGAGCCGCCGGCCGGCCTGCTCGCGCATGGCGTCCAGCCGGCCGTAGAGCATCGAGACGTACTCCTGCTCACGGCCGATCTCGTCGTCGTGTTGTCGCAGCTCGTCCGGGTGCGTTGACAAGCCGTCTCCTCGTCGCTTAGAATCATGCGCGGAATGGCTCTTCAGCCATTCCTTTTTGCATTTCGGGAACTGTTCAAGATACCGCCTGCGGCGTCCCCCCACCAAGCCTCCGCCGTGCCGGACACGACGAACGGGGGCCCGGGCCGGCGCGAGCCGGCCCGGACCCCCGAGGGTCGTGACGTGCGGGATCAGCCCCGCGCGGCCTGGTACAGCCGCTCCGGCGTCACCAGTCCGGCGAGCACCCGCCCGTCGTCGGTGAGCAGCACGCTGAACAGTTTCGCGGAGAACAACCGGCCGCTGCCCCAGTCCCCGCTGACCTTCGGCAACCCGTTGAGCAGGTCGAGGGCCTGCGCCGCGCCCGGACCGTCGGCCGGGCCCGGCTTCGCCGCATCACCGGCCGGCGTCCGCGCCAGGTCCGCCGCGCCGGTCCGCGCCACCAGCACAGTGGTCCAGCCCGTCCCCACCGTACGCAGACCTGCCTCCTCGGCCCCCGGACGCTGCGCGCCCGGCTTGCCGTCCTTGCGGTGCGGGCCCCCCGTGGACCCCGGTCGTCCGGCGGTCTCCTCGGTCACCTTCACCCCGGGCGGCGGGTTGAAGGTGAACTGGTCGGCGTCGGGACGACGGTAGTCGACCTGCGTGAACGCCACCTCGAACGCCGGCTGGTCGGCCCCGTCGGCGAGCACCTCGAACCGCAACGGCACGTGCTCCGTCGCGTCGATGGCGATCCGCACCTGGTGCACCAGGGACGCCTCGTCACGCGGGGTGAGCACCAGCTCGTACGCGTCCCGCCCGGCGACCGTGGCCGACCGGCCGGTGGTCACCAGCGTGCTCGGGTCGACGGCGGCCAACGCCCGCTCGGCGGCATCCTTCGGGGTGACCGGCAACGCGCCCTCCGCCGCCCGCCCGGTCGACTCCGGCAGCGTCCGGTGCGTCGCCGTGTTGGCCTTGCTGTCCCAGGTCCACACGTCCCGGCCGGAACGGATGACGTCCCGCTCGCCGAGGGTGTCGAGCAACGCGACCCGCTGCCGGTCCGGCCCCGAGTACCAGACCCGCAGGGTGTGCGTGCCGGTGAGCAGCGCGGCGTCCCCGCCGGCCAGCCCGGCCAGCGGCGGCAGACCGAGGTCGGCCCGCTGCACCACGGTGCCGGAGAGCCCGTCCAGCCGGGCGGTCTGCAGGTCGACGAGGAGTTGGGCGGCGCTGCGCGGCGGCAGGGCCGGCTCGGCGTTCGCGGCGAACGTGCCGATCGCGGCACCCCCACCGACGACGGTGACCGCGGCGGCCAGCGGCACCAGCCACCGCAGGGTGGAACGGTTCTTCAGTACGGACATGAGCGCACCTCCTGCGACCATCCTGCCGGTTCGCTGCTGTGAGCCCGCTGAGGACGACGTCGCGGCCCGTCGCGTCGAGGTGGCAGGCTGGAATGATGCGGGTGCTGGTGGTGGAGGACGAGGCCCGGCTGGCGGCGGCGTTGCAGCGTGGCCTCACAGCCGAGGGGTTCGTGGTGGACACGGCCGGCACCGGCCCGGCCGGGTTGGACGCCGCCCGGCACGGCGGATACGACGCGATGATCCTCGACGTGATGCTCCCCGGCCTGTCCGGTTACGAGGTGGTGCGCCGGCTGCGCGCCGACGAGCACTGGCTGCCGGTGCTGATGCTCTCCGCCAAGGATGGCGAGTACGACCAGGCCGACGGGCTCGACTGCGGGGCCGACGACTACCTGACCAAACCCTTCTCGTACGTGGTGCTGGTGGCCCGGCTGCGGGCGCTGCTGCGCCGGGGCGCACCGCAGCGGCCCACCGTGCTCGCCGTCGGGGACCTACGGCTGGACCCGGCCCGCCGTCGGGTCACCCGCGCCGACGCCGAGGTGGTGCTCACCGCCCGGGAGTTCGCGCTGCTGGAGTACCTGATCCGCCGCCCCGGCGAGGTGATCTCCAAGACCGAGCTGCTCGACCACGTCTGGGACGCCAGCCTGCGGACCGCCCCGAACGCGGTCGAGGTCTACGTCGGCTACCTGCGCCGCAAGATCGGCCGGGACCGGTTGGAGACCGTCCGGGGCGCCGGCTACCGGCTGATCCCGTGAGCCGGCTGCGCTGGTCGGCGCTCGGGCTGCGCGCCCGGCTGATGGTGCTCGGCGTGGCCGGCCTGTCGGTCGGGCTGGCCCTGGGCGGGGTGGTGCTGCTGGTGGCGCTCGGCTGGACGCTGCAACGCACCGTCGACGAGGAGGCGTTCCGGACCGCCGACGCGGTCGCCCGGCTCGCCGGAGAGGACGCCCTGCCCGACCCGCTGCCGGTGGCCGGTGGGCAGCTACGGGTGCAGGTGGTCGACTCCGCCGGGCGGATCCGGGCCGCCTCCATCGACGCCGACCGGCTGGTGCCGATGGTCCGCCCCGACCAGCTCACCGGCACCGGCCGGCAGCGCACGGTGGTGCCCGGCCAACGGCTCGGCTGGGAGGGGCCGGTACGCGTGGTGGCGGTACCCGCCTGGTCGGCGGGGGAGCCGGTGACCGTGCTGGTGGGCCGCTCCACGGTGGACGTCAGGCACGCCACCCAGGCCGCCCGTACGGTGCTGCTGGTCGCCTTCCCGCTGCTGGTGGGGCTGCTCGCGGTGGTCGCCTGGCGGGTGGTCGGGGCCACCCTGCGCCCGGTCGAGGCGCTGCGCAGCGGAGCCGCCGAGATCACCGGGCGGGACGCGGCCGGCCGGCTGCCCGTACCCGCCTCCCAGGACGAGATCCACCGGCTGGCGGTCACCCTCAACGACATGCTCGACCGGTTGGCGGCGGCCCGCGCCCGGCAACGGTCGTTCCTCGCCGACGCGGCACACGAACTGCGCAGCCCGCTGACGAACATGCGCACCGAACTGGAGGTGGCCCAGCGCCTCGGCGACCGTACCGACTGGCCGGCCGTCGCCGCCGACCTGCTCACCGACACCGAACGGCTGGGCCGGCTCGTCGACGACCTGCTCCTGCTCGCCCGACTCGACGAGCAACCGGCACAGCAGGTCGACCACCTCGGCGCGGCGGAGCCGGTGGAACTGGGCGCCCTGCTCACCGAGGTCGCCGCCCGCTGGCCCGGCCCCACCTCCGCCGCGGTTCCTGCTCTGCTGCCGGGCGGCAGCGGCGGCGCTGCGGCGGAACCTGCCGTGTCGCCGCAGGCCGCCCTCGCGGCGGATCCGCCATCGTCGCCGGAGTCCACCGCCGCCGGGGCGGGTTCTGCCGTGTCGCCTGGGGTTACCGCCGTCGGGTCGGAGCCGGCTGTGTCGCCTGGGGTTACCGCCGTCGGGTCGGGGCCGGCTGTGTCGCCACAGGTCACCGTCGTCACGGCGGCAGGTCCGGTGTGGACCGTCGGCGTCCCCGACGAACTGCGGCGGGTGCTGGGGAACCTGGTCGACAACGCCGTCCGGCACGCCCGTACCCGGGTGGTGCTGGCGGTCGAGCCGACGGTCGACGGGGCGTACCACCTGGTGACGGTGACCGACGACGGGCCGGGAATCCCGGTCGCGGACCGGGAGCGGGTGTTCCGCCGGTTCGCCCGGCTGGACGAAGGACGGGCCCGGGACGCGGGCGGCGCCGGCCTCGGCCTGGCCATCGTGCGCGAACTGGTACGCCGGGGCGGTGGCACCGTGGACCTCGACGACGCCCACCCCGGCCTGACCGTCCGCCTACACCTACCGCTCCTCCCCGACCCCGACTGACCGCCCCCCTCCCTCCACACACCCACGCGCTCGTGGCCCCCGCCCACCCGCTCATGTTGATCAAGAGGTTTGCGTCACTCCACGCCGCTCGGGCTGACGCAAACCTCTTGGTCATCCGGCTGGGCGGGGTGAAGGGGGCGGTGATCAAGGGGTTTGCGTCACTCCCGCCGCTCCGGTTGACGTAAACCTCTTGATCACCCGGCTGGGCGGGGTGGATGGAGCGTGATCAAGAGGTTTGCGTCAGGAGTTCGCTGGGGGTGACGTAAACCTCTTGATCAACATGAGCGGGCGGGGCGGGGCGGGGCTGGGCGGGTTGGGGTGGGGATGTGGGCGGGTGGGGGTGGGTTAGCGGCGGGTGGTGCAGACGCGTTTGGCTCGTGCGACCACGTCGGTGGACCAGACGACGGCGACGGTGAAGCAGTAGTTGGTGGTGCGGTCCAGGCCGTGTACGACGAAATTGTCGGTACCGGGTGGGAGAGTCTGGAAGGGGCGCGGGTCCTGGCCGGCCTGGGCGGCGGAGAGCACCACGGGGCCCTCGCTGCCGGCCGGGTACGTCCAGGTCAGGGTGATGCCGTCGGGTCGGTCGCGTAGCGTCACCCGCCCGGGTGGGGTGCCCGGTGAGGCGGGTGGGCCGGCGTTCGGCGTGGCGGCGGTCGGGGCGGCTTCGGTCGGCGCGGCGGGCGGTGGTGCGTCGGAGCCGCCCACCTGGGACACCCCGGCGATCACCGCGACCGCGCCCAGCAACACCACCGCCACGCCGGCGGCCACCAGCGGTACGGCACCCGGGCGGCGTCGGGGCGGGGCGTGTCGGCGTGGCACCAGCACGGGCAGCAACCGCGACGGGTCCACCGGCGGCTCGGCCGGCGTGACCCGGCGGACCCCGGCCGCCTCCTCGTCCCGGCGGCTCTGCGACAGCGGCGGGGCATAGCGAGCGTCCCGCCAACCGTCGGGTGTGGACCCGTTCGCCCCTGCTGCGGCCTGCTCGGGCGGCCAGTGTCCGCCCTCGTCGATCCGCCCCGCCCCGGTCGGGTAGTCCGCCCCGGCCGGATAGCCCGGCCCGCCGGGACGACCGGACCCGCCGGGATGGCTTGACCCGCCGGGATTTCCGGGCCCGCCGGATCGACCGGGCCCGCCGGACTGATCTGGCGCGCTGAAGTGATCGTGCCCCGATGGGTAGCCGGATTCGGGCGGATAGCCGGGCCCAGGCGAATGTGCCGGTCCGACCGGACGACCCGCGCCGACCGGACGACCCGCGCCGGCCGGAGAGCCCGACTCGGCCGGGTGGCCCGATGCCGGGTAGTCGGAGCCCGGGTAGTCGGAGCTCGGGTAGTCGGAGGTCGGGTGACCTGGGGTCGGGTAGCCGCTGCCGGCCGGGTAACCGGTATCGCCCCGGTAGCCGGCATCGCCCGGACCGTCGCCGGCCCGGTAGCCGGCTCCGCCGGGCTGACCGTCCCAGGGGCCGTATCCGCTGTCGGCGGGGTAGCCGGGGCCGGGGCGGGCGGCGTCCGGTGGGTAGCCGGTGTCGTCGGCGGGCATCCGCTGGCCGGGCACCGTCGGCGGGTACGCATCGTCGGGTGACGCCGGGCCGGCCGACCAGGGCGGCAGGTCGGGTGGACCCTCTGCGGGCGGTGGGGTACGGGCGGCCGGCACCACCGGCGTGCCACGCTCGGGGGTGGGCTCCTCGTCGCAGACGTGGTCCGGGTCGGCGGCTGCCCGGGCCAGGGCCGCCACCTGCCGGGCGAGCGGGTCGTCGGCGGCGAGGTGTTGGCGGGCCAGCTCGCGGGCGAGGGCGAGGTTGTCGTGCGCCTCGTCGAACCGGCCGCAGTCGCGTTGCATGGCACCGAGCCGGGCGAGCATCTTGATGCCGCTGGCGTGGCCGTCGCCGTACACCTCGCGGTGCAGTTCCCAGGCGTCCTGGAGACGTTCGCGGGCCTCGGAGCACTGGCCCCGGGCGTACTCCACGGTGGCCAGGTCGGCGTGTGCGGCGAGGACCCGCAGCGACTCGGGACCGTCCCAGGCGGTCAGTTCCAGGATCACCTCGGAATAGAGGCGGGCGGCGCGGGCGTCGCTGCCGACCCGGTGCAGCACCGCCGCCAGGGTGGCCGCCGTGGAGATGGTCCGCTGGTCGGAGATGCCGTACAGCCGGCTCGACGCCGCGTACGCGAAGGCGGCCCAGCCGCGCGCGGAGTGCGGTTCGCCGAGGGTGACCAGCAGTCGGGCCTGGAGCCCGGCGGCCTCGGCCAGTTCGGGGGAGGCGTGGTCGGGGCGGGGGTCCGCGTCGGTCAGCGCGTCGGCCAGCAGCCGCTGGGCGCCGACCAGGTCGCCGGCGGACACCAGGTGCTGCGCCTGGAGGGTCAGTTCACCGAAGCCGGAAGACACGCCCCATCGTGCTTGGCCGGCAACGGTTAGTACAACCCTTGCCGGTCGGCAACTTGGTCAAGAACCGGTCAGGTGGGCGACCAGCGTCTCGCTGATCCGGCGCAACTGGTCGACCTGGGCGGGGCTGAGCGCGTCGAACAGGTGCCGGCGTACCCCCTCGACGTGGCCGGGCGCGGCGGCGGCGAGGGTCGCGAAGCCGGCGTCGGTGAGCACGGCGACCTGCCCACGCCGGTCGGTGGGGCAGTCCTCGCGGCGCACCCAGCCGGCCGTCTCCAGCCGGGCCACGGCGTGCGACAGTCGGCTGCGTGAGGAGCCGGTGAGGTCGGCCAGGTCGCTCATCCGCAGCTGCCGGCCGGGCACCTCGGAGAGGCGGACCAGGATCTCGTAGTAGGCGTGCGGCATCCCGGCGTCGCGTTGCAGCTCGCGGTCGAGGGTGTCGCTCAGCGCCCGGGAGGCGGTCAGGAAGGCACGCCAGGTCTGCTGCTCGTCGGGGTCCAGCCAGCGGGTCATGACGACCATCATAACCGGAATAGTTGAACGCTCAACAAAACCGCGCTAGCGTGGTGGACATGGGAATCCACCGCCTCAACCACGCCGTGCTCTACGTCTCCGACCTGCGTCGCAGCATCGACTTCTACCGCGACGTGCTGGGCTTCCGCCCGGTGCCGATGACCCCGGACGGGTTCCGGGGCGCGGCCTTCCTCCAGGCCCCCGACTCGACCAACGACCACGACCTCGGCCTGTTCGAGATCGGCGCGTCCGCCGGCCGCTCGCAGGCCGGCCGGGCCACCGTCGGCCTCTACCACCTGGCCTGGGAGCTGGACACCCTCGACGAGCTGGGCGCCACCGCGCAGCGGCTGGCCGCCGCCGACGCCCTGGTCGGCACCTCCGACCACGGCACCACCAAGAGCCTGTACGGCCGCGACCCCGACGGGCTGGAGTTCGAGATCGTCTGGATCGTCCCGGCCGCCCTGCTCGACGAGGACGCCCTCGCCGCCCGCAAGCGGATCGGCCGGCTCGACCTCGACCGCGAACGGGCCCGCTACGGCGGGCAGACCCGGGGCGGGGTGGGGATCTCCGTCCCGGCCTGAACCGCCGTACGGTAGAACGACAGGATGTCGATCGACGCCGTCCCGGGCGGACTCCTTGTCCGTCAGCTCGACCACTGGCTGCCGGGGGCCCTGCACCGCTCCCGGCGGGCCACCCTCGCGCTGGCGTACGCCGGTGACCCCGGTACCGCCGAGGCGGCCCTGCGGGTGGTGGCCGGCTTCGCCGACCGGTTGCGGGGTCGCCGGCTCACCGTGCTGGTGCTCGCCGACGGCGGTCCCGAACTGCCCGCCCGGCTCGGCGTCGTCGAGGCCGGCCTGCCCGGCGACGTGGCCGTGCACGTGGTGCCGGGCGACCCGGCCCGGCTGCCGGTGGTGCTCAAGGCGGCCGGGGCGGCCGGCGCGCCACTGCTCACCCTGGTCGACGGTGCGGCACCGGAGCCGGCGCTGCTGGCCGCCACGGCGACCGGCCGACCGGCCGAGGTGTTGCTGAGCACCACCACCACCGCCACCCTGCGACCGGCCCTGACCGCCGCCGGGTTCCCCCTGGTCACCGAGGTCGAGCTGGTCCCCGCCGACGGGGCACCGGCCCGCCTGGTCGCGTTCGGCACCGGGCTGGACAAGAGCCTGGAGGCGTTCAAGGAGGCACTCTGGGCCACCGGGGCCGACGTCGCCGCAGCCGGCATCCGCTACCGGGACCCGGCCGGTGACCTGCTCGACGTGGGGGCGGACCCGCCGACCGGTCCGCTGCGTGACGCGCTGCTGGCCGAGCTGACCCGCCACGGCCCGCGTACGGTGACCGAGCTGCGTCGGCACACGCTGACCGCGACCGCCTACCGGGCCGGGGACGCCGGGCACGCGCTCGCCGAACTGCTGGACGGTGGCGCGGTCACCCGGGACCCGGAACACGGGCGGCTCGGCGGGGACGTACTGATCAGCGCCGGCCCCGCCCCGGCCGCGCGGTCAACCGTTTGACCACGATGGACGCCCCGGTGGCGATGATGCCGATGCTGAACAGCATCTGCACGCAGACGACCGCCTTGGCGAGCTGCCCCTGGGGGTGCACGTCGCCGTAGCCGATCGTGGTGAGGGTGGCCAGGGCGAAGTAGAGCGCGTCCAGCCGGGTACGCAACCCGGAGAACTGCGCGGGCCCGCTCGCGGCTACCACGTAGTCGGCCACCGCGAACGCGAGCAGCCCGGCGACCAGGGCCACCACCAGCCGGCTCAACGACCGGACCTCGTCGTCACCGACCGGTTCGCCGACCCCGAGCTGGCGGCTCACCTGGCGGGTGACCAGGACGGTGACCACACCGATCAGCACCAGGGTGCCCGCCGCCCGCAGGGTCAGCCGCACGCCGTTCGGATCGGGCTCCAACGGGATCAGGAAGTAGCTGACCACCAGCAGGCAGCAGGCCGCCAGGGTGTGCCGTCGGATCCGCCGGTAACTCCCGTCGTCGCTGGCCATGCGGCGATTCTGCGCCGAGGCCGTCGCCGGGATCCGGCGAATGCCGAACCTGACCGGAGGCGGGCCCGCTGCGCGGACGGCGAACGGGGCACCGGCGGACCGCCGGTGCCCCGTTCGCGGAAGGGCGTCACGCCCGGGACTTGTCCTGCTTCCAGGACAGCGGGCCCGGCAGGTCGACCCGGTGCGCCTTGGCCCGGGAGTTCCACGACCAACGACCGATCTTGATGCTCCACGACGAGAAACCGTTCTCGGTGAAGTTCAGGATGATCGGCCCGTACTTCTTGCGCTTACGGAACATCAGACCCATCGTGGCGCTCCCTTCGCGTTTTCTGTCCTCGCTGCCGTCTCGGCCCCATAAATGCCCGCATCCACGGAAACCGAAACCTGGTCAGGTCCAGGCTGGACGGATCGGCGTACCGACCGTCAGCGCGGCTCCCACGCGTCGGGCAGGGTGGTCAGTTTGCGGACGTGCGTCGGAAGCCGCCCGCTGACCACCTCGGCCAGGGTCACCTCGTCGAGCACCTGCCGGACGGCGGCACGCACGGCCACCCAGAGTCGGGGAAGGTTCTCCGCCGAGCCCTCGTACCTGGTCTCCTCGGGGCGCAGCCCGCGTACCCCGGCCAACGGGCCCTCGACGGCGCGCAGGATCGCCCCGACGGTGACCTCGCGCGGTGGCCGGGCCAGGGTGTAGCCGCCCTCGGCGCCGCGCTGCGCGCGGACCACACCGGCCCGACGCAGGTCGGCCAGGACCGCTTCGAGAAACTTGCGCGGCATGTCCTGCTCGTTGGCGATCGCTTGGGTGGAGAGCAGGGAGGGGTAGGCGGTGGCCAGGCTCAGGGCCGCTCGGACCGCATAGTCGCCGCGCGCGGAGATCTGCACCATGTCATCATGCCCGTCCGTCGGGTTCTGCGGGGTCAGCGGGTCGCCGTGGTCGGACGATACGCGTCGACGGGCGCTCCCGGGCGGCCCGGAACGCCCCCGGGCTCACCCCCACCTCGCGGGTGAAGAACCGGCCGAAGTTCGTCGGTTCGGGGAAGCCGAGCTGCCGACCGATCCGGGCCACCGGCTCGTCGGTGGCGGCGAGCAGCCGCCGGGCCTGGAGCGCGACCCGCTCGTCGACCACCTGCTTGGCGCTGCGGCCGGTCACCGCCAGACAGGCCCGGGTCAGGGTACG
Source organism: Micromonospora humidisoli (assembly GCF_016900955.1). NCBI lineage: Bacteria > Bacillati > Actinomycetota > Actinomycetes > Micromonosporales > Micromonosporaceae > Micromonospora > Micromonospora humidisoli. The sequence continues at coordinate 1,116,624 of NZ_JAFEUO010000001.1, forward strand.
CACCGAGCAGCCCAGCCGGGCCGCATAGTCCTCCACCCGCCTGGTGTACGGGTAACCCGCCTCGACCTCCCGGCAGAACCGGCGGAACGTGGCCGTCTCGGTCCGCTGCGGGTCGGAGTCGTCGGGCGTCCCGCCGGAGTTCCGGGTGTCGGCCAGCAGGGCGAGCCGGATCAGCAGCACCGCGAGCTGGTGCCGGAGCAGGGTGTGCGCGGCCGGATCGTCGCGGTGCCGGCGGTGGTCCACCACCAGTTGGGAGACCACGTTGACGACGGCGTCCTCGTCCGGGCCGGTGAGCTGGTGGTGCTGCGGCACGGCGTTCGTCTCGACGTCCAGGCCGCGCAGCGCGTCGGCGCGCCAGCGGAGAACGACCGCGTCGAGCCGTGCGGTGCAGCGCAGCACCTGGCCCGGGGTGGCCCGCAGCAGGGTGCCGGGGCGGCAGGGCAGCGCCCGGAAGTCCAGCTCGACGAGGCCGTGCCCGTCGGTGACCAGGACGAGCAGATCGTGGTCGAGCAGGACCGGCCGGGGCGCGCCCGGGCCTGGGACGAGGTCGCCCAGATCGAGGATGTCGATCTCGGGGCGGGGCAGATCGGGACGGGTTGCCGGGGTGAGCTGACCGGAAGGGACCATCGTCTTCGACCGTAACCGGGGACGGCTGAGGTCGCATCCCGGCGACGGGACTCTGTCGCGCCTGCGGCGGACGGACGCCTCGGTGGCTACCCCGGTGGGGTTGTCCGGCTGCCGGGACCGGGCTACGTTACCGATCGGTAAGGACCGCGACGTGCGATGGGGTGCCCATGACGGATCTGTTCTCGGTCGACGGCAAGACGGTCCTGGTCACCGGCGGCTCGCGGGGGATCGGCCTGATGATCGCCCGGGGCTTCGTCCGGGCCGGTGCCACGGTGGTCGTCTCGTCGCGCAAGGCCGACGTGTGCGAGGCGGTGGCCAGGGAGCTGTCCGCCGAGGGGCGGTGCGAGGCGATTCCCGCCGACCTTGGCGACGACGCGGGTGCCGACGCTCTCGCCGCCGCCGTCCACGAACGGTACGACCGGCTCGACGTGCTGGTCAACAACGCGGGGGCGACCTGGGGCGCACCGTTGGAGTCGTATCCGGGCAGCGCGTTCGACAAGCTCTGGGCGGTCAACGTGAAGGCGGTGTTCCGGCTCACCACCGCGCTGCTGCCGGCCCTGCGGGCGGCGGCCTCCGACGACGACCCGGCCCGCGTGATCAACATCGGCTCGATCGACGGGCTCCGGGTGCCGGCCATGGAGGTGTACGCCTACTCGGCCACCAAGGCCGCCGTGCACATGCTCACCCGTAATCTCGCCCACCAGCTCGCCGCCGAGCGGATCACGGTCAACGCGATCGCCCCCGGCCCGTTCGAGAGCAAGATGATGGCCTTCGCCCTGGACGACCCCGCGACCCGGGCGGCCATCACGCAGCAGGTGCCGCTCGGCCGGATCGGCCGCCCCGACGACATGGCGGGTGCGGCGATCTTCCTGGCGTCGCGGGCCGGGGCGTACCTGACCGGCGCGGTGATCCCGGTGGACGGGGGCATCACCACGCACGGCTGACCGGCGTACCCGGGCGGTGGACGGCCGGAGCCGCGCGGACTCGGCAGATCCGCGCGGCTCCGGGGCAGACTGGTCAGCGACCGGCGAGCAGCCGGGTCACCGCCGTGTCGACGTCCAGGTGCTCGGCCTCCCGGCCGCGCGGGACGACGACGTAGGTCCGGCGCAGGAAGCGCACCAGCACGCTGCGCGGGACCTCGAACAGGGCGTTGCCGTCGGGCGACGACAGGGCCAGCGCGACGAAGTCGCCGCGCGGGGTGGCCCAGGGCCAGACCCGCACGTCGCCGATGCCCGCCGGCTCGTCCAGGCCGGTGACCAGCAGTTCGCGGGCGAACGACCAGCTCACCGCCTCGCCGCCGGCCGATTCGGCGTGGAACAGGACATGGACCGCATACGGGTCAGCAGGGTCGTAACGCAGGCTGGCACGCACCGGCAAGGCGGTGGCGTCAGGCGCGACGAGCCTTAGCGACGTCTCGACCTCTACGGTCGTCGGTCGGATGACACTCATGGACGTTCTCCCCCCGGCACCGCTGCGGAACGCGCGTGTCCCGCTTTTCCCATACTCAGGCGCTACTGCTGGCTACGCTCCGCCATACGCTGACTTCACCCAGTGGTGGGAAGGGGGTCCGAATCGCCGCGAGAATGTGAGAATTCTTGTAGGATTTCCGGTTCTGCCCAGTCGGGAGCCCGTCCGAAGTCGGGTGGTTCAGTCGTCGACTTACTCCGGTAACGTCCAGTGGTCTGCGCAAGTGACGGGCCGGGACGACACTGGGGGGTGAAATGGCCGCGAAGCGTTCCTCAATGGATGCGGTGAGTAGGGCCGAGTCACCGAAAGTAGGGGCCCGGGCAGCCAAAAGGCGGGGTGACAGGGTGCCGATCAAGCCACCGGACCGAGACGGTCGGACGACCTCCGACGCCGGTCGTGCCGGCCGGGTCACCGGCGCACCCCGCAACTCCCGCGGCCGGGCCCGACCGGCCAATGGACGCGCCCGCGGTGGGGGAGGTCGATCCGGCCGGACCGCCCTCGCCGCCCGTCCCACCGGCTGGCGCTGGCGGGTACGCACCACCCTCGACCTGATCCGGGCCAACCCCACCGGCCGCGTCGCCCTCAAGATATTCATCGCGGTCGCCGGGGCGCTCGTGGTTACCGTCGGCATCGCCCTGATCCCGTTGCCCGGCCCCGGCTGGCTGATCGTCATCGCCGGCCTCGCCATCTGGGCCGTCGAGTTCCACTGGGCCCGCCGGCTGCTCGGCTTCACCCGTCGCCACGTGCACGCCTGGACCCGGTGGGCCGCCACCCGCTCCCTGGCCGTGCGGTTCCTGCTCGGCTCCGTCGGCCTGGTCTTCGTCGCGGTGGTGCTCTGGCTCTCGCTCAAGTACAGCCTCGGCATCGACCTCGTCGCCCAACTGCTGCGTTACCTCGCCACGACCTGACCGGCACCCCGGGTTTTTGGCTCCGCCGCACGATCGGGTAGAGTCAACGGCGCTGAGGGCGATTAGCTCAGTGGGAGAGCGCTTCGTTCACACCGAAGAGGTCGCTGGTTCGATACCAGCATCGCCCACTCTCAGTTCCGCAGGTCAGAGGCCGCTTCCCGGGTTCGGGAGGTGGCCTTTCTGCTCCCGGGTGGGATTCCCGCGTTGCTCTACCGCCGGCCGTCGTGGTGGGCCGGCCGGGCGCAACGCGCAGCCCCACCGGGCTCGGACGCAGGTCGGGACCGCGCGGGCGGCACGATTGCGCGGGATGTTCGGGCGGGACGGTGGGTGCGGCATGGTGGGTGCGCGTCCTTTCGATCTGATGACATCAGCGAATCAGGCACATCCCGTCCGGCGTGGTCGATTCGGCGGGCGGGGCGGATCGACCGCGCTTGCCGAATCGGCGGGCTGGTCGGATCGGCGGGTGTGGCCGGACCGGCGGGTGTGGGCATGCTCGATTCGGTAGGTGTGGCCGCCGCGCTCGGGCTCGGGCGGCCCTGACTGTGGGTGGGATCGCCCGGGTGTGGGCAGTTCCGCCGCCCAGTGCGGCTGGCAGTCGCGGAGGAAACCGCTGTCGGTGCGGTATCCGTGGGTGGCCGTCGTCAGTGATTCGTCAATGTCATCAGATCGAAAGGACGCGTAGGGGTATACCTGTCCGCCGCTCCGGGCCCGCCCGCCGCTGGTCGCAAACCCCGCGACTCTTGCGGGCCGGCAGCACTTTCCGATACACAAAGGGCGGTGCACCGAGCGCGTCCGGGACCTCACCGAAGGTCGTCCGCCGACATCGATGGAGGCGCAATCATGGCGTTGACCCCGGCGGCTGGTGGTGGCGACCCGTCGACGTCGCCGGTGCCGATTCAGGCACTGCGGCCGGCCAATGCCGAGGTCCAGTGGGACGGGTTCGATCCACAGACGTATGTCCGACACAACTACGGGGAACTGCGGGCCGATGATCGGGAATTCCTCCGCCGGACCAGGGACTTCTTCGCCGGAGCGAAGATTTCCGATGCGCGCTGCGTCGATGTGGGGTCGGGGGCGAATCTCTATCCGACGCTGTCGCTCCTGCCGTTCGCCCACACCGTCGATCTGTGTGAATGGTCGACATCGAATGTGTTTTGGCTGCGTCAGCAGGTCGACTCCTACGACCCGATGTGGGATCCGTACTGGCAGGTGTGTGCGGAGCACCCGGCGTACGCTGCGCTGACCGATCCGCGGCGGCGTCTGGCGCGGGTGGCCCGGGTGTCGCGGACCAGCGTGTTCAACCTGCCGACGCACGCCTGGGACGCCGGAACGATGTTCTTCGTGGCGTGTTCCATCTCGGCTCACCGGTCGGAGGCGGAACGGGCGATCGCCCGGTTCCTCGGTGCGCTGCGGCCCGGGTCGCCCTTTGCCCTGGCGGTCATGCTCGGCTCCGCCGGTTACCAGGTCGGTCGGCGGTCGTTTCCGGCCGTGTCACTGGCCCGCTCCGAGGTCGTGGCCGGTATCGCCGCGAGTGCGTACGACCTGGACGTGCACGAGGAACACGCCCGGCCCCCGTTGCGTGACGGCTACGTGAGTATGTTGCTGACCACGGGTCGTACCCGCCGATAGCGACGACACCGGCGTCAGTCGGTGCCTCGACGGTGGCTGCGGGCCTGGTCCACACCCGATCGTCGGCATGCCGACACCCCTGCGACAAAGCGCTTCGGACGGTGCTCGACCGGCCCGCTACCATGACGGTGCACGTCATTGTCGGCCACCGTGGATCTTCGCGCGTACGGCAACAACAGCGGTGCAGAGTCGGTGACTACAACAACAGACGGCGGTGGATCATGCGGATACAGCCGCGCCAGGAGATCCTCGACATCTGGCGGGCCACGGTGCGCAGTTGTTGGGACAATGGTGAATGGCGCTGGGGCGGCCGGAGCGGTAGCAACTCGATCAGTGACGCGGAACAGTTGCTGACCCTGCTGCTCCCCGCAGCCAAGGTTTCCGAGCTGTCGCTCGACGACCCGAACCGGGTCGACGACGAGGTGATTGAGGCACTCGGATCGCTCGGCGACGCGATCAAGATTCCCCGTCAGCTGGTCGGCGTGATGGTCGACTATTTCCGCCGCTACACCGACGAGGCCGGCACGCCGATCTTCGCCGGTGGCAGCTACCTCACCCCGACGGAGGGTGGCCCGCCGCTCACCGAGGAGCAGCGCTCGCTGGACATCGTCGACTCGTTCGCGGTGTCCGTAACGCTCACGTTGGCGACGATCGGTTTCGTCAAGGTCTACCGCAAGGCCACCCAACGGCGTGATCTCCTCGCCCAGTTGGACGAGCTGGAGGCGATGGCCAACGTGCGGCTGACCGCGGCCATGGTCGGTCTGCTCCGCAGCTTCAGCACCTCCGTCTTCACCTCCTCCGAAGAGTACGGCGAGCGGCTGTGCAAGATGGTCAACCAGGACGACCTGCCGCGCCGGGCAGTCGTGGACGCGCTACGCGAACAGTTGCGGGACACGATGGCCAGCCTGCGCAGCGTGCTGCTCGGGTCGGGTCGGGTGACCGAGGATCTCGACAACAGCGAGATGCTCTTCGAGTGCGGCTGGTCGTGGGGCACCATCGCCGACGCCGAGGAGGTCCCGACCACCGAGCCGATCGGCCGGCAGCGCCCCGGGTCCGCGGAGAACGCCCCCTACCTCTACTTCACGGTCATCGCGATGGACGCCATCGATGACCTGAACTCCGAGCGCACCCGCCTGCTCGGCCTGCTCAACGAGGAACAGCAGCGACTGTCCCGGGCGCTGCAACTGCGGTGGGAGCTGACCCGGACCTACTGGGCGACGGTGGCGACCTTCGGCAACCGGCGACGCTGGCCGATCGAGGACATCCCGTGGCGGACGACCGACGGCGACCGCACCGACTACTACACCCTCCAGACGACCTCGCTCGCGGTGAAGGGCCTGCTCGCCGTGGGGCGCGGCGGCGACGAGGAACTCGGCCGGATCGCCTCGGTGCTGGTGGAGTTGGCGCAGCGGGCGCGGATCACCAGGCGCGCGTCCCCCGGCGAGCCGGCGCTGCTGGTGCACGCGCCCGGCAAACAGGTGATCCTCAACGACCGTGACTCGAATGCGATCATGACGTGGAACGTCAACGAGTTCTCCACGGTGCTGCTCCAGCGGGCGATCACCGTCGCCGGCCTGCTGAACAACGCCCGGCGGCGCAGCGAACTGCTCGAACTGGCGGACGAGGTGTGGGACCACCTGCTGCTGCGGCGCATCCCGGACGGTCGGCACCGGGGGTTGTGGGACCATGCGGGCGGCGCGTTCCCGGGGTTGGCGCCGATGCCCGAGGCACCCTCCTGGTACCTGACCGAGCGGGCGGTGCACGCAATGGTCAACGCCAGTCAGCTGCTCTCGGAGCGGCCGTTCCCCCGGGCCAGCGGGCTCGTGGCGTACGCCCAGGATCTCGTCGACGAGGCCGAGTACCTGTTCGACCGGGAGCTGATGCGCGGCACGTTCTCGGGTGTGGCGCTGCAACGCAGCATGCGCAGCATCCGGGCCAGCCTGCACCGGGCCCAACTGCTGGTGGACGAGCGTCCGGGCACGGCGGCGGCCCTGGCGAACACGGTGTTGCTGAAGATCAACGATGTCACCACCGGTCAGCAGAAGGGCAGCGAGGGGATCTGATGCTGGTCTTCGTCACGTCCCATAAGGGTGGTACCGGTCGGTCGGTGACCGCGGCGAACATCGCCTACCGCAGCGCCCTGTCCGGCCGGTCGACCTGCTACCTGGACTACGACTTCGGCTCGCCGACGGCGGGGATCACCTTCCAGATCCCGCAGGCCGTCAACGGCGTGGAGGGATCGGGGCCCAGCCGCGGCGGTCTGCACCGGTACCTGCGCGGGGAGATCCCGTTGCCCGAGCGGTTGGACGTCTGGGGCACCTCCGAGCGGGCCAGCCTGCGCCAGCGGCCCGTCGGCTCGGGTTCCCTGGTGTTCCTGCCCGGTCAACGCAACGGCAGCGAGTTCAGCTTCACCAGTGACATCGCCAAGCGCTGCGCCGAACTCTTCCTCCGCCTGGAGGAGGAGTTCGACCTGACCCTGGTGGACCTCAGTGCCGGTCGTTCGTACGCCAGTCAGATCGCCCTGGCCGCAACCGCCACCCCCGCCCTGGGCAAGGTGACCGCCCGCTGGTTGGTCTTCCACCGGTGGACCCCGCAACACGTCACGGCGGCGGCGGACCTGGCCTTCGAGGCGGGCGGGATCCTGGCCATGGGCGAGAAGTGCGGCCACGACGCGGAGCGGCTGCGGGAGTCGCTGCGGTTCGTCCGCACCGCATTGATCGACTCCCGCGGGGACGAGGTGGTCCATCTCGACCTCGCCCAACAGGCGTTCCTGCGTAAGTGCGACGACGAGTTGTCGGAGCTGGCCCGACGTAAGGGGGTCGGCCGAACCACCAGGCTCGGCTCGGTGCCGCTGGACCCGCTGTTGCAGTGGCGGGAACAGCTCATCTCGGACCACGACGTGCAGACCAAGATTGCGAATGTGAAGACGGTGGACGCCTTCGTGGACCTGGCCGCGAAGCTGTTCGACGAGACCGCGTGGGAAGCCGTGTGAACGACGTGGACGTCAGGTTCCGGGAGGCAGCTGCGGTGGGTCGTACGGAGAGTGTGGCGTACGCGCACCTGTCGGTGGAGTTGGGGCACTTCTACGCCGAGGACTTCGGCGCGGGATGTCAGGATCTGCGGGACAGGTTCGCCCGGATCGCCGAGTGGTCGGCGATGATCCCGGCGCTGGCGAACCGCGGGCTGACGGCGGGCCGCCAGCCCCGGATCAGCACCTGCTTCATGGTGGACGACTACTTCCACCGGTTCGGCACCCCGCGCGAGGTCATCGCGCAGGTGCAGGGCGCGGCGGCGGCGCAGGGGCTAGTGCTCGACTACGTCGCCAGGGAGTCCAGCTTCGCCCGCCACGACGGCGTCGAACTGGCCCGGATGGTCGTCGACAACCTGGTGGTGGAGCCGCCCCGGAACACCACAGGCAGCCGCCCTCCGTTGAGTGAGTCGGGCTGGCTGTCCAACGGCATGCGCTCACCCGGTCACGTCGACGCGCCGGCGATGACGTTGCCCCGACCGTGGTCCCCGCCGGTGCAGTCAGGCGATCCCCGGCACTCCATCTTCGTCGACGTCGAGCTGTGGTCCGGCGAGTCGAACGCCCGGGTGTGGGCCTGCGCCCTACTCGCCTCGGTCTGGCAGATGGCCAGGCTGGGCGTGTTGCGCCATCGCGGCGAGACGCTGGTGCAGCCGCACCTGCTCACCGGCGAGCTGCCCGACTCGTGGGACGCGCTACCGGCCGTCGTCCAGTTGAATCCGGCCGCCGCGCCGTTCTGCGCGTACCGCACGCTGACGCTGATGGATACCCAGTACCTGCCTGTGGAGTTGGCGGTGCGGACGATTCTCGGCCAGGTGGCGGTGCCTCCGGCGATCGCGCAGCAGATCACCAGTCGGGCGGGCGGCGAGGGCCTGCGACTGCCCGACGAGCTGGTCGACCGGTTGAGTTACGTGTTCATCGGCGGGTGAGCGGTCAGTGCCTGCTGCACGGCTGGCCGGTCGACATCCGGCCGGCCAGGTCACGTAGCAGGGTCAGGTTGGCCACGGTGATCTGGTCCCGGATCCAGTTGACCGACGAGTTCCACTGCCGGCTGAACCCCGGCACCTGTTCGAGCCGGTCCCAGACGGGTCGTAGCCGGGGGTTCACCCGGGCGCCGGGCAGCCACAGGTGCAGCAGGTGCTCCAGCACCGGCCGCAGCCGCTCGACGTGTTCCTGGCCGGAGGCCGAGCGGGCGACGGCGGCCTCGACGAGGGAGGAGAGCGTGGTCAGCAGCCAGTCGTGCAGCGCGAGGTCCTCGCAGAGGCCGGCCACGGCGTCCGGTACGTCCTGAGGATCCAGCACCAACTCGACCGTACGTAGCGTGGGGGAGTCTACGGTGACCACCGCCGAGACCTCCCGCTCCGGCCGCGGCGAGACCTGCGCGGCCCAGCGCAGCCGGGTACGCGCCGCGCGCAGCGGCGGACGCCGGTCCAGCAGGTCGGACATCTGCACACCGTCGAGCACCCGGCCGGTGATCGCCTCCAGGTTCAACACGTCCGCGTCGTCGCCGCGCAGGAATCCCGCGGTCAGATCCGCAGCGTCCAGTTTGCCCACCGTCTCCACGATGCCCGGGTTGGCCAGGTAGTGCGACCACGGCCGGCGTCGATCGCCGCCCGTAACCCGGATGACCGAGGACGCCTGCACGATCCGGCCGCCGGTGACGATCGCCCGGGTGACCACCGCACCGACCCCGCGTAACTGCCGGCGTCGGGCGCTGGGCAGCCAGCAGTCCACCCCGGTGCGGACGTCGGGCGAGACCGCGTAGAGCGACGGACGGCGGGAGGTCAGCACCGCCTCGCCCTCGACCAGGCGGAGCACCTCGGAACTCTGTTCCTGGGCCAGCGCGGTGCTGTGCTGCAGCAGGTTGGTGTGCACCTCACCGAGTGTGAGCATGACTTCCTCCGCATCACCGCATCCGTCCGCGCCGGCTCGCGGAATGCGTCCCGAAAGGAACTCTCGTGAAAACGAGACCGGCCCGCTCGGATCTGAATCCGTGCTGTCGACATCATAGGCCCGGCTTCCGCGGGAATCCCACGCGCAGCAACGCGCGTCGAGTGTCCGTCGAACATAAGCAGGTGACGACGGCTGGTACTTTCAAAGTAGCGGTCGCCAGTCTCCCTCCTGGAGTTTGCCGTTCATGAAGGTCTACATTTCGGCCACCCAAAAGGACCTGCTGGAATACCGCGTGGCCGTGCACGCCGTGGCCCGTCGGCTGAAGATCGAGGACGTCGCCATGGAGGCGTACGGCGCCGACGTCCAGAAGCCGCTGGAGCGCTGCCTGAACGACGTCCGGGACTGCGACCTCTACCTGGGACTCTTCGCCTGGCGGTACGGATTCCGGCCGCCCGGCCAGACGTCCTCCATCACCGAGTTGGAATACCGAGCCGCGCTCACGGCCGGAAAGCCGTGCCTGGTCTTCCTGCTCGCCGACGACGCGCGCTGGCCGGGCGACATGGTGGACCGGGGCGCCGACGGCGAACGGATCCTCGAACTGCGTCGGGAGCTCAAGGAGCACCACCTGTGTGACTTCTTCTCCAGCGTGGACGACCTGACCGCCAAGGTGATGGCGGCCCTGACCGACGTGCTCAACGGGCGGTCCCAGGTCCGCGGGCCGGCCGACCCGGGCACCCACCTGCCGGAGGAGATGCGGGCCCGCTACTACCGGAACCTGTCGCTGATGTACGAGGCGGTCCCGGTGAACGCGGTGTCACCCCAACCCACCATCGGCTACCTGACCGTCGGGCTGCCGAAGGTGTTCGTGGAGCCCCGCGTGCACGAGGAAGCCCGCCCGGAGATGCCGCTGGCCTGGTGGCGCCCGGCCGGGACCACGCCGGACGGTGACGACGCGGGGCTGCCCGGGGTGGTGAACCCGGAAGAGGTCGAGCGGCTGCGGGAGGAGTACGCGGCCAAGGACGCGCCGTTGCTGTTCGACGTGGTGGGCGATCCCGCCCGACGGATGATCGTGCTGCTCGGCGACCCCGGGTCCGGCAAGTCGGCGGTCGCCCGCTACCTGGCGCTGGTGCTGGCCGGGGTCTGCGCCGAGCCCCGGCTGGCGGCGCTGGACGGCTACCTGCCCGTGTTGATCGAACTGCGGTCGTACGCCACGCACCGGGGCGACGGGCGGTGCGACGGCCTGCTGGACTATGTCGGCCACAGCCAGCAGAAGGGCCTGACCGGACTCGACCAGAAGGCGCTGGAGTCGTACCTGCGCCGGGGTGGCCGGGCGCTGTTCCTGTTCGACGGCCTCGACGAGGTGTTCGACCCGGCCCAGCGGGAGGAGGTGGCCGCGCAGATCGCCACCTTCGCCAACGAGTACCCGGGGGTGCTGACGGTGGTCACCTCACGGGGGGCGGGATACCTGCGGCAGACCTTCGCCAACGCCGGATTCGACCATTTCACGATCGAGGATCTCGACGACGGGCAGATCGCCCGTTTCCTCGACAACTGGTACCGCTACGTGATGGCCAACGGGGCGCAGGCGGAACGGCAGCGGCGGCAGTTGCTCGACGTGGTGCGCAACTCCCGGGCGATCCACGAGATCGCCGGTAACCCGCTGCTGCTGATACTCATGGCGATCGTCGGCCGGGGCCACCCGCTGCCACGCAACCGACGACGGCTGTACGCACACGTCACCGACGTCCTGATCTCCGAGTGGGACGTCACCAAGCAATTGCGGGAGAGCCACGGCGAGGTGCCGGCGTTGAACCTTGATGCAAAGCGTCGGCTGCTGCGGCAGTTGGCATTCCGGATGCAGTTCCGGGAGTCGGGGCTCGCCGGCAACTGTATTGAAACCGATGAACTGGCGCTCATCTTCCGGGACCACCTCGTCACGTTCTACAGTTTCGGTAACGAGCGGGCGCTCGCCATGGCCCACTCGATGATCGACAGATTGCGCCAGCGGAGTTTCATCCTGGAACGGTACGGGCTGCGACTGTTCGGGTTCGTGCACCGCGCGTTCCTGGAGTTCTTCTGTGCCGAGGAGATCGTGGACGGGATCGAGCACGGTCGGGACTCCTGGGGCCCCGACCGGTTGCGTGCGCTGTTCCGCGACCACTGGGCCGATCCGTCCTGGCGGGAGGTGCTGCGGCTGGTGGGCGGCGCACTGCCCGCCCAGAAGGCCAACGACCTGATCGTCCGGCTCGCCACCGAGGGGACCCGACCCTGGCCGCCGCTGAACCTCACCGGCCCGCCCTGGAACCTGGTGCTCGCCGCGCAGTGCGTGGCAGAGGCCGCCCAACCCGCCGACCTGGTCGAGGCGGGCGAGGCCGTGCTGCGCCAGGTCGTGCTGCTGGTCGAACACGGCATCTCCCTCGACGATCCCAATCTGGTCGACCTCACCGAGCAGGAGTTGCTCTCCTCGATCCGGGCGCTGGGGCCGGACTGGCCCGGCCGGGCGACCTTCCTGCACTGGTACCGCCGCCGGGGGATACGCACCAGTTGGCGCACCGGCTCCGCGTTCGCCACCCGGATCGCCGTCGCGCTCTCCACCGCCGACGAACAGCTGGAGGAGTTGCTGCTGCTGGAGCTGGGGCAGGGCACCGAGCGGCACGCCCACCTCACCCTGGTCGCCGGGCTCGCCGAGGCCGCCACCCGGATGGCCCCCACCGGCCGCCGCCGGTGCCGTGACCTCCTGCTCGCCCAGGCCCGGAGCGAGGTTTCCACCGCGGTACGCCAGGCCGCAGCGCGGGCCCTGGTCACCCACTTCGGCGTCGACCCCGACCTGCCGGACGTGCTGCGGGAACTCGTCGACTCCGCCGATGTGGCGGTGCGCACGCTGGCCGTGCAGGCCCTCGGCGGTCGTACCGAACTGTCCACCGACGTCCGCCGGATGGTGGTCCGGGCCACCACGGACCCTGCCGCCACCGTGCGGAGGGCGGCCGTCGGGGTGCTCACCGCGCGCCCGAGCGAGCTGCCGGACGCCCCGGGGACGCTGCGGCGACTGCTGGAGACCGACCCCGACCCGGGGGTGGCGCAGCGGGCGCTGGAGGGCCTGCTGGCCCTGCCCGAACAGGTCGGGACCGCCCGCGCCGTCGCGCTAAGTCGGGTGGACGGCGATTCCCCGGACGAGGTACGGCGTTGTCTGCTGACCACCCTGCTGCCGGGGCCACCGGGCCCGGAGAGCACGGAACTGCTGCTGAAGCTGGCCGGCTCGGACAGCTCCGCGCGGCTGCGCACGGCGGCGGTGCGGCTGTTGGCCTCCGGGCCCGATCCGCAGGGACGGTGCCGGGCCCGGCTGGTCGACCTGATCGCCCACGACGAGGATGCCTCCGTACGGGCTGCCGCCGTGACCGCGCTGATCGACCGGGACCGTGCCGAGGAGACCGGCTGGACCGTGGTGGCGAACGCGGCCCGGGAGGACGACGACGCGACGGTACGCCTCGCGGCGGTGCGTGCCCTGGTCGACGCGTACCCGGACCACCGCACCGGGGAACTGCTTGTGGAACGCGCCCGCCGTGACCCGACGGCCAGCGTCCGGCTCGCCGCCGTCGACCTGCTCACCGGGCGACCGCGGTTCGGTCAGGCCACCCGTGCCCTGCTGGTCGGCCGGGCTCTGGAGGAGCGGGACGCGCTGGTCCGGTTGCGGGTCACCCGTAGCCTGGCCAGCCTCGCCGACCTGTCCGACCCGACGGTGCGGGAGTGCCTGGCCGAGCAGGTCAGCAGAGATCCCGATCCGACCGTGCTCCGCGCGGCGGCCGAGGCGCTCGCCCGGCACGACGGCTCCGCCGCCCTGCTGGAGACGCTGTGCCGGCGGGCCCGACGGGACAGCTACGGCGGCATCCGGCTGGCCGCGGTGCAGACGCTGTGCCGGTACGGCAGCGCCGACGTGGTGACCGACGTGCTGCTGGAGTGCATCGACCTGGACACCGACCCGGCCGTGTTCGACGCGGCGGTGGGCTGCCTGACCGGGCAGGGTCCGACGTCGATGGCGGTGACGTTGCGGCTCATGCGTCGGCTGGCCGACGAGGACCCGGCGATCCGCGCCCGGGTCGCCGCCGCGCTCGGCGAACACTTCGGCGTCGACCCCGAGGTGCAGGTGCTGCTCGTCGGTCTGGTCCGCGACGACGCGTCCCTGGAGGTCAGGCGTCGGGCCGTGGAACAGCTGGGGGCGAGTGTGGCCGACCGGGCGGAGGTGCCGGACCTGCTGCTGGGTCTGGTGGACGACGACGACTGGGAGATCCGCCGGACCGCGCTGCTCGCGTTGACCAGGCATCACTGGCGGGACCCACGGACCGGTGGGTTGCTCGTGCGGCTCACCCACCGAGGCGAGGACGACAGCACCAGGCGGCTGGCCGGTCAGCTGCTCGCCACACTGCCCGGCACCAGGCCCGACGACTTCCCGTGACCGGCCCCGGACGGGCGCTTCGCGACGGCTTCTGATCGACCGCGTCAAATACCATGGGCCTCATGACGGACCCGGTCGTCGGCTCGCCCCGCCGGGCTGGCTGGTGGCTGCGGGGGCTGTTCGGGGCCGTCGGACTGGCGGCGCTGATTCTCGGTTACGTCGGCTTCGGGAGCCTGCTCGCGACCCGGCCGGAGACCGTGCACGACCGGTTCGACGTGCTCTACTACGACCTGCAACTCTTCGTGTTCGGTGCCGAGCCGTTCCAGAACCCGGGCCCCTACCCGTGGCAGTTGCAGGTCGCCCGGTTCGCCGCCCCGTTGTTCACCCTGCTCGCCGTGGCCGAGGCCGGCCGGCTGCTGCTGGCCGCCGAGAGCCGCCGCCTGCGCGCCCGACGGGCCCGTGGCCACGTCCTCGTCTGCGGTGACTCCCGGTTCGCCCACATGCTCGCCGACCGGCTCTTCGCCGACGGGGAGCGGGTGGTCGTGGTGCGGTCCGTGCCGTTCGGCCCGTTGGAGTACCGCCGCCGCCGCTATCTCGGCGTCATCGGTGATCCGACCAGTGCCGAGGTGCTGCGCGGCGCGGGGCTGCCCCGGGCCCACACCATCTACGCCTGCGGTGAGGACGACGACCGCAACCACGCCATCGCCAACACCGCCAGCCGGCTCGTCCGGGACGGACGGCAGCCACCACGGGTCTACGTCCTGGTCAACGACTCCGAGATGTGCCTGTCGCTCCAGGCCCGGCGGCTCGGCGCGGCCGGCTCCAGCCGGCTGCGGCTGGACTACTTCCACGTCGACGACGTCGCCGCCCGCGCGCTGTACCGACACCATCCCCTGACCGGCACGGCCGACCGGCCCACCCGGCTGCTCGTCGCCGGCACCGGCGGGTTCCGCCGTGCCCTGCTGACCGAGACCGCCCGGCACTGGCGGGCGTGCCGGGCCCAGGCGCCCGTCGGTGTCGTCGTTCCACCCCTGCGGGTGGACCTCGTCGCCCCGGACGCCAGCACCGAACTGGAGGAGGTGACGTCCCGCTACCCGTTCATGGGCACCGTCTGCGAACTGACCGCGTACGACGGAGACCTCGACGGTGTCACGCTCGGCCGGCTCGGCTCCGGCCGCTACGATCGGATCTACGTCTGTTCCCCGGAGGAGATCAGCGGCTTGCAATTCGTGCTGGACTCACCCGGTCTCTGGCAAGGTGTCGAGAGCTGCGTGTTCGTGCCGGTCTACCGGCAGGCGGCGTTGGCGGCGGCCTTCCACGGTGACTCCCACCATGACCTGCTCGACGAGGTGCACGGCAAGCTCCGCCTCTATCCGGTGCTGACCCGCGCCTGCGATGCCCGGCTGATCGGCGACGACCTCACCGAGCGGCTGGCCCGCCTGATCCACGAGCGCTACCTCGATGCGCAGCAACGGGCGGGGCTGCGGCTCGGCGACGGCCCGGCGATGGTCGACTGGTCGCTGCTGCCCGAGTCGCTGCGGCGGGCCAACCGGGCCCACGTCCAGGACATCGCCGCGAAGCTGCTGAACCTCGGGTGCGTGGTCGCACCCCGGCGGGGTGGTAGCGGTGACGTCTCCGCCGGGGAGGCCATCGACGACCGGATCGAACTGCTCGCCCGGCTCGAACACGAACGGTGGTGCCGGGAACGGCGGGGGGAGGGCTGGGCGTACGGCGAGCCCCGCGACGACGTCGGGCAGCGGCACCCCTCCCTGCGGCCGTGGGACGAGCTGCCCGCCGAGGTCCAGGAACGCAACCGCGAGGAGATCCGGGCACTGCCCACGGTGCTGTCCGACAGCGGCTTCGAGCTGATCCGGCTGCTGCCCGGGGTGCCCGCGCCGCGGAGAGGACCGGCTGATGTCGACTGATGCCGGGCTGGAACGCGTCGGTGTGACCGGGCACATCCACCTGACCCGTGACACCGAGGTGCTCGTCGCCGACGCGCTCCGGGCCGAGTTGTGCCGGCTCGGCGACCGGCCGGTGCGCGGGGTCACCTGCCTGGCCGGCGGCACGGATCAGATCTTCGCGCGTACCGTCCTGGACCTGGGCGGCACGTACGAGGTGATCCTGCCGGCCCGGGACTACCGGGACGCGGTCATCGCCCCGGGGCAGCGGGCGGGCTTCGACGAGTTGCTCGACCGGGCGGTGACCGTCGTGCACACCGGCCACGACCGGTCGGGCACCGCCGCCTTCGTCGCCGCCAACCGGGAGCTGGTCCGTCGGGTGCAGCGGCTCGTGGCGGTGTGGGACGGCGAGCCGGGTTGTCACGCGGCGTCGACGGACCGGACCGTCGACCGGGCCCGGCGTCGGGGCATCCCGGTCTCGGTCCTCTGGCCCGCCGGTGCCCGTCGGCAGCCGCCCGGGGCGTAGTGAACCGTGGGTTCACTGTCTGTCCAGTGCGGCGACCTACCCTCGCGGGTATGACATCGAAGCGGTTCGAACCACGGCGGCTGCTGGCCTCGGCCGTCGCGGCGGTCGGCGCGGTCGCCCTGGTCGTTGCGCCGACCACACCCGCGGCGGCCTCCACCATCCGCGACGGGTGGGTGCAGCTCTGCCCCTGGGGCAACTACCGGGTGCACCTCGAATACCTGACCCTCAACAACCAGACCGTGCAGCTGGGTCCGGTCCTGAACCCGGGTGCCGACTGCTGGTGGGGACCGATCCCGACGGGTAGCGAGAGCACCCTGATCTCGGTTGTCGGTCACTTCAACACCAGCAGCGACACCTTCGCGGTGATCGGCCCCAACCGGAAGTACGAGACGTTCTACAACGGCGTCGACGGGATCGGCATCGCCGCCGAGGGCACGACCGCCTCGGGTGGCCGCAAGGACGCGCACTACTACCGGTACTGAGCCCTTACCCGTACCGGGCCACCACCGGTACCGAGCCACCACGGAACTGGGGAGAGTCGATGGTCCGCGCTGCCCGCGTACTGCTGGGGTTGTTGCTCGTCGCGTCGGTGGCGGTGCCTGCGCCGACGGTGGCGCGGGCGGTGGCGGCACCGCCGCCGGCCGGGGCGGCGTCGCTTTCGGCGGGTGTCGCCGGGGACGCGGACCTGACCGCCGGCAACCGGATCGGCGGGGTCGCCGGGCTGCCCGACTGGTCCCGGGTCGGCTATCTCGGCGGCCAGTCGTTGCCGTCGGACGCGGACCTGGCGGGCGGGTCCTGCACGATCGACGCGGCACGACTGGCCACCGAGTTCGGGGTCCGCGCCGACGACGCGGTGGACGACAGCGTCGGCCTCCAGTCGGCCATCGACCGGATCAAGGCGAACTGTTCGCCGTCGGGCAACCCGCACCGGCTCTCGCTGATCGGGTTGCCGGCCGGGCGGATCGACATCTCCCGGCAGATCTACGTCGACGCGAACTTCCTGGTGCTGCGGGGGCAGGGCGCCGGCAGCGGCGGCACCCGGGTGGTGTTCCGGCCGGACGTCAACACCCGGTACGACACGCTGACCGCCGACGGCAGCCGGTGGAACCAGGACACGATGACCTTCGGTTCGCCGCCGGACACCGGCACCGGGGGGTGGATCTGGCCCGGTCGCGCCCTGTTCAAGGTGCAGACCCGCGAGGTCGCCGACCGGTACGCCGACGAGTGGGCCGCCGCCCCCGCCAACCGCAAGGACCTGTTCGAGGGATCGATCAACCAGCACTGGGCCTCCGGCCAGAAACTGGGTTCCGCGTCGACCGACCCGGGGTTCTCGGCCCGTGCCGGGCAGACCGTGATCCGCCTGGACGCCAAGGCGAAGATGGACGGCTTCCGCGTCGGCGGCTACGTCTGGGTCGGGGTCGCCAACAGCCTGCGCTTCTACGAGCAGCAGGGGCTCGCGCCCGACGATCCCGGCACCCGCGAGAACCTGCACATGCGCCAGCAGATGTTCCGGGCGATCGCCGTGAACACGTCGGCGAAGACCGTCACGCTGGACCGCCCGCTGGAGTACGACGCGCCCGTCGACTCCACCTCGGACGGCTCCGCGCCGATCGCCGGCAACGTCTACACCAGCAAGATCACCCCGCTGCGGGCGGTGGAGGGGGTCGGCTTCGAGAACTTCGCCTTCTCCCAGGAGATGGAGGGGCTGCCGAAGCTGCTCGGCGGCGTCTACCACCCCAGCCCGACCGACGCCGTGCACAACTACGGCAACCTGGCCCCCGAGTACGCCATGCACGGCATCGCGTTCAAGTGGGCCGCGAACAGTTGGGCGCGCGGGCTGGCCGGGTCGATGACCGGCTCGCACCCGATCGTCACCGAGGTCGCCCGCAACCTCCAGATCGAGCACAACACGTTCGACGGGGCGTGGAACAAGGGCAAGGGCGGCAACGGCTACCTGCGCGGCAGCCGGGTGTGGGACTCGCTGTGGGCGTACAACACCAGCCGGAACCTGCGACACTTCACGTTCCAGTGGTCGGCCAGCGGCAACGTGGCGTTCGGCAACGACCTCGACTCCGACCTCAACCTGCACGGCGGCTGGGAACGCTACAACCTGTTCGAGGGCAACACGGTCCGCGTCCCGTACGAGCACCGGTCGGGCAGTTGCACCGCCAACTGCGGCGGCGAGGGCGGCGAACTGGAGGACGGCACCTGGTTCCCGATCTGGTGGGCGGCGGCGGCGAAGGCGATCAAGTGGTCCGGGGCGTCCGGTCCGCAGAACGTCTTCCACCGCAACACCATGATCAAACAGTCCGTCCCGGGTGGCCCCTACCTGCCCTACGAGCCGTACTCCAGCGACGGCGGCGACGCGGAGGCGATCTACCAGTTCGGCTCCGACGCGGCGAACCCGCGCGCGTTCACCCCGCTCAGCCAGGGCGGCGCGCCGATCAAGGACTGGTCCGGCCGGGAGACCGTGAACTACGCCGGCCAGGGTGTCGCGGTACGCACCGGCGAGCGGTGGCCGTCGCTGTTCCTGCGCGACGTCGGCCAGCTCGAACCGCGCGACGGCAACCGGCGGACGGTCGTCACCTGGAACATGCAGGGCGCGGGGTCCAGCGCGGGCGGCAGCTACGAGAACAAGTACGCGACAGTGCTGGGGTTCCTCAGCGCGGGAACGCTGGCGGTGGCCCTCCAGGAGGCCGGGTCGCCGCCCGCCGGCAGCGCGCACGAGATGGCGCGGCACGCCCAGCAGGTGTTCGCCAACAACGGCATCTTCCCCCCGGTCTACGAGTACTACCTGGGCACCCTGCTCGGTGAACCCACCCGGCACCTGTACTGGCTGAACACGGACACCTCGACCCAGGGCCCGAACCGGGTCAACCTCGCCATCGCCACCGCGCAGCGCGCCGACCAGGTCGCCGTGGTCGCCGGGCAGGCGGGCGCCCGGCCGGCGCTCGGCGTACGGATCGGCGAGACGTTCTTCTTCACCGTGCACGGCTGGGCGGGCAACGGCAACGACATGCCGACCACGTTGGCGAACATCCGCACGTACATCCAGAACAACCCCGGCCCGAACGGCACCTACGAGTGGGTCGTGCTCGGCGACTTCAACCGGGAGCCGCAGAACCTGCGCAACGCGCTGCCGGCCAACCAGTTCGCCGTGATGGCCCCGGACGCCAACACCCATCCGACGACGGGCCCGACGAACACCCTGGACTACGCGGTGACCGACTTCGGCAACGGCGCGCCGACGCTCTTCCGGGCGCACACCGAGAACACGATCACCAACTCCGACCACCACCCGGTGACCTACGGCTTCGACCTGCGCGCCGCCGCGGAGGTGCCGCCGCTGTCCACACCGACGATGCCCGGCCGGGCCCTGCTGCGCAACGCCGCCACCACCTCCGTCGCCGACGCCGAACCCAACGGGGGGCCGCTGGTCGTGGATACCGCGTACGACCCGTCGCGGGCGCAACAGTGGCGGCTGGACTGGGACAACGAGGTCTCCGGCTACCTGCGCCTGCAACGGGTACGGGAGGGCAACTCGACCGACGACCGCTACCTGGGCCTGGCCGACGCGGCCCCGGACGCCCGCGCCGCGCTGGGCTGGTCACCGTCGCTGGCCCAGCTGTGGCGGCCGGTGGCCAACGGCGACGGCACCTACACCCTGCTCAACTACCTGACCGGGCAGGCGCTGACGGTGCTGCCGGGCGACTTCGTGCTGGCCGCCCGGGACGCCACCGACTCGCCGTACCAGCGCTGGTTCCTCGCGTCCTCGACGGACCTCGAACTACGGCGCGACATCCTGCCGGTCGTCGCGCCCGCCGGCACGGCGGCCGAACTGGGGGTGGCCGGCCCGGACGGCGTCGAGGGCCGGCCGGTGCAACTGCTCCCGGCCACCACCGGCAGCCGGGAGTGGCAGCCGGTGCCGGCCGGGCAGCGCGGTGCCGACAGGTGCTTCTACCTGCTGTACGGCGACGAGTACCTGACCTCGACCCCGGACGGGGGCCTGCCGCAACCCGGCGCGCACGTGGTGCTGGACGGCTACGACCCGCACAGCCAGGGGCAGGTCTGGTGCGTGCACCAGGACACCGCCTCGATGACCATCTACAACAACACCGTCGTGCAGGGCCAACTCGTCCAGACCTACCTGACCGACCACGGCCTGCACGCGCACCTGAGCGTGGAGTCCGTGCCGGACACCGGGCGGGAGGGCTGGCGCTGGTGAGGTGACGCGGGGGCGACGACCCCCGCGCCCCGGGGCATGCTGCGCACCGGTCGGCGACGTCCTGCGGCGTAAGCTGAACGGCGTCGATGTCGTCGACGGTCGGGGGTCACCGGGGCGTGGTGGGGCTGTCGTCGGGAGATGGCGTCGAGGGTGGGCACCGGACCCGGCCGCAGGGCGCGCTGCGACTTCAGATCCTCGGCCCGCTGCGCGTGCAGCGGGGCGGCGTCGAGCTGGACCCGGGCCCCCGCCAGCGCGCCTACCTGCTGGTCCTGTTGCTGGCCCGCGCCGGTGAACCGGTCAGCACCACCGAGCTGATCGACCTCGTCTGGGGCGACGACGCGCCCGCGACCGCGGTCAACGTCATCCACAAGTACGTCGGTGCGCTGCGCCGCCTGCTGGAACCCGGGTTGCCACCCCGGGCGGTCGGCTCCTACCTGCACCGGCACGCGACCGGCTACCGCCTCGCCGCCACGGCGGAGCTGCTCGACCTGATGGCGTTCCGGGGGCACGTCGGGACCGCCGCCGCCCACCTCGCCGCAGGCCGGGACACCGACGCCCTCGACGCGTACTCCCGGGCGCTCGCGCTGTGGCGGGGGCCGGCCGGCGACGGCTACCCGCACCGGCCGGGCGCGGTCGCCCTCTTCGCCGCCCTGGACGGGGAGTTCTTCACCGCCGCCGTCGCCGCCGCCGACCTGGCCATCGCGGCCGGACAGCCGCACCAGGTCCTCGCCCCCCTGCGGCTGGCGGCGGCGATGACGCCTCTGCACGAGCCGGTGCAGGCGGCGCTGGTCACCGCGTTGGTCGCCGCCGGCCAACAGGCGCAGGCGCTGGCCGTGTTCCGGGCCGTCCGGGCCGACCTCGCCGAGCAGTTGGGGGTGGACCCGGGCCCGGCGCTGAGCCAGGCGTACCACCACGCGCTCGGCCGGACGGCACCGCCGGGCCTTGCCGTGCCGGCCGTACCGCCGGGCCCGACCGGTGACGGCCTGGTCGGCCGGGCCGGCGAACTGGCGGCCCTGCGGGACGCGACCACGGCGGCCTTCGCGGGCGGCACCGCGCTGGTGCTGGTCCAGGGTGAGCCAGGGGTCGGCAAGACCCGGCTGCTGCGGGAGGCCACCGCCGAGGCGGCGCGGCGCGGCGCGCTCGTCGTCTGGGGGCAGTGCCTCGACGGCGGTGGCGCACCCTCGATGTGGCCGTGGGTCCAGGCCATCCGGACCCTGCTCGACGGGATGCCCGACGGACCCGGGGCCGTCCCGGTCGGCCGGGAGCTGGGCAGCCTGCTGGAGCCGCGCCAGGACGTCCTCGCCGCGCCGGTGCTGCCCGACAACGGGTTCCCGTTCCGGCTCTTCGAACAGGTCGTCGCGATCGTCGCCGCGGCGTCGGCCCGGCGGCCGACGGTGCTCGCGCTCGACGACCTGCAGTGGGGCGACGACGCGTCCCTGCACCTGATCGGCCACCTGGCGGCCCGGCTGCCCGGCGGCACCACACTGGTCGGCGCGCTGCGCGACCACGCCCCCACCCCGGGCGTCGCGCTGTCCCGGATGCTCGCCGCGGTCAGCCGGCTCCCCGGCCACCAGCGGATCCGCCTGGGCAATCTCACCGAGTCCGAGGTGGCCGAACTCATCCGCCGGGAGACCGGCTCGACACCCACCCCGGAGTCGACCCGGAGCATCCTCGCCCGCACCGCCGGGAACCCGTTCTTCGTCCGGGAACTGTCCCGGCTGCTCACCGACCGGCCCCGGGGGTATGCCGGCGTGCCGGCCACCGTTCGGGACGTGGTCATCGACCGGATGTCCGGGCTGGCCGCCGGCAGCCGCGACCTGCTCCGGACCGCCGCGTTGATCGGCCGGGAGGTGGAACTCGGGCTGCTGGCCCGGGCGGCCGGGCTCGACCTCGACCGCTGCCTGGAACAGCTGGAACCGGTGCAGGCGCTCGGCATGCTCCGCAGCCGCCCGGACGACCCGTTCTCGCTGCGGTTCGCCCACGACCTGGTACGTGAGGCGGTGACCGCGACGACCCGGCCGGCACAGGCGGGACAGCTGCACCTGCGGATCGCGGACGCGCTGGAACAGGGCGGCGCGGACGCCGAGACGGTGGCCGAGCGCCTCGCCCACCACCTGTGGTCCGCCGGCCTGCTCGCCGAACCGGCCCGGACGGCGCAGGCGCTGATCCGCGCGGGCCGGCAGGCGGCGGGCAAGTCGGCGCTCGACGTCGCCGAGCGGTGGCTGCGCTCGGCGGTGCAGGTGGCCCGCGGTGCGGGTCTCGCCGCATGGGAGCTGTCCGCCCTGGCCCAGCTCACCGCCGTTCTCGGCATGCGGTCGATGTACGGCTCCTCGGTGACCGACCTGCTGGAACGGGCCGAGCACCTGGCCCGGGACCTCGGTCGGGAGCGGGAGGCGGCAGGTTTCCTCTACTCCCGCTGGGCCGCCCTGGTCCAGGCGGTCGAACTCGACCGCAGCGCCCCGCTGGCCCGCCGGCTGCTGGAGCGGGGGCGGGAGTCCGCCGACCCGTGGGTGCTCGCCTGCGGCCTGCACGCCTGGGGCCTGCAACAGTGGGACTACGGGGAGATCGGTGAGGCGGTCCGCTGGCTCGACAGGTCCCGGAACATGATCTTCGACGTCCCGCGCCGGGACGAGGACCCGGTGCGGCACGACCTCCAACTGCTGATGGCCGCGATGCTGGCCGAGGTCACCACGCTGCACGGCGCGGTGGCCGACGGCCGGGCCGTGCTCGACGGGCTGGAGGACCTGGCCGGCGACGACCCGTACATGGTCACGGTGTGGGCGTGCGCCGCCACCCGGATAGCGGTGATCGTCGGCGATCCGGTGCTGGCGTTGCGCGCGTCCGGCCGGGGGATCGCCGTCGACCCTGGGTTCTCGTTCGTCTTCCTCGGCACCTACCAGCGGCTGGCCCGCTGCTGGGCGCTGGCGGTGACCGGCCGGGATCCGCTCGGCAACGCGGACCGGGCCCGGCGGCTCATCGCCGCGCACCTGCTCGACCCGCCCCGCTCGGACGTCGCCGCCTGGCACGGTCTCCTCGGCGAGATGCTTCTCGCCGGTGGCGCGGTCGACGCCGCCGCGACCGCGCTCGACCAGGCCGACCACTATCTGGAGTCGTGCGGTCAGCGGCACCCGGAGGGGCTGCTGCTCCTGCTGCGGGCCCGGCTGCTGCGCGCGCGGGGCGAGCCGGTCGAGGTCGTCCGGGCCGCCGCCGAGAAGGCCCGGACGGTGTCGGCGGTGCGGGGCGCGTTCCTGCACACCCGCCGGGCCGAGCGGCTCCTCGCCGAGCTGACGACCTGACCCACCGCCGGTGGTGGCGGGACGTCGGTGCGGCGACCGGCACCGGGCGGCGTCGACCGCCGGCGGGGGAGCGTGGCTTGACAACCGGCCGGGTCCGCAGTGGACGATGAGACGTGAGAATCCTTGTGGTGGGCGGCAGTGGTCTGATCGGCGGGCACGTCGTCGAGGTGCTGCGCGGGCGGGGGCACACGGTGACCACGGTGGCCCGGACGGCCCGGCCCGGTGTCGACCATCTGCTCGACGTCGAGTCCGCCCCGACCGACGACCTGCGGTCGCTGCTCGCCGGGCACGACGGTGTCGTCCTCGCCACCCGGGCCGACGAGCAGCGGGTGCTGCCCCGGCCGATCCATCCGGTGCTGCGCCGCGAACTCGTCGACCCGGTGGTACGCCTGCTCACCGCCGCCCGTGCCGAGGGCCTCACCCGGGCGGTCCTGACCGGGTCGTACTACACCTTCTTCGACCGGCGGCATCCGCAGTGGCGGCTGGCGGACCGGCACGTCTACGTCAGGTGCCGGCGGGAACAGGCCGCCGAGGGCCGGGTCGCCGCCGGCCCGCAGCTCCCGGTCACCGTGCTGGAGTTGCCGTTCGTCTTCGGCCGGGCCGGCGACCGGCTGCCCAACTGGGCCGGTC
Source organism: Micromonospora humidisoli (assembly GCF_016900955.1). Classification (NCBI taxonomy): domain Bacteria; kingdom Bacillati; phylum Actinomycetota; class Actinomycetes; order Micromonosporales; family Micromonosporaceae; genus Micromonospora; species Micromonospora humidisoli. The sequence goes on from NZ_JAFEUO010000001.1 coordinate 1,141,141, forward strand.
CGCTCGACCGGTGGGCACGGTCCCGGGTGCCGCTGGCGGTCCCCGTCGGCGGCACCGCCGCCGCCTCGGCGCGCAGCGTGGCCGAGGTCGCCGTCGAGGCGCTCGAACAGGCGCGCGGCGCGGACGTCCCGGTCGTCGACGAGAATCTCACCTGGGCGGCCATGATGACCCGGATCGCCACCGCCGTCGGTCAGCCGCGTCGGGTCGGCCGCCTGCCCGCCCCCGCCGTACGGGCCGCGCTGGGCTGCGGTGGCCTGCTGCACGGTCTCGCGCGCCGGGAGGCGGGCCTCAACCCCACCCACCTCGCCGACCTGCTGCTGGCCGAGCTGTTCATGGAACCCACCACCGGCCGGTCGCTGGATCCGGCGCTGCGGGACACCTTCGCCCCGACCGGCTAGCCGCGCCGCCGGAAGCGAGCCCGTTCACCCGTCCGTCGGCTCGGTGCCGCCGCGCAGTCGTAGCAGCGCCTGCGGGGTGAGGCTGCGGGCGAGGGTCTCCAGGGCGGCGGTGAGCTCGGCGATCCGGGCCGGGTCGTCGGTGCCGAGGGCCGCGGCGAGCGCGCTGTCGACCGAGGCGGCCCTGATCTGGACGACCCGGTCGGAGAGCTGCTGCGCGGTGTGCAGCAGCAGCCGTCGCCGGTCGTCGGGGTCGGGGGTGGCCTCGATGGCGCCGGCCTCGCGCAGGCGGGCGGCGCAGACCGACACCTTGCTCTGCGGGAAGCCCGTCCGGTCGGCGATCTCGCTGACCGAGGTGCCCGGGTGGGCCCGGATGTCGCTCGCGACGATGAGCACGGAGCGGTGCAGCGCCGGGTGGGAGTCGATCCCCTCGGTGGGGATCGCCTCCTCGCCGAGCTTCATGAGGGTGCGCCCGAGGAGGAACAACTCGATGCCGTTCACCGGGTCAGGGTACATCAGAAAAGATTCATCATTTAAGATGCATCTGATACGATGCTTTTTGTCGGCGGGACCCGCCCGCCCGACGCAGGGAGACGCAGATGTCCGTCACCGCCACCCTCCGGACCGGCACGCTCGCCGTTCCCGGCGCCCGGCTCTACCACGAGGTGCGGGGCAGTGGCCCGCTCCTGCTGATCGGCCAGAGCGGGGAGGGCGACGCCCACCGGACCACCGACCTGGTGGAGCAGCTCGCCGACGCGTACACCGTGGTGACCTACGACCGGCGCGGGCTGTCCCGCAGCACGCCCACCGACCCGGAGCGGCCGGTGACCCTGGCCGACCACGCGGACGACGTCCACCATCTCCTGACCAGCCTCACCGACCGGCCGGCCGCGATGCTCGGGTGCAGCCTCGGCGCCTCGATCGGGCTGCGGCTGGCCGTCCGCCACCCCGGTCGGCTGCACACCCTCGTCGCCCACGAGCCGGTTTCACCCCGGCTGCTGCCCACCGCCGAGCGGACCCGCCACGAACGCGAACTGCTCGACGTCCAAAAGCGCTACGCGGCCCGGGGGCTGACCGAGGCGATGCGGGAGATCGCCCGGGTGCTCGGCATCGACCCGACCTGCCAGGAGGCCGAGCCCGACCTCACCCCGCAGCCGCTGACGCCGCAGCGCGTCGCCAACTTCGACACGTTCATCCGCCGGGACTTCACCGCGATCGTCGGCGACGACCTGCGCCCGGAGGACCTGCCCGGCTGCGGCACCCGGATCGTCCCGGCGGTCGGCGTCCGCACCGCGCCGGAGGTCTTCGACCGCCGGTGCGCGGACCGGCTGGCCGAGCTGCTCGGGACCACGCCGGTGGTCTTCCCCGGCGGGCACAACGGCAACACCACCCACCCCCGGGGGTACGCGGCCACGCTGCGCGAGGTCCTCGCCGCGCGGGACTGACCACGCGCCGCGCGCAGGCGGCGCGTCGTCGACCGGTGCCCGGCCACCGGTTCAGCCGCGACTCCACCGCTGGCTGGTCGCCCCGTTGCAGTCCCAGATCTGGGTACGGGTGCCGTTGGCCGTGCCGTTGCCCACCAGGTCCAGGCACCGGCCCGAGCCGACCGCCGTGACGGTGCCGTCGGCGTTGAAACGCCACTTCTGGTTCGACTGGCCGTTGCAGTCCCAGATGATCACCGACGTGCCGTTGGCGGTGCCGGCGTTGTTGACGTCCAGGCACTTGCTGCCGTAGACCCGCAGTTCCTGGCTGCCGGTCGAGGTCCAGGACTGGTTCGCCTGGCCGTGACAGTCCCAGACGATGGTGGTCGCGCCGTTGGTCTGCGCCGCGCCGTTGACGTCCAGGCACCGGCCGGCGGAGACGCTGCGCACGGCGGACGTCGTGCCAGGTGGCGGCGTGGTCGGCGGGGGTGTCGTCGGTGGGGGAGTGGTCGGGGGCGGCGTGGTGGGCGGGGGAGTGCCGCCGCCGGTCACCAGGAACATCGCCGCGCCGTGCGCCGGCACCGAGGCGCTGATCGTGCCGCCCGACGTCGAGCTGCTGTGCGCCCAGAGATCCCGCACCGCGTAGGACGAGGCGCTGCCGAGGCCCAGCGCGCTGGCCGTGGTGGTGACCGTGGCCGTGCCGCCACCCCGGTTGAGTAGCACCGTGGCCACCGCTCCGGTGGACATCGGCTTACGCCAGACCTCCAGGTCACCGCTGTCACTGATCTTGTAACCCTGCCGGCCACCCCAGTCCTGGTTGACCGCGATGACCTCGGTGTTGGTCAGGATGGTCCGGGTGGCCGCCGACATGGAGCGCAGGTCGTTGCCGGCCAGCAGTGGCGCGTTCAGCAGCGCCCAGAGGCTGAAGTGGGCCCGTGACTCGGTGTCGGTGGGGCCGTTGCCGACCTCCAGCATGTCCGGGTCGTTCCACGCACCGGGCCGGGCGTACGAGTCCTTGCCGACCTGCTGGTCGAGGATGCCCATGATGGAGTACCAGTTGCCGCCGATGTCACCGGTGTTGCGCCAGGAGTTGCCCACCGACGCGCCCCAGGTCCAGACGCTCTCCTGGCCCCAGTTGCACAGGCTGTAGAGGATGTTGCGGCCGGTGGCCGCCAGGGCGTCCCGCATCGCGGTGTAGCGCTGCTGTCCGCTGCGGCCGAGGTGGTCACCGCAGTTGTCGTACTTGAGGTAGTCGACGCCCCAGGACGCCCAGAGGTTGGCGTCGCGTTGCTCGTAGTTGATGCTGGCCGGGTAGCCGGCGCAGGTGGTCGTCCCGGCCGACGAGTAGATGCCCAGCTTGAGGCCCTTGCCGTGGACGTAGTCGGCGAGCGCCTTCATGCCGCTGGGGAACTTCGCCGGGTCGGCGACCAGGTCGCCGCTGGCGTTGCGCTGCTTGGTCGACCAGCAGTCGTCGATGTTGACGTACTCGTAGCCGGCGGCGGCCATGCCGCTTGCGACCAGTGTGTCGGCGGTCTGCCGGATCAGCGTCTCGTTGACGTTGCAGCCGAACGAGTTCCAGTCGTTCCAGCCCATCTGCGGGGTGCGGGCCAAGCCGTTCTCCAGCGCCTGCGCGGGCGGGGCGCTGCCGAGCACCGCCGCGCCGGTGACCACCGCCGTGCCCAGGGTCGCCGCCAGCAGTACGGGGGACAGCAGGGCGACTCGTCGTCGGAACATGCGCACGCTCCTTGCCGGGGTGCAGGCCACGGTTCGTAATACATCGACGTCCGCCAACGTAATTCGTCTGACATGTGACGTCAATATGCGCCAGTCGACCGCACCCGGGGCCGGCCTGCGCCGCCCTCGCCCGGGGGCCGCACCGCCCGCCGCCCGCCGTCCGGGGGTCGGTCACCGGACGTCCGGGCTGCATACCTTCCAGTCGCCGTCCTGCCGCTCGACGTTCAACCCCACCGTCCGGGGTGCCTGGTCCGAATAGGTGACCTCGGCGGTCACCCACCGCCGGGTCGGTGTATCGCCCGAACGCTCGACCGTCACGTCGGTGATCCGGAACCCGGTCACCCCGTACCCGCCCGCAGGACGGTCCAGCCAGTCCGCCCGCGACTCGCGGCGTCGGTCGGCCGCACACAACATGTCGTACGCGCCGTTGTCGTCATGTCTGACCACGGCGGACAGGTAGGCGTCGGCGGCGGCGCGGATGCCGGGCTCCTCCCTCGCGTCCTTGCGGGACAGGTAGAAGCCGGCGGTCGGGGTGCCACAGCAGAGCAGCACGCCGACGCCGACGATGACGATGGCGAAACCCCGCCCGGACAGCTCCTTCTCGGCGGCCACCGCACCGACGGTACGGGCCGGCGGCAAGGTGCCCGCCGGCCCCGCCGCGACGGGTGTCCACCGTGCACCACGGCGGACACCCGTCGACAGCTCCCGTCAGGAGATCGAGGCGGGGAACCGGTCCCAGACCCGGTGGGCGGCCAGCAGGGCCTGCGCGCCGGCGAGCACACCGGTCGGCGAGTCACCGGTCACCACGCCCGCCGCGCCGGCCACCCCGGCCAGCTCCAGCACCCGCACGCCCGCGCCCCAGGCGCCGATCACCTTGGCGTGCCGCCAGCACTCCTGCACCAGCAGCAGCACCCGGGGGTCGACGACAGTGGCGTCCGCCGCACCCGCCTTGGCGTCCCGGGCCGGTAGCGCGTCCGGTGCCGGAGCGGGGGCCCCGGCCAGCAGCAGCGCGTCCAGCTCGACCGAGCGGCCGGTGGCGAAGGTCCGCTGCACCGTCAGGTCGCCCACCGTGCCGCCGTGCGCGGCGATCACCAGCGGCACCATGCCCGCGGCGAACACCTCCCGGCGTACCTGCTCGACGTCGTCGGTACCGGCGTCGGCGTCGACCACGATGCCGACCGTCCGGCCGTCGGCCGGCCAGGTGCGGCCGAGCTGGGACAGCGTCGGGCTGGGCGCGACGTCGGCCAGCGGCACGGTCGGCTCCGGCGTCGGCAGGCCCAGACCGGTGGCCACCTGCGCACAGAGCACCGGGTCGATGTTGGCCAGGCACTGCAGCTGCCGTTCCCGGATCGCCTGGTGGTAGCACTTGCCCAACTCGAAGGTGTACGCCCGGACGATGTGCTCCCGCTCCACCGGCGACATGCTCAACCAGAACAGCCGGGCCTGGCTGAAGTGGTCGTCGAAGGAGGCCGGGTTGGCCCGGACCTTCGGGGCCTCGGCCACGGTCACCGGCACGTCGACGAACGCGTGCTCGGCGTCCCCGGCCGGGAACGGGTTGCCCCCGTCGAGCGAGTTCGGCCGGTACGGGGCGACCCCGGCGTGCACGGCGTGCTGGTGGAACCCGTCGCGGAGCATGTCGTTGACCGGCGCGTGCGGCCGGTTGATCGGGATCTGCGCGAAGTTCGGCCCGCCCAGCCGGGTGAGCTGCGTGTCGACGTACGAGAAGAGCCGGCCCTGCAACAGCGGGTCGTTGGTGACGTCGATGCCCGGCACCAGGTGCCCGAGGTGGAAGGCGACCTGCTCGGTCTCGGCGAAGAAGTTCGTCGGCGTCCGGTTGAGCACCAGCTTCCCGACCGGCTGCACCGGCGCCAGCTCCTCCGGCACCAGCTTGGTGGGGTCGAGCAGGTCGATGCCGGCGAAGGTCTCCTCCGGGGTGTCCGGGAAGACCTGCAGGCCGAGTTCCCACTCCGGGTACGCGCCGGCCTCGATGGCGTCGTAGAGGTCGCGCCGGTGGAAGTCGGGATCCATGCCGCTGAGCAGCTGCGCCTCCTCCCACTCCAGCGAGTGCACGCCCAGCTTCGGCTTCCAGTGGAACTTCGCCAGCACCGTCGCCCCGGCGGAGTTGACCAGCCGGAACGTGTGCACCCCGAACCCCTCCATGGTCCGGTACGAGCGCGGAATGCCCCGGTCGGACATGTTCCACATCGTGTGGTGCTGCGCCTCGGTGTGCAGCGAGACGAAGTCCCAGAAGGTGTCGTGGGCGCTCTGCGCCTGCGGGATCTCCCGGTCCGGGTGCGGCTTGCCGGCGTGGATGATGTCCGGGAACTTGATCGCGTCCTGGATGAAGAAGACCGGCATGTTGTTGCCGACCAGGTCGAAGGTGCCCTCGTCGGTATAGAACTTGGTGGCGAAGCCCCGGGTGTCGCGCACGGTGTCGGCCGAGCCCCGGGAACCCAGCACGGTGGAGAACCGGACGAACACCGGCGTCTCCTTCCCCTTGCGCAGGAAGCCGGCCCGGGTCACCTCCTGCGCGCCGTACCCGGTGAAGACGCCGTGCGCGCCCGCGCCCCGGGCGTGCACCACCCGCTCGGGGATGCGTTCGTGGTCGAAGTGGGTGATCTTCTCGCGGAGGTGGTGGTCCTGGAGCAGCGTCGGGCCGCGCGGGCCGGCCTTCAGGGAGTGGTCGGTGTCGCGCAGCCGGGCCCCGTGCGCGGTGGTGAGGAACGCACCCTGCTGGCCGTTGGCGACGGTCGGCGCGCCGGTGGCCGCGCCGGTCGGGGTACGGGTCTCCGGTGCGCCCTGCTCCTTCTTCGGTGGCAGTGGGTCATGCGGGGTGGTGGGCTCGTCGACGGTCGGCGGGGCGCTGCCCGGCGCTCCGGGGACCTCGGGGGTCATCAGCTGGGACACCTTCTCGGCGGCGGCGTCCACCACGTCCTTGACGACCTCGACCGGCTTACGGGATTCCATCTGGGCGGCACCTCTTCGGGGAGCGGGGAACGGGTGTTCCTCCCCTACCCGGGCATCCCGCCGCAAAACACGCCGGTCGGTCGTGGTGGCTCAGCGCAGTGCACGAAGGGTGACGGCGGTCACCGCGCCGTACGCCAGGTGCGGCACCAGGTCGGTCAGCCAGTCGGTGGCCGACCAGGTACGGGGGTCGGTCACCCGCAGCACGGTCAGCGGACCGTTGGAACCGATCATGGCCAGGCCGGTCAGAGCCAGGACGGACACGGCGGTGGGCAGCCGACGACCACCCGCCGCCGCGTAGCCGGCCGCTGCGGCCACCGAGGTGGCGTAGCCGAGCAGCGGCCCGAGCCCGGACCGGCGGTTCGCGGCCGTGCGCTGGTCACCGAGGTCGACGTGGGCCAGATCGGCCAGCCGGCCGGCGCTGTCCTCGGCGGCGCTGCTGGCCGGCCGGGCCCGCAGCGCCATGTCCAGGTAGGTGACGGCGTTGAGGGCGGACGCGCCGGCCGCACCGGCGATCAGGGCTCTGCTGGTGGGCGTCATCCTCCCCGGCTACCCGCCTACGGGACGCTGACACCCGCCGGGCGGTGACCGTCAGGAGACCGCCGTGGTCACCAGGTCCCGGACCCGCTTCTCCACCTCCGGGGTCCACGACCGCAGGGCGTACGACACCGGCCACAGGTCACCGTCGTCGAGGTTGGCCGACTCCTGGAACCCGAGGGTGCAGTACCGGTAGTTGAACTTGCCGGCGTCCTGGAAGAACACGACGATCTTGCCGGCCTCGTTCGCGTACGCGGGCATGCCGTACCAGGTCTTCGGCGACAGCTGCGGGGCCACCGTGGTGACCGTCAGGTGCACCCGCTCGGCGAGCGTCCGGTCCGCCGGGGCCATCTGGGCGATCCGGTCCAGCACCGCCTGCATGCCGTCGGCCTTCTTGGCGCCCTTGCGCCCCTCGGCCCGCAACTCGGCCGCACGTTCCCGCATCGCGGCCCGCTCCTCGGCGGTGAACCCGCCGCCGGCCTCCCCGCTGGTGTCGCCGTCGGTCGCGGTGGTCGCTTTCTTCGTGGACACGCGGGCTCCCTCGCTGGTCGGACGGGGCGCGGCACGCTGCCGGCCACCTGGGGTAAAGGCTATGACCCGGTCGGACCGACGGCTTCTCGATTCCTGACCGGCCGGGCCGACCCGCCCGGCGGCCGGGTCGCCCACCGGGCCGGGAACGCCCCGAGCGGCCCCGCCGGGCGGCGCTGCGGCGAGGCCCGCCACGCCGTGCGCCGGACCCCGGCGGGGCCGCCGGTCACAGGTCCTCGATCCGGTGCGTGGTGGAGCCGGTGGGACTGTGCACGACCACCGTGATGCTGCCGATCTCACCGCCCTCGGGCCCCGGCCACCACGCGGCCCACCATCCGCCCCCGGTGCTGGTCCGGATGGTCCGGCCGTCGGCGAGGACCAGGTCGACGCCGGTGACCGACGGGCCGACCAGACCCACGGCGTTGGAGTACTGGTCCCGGCCGGAGCCGACCGAACTGCGCGTCTCAAGGTTGACGGTGCCGGCGGCGGGAGGCGGCAGGGGGCCGTCCGCCAATGTCATCGCGGTCGGCTGGCCGTCGTCGACGCTCATGCACTCGATCACGCCCACGCCACGCTGCTGGATGAGCAGGGTGGCCACCCCCCGGCGCTCGGCCAGGAGCACGTCGGCGGGGCCGACCGGTGCCGTCGGTTCGCTGCCCACCCCGCTCGCGGCGCACCGGCGGGCCTGCGGCATGACCTGCTCGCCGGTGAGCGCGCCGGGCACCGGGGTCCAGGCGGCGAAGGCCCGGTCCATCGGCCCCGGTAGCAGCGCGGGCACGGTGACCGCGCCCACCACCGCGACCGCCCCGGCGGCGACCAGGCCGACCATCCCACGCCTGGTCACCGGGCGGCGTGCCGGTGCGGGGCGGGCGGCGGCCCGGCCTGCGACGATCCCGTCGACGACCGCGGTGGCCCGTTCCCAGTCGGCCGGGGTCGGCTGCACCCCGCGTGCCGGGTCCAATGCGGCAAGGCGTTCCAGATCCGTCATGACTGCTGCTCCTTGAAGACGGTGAGGGCGTGCGGACGGGGGGCGGCCGGTTCCAGCGCGGCCCGCAGGCGTTCCCGGGCCCGGCCCAACCGCATGGCGAACGTCGACCGGCGGCAGCCCAGCACGGTGGCCGCCTGCTCGGCGGTCAACCCGTCGAACGCCACCAGCGCCAGCACCTCCCGGTCGGCGGGTCGCAGGCTGCGCCAGGCCCGGTCGAGGTCGATCCGGGCGGCGGCGTCGACCATGTCGTCGGCGTACGCCGGGCCGTCCGCCGCCACCAGCCGGACGTCCAGGGCCTGTCGGCGCAGCCAGCCCCGGGTGTGGTTCGCCATCGTGCGGCGGGCCACCGCGAACAGCCACGGACGGGCGTCGGTGGGAAGGTCGTCGAAGCGTCGCCAGGCGGTGAGGAAGACCGTCGAGACGACGTCCTCCGCCTCGCTGGGTGGGACCCGCCGCTGGACGAACCGCAGCAGGTCCGGGTACGTCGCGGCGTGCAGGGAGCGGAACCGTTGCTCCCGTACGCCGTCATCAGCACTGCTCATGTGCACCTCTCGGTCGGCCGTTCCACCCCCTACCTGTCCGGCGGCGTCCCCACTGTCACACCCGGTTCGGCACCGAACCAGCCGTGGACAGCCTGCCGTCGATGCGTCTAAGGTCACGGCATCCTCCGCCCGTGCACCCCGACGAGGAGCGCCATGGGTTTCCCGGTATCCCTCGACGAGCTGCTCGGCGACGAGGTCCGACGCGATCCGTACCCGTACTACGCCCGGCTGCACGAGCTGGGGGAGGCGGTCGCCCTCGCCCCGACGGCACCGCACGCCGTGGTGGTCCACGGGTACGCCGCGGCCCAGCGGGTGCTGCGTGATCCGGTCTTCCGGGTGCTCGACGCGCGCTACCTGGACCACGCGGGCGTCCGCTGGCGCGACCACGCGGTGCTGCGGACCCTACAGGCCAGCATGTTCAACGCCCCGGCCGAGGACCACGCCCGGGTGCGTCACCTGTTCGGCCAGGCGCTGACCGCCCGCCGGGTCGCCGCCCTGGAACCGGCGATCGCGCGGATCACCGACGACCTGCTCGACGGGCTCGCCGAGGCGGGCGCGGACGGCCGCCCGGTGGACTTCATGGCGGCGTTCGCCCTGCCGCTGCCCAGCGCCGTCGTCGGCGAGCTGCTCGGGGTGCCGCCCGCCGACCGGGCCTGGTTCCCGTCCCGGGTGCGGGCGTTCGACGCGGTGCTGGAGATCGGGCCGCGCTCGTTCCGGGAGATCCGGGCCGCCAACCGCGCCGCCGAGGAGCTGGCCGGGTACTTCACCACGCTGCTCGCCGCCCGCCGGGCCGAACCCCGCGACGACCTCGTCTCGGCGTTGGCCCGGCTGCGCGCCGAACGCCCCGACCAGCTCTCCGAGGCGGAGCTGCTGGCGAACCTGATCGTCACGTACAACGCGGGGTTCCGGACCACCGCCAACCTGTTCGGCAGCGGGCTGACCCTGCTGCTGGCGCGGCCCGCCGCGCTGGCCGCGCTGCGCGCCGACCCGTCCCTCGCCCCGGCGTACGTCGAGGAGATCCTGCGCTACGAGCCGCCTGTGCACTTTGCGGTGCGCTACGCCGCCGAGGACACCGAGGTCGCCGGGGTGGCCGTCCCGCGTGGGCGGACGGCGCTGGTGCTGACCGGTGCGGCCAACCGGGATCCGCGCCGGTTCCCCGATCCGGACACGTTCGATCCGTCCCGGGCGGACAACCGGCACTTGGCGTTCAGCGCCGGGCCGCACTACTGCGTCGGGGCGGCGCTGGGCCGCACGGAGGGGCGGCTCGCGCTGCCCCGGCTGCTCGACAGGTTCCCGGCGCTGGCGCTCGCCGCGACCCCCGACGCGCCACGGCAACTCATGCTGCGGGGGTACGACCAGCTCGCGGTGCGGGTCGTCGCGCCGGCGACCGATCGGCCGGCCGGCACCGCCCGGGTGGACCTTGCGCAACCGGCTTGATTGAGTAAGGTCGATCAAAACGGAGCGGCTGCTCCGGTGACCAGCGCGGCGACGGTCCCACCGACGTCGCACCTGGTCCCGGCTGCGTCCCCGGCCACTGCCACGCCTCCCGCGTCCCACCGGCGGCCGGGTCCGCCGACGCCGACCTCCGGAAAGGAAACCCCGACCATGACCGACGAGATCCGCGCGTTCCTCTTCGCCGCGTTGACCGAGATGAAGTACGACATCGAGGGCGCCGACGACGACACGGTGTTCGGTCCGGCCGGTCTCGACGTCGACTCGCTCGGCCTCGCCGAACTGGCCGTCCGGGTGGAGGACCGGTTCGGGGTGACCTTCGACGACGACGAGGCCGAGGCACTGGCGATGATGACCGTCGGCGAGTTCTGCCGCACGGTGGCCGCCCGCGTCGAGCCCGCCTCGGCACACTGACCGTGCCCGCCGCGCCGCCCCGGAGGCGGTCCGTGAAGCGTTCGGTGCAGCAGCACGAGAGGGGACGCGCATGCGTGCCGGCGTGACGGTGACCGGGATCGGGCTGGTCAGCCCGGTCGGCAGCACCGCCGCCGAGGTGTTCGACGCGGTCTGCGCGGGCCGGTCCGGCCTGACCCGGCCGCCCGAGGGGCACCCGGTGCACGGCGTCGTCGACGTCGCCGCGTTCAGCCCGGACATCGACCCGGCCAGCGTGCTGCCCGGCCCCGAGTCCCGGGTGGCCGACCGCGCGGTGGTGATGGCACTGCGGGCGGCCGGTGACGCACTTGCCGACGCCGGGGTCGAGGTGGGCCGCGACGTCGACCCGTACCGGGTGGCCGTGATCGTCTCCGGCGTCGGTGGCCTGTCGACCCTGGCGAGCCAGGTCCTCGCGCGGGCCGAGCGGGGCCGGTTCGGGGTCAGCCCGTACATGCTGCCCGGCACCCTGCCCAACATGGGCGCGGCGCGGATCGCCATCAGGCACGGCATCCGGGGCTACACCTCATCGATCGGCACCGCCTGCGCATCCGGGGCCCAGTCGATCGGGGAAGCGCTGCGTATCCTGCGCGCCGACGAGGCCGACCTGGTGCTCTGCGGGTCCAGCGAGGCACCGCTCTTCCCGACCTTCGCCGACGCGTTCGGCAACGCCCGCGCGCTCGCCCACGGCTGGTCGGACCCGACGGAGGCGAGCCGCCCGTTCGACAGGCGGCGCAACGGCCTCGTCCTCGGCGAGGGGGCCGGGGTGTTCGTCCTGGAACGCACCGCGCACGCGGTGGCGCGCGGCGCCCGGCGGTACGCCGACCCGCTCGGGTGGGGCGCGAACAACGACGCCTACCACCCGACCACCCCCCGCCCCGACGGGTCCGGTGCGGCGCACTGCATGCGCACGGCGCTGCGCGACGCCGGCCTGGGACCCGACGACGTCGGCTACCTCAACGCCCACGGCACCAGCACCAGGGCCGGTGACGCGGCCGAGGTGGCCGCCCTGCGGGACGTTTTCGGCGCGGGAAGTCCGCCGGTCAGCTCCACCAAGGGGGTCACCGGGCACGTGCTCGGCGTCTCCGGGGTGATCGAGGCGGCGATCGGGGTCGAGGCGCTGCGTCGCGGCCTGCTCCCGCCGACCCACAACCTCGACGACCCCGACCCGGGTGACGATCTCGACCACATCCGCAAGCAGCCGCGGGAGGCCGCCGTGACCACGGTGATGTCGAACTCGTTCGGCTTCGGCGGCCACAACGTCAGCCTGCTGTTCGGCCCGCCCGGGGCGTGACCCGCCGCCTCCGGGGACGATTCCGACTGCCGCGTCGGGGCGGTGTCAGCGGACGGTGAGCACCGACGCCCCGTCGTACCGGGCGACGGTGACGGCGAAGTGCTGGTCCAGCATGTCGGTCACGTAGTCGAGGTCGGCCACGAGCGGCACCGGCAGCATCGCCCGCTGGTCGACCGGGGCGTCGGTGCAGACCAGCTCGATCCGGTCGGCCTTGAGCAGCCCCCGGGTCAGGAACGCCGGCAGGTCCTCGGGCAGCAGGAAGCGCCACAGGTCGACGTTGACGATCACGTCGAGCGCGCCGGCCTTGAACTGCTGGAGCACCGTGCCGAGCAGGTGCGCGTTGGTCGGCCCGGCCGGCGCGTCGTGGTCGAAGGTCTGCGAGTCGGGGCCCAGTTCCAGGGTGGACACCCCGTTGCCGATCACCAACGCGGTGCGGCCGGCCAGTTCCGTGCGCAGCGTGTCGGGCAGCGCCTCCGGCCGGCCCAACCCCGCCCGCCGGTACGCCTCGATGGCCTGGCCGTAGAGCCGGATGCGGCCCAGGTGCCGGCCGAACGTGTTGATCGCGTACAGCACCTCGACGTCGTAGCGCAGGTGCTTGCGCAGCAGGTACTTCATGTTGTCCATCGAGGCGAGCCCGTTGGACGTCTTACGGAAGTGCGGCAGGTGGTACGACGTCGCCTCGACGTCCAGCTCGAACACGTCGGGCCGGCCCCCGTGCAGGTGGAAGATCCGGTAGAAGAACTCCAGGTCCTCGAACCCCCACTTGACCATCGCCTCGTCGAAGCCGGCCACCCGCAGGAACGACTCCCGGTCGACCGAGGCGTTGTGGGTCAGGCCCAGCACCCAGGGCGCGCTGGGGAAGTCGCGGATGCGCTGCGGGTGGGCGATGTCCTCCAGCCGGGGGTCGCCCCGCTCGGCGTCCAGCAGCTCCGGGTCGACGGGTTCGCCCCGGCGCACCGCGTCCGCGCCGGCCCAGTCGAGGTCGTAACGTTGGCCGAGCAGGACCCCGGGCCGGCCGCCGCGGGCGGCGTGGTGGTCGCGGTGCCGGGCGAGCAGGGTGGGATGGGCGACCGTGTCGGCGTCCAGGAACAGCAGGACGTCGGCCTGGGCGCGGGCCGCCGCCGCGTTGCGGTTGGCGCTGCGGCCCCGGTTGGTCTCGCTGCGCACGCAGGCGATCCGCAGCCGGTCGGCGTAGCGTTCGACGACCGGGGTCAGCGGGACGGCCGAACCGTCGTCGCCGACGATGACCTCGAACTCCTGCGCCGGGAGGGTCTGCCGGGTCAGTGACGCGACGGTCGTGTCGAGCGCGACGGCGTTGTTGTGGGCGGGGATCACCACGCTCAGGCGGGGCCGGTCCATGGAACTCCTTCGGAAGATACCGGCCGGGCCCCCGTCGCGGGGCGTCAGCGGGGGGTGCAGTGCTGGGTGATGTAGTCGGCCAGGTCGCCGACCGTGGTCATCCGGTCCTCGTCGAGATCCTCGACGTCGATCTGGATCTCCAGCTCGTCCTCGATCTCGAGCAGCAGCTCCAGCGCGAGGGAGGAGCTGAGGCCCAGCTCGTCCATCAGCTGCGTGCCGACGGTGACCGGTGCCTCCGGCCGGAGCATCCGGGTCAGCAGCGCGACCATCGTGTCGACGACCTGCCCACGCAGCTGTGGCGCGGTGGTCGTGTCGGGCTCTGTCACTGGACCACACGCTCCAACATGGAGCCCATCAGAGCAAACGTGATCGGCAGGTGTCAACGGCTGTCGCGATCTTCAGCCGACCGGTCGCGGGACCGCTCCGGACGGTCCGTCGAGGCCGTGGAACGACGCCGTGTCGTAGGGCCCGTCGCCGGTCAGGGCCACCGCGACCCGGTAGCCGGCCGGGGTCGCGACGTCGGTGACCCGGTGTACGCCAGGAGGGTCGCCGCACGCCACCACGTCGCCCCGGTGCACCGGCAGCGTCAGGTGCGGCCAGAGCCGTTCCCCGGCCGCCTTGACCACCGCCTCCTTGCGGGCCCACAGCCGGGCGAACCGGTCGGCCCGGTCGGCGACGTCCGGCCCCGAGGCGACGTGCCGGGCCTCCCCGGCGGCGAAGAACCGGGCGGCCAGCGCCACCGGGTCCCGGTCCGGCGCAACGTGCTGGATGTCGACCCCCACCGGACGGTCACCGCCCACCGCCACCGCGACCAGCCCGGCGGAGTACGACAGGCTGGTCTGCGGCCCGCCCCGGGGCTCGGTCAACGTCGGCTTGCCGTACCGGCCCCGCCGCCAGGCGAGCCGTCCGGGTGCGACGCCCAGGGCCGCGCCCACCAGCAGCCGCAGCGCCCCGTGCGCCACGGTGAACCGGTCCCGGGCGGTGGCCGGGCCGAGCGCCGCCGCCCGGCGGCGTTCCTCGGCGGTGAGCACCGCGTCGTAGCGGGCCAGCTCGTCCGGGCCGACCCGGGCCGGCAGGATCCAGATCCGGACGGTGTCCCGCATGGGCCGTACCCTAACGCCGGCGTCACCGGCCGGCCGGCGACCCGACCGGCGACGTTGACACGTGCCGATCAACGTTGCTCTGATTGACCGATGTTCGCGCAGACCGCCGAGGCGCAGGTGCTCGTCCCGTTCGCCGGCCCGGGGGCCGGGACCGCGCCGCTGACCTGGGGTCAACTGGCGATCATGCAGGACATGCGGGAGACCGGGTGGACGCACAACGTCAGCGGCGCGCACCCGGTGCCGGCCGGGGTCACCGTGCAGCAGGTCGCGGCTCAGCTCGGTGACCTGATGAGCCGGCACCCGGCGCTGCGGATGCGGCTGGGCACCGACGAGCACGGCGAGCCCTGTCAGGTGGTCGCCGCCGACGGGGAGATCGCCCTGGACGTGCTGGACGTCCCCGACGACGCCGACCCGGCCGACGTGGCGAAGTTCGCCTACGAGTTGGGCCACGCCCGGCTGCTGGCCCCCTACGACCTCTACCGGGACTGGTCGGTGCGGATGGCGGTGATCCGGCACCGGGGCGCGCTGGTGCACCGGGTGCTGACCCTCGACCACCTGGTCGTCGACGGCACGGCGACCGCCCTGGTGATGGCCGACCTCGGACTGGTCGACCTGGCGGCCCGGCGCGTGCCCGACCCGCGTACGGTGCAACTGCTCGACCTCGGCCGGCGCGAGCGCACCCCGCAGCTGCGCCGGGTGAGCGACCGGGCGGTCCGCCACTGGGAGGCGCACCTGCGCGACCTGCCGCCCTCGACCTTCGGCGGGGTCACCAACCCGGCCGGCCGGCACGGCCGACGGTTCTGGCACGGCCGGTTCAGCTCACCGGCGGCCTACCTGGCGGTGCAGGCCATCGCCCGCCGCACCCGGACGGACACCTCCCGGGTGCTGCTCGCGGTGATCGCCGTGGCGGTCGGCCGGGCCACCGGGGTCAGCCCGCTGACCGCCAAACTGATCGTCGGCAACCGGTTCCGGCCGGGGTTCGCCGAGGCGATCGCCCCGCTGAGCCAGAACGGGGTGCTCACCGTGGACGCCACCGACACCACCGTGGACGAGGTGGTGACCCGGGCCCGCCGCGCCTCCGTCGCCGCCGGCATGTACGCCTACTACGACCCGACGCAGCTCGCCGAGGCCGCCGCCCGGCTCGACGACGAGCGCGGCTACCCGGCCCGGGTGACCCTGCGGATCAACGACCGGCGGGTGGTGACCCGGCAGGCGGCGGACGACGCGGCCCGCGCCGTCGAGGTGACCCCGGAGCAGATCCGCCGCCGGGCGGGCGAGACGTTCCTGGTCTGGGACGGCACCCTCGACCACCTGCCCGAGCAGGCGTTCATCACGGTGGAGGACCAGCCGGACACGATCTTCCTCCAGGTGATCTTCGACCTGGGCTGTTTCACCGAGGCCCAGGCCGAGACACTGCTGCGCGGGGTGGAGGAGGTGGCCGTCGAGGCCGCGTTCGACCCGGCGGCACCGACCCGGGTCACCGGCTGACCGGGCCGGTCACCGCCCGCCGGGCGACCCGGTGACCGCCATGGCGACGCTCACCGCTCGACCCGGTCCCAGGTCACCGGCAGCGCCTCCAGGCTGCGTACCACCAGGCCGGGCTTGAACCGCAGCTCCTCCTCGGGTACGGCCAGCCGCAGGCCGGGCAGCCGACGCAGCAGCGCACCGAGGGCCTCCTGCAACTCCATCCGGGCCAGCGCCGCGCCGAGGCAGTGGTGCGGGCCCGCCCCGAACGCCAGGTGCGGGTTGTCGGTCCGGGTCAGGTCGAGGGTGTCCGCCCCGGCGAACACCGAGCCGTCCCGGTTGGCCGAGGCGATCGCCGGCAGCACCGGGGTACCCGCCGGCAGGCACACCCCGCCCAGTTCCACCTCCTCGGTGGTGACCCGGGGCAGCAGCACTCCGTTGTCGCCGAGCTGGATGAACCGGGACAGCTCCTCCACCGCGCGGGCCACCGCGACCGGGTCGTCACCGCGCAGCCCGGCAAGCTGGTCGGGGTGCCGGGCCAGCACGAGCAGGAACAGGTTGAGCTGGTTGGTGGTGGTCTCGTGGCCGCCGACGAAGATGCCGGCGGTCACCGAGACGAGTTCCCGTTCGGTGAGGTCGTCGTGCTCGTCCCAGGCCTTGATCAGGGCGCTCATCAGGTCGTCGCCCGGCTCGCGGCGGCGCGCGACGATCATCTCGCCGAACGCGTCGAGGGCGGCCTGCGGGGCCGCCGGGTCGGCGTCCCAGTCGCCGACGAGCGCGTCGGACCACTCGCGTACCCGGTCCTGGTCCTGCTCCGCGATGCCGAACAGCTTGCTGATCACGTAGATCGGCAGCGGCGCGGACAGGTGGGGGATCAGGTCCGCCGGCGGGCCCGCCGCCACCAGGTCGTCGATCATCCGGTCGACGAGCGCGGCCACCGTCGGGCGCAGCGCCTCCACCCGGCGGACGGTGAACGCGTGCGACACCGCCCGGCGCATCGTGGTGTGCCGGGGCGGGTCCATCCCGATCAGCGAGTCCTCGGCCAGCGAACCCAGCTCCCGGGTCGGCCGGTCCGGCCCGGCCGCGGCGGCCCGGCTGAACCGCTGGTCGGTGAAGACCCGGCGGACGTCCGCGTGCCGGGTGGCCAGGTAGGCCTTCCCGCCGTCGGGCAGCGCGATCGGCGCCACCGGGCAGGTCTCCCGCAGCCGGGTGTAGTCAGGTGACGGGTGGTAGATCGTCGGAGCCGGAGCGAGCGGGTACGGGATGGGCTCTTGCGTCATCTGCGACTCCTCGGGTGGTCGAACGGTGGGTCAGCTCCGGTGACGTGCGGCGAGGTCCACCAACGCCGGCAGCACCTCGGCGGGGGCGGGCATCGCGTGGACCCGGTCGCGCATCAGCGCGGCGGCAGCCCGCCAGGGGCCGTCGGCGATCAGCTCGCCGACCAGCCCACGCAGCGTGTCGTCGTCGGCCCGGTCGCCGGCGAGCCAGGTGCCGGCCCCGGTGACGGCCAGCCGCTCGGCGTTGAAGTGCTGGTCGCTGACCTGTGGCAGGACGAGTTGCGGCACCCCGAGGCCGAGCGCCGTCATCGTGGTCCCGGCACCGCCCTGCTGCACCAGCGCGGCGCAGGTCGGCAGCACCAGCCGCAGGGCCAGCGGGCTGTCGACCAGCCGGACGTTGCCCGGCAGCGGGCGCAGCGCCGCCTGCTGGGCCGGCTCGACCAGCACGACGACCTCCACGTCCAGCCCGGCCACCGCCCGCACCACCCGGGGGAGGTCCAGCCGGTCGTCCAGCCCGGCCCCGGCCATCATGGTGCCGGCCGTGACGCAGACCCGGGGCCGGTCCGCCGGGCCGTGCAGCCAGGTCGGCAGCACGGCCGGGCCGTTGTACGGCACGTACCGGACCGGTCGGGTCGGGCCGGTCGCCGGCACCTGCATCGGCGGCGGCACCGGGTCGAGGGTCAGCGCACCGGCGAGGTCCACATCGGTGGCGGCCAGCCCGAACCGGCCGGCCAGCGGGCCGAGCACCGGCTCCGGGTCGAGCCGGAGGGTCACCGAGGAGTCCGGTCCCCACAGATGCCGTACCCCGGGCACGCCCAGCGCGGCGGCGGCCACCGCGGCGGCCAGGTTGAACGGCTCCCAGACCAGCAGGTCCGGTCGCCAGGAACGGCCGAACCCGACCAGGTCGTCGAGGAGGGCGTCGGCGAACCGGACCACGCCGCCGTCGGCGGTGATCGCCGGCTCGACCGTGTCGTCCGGCTCGTTCTCGGCCCGGTCCAGGGCGCCCACCGCGCCGATCCGGCCCGCGAACGCGGTGGCGAAGTCGACGTCCGCGCCCAGCGGCACCGCCGCCAATCCGGCCGAGGTGATCGCCGGCACCAGCGCCGGATGGCTGGCCACCCGCACCTCGTGCCCGGCCGCCTGCAGGGCCCAGCCGAGCGGCACCAGGCCGTAGAAATGCGACCGCCAGCCCCACGTCGACAACAGAATCCGCAAAGCCGCAGTCAAGTCCGACCCATCCGCGCGCAGCACCCGGCAGTCCTGGTGCACCGATGCTAGGCGATGGGTTCCGTACCCGGAAGATCGTCGCGGCGACCAATGGATATTGACGGCGGCCGCACCGATGGTCGAGTCTTACCGGTGCCCGATGTGGACCGCCGACCGACAGGTGGGTAGCTCGCCATGACCGTCGTCTCGGAGCTGCGGGACTACCCCTTCGCGCCGTTCACCGGCGACCTGCCCGCCGAACTGCTCGACATGGTCACCGAGCCGGTCGGCCGGGTACGGCTGCCCGACGGCCGGCCCGCCTGGCTGGTGCTCGGCTACCAGGACTGCTGCACGGTGCTGGCCGACCCCCGGTTCTCCCGGCTGCCGCTCGGCGCGACCGGTACGCCCGATGGCGCGGGCCCCCGGGAGTTGAACATGGACGGTCCGGCGCACGCGGTCGTGCGGCGGGTGGCCAGCCGGGCGTTCACCGCCCGCCGGATCGACACCTTCCGCCCCCGGGTACGCCGGCTGGTCGACGCGCTGATCGACGACCTGTTGGCCGGTCCCCGCCCCGCCGACCTGGTCGCCGCGCTGGTGGCGCCGCTGCCGGTCCACGTGGTCTGCGACGTGCTGGGGGTGCCGGTGGCCGACCGGCCCCGGTTCTACGGCTGGATCGAGGGCCTCAACTCGGTCACCGCGTACGGGTCCGCCGACGCCGCCACCGCGCAGGCGGAGCTGCGGGCGTACCTGGCCGGGCAGTTGGCGGGCAAGCGGGCGGACCCCGGCGACGACCTGCTCTCGGCCTGGGTGCTGGGCCGCGACGCGCACGAACTCGACGACGCGGAACTGGTCGAGCTGGCGATGGGCGTGCTGCTCGGCGGGCTGGAGATCAACTCCACGAGCGCCGGGTTGCGGGCGCTGTTCCAGCACCCCGAGCAGTTGGCGAAGCTGCGGGCCGACCCGGGCAAGCTCTCCTCGGCCACCGACGAGATCCTCCGCTACACCTCGGTGAGCAGCATGTTCCGGGTCCAGGTGGTCCGCGAGGACCTCACCCTGGGCGGGGCGGCGATGCGCGCCGGGGACTGCGTGATGGCGATCCCGTGGGTCGGCAACCGCGACCCGCGCGTCTTCCCCGACCCCGACGTGTTCGACATCGACCGGGTGCCGACCGCACCGCACCTCACCTTCGGCTTCGGGCCGCACTTCTGCCTGGGCACCGCGCTGGGCCGGATGCAGGTGGAGCTGTCCATCGGCGAGCTGCTGCGGCGGCTGCCGGGGCTGGCCCCCGCCGTGCCGCTCGACGAGATCCCCTGGCGGCACGACCGGATGAACGGCGGCATCGCGTCGTTCCCGGTCACCTGGTGAGGACGCCCCGGTCACCGGCCGGTAGCAGCCGCCCGCGCGTCAGTAGCTCTCCACCGCGTTGACCCGGTCCGGCCAGTAGCGCTGGCCGGGCGCGGCGACGTAGTGCTCCCACCGGGGCGCGTCGCCGGTCGGATGGTCGCCGAGCACGGTGATCCGCTGCCCGCGCCGCACGCCGGTGTAATCGTTGATCGCGTAGTGCTGGGTGACCCGGTTGTCCCAGATCGCGACGTCACCCACCCGCCAGCGGTACCGGCAGGTGAACTGGGGGCCCTCGGAGAACGCGAACAGGTACTCCAGCAGCGCGTCGCTCTCGTTGCGGCTCAACTGCGGGATGTGCGAGGTGAACAGCCGGTTGACGTACAGCGAGCGGCGGCCGGTCTCGGGGTGCACCCGGACCACCGGGTGTTCGGCCCGGCTGGTGAACTCGGTGCCGATCCGGATGACGTGGATGGCGGTCAACCCGTCGAGCAGGTCCCGCATGGGGGCGGAGAGCGCCTCGTACACCTTGCACTGGTTGGTCCACATGGTGTCGCCGCCGGTCTCGGGCAGCTGCACCAGGTGCAGGATGGAGGCGATCGGCGGGCTCTGGTGGAAGGTCATGTCGGTGTGCCAGACGTCCACCTTGCCGCCGTCCTCGGAGTCGATCAGGACGATCTCCGGGTGCCCCGCCAACCGGGGCAGGTACGGGTGCAGCTCGACCTCGCCGAAGCGCCGGCCGAAGGCGATGTGCGCCTGCGGCGTCAGCGCGGTCTGCCCGGCCACGAAGACCACCTGGTGGGCGAGCAGCAGCCGGTGCAGGTGGGCGAAGCCCTCGTCGGTCAGGGTGTTCAGGTCGATGCCGTGGACCTCGGCGCCCAGGGCGCCCGCGACGAGCCGCACCTGCGGCACGAGGGACGTGGTCATCGGTGCTTCCTCCGGTCTGGGCGCCCGGGCCCGTCGGCGCATTGTTCCACGCCGGTGAATGGGATCTCCACCGTTGATATTGACGCCGTCGCGCCGTCCCTGGGAGCATTCGGGCCGGCGGAGGCCACGGCCATCGTGGACGCGCGGCGCGACGGGGGGCTGTCCCGGTGACGATCGAGACCTCGACCGATGACGATCCGGCGGCCCGGCTCGGCCGGTTGACCGACCTGGCCACCCCGTTCGCCGTACGCACGGCGGTCACCCTGCGGGTGCCGGAGCGGATCGCGGCCGGCGTGACCGGTCTGGACAAGCTGGCCGCCGCCTGCGACGCCGACCCGGACGCGCTCGGCCGGCTGCTGCGCTACCTGGTCCACCGGGGTGTGTTCGTGGAGACCGCGCCTGACGTGTTCGCGCTGACCGACGTCGGCGAGCTGCTCTGTGAGCGCGACGGCGGCGGCCACGGCGGCTACCTCGACCTCGACGGTCTCGGGGCCCGGATGGACCTCGCCTACACCGGGCTGCCGCACGCGGTACGCACCGGCGGACCGGGCTACCAGGCGGTGCACGGGCGGGACTTCTGGGCCGACCTCGACGCGCACCCGTCCTACCGGGCCTACTTCGACGCGCTGATGCTCAGCCAGCAGCGGTTCACCGCGCCGCAGGTGGCGGCGCTCTACCCGTGGCGGCGGGTGGGCCACGTGACCGACGTCGCCGGGGGTGCCGGCGGGTTGCTGCGGGAGCTGCTGACGACCCACCCGCACCTGCGGGGCACCCTGGTCGACCGCGACGAGCCGGTGGCCACGGCGACCGCGACGTTCGCCGCGCACGGGCTGACCGACCGGGTCGACGCCGTGGTCGGGGACTTCTTCGCCGAGCTGCCGGCCGGGGCCGACGTGTATGTGGTGTCCCGGGCGTTGACCGACTGGAGCGACAGGCACGCGACGGCGATCCTGCGCCGGTGCGCCGAGGCGGCCGGGCGCACCGGTCGGGTGCTGGTGGTGGAGGTGCTGCCGACCGACCCGTACGTGCCGCACCGCTCGCCGTACGACCTACAGATGCTGGTGCTGGTGGGTGGCCGGGAGCGGGGGGTGCCCGAACACGTGGCACTCGCGGCGGCGGCGGGGTTGAAGCCGGTCGGGACCTACCGCGGGACCGGGGGACTGACCCTGTTGGAGTTCGCTGTGGACGCCTGATCGGCCCGACCGACGATCCGACGTTCGTACCTGTTTTCGCGGTGCCATGTGACGCACGGTGAGCAGTTCAGCGGATTTCTCTGGCATCGACCGATTTGCCGGTGAATAGGTTTGTGATATTCGTGTTTCTCCATAGCTGGAGCACTTTTCCGAAGGTTGTTCATGGACGGACCGGCAGGTAACGTCTCGCGTGCCGGCTGGGCCGAGCCTTTGCGAAAGGGTCGACACGCTATGACGGTTACTGGTTTCACGCGCTATCCGCCCTTTATCGACGACCTTGCCCGCAGCGAATCGGGACGACTGCTGCACGCGGAACTCGAACGCCGGTGGCCGGAGTCGACCGACCAGTTGGTCGGCATCGCCCGCTACGCCCTGCTGCCGGCGGGCAAGCTGCTCCGTCCGCTGATGACGCTGCACGCGGCGGAGGCGGTGGGCGGTTCACCTGCCGACGTCCTGCCGGCCGCGCTGGGGATGGAGTACCTGCACGTCGCGACGCTCGTGCACGACGACATCATCGACGCCGACACACTGCGCCGGGGCCGGCCCGCGGTGCCCGTCGCCTTCGGCATCCCCAACGCCATCGTGGTGGGTGACCACCTCATCTTCACGGCTTTTCAGTCCATTGTGGAATCCGGGGTGACCGTGCCGGCCGGGCACGTCGCCGCCGCCGTGGCGGCCCTGGCCGAGGCCGGTCGGGACCTGTGCCGGGGGCAGCTGCTCGAAACGCAGCTCGTCGGCGACCTCGACGAGGGCGCCCGCTGCTACCCCGAGATGATCCGGCTCAAGACCGGCGCGCTGTTCCGCGCCGTGTGTCACGTCGGCGCGCTGCTCGGCGGTGCCGAACCGCAGGTCGCCGCCGCACTGGCCCGCTACGGCGAACACCTCGGCATCGCCTTCCAGATCCGCGACGACCTGCTGTCCTACGTGGCCACCCCGGAACAGACAGGAAAGCCGGCCACCAGCGACCTCAACAACGGCCGACCCACCCTGCCGCTGCTGCTCGCCTACGACGCCGCCACCGACGCCGCCCGGGTGGAACTGATGGCGGTGCTGCACCGGCGCGGAGCCGGCCCGGGGGACGTCGAGTGGGTCGCCGACCTGCTCGCCGAGGTCGACGCGGTGCGCAGCGCCCGCCGGCAGATGGCGGAGCACGCCGAGCGGGCACTGGCCGAGCTGGCCGGGCTCACCCCGTCCCCCAGCGCCACCGTGCTCGCCGGTATCGCCCACTGGATGACGAGCGAGACGGCGTGAGCGCGACCGGTTCGGTACGGGCGTTGCGGGCACACGTCGAGACCTGGCGGCCGTACACCCTGTGGTACGTCGGGCTGGTCGGCCTCGCCGGCGCGGCCCTGGCCGACGGGCCGCACCACCCGTGGCTGCTGCTGTCGGCCTGGGCCGCCCCGACCGCCGGCTGGCTCGGCGGCCACTACCTGGGCGACTACTTCGACCGGGAACTCGACGCCGGCAGCAAGCCGCACCGGCCGATCCCGTCCGGTCGGCTGGCCGCCCGTACGGCGCTGTGGTGCGGCTGCGCCTGCTTCGCCGTCCTCGCGCTGCTGGCGGTGCTCGGCGGCTGGGGCACCACCTCGGCGGCGGTGCTCGGCGCGTTCGGCATCGTCGCCTACAGCCGCTGGTGCAAGGCGCGCGGCATCGCCGGCAACCTGGTCCGGGGAGCGCTCGGCGCGATCGCGCTGCTCTACGGCACGCTGACCGTCGGGCTGTCCCCGCAGCAGCCGTCGGCGCTGCCGGTGCTGCTCGCCTCGATTGTCGCGTTCTGGTCGCACGACACGATGTCCAACCTGGTCGGCGCGCTGCGCGACATCGACGGTGACCGGGCCGGCGGCTACCGCACCCTGCCGGTTCGCCGGGGCACCCCGTTCGCGGTCCGTACCGTGCTGGCCCTCTACGCCGGCACCGTCGTCGCCGCGCTGGCCGCCGGGCTGCTGGCCGGGCCGGGCCGGCGGGCCGGCTACCTGGCGACGCTCGCCGTCGTCGTGGCGCTGGGGGTCGCCGCCCTGGCCCCGCTCGTCGCGCACCGCGCCGACATGCCCGTGCTGGTGGCGTTGCGGGCGCACGCCGTCCTGGTGGTCGAGCGGGTGGTGCTGGCCTCGGCCCTGGTCGGGCTGGGGCTCGGGATCGGCGTGCAACTGCTGCTGGCGGTGCCGATGGTCGCCCTGACCTGGTGGGCGCAGCGGACGATGCGCGCCGGGCACGAACTCGGCACCGGACGACCCGCGCTGGCGCTGGCCACCCCCCGTCGAGCCGCCATGGAGGACGTGTCATGACCGCTGTGCCCACCGAGGCCCTCGACCGGGCCATCACCCGCGGCGCGGAGGCGCTGCTGCGCCGGCAGCGCCCCGACGGGGTCTTCGGCGACGACCCACCGGCCTCGGTGCTGGGCACCGCGGGCACCGTCGCCGCCCTGCACGCCGCCGACCCGGTGGGCAGCGCCGACCTCGTCGACGCCGGCACCTCATGGCTGCGCCGGCAGCAGCACGACGACGGCGGCTGGGGCGGCGTGGTGGGGGCCGACAGCGAGGTCGTCGCCACCGCCGTCGCGGTCGCCGCGCTGGCCCTGACCGCACCGGACGCCAGCGCCGAGGTGATCACCGCCGGCCGCGCCCGGCTGGCCGCGATGGGCGGCGTCGACACGGTCACCGACCCGGCCATCTCACTGCTCTGCCGGCAACTGCTCACCATGGCCGGGATGACCGCCGAGGCGGGCCCGCTGCGCCGGCTGCCGCTGGAGATCGTCCTGTTCGACCGGGTCCGCCGCCAGCGCCTGTCGTTCCGTACCGCGCCGTTCATCGGGTTGGCCCTGATGCAGGCCGACCTGCTGCCCACCGGCCGGCTGCGTCGGGCCACCCTGCGGCGGGCCCGACCGGCGGCGCTGCGGCTGCTGCGCGCGATCTACGACCACGAGGGCCGCACCGGCGCGTTGAGCGAGGACCCGTGGCCGGCCGCCCTGGTGCTGCTCGGCCTGGCCCGCTCCGGCGAAGCCCCGGACATCGCCACCGCCGTGGTGGGCTGGCTGCGCCGCGCGGTACGCCCCGACGGTGCCTGGGACGCGGTGACCAACCTCGACCTGACCCGCTCCGGGTACGCGGTGACCGGGCTGATCGCCGCCGGGTACGCCGCCGACCCCCGGCTGCGCCCCACCCGCGAGTTCTTCCACGCCACCCGGAAGCCGACCGCGTTCACGGTGCTGGACGTGCCGCCGGGCGGGTGGAGCTACTCCAACGTGGGCGGTTGGCCGGTGACGCTGGAGTCCGCCGAGATCCTGTCGGCGCTCGCCGGCTACCCCGACGCCGGCACCGACCCGGTGCTGCGTGGCGGCCTGGACTGGCTCGTCGGCCGGCAGGACAGCCGGGGCTCGTGGAGCCTGTGGGTGCGCGACACCAAGCTCGCCAACGACGGCCCCTGCCCCGCCATCACCAGCCAGGCGGTGCACGCCCTGCACGACGCGGGGCACCCCGACGACCACCCGGCGATCGCCGCCGGGGCGGCCTGGCTGCTGACCGCCGCGCGCCCCGACGGCAGCTACGAGAACCTGTGGTACCGCGACCACACCTCCGGCACGGCGGTGGTGGTGGCGGCGCTGTCCCGGGTCGGGCACGCCCGGCACGACGTGGTCCGGCGGGCGGTGCGCTGGCTGCGCGACACCCAACTGCCCGACGGGTCGTGGGGGCCGGGCGACGGCACCGCCGGGTCGGTCGAGGAGACCGGCTGGGCGGTTCAGGGGTTGCTGGCCACCGGCGACCCCGGGCACGCCGACGCTGTCGACCGGGGGGTCTCCTGGCTGCTCGCCGCCGCCGGGCCCGACGGCGGCTGGCCGGCCACCCGGGTCTGCAACTACATCCGCCACCACCTGCGCTACCCCAACGCGGTGATCACCCAGGCGGTCGCGCTGCGGGCACTCGGTGAGTACCGGCGTACCGTCGCCGGGCGGGCGGACGTCGCACCCGGCGCGGTCGCCCGATGAACGCCGACGTCGACGCCGTCGTGGTCGGCGCCGGGGCCGGCGGCCTGGCCGCCGCCCGCGCGCTCGGCGCGCGCGGCCTGCGGGTGCTGGTGCTCGACCGGCAACGCACCCCCGCGTCGATCGCCAAGGGCGAGATCCTGCAACCCGAGACGGTACGCATCCTGGACGGCTGGGGCGTGCTCGACGCCCTGCGGGCCACCGGCGCGTGCCCGGTCGACCAACTGGCCATCCGCGACCCGCAGGGCGGCCCGCTGCTCGCCCTCGACTACGGCACCCTGCCCGGCCGGTACCGGCAGATCCTCTGCGCCGACTACGGCGACCTGCGTGCCGTGCTCGCCGACGGGCTGCCCGCCAGCGTCGAGATCCGGTGGGGGCAGCGGGTCACCGGCCCGCTGCGCGCCGCCGACGGCCGGGTCACCGGGGTCCGGGTCGCCGACGGTGACGGCGAGCGGGAGATCCGGGCGGCGCTGGTGGTCGCCGCCGACGGGATGTCCTCACCGCTGCGCAAGGCCGTCGGCATCGACGTCGAGCGGCGGGAGTACCCGCACGGCCTGGTCGCCTTCGACGTGCCCGGGGTCCAGGTGGCCGACGAGGTGTCGGCCTACCGCACCGGGCGCGGGCTGTGCCTGGTCTACCCGCTGCCCGGCGGGCGGTGCCGGGTCTACGTGCAGGTGACCCCGGACGAGTTCCGCGGCCGCAGCACCGCCGACCTGGCCGACTGGTGCGACCGGCTGCTCGCCGAGGTGCCCGCGATCCGGCCGCTGGGGACGGCGCTGCGGGCCCACCTGGACCGGCGGCAACTCCTCGCGGTCTACCGGCTGCGGGCGGCCCGGCTGACCGTGCCGGGGCTCGCCCTCCTCGGCGAGGCCGCCCACGCGGTGCACCCGATGGCCGCGCAGGGTGTCAACAGCTCACTCACCGACGCCGAGACCCTGGCGGCCACCCTCACCGCCGACGGGGGCCGCCCCGACGACGCCGGGGTGGACCGGGCACTGCGGGACTACGACGCCGCGCGCCGGCCCCACCTCGACCACGTCGCCACGGTCAGCCACAGCGCGGCCCGCATGCTCACCAGCGTCTCCGGGCTGCCCCGGCTGCTCGGGGGGCGGATGATGCGGCGCACCGCGGCCAACCCCCGGCTGCTCGCGCTCACCGCCGGCAACCTGTCCGGCACGACCGTCAGGCCGCTGTCCCCGGTCGACCGGATGTACCAGCTCGGGCTGCTCGTCGACCGGCACGCCCACCAACCCGTCCCGCCGGCCCCGCAACGAAGTGAGCGACGATGACCACTGCGACCACCGTCGGCACCCAGCCGCCGGCCGACCTGTCGATGAACGAGACGCCGTACCCGCCGCTGCCGAGCATCAGGCGGATCGTCGAGGACGGTGCCGCCGCCCTCCAGCGGTACCCGGACCGCACCGCCGCCGCGCTGCGGGGGGCGCTTGCCGCGCGGCTGGGCGTGGGACCGGAGTCGATCCTCGTCGGGCCCGGTTCGGCCGGGCTGTGCCAGCACCTCGTCCAGGCGCTCGGGCCGCGCCCGGAGGTGGTGCACCCGGCGCTGTCCTTCGAGGGCTACCCGCTGATCATCGGCAACGTCGGGGCCCGGGGCGTACCGGTGCCGATGGACGGCTACCGCCACGACCTGCCGGCGATGGCCGCCGCCGTGACCGACCAGACCCGGTGCGTGCTGCTGTGCAATCCCAACAACCCGACCGGGGCGGTGCTGCACCGCGACGAGATCGAGGCGTTCCTGGCCCGGATCCCGGCCGACGTACCGGTGATCATCGACGAGGCGTACCGGGAGTTCGTCACCGACCCGCAGGTACCCGACGGGATGGACCTGTTCCGCGCCCACGACAACGTCTGCGTCCTGCGGACCTTCTCCAAGGCGTACGGGCTGGCCGCGCTGCGGGTCGGCTACGCGGTGGTGCCACCCCGGGTGACGCCGCTGGCCGGCATGGTGGGCGCGGTGTTCTTCCCGAACAGCCTGGCCCAGGCGGCGGCGGTGGCGAGCCTCGACGAGGCGGTCACCCCCGAACTGACCCGACGCTGCGCCGACCTGGCGGCGTCCCGGGCCCGGCTGATCGACGGGCTGCGCGCGATCGGCCTCACCGTGGCCCCCAGCGAGGCGAACTTCGTCTGGCTGCCGTTGGGGGAGCGGGCGGTGCCGTTCGCCGAGCAGGCCCGCGACGCCGGCATCCTGGTGATGGCCCTGCCCGGTGCGGGGGTCCGGATCACCGTCGGCACCGACGAGGCGAACGCCCGGCTGTGCGCCTTTGTCCAGAGCACCTGGCCCACGTGACCGCGAGGTCGGAGCGTGGGCTTCGGGAAGACGCTTTCTACAGCTGCTTGACCTTGTCGAGAAACGTCTCCCAACTGGCGCTGCGGGCGAACCAGGGAGGCGTCAGCTGGCCGAGTGCCACGATTCTCTCGGCGATGGCGATGCTGTCGGCCTCCGTGTAGGTCTGGAACGACGGTCGTGCGCCCGGCGGTGTGACCGCCTTCTTGAGCTCTTCCTTCGCGTTGCGGATCCTGCCGACGTCCCGTCCGGCGAACTGGTCCGGTCGACGCCACGTGGGACGGACGGCCTGGACCGCGTCGGGGAACAGGAACCACCAGGTCTCGATCTCCCACGCGGGCACGATCGCGACCACCGGCCAGCGCAGCGACCGGTGGCTGTCCTCGATCTTCGCGATCAGCTTCTGGTGTGCCGGCTCCACCTCGTCGGCATCCTCGTGCATGAGGACCGCGCGGATCGGCGTCCGCACGTCGACGGCCCGCAGCAGAGCCGCGGCCTTCGTCGACTGGCTCGGCAGCCGCTGCGGGGGCACGTTGCGTACCAGCGACATCGGCTTGCGGAGCGGCCTGAGGGCTCCGCGGGGGATGTCCGGGCGCAACGCGGCCACCAGGATCTGAATCGTCCTGCGGTCGTTGTCGTCTTCACCGAGGATCACCACCACCGAGCGGTTATCACCTCGTCTCGCGGTCATTCTGGGCAGCCCCCGAGAGCGCCGGAGAACCACAGCTCACCCAGCCCGAGCTCGCCGTGTAGTTCCTGCTCCATGGCCTTGACAGCTTCGGGAGCGATCGCGGGGATCTTCGACGCGGCGTCCGCGCCCCGCTCACACACGATGAGTTCGTCCGGCGTCAGCCGGTTGACCAGCGGGGGGGAGTGGGTGGCGATCAGGAACTGCGTGCGTCCGGACGCCTCACGCAACAGCTCTACCAGGCGGTCGAGGATGTGCGGGTGCAACCCGTGGTCTATCTCTTCAATGCAGGTCAGTCGTGGCGGCGACGGGTCATAGAGCAGCGAGAGCAGCGCGAGGGCGCGGATGGACCCGTAGGAGGCCTCCTGCAGCGTGGTCGCCCCGGACAGGCCTTGCTCCACCAGGGTGAGGACCGTTCCTTCACCGGCACCGCCGATGGCGGTGAACTGAAGACGTTCGAGACCGGGAATGAACGCACGGGCGTCGCGTTGCAGCGCGTCGAACCGATCGGGGTGCCGGTCGGCGAGGAAGGCGAGGAAGGCGGCGAGGTTGCTCGCGTCATCGTGTAGACGCTCACTCGCACGTTCCTGTGATGGTTGCCGCGCGGCGGCGACGTCGACATCGAAGACGCGGAAGCTGGCGAACATGTCAGCCAGGGCCTCGACCTGCTCGCCGCCGTCCTCGGGGCTGAGCTTGGGCAGGGTGGACAGGCCGAGCGAACCTTCCCGCAGGCTGGCGGTGTCCTCACCGCCCTCCGGCTTGTGGAAGGTGATCAGGCCACCCTCGACCGTGATGCGCCGGCCCGGACCGGCTGTCCGCTTGAACGCGAAGCTCTCGGCTCGCCGTAGGTAGTACCGCTCCCTCTCGCTGCGACCCGACTTGAGCTTGTCGGATGAGAACTCCAGCGTGTAAGTGTCGGTCGCCTTCAAGGAACTGTTTCTGGTGACTGCGGCCTCTACCTCGATGCTGATCGTCTGCCGCGCCCCCCGAGCGTCCCGGAAGGCCACCCGATCGAATCCCGCGCGGCGGTCGAGCGCCGGTGCCAGGTCGGCCCGGGTGGCGTCGCCCAGGAACGCGATGACATCGAGGAAGTTCGACTTGCCCGCGCCGTTGAGGCCGACGAGCACGTTCAGCGCCCCCAGACGCACCTCGACGTCGCGGAGGCTCCGGAAGTTGGTCACCTTCAGCCGGAGTAGGTAGGGGGGACGCCGGACAGCCACGCCCGCAGCGTACCCGGTGGATCTCCGTCTAGGCGGTCGGCGCGGCCCGGGTGATGGCCGCGTCGCCAACCGGGCGGGTGGGGGTGGTCTGCCAGCCGGTCAGGCAGAGGTAGCGCAGGTCGGGGTCGTAGTCGGCGGTCAGCACCGGCCGGGACCGGTCCGGGTCGGCGGCGAGGACGTCGAGCAGGGTCCACCACGGTCCGGTGACCGGCTGCCCCGGCGGGGCGACGGTCACCCCGTCGGTCGGGTGCGTCGGCCAGGCCGCCGCGAGGTCGGCACCGAGCACCAGCCGGGCGTCGGGCCGGCCCGCCGACAGCGCGGCCAGTTCGGACCCGGCCAGCGCGGCGACGTCGCCGGCCGCCACGTCGGCATGCTGGCGGAGCACCGTCATCCGGGCCGGGGCGTGCGCCACGTCGCCGGTGTGCTCCGGCACCGCCCCGGCCCCCGGGGCGGTGCGGCAGAGCATGCCGACCGCCTGCTGCCGGGCCGGGGCGGGCGTCGGCGTGCGGTACGGCAGCACAGCCTGGTCGACGGCGATCACCAGGGCCGTCGTGCCGCCGCCGGACGAGGCATACGCGTGGGCGAGCCGGAGACCGCTGACGACCGCCGCCGGGCCCTGGTCGCAGACGGCGAAGGAGAGCGGCGTCCCCGGGCAGAGGTGGCTCAGGTAGGTGGCGGTGGCCCGGCCGGGCAGCACGTCGTGCCGGGCGAACGCCAGCACGAGCAGGTCAACCGGTTCCTCTGCCGGCACGAGCGCCCCGATCAGCGCCTCGGCCATCTCCGCGTGGGACCGGCCCGGCGCGTCCTGCCCCGGGCGGTCCGGCAGTTCCAGCCCGTACGGTCGGGCGAGGTCGGCCAGGTAGCGGGCGGACCGGGCCCGCTGGTCCGGGTCGGCCAGCAGCGTGGCCGGCCCGGTGAAGACCCGCCGGGCGGCCCGGATCAGGTGCAGGTCGGTCGACGGGACCGCCATCACGGTGCTCCTTCCTCGGTGTCCGGTTCCTCGACGCCCGGCAGTGGGCGGGGGCGCGGGGTCAGTGCGCGAAGACCATCGCGGCGAAGGTCGCGCCCTCGCCGGCGCCGACCGCCGCGACCAGGTAACGGTCACCGGGGCGCAGCAGGCCGCGGTCGCGGGCGGTCAGGTAGTTGGTGAACGCGTCCGCGCAGAAGACGTGGCCGGTCTCCCGGACGTTGTCCAGCAGCACCCGGTCGCGCGGGAACCCGAGCAGCCGGCTGAGCCGCTGCCAGGTCACCACGTTGACGTTGTGGGGCAGGATCAGCCGGATGTCGTCGAGGTCCACCCCGGCGACCGCCAGTGCCCGTCCGATCACCTCGGCCAGCGCCGGCCGGTACTCGCGCTGGAACTGCGCGCCGGACGCGCCCCCGGCGACGTCGAACTCGCCCCGCTGCCGGCAGGCGTAGCCGAGCAGTCGGTCCCGGGGGCCGTCGAGGCTGACCAGGCACGCCGACGCCCCCTCGCTGAACACCGAGGTCTCCGGGATGAACTGGGCGTCCCGGGTGAACGCCTTCTCGGCGGTGAGCACCAGCGCAAGCGGTCCCTCGCCCGGCGGGTGCGGCCCCGGCTCGGCGGTCAGCAGCCGACCGGCCATCTCGACGGCGAGCAGCGCGCTGGCACAGGACTGCTGGGTCAGGGTGAAGGCGACCGCGTGGCCGAGCCCCAGCGCGCGGCACACGTCGTGCAGCGGGTTGACCGGGTACGGCACCACGACGGGGAACGCCCGCCCGTACAGGACGAACCGGACGCGGTGTTCCTGCCCGCGTAGGGCGGTGAGCCCGGTCGCGGCGTCGCGCAGCAGGTCGGTCAGGGACCGGTCGGGATCGCGGCGTACCTGGTCGAGGCCGTGGAACCGGCGGAACAGCCGGACCTGCATCTCGGTCAGCTCCAGCGGGCCGGCCAGGCTCTCGATCGGGACGCGGTGCGGCGGCAGGTGGACCGCGACCGCGTCGAGCGCCGTCATGCCGCCGGTGCCCGGGTCGAGCGGGGGTGCCCGGCGACCGGGCCGCGCCCCGCCGGACCGGTGCGCAGCACAGTGGACGGTTGCACCCGGGAACGTTGCTCGTGGACCGCCACGGCGAGAATCCCATCAGCGGCGTCCGTCGCTGTCAACGCGTGCCAGAATATCGACGTGGCCCGCTTCCTGTTCGTCGTCCTGCCGGTGGCGTCGCATCTCAACGCCCCGCTCGCCATCGGTCAGGCGCTCCAGGCCGCCGGGCACGAGGTGGCGTGGTGCGGTCCCCGCAGCGACCTGCGTCCGCTGATCGGCCCCGACGCGACGCTCTACCCGACCGGCAAGCGGTACTTCCGCCTCGACGGCGAGACCGGCATGGCGTCCGTGCGCAGCCTCTGGGAGGGGCACGTGCTGCCGGTCAACCGGTTCATCCGGGACGCCGTGGACCGGGCGGTCGCCGAGCACCGGCCGGACGTCGTCGTCGTCGACCAGTACGCACTGGCCGGCGCGTTGGCCGCGCACCGGCACGGGGTGCCGTGGGCGACCTTCTGCGTGGGCGCGCTGGAACTCACCCCGCCGGACCTGCCCGGGTTCACCGACTACGTGCGCGCGCAACTGGCCAGGGTCTGGGCGATGACCGACCTGCCCGTCGACGACGCGATCGACCTGCGGTTCTCGCCGTACCTGGTGCTCGGGCTGACCAGCACGGCGCTGACCGGTGCGACGCCACTGCCGGCGCGGTGCGTGCTGACCGGCCCGGCCCTGGGCCACCGCCCCGACGCGCCGGCCTTCGACTGGGACGCCTGGGACCCGGCCCGCCGGCACGTGCTGGTCACCGTCGGGACGATGGCCGAGCACCTGGCCCGGGACTTCTACCAGCGGATGATGGCGGCGACGGCGGCGCTGGCCGACCGGGTGCAGGTGGTGGTGACCGCCTCGCCCGACGTGCTGCCCGACCCACCCGTGCACGTGCTGGCCGCCCCCCGGGTGCCGGTGCTGGAGCTGATGCCCCGGCTCGACGCGCTGGTGTCGCACGGTGGGCTGGGTACGGTGACCGAGGCGTTGGCGCACGGTGTGCCGGTGGTGGTCGCGCCGATCCGGCACGACCATCCGACGGTGGCCCGTCAGGTGACCGAGGCGGGCGCCGGCATCGAGGTCGGGTTCGCCTCGGCCACCCCGGCGGACCTCACCGCCGCGCTCACCGCCGTGCTCGACGAGCCGGGCTACCGGGCGCAGGCCCGCCGGGTGGGCGAGTCGTTCGCCGCAGCCGGTGGCGCCGCCGCCGCAGCCCGGCACCTCGCCGCCCTGGCCGCGCGGCCCATCGACCATTGTCCTGCGGGTACGGCCACACTAGCCTGACCTGACGCACCCGCACGGGTGTCGCCGTCCACCGTCGACACCCCGGTGGCCCGGCGTCGTCCCCGTCCGAGGAGGCTCGATGATCGAGGCCACCGGCCTGCGCAAGTCCTACCGGGTCGGCCGTGGCCGTAACGCCACCACCGTCGAGGCCGTGCGCGGGGTCGACTTCGCCGTGCAGCGGGGCGAGATCGTCGGGTTCCTCGGCCCCAACGGCGCGGGCAAGTCCACCACCATGCGGATGCTGGCCACCCTCATCCGCCCGGACGGGGGCCGGGCGACGATCGCGGGTGTCGACCTGCTGCGCGCCCCGGCCCAGGTGCGCCGGCAGATCGGCTTCGTGGCCCAGGCCAGCGGCACCTACGACGACTCGACCGCCCGCCGGGATCTGGTGCTCCAGGCCCGGCTGTACGGCTTCGGCAAGGCCGAGGCGCAGCGCCGGGCCGAGGCGGCGATCGGGGCGTTCCAGCTCGACGACTTCGCCGACCGCCGGATCAGGACGTACTCCGGGGGGCAGCGGCGGCGGCTCGACGTGGCGCTCGGGGTGATCCACTCGCCGCAGGTCATCTTCCTCGACGAGCCGACCGCCGGGCTGGACCCGCCGAGCCGGGTACGGATGTGGCAGGAGGTCCGGCGGCTGCGGGCGGAGGGCATGACGGTCTTCCTCACCACCCACTACCTCGACGAGGCCGACACCCTGTGCGACCGGCTGTCCATCATCGACGGTGGTCGGATCGTCGCCGAGGGAACCCCGTCGGATCTCAAGCGGGAGATCTCCGGCGATGTGGTCGCGATCGACCTGACCCGCGCCGACGTGACGGACGGCCCGGTCGACGCCGACCTGCCGATCGCCACGAAACTGCTCACCGAGCAGCCGTACGTGCACTCGTCGGAGGCGGTCGACGGCACCCTGCGGCTCTATGTGGACAGTGCCGCGACGGCGATTCCGCAGATCATGCGCACCCTGCTCGGGCGGGGGATCGAGCCCGGGGCGATCGAGGCCCGCCGGCCCAGCCTCGACGACGTCTTCCTGGCCAAGACCGGCCGCTCCCTGGAGGAGTGACCCGGCCGGTACGAGAGGAGCCGCAGTGAAACTGGTCCGCGACACCTGGCTGATCTTCCAACAGGAGGTCGGCCTGATGGTGCGCAACCCGGTGATGGTGGCGTTCAGCCTGGCCCAGCCGGTCACCTACCTCATCCTGTTCGCCCCGTTCCTCAAGGTGGTGATGGTCGACCGGGGCGCCTCCTCGTACGCCGACGCCTACCGCATCTACGTGCCCGGCCTGTTCGTGGCGATGGGCCTGTTCGGTGGCCTGTTCGCCGGGTACGGGCTGCTCAGCGCGCTGCGCGCCGGCATCATCGACAGGTGCCGGGTGACCCCGGTGAGCCGGACCGGCCTGCTGCTGGGCCGGGCGCTGATGCACGTCTGCCTGAACGTGGTGCAGGCGGTGATCATCACGATCGTGGCGTTGCCGTTCGGGTTGCGGGTGCACCTGGGCAACCTGCTCATCTCGTACGCGCTGCTGTCGGTGATGGTGCTGCTGAGCACGTCGATCTCGTACGACATCGCGCTGCTGGTGCGCAACGAGAACAGCCTCGGCGTGCTGGTGAACACCGTCGGCCAGCCGATCTCCCTGCTCGCCGGGGTGCTCATCCCGCTGGTGCTGGCCCCACTGTGGATCCAGCGGGTCGCGTTCTGGAATCCGTTCTCCTGGGCGACCAACGGCATGCGGGCGTTGTTCGACGGGCAGCTCGCCGAACCGGTGGTCTGGCAGGGCGCCCTCATCATGATCGTGCTGGCCGCGGTCAGCCTGGTCTGGTCGTCGCACCTGTTCAACCGCGAGGTCTCCTGAACCCGGCCGGCGTCGACCGGCCCGGTGCGACCAGGATTGATGTTGGCCATTGTCTGCAGGTGATCGGCGCTCTAGCCTGAGCGTGTCCCCGATCGGCCGCTGCGCCGGGGTGCGGCGACCGTGAGCGTGCCAGGTGAGGAGACAACGCGTTGGGTGCCGACAACTTCCGGGCGACGCTCGCGGCCGACATGGAGCTGGGGGCCGGCAACGTGCTGCTCCGGCTCGCCGAGCACGGTGCCGACCCGGACCTGCCCCGGGTGACCTTCGACGTCGACGTGGACGGCATCCCCGCCTGGACGCCGCTGTCGCTGGCCACCCTCACCGAGCGGGTCGCCGCCCGCGCCGACTGGTTCCGGCAGCGCGGCATCGGCCGGCGCGACCCGGTCGCGGTCTATGTGACGTCCGCGCCCGACGTGTTCCTCAACTTCTTCGCCCTCAACCGGCTCGGCGCGATCCCCGCCCTGATGAACGGCAACATGCCTATCGAGTTGGCGGCCGAGTTCATCAGGCGGCTGCGCGGCGTCGGGGTCGTCGTCGACGCCGACCACGCCGCGCTGCGCGAGCACGACCTCGGGGTGCCGATCCTCGGCGACGCCGCCGAGACCGGCACCGGTGACCCCGGCCAGGCCCCGCCGCACTACCGTCACCACCCCGAGGACCCGGTCGCCATCACCCACTCGTCGGGCACCACCCGGGTGCCGGCCGCGATCGTCCACTCGCACCACGGGCTGTTCGCCGCCATCCGGGCCGTGCGGCTCACCGAGTCCCGCCCGTACGGCGAGGTGCGCGAACTGTCCGTCCTGCCGGCGGCGCACACCGCCGGCATCATCACCGTCAACCAGGCGCTCTGCAACGGTTACCAGCTGCTGTACCTGTCGGCGCAGGGCGGCCCGTTCGCGCGCAGCGCCGAGACGATCCTGGACGCCATCGAACGCTGGCGGCCGACAGGCGTATTCGGCTTCGCGGTGACCTGGTCCGAACTGGCCCGGCACGACCTGAGCACCCGCGACCTGAGGTCGGTGCGCAACTGGTTCAACACCGGGGACTGCGCCCACGAGTCGCACATCCGGCGGCTGGTCGCCGTCGGCAGCCACCCGGCGTACACCCGGCAGGGCATGGTCGACGTGCCGGGGTCCAAGTTCGTCGACATGCTCGGCTCCACCGAGATGGGCCACGGCGCGTTCCGGATCAGCCACCGCCTCGGCAGCGACCACTACGACCGCTGCGTCGGCAAGCCGTACCCGTTCGCGCAGATCGCCCTGCTCGACGTCACCACCGGCGAGGAGGTCCCCGAGGGGCAGGTGGGGCACGTCGGGCTCAAGTCACCGACGCTGGCGCTCGGCTACTGGAACGACTCGGTCAACACCTTCCGCACCCGGCTGAACGGCTACTACCTGACCGGTGACCTGATGTACCGCGACCCGGAGGGCAACTACCACCACGTCGACCGGGCCAGCGACGCGGTCGACCTGGGCGACGGCAACTGGCTCTACACGGCGCTGTCCGAGGAGCGCATCCTCAAGCACTGCCCCGACGTACGCGACTGCACGGTCATCGCGGTGCGGGAGGACGACGACCGCATCGTCACCGAGGTGCTGCTGCTGCTCGCCGACGACGCCGATCCGGCGCTGGACCGTGCCGACCGGGTCCGCGCCGCGCTCGGCCCGGTGGTCGGCGCGACGCTGCGGCGGGTGGTCACGGTGCCCGACGACGGTGTGGTGATGGGGCCGACGGGCAAGGTCCGCAAGTTCCTGATGCGCCAGCGGCTGCTGGCCGACGCCGGGGCGACCACCACCGGCTGACCGGGGAAGCGCCCCGCGCCCCGACCGCTCACGGCGGCCGGGGCGCGGGGCGCTACCGGCGGGTGTCAGCCCAGTCGGGACTCGATCGCCTCGATGATGCGGGGACGCAGCTCGGCGGCCCGGATCACCGCGTCGACCGAGCCGACCTCCACCGCCCGCCCGATGTTGTGCACCCGGTCGAACTCCGCCGCCACCTCGCCGAGCTTCTCCGCGCGGACCGCCGCGCGGGTCTCGTCGAGTTCGGCGGTGAGCGCCGCCCGCTCGGTGCCGGTGGCCGCCGCGACCCGCGACTCCAGGTCGCGCACCCGCAGGTCGGCTGCGGTACGGGCGTTGACGTCGCCGGAGAACACCACCGCCGCCGCCGGGGCACCGCCGAGCACCGAGGCGAACGAGCCCTCCAGCGCCAGCACCGTCATGTTGGGGTTCAGCGCCTTGGAGAAGACCACGAACGCCCCACCGTGGTAGCGGGAGATCACGCAGAACACGATCGGCCCACGGAAGTTGACGATCGCCCGGCCGATCTCGGCCCCGTACTCCAGTTGCAGCTTGCGCATCGACTCGGGCGAGCCGTCGAAGCCCGACAGGTTGGCCAGCACCACCAGCGGCCGGTTGCCGCTGGCCGCGTTGATCGCCCGCGCGGCCTTCTTGGACGAGCGCGGGAACAGGGTGCCCGCGGTGTAGGTGTCCGGGCCGTCGGTGGGCGGGAAACCCCGCCGGGGCACCGACCGCGACTCGATGCCGAGCAGGCAGACCGGGATGCCGCCCAGGTGCACGTCCTGCACCACCGCGGTCTCCGCGTCGGCCATGCCCGCCCACCGCTCCAGCACCGGGTGGTCCTGGTCGGACAGCGCCCGCATCACCGTACGGATGTCGAACGGCTTCTTGCGGTCCGGGTTGGCGGCGGCGGAGAAGATCTCGCCGACGGTGGTGAAGTCGCTGCCGGCCACGGTGTGCGGGAAAATGGAGACGTCCCGGTCGACGGGGTCGGCGGTGGTCGCCCGGCGCGGGGCGTCCTCCCCGGGCGCGACGTACGTGTGGTCGTAGTACGACATCAGCACGTCCCGGGCGGCCGTCAGGTTCGGCGCCCAGTACTGCGCCTGCCCGTTGGGGCCCATCACCCGGTCGTAGCCGCCGATGCCGAAGTTGTCCTCGGCGGACACCCCACCGGAGAAGTCCAGCGACTGCTTGCCGGTGAGCACCATCGCGGCCTCCGGCGTCATCACCAGGATGCCCCGGGTGTGCATGAGCATCGTCGCCTCGGCGTTCCAGTACGGCTGGGCACCCACGTTGATCCCCGCGACCACGATGTTGATCTCGCCGCCGTCCTGGGTGAACTCGACGATCCGCTTGAGCGCCGCCGCCACCCAGTCCATGTTCTCGGTGCCCGACGTCATCGAGATCCGCGCACCGGCCGACAGGGCGTACCACTCCAGCGGCACCCGCAGCCGTTCGGCCAGGTCCAGGGCGGCGATCACCCGCCGGCACTCGGCCTCGGAGAGCGCGCCGAGCGACTTGGTCGGGTCGCCCAGCAGCACCACCCGGGTCACCCCCTGCGGGTGCCTCGGCGTCGGCGTGGTGACCACACCCGCGACGATCGCCGCCGTGTTGCGCCCCCGGGGCCGGTCCACCGGCACCAGCGCGTGGTCGTCGTCGAGGTCGTGTTCGACGAACTGGCCGAGCATCCCGGTCAGCTCGTACGGGTAGACCGTGTTGCGGCTGCTGGCCCGCAGCACCTTGAGCCGGTAGTCGTCGAGCGGCTCCACCGGGTCGACAGGCGGCTCACCCATGGTCAGCTCGGCCCCGCCGGTGGCGTCGAACGCGATGCGCACCGCGATCTTGTTCAGTTCGCCGGTGCGGCGGTCGCGCTGGCGCGCGATGAACAGGATCTCCTCCAGCCCCGCGCCGACGGTCGTCGGGCGGACCCGCTCGGCGATCATCTCCATCTCCTCGCGGGTCAGGTCGCTCGGCGGCCAGACGTAGATGACGATCCGGTTGGTGTTGAAGCGGGTCTTGGACGGGCGGCGGGTCTGCGCCCGGCGGATCGAGTCCAGGCAGGTGGCGACGATGTCCTCGGCCGTGGGCAGGGCCACCAGCCGCCCGTCGTGCTCGCGCAGCGCGGTGAGGTCGCGTACCTGGGCGAACGCGACGAGCCGCTCGTCGGACGGGTTCTCCCGCGCGACGGCCTGGAAGAGGTAGACCTCCTCGTCCGACGACGGCAGCCGGGTCAGGTCGAACTTACGCAGCCGCTCCAACTGCATCCGCTGCGCGATGTACGGGTGCAGGCCACGGATCAGCCGCTCCTCGCTCATCCCCGTGCTCGACGGACGGAACGTGAAGTGGTGGTGCATCACCGCGCCGCCGCGCCCCGCGACGGTGGTGGTGAGCCGGCGGACCTGGGCCGGCAGCGGGTGCGCGTTGACGACCTCCAGCAGCGCGGCGGCCATCGCGTCGAAGTCCTCCGGCTGGTTCTCCCAGCCGAGATAGATGTCGGCGTCGACGGCCGAGCCGTCCCCGGCCAGTTCGGCGAGCCCGCGCAGCGCGTCGCCCAGCGCGTCGAAGCGTACGGCGGCGGAGAGCAGGCTGGAGTCGGCCCGTTCGGCCACCACGAACGTGCAGTCCGCCACCCGGCGGGTCCGCACGTCGGCCAGGCCCTTGTTGCCGTAGTACCGCCGGGTCAGCACCTCCAGCATCACCGCGTTGTCCAGGTGGTCCCGCACGAGCCGCTGGCCGAGCACCCGGACCAGGGGTTCGGTGCTGCGGACCATCTCCGCGACCCGCTCGGCACGGTCCGCCGCGTCCGGGTGCGCGTCGAGGTGACGCAGGTGCCGGCGGACCGAGGCGTACAGCCGGGCCCGGTTGCGCAGCAGCAGCGGCTGGGCGAACCAGGCGAACACCACCCCGCGGGCCAGGTCGGCGACGACCGGGAAACGGACCTGCGTCGCCGCCACCAGCCGCTCCAAGGCGAGACCGGCGGGCTCGCGCAGCACCGCGTCCGGCGGCGGCTCACGCAGCCAGGAGCGCAGCAACGTCGCGATGACCGTGGCGTCGGTGGCCGCCCGCTGCTGGGCCAGGAAGATCCGGAACACGGCGGCTTCGAGGGCGGGGGAGCGGTCCAGCTCGGTGACGCCGTAGTGGCCGAGCGCCTTGGCCAGCTTGGCCTGGAAGTGCGCCGGCAGACCGGCCCGCTCGACGTCGAGGCTCTGCAGGTAGGTGTGGAAGTACTCGCGGGCGCTGGGGACGTGGTTGTCGCCACTGACGTCCTCCCCGGTCAGCCGGTTGCGGCTGAGTTCGGCGAGGTCGGCGAAGACGTCGACGAGATCGATCTCCTCGGCCAGTGGGCGGTGGCCGTCCTCGATGGCGGCCCGCCGTGCGGCGAGGTACTCGTCGAGCACCCGGCCGTCGTCGTGCGGGTCCACGTCGAAGCCCAGCAGCAGTCCACGGAGGTCCTCCTGGCCGCGCCGGGACCGCTCGATCGCCGGGGCCTGGTCGGGCGCGGTGGGCAGGTCCAGGGCGACGGGCGGGGCGGCCTCGGCACCCGCGGCGTCGTCGGCGTCGTCGCCGAGCGGCTCCAGCCGCAGCAGCGCCGCGCCGGCCTCCACCTGGCTGCCGACGGAGACGTCGCACTCCTTGAGGCGGGCCCGGAACGGTGCCCGCAGCACCGTCTCCATCTTCATCGCCTCCAGCACCAGCACCGGCGCGCCCGCCTCGACCTCGGCGCCCACCTCCACCGGGGTGGCGACGACCAGCGCGGGCATCGGCGAGCGGACCACGCCGCCCTCGTCACGGCCGACCCGGTGGGTCACGCCGTCCACCTCGACCAGGTGGATCGCGCCGTGGGTGCCGGTGAGCAGCCGGTACCGGGCGCCGTTGACGGCGATCTGCCCGGTGTGCCGGTCGAACCGGTCCAGCTCGACGTCGGCGGTGTGCACGTCGCCGCCGGCCTCGATGCCGACCCGGAACCGGTGCGCGCCGACCCGGGCCACCCGCATCCGGTACCCGACGCCGCGCAACTTGAGGTCCAGCGGCCGGCCGCTGACGTGCTGCACCTGCGGGCGGCCACCGAACGCCGTCGACAGCAGCCGCTGCTGTTCGGCCTGCTCCTGCTCCTCGTACGCCTCGATCGCGGCGGCGGCGAGCGCGACGGCGGAGTGCCGGTGCGACACGAGCCGGCCCTCGGCGCGTACCCGGTCGATCCAGCCGGTGTCGGCGCTGGCGTCGATCACCTCGGGCTGGTCGAGCAGGTCGAGCACGAAGCTCTTGTTGGTCGCACCGCCCTCGATGATCACCGTGGTCTCGGCCATCGCCCGGCGCAGCCGGCCGAGCGCCTCGTCCCGGTCCCGCCCGTACGCGATGATCTTCGCGATCATCGAGTCGAAGTCGGCCGGGATGGTGTCGCCCTCGCTGACCCCGGTGTCGACCCGGATGCCGGGACCCGCGGGCAGGTCCAGCCGGGCGATCCGGCCCGGGGCGGGGGCGAAGTCGCGGTCCGGGTCCTCGGCGTTGAGCCGGGCCTCGATGGCGTGCCCGCGCTCCACCGGCGGCACGCCGTCGAGCCGGCCGCCCGCCGCGACGTGCAACTGCGCCTTGACCAGGTCGAAGCCGGTGGTCAGCTCGGTGATCGGGTGCTCCACCTGGAGCCGGGTGTTGACCTCCAGGAAGGCGAACAGCCGGTCACCGGGGTGGTAGAGGAACTCGACGGTGGCGGCACCCCGGTAGCCGACCGCGACGGCCAGCCGTTCGGCCGAGGACTTGAGTTCGGCCGTCTGCTCCGGACCGAGCACCGGGGAGGCCGACTCCTCGATGACCTTCTGGTTGCGTCGCTGCACCGAGCAGTCCCGTACGCCGAGCGCCCAGGCGGTGCCCTGACCGTCCGCGATGACCTGTACCTCGACGTGCCGGGCACCGGTGACCAGGCGCTCCAGGAACACGATGCCGCTGCCGAAGGCGCGCGCCGCCTCCTGGCTGGTGCGCTGGTAGGCGTCGGCCAGTTCGGCGTCGCTGGTGACCACGCGGATGCCCCGGCCGCCGCCGCCGGCGGTCGCCTTGAGCATCAGCGGGTAGCCGATCTCGGCGGCGGCGGCGATCGCGGCCTCCAGGGTCTCCACCGCGCCCCGGCTCCACGGCGCGACCGGCACGCCGACCTCCTCGGCGATCAGCTTCGCGCCGATCTTGTCGCCGAGCTTGCGCATCGCGTCCGGGCTGGGCCCGACGAAGGTGATGCCGATCTTCTCGCACAGCTCCGCGAAGGCCGGGTCCTCGGCGACGAAACCCCACCCGACCCACGCCGCGTCGGCCCCGGTCTCGACCAGGGCATGCTCCAGCCGCTTCAGGTCGAGGTACGGCCGGGAGGACGCCGGACCCAGGTCGTAGGCGATGTCGGCCTCGCGGACGAAGGTCGCGGTGCGATCGACGTCGGTATAGAGGGCCACCGTTTCGATCGGAGTGTCGGTCTGCGCGGCCAGCTCTCGGACCGCGTGAATGAGGCGCATCGCGGCCTCACCCCGGTTGACGATGGCGACACGGCTGAACACCCGACCGACTCCTCCGGTAGATCCACGAGTACGCGCCGCAAGGCATCGACCCCCGACAGCGATCACCCTTCCGCGTGCCGGCCGGTAGCGCCATGTCGTAATCACCGAACCCTGAGCGGTGACCGTTGTAGGAAACCCACAAAAGTTTTTGGTCTTTCCCCGCCCGGACGAGGTTGTTGCGGCACCCGCCGCAGGTCGGCGGGGTCAGGCGTCCGCCGACGCGGTCGCGGCGACCTCGCGGCGGCGGACCACCGCGATCAGTGTCGTGCCGACGGCCAGCAGCGCCCCGGCCACGACCAGCGCCACCGCCCCGTTCACCCGCAA
The DNA here is from genome assembly GCF_016900955.1 of Micromonospora humidisoli. Classification (NCBI taxonomy): domain Bacteria; kingdom Bacillati; phylum Actinomycetota; class Actinomycetes; order Micromonosporales; family Micromonosporaceae; genus Micromonospora; species Micromonospora humidisoli. The sequence goes on from NZ_JAFEUO010000001.1 coordinate 1,184,314, forward strand.
CGTCAGCACCGCGGAGACGAACGCGCCCAGGCCCATCGTGGTGATCGCACCGAACCGGCGGAGCCAGGCCGTGCCGGGGCCACCGGCGGCCCGGCTGTCGGCGGACAGGTTCACCATGGTCATGGTCACCACCACCGTCGAGAGGTCCCGGATGCCGATGTGCTTGACCGCCGCCGCCTGCGCGCCGAGCACCAGGGCGAGCAGGCCGGTGACGGCCAGCATCACCCCGTGCGCCGGTGGGCCGGTGGCGAGCCAGAAACCGGCCAGGGCGAGGGTCAGCACACTGCCGCCGACCAGGATGGCCAGCCCGGCGGCGGGCAGCGCCGCCGGCCCCGACGCGCCCCGGGTCAGCCGGGCGGCGAGCACCGCGCCGAGCATGAACGTCAGCAACGCCACCAGGTTGTTGAGCACCGGCAGGCCGGACACCCCGGCCAGCCCGAAACCGATGAAGAGCACGTTGCCTGTCATGTTGCCGGTGAAGACCCGGTCCAGGGCGAGATAGCTGACCCCGTCGACCGCCCCGGTCGCCGCGGTCAACACCAGCAGCGGCAGCTCGTAACGCTTTGTCATGGGGCCCTTCCGATGATCGTTTCCGGCCGGGAGTCTACCCATGACCTGCGGGAACGTCCCGGGCGGCCGGGACACCGACCCCTGGTGGCCGGGACGCCGGGGCCCGTTGACTGGCCCCATGACCGAGCTGCCGGACCACTTCCCCGCCCACGTCAAGGGTTCCTACGTCAACTGCGACCAGTACGACCGCGAGGCGCGGCTCACCCCGCCGCCGGACCACATCCCGGCCCACGTGAAGAACTCGTACCCGACCTGTCAGGAGGCGGTCCGCCCGCCCCGGCTCACCCTCGTGCCGGCGGCCGGGGCATGACCACGGTCGTCCCGTCCCGGCTCGACCCCGCGTGGCGGGAGTGGCTGGTCGAGAACCTCGCCATGGGCGCGTCGGTGCCGCAGGCGCGGGCCGCTGCCGTCGCCGGGTCCGCCGACCCCGACGCCATCGACGCCGAGCTGCGGGAACTGGCCGACCATCCGTACTTCGCGGTGTGCCGGCGGCTCGCGCTGCGCTACGACTGGCTGGAGTCGGTCCTCGACACGTACCGGACGCTGCGCGACAGCGACGGCGGGCGGACGCTGGAGCACCGTGCGGACCTCGACCCTGCGGAGTTCTTCTCCCGCTACTACTTCGGCAACCGGCCGGTCGTGCTGGACGGCCTGATGGCCGACTGGCCCGCCCTCGGCTGGACGCTGTCCGGCCTGGCGGCGGCCTGCGGCGACGCCGAGGTCGAGGTGATGACCGGCCGGGACGCCAACCCCGACCACGCCTGGCAGTACGACAGGCACCGCACCAGCATGCCGTTCCGCGAGTACCTGGCGCTGCTCGCCTCGGGCCGGCACACCAACGACTACTACATGGTGCCGCGCAACGAGAACTGGTCAGGCGCGCTGCGCCCGCTCGCCGCCGACATCCGTGCCCCGGAGGGGATCGTGGACCCGTCCGGGCTCGGTCACCTGCTGCTCGGGCCGGCCGGCACGGTGACGCCGCTGCATGTGGACAACAGTTCGGTGCTGCTCGGCCAGGTGCTCGGCCGTAAGCACGTCCGGCTGGTCCCGTCGTACGAGCGGCACCTGGTCTATCCGCGCGGCGGCACGTTCAGCGCGGTCGACGCGGCCGACCCGGACCTCACCCGGCACCCCCGGTACGCCGAGGCGACGGTGCTCGACGTCGTGCTGGAACCGGGGCAGCTGCTGTTCGTCCCGGTGGGCTGGTGGCACTGGGTGCAGGCGTTGGAGGTCAGCGCCACGGTCAGCTTCCACCATTTCCGCATTCCGGGGCAGAACCACAAGATGGCCACGCCCCCCGCGGCCGGAGCGGACCGGTGAGCGCCCGGCAGCCCTACGGTCCCTCGACGACATGCATTATCGTCGATCGCATTGTGGGGTGATCCGGCGCGCGTCGGATCCGATCGAAGGTGGCGATTTTGCGTTATGCCGATGGGCCGGGCGTGACCTACGAGGTCTACGTCGAGGCAGTTCCGTCCCGGGTCTGGGAACTGGTGACCGACATTCACCTGCCGGCCCGGCTGAGTCCCGAGCTGCAACGGGTCGAGTGGTTCGAGGGTGCCGACGAACTCGTCAAGGGGGCCAGTTTCCTCGGGTACAACAGCCACCCGCGTATCGGGCAGTGGCGCACCGCCTCCTACGTCACCGAACTGGACCAGGAACGGGTCTTCGGGTGGGTCGTCACGGACGTGGACGGCATGTTCGCCGGCCAGGACGGTGCCGGCCGGGCCGACGTGTCGTCGCCGGCGGCCACCTGGCGGTTCGAGCTGGAACCGGAGGGGGCCGGCACCCGGCTGCGGCAGACGGTCCGGGTCGGTCCGGGCCGTTCCGGGCTCAGCCTCGTGATCGACCAGGCCCCCGAGCACGAGGAGCAGATCGTCGAGTCGAGGCTCGGCCAGCTCCGCTCCCACATCGAGTCGGTGCTCGACGGCATCAAGGCCCTGGCCGAGAACCGCACCCCCTGACCCTCCGCCCCGCGCTCCCGCGCTCCCCGCCGGCCAGCCCCGGTGATCAAGAGAAATACGTCATGAACCGGCCGCCGGCTGACGTTTTCCTCTTGATCGCCGGGGCTTCGGCGGGGTGATCGCCGGGATTCGGTGGGGTGGCTGGGGGGGCTTCGGTGGGGTTCGGGGGGGTTTTGGTGGGGTGGTGCGACGTGGCGGGGTGGTGGGGCAGGGGCGCGGGATTAGGGTGTTGCGGTGGATCACGAGGATCGAATCGCGCTCTTTCTCGACTACGAGAACCTTGCCCTGGGCGCCCGGGAACACCACGGCGGGCGGGCGTTCGACTTCCGTCCGATCGCCGACGCCCTCGCCGAGCGGGGGCGGGTGGTCGTCCGTCGGGCGTACGCGGACTGGTCATACTTCGACGAGGACCGTCGGATGCTCACCCGCTCGCACGTCGAGCTGATCGAGATCCCGCAGCGGATGGGGGCGTCCCGCAAGAACGCCGCCGACATCAAGATGGCCGTGGACGCGGTGGAACTGGCCTTCGAGCGCGGCTACATCTCCACCTTCGTCATCTGCACCGGGGACAGCGACTTCACCCCGCTGGTGCACAAGCTGCGCGAACTCAACAAGCGGGTGATCGGGGTCGGGGTGGAGAAGTCCACCTCGGCGCTGCTCCCGCCCGCCTGCGACGAGTTCCTCTACTACGACCGGCTGGAGGGCGTCGACCTCCCACCCGTACGCGGCCGGCGGGGTCGCGCGTCGCGCCCGGCCGAGCCGCAGCAGCCGGAGCCGACGGCGGTGGAGCCGACACCGGAGCAGCCGGAGCAGCCGGATTCGTCGCCGGCCGCCGAGGAGCCGGTACGCGACGCCGAGGCGCTCGCCGTGCTGGTCGCCCAGACCGTCGCCGGCCTCCAGGGCAGTTCGGAGGGGGAGGTGACCGCCTCCCGGCTCAAGCGCACCCTGCTGCGCAAGGACCCCACGTTCAGCGAGTCCGACTACGGGTTCCGCACCTTCGGTGAGCTGCTGCGCCACCTCGCCGGGCACAATGTCGTCGAGCTGGCCGAGGGGCCGGCCAAGGGCGACCCGGAGGTGTCCCTGCCCGAGCACGGCGACCAGGAGGTCGCCTTCGCGTTGCTGCGTACGGTGGTGGCGGAGCTGGCCGCGGCCGGTGGCCCGGTGGCGCTGTCCGGGCTCAAGAACCAGCTCCGCCGGGCCCGCCCCGAATTCAGCGAGAAGAAGCTCGGCTACCGCAGTTTCCTCCAGTTCGGTAAGGCCGCCGCCACGGCCGGTGAGGTCACGTTGGCCTGGAGCGCGGAGGCCGACGACTACCTGCTCACGCCCCGGCAGGGATGACCGGGCGGGGCCGGCGGCGGGCCTCGACGAATTCGTGACTCACGTTCCGCGGCCAGTTTGCTATACGGTCGGTGAATGATGGTCGAGGAGCACTGGTGGAACGGTGACCCGAGCCCACGCGGGCGGCGGGACGTCTACATCCGTACCGACGGGGAGGCCTGGGAGGTCCAGGCGCAGATCGGCGGGGCGTCGGGTCGCTCCCGCGTGCAGCAGTGCCCGAGCCGGGCGGCGGCGGTCATCCTGGCCGACGCCTGGCGTGGCAGCAATCCTTCCTGGCGCGGGCTGCACCGCTGAGCGGTCCCGGCGGTCGGCGGGCGGTCCGCACCGCGTCCCGCCCGCCCCGCCTTCCGGCCACCGGTCGGGCTTCGCGCGGGACACCTCCGAGGTCGCCGGCGCGCAACGACTCTGATCACGCAGAGTAGTTTTCTTTTCACTGACCGGTCGGCGGGCTCCTGATTAGGGCGAGCTAACTGGAAACATTATTGACAGAAGTGCCGGATATCGACATCCTTCGTGGAGAGCGCTCTCCCCTGGCGTGCTCCCCGCCCCCGATGTCGCCCAAGGAGCCTCCCGTGCCCGGAGCCCGAGCCGTCCCCCGGCCCCGATCCCTCGCCCGCGCGGCGGTCGCCCTCGTCACCCTCGCCGCCGCCCTCGTCCTGCCCGCCCAGGCCGAGCCCGCCTCGGCCGCCATCGGCGGCATCACCTGGCAGGACGAGTTCAACGCCGCTGCCGGCACCCCCGTCGACCAGAACCGGTGGCGCTTCGACATCGGCGGTGGCGGTTGGGGCAACAACGAACGGCAGTACTACACCAACAGCACCAGCAACGCCGTCCACGACGGACAGGGCAACCTGGTCATCACCGCCCGCAAGGAGAACCCGGCCAACTACCAGTGCCACTACGGCAGGTGCGAGTACACCTCGGCGCGGCTGCTCACCGCCGCCACCTTCACCCAGGCGTACGGCCGGTTCGAGGCCCGGATCAAGATCCCCCGCGGCCAGGGCATCTGGCCGGCGTTCTGGATGCTCGGCAACGACATGGGCAGCGCCGGCTGGCCCGCCGCCGGTGAGATCGACATCATGGAGAACATCGGCCGGGAACCCAACACCGTCTACGGCACCGTGCACGGCCCCGGCTACTCCGGCGGGGGAGGCATCACCGGCAGCCGTACCATCGGCCAGCCGCTGGCCGACACCTTCCACACCTACCGGGTGGACTGGGAGCCGAACCTGATCGTCTGGTACCTCGACGGCGTCGAGTACCACCGCGTCGACCCGTCCCGGCTCGGCGGCAACCGCTGGGTCTACGACCACCCGTTCTTCATGATCCTCAACGTGGCGGTGGGCGGTAACTGGCCCGGCTACCCCGACGGCTCCACCCAGTTCCCCCAGCAGATGCTCGTCGACTACGTCCGGGTCTCCAGCTACGTGCCCGGCGGCGGCAACCCGCAGCCCGGCACCACCCGGCTGCGCGGCACGCAGAGCGGCCGGTGCATCGACATCCCGAGTTCCAACGCGGTGGACGGGGCCAAGCTCCAGATCTGGGACTGCAACACCACCGCCGCGCAGGCGTGGACCTTCGCCACCGACGGCACCGTCCGCGCGATGGGCAAGTGCATGGACCCGGCCTGGGCCGGCACCGCCAACGGCACCGAGGTCAACCTGGTCACCTGCAACGGCAACCCGGCCCAGCGGTTCACCCTCAACGGCGCCGGGGACCTGGTCAACCTCAGCGCCAACAGGTGCGTCGACGTCCGGGACCAGAACCCCAACAACGGCGGCAAACTGCACCTGTGGGACTGCCTCGGCGTCGCCAGTCAGAAGTGGTCCCGCTTCTGACTGGCGGCTATTGCGGAAGGCCCACTGCGGCGGGTACCTGTGCCGGGTGGAGTCGTCCACGCGATAGCGGGCACGGCATGAGATGACGGATGGCCCCCAGCGCACGCTGGGGGCCATCCGCCGCGTCCCGGGTCAGTGCCGTGCGGCGTGTTCCACGAAAGATTTCCAGTTCTGTGGGTCGAAGGTCAGGACCGGCCCTGCGAGGTCCTTGCTGTCGCGGACGGCAACCAGACCGGGCATGTTGGCGGCTACCTCGACGCAGTCGGTGTTTCCGCTGCGGCTTGCCTTGCGCCACTGGGCGTTGCTCAGGTCCATGACGTCACTGCCTCCTTCAGGAGTTCCATCGACTGGCGGCGGGGCAGGGCGTCGTTGCGGACCGACTCCCACCTCGCCAAGAGGCTAGCCAGGTCTCCCTCGCTGTCGATCGTCGTGCCGGCGAGTTGGCTCTCCAGGGTGCCCACCCAGCTGCCGTCCAGGCCCCTGGCCAGTGCGAACGGCCCGGACATGCCCACATGGAAGCCGGTCAGGCGCGGAATGACGTGCACACTGATCTGGGGGCGTTCGGTCATGACCACCAAGTGGTCGATCTGGCGGGTCATCAGGCCCCGGTAGCCCTCGTCGGTGCGGTGCAGTATGGCCTCGTCGATGACAGCGATGAGCTGGGGTGGGTCCGGCTGGTGGAGAACTGCCTGGCGGTCCATCCGGGCTGCCACCTTCCTCTCCACCTCGTCGTCGGTGAGCAGGTCATCGCAGCGGATCACCGCGCGGGCGTAGTTCTCCGTCTGGAGCAACGCGGGAACGAGGCCAGGGTGGAAGCAACGAAGCTGCCGGGCGGCGCGTTCGGCTTCGAGCCACGGCCGGAACCAGCTGGGCTGGCCCTCCTTCTCCATTATCCGAAGCAGGGAGACCAAGAGGCCGCCGGAGTGGAGCACCTCGTCAGCCCGGGAGAGGAACTGCCTGTCGAATGGGCGGGTGCCTGTTTCCACGCTGGACACCATCGACGCCGAATAGTGCACCTGCTTGCCGAACTCCTCCTGGTTGAGTCCGGCGGCGAGGCGCATCCGGCGCAGCTGGGCCCGGATCAGACCGGCGGTCGGTTCCTCCACGATCCCTCCACAATTCTTACGCGAGAATCACTCGGTATCGCCGCACGAGCGAACGGCTTCGAGGCTGCGACACGACCGGGCGCTTCGCCTTCCGACAGTAGTGGCCTGCTCAACAGACTGTCATTCATGGCGGGCTCGCTGGTGGCCGGAAGGCGGTAGCGGGTCCTGCCCGGGGCCGCTCCGCATCCTGAGTGGAGCGGCCCTCTCCAGTCGAGAAGAGGTCGATGTCGTGGTGGTACGGCCCCCTGTTCCGCACGTTGCCGTGCGCCCGGCGTGGCGGTGCCGTAGTTGCGGCAGCGCTTGGCCCTGCCAGCCGGCCAAGCTCTCGCTGCTGCTCGAGTACGGGGACAACCGCACGGGCCTGCTCGTGTACCTCGGCGCCCTGATGATCGAGGCAACGAACCAGCTCACCCGACTCCATCCGGATCATCCGCCGACCCGGATGACCGAGCGCTTCCTGTCCTGGGCAAGAGCACGAGGTTGAGCCCTCGCCCCCGTGCCCGGCGTGCTGGCGGGCGGTCGGAACGGTTTCGGGTCACCCCAGCCGCCGCCGGGGTGACCCGGAGAGTGGCTGCCACGGTCGAGGTAGCGGCGTCGAGGGCTAGGGGGCGCTCTGGGGGCGGTAGGGGGTTAGTGCTGCGCCGGGCCGCCGTAGGGTCATCGCGAACAACCAACAATCCCCGAAGAAGCTCTCTGTTTCGACAATTGCCGCCGCGCTGACCCGTGAGTCGATATTGACCCGGGTCTGCCCGGCTGGGGCTAGTGGCGGGAGACGTAGATGGAGAACGAGGAGAAGCTTCTCGGGTACCTGAAGCGGGCCACCACCGATCTGCGTGAGGCCCGTCGGCAGTTGCGTCAGGCCGAGCGTCGGGAATACGACCCGATCGCGATCGTCGGTATGAGCTGCCGCTTCCCGGGTGGTGTGGACGGTCCGGCCGCCCTGTGGCAGCTTCTGGTCGACGGCACCGACGCGGTCGGCGACTTTCCCGACGACCGGGGCTGGAACGTCGAGGACATCTACGACCCCGACGATTCCAAGACCGGTAAGACGTACGCGAAGACCGGCGGTTTCCTTTCCGACGCCGCGCTATTCGACCCCGAATTCTTCGGCATTTCCCCACGCGAGGCGATCGCGATGGACCCGCAGCAGCGGCTGCTGCTGGAGGCGTCCTGGGAGGCGTTCGAATCGGCCGGCATCGACCCGACCTCGGTCCGTGGCAGCCGTACCGGCGTGTTCGCCGGACTGATGTACCACGACTACTCCAGCCGACTGCCGCAGGTGCCCGCCGAGCTGGAGGGTTTCATCGGCAATGGCAACACCGGCAGCATCCTGTCCGGCCGGGTCGCCTACGTGCTGGGCCTGGAGGGCCCCGCCCTCACCGTGGACACCGCCTGCTCGTCGTCGCTGGTCGCGCTGCACCTGGCCATCCAGTCGCTGCGCCGCGAGGAGTGCACCCTGGCACTGGCCGGTGGGGTGACGGTGATGGCCACTCCGGAGACGTTCGTGGACTTCAGCCGCCAGCGGGGACTGGCCGCCGACGGCCGGTGCAAGCCGTTCGCCGCCGCCGCCGACGGCACCGGCTGGGCCGAGGGCGTCGGGATGCTGCTGGTCGAGCGGCTCTCCGACGCCCAGCGGCACGGGCACCGGGTGCTGGCCGTCGTCCGGGGCACCGCGGTCAACCAGGACGGCGCGAGCAGCGGCCTCACCGCCCCCAACGGCCCCTCGCAGCGGCGGGTCATCGCCGACGCCCTCGCCAACGCCCGGCTCACCGCCGACCAGGTCGACGCCGTCGAGGCGCACGGCACCGGCACCCGGCTCGGTGACCCGATCGAGGCGCAGGCGCTGCTCGCCACGTACGGGCGGGACCGGGAACAGCCGCTCTGGCTCGGCTCGGTGAAGTCGAACCTGGGGCACACCCAGGCCGCCGCCGGTGTCGCCGGTGTGATCAAGATGGTGTTGGCGATGCAGCACGGTGTGCTGCCCCGCACCCTGCACGTCGACCGGCCCACCCCGCACGTCGACTGGACGGCGGGCGACGTCCGGCTGCTCACCGAGCCGGTCGACTGGCCGGCCACCGGGCGACCCCGACGGGCGGCCGTGTCGTCGTTCGGGCTCAGCGGCACCAACGCGCACGTGGTGCTGGAGCAGGCAGTCGAGGCCGCCGACCCGGACGACATCGCCGCACCGACGCCGGCCGCCGAGCCGCCGGTGCTGCTCTGGCCGCTGTCCGGCCGGTCGGCGGCGGCGCTGGCCGGGCAGGCCGCCCGGCTGCGCGGTTTCCTCACCGACGAGCGTCCGGTGGACGTCGGGTTCTCGTTGGGTGCGGGTCGGGCCGGGTTGGAGTTCCGGGGGGTGGCGGTGGGCCGTGGGGCCGCCGAGCTGTCCGCCGGTCTGGAGGCCCTGGCCGCTGGCGGTGGTGTGTCGGGTCGGGTCACTGCGGGTCGTACGGCGGTGGTGTTCACCGGGCAGGGTGCGCAGCGGGTGGGGATGGGTCGTGAGTTGGCGGCGGCGTTCCCGGTGTTCGCGGCTGCGTTGGACGAGGTGTGTGCGGCGTTCGGGCCGTTGTTGGACGGTGATCTGCGGGAGGTGATGTTCGCCGACCCAGATGGGGTTCTCGATCAGACGGGGTGGACGCAGCCGGCTCTGTTCGCGGTGGAGGTGGCCCTGTTCCGGCTGGCCGAATCCTGGGGTCTCAAGCCGGATTTCGTGGCGGGTCATTCGATCGGTGAGCTTGCCGCCGCGCACGTGGCCGGTGTCTGGTCTCTCGATGATGCCTGTCGGGTGGTGGCGGCGCGTGGTGGTTTGATGCAGGCGCTTCCGGCGGGTGGGGCGATGCTGGCGATTGCCGCGCCGCTTGCCGAGCTGGATCTGGGTGACATCGACGTGGCGGCCGTCAACGGTCCCCGGGCGGTGGTCGTGTCCGGCACCGAGGAGCAGATCGCCGCCCTGGAGTCCCGGCTTGAGGTGAAGACGCGTCGGTTGCGGGTGTCGCATGCGTTCCACTCGCATCTGATGGACCCGATGCTGGCCGGGTACGGGCTGGTGGTCGACGGGGTGACCGCGAATGCGGCGACCATTCCGCTGGTGTCGACCGCGACCGGTGACCTGGCCACCGACGCCGAGTTGGGTGGCGTCGGCTACTGGCAGGGTCAGGTGCGGGGCACGGTGCGGTTCGCTGACGCGGTCGCCGTCCTCGCCGCACGCGGAGTCACCCGGTTCATCGAGATCGGGCCGGACAGTGTGCTCACCGCCATGGTCGCCGACTGCGTCGAGGACGCCACCGCCATCGCGCTCCAGCGCCGCAGGCGTGGGCAGGACGAGAACGCGCCCGACGACGGCCAGGTGCAGGCGTACGCGGTCGGCATGGCCCAGGCGTGGGCCAGCGGGACCGCCCTGGACTGGGCGGCGGTGAACCCGGGCGGCCGGCAGGTCGACCTGCCCACCTACGCCTTCCAGCACCAGCGGTACTGGCTCGACGTGCCGCCCGGCAGCGGCGACACCACCGGTCTCGGCCAGCTCCCCGCCGACCACCCGCTGCTCGGCGCTGTCGTCGACCTGCCCGACACCGGTGGCGTGGTGCTCACCGGCCGGCTCTCCCGCAGCACCCAGCCGTGGCTCGCCGACCACGCCGTGTTCGACACCGTCCTCGTCCCCGGCACCGGGCTGGTCGAACTCGCCCTGCGCGCGGGTGACCAGGTCGGCTGCCCGGTCCTCGACGAACTGACCATCAACGCGCCGCTGGTGCTGCCCGCCGACGGGGGTCTGGCCCTGCGGGTCACCGTCGACGCCGCAGACGACAGCGGCGCGCGTAGCCTCGGGATCTGGACCCGGGCCGACGACGCGGCCGACGACACCGGCTGGACCCGGCACGCCGAAGGGGTCCTGGTCCGGCAGGCCGGGGCCGACCCGGCCGCCGCCGACCTCACCGAGTGGCCGCCCGCCGGTGCCGAACCCGTCGACCTCGACGGCCTCTACGACCGGCTGCGCGACCACGGCTACGGCTACGGGCCGGTGTTCCAGGGGCTGCGCGCGGTGTGGCGGCGCGGCGACGGCGACGCCGCCGAGGTGTGGGCCGAGGCGGCGCTGCCCGAGGTGGCCGCCGCCGACGCGTCCCGGTTCCTGCTGCATCCGGCGCTGCTCGACGCCGCCCTGCACGCCAACCTGGTCGACGAGGGCGCGGGCGACACCCCGCTGCCGTTCTCCTGGCGCGGCGTCACCCTGCACGCCGCACACGCCGCCACCCTGCGCATCAGGATCTCCCCGGCCACCGGCGACAAGCTGGCCGTCACCGTCGCCGACGGACACGGCAACCCGGTCGCCACCATCGACCAGGTGGTGGCCCGGCCGGTCGCCGCCGACGCGCTCGGCGTCGCCGGCAACCGGCACCTGTACGAGGTGGCCTGGCAGCCCGTCCCCACCCCGGCCGCCGCCACCGGCACCTGGACCGCGCTCGACGTCGACGCGGAACTGCCCGAACCCGCCCCCGACACCGTCGTGGTCACCCTCGACCCGTCCGGCACCCCGCCGGCCGCCGTGCACGGGGCCACCGAACGCCTGCTGGGGCTGCTGCGCCGCTGGCTCGGCCACCCGGCGTACGCCGACAGCACGCTCGCCCTGCTCACCCGGGACGCGGTCGGGGCCGGTGACACCCCGGTCGACCCCGCTGCGGCGGCCCTGTGGGGGCTGGTCCGGGCGGCCGAGGCCGAACACCCGGGCCGGTTCGTCCTGGTCGACACCGACGACAGCGGCACCGACCACCTGGCGGCGGCCCTGGCCACCGGCGAACCCGAGGTGGCCGTCCGCGACGGCGGGCTGCTGGTACCCCGGCTGACCCGGGTCGGCACCGACGCGCCCGCCGACGGTGCCTGGGCCACCGACCGCACCGTCCTGATCACCGGCGGGCTCGGCGGGCTGGGCAGCCTCGTCGCCCGGCACCTGGTCACCCGGCACGGCGTACGCCGGCTGCTGTTGACCGGGCGCAGCGGCGCGGCCACGCCCGGCGCGGCGGACCTGGTCGCGGACCTCACCGCCGCCGGTGCGGACGTGACGGTCGCGGCCTGCGACGTCGCCGACCGGGACGCGGTCGCCGCCCTGCTCACCGACCACCCGGTCGGCGCGGTGGTGCACGCCGCCGGCACCGCCGAGAACGCGCTGGTCGACGCCCTCACCCCCGAGCAACTGCACCGGGTGCTGCGGCCCAAGGTGGACGCCGCCTGGCACCTGCACGACCTCACCCGCGACCACGACCTGACCGCCTTCGTGTTGTTCTCCTCGTCGGCGGGCTGGGTGGCCGGGGCCGGGCAGGGCAACTACGCCGCCGCGAACCTCTTCCTCGACGCCCTCGCCCAACGCCGCCGCGCCGACGGGCTGCCCGCCACCTCCCTGGCCTACGGCCTGTGGGCCACCGGCACCGGGATGGGCGGCCACCTCGACGACGCCGACCTGCACCGGATGCGCCGGCTCGGGATGCCCGCGATGAGCACCGACGAGGGGCTGGCGTTGTTCGACGCGGCCGTCGCCGCCGGACGGCCCACGACCGTACCGGTGCGCCTGGACCTGGACGCGTTGCGGCGACGCACCGACGCGCTGCCCGCCGTGCTGCGCGGCCTGGTCCGTACCCCCGCCCGACCGACCGCCGCCGGAGCGGGTGCGGCGGCCGACGGCCCGCCGCTGGCGCAGCGCCTCGCCGGCCTCTCCGACGCCGACCGGGACACCCTGCTGCTCGACCTGGTCCGCACGCACGCCGCCGCCGTGCTGGGCTTCCCCGGCCCGGCGTCGGTGGAACCCGGCCGCGCGTTCAAGGACCTCGGCTTCGACTCCCTCGCCGCCGTCGAGTTCCGCAACGTGCTCAGCACCGTCACCGGGCTGCGGCTGCCTGCCACCCTCGTCTTCGACCACCCCGAACCCACCGCCCTGGCCCGCGCGCTCAAGGCCGACCTGGTGGTGCCCGACGCCGACCCGGCAGGTGCGGTGCTCGCCGACCTCGACCGGCTGGAGAAGGCCCTGACCGAGGTGCCCGGCGCGGAACACGCCCGGCTCACCGCCCGGCTCGAGGCGGTGCTGCGCGGCTGGCAGGACCGCACCGGCCGCCCCGACGACGACACCCCGCACGACTACGAGTCCGCCACCGACGAGGAACTGTTCGACGTGCTGGAGAACGAACTCGGCCTCTCCTGACGGCAGCCTCCGACGAACCTCCGGCGCGGGAAAGATTGGTGTGAACGATGGCGAACGACGACAAGCTCCGGACCTTCCTCAAGCGCGCCACCGCCGAACTGCAACAGGCCAACCGGCGGCTGCGTGAGGTGGAGGGCCGGGACCAGGAGCCGATCGCGATCGTCGGCATGGGCTGCCGCTACCCCGGCGGGGTCCGGTCGCCGGAGGACCTGTGGCGGCTCGTCGCCGACGGCACCGACGCCATCTCCGGCTTCCCCACCGACCGGGGCTGGGACGTCGACGGCGTCTACGACCCGGAACCCGGCAAGCCCGGCAAGAGCTACACCCGGCACGGTGGTTTCCTCTACGACGCCGCCGACTTCGACCCCGGGTTCTTCGGGATGAGCCCCCGCGAGGCGGTGGAGACGGACCCGCAGCAGCGCCTGCTGCTGGAGGCGTCCTGGGAGGCGTTCGAGCACGGCGGCATCGACCCGGTCGCCCTCAAGGGCAGCGCCACCGGCGTCTTCGTCGGCGTGATGCACCACGACTACGTCGACAGCACCACCTCCGGCAGCCTCGTCTCCGGCCGGGTCGCCTACAACCTGGGCCTGGAGGGGCCGGCGATCACCGTCGACACCGCCTGCTCGTCGTCGTCGGTGGCGATGCACCTGGCCTGCCAGTCGCTGCGCAAGGAGGAGTGCGGGCTGGCCCTGGCCGGCGGGGTCGCCGTGATGGCCACCCCGCAACTCTTCGTCGAGTTCAGCAGGCAGCGCGCGCTGTCCCCGGACGGCCGGTGCCGGTCCTTCGGCGACGGTGCGGACGGCGCGGCCTGGTCCGAGGGCGTCGGGGTGCTGGTGCTGGAGCGGCTCTCCGACGCGCAGCGCAACGGGCACCGCGTCTACGGGCTGATCCGGGGTTCGGCAGTCAACCAGGACGGTGCGAGCAACGGGTTGACCGCGCCGAACGGGCCGGCCCAGCAGCGGGTGATCCGGGCGGCGCTGGCCAACGCCCGGCTCTCCGTCGCCGACGTGGACGTGGTCGAGGCGCACGGCACCGGCACCACCCTCGGTGACCCGATCGAGGCGCAGGCCGTGCTCGCCACCTACGGCCGGGACCGGGAGACGCCACTGTTCCTCGGCTCGATCAAGTCGAACATCGGGCACGCCCAGGCCGCCGCCGGGGTCGCCGGTGTGATCAAGATGGTGATGGCGATGCGGCACGGCACCCTGCCGCGCACCCTGCACGCCGAGACGCCGTCCCGGCAGGTCGACTGGGACGCCGGGGACGTGCGGCTGCTCACCGAACAGGTCGACTGGCCGGCGCTGGACCGGCCGCGCCGCGCCGGCGTGTCGTCGTTCGGCATCAGCGGCACCAACGTGCACCTCATCGTCGAGCAGGCCCCGCCCGTCGAGGCCGGCACGCCGGGGCCGACCCCGCCGGTCGTCCTCTGGCCGGTGTCGGGGCGTTCCCCCGAGGGGATGGCCCGCCAGGCCGCCCGGATCGCCGCCTTCGCCGCCGACTCCGACGAGCGTCCGGTGGATGTCGGGTTCTCGTTGGGTGCGGGTCGGGCCGGGTTGGAGTTCCGTGGGGTGGCGGTGGGCCGTGGGGCCGCCGAGCTGTCCGCCGGGCTCGACGCCCTGGCCGCCGGCACCGGTGTGTCGGGTCGGATCACCACGGGTCGTACGGCGGTGGTGTTCACCGGTCAGGGTGCGCAGCGGGTCGGGATGGGTCGTGACCTGGCGGCGGCGTTCCCGGTGTTCGCGGCTGCTCTGGATGAGGTGTGTGCGGCGTTCGGGCCGCTGCTCGACGGTGACTTGCGGGAGGTGATGTTCACCGACCCCGATGGTGTCCTCGATCAGACCGGGTGGACGCAGCCGGCCCTGTTCGCGGTCGAGGTGGCCCTGTTCCGCCTCGCCGAGTCGTGGGGGTTGAAGCCGGACTTCGTGGCGGGTCACTCGATCGGTGAGTTGGCCGCCGCGCACGTCGCGGGTGTCTGGTCCCTGGAGGACGCGTGCCGGGTCGTCGCGGCGCGGGGTGGTCTGATGCAGGCCCTTCCCGCCGGTGGCGCGATGTTGGCGATCGCCGCGCCGCTTGCCGAGTTGGACCTCGGCGACATCGACGTGGCGGCGGTGAACGGTCCGCGCGCGGTCGTGGTGTCGGGCACCGAGGAGCAGATCGCCGCCCTGGAAGCGTCGCTGGAGGTGAAGACGCGTCGGTTGCGGGTGTCGCACGCGTTCCACTCGCACCTGATGGACCCGATGCTCGCGCAGTACGGGCAGGTGGTCGACGGGGTGACCGCGAACCCGGCGGGCGTCCCGCTGGTGTCCACCGCGACCGGTGACCTCGCCACCGACGAGGAACTCGGCTCGGTCGAATACTGGCAGGGTCAGGTGCGGGGGACCGTCCGGTTCGCCGACGCCGTCGCCGCCCTCGCGGCCCGTGGGGTGACCCGGTTCATCGAGATCGGGCCGGACAGTGTGCTCACCGCGATGGTCGCCGACTGCGTGGAGGACGTTGCGGCGATCGCGGTGCAGCGGCGGGACCGGGAGCAGGTCACCGCGTACGCCGCCGGGATGGCGCAGGCGTGGACCACCGGCGTCGACCTCGACTGGACGGCCGTGCAACCGGGGGCGCGGCAGGTCGACCTGCCCGGCTACGCCTTCGCCCGGCAGCGGTACTGGCTGGCCGCCCCCACCGCCGCCCCGGCCACCGTCACCGACGACTGGCGCTACCGGGTCGTGTGGCGGGCCGCCGACCTGCCCACCGGGCCGGAACTCAGCGGCGACTGGTGGCTCGTCACCCCGGAGACGCTCACCGACGACCCCCGGGTCACCGCCCTGGCCGACGCGCTCGCCGCCCGGGGTGCCACCGTCACCCGGCTCACCGGCACCGACCCGCTCACCGGCCGGGGCACCCCCCTCGGGGTCGTCTCGCTGCTCGGCCTCGACGACACCCCGGACCCGTACGACGCCGGGCTGTCCGCCGGCGTCACCGGCACCGTACGACTCGTGCACGCCCTCGCCGCCGCCGAGTTCACCGGCCGGCTCTGGTGCCTCACCACCGGCGGCGTCGCCGTCGACAGGTACGAGGACCTGCCGCACGCCGCACAGGCCGGCCTCTGGGGGCTCGGCACGGTGCTCTCCCTCGACTACCCCGGCTGGTGGGGCGGCCTGGTCGACCTGCCCGCCGACTGGACGCCCGACACCCTCGACCGGCTCGTCGACGTGCTCGCCGACGGCGGCGAGGACCAGGTGGCCCTGCGTACCGCCGGGGTGTTGGCACGGCGGATGGTGCGCTGGCCCGTCGCCGGCAGCCCCGAACGGCGCTACACGCCCACCGGCACGGTGCTGGTCACCGGCGGCACCGGCGGGATCGGCGCGCACCTCACCGAATGGCTCCTCGACCGGGGGGCCGAGCGGGTGGTGCTGGCCAGCCGACGCGGCCCCGCCGCCCCCGGGACCGCCGATCTGGCCGCCCGCCTGCCCGGCGTCGAGGTAGTCGCCTGCGACGTGGCCGACCGGGACGCGGTCGCCGCGCTGCTCGACGGGATCGGCGACGACCTGACCGCCGTCTTCCACGCCGCCGGGGTGCTCTACGACCCGGCCCCGCTCGGCGACACCAGCCTCGACGACTTCGCCGCCGTGTGCCGGGCCAAGGTGCTCGGCGCGACCCACCTCGACGCGCTGCTCGGCGACCGGCCGCTCGACGCGTTCGTGCTGTTCGCCTCCGGCGCGGCCGTCTGGGGCAGCGCCGGGCAGGCCGCCTACGGCACCGGCAACGCCTGGCTCGACGCGCTGGCCCACCAGCGCCGCCGCCGGGGCCTGACCGCCACCTCGGTGGCCTGGGGCACCTGGGGCGGCGGTGGCATGGTGGACGAGCAGGCCACCGAACACCTCCTGCGGCAGGGCACCCCGCCGATGGAACCGCGCCTCGCCCTCGGCACGCTCCAGCAGGTCCTCGACCACGACGAGAGCCACCTCGTGGTCACCGACATCGACTGGGCCCGGTTCACCCCGATCTACACCCTGGCCCGGCCCCGCCCGCTGCTCGCCGCGCTCCCCGACGCCCAACCGGGCCCGACCGCCGTTCCGGCCGCGTCCACCGACACCTCCGTGCTGGCCGGGCTGCCCGAGGCCGAGCGGCTGCCGTACCTGCTGGACACCGTCCGCGTCCAGGTCGCCGCCGTCCTCGGGTACGACGCGACGACCAGCGTGGACGTCCAGCGGCCGTTCCGGGAACTCGGGTTCGACTCGCTGACCGCCGTGGAGCTGCGCAACGCCCTCGGCGCGGCCGTCGGGCTGCGGCTGCCGGCGACCATGGTCTACGACCACCCGACCCCCGCCGTGCTGGCCCGCCACCTGTACGACGAACTCGTCGGCACCGCCGCCCCGACCGCCGTCACGTCCGGCGTCGGCGGGTCCGACCCCGACGAGCCGATCGCCATCATCGGGATGAGCTGCCGCTACCCCGGCGGCGTCCGGTCCCCGGAGGACCTGTGGCGGCTGGTCGACAGCGGCACCGACGCGATCAGCGCGTTCCCCGTCGACCGGGGCTGGGACTCCGACGCCCTCTTCGACGCCGACCCGGACCAGCCCGGGACCAGCTACGTCCGCTCCGGCGGCTTCGTCTACGAGGCGGGCGCGTTCGACGCCGAGTTCTTCGGCATCTCGCCCCGCGAGGCGATCGCCATGGACCCGCAGCAGCGACTGATGCTGGAGGTCACCTGGGAGGCGGTCGAGCGGGCCGGGATGGACCCGGAGGCGCTGCGCGGCAGCCCCGTCGGGGTGTTCGTCGGCTCCGGCGCCCAGGACTACGGCGACCTGCTCGGCCTCGCCCCTGCCGAGTCGGAGGCGTACCTGAGCACCGGCAGTTCCGCGTCGGTGATCTCCGGCCGGGTGTCGTACGCGTTCGGGTTCGAGGGGCCGTCGATGACCGTCGACACGGCGTGTTCGTCGTCGCTCGTCGCGCTGCACCTCGCCAGCCAGGCGCTGCGGGCCGGTGAGTGCACCACCGCCGTCGCCGGTGGGGTGCTGGTGATGTCGAACCCCACCCCGTTCGTGGCGTTCAGCCGGCAGCGGGGGCTCGCCCCGGACGGCCGGTGCAAGTCGTTCTCCGACGACGCCGACGGCACCGGCTGGGCCGAGGGTGTCGGGGTGCTGATGCTGGAACGGCTCTCCGACGCGCAGCGCAACGGGCACCGCGTCTACGGGCTGATCCGGGGTTCAGCCGTCAACCAGGACGGCGCGTCGAACGGGCTGACCGCGCCGAACGGGCCGGCCCAGCAGCGGGTGATCCGGGCGGCGCTGGCCAACGCCCGGATCACCCCCGACGCGGTCGACGCGGTCGAGGCGCACGGCACCGGCACCACCCTCGGCGACCCGATCGAGGCGCAGGCGCTGCTCGCCACGTACGGCCGGGACCGGGACCGCCCCCTGTGGCTCGGCTCGATCAAGTCCAACATGGGTCACGCCCAGGCCGCCGCCGGCATGGCCGGGGTGATCAAGATGGTGATGGCGATGCGGCACGGGACGCTGCCGCGCACGTTGCACGCCGAAACCCCGTCCCGGCAGGTCGACTGGGCGGCCGGGGACGTGCGGCTGCTCACCGAGCCGGTCGACTGGCCGGCCGGGGACCGCCCGCGCCGGGCCGGGGTGTCGTCGTTCGGTATCAGCGGCACCAACGCCCACGTGATCGTGGAGGAGGCCCCGCCTGCCGAGCCGGCCACGCCGGCCGCGACCCCCGAGCCGCCGGTGGCGCTCTGGCCGCTGTCCGCCCGGTCGGCCGGTGCGCTGGCCGAGCAGGCCGACCGCCTGCGGGACTTCCTCACCGATGAGCGTCCGGTCGACGTCGGGTATTCGCTGGCCGTCGGTCGGGCGGCGCTGGATCACCGGGCGGTGGCCGTCGGTGGCACGGCCGCCGACCTGGCCGCCGGCCTCGAAGCCCTGGCCGCGGGCACCGGCCCGTCGGGTCGGGTCACCGGGGGTCGTACGGCGGTGGTGTTCACCGGTCAGGGTGCGCAGCGGGTGGGGATGGGTCGTGAGTTGGCCGAAGCGTTCCCGGTGTTCGCGGCTGCGTTGGACGAGGTGTGTGCGGCGTTCGGGCCGTTGCTCGACGGTGATCTGCGGGAGGTGATGTTCACTGACCCCGACGGGGTTCTGGATCAGACGGGGTGGACGCAGCCGGCGTTGTTCGCGGTCGAGGTGGCCCTGTTCCGTCTCGCGGAGTCGTGGGGATTGAAGCCCGATTTCGTGGCCGGTCATTCGATCGGTGAGTTGGCCGCCGCGCACGTGGCCGGTGTGTGGTCGTTGGAGGACGCGTGTCGGGTGGTGGCGGCGCGTGGTGGTCTGATGCAGGCGCTTCCGGCGGGTGGGGCGATGCTGGCGATCGCCGCGCCGCTGGATGAACTGGACCTGGGCGATGTCGACGTGGCGGCGGTGAACGGCCCCCGCGCGGTGGTGGTGTCCGGCACCGAGGAGCAGATCGGCGCGCTGGAGGCGTCGCTGGAGGTGAAGACGCGTCGGCTGCGGGTGTCGCACGCGTTCCACTCGCACCTGATGGACCCGATGCTGGCCGGGTACGGGCTGGTGGTCGACGGGGTGACCGCGAATGCGGCGACCATTCCGCTGGTGTCGACCGCGACCGGTGACCTGGCCACCGACGCCGAGTTGGGTGGCGTCGGCTACTGGCAGGGTCAGGTGCGGGGCACCGTCCGGTTCGCCGACGCGGTCGCCGTCCTCGCCGCACGCGGAGTCACCCGGTTCATCGAGATCGGGCCGGACAGTGTGCTCACCGCGATGGTCGCCGACAGCCTCGACGACATGGTGACCATCGCGCTGCAACGCCGGGACCGGGAACAGGTCGAGGCGTACGCCACCGGGATGGCGCAGGCGTGGACCACCGGCGTCGACCTCGACTGGGCGGCGGTCAACCCCGGCGGCCGGACCGTCGACCTGCCCACCTACGCCTTCCAGCACCAGCGGTACTGGATCGAGCCCGAGGCCACCACCGGCACCGGCACCGACGAGGCCGACGGCGGATTCTGGGACGCCGTCGACCGGGGCGACACCGAGGTGCTCGCCGACGGTCTCGGCGTCGCCCCGGGCGTCGTCACCGAGGTGCTGCCCGGCCTCGCCGCCTGGCGGGCCCGGCAACGGGACACGGCCACCGTGGACGACTGGCGGTACCGGGTGGTGTGGCGCTCCACCGAGCTGCCCGACGGCGGCGACCTCACCGGCACCTGGTGGCTCGTCGTACCGGCCGCGTCGACAGGTGACGCCCGGGTGTCCGCCCTCGCCGCCGGACTGGCCGCCCGGGGCGTCGACGTCGTCACCGTCACCGGCACCGAGCTGCCCGCCGGGGACACCCCCGCCGGGGTGCTGTCCCTGCTCGCCCTCGACGACACCCCGGACGCCGTCGACGCCGGACTGTCCGTCGGCGTCACCGACACCGTCGCGTTGATCCAGGCGCTCACCGCCACCGACTTCGCCGGCCGGATCTGGTGCCTCACCGCGGGCGGCATCGCCGTCGACCGGTTCGAGGAACTGCCGCACCCCGCGCAGGGCGCGCTGTGGGGCCTCGGCACCGTGCTGTCCCTGGAATACCCGCACTCCTGGGGTGGCCTGGTCGACCTGCCCACCGACTGGACCGACGAGCACGTCGCACGGCTCGCCGACGTGCTCGCCGCCGGCGCGGAGGACCAGGTGGCCGTCCGTACCGCCGGGGTGCTGGCCCGGCGGCTGGTCCGCTGGCCGGCCGCCGGCAACCCCGAACGGCGCTACACGCCCACCGGCACGGTGCTGGTCACCGGCGGCACCGGTGGCATCGGCGGGCACCTGACCGAATGGCTGATCGACCAGGGTGCCCGGCGGGTGGTGCTGGCGAGCCGGCGGGGCGCGGCGGCCCCGGGCGCGGCGGAGCTGACGGCCCGGCATCCGGGTGTCGAGGTGGTGGCGTGTGACGTGGCGGACCGGGAGTCGGTCGCCGCGCTCCTGGCCGACCTCGGTGACGAGCTGACCGCCGTGTTCCACGCCGCCGGGGTGCTGCACCAGGAGAGGTCGCTCCCGGAGACCAGCGTGGCCGAGTTCGCCGAGGTGTGCCGGGCGAAGGTGCTCGGTGCGGTGCACCTGGACGAGTTGACCGCCGACCGGCCGTTGGACGCGTTCGTGGTGTTCTCCTCCGGTGCGGCGGTCTGGGGCAGTGCCGGTCAGGCGGGGTACGCGACGGCCAACGCGTACCTGGACGCGCTGGCGCACCGGCGGCGCAGTCGGGGGGCGGTCGCCACCTCGGTCGCCTGGGGCAGCTGGGCCGGCGGCGGGATGGCCGACGGGGAGGCCACCGCGCACCTGCGCCGGCAGGGCACCCCGCCGATGGAACCCCGGCTCGCCGTCCGGGCGCTGCGGGAGGCCCTCGACCACGACGAGAGCCACCTCGTCGTCGCCGACATCGACTGGACCCGGTTCACCCCGATCTACACCCTGGCCCGGCCCCGGCCGCTGCTGGCCGCGCTGCCCGACGCCCAACCCGAGGCCGAACCGGCCACCCCGGTCACCGTGACCGCCGACCTCGCCGGCCGGCTCGCCGCGATGCCGTCACCGGACCGCCTGGACACCGTCCTTGCGCTGGTCCGCGACCAGGTCGCCGCCGTCCTCGGGTACGCCTCCGGCGCGGACGTCGACCCGGAGCGGGCGTTCAAGGAGGCCGGCTTCGACTCGCTGACCGCCGTCGAGCTGCGTAACCGGCTCACCACCGAGACCGCGCTGCGGCTGCCCGCCACGCTGGTCTTCGACTATCCGACCCCGACCGAGCTGGCCCAGCAACTGCTCACCGAACTGGTGCCCGCCGACGCCGGGGGCGTCACCCTGCTCGACGACCTCGACCGGCTCCAGGCCGCGCTGTCCACCCTGGACGCCGACGCGGTCGCCGCGCTCGACGAGAGCACCCGGGCCGGGGTGGGGGAGCGGCTGCGCACCATGCTCGCCGCGTGGACCGCCGGTCAACGCCCGGCCGAGGTCGCCAGCGTCACCGAGGATCTCGACACCGCCTCCGACGACGACCTCTTCGACTTCATCGACAGCAAGTTCGGCACCTCATGATCCGTCCGCTCCGTCGGCGCCGTCCGGGAATGGGTTCCTGATGTCCAACGAACAGAAGCTTCGTGACTACCTGCGGCGGGTCACGGCCGACCTGCACGAGACCAGCGAGCGGCTCCGCGACATCGAGGAGCGCGCCGCCGAACCGATCGCCATCGTCGGCATGGGCTGCCGCTACCCCGGCGGCGTCGACTCGCCCGAGGCCCTGTGGGACCTCGTCGCGGCCGGCACCGACGCGATCTCCGGCATGCCCACCGACCGGGGCTGGGACCTCGACCGGCTCTACGACCCGGACCCGGACCACCCCGGCACCAGCTACACCCGCGACGGCGGCTTCCTCTACGACGCCCCCGCCTTCGACCCCACCTTCTTCGGCATCTCACCCCGCGAGGCCGCCGAGATGGACCCGCAGCAGCGGCTGTTCCTGGAGACGTCCTGGGAGGCGTTGGAGCGGGCCGGCATCGACCCGTTGTCGCTCAAGGGCAGCCCCACCGCCGTGTTCACCGGCGTCGTCTACCACGACTACCCGAACAGCTGGGGCGCCGGCAGTATCGTGTCCGGCCGGCTGTCGTACACCCTCGGGCTGGAGGGGCCGGCGGTCACCGTCGACACCGGCTGCTCGTCGTCGCTGGTCGCCCTGCACTGGGCCTGCCAGTCGCTGCGCTCCGGGGAGTCGTCGCTCGCCGTCGCCGGTGGGGTCACCGTGATCGGCACCCCCGACGCGTTCGTCGAGTTCTCCCGGCAGCGGGCGCTGTCCTTCGACGGTCGGTGCAAGTCGTTCGCCGCCGCCGCCGACGGCACCGGCTGGGCCGAGGGCGCCGGGTCGCTGGTGCTGGAGCGGCTCTCCGACGCCCGCCGCAACGGCCACCCGGTGCTCGCCGTCATCCGGGGCTCCGCGATCAACCAGGACGGCGCGTCCAACGGCCTCACCGCCCCCAACGGCCCCTCCCAGCGTCGGGTCATCCGGGCCGCGTTGGCCAACGCCCGGCTCGCCGGGCAGGAGATCGACGCGGTCGAGGCGCACGGCACCGGCACCCGGCTCGGCGACCCGATCGAGGCGCAGGCGCTGTTCGCCACGTACGGCCGGGACCGGCCCGCCGACCGGCCACTGTGGCTCGGCTCGCTGAAGTCCAACATCGGCCACTCGCAGGCCGCCGCCGGGGTCGGCGGGGTGATCAAGATGGTGCAGGCGATGCGGCACGGGGTGCTGCCCCGTACCCTGCACGTCGACGAGCCCAGCGGCGAGATCGACTGGTCGCCCGGCACGGTCAAGCTGCTCACCGAGCCGGTGGAGTGGCCGCAGACCGGCCGGGTCCGCCGCTGTGCGGTCTCCTCCTTCGGCATCAGCGGCACCAACGCCCACGTCGTGCTCGAAGAGGTGGCCCCGGCCGAGGAGGACGAGCAGCCGGCCACCCCGGCGGTGCTGCCGTGGGTGCTCTCCGGGCACACCGACCGGGCGCTGCGGGCCCAGGCGCGGCGGCTGCTGTCGCACCTGGACGCCGTACCTGCCGACCCGGCCGCCGTGGGGCGGACGCTGGCCGGCCGGGCGCGGCTCGACCATCGGGCCGTGGTGCTCGGCGGCGACCTGCCGGACCTGCGGACGGCGCTCGGCGCGGTCGCCGACGGGCTGCCCGCCGCCACCTCGGTCACCGGCACCGCCGACGCCGCCGGTCGGGTCGTCTTCGTCTTCCCCGGCCAGGGCGCCCAGTGGGTCGGCATGGCCGCCGCGCTGCTGGACTCCTCGTCGGTGTTCGCCGAGCAGATGGGCCGCTGCGCCACCGAGCTGCGCGCCTACGTCGACTGGGACCTGCTCGACGTGGTCCGGGGGGTGCCCGGCGCACCCTCCCTGGAATGGGTGGACGTCGTCCAGCCCGCCCTGTGGGCGATGATGGTCTCCCTCGCCGCCACCTGGCGCAGCTACGGCGTCGAACCCGACGCGGTGGTCGGCCACTCGCAGGGTGAGATCGCCGCCGCCTGTGTGGCCGGCGGGCTCTCCCTGGCCGACGGGGCGCGGGTGGTGACCCTGCGCAGCCGGGCCATCGGCGAGAAGCTGGCCGGCCGGGGCGGCATGGTCTCGGTCGGGCTGCCGGCCGACCGGGCGCAGGAGCGGATCGCCAGGTGGGCGGGCGACATCTCCCTCGCCGTGGTCAACGGTGCCGGTTCGGTGGTGGTCTCCGGCACCCCGGAGGCGCTGCGCGAACTCATCGCCGAGCTGAGCGAGGAGGGGGTGCGGGTCAAGCAGGTCGCCGTCGACTACGCCTCGCACTCCGCGCAGGTGGAGCTGCTGGAACACCGGCTGCTGGAGGACCTGGCCCCGATCAACCCGAAGACCGGGACGATCCGGATGCTCTCCACCGTCACCGGCGACTGGGTGGACACCGCCACCCTCGACGCCCGCTACTGGTACGACAACCTCCGCAACACGGTCCGGTTCGACCCGGCGATCCGCTCTCTCGCCGGGCAGGGCTGGACCGGGTTCGTGGAGGTCAGCCCGCACCCGGTGCTCGGCATGGGGATGCAGGAGACGCTGGAGTCGGCGGATCGGCCGACGGTGGTCACCGGCACCCTGCGCCGCGACGACGGCGGCCTGGACCGGCTGCTCACCTCCCTGGCCGAGCTGTACGTGCGGGGCGTCGACGTGGACTGGGCCGCCGCCCTGCCCGGCACCCGCCGGGCCGACCTGCCCACGTACGCCTTCCAGCACGAGCGTTACTGGATCGCGCCGACCGTCGCCGCCCCGGTTTCCGGCGGCACCGACGCCGGGTTCTGGGACGCCGTGGAACGCGCCGACGTCGACCTGCTCGCCGACGGGCTCGGCGTCGACAGCGCACTGGTCGGGGAGGTGCTGCCCGGCCTGACGTCGTGGCGGTCCCGGCAGCGTGACGTCGCCACCGTGGACGGTTGGCGGTACCGGGTGGTGTGGCGGCCGACCGAGGTGCCCACCGGCGGGCAGCTCACCGGCGTGTGGTGGGTGGTCGCCCCGGCGGCGCTGGCCGACGACGAGCGGCTGCGTACGCTCGCCGACGGCCTGACCGCCCGGGGCGCCGAGGTGGTCACCGTCACCGGCACCGACCACGCCGGCCGGGAGGCCCCCGCCGGGGTGCTGTCCCTGCTCGCCCTGGACGACGGCCCCGACCCGCTGGGTGTCGGCCTGTCCGCCGGGATCACCGCCACCGTGTCGCTGGTGCACGCGCTGGCCGCGTCCGACTTCAGCGGCCGGCTCTGGTGCGTCACCGCCGGTGGGGTCGGGGTGGACCGGTTCGAGCCGGTCGCCGACCCGGCCCAGGGCGCCCTGTGGGGCCTGGGCACGGTGCTCTCCCTCGACTACCCCGGCTGGTGGGGCGGCCTGGTCGACCTGCCCGCCGAGTGGACGCCGCAGACCGTCGACCGGCTGGCCGACGTGCTGACCGGCGGCGGCGAGGACCAGGTGGCGCTGCGGGCGGCCGGCACGCTGGCCCGCCGGATGGTCCGCCGTCCGGTGACCGGGGCGCCCGAGCGGCGTTGGCGACCCGCCGGCACCGTCCTGGTCACCGGCGGCACCGGCGGGGTCGGCGGGCACGTCACCGAATGGCTGGTCGGCAACGGCGCGCAGCGGGTGGTGCTGGCGAGCCGGCGCGGCCCGGACGCCCCGGGCGCGGCCGAGCTGACGGCCCGGCACCCGGAGGTCGAGGTCGTCGCCCTCGACGTGGCCGACCGGGACGCGGTCGCCGCGCTGCTGGCCGACCTCGGTGACGAGCTGACCGCCGTGTTCCACGCCGCCGGGGTGCTGCACCCCGAGGTGCCGTTGGGGCAGACCGGCCTGGACGACTTCGCCGACGTGTGCCGGGCGAAGGTGCTCGGCGCGGTGCACCTCGACGAGTTGACCGCCGACCGGCCGTTGGACGCGTTCGTGGTGTTCTCCTCAGGCGCTGCGGTGTGGGGCAGCGCCGGGCAGGCCGGGTACGCGACCGCGAACGCGTACCTGGACGCGTTGGCGCACCGGCGGCGCATTCGGGGCGCGGTCGCCACCTCGGTCGCCTGGGGTAGCTGGGGCGGCGGCGGTGGCATGGCCGGCGGCGAGGTCGGCGCGCACCTCGACCGGCTCGGCGTCGGCGTGATGGACCCCCGACTCGCCGTCGATGCGCTCGGACAGGCCCTCGACCACGACGAGAGCCACCTTGTCGTCGCCGACATCGACTGGGCCCGGTTCGCTCCCATCTACACCCTTTCCCGGCCCCGGCCGCTGCTGGCCGAGCTGCCCGACGCCGCACCGGAGGCCGCCGAGACCACCGAGGCGGGGGCGTCGTCGGCGCTCGCCGACCGGCTCGGCACGCTGCCCGAGGCCGAACAGCGCGCCCTGCTGCTGGAGACCGTCCGCACCAACGTGGCCGCCGTCCTCGGCTACGGCGACGCCGACCTGGTCGAACCGCAGCGGGCTTTCAAGGAACTCGGCATGGACTCGGTGACCGCCGTCGAGCTGCGCAACCGGCTCAGCGCCGCCACCGGCGTACGGCTCTCCGCCACCCTGGTGTTCGACCACCCCAACCCGACCGCCCTGGCCGACCAGCTCCGGGCCGAACTCGGCTACACCGGCGACACCGCCGGCGGCCTGCTGGCCGAACTGGACCGCCTGGAGGTCACCGTGGCCGGCCTGACGCCGGAGGAGATCGAACGCAACCGGGTCACCGCCCGGCTCCAGTCGCTGCTGGCGAAGCTCAACGAGACGCTCAGCACCACCACCGGCACCACCCTCGTCGACCGGCTGGAGACGGCCTCCGCGGACGACGTGTTCGACCTGATCGACAAGGAACTCGGCATGACCTGAGCCGCCACCGCGCTCCCGGAGCAACGTGTCCCGCTGGCAACGAGTTTGGTGAGGTTCGGATGGCGAACGAAGAGAAGCTCCTCGAGTACCTGAAGCGGGTCACCGCCGATCTGCACCGCACCCGGGAGCGGCTGCGCGAGGTCGAGTCGCAGGAGCAGGACCCGATCGCGATCGTCGGCATGGCCTGCCGCTACCCGGGCGGGGTCAACTCGCCCGAGGACCTGTGGCGGCTGGTCGCCGACGGTGTCGACGCCATCGGCGAGTTCCCCACCGACCGGGGCTGGGATACCGCCGCCCTCTACGACGCCGACCCGGACGCCGCCGGCAGCAGCTACGTCCAACAGGGCGGGTTCGTCCACGACGCCGACGAGTTCGACGCCGAGTTCTTCGGCATCTCTCCCCGCGAGGCGTTGGCCATGGACCCGCAGCAGCGGCTGGTGCTGGAGACGAGCTGGGAGGCGTGCGAACGGGCCGGCATCAACCCCGACACGTTGCGCGGCGGCCCGGTCGGCGTCTTCGTCGGCTGCGGCGGCCAGGACTACTGGGACCGGCTCACCGTGCTGCCCGAGCCGGTCGAGGCGTACATGAGCACCGGCAGCTCCGGGGCGGTCATCTCCGGCCGGGTCGCGTACAGCCTCGGGTTCGAGGGGCCGGCCGTCACCGTCAACACCGCCTGCTCGTCGTCGCTCGTCGCGCTGCACCTCGCCGCGCACGCGCTGCGGCAACGGGAGTGCGGGCTGGCGCTGGCCGGTGGCGTCACCGTCATGTCGACGCCCGGCGCGTTCGTCGCGTTCAGCCGGCAGCGGGGGCTCGCCTCCGACGGCCGCTGCAAGCCGTTCTCCGACGACGCCGACGGCACCGGCTGGGGTGAGGGCGTCGGCATGCTGCTGCTGGAACGACTCTCCGACGCCCAGCGCAACGGCCACCGGGTGCTCGCCGTCATCCGGGGTTCCGCGATCAATCAGGACGGCGCGTCCAACGGGCTCACCGCCCCCAACGGGGTGGCCCAGCAGCGGGTCATCCTCCAGGCGCTCGCCAACGCCGGCCTCACCTCCGGCGACGTCGACCTGATCGAGGCGCACGGCACCGGCACCACCCTCGGTGACCCGATCGAGGCGGAGGCGCTGATCGCCACGTACGGGCGGGACCGGCCGGCGGACCGGCCGCTCTGGCTCGGCTCGGTCAAGTCGAACATCGGCCACGCCCAGGCCGCCGCCGCCGTCAGCGGCGTGATCAAGATGGTGATGGCGCTGCACAACGGCGTCCTGCCCAAGAGCCTGCACGTGGGGGAGCCGTCCACCCACGTCGACTGGTCCGCCGGCACGGTGCAGCTGCTGACCGAGGCGCGGCAGTGGCCCGACCACGGCCAGCCGCGCCGGGGCGGGGTGTCGTCGTTCGGGGTGAGCGGCACCAACGGGCACGTGATCCTGGAGCAGGCTCCCCCCGTTGAGGTCGTCGAGTCGGCCGGGACCGCCGAGCCGCCGGTGGTGCTCTGGCCGCTGTCCGGCCGGTCGGCGGCGGCGCTGGCCGGGCAGGCCGCCCGGCTGCGGGAGTTCCTCACCGACGAACGGCCGGTCGACGTCGGGTTCTCGCTGGGCACCACCCGGGCCGCCGGCGCGTACCGGGGTGTGGTGCTCGGCGACGACGTGGCCGGTCTGGAGGCCCTGGCCGCCGGCGGTGGTGTGTCGGGTCGGGTGACCTCCGGTCGCACGGCGGTGGTGTTCACCGGGCAGGGTGCGCAGCGGGTGGGGATGGGTCGTGAGTTGGCGGCGGCGTTCCCGGTGTTCGCTACCGCTCTGGACGAGGTGTGTGCGGCGTTCGGGCCGTTGTTGGATGGTGATCTGCGGGAGGTGATGTTCACCGATCCGGATGGTGTGTTGGATCAGACGGGGTGGACGCAGCCGGCGTTGTTCGCGGTCGAGGTGGCCCTGTTCCGGCTGGCGGAGTCGTGGGGGTTGAAGCCGGATTTCGTGGCGGGTCATTCGATCGGTGAGTTGGCTGCCGCGCACGTCGCCGGAGTCTGGTCCCTCGACGATGCCTGTCGGGTCGTGGCAGCGCGTGGTGGTCTGATGCAGGCCCTCCCGGCGGGCGGGGCGATGCTGGCGATCGCCGCCCCGCTTGCCGAGCTGGACCTCGGTGACATCGACGTGGCGGCGGTGAACGGCCCCCGCGCGGTGGTGGTGTCCGGCACGGAGGAGCAGATCGGCGCGCTGGAAGCCTCCCTTGCGGTGAAGACCCGTCGACTGCGGGTGTCGCATGCGTTCCACTCGCATCTGATGGACCCGATGCTGGCCGAGTACGGGCGGGTCGTAGACGGCGTGACGGCGAGCCCGGCGGGTATCCCGCTGGTGTCGACCGCGACTGGTGATCTCGCCACCGATGCCGAGTTGGGTTCGGTCGGGTATTGGCAGGGTCAGGTGCGGGGGACCGTCCGGTTCGCCGACGCGGTGGCGGCTCTCGCGGCCCGTGGGGTGACCCGGTTCATCGAGATCGGGCCGGACAGTGTGCTCACCGCGATGGTCGCCAACTGCGTCGACGACGCGGTGACCGTCGCGTTGCAGCGGCGGGACCGGGAACAGGTCACCGCGTACGCCGCCGGGATGGCGCAGGCGTGGATCAACGGCGTCGACCTCGACTGGGCGGCGGTCAACCCCGGCGGCCGGACCGTCGACCTGCCCACCTACGCCTTCCAGCACCAGCGGTTCTGGCTGGACGCCCCGGCCGACCCCGGTGACGCCACCGCGATGGGCCTGGACTCCGCCGACCATCCGCTGCTCGGCGCGGCCGTCACCCTCGCCAACGCCGACGGGGCCGTCCTCACCGGCCGGCTCTCCCTCGACCGGCACCCGTGGCTCGCCGACCACGCCGTCGGCGGCGCGGTGGTCTTCCCCGGCACCGGCTACGTCGACCTCGCCCTGCACGCCGGGGCGCAGGTCGGCGTCGAGACCGTCGACGAGTTGACCATCGAAGCCCCGCTGGTCCTGCCCGAACACGGCGGCGTCCAGCTCCAGGTCGTCGTCGGCCCCGCCGGCACCGACCACACCCGCACCCTCCAGGTGTACGCCCGCAGCGCCGACACCGACGCCCCGTGGACCCGGTACGCCAGCGGGGTGCTCGCCCCCGGGCCGCGTACCACCGGGACCGCGCTCACGCAGTGGCCGCCGGCCGACGCCGAACCGGTGCCCATCGACGACCTCTACCAGCACCTGGCGGCCGGCGGCCTCGGCTACGGCCCGGTGTTCCGGGGCCTGCGCCGGGTCTGGCGGCGCGGCGACGAGTTCTTTGCCGAGGTCACCCTGCCGGAGGGGGTGGACGCCGACGGGTTCGGCCTGCACCCCGCCGTGCTCGACGCCGGCCTGCACGCCCTCGGCCTCGCCGACGGGGACACCTTCCGGGGACTCCCGTTCGCCTGGACCGGCCTCACCCTGCACGCCACCGGCGCGGCCGGTGTCCGGGTCCGGCTCACCCCGGTCGGCTCCGGGGTCCGGATCGCGGTCGCCGACGCGGTCGGCGCACCCGTCGCCACCGTCGACTCGCTGGTGCTGCGCCCCGTCCAGGCGACCCGCCCCGGCGGGGTCGCCGACGCGCTGTTCGACCTGACCTGGCCGGAGATCGGCACCCTCACCGGCACGGTCGTCCCCGCCTGGGCCCACCACCCGGCCACCGGCACCGCGCCGGCCACCCCCGACGTGGACCTGCTGGTGCTGACCGCCGGCAGCGCCGGGGACGTCACCGGTCCGCAAGCAGTGCACGACGAGGTGAACCGGGTCCTCGGCCTGGTGCAGGAGTGGCTGGCCGGCCCCGACACCCACCGGCTCGTGGTGCTCACCCGGCGTGCCGTCGGCGGCGACGGGACCGACCTGACCGGGGCGGCCGTCTGGGGGCTGCTCCGCTCGGCGCAGGCCGAGAACCCCGACCGGCTGCTGCTGGTCGACACCGACCCGGACGCGGACGTGGCCGGGACGCTCGCGCTGGCCCTGGCCACCGGCGAGCCACAGGTACGGGTCCGCGACGGCGTGGTCTCGGTGCCCCGGCTCACCCGTCAGGTCGTCGAACCGTCCACCCCGGACGCCCCGCTCTACGGCAGCGGCACGGTGCTGGTCACCGGTGCGACAGGTGCCCTCGGCGCGGCCGTGGCCCGGCACCTGGTGACCACGCACGGGGTGACCCGGCTGCTGCTGGTGTCCCGCCGGGGTCCCGCCGCGCAGGGGGCCGACGACCTGGTCGCCGAGCTGACCGCGGCCGGCGCGCGGGTCGAGTTGGTCGCCTGCGACGTGGCTGACCGGGATGAGTTGACCGCCGTGTTGGCCGGTGTGTCGGACCTGTCGGCGGTGGTGCACACCGCAGGTGTGCTCGACGACGGCGTGGTGTCGTCGCTGACCCCGGACCGGGTCTCGGCGGTGCTGCGGCCCAAGGTGGATGCGGCGTGGCTGCTCGACGAGGCGACCCGGGGTCGGGAGCTGTCGGCGTTCGTGTTGTTCTCGTCGTTGTCCGGGGTGCTGGGTGCGCCGGGGCAGGGCAACTACGCGGCGGCGAACGCGTTCCTGGACGCGCTTGCCACCACCCGTCGCGCTGCCGGGCTGCCGGCGGTGTCGTTGGCGTGGGGGCTGTGGGGTGAGGGTTCGGCGATGACCGACCGGCTCGGCGACGCCGACCGGGAGCGGATGTCCCGGGGCGGGGTGCTGCCGCTGACCACCGCCGACGGGCTGGCCCTGCTCGACACCGCCGTGGCCAACCCGTACCCGACCGCGGTGCCGGCCCGGCTCGACCTGGCCGCCCTGCGTACCCTCGGCGAGGACCTGCCGTTGCCGTTCCACGGCCTGGTCCGCCCGGCCCGGCGGACGGCCGCCCGTGCCGCCGCCGGCGTCGCCACCGGGTGGGCGGCGGACCTCACCGCGCTGTCCGCCGAGGAACGCGAACGCGCCGCGACCGCCCTGGTCCTCAGCCAGGTGGCGGCGGTGCTCGGGCACGCCTCCGCCGAACGCATCGACGCCGGCCGGGCGTTCCAGGAACTGGGCTTCGACTCGCTCACCGCCGTCGAGCTGCGCAACGGGCTCTCCGCCGCCACCGGCCTGCGGCTGCCCGCCACCCTGATCTTCGACTACCCGTCGCCGCGTGACCTGGCCCGGCACCTGCTCAGCGAGATCGCCGGCCCGGACGGCGTCGACGCCGTCCGGAAGGTCGCCACGACCGTCGCCGAGGACGAGCCGCTGGCGATCGTCGGGATGGCCTGCCGCTACCCCGGCGGCGTCACCTCGCCCGAGGACCTGTGGCGGCTGATCGCCGACGGCGCGGACGCCATCGACGGTTTCCCCACCGACCGGGGCTGGGACCTGGCCCGGCTCTACGACCCGACCAGCACCCGCCCCGACACCACGTACGTGGACAGGGGTGGTTTCCTCACCGACGCCGCCGAGTTCGACCCGGTCTTCTTCGGCATCTCCCCCCGCGAAGCGGTGATCATGGACCCGCAGCAGCGGTTGCTGCTGGAGGTGTCGTGGGAGGCGTTCGAGCGGGCCGGCATCGACCCGGGCACGCTGCGCGGCTCGTCCACCGGCGTGTTCGCCGGGGTCATGTACCACGACTACGTCTCCGGGCACAGCGCCGGCAGTGTCGTCACCGGTCGGGTGGCGTACACGCTCGGGCTGGAGGGGCCGGCGGTGTCGGTCGACACGGCGTGTTCGTCGTCGTTGGTGGCGATGCATCTGGCGGGTCAGGCGTTGCGGTCGGGTGAGTGTGATCTGGCGTTGGCCGGTGGGGTGACGGTGATGGCGACGCCGGAGACGTTCGTGGAGTTTTCGCGGCAGCGGGGGTTGGCGCCTGATGGTCGGTGTAAGCCGTTCGCGGCGGCGGCTGACGGGACGGGGTGGTCCGAGGGCGTCGGCGTGCTGGTGTTGGAGCGGTTGTCCGACGCGGTGCGCAACGGGCACCGGGTGCTGGGCGTGGTTCGCGGTTCGGCGGTGAACCAGGACGGCGCGTCGAACGGGCTGACCGCGCCGAACGGTCCCTCGCAGCAGCGGGTGATCCGGCAGGCCCTGGCGAACGCCGGGGTGTCGGCGGCTGAGGTGGACGTGGTGGAGGCGCACGGTACGGGCACCACGTTGGGTGATCCGATCGAGGCGCAGGCGATTCTGGCGACGTACGGTCGGGATCGGGAGCGGCCGTTGTGGTTGGGTTCGGTGAAGTCGAACCTGGGTCACACGCAGGCGGCGGCTGGTGTGGCGGGGGTGATGAAGATGGTGTTGGCGATGCGGCACGGGGTGGTGCCGCGTACGTTGCACGTGGACGCGCCGAGCCCGCACGTGGACTGGTCCGCCGGCGACGTACGGCTCGCCACCGACGAGGTGAGCTGGCCGGAGCTGGACCGGCCGCGTCGGGCGGCGGTGTCGTCGTTCGGCATCAGCGGCACCAACGCCCACCTGATCCTGGAACAGGCCCCCGAAACCGCGCCGCCCGCGCCGCCGGCCCCGACGCCGGTGCCGCTGTGGCCGGTCTCCGGCCGGTCGGCCAGCGGCCTCGCCGCCCAGGCTGCCCGTCTCGCCGACTTCCTCGCCGACGCCGACCTGGACCCCGCCGACGTGGCGTTGACCCTCGGCACCGGCCGGGCGGCCCTGGAGCACCGGGGGGTGGCCGTCGGTGACGGCGTCGCCGGTCTCCGCGCCCTCGCCGCCGGCCAGGGCGTGCACGGCCACCTGACCACCGGTCGTACGGCGGTGGTGTTCACCGGTCAGGGCGCGCAGCGGGTCGGCATGGGCCGTGACCTCGCGGCGGCGTACCCGGTGTTCGCCGCTGCCCTGGACGAGGTGTGTGCCACGTTCGCGCCCCTGCTGGACGGTGGTGATCTGCGGGAGGTGATGTTCGCCGACCCGGACGGTGTCCTGGACCAGACGGGCTGGACGCAGCCCGCTCTGTTCGCGGTCGAGGTGGCCCTGTTCCGCCTGGCCGAGTCGTGGGGGTTGAAGCCTGACTTCGTGGCCGGGCACTCCATCGGTGAGCTGGCCGCCGCCCACGTCGCCGGGGTGTGGTCCCTGGAGGACGCGTGCCGCGTGGTGGCGGCCCGGGGTGGCTTGATGCAGGCCCTTCCGGCGGGTGGGGCGATGCTGGCGATCGCCGCCCCGTTGGCCGAGTTGGACCTGGGCGACATCGACGTGGCGGCGGTGAACGGTCCCCGTGCGGTGGTGGTGTCGGGGACCGAGGAGCAGATCGCGGCGCTGGAAGCCTCCCTCGAGGTGAAGACCCGTCGGTTGCGGGTGTCGCACGCGTTCCACTCGCACCTGATGGACCCGATGCTCGCCGGGTACGGGCAGGTCGTCGAAGGGGTCACCGCCAACCCGGCGGGCATCCCGCTGGTGTCCACCGCGACCGGCGGCCTCGCCACCGACGACGAGTTGGGTTCGGTCGGATACTGGCAGGGTCAGGTGCGGGGCACGGTGCGGTTCGCCGACGCCGTCGCCGCCCTCGCCGCGCGGGGGGTGACCCGGTTCGTCGAGATCGGGCCGGACAGCGTCCTCACCGCCATGGTCGCCGACAGCGTCGGCGACGCGGTGACCATCGCGTTGCAGCGCCGGGACCGGGAGCAGGTCACCGCGTACACCACCGGGATGGCGCAGGCGTGGACCACCGGCGTCGACCTCGACTGGGCCGCCATCCACCCCGGCGCCCGGCAGGTCGACCTGCCCACCTACGCCTTCCAACGCCAGCACTACTGGCTCTACGACCCGGCCCTCGTCGGCGCCGGGCTGCTCGCCGCCACCCACCCGCTGCTCGACGCCACCGTGCCGCTGGCCAACACCGACGGCGTCGTCTTCACCGGCAGGTGGTCGCTGCACACCCACCCGTGGCTCGCCGACCACGCCGTCGGCGGGACCGTCGTGTTCCCCGGCACCGGCCTGGTCGAACTCGCCATCCACGCCGGCGACCAGGTCGGCGTCGGCCTGCTCGACGAACTGACCCTGCACGCGCCGCTCGTCGTCCCCGCCGCCGGCAGCGTCGAGGTGCAGGTCGCCGTGGAGCCGCCCGACCCGACCGGCCGTCGGGCCGTCCTGGTGCACTCCCGGGAACGCGACGACGTCCCGTGGACCCGGCACGCCACCGGCGTCCTCACCGCCGGGGACACCCCGGGTGTCGCGCTCACCGCGTGGCCCCCCGCCGACGCCGAGCCGCTGCCGCTGGTCGGCCTCTACGACGACCTCGCCACCGGCGGCCTCGACTACGGCCCGGTCTTCCAGGGCCTGCGCCGTGCCTGGCGGGCCGGTGACGAACTCTTCGCCGAGGTCGACCTCCCCGGCGGTACGGAGAGCGACGGCTACGGCCTGCACCCGGCCCTGTTCGACGCCGGCCTGCACGTCCTCACCCGCGCCGACGGCGACACCCCCCGGGGGCTGCCGTTCGCCTGGTCGGGGGTGACGCTGCACGCCACCGGCGCGACCAGCCTGCGGGTCCGGCTCACCCCGGCCGGCAGCGGGGTCCGGATCGCCGTCGCCGACGCGGTCGGCGCACCCGTGGCCACCGTACGGTCGCTGGTGCTCCGCCCCGTGCAGGTCACCGCCGGCACCGGTGTCGCCGACGCGCTGTTCGGCCTGGACTGGCAGCCGGTCACCGTCATCCCGACCGCCACCACCTGGACCTGGCACCCCGACACTGTCGGTGCCACCCCGACCGACGGCGGCTCCGCCGACGCGGTGGTGCTGCGGGCCGGCGGCACCGCCGACGTGCACGCCGAGCTGCACCGGGTGCTGGCGGTCACCCAGCGCTGGCTGGCCGGGGACGACCCCGCGCCGCTGGTCGTCCTCACCCGCCACGCCGTCGGCGACGACGTGACCGACCTGGCCGGCGCGGCGGTCTGGGGGCTGCTGCGTTCCGCGCAGGCGGAGAACCCCGACCGCATCCTGCTCGTCGACGCCGACACCGACCGGCCCGACGACGCCCTGCCGGCGGCCCTGGCGGCCGGCGACCCGCAGGTGTCGATCCGCGACGGCGTCGTCCGGGTGCCCCGGATCGTCCGCCGGACGCTCCCGGCGACCCCGTCGGACGCCCCGCTCTACGGCACCGGCACGGTGCTGGTCACCGGTGCGACAGGTGCCCTCGGCGCGGCCGTGGCCCGGCACCTGGTGACGGCGCACGCCGTGCCGAGGCTGCTGCTGCTCTCCCGCAGCGGCCCGGCCGCCGCCGGTGCCGACGACCTCGTCGCCGAGCTGACTGCCGCTGGCGCGCGGGTGGACCTGGTCGCCTGCGACGTGGCCGACCGGGACCAGTTGACCGCCGTCCTGGCCGATGTGCCGGACCTGTCGGCCGTGGTGCACACCGCCGGTGTGCTCGACGACGGCGTGGTGTCGTCGCTGACCCCGGACCGGGTCTCGGCGGTGCTGCGGCCCAAGGTGGATGCGGCGTGGCTGCTCGACGAGGCGACCCGGGGTCGGGAGCTGTCGGCGTTCGTGTTGTTCTCGTCGTTGTCCGGGGTGCTGGGTGCGCCGGGGCAGGGCAACTATGCGGCGGCGAACGCGTTCCTGGACGCGCTCGCTGCCACCCGCCGCGCTGCCGGGCTGCCGGCGGTGTCGTTGGCGTGGGGGCTGTGGGGCGAGGGCTCGGCGATGACCGACCGGCTCGCCGACGCCGACCGGGAGCGGATGTCCCGGGGCGGGGTGCTGCCGCTGACCACCACCGACGGGCTGGCGCTGCTCGACACCGCCGTCGCCGGCGGACCGGCCACCCTCGTCCCGGCCCGGCTCGACGTGCCGACACTGCGTACCCTCGGCGACCGGCTGCCCCCGGTGTTCCGCGCCCTGACCGGGCCGACCCGGCGCACGGCCACCGCCGCCAGCGCCGTCGACCGGGCGGGCGGCGACTGGCTGGCCGGCCTGCCGGAGCAGGAGCGGGCCGGTGCCGTCCGGCACCTGGTGCACACCCACGTCGCCGCCGTGCTCGGCCTCGCCGGCCCGGACGCGGTCGAGGCGGACCGCACCTTCCAGAGCCTCGGCTTCGACTCGCTCACCGCCGTCGAGCTGCGCAACGCGCTCTCCACGGCGGCCGGTCTGCGACTCCCGGCCACTCTGATCTTCGACTACCCGACGCCGGTGGCCCTCGCCGAGTTCCTGTACGGCGAGCTGAGCGGCGCGCTCGACGTACCGCAGGAACGGCGCAGCGCCACCACGGCGTTCGGTGACGAACCGGTGGCGATCGTCGGGATGGCCTGCCGCTACCCCGGCGGGGTGTCCTCCCCGGAGGACCTGTGGCGGCTCGTCGCCGACGGCGTCGACGCCATCGACGGCTTCCCCACCGACCGGGGCTGGGACCTGGCCCGGCTCTACGACCCGACCAGCACCCGCCCCGACACCAGCTACGCCGACCAGGGCGGCTTCCTGCCCGGCGCGGCCGGCTTCGACCCGGCGTTCTTCGGCATCTCGCCCCGCGAGGCCGTGCTGATGGACCCGCAGCAGCGGCAACTGTTGGAGGTCTCCTGGGAGGCGTTCGAGCGGGCCGGCATCGACCCCTCCTCGGTCCGCGGCTCCGCCACCGGTGTCTTCGCCGGCCTGATGTACCACGACTACGTGACCGGGCACAGCGCCGGCAGCGTCGTCTCCGGGCGGATCGCCTACACCCTCGGCCTCGAAGGCCCCGCCGTCACCGTGGACACCGCCTGTTCGTCGTCGTTGGTGGCGATGCACCTGGCGGGTCAGGCGTTGCGGTCGGGTGAGTGTGATCTGGCGTTGGCCGGTGGGGTGACGGTGATGGCGACGCCGGAGACGTTCGTGGAGTTCTCGCGGCAGCGGGGGTTGGCGCCGGATGGTCGGTGCAAGCCGTTCGCGGCGGCGGCTGACGGGACGGGCTGGTCCGAGGGCGTCGGCGTGCTGGTGCTCGAACGCCTCTCCGACGCCCGGCGGAACGGACACACCATCCTCGGTCTCGTCCGGGGCTCGGCGGTGAACCAGGACGGCGCGTCGAACGGCCTGACCGCCCCCAACGGGCCGGCGCAGCAGCGGGTGATCCGGCAGGCCCTCGCCAACGCCCGGGTGTCGGCCGCCGAGGTGGACGTGGTGGAGGCGCACGGTACGGGCACCACGTTGGGTGATCCGATCGAGGCGCAGGCGATTCTGGCGACGTACGGTCGGGATCGGGAGCAGCCGCTCTGGTTGGGTTCGGTGAAGTCGAACCTGGGTCACACGCAGGCGGCGGCGGGTGTCGCCGGGGTGATGAAGATGGTGCTGGCGATGCGGCACGGGGTGGTGCCCCGCACGTTGCACGTGGACGCGCCGAGCCCGCACGTGGACTGGTCCGCCGGCGACGTACGGCTCGCCACCGAGGCGGTCGACTGGCCCGCCAACGGCCACCCCCGTCGGGCGGCGGTGTCGTCGTTCGGCATCAGCGGCACCAACGCCCACGTCATCGTCGAGGAGTACCCGCAGCCCGTCGTGGCCCCCGAGCCGACGCCGGCACCGGCCGTGGTGCTCTGGCCGCTCGCCAGCCGCTCCACCACCGGCCTCACCGCCCAGGCCACCCGGCTGCGGGACTTCCTCACCGACGAACGGCCGGTCGACGTCGGGCATTCGCTGGCCGTCGGTCGGGCGGCGCTGGATCACCGGGCGGTGGCCGTCGGGGGTACGGCCGCCGACCTGGCCTCCTCCCTGGAGGCGCTGACCTCGGGTGCCGGCCTGTCGGGTCGGGTCACTGCGGGTCGTACGGCGGTGGTGTTCACCGGGCAGGGTGCGCAGCGGGTGGGGATGGGTCGTGAGTTGGCGGCGGCGTTCCCGGTGTTCGCGGCTGCGTTGGACGAGGTGTGTGCGGCGTTCGCGCCCCTGCTCGATGGTGATCTGCGGGAGGTGATGTTTACCGATCCGGATGGTGTGTTGGATCAGACGGGGTGGACGCAGCCGGCGTTGTTCGCGGTCGAGGTGGCCCTGTTCCGGCTGGCGGAGTCGTGGGGGTTGAAGCCGGATTTCGTGGCGGGTCATTCGATCGGTGAGCTGGCCGCCGCGCACGTCGCCGGAGTCTGGTCCCTCGACGATGCCTGTCGGGTCGTGGCAGCGCGTGGTGGTCTGATGCAGGCCCTTCCGGCGGGCGGGGCGATGCTGGCGATCGCCGCCCCGCTTGCCGAGCTGGACCTCGGTGACATCGACGTGGCGGCGGTGAACGGCCCCCGCGCGGTGGTGGTATCCGGCACGGAGGAGCAGATCGGCGCGCTGGAGGCGTCGCTTGCGGTGAAGACCCGTCGACTGCGGGTGTCGCACGCGTTCCACTCGCACCTGATGGACCCGATGCTGGCCGAATACGGGCAGGTCGTCGACGGCGTGACCGCCAACCCGGCGGGCATTCCGCTGGTGTCGACCGCGACCGGTGACCTGGCCGGTGACGACGAACTCGGCTCGGTCGAATACTGGCAGGGCCAGGTGCGGGGCACCGTCCGGTTCGCCGACGCGGTAACCGCCCTCGCCGCACGCGGAGTCACCCGGTTCATCGAGATCGGGCCGGACAGTGTGCTCACCGCGATGGTCGCCGACAGCCTCGACGACATGGTGACCATCGCGCTGCAACGCCGGGACCGGGAACAGGTCGAGGCGTACGCCACCGGGATGGCGCAGGCGTGGACCACCGGCGTCGACCTCGACTGGGCGGCGGTCAACCCCGGCGGCCGGACCGTCGACCTGCCCACCTACGCCTTCCAGCACCAGCACTACTGGATGCAGGACACCGGCGCGGACCGGGACGTCACCGCCGCCGGGCTGCTCGACGCCGGGCACCCGCTGCTGTCGGCCGTCACCACCCTGCCCGACACCGACGGGCTGATCGCCACCGGGCTGCTGTCCCGGCGTACCCACCCGTGGCTGGCCGAGCACGCGCTGGGCGACACGATCGTGCTGCCCGGCACCGGACTCGTCGAACTCGCCGTCCGGGCCGGGGACCAGGTCGGCTGCGGCCGGCTGGCCGAACTCACCCTCCAGGCGCCGCTGGTCGTCCCCGACGACGACGGCGTCCAGGTGCAGGTGGCCGTCGGCGCGCCCGGCGAGGACGGCGGCCGGCCGGTCACCGTCTACTCCCGGCACCGGGACGCGCCGTGGACCCGGCACGCCACCGGCCTGCTCACCCCGGCCCCGGCCGACCCACCGGCCACCCCGGCGACCGTCTGGCCGCCGGCCGCCGCCACCCCCGTCGACGTCGACGGGATCTACGAGCGGATGGCCGACGCCGGACTGGTCTACGGCCCGGTCTTCCAGGGCCTGCGGACCGCCTGGCGGCACGGCGACGAGGTGTACGCCGAGGTGGCGCTCCCCGCCGACGTGCTCGACGCCGACCGGTTCCACCTGCACCCCGCCCTGTTCGACGCGGCCCTGCACGCCGTCGGGCTGAGCCGGGGCGAGGGCCGGCCCGGCGTCCCGTTCTCCTGGACCGGGGTCACCGTCCACGCCACCGGTGCCGCCGCGCTGCGGGTCACCGTCACCCCTGCCGGCCCCGACGAGGTCGCCCTCACCCTCACCGACCAGGACGGCGCACCCGTCGCCCGGGTCGACTCGCTGGTGCTGCGGGAGATCGACGCGGGTCAGCTCACCGCCGCCCGCGCCAGCCGGCAGGAACACCTCTACCGGGTCGACTGGACCCCGGTGCCGCTGCCCGCCACCCCGGCCACCGGCCGGTGGGCGCTGGTCGGCGTCGACGAGTTCAAGGTGGCCGCCGCGCTCGACACCGTCGGCCTGCTCGCCGAAACACACCCCGACCTGACGGCCCTCACCGCAGCCCTGGACGCGGGCAGGGCCGCACCGGACGTGGTGCTGGTCGCCAGCGTCCAACCCGACGCCCGGGACCTCGCCGCCGGTGCCCGGCACACCACCGGGCAGCTGCTCACCCTGCTCCAGGGCTGGCTCGCCGACGAGCGGCTGGCGTCGTCCCGGCTGCTGGTGCTCACCCACGGCGCGCAGGGCACCCGGGTCACCGAACCGGCCGCCGCGGCGGCCTGGGGTCTGGTCCGGTCGGCCCAGTCGGAGAACCCGGGCCGGATCGTCCTGGTCGACCTCGACGACCACGACGGGTCGGCCCAGGCGCTCCCGGCGGTGCTGGCCGGCGGCGAACCGCAGCTCGTCGTCCGCGAAGGCGTCGCCCACGCCGCCCGGCTGGTGCCCGCCGCCGCGCCCGACGGCACCCCCGGCAGCACCTTCACCGACGGCGGGACCGTGCTGCTCACCGGCGCCACCGGCACCCTCGGCGGGCTCGTCGCCCGGCACCTGGTCGACACGTACGGGGTGCGGCACCTGCTGCTGGCCAGCCGGCGTGGGCCGGACGCCGACGGGATGGCCGCGCTGCGCGACGACCTCACCGCCCGGGGAGCGGAGGTCACCGTGGCCGCCTGCGACCTGGCCGACCGGGACGCGGTCGCCGCACTGCTCGCCGGGGTGCCCGCCGGGCACCCGCTGACCGGGGTGGTGCACGCCGCCGGGGTGCTCGACGACGGGATCATCCCGTCACTGACCCGGGACCGCCTCGACGCGGTGCTGCGCCCCAAGGTCGACGCCGCCACCCACCTGCACGAGTTGACCCGCGACGCGGACCTCACCGCGTTCGTGCTGTTCTCCTCGGCGGCCGGCGTGCTGGGCGGCCCGGGGCAGGGCAACTACGCGGCGGCGAACGCCTTCCTCGACGCGCTGGCCGGGGCACGGCGGGCCGCCGGACTGCCCGCCCAGTCCCTGGCCTGGGGGCCGTGGGCCGGCGGTGGGATGGCCGACGACCTCGGCGGCACCGACCGGGCCCGGATGTCGCGGGGTGGGGTGTTGCCGATGTCCACCACCGAAGGGCTGGCTCTGCTGGACGCGGCGCTGGCCCGCACCGAGGCGGTGCTCGTCCCGGTCAAGGCCGACCTGGGCACCCCGGCGGGCGACGAGGTGCCGGCGATCCTGCGGGCCCTGGTCACCCCGACCCGGCGGGCCGCGTCGGCAACGAACCGGCCCGACCCGGCCGCGCTGCGGCGTACCCTCGGCGGGCTGGACGCCGACGGCCAGCAGGCGCTGCTGGCCGACCTGGTCCGCTCGCGCGCCGCGACGGTGCTCGGCCACGGCGACGCCGCCGACCTCGACCCGGCGCTGCGCTTCGTCGAGCTGGGCTTCGACTCGCTCACCGCGATGGAGCTGCGCACCGCGCTCAACGAGGCGACCGGACTGCGGCTGGCCACCGGGGTGGTCTTCGACCACGGCAGCGTCGACGAACTCGCCGCGCTGCTGCGCACCGAGCTGGCCGCGCCACCGGCCGAGGAGCGGGCCGGCACGCCCGACGCCGCCGCCGACACGATGAGCGCGCTGTTCCGCACCGCCGTCAAGAGCGGCCGGGTGCAGCAGGGCCTGTCCCTGCTGTACGCGGTGGCCGACATCCGGCCCACCTTCGACGGGCCGGCCGACCTGCCGCAGGTCCCCGCCCCGCGCCGGCTCGCCCGGGGCGACCAGGGGCCGGCGATCATCTGCTTCCCGTCGCCGATGGCCCTCGGCGGCGACCAGCAGTACGCCCGGTTCACCGCCGAGTTCGGCGGCACCCGGGACGTATGGACCCTGCCGGTGCCCGGATTCGGCCGGGACGAGAGCCTGCCCGCCTCCGCCGACGCGGCGGTACGGGTCTTCGCCGAGATGGTCCGTCCGATCGCCGAGCAGGGGCCGTACGTGATCGTCGGATACTCCTCCGGCGGGTTGTTCGCCCACGCCACCGCCGGTGAGCTGGAGCGGCAGGGGCACGGCCCGGCCGGGGTGGTGCTGCTGGACACCTACCTCACCACCGGCAGCACCACGGCGACGTTCTTCACCCACATGCTCGACTCGCTGCTGGACCGGGAGGCCACCTTCGGCGAGTTCAGCAGCGCCCGGCTGTCGGCGATGGGCCGCTACGTCCGGCTGTTGCAGAGCTGCCCGGTGGAGGCGATCGACACGCCGGTGCTCTTCGTCCGGCCGCAGGAGTCCATCGTGGCCGGCGGGGACGACGACGGGTGGCGGGCCACCTGGGAGACCCCGCACACGCTCCGGGAGGTGCCCGGCGACCACTTCACCATGATGGAGGGGCAGGTCGCCACGACCGCCGGGGTGGTACGGGACTGGATCGCGCAGTGACGACACCGGGAGTGGACGACATGA
Source organism: Micromonospora humidisoli (assembly GCF_016900955.1). Lineage (NCBI taxonomy): Bacteria > Bacillati > Actinomycetota > Actinomycetes > Micromonosporales > Micromonosporaceae > Micromonospora > Micromonospora humidisoli. Next base: position 1,227,274 of record NZ_JAFEUO010000001.1, read on the forward strand.
CACTGGCACCGACCGCGAAGGGCACCGTCGAGTTCGGTGACCACCGGACCTGGTACCGGGTGACGGGCGAGCTGCACGACGGCAAGCCGCCGCTGGTGGTGCTGCACGGCGGGCCCGGCAGCACCCACGACTACCTGCTGAACATGGCCGGGTTGAGCCGGTCCGGCTGGCCGGTGGTGCACTACGACCAGCTCGGCAATGGCGGCTCCACCCACCTGCGGGGCCGGGGCGCCGACTTCTGGACCGTCGAGCTGTTCCTCGCCGAACTCGACAACCTGCTGGACCGCCTCGGCATCGCCGAGGAGTACGTGCTGTTCGGGCAGTCCTGGGGCGGGGTGCTGGCGGCGGCCCACGCGGCCGACCGGCCGGCCGGGCTGCGCGGCCTGGTGATCGCCAACGCGCCCGCGTCGTACCCGCTGTGGCTGCCGGAGCTGGACGTGCTGCGGGCCGCGCTGCCCCCCGGGGTGGACGCGACGCTGCGCCGGCACGAGGCCGCCGGCACCACCGGCAGCCCGGCGTACACGGCCGCGATGATGGTGTTCTACCAGCGGCACGTGTGCCGGCGGAAGCCGTTGCCGCCGGAGCTGATGGCCACCTTCATGGAGATCAACGGCGATCCGACCGTCTACCACGCGATGAACGGGCCGAGCGAGTTCCACATCACCGGCACGCTGCGCGACTACTCGCTGCTCGACCGGCTGCCGCAGATCGACACCCCGACCCTGGTGATCAGCGGCGAGTACGACGAGGTCACCCCGGCGGCCGTGCGCCCCTTCCACGATCTCGTCCCCGGGGCCCGCTGGGAGATCATCGAGGGGGCCAGCCACCTGCCCCACCTGGAGACCCCGGAGCGGTTCACCGAGATCCTCACCCAGTTCCTCGACAAGCTCTGAGCCCCGACCGCCCCGGCGGCCCGCTCAGGCGGGGCGGGCCGCCGGGGCGGGGTGCCGGGCGTCGTAGGCCGCCCGGTGGGCGTGCACGTCGTCCAGGTGCGTTTCGGCCCACGTCTTGAGGGCACGCATCGTCTCGTGCAGCGAGAAGCCGAGGTCGGTCAGCTCGTAGGTGACCGTGACCGGCACGGTCGCCGTCGCGGTCCGGCTGACCAGGCCGTCGCGTTCCAGGGTGCGCAGCGTCTGGGTGAGCATCTTCTGGCTGACCCCGGCGAGCAGGCGGGACAGCTCCGAGTAGCGCATCGGTCGGGGGGTGCCGGCGCAGTCCGCGCCGAAGGGGTGCGACCCGTCGGTACGCAGCGCGGCCAGCACCAGCGCGACCCACTTGTCGGAGATCCGGGCGAGCAGTTCCCGACTGGGACACTGTGCCACGAACGCGTCGTACGCCACCGCCGTCTCCGCGCGGCGCTCGGCCGCCGTCCTCGTCGTCATCGCCGTTCCTCCCACAGTCGGTGTGCTACGCACTTTGAGGTGCCTACTTCCCATCAGAAACCTACCTCACCGATAGTGGTCCGGTACCAGCCCGTTCACCAAGAAAGGCCGAGGTAACCGCATGCTCACCCGTACTCTGCCCGGCGGCACCTGGACGCTGGGCGACCTGACCGTCAGCCGGTTCGGCTACGGCGCCATGCAGCTCGCCGGCCCCGGGGTGATGGGACCGCCCGCCGACCCGGACGCCGCCCTGGCCGTCCTGCGGGAGGTCGTCGCCCTCGGCATCACGCACATCGACACCAGCGACGCCTACGGGCCGCACGTCACCAACCGGCTGATCCGCGAGGCCCTGCACCCGTACCCCGAAGGGCTGCACCTGGTGACCAAGGTCGGCGCGACCCGGGACCCGCAGGGCGGCTGGCCCATCGCGCGCGAGCCGGAGCAACTGCGCCGGGCCGTCGAGGAGAACCTGGAAAACCTCGGCGTCGAGGCCCTGGACCTGGTCAACCTCCGACTCGGCGACGCCATGGGCCCCGCGGCCGGCTCCCTCGCCGAGCCGTTCGAGACGCTCCTCGCGCTCCAGCAGGAGGGCCTGATCCGGCACCTGGGACTGAGCAACGTGACGCCGGAACAGGTCGCCGAGGCGCAGTCGATCGCCCCGATCGTCTGCGTGCAGAACCTCTACAACCTGGCGTACCGCAGGGACGACGCGCTGATCGACAGGCTCGCCGGGCAGGGGGTGGCCTACGTGCCGTACTTCCCGCTGGGTGGCTTCAGCCCGTTGCAGTCCGCGGCGCTGTCGGCCGTGGCCGCCCGCCGGGACGCCACGCCGATGGCCGTCGCGCTGGCCTGGCTGTTGCAGCGCTCACCCAACATCCTGCTCATCCCCGGCACCTCGTCGGTGGCGCACCTGCGGGAGAACGTCGCCGGGGCGGCGCTGACCCTCACCGCCGAGGACCTCGCCGACCTGGAGGCGATCGGCCGCTGACCGGCAACCACGAACAGTGCCCGTGACCGGACCGGTCACGGGCACTGTTCGGGACGCGTGCCGCTCACACCGCAGCGGGCGCGCCCCGCATGTCGGTCAGCACGCGCCACAGCGTCTGCGGGGTGGCGAACGTCTCCATCGACATCGCCTCGTCGACGAAGCGCACGTCGTACTCGCTCTCCAGGGTGGCCAGCAGTTCGACCATGGCGAGGGAGTCCAGGCCGGAGTCGCGCAGGCTGGTGCCGGCCAGCAGCGTCTCCTCGGGGTCGAGGAAGGGCAGGTGCTGGCGCAGGATGGCCTCGAACCGTTGATCCCACATGTCCGCGATTCCTTCCGGTGCAGGGTGAACAGACGCTAACAACGCCCGTGGGCGCTGACGACCCGACAATTCCCCGGCCCTCGGCCGACCCGGGTAAGGGGTCGTTAGGGGGGTCGATGCGGGTGGGGGCCGGCGGGGCCGCCGATACGCTCCGGCCATGAGTCGAGAGAACTTCGCGCGCACGCATGCCTCCGTGGAGACGTTGCACGAGTTCCTGTTGGCGGGTGCCCGGCTGACGCCCGACAAGCCGGCCGTCATCCAGGCCGTCGGCGGCGAGGTCGGCTCCATCTCGTACCGTCAGCTCGCCCAGCGGGTCGACGGCTACGCCGCTGCCCTCGACGAACTCGGCCTGGACATCGGCGACCGGGTGATCCTGGAGTCGGACACCTCGCCGACCGCCATCGCGGTCTTCCTGGCCTGCTCCTCGCTGGGCCTGACGTTCATCCCGGTCAGCCCGGAGACCCCGGCCCAGCGGCTCGCGCTGATCGCCGAGAGCACCGCCGCCGCGCTGCACCTGCAACCCGTCGACGGCCGCCGCGAGGGTGTGCCCGCGCCGCTGGGCACCGCCCGGTTCGGCCCGGACGGCATCCAGGTCGAGCGGACGCCCGCGCCGCGCACCCGGCACCGCCGGGAACTGGTGCCCACCGACCCGGCCTACATGATCTTCACGTCCGGCACCACCGGCCGGCCCAAGGGCGTGGTGATGAGCCACCGGGGCGTGCTCGCCTTCTTCCGGGGGATGCTGCGGCACGGCATCGTCTCCGCCGAGGACCGGGTCGCCACCACCTCGCCGTTGCAGTTCGACTTCTCGCTGCTCGACATCGGCCTGGCGCTGGGCAGCGGCGCGGCCGTGGTGCCGGTGCCCCGGTCGCTGCTGCGCTGGCCGCGCCGGTTCGTGCAGTTCCTCGCCGACAGCGGCGCCACCCAGGTCAACGGCGTGCCGTCGATCTGGCGGGGGGTGCTGCGGCACGAGTTCGCCGGGCTGGCCGCGCTCGGCGAGCAGATCCGCGGGGTGCTCTACTCGGGCGAGAACTTCCCCCTGCCCGAGATGCGGGAGCTGCAACGCGCCCTGCCGCACGCCCGGGTGGTCAACTGCTTCGGCAGCAGCGAGTCCATCGCCGCGTCCTTCACCGACGTGCCCAACCCGCTGCCCGAGGACGTCGACCGGATCTCCATCGGCCACGCCCACCCGGGCGCGGAGATGCTGCTGATCGACGAGGACGGCCGGCCGGTCGACGAGCCGGGTGTCGTCGGGCAGATCCACCTGCGCAGCGCCGCCCTGTTCCACGGCTACTGGAACGACCCGGAGGCCACCGCCGCCGCGCTGGTCCCCGACCCGCTCAACCCGGCCACCGGGCAGGTGGTCTTCCGCACCGGCGACCTGGCCTACCGGGGCGAGGGTGGGGAGCTGTACTTCACCGGCCGGGCCGACTCCCTGGTCAAGATCCGGGGCAACCGGGTCGAGCTGGGTGAGGTGGAGCGCCGGGTCCGCGAGTTCCCGGGCATCGCCGGCGCCGCCGCGCTGATGCTGCCGCAGGAGGGCAAGGACCCGGTGCTGGCCGCGTTCGTGGTGCTCGACGAGGGCGTCACCGGTGTGGAGGAGATGGAACTGGGCGCGTTCTGCCTGGAGGCGCTGCCCGACTACATGGTGCCGCAGCAGGTCCGGGTGATCGACGAACTGCCGGTCAACGCCAACGGCAAGATCGACCGCCGGGCCCTCGCCGAGCGCGCCGGACAGCCCGCGCAGCGCTGACCCGGCCCCCGACGGCCCCTGGCCGGTCCCTTCAGGAGGGGGACCGGCCAGGGGTTTTCTCCTGCCGGCACCCGGGGGTGGACGGCACGATGCCCGGCCCGGAGTGCTCCGGGCCGGGGATCGACAGGGTCAGTTCCCGGCGGCCTCGCGGGCCAGCCGGGCGCGGTCGACCTTGCGGTTGGAGTTCAACGGGAACTCCGGCACGTGCCGGTACGACCGCGGCAGCATCCCCTTGGGCAGGATCTGCCGCAACTGCCGGGACAGCTCCGCCGGGGCGGTCGGCGCACCCGTGTAGAAGACCACCAGTTCGGTGCCGCCGGCCCCGGTACGGGCCACGGTCACCGCGTCCTCGATGCCGGGGCAGCCCCGCAGGGCGTGCTCGATCTCGGCCAGCTCCACCCGCCAGCCGTGCACCTGCACCTGCGAGTCGAGCCGACCCAGGTAGATCAGCTCCTTGTTCTCCAACCGCCGGACCCGGTCCCCGGTGCGGTACCAGCGCCGGCCGTCGCGCAGCAGGAACCGGCCCTCGTCGTCGGCCGGGTCGAGGTAGCCGGGGGTGAGCTGCGGGCCGGTGATGCACAGCTCCCCCTCCACCTCGCTGGCCGTGCCGTCGGCGTCGAGCAGCACCCCGTCGTGCCCGTCGTGCAGCGTCCCGATCGGGACCAGACCGTTGACGCACAGCCCCGGCGAGGTCTGCGGCGACCAGCGGTGCCCGGTGATGGTCACGGTCAGCTCGGTCGGGCCGTAGATGTTCTCCAGCGTCGACCCGGGGGCCGATGCCTGCCAATCCACCGCGTCCGCCGCGTGCAGCGCCTCCCCGGCGAAGAAGCTCCACCGCAGCGACGGCATCGCCGCCGCCGCCAGCCGGCCGGTCCGCCGGACCAGGGTGATCGCGCTCGGGGTGGAGAACCACACCGTCAGGCCCCGCTCGGCGACGAACGCCGGCACGTCGCGGTAGGCCGCCGGCGGCACCGGGTGCACGCTCGCCCCCGCACCCCAGGCGCAGAACAGGTCGAACATCGCGCAGTCGAAGTTCAGGTCGAACGACTGGGAGAACCGGTCGTCCGGACCGAAGTCGTATCGGTCGTCCAGCACCGAGAAGTAGTGCCGCAGGTTCCCGTGGGTGATCGGCACCCCCTTGGGTCGCCCCGTCGACCCCGAGGTGAACAGCACGTAGGCGACGTCGTCCGGGCCGGCGGCGCGGGGCGTGGCCAGCGGCGTCGCCCCCACCACCGGCAGCCGCAGCCCGCTGCCGCTGCCGCGCGGGTCCACCACCGGCGCGAACACCGGCACCCCGGCCACCGCGTCGCCCAGCTCGGCCCGGACCGCCAGCCCGGCCTCGTCGAGCAGCAGGGTGGACACCCCGCACGCGGTGAGCATCCCCGCCGTCCGGGCCGCCGGGAACTCCGGGTGCAGCGGTACGGCGGTCGCGCCGACGTACAGGGTGGCCAGCAGCCCGGCGTACGACTCCAGGGTCTTGCCGGCCAGGATGCCGACCACCCGGGGCGGCCCGTCCGGGCCGGCGGCCAACGCCCCCGCCCAGCGCAACGCGGTGGCGTGCAGCTCCTCGTAGCTGACCGGCCCGGACGGCAGATGCAGGGCGGTGGCCCGGGGCGCCGCGGCCAACCCCTGGAGGAACCGGCCGTGCAGGGCGTAGTCGGTGTGCTGGGTCATCTCGTCCTCCGTGCTCTGCCGACCGTCAGGCGGCAACGCTGCGGCGGATCGGCCGCAGCGCCCGCCGGGGGTCCACGATGGTGGTCCGGAAGTTGCGGACGGTCGCGCCGACCCGGCCCCACAACCGGTCCGGTCCGCAGACGTGCACCGTCTGCACCCCGGACCGCTGGAACGTGGCGACCACCTCCGGCCAGCGCACCGGGGTGACGATCCCGTCGAGCAGCATCGTCCGTACGCCGTCGGCGGTGGTGCGTACGGTGCCGTCCTGGTCGGCGACGACCGGGATCTGCGGGTCGGTGAAGTGCAGCGACCCGAACAGCTCCGCCTCCACCCGGTCGCGCAACGGCCCGAACGCGGCGGCGTGCAGCGGCGGGTCCATCACGTACAGCGGCAACCCACCGCCGGCCCGCAGCCGCTGCGCCAGCCAGTCGGTGCGCCCCTCGTGCAGGGTCACCATCCAGAAGTCGGTGTCCACGTAGCAGGAGATCTCGTACCACTCGCCGGCCTCGTCCAGCTCGGCCAGGATCTCCCGCAGCCGCTCGGCCGGGGTACGGACGAACGACATCGTCACCACGCCCCGCTGCTCGGCGGTGAAGTACTCCGTCTCGATCCGGGACAGCCGCGCCGTCATCCGGACCGCCTCGGCGAAGTCCAGCGCGCCGCTGAACACGGCGGCGGCCTTGCCCCCGAAGCTGGGCCCGGCGATCAGGTCCGGCCGCAGGTCCATGGTCCGTTCCGCCCACCGGGCCAGCGCCACGCAGTTGACCAGGAAGGCCACCTGCGCGTACTCGGAGTAGTCGCTGTCGCTGTCGCGGTACCTGGCGAACAGGTCGTAGTCCAGGGCGTCGCTGGCGGTGGCGAGCAGCTCGCGGGCGTCCCGGTCGATGAGCATGAACTTCGCGACGTCGGCGAAGTCGCACGGACCCATCCCGGGGAAGACGATGGCGCTGGTCATCTGGGGCGTCCTTGTCGTCGGGGCAGACCGGCACCGGCGCGGTCGGCGGGGGAGTCGGTGCGGGTCACCGGGGAAGCTTGGCCAGGGCCTGCTCGATGCGGACCAACGCGTCGGCGACGTGCGGCACCGTCAGCGGGTCGGCGGCGGTCTGCGTCTGCCGCTGCTGCTCCCGGGTCTCGCCGTAGAGCATGCTGGTGGCGGCCCGGAACCGCAGCGCCTCCGGCCGGTCGCCGAAGTGGTGGCCGGAGAGCACCGCTATGCCCAGCTCCTCCAGCAGGTAGCGCTGCAACCCTGCGCCGTCGGTGATGCCCTGCTCGGCCAGCGGCTCGCGCAGCGGCGCGAAGTCCGGGTAGACGTAGAACGCGCCGGTCGGCGGCCGGCAGGTGGCACCCGCCTCCACCATGATCCGGTGCACGGCGCCGGCCACCGCGCCGTGCAGCGCGGCGTCCTCGACGAGCCGCTCGCGGATCTCCGGCGGCTCGGCGAAGGCGTACCGGGCGACCGACTGCATCGGCCCGGCCAGGGTGGACCAGATCTCGCTGGCGACCGAGGCCACGTCGGCCCGGAGGCGCTCACCCCACCCGCCGGCCGGGAACCGGGCCGCGCCGATCCGCCAGCCGCCGAGCGCCAGGTTCTTGCTGAGCCCGGTGAGCACCACGGTCCGCCGGGGGGCGACCTCGGCGGGGGAGAGCAGGTCCGTGCCCGGGGTGTGCAGGATGTCCCGGTAGATCTCGTCCGAGACGATCAGCAGGTCCTCCTCCTCGGCGATCGCGCACAGCTCGCGGACCAGGTCGTCCGGGGCGTGCGTGCCGGTCGGGTTGTCCGGCGAGGTGAGCACCAGAAGGCGCGGGTCGTGACCGAGCACCCGGGCGGCGCGGATCGTCTCCCGCAGCGCCGCCGGGTCGGGCACCCCGCCGCACGACTCGGGGACCGGCACCCCCAGCGCGGTCTTGCCGGCCAGCCGGGCCTGCGGGGCGTAGGTGACCCAGCTCGGCGCGGCGAGCAGGGTGTCCCCGCCGACGACCAGTTGCAGGGCCATCAGCAGCGGCTTGCTGCCCGGCGCGATGATCACCTGGTCGGCCTCGGTGGGCAGCCGGCGACGGGAGAAGTACCCGGCCACCGCGTCCAGGGTGGCGGCGTCGCCGACCACCGGCCCGTAGGCGTTACGGTCGCCGCCTTCGGTCAGTGCCCGCAGCAGCGGCGGGAACACCGGCAGGCGGGACTCGCCGAAGCCCAGGTGCACGATGGACTCGCCGGCGGCGATGCGCTGTGCGACCAACTGGTCGAGTGCGAGGTTGGGCGAGATCTTCCGGCCGGCCATCGCCAGCTCCCTTCGGGTCGGTGGGTGGTTCAGGCGGTGACGGCCGCGCCGGGGCGGGCCGCGCTGGGGCTGACCGCGGCGAGGATGTCCGCCGGGGCGCTCGGGTCGATCTCCAGGTCGCTCAGCCAGGCCGCGTCGGCCGACCAGCGGGCCCGGAACGGCCTGCCGACCAGCCGCCGGTCGCGGGCCTGGATCAGCCGGAGCTGGAAGAAGTCGCCGTCCGGGGTCCGCTCGACGCCGTCGACCAGGACCTTGCCGGGGGTGGCCGACATGACCGGTCCGCGCACCGTCCGGGCCAGGCCGGGCAGGTCCTGGTACGCGGTACGGAAGATGTCGGCGGCCCGGGTCAGCGGCACCTGGAAGTAGTCCCGGGGACCGGTGTCCCGCTCGACGAACATGTAGTAGGGCACCGCGCCGACAGCCAGCTCCGCCCGCCACATCTCGCTCCAGGCGCGGGCGTCGTCGTTGACGTAGCGGATCAGCGGGGCCTGGCAGTAGACCACCGCCCCGGTCGACCTGATCCGGGCGATGGCCCGGCCGGCGACCTCGGTGGCCAGCTCCCGGGGGTGGCTGAAGTGCGCCATCACCGCGACACTGCGCCCCGATGCGACCACCTGCTCGAACAGCCGCAGCAGGTCGTCGGCGTCGCTGTCGGAGACGAACCGGTACGGCCAGTAGGCGACCGCCTTGGTGCCGAACCGGATGGTGCGCACCGTGTCGACGGCCAGCAGCGGCTCCACGTGGCTGCGCAGCCGCTCCGTCGACATGATCATCGGGTCGCCCCCGGTGACCAGCACGTCGGTCACCGCCGGGTGCCGGTGCAGGTAGCTCACCAACTGCTCCGGGCCGGGTGCGGCGAACCGCAGGTCGGCGTCCCCGACGAACTGTGCCCACCGGAAGCAGTAGGTGCAGTACGCGTGGCAGGTCTGCCCCTGCTGCGGGAAGTACAGCACCGTCTCCCGGTACTTGTGCTGCATGCCCGGCAACTCCTGGCCGTCCAGGCTGGGCACGTTGTGCTGCTGCTGCCCGGACGGGTGCGGGTTGAGCCCCGCGCGGATCCGGGCCACCTCGCCGCGCAGCCCCTTACGGTCACCGGCGCGCAGCAGGTCGCCGACGATCCGCTCGTCGGCGGCGGCGAGCATGCCGCGCTGCGGGAACACCAGCCGGAAGATCGGGTCGTCCGGGATACGGTCCCAGTCGATCAGGTGCGACAGGACGTACTCGTTGACCCGGAACGGCAGCACCTGGGAAATGGTGCGGACCGCGTGCAGATTGTCGGCCGACAATCCGTACCGGGCGCCCAGCTCTTCGATGTGGTGCGGCCCGAAGGAGTGGAACCGCCCCGGATCGGCGGTCGTGGAAACGAGCAGGGACATCAACCATCCTCCATGGGGGGTTGCGCCCACCGACGTGGCGTGACTCAATCACCGGTGCGCGCCCGCGAGAATCGCTCGACGGTCAACAGCGCGTTGCCTCGCCCACACGCTAGTGGCGGCCCGTCCGCCCGGACCCCTAGCGGAACCCCAGAGCCGCCCCTTAGCGCAGCCGGTAGGGGGAGGCTAGGGGCGTCGCGGGGGTGTAGGTGGATTTCCTTTCCTGATTACGTATCCCTCGCCTGGTCCGGCCGGCGCCCGGCGTGTCGCCCGGATACGCCGTACCGCACCGAGCGGCCGAAGAACATCGACGCCAGCGCCGGATCACGTGCGCCCGGTGCGACCCGAGGGAGTGCTCCGTGACGATCGATCAGGAGATCCGTAAATATCCGTTCAGCGAGGCGCCCGGGATCGACATCGACCCCGTCTACGGGCTGCTGCGCAGCACCGAGCCGCTGGCCCGGGTGCAACTGCCGTACGGCGAGGTGTCCTGGCTGGCCACCCGGTACGAGGACGTCAAGACCGTGCTGACCGACCCGCGGTTCAGCCGGGCCGCGGCGCAGGGCAAGGACCAGCCCCGTACCCGCGAGGAGATGACCTACGAGGGCATCATCGGGCTCGACCCGCCGGACCACACCCGGCTGCGCAAGCTCGCCGGCAAGGCGCTGACCGCCCGCCGGGTCAACGAGATGCGCGAGGGCGCCCAGCGCATCGCCAACGAGTACGTCGACGAGATGATCGCCAAGGGTTCCCCGGGTGACCTGGTCGAGCTGTTCGCCCTGCCGTACCCGATCACCGTCATCTGCGAGCTGCTCGGGGTGCCGTTCGAGGACCGGGCCCAGTTCCGGATCTGGACCGAGGGGCTGACCAGCACCAGCGAGCAGCTGATGGTCTACGCCGAGCAGCTGTTCGGCTACATGGGCAAGCTCGTCGCGCAGCGCCGTGAGCAGCCCACCGACGACCTGCTCGGCGCGCTGGTCAAGGCCCGCGACGAGGGCGACCGGCTGACCGAGCAGGAACTGCTGTCCATCGCCGGGGTCGGGCTGCTGCTCACCGGCGTCGAGACGGTCTCCACGCACATCCCCAACTTCGTCTACGCGCTGCTCACCCACCCGGAGCTGATGGCGCAGCTGCGCGCCGACCGGAGCCTGGTGCCGGCGGCCGTGGAGGAGCTGCTGCGGATGATCCCGCTGAACCCGGCCGCCATGTTCCCCCGGTACGCGGTGGAGGACGTGGAGCTGAGCGGGATCACCGTGCGTGCCGGTGAGCCGGTGCTGGTCTCCCTGCCCGGGGCCAACCGGGACCCGGAGGTCTTCGACAACCCGGAGACCTTCGACTTCACCCGCGAGCAGAACCCGCACGTCGCGTTCGGCCACGGCCCGCACCACTGCCTCGGCGCGCAGCTGGCCCGGATGGAGCTGCAGGTCGCCCTGCACACCATCCTGGACCGGTTCCCCGAGCTGAGCCTGGCCGACGGCGACGCGGGCGTGTCGTGGAAGTCCGGCCTGCTGGTCCGGGGCCCGAACAAGCTGCTGGTGGCCTGGTGACCGCTGTGGACACCAGGTGGACCGTCACCGTCGACCGGGACGCCTGCATCGGCACCGGGGTCTGCGCCGGCGCAGCCCCCCGCCAGATCGAGATCCGGGCGGGCAAGGCGTCCGCCCTGGCCCCGGAGACCGCCCCCGACGAGGCGGTCATCGACGCCGCCGACATGTGCCCGATGTCCGCGATCACGGTCCGCGACGCCGCCTCCGGCGCGCTGCTCGCGCCCGAGGAGTAACACCGCCCCGACCGGTGAACCCACCGGTCGCCGCGAGGCCGCCGCGACCGGTCCCCCTACCGGTCGCGGCGGCCTTGCCGTGATCGGGCGCCGAAAGCCGACACACCGAGCCGGGCGTCGAACCCGGAGACCTAGTGGAGCGTGCCATGAGCGAGTCCGTGAACCCCACCGGTGCCGAGCCCGACGCCCTGTCGGCACTGCGGCGACGGCTGGAGGGCCGCACGGCCGACGAGCAGGACCGGGCGCTCACCGCGCTGGTCCGGGAGCAGGCCCGCGACGTGCTGCGGACCGTACTGCCGGACGGCCCGGACGCGGTCGAGCCCGGCCGGCCCTTCCGCGACCTGGGCTTCGACTCGCTCGCCGCGGTCGAGCTGCACCGTCGGCTCGCCGCCGCGACCGGCCTGGACCTGCCGGTCACCCTGGTCTTCGACCACCCGACGCCGCAGGCGGTCGGGCGGCTGCTGCGGACCCTGCTCGGTGGGGACGCCGCGCCCGCGCCGGTCGCCGCGCCGCTGCGCCGGCCCGCCGCCGACGACGAGCCGATCGCGGTGGTCGGTATCGGCTGCCGCTACCCGGGGCACAGCACCTCCGCCGACGACCTGTGGCGGCTGGTCTTCGAGGGCCGGCACGTGATCAGCGACTTCCCGACCGACCGGGGCTGGGACACCGACGGCCTCTACGACCCGGACCCGGGCAAGCCGGGCAAGACCTACGTGCGCCAGGGCGGTTTCCTGGAGGGCGCGGCCGAGTTCGACGCGGACTTCTTCGGCATCAGCCCGCGCGAGGCGATGACGATGGACCCGCAGCAGCGGCTGGTGCTGGAGACCGCCTGGGAGGCGCTGGAGGACGCCGGGATCGACTCGGCGTCGCTGCGCGGCAGCCAGACCGGTGTCTTCATCGGCGCCGAACCGCAGGAGTACGGACCCCGGCTGCACGAGGCCCCGGAGGGCCTGGACGGCTACCTGCTCACCGGCAACGCGCCGAGCGTGGTGTCCGGCCGGCTCGCCTACACCTTCGGCTTCGAGGGCCCGACGCTGACCGTGGACACCGCCTGCTCGGGTTCGCTGGTCGCCCTGCACCTGGCCTGCCAGGCCGTGCAGCGCGGCGAGTGCACCACGGCGTTGGCCGGTGGGGTCGCGGTGATGGTGCACCCGGGCGCGTTCACCGCGTTCAGCCGGCAGCGGGGCCTCGCCCCGGACGGGCTGTGCAAGCCGTTCGCGGCGGCGGCCGACGGCACCGGCTGGGCCGAGGGGGTCGGCATCCTGGTGCTGGAGCGGCTCTCCGACGCCCGCCGCAACGGCCACCGGGTGCTCGGGGTGATCCGGGGTTCGGCGATCAACCAGGACGGCGCGTCCAACGGGTTGACCGCCCCGAACGGGCCGTCCCAGCAGCGGGTGATCATGTCCGCGCTGGCCTCGGCCGGTCTGGCCGCCACCGACGTCGACCTGGTCGAGGCGCACGGCACCGGCACCCGGCTCGGCGACCCGATCGAGGCCCAGGCGATCATCGCCACCTACGGCCGGGAACGCCCCGCCGACCGGCCGCTGTGGCTCGGTTCCCTCAAGTCCAACATCGGCCACTCGCAGGCCGCCGCCGGCGTCGCCGGGGTGATCAAGGTGCTGATGGCGATGAAGCACCGGGTGCTGCCGCAGACCCTGCACGTCGACGCGCCCACCCCCAACGTGGACTGGTCGGCCGGCACCGTCGCGCTGCTCACCGAGGCCCGCCCGTGGGACGACCCGGGCCACCCGCGCCGGGCCGGGGTCTCCTCGTTCGGGGTCAGCGGCACCAACGCGCACGTCATCGTCGAGGAGCCGCCGGCTGTCGACGACGAGGCCGTGCCCGCCGTGCCGCAGCTGCCCAGCGAGGTGCTTCCGGTGGTGCTCTCCGCCCGCAGCGAGGCGGCGCTGCGCGACCAGGCCGCCGCGTTGCTCGCCGTCGTGGACACCGACGGGGACGCCCCGGAACTGCTCGACGTCGCGTACTCGCTGGCCACCACCCGGACCGCGCTGGAGCAGCGGGCGGTGCTGGTGGCCCGGGACCGGCCCGGGGCCAGCCGTGACCTGGCCGCCCTCGCCGCCGGTGGCGACGTGCCCGGCGTACACCTGGGCCAGGCCACCGGTGGTGGGCTCGGCTTCCTGTTCACCGGGCAGGGCAGCCAGCGGCTGGACGCCGGCCGGCAGCTGCACCGCAGCTACCCGGTCTACGCCGCCGCGTTCGACGACGCCTGCGGCTGGCTCGACCTGCAACTGGACGTGCCGCTGGCCGACGTGCTGTTCGCCGAGCCCGGCACCGCCGAGGCGGCCCTGCTCGACCAGACCGCCTACACCCAGTGCGCGCTGTTCGCGGTGGAGGTCGCCCAGTTCCGGCTGCTGGAGTCGTGGGGGGTCCGGCCGGACCTGCTCGCCGGGCATTCGATCGGTGAGCTGGCCGCCGCCCACGTCGCCGGGGTGCTCTCGCTGGAGGACGCCGCGCTGCTGGTCGCCGCCCGGGGCCGGCTGATGCAGCAGCTCCCCGCCGAGGGCGCGATGATCTCGGTGCAGGCCACCGAGGAGCAGGTCCGCCTGCTGCTGGCCGGGCGCGAGGAGCAGGTGGGCCTGGCCGCGGTGAACGGCCCGACCTCGGTGGTGGTCTCCGGCGACGAGGACGCCGTGCTGGAGGTGGTCGCCGCCCTCGCCGCCGCCGGGCACAAGACGAAGCGGCTCAAGGTCAGCCACGCCTTCCACTCGCCGCTGATGACGCCGATGCTCGCCGAGTTCGGCCGGCTGGCGCACGTGCTCACCTACCGCCCGCCGACCATCCCGGTCGTCTCCACGGTCACCGGCCGGCCGGTGCTCGCCGGTGAACTGTGCGACCCCGACTACTGGGTGCGGCACGTGCGTGACAGCGTCCGGTTCGCCGACGCCGTCCGGGCGATGGTCGACGAGGGGGTCACCACCTTCCTCGAACTGGGTCCGGCCGGTGTGCTCTCCGCGATGGGTCCGGCCTGCCTCGACGACGACGCCGACGTGGTCTTCGCCCCGCTGCTGCGCGCCGACCACGACGAGGAGACCGACGTCGTCACCGCCGTCGCCCGCGCCCACGTGCGGGGCGTGCCGGTGGACTGGACGGCGTTCTTCGCCGCCCGGGGGGCCCGCCGGGTCGCGCTGCCCACGTACCCGTTCCAGCGTCGCCGGTTCTGGATGGAATCCGGTGGCGGCAGCGCCGACGCGACCGGCTTCGGTCAGCTCGCCGCCGGGCATCCGCTGGTCGGCGCGGTCGTCGGCCTGGCCGGCGGCGAGGGCGTGGTGCTCACCGGTCGGGTGTCACTGCGCAGCCACCCGTGGCTGGCCGACCACACCATCTCCGGGGTGGCGCTGCTGCCCGGCACCGCCTTCGTCGAGCTGGCCGTGCGGGCCGGCGACCAGGTCGGCTGCCCCACCGTCGAGGAACTGACCCTGGAGGCTCCGCTGGCGCTCGACGAGCGCGGTGTCGCCCTCCAGGTGGTCGTCGGCGTCGCCGACCCGGCCGGCCGCTGCCCGGTGGCCGTCTACTCGCGGCCCGACGGGTCCGACCCGGACGACCAGCTCTGGACCCGGCACGTCAGCGGCTTCCTCACCCCGGAGTCCGCCGACGCCGGGCAGCCGCTCACCCAGTGGCCGCCGCGCGACGCCCGCCCGGTCGACCTGGCCGGCATCTACGCCGAACTCGCCGACCAGGGCTACGGTTACGGCCCGGTCTTCCAGGGCCTCAAGGCCGTCTGGCGACACGGCCAGGAGGTGTACGCCGAGGTCGCGCTCCCCGCCGACAGCCGGGCCGAGGCGGCCCGGTTCGGCCTGCACCCGGCGGTGCTCGACGCCGCCCTGCACGCCATCGACGCGGCCCGCCGGGGCGAGCCCACCGACGACGAGGTGCGCATCCCGTTCGCCTGGAACGACGTCACCCTGCACGCCGCCGGTGCGGCCGAGGTGCGGGTGCGGATCGCCCCGGCCGCCGGGGACAGCGTGTCGGTGACCCTCGCCGACGCCACCGGCGCACCGGTGGCCACGGTGCGGTCGTTCGTCTCCCGGCCGGTCTCCACCGCCCAGCTCACCGCGGCCCGGGGCGGCTACCACGAGCGGCTGTTCCGGCTGGAGTGGACGAAGCTCGGGCACCGGCCCGCCCCGGCGGGCACCCCCCGCTGGGTGGTGCTCGGCGACGAGCGGATCGGCTCGGCCACCCGGCACGCCGACCCGGCCGCGCTGGGTGCCGCGATCGACGCCGGCGCGACCGCGCCCGAGTTCGCGTTCGTCGGGGTCGCCGCCGGTGACGTCCGGGCCGCCACCGCCGGTGCGTTGACGTTGGTGCAGCAGTGGCTGGCCGACGCGCGGCTGGCCGGCACCCGGCTGGTCTTCGTCAGCCGTGCCGACGACCTCGCCACCGAGGCGGTCTGGGGTCTGCTGCGGGCGGCGCAGACGGAGAACCCGGACCGGTTCGTCACCGTCCGGCTCGCCGACGCCCCCGCGCCGCTGCTGGCCGCCGCCCTGGCCACCGGCGAACCGGAACTGCGGGTACGCGACGGGGAGATCAGTGTGCCCCGGTTGGCCCGGGTCGCCACCACCCCCGACGGCAGCGACGACGCCGGTTGGCCGACCGACGGTACGGTGCTGGTCACCGGCGGCACCGGCGGGCTCGGCGCGCACGTCGCCAGGCACCTGGCCGGCAACCACGGCGTACGTCATCTGCTGTTGACCAGTCGTCGTGGGCCGGCGGCGGCCGGTGTGGCGGAGCTGCGCGCGGAGCTGGAAGCGGCCGGCGCGAGCGTCGAGGTGGCCGCCTGCGACGCGGCCGACGCCGATGCCCTGGCCGCGCTGCTCGCCGCCGTCCCGGCCGACCGGCCGCTGCGGGCGGTGGTGCACGCCGCCGGCATCGTCGACGACGGGACGATCGGCTCGCTCACCCCGCAGCGGATCGACGCGGTGCTGAAGGCCAAGCTGGACGGCGCGGTCAACCTCGACCGGTTGACCCGCGACGCCGACCTGACCGCGTTCGTGCTCTTCTCCTCCCTGGCGAGCCTGCTCGACTGCGCCGGGCAGGGCAACTACGCCGCCGCGAACGCCACCCTGAACGCGCTGGCCGTCACCCGCCGGGCGCAGGGACGGCCCGCCGTCGCCCTCACCTGGGGCCTGTGGACCGGCGACAGCGGCATGGGCGGCCAGTTGGACGCCGCCGCGTTGCAGCGCATCGAGCGGTCCGGCATGCCCGGCCTCAGCCCGGCCGAGAACCTGGCCCTGCTCGACGCGGCGCTCGGCGTCGACGAGCCGGTGCTCGCCCCGATCCGGGTCGACCTGACCGCGCTGCGCAACCGGCCCGACGGGGTGCCGGCGCTGCTGCGCGGCCTGGTACCGCTGCCGGCCCGGCGGGCCGCGCAGGCCGCCGGCCCGGCGGACGCCGCGCAGGGGCTGGCCCGGCAGTTCGCCGGCCTCACCCCGGCCGAACGGGACCGGGTCACCCTCGACCTGGTCCGCGCGCACGTCGCCGCCGTGCTCGGCCACGACGGCGCGGAGGCGATCGAGCCCCGCCGCGCCTTCAACGAGCTGGGCTTCGACTCGCTGGCCGCGGTGGAGCTGCGTAACCGGCTCAACGCCGCCACCGGGCTGCGGCTGCCGGCGACCCTGGTCTTCGACTACCCGACGCCGGTGGCGCTCGCCGAGTTCGTGGTCTCCACCGTGCTCGGCACCGACGTGGACGTGGTGGTGCCGGAGCTGGCGTCGGCCTCGTTCACCCAGGAGCCGATCGCGATCGTCGCGATGAGCTGCCGCTTCCCCGGCGGGGTGAGCACCCCGGAACAGCTGTGGGAGCTGCTGGAGGGCGGCGTGGACGCGGTCTCCCCGTTCCCCACCGACCGGGGCTGGGACCTGGCCGGCATGTACGACCCGGAGCCCGGCAAGCCCGGCAAGACGTACTCGATGGAGGGTGGTTTCCTCTACGACGCGGCCGACTTCGACGCGGACTTCTTCGGGATCAGCCCGCGTGAGGCGGTCGCGATGGACCCGCAGCAGCGGTTGCTGCTGGAGACGTCGTGGGAGGTGCTGGAGCGGGCCGGGATCGACCCGACCTCGCTCAAGGGCAGCCCGACCGGTGTCTTCGCCGGCGTCATGTACCACGACTACGCCCTGCGCCTGCACCAGGTGCCCGACGAACTGGCCGGCTACCTGGGCAACGGCAGCCTGGCCAGCATCGTCTCCGGCCGGGTCGCCTACACCCTCGGCCTGGAGGGGCCGGCGGTGTCGATCGACACCGCCTGCTCGTCGTCGCTGGTGGCGATCCACCTGGCGGTGCAGGCGCTGCGGGCCGGGGAGTGCTCGCTCGCTCTGGCCGGTGGCGTCACGGTGATGTCCACCCCGGACACGTTCATCGACTTCAGCCGCCAGCGGGGCCTGGCCAAGGACGGCCGGTCCAAGTCGTTCGCGGCCGGGGCCGACGGCACCGGCTGGGGTGAGGGCGCCGGCATGCTGCTGCTGGAGCGGTTGTCCGACGCACGGGCCAACGGCCACCAGGTGCTCGCGGTGATCCGGGGCTCGGCCACCAACCAGGACGGCGCGTCCAACGGGCTCACCGCGCCGAACGGCCCCTCGCAGCAGCGGGTGATCCGGCAGGCGCTGGCCTCCGCCGGTGGCATCCCGGCGACCGAGGTCGACGCCGTCGAGGCGCACGGCACCGGCACCGCCCTCGGCGACCCGATCGAGGCGCAGGCGCTGCTGGCCACGTACGGGCAGGGCCGGCCGGGTGAGCGTCCGCTCTGGCTCGGCTCGATCAAGTCGAACATCGGGCACACCCAGGGTGCGGCGGGTGTCGCGGGCGTGATCAAGATGGTGTTGGCGATGCGCAACGGGCTGCTGCCCCGCACCCTGCACGCCGACGAGCCGTCGCCGCAGATCGACTGGTCGGCCGGTGAGGTGCGGCTGCTCACCGAGGCACAGCCGTGGCCGGCGCTGGACCGGCCGCGCCGGGCGGGCGTGTCGTCGTTCGGGATCAGCGGCACCAACGCCCACGTCATCGTGGAGGAGGCCCCGCCGGTCGAGCTGGAGGGCGAGATCGTCGCGCCGCCGGCCGTGCTGCCGTGGGTGCTCTCGGCCAAGACCGAGGAGGCGCTGCGCGCCCAGGCCGCCCAGCTCCGGGCCGCCGTGTCCGCCGCCACCACCGACCCGGGCGACCTCGCGTACACGCTGGCGAAGGGGCGGGCGGCGCTGGACCGGCGGGCCGTCGTCGTCGGTGACGTCACCGACTTCCTGACCGGCGCGGACGCCCTGGTCGCCGGGGCCGCGGTGCCGACGCCGTTGCAGGGCGGCTCCGGGGTGGTGTTCGTGTTCCCGGGGCAGGGTTCGCAGTGGGTGGGGATGGCGGTGGAGTTGTTGGATTCGTCTCCGGTGTTTGCGGAGCGGGTCAATGAGTGTGGGGTGGCGTTGTCGGAGTTTGTGGATTGGCGGTTGGTGGAGGTTTTGCGGGGTGTGGAGGGTGCTCCGTCGTTGGAGCGGGTTGATGTGGTGCAGCCGGTGTTGTGGGCGGTGATGGTGTCGTTGGCGGGGTTGTGGCGGTCGTTTGGGGTGGTGCCGGATGCGGTGATTGGGCATTCGCAGGGTGAGATTGCGGCGGCGGTGGTGGCGGGTGGTTTGTCGTTGCGGGATGGGGCGTTGGTGGTGGCGTTGCGGAGTTTGGCGATTGCGGAGGTGTTGGCGGGTCG
This sequence comes from Micromonospora humidisoli, assembly GCF_016900955.1. Taxonomy (NCBI): domain Bacteria; kingdom Bacillati; phylum Actinomycetota; class Actinomycetes; order Micromonosporales; family Micromonosporaceae; genus Micromonospora; species Micromonospora humidisoli. The sequence continues at coordinate 1,246,521 of NZ_JAFEUO010000001.1, forward strand.
GGGTGCGATGGCCTCCATCGGCCTGCCCGCCGAGCGGGTCCGCGAGCGCCTCGACGCCTACGACGGCCGGGTGTCCATCGCCACCGTCAACGGGGTGTCGTCGGTGGTGGTCTCCGGTGACCCGGACGCCGTCGACGACCTCGTCGCCGCCCTCAGCGCCGAGGAGGTGCGGGCCAAGCGGGTGAACGTGGACTACGCGTCGCACTCGGCCCAGGTGGAGCTGATCGAGCAACGGCTGCGCGAGGACCTCGCCGAGGTGTCGCCCCGGTCGTCGACCGTGCCGTTCTACTCCACGGTGACCGCCGGGGTGCTGGACACCACCGGTCTGGACGCCGGTTACTGGTACACCAACCTGCGGCAGACCGTCCGGTTCGAGGAGACCACCCGGGTGCTGCTGCGGGCGGGGATGCGGGTGTTCCTGGAGTGCAGTGCGCATCCGGTGCTGACCATGGGTGTCGAGGAGACGGCCGCCGATGCGGGGGTCGAGGTGGCCGCCGTCGGGTCGCTGCGCCGGGGCGAGGGCGGGCTGCGTCGCTGGCTCACCTCGCTGGGTGAGGCGTTCGTCCGTGGGGTGCCGGTGGACTGGTCGTCGGCGTTGCCGGCGCGTCCGCGTGGTGAGGTGCCGCTGCCGACGTACCCGTTCCAGCGTCGCCGCTACTGGATCGACGCGACCAGCGGCACGACCGACGTGGCGTCGGTGGGCCTCGGCGCGGCCGGCCACCCGCTGTGGGGGGCGTCGGTGGCGATGGCCGAGTCGGGCGAGGTGCTGTTCACCGCCCGGATCTCGTTGGACACCCACCCGTGGCTGGCCGACCACGCCGTCAACGGCACCGTCCTGCTGCCCGGCGCGGCCTTCGTCGAGATGGTGCTGCACGCCGGTGACCACGTCGGCCTCGGCCACCTGGAGGAGCTGACCCTGCACGCCCCGCTGCTGCTCGCCGAGCGCGCGGCCGTGCAGGTGCAGCTGCTGATGACCGCCGCCGACGAGTCGACCCGGCGGACCGTCAGCGTCCACTCCCGGGCCGAGCATGCCGAGGCGGAACAGCCGTGGACCCGGCACGCCACCGCCGTGCTCACCGACACCCCGGCCGCCGCCGGCTTCGACCTGTCGGCGTGGCCGCCGTCGGGGGCGGTGCCGGTGGCGACGGCGGGGTTGTATGACGAGCTGGTGGTGCAGGGGTACGAGTATGGTCCGGTGTTCCAGGGGGTGCAGGCTGCCTGGCGGGTTGGTGAGGTGGTGTTTGCTGAGGTTGCGCTTCCGGAGGAGGCGCATGGTGAGGCGGCGCGGTTCGGGGTGCATCCGGCGTTGTTGGATGCGGCGTTGCAGGTGGTGGGGATCGGTGAGCCGGTGCCGGTGGGTCGTCCGCCGTATCTGCCGTTCGCCTGGACGGATGTGACGCTGCACGCCACGGGCGCGACCGCCCTGCGGGTGCGGGTCACCCCGACCGGCCCGGAGGCGGTCACCCTGCATCTGGCCGACCCGACCGGTGCGCCGGTCGCCGAGATCGGCTCCCTGGTGTCCCGGCCGGTGCAGCTCGCCGCCGCCACCACCGAGGGCAACCTCTACCGGGTCGACTGGACCACCGTCGCGGTGCCCGCCACCCCGACGACGCCCTCGTGGTCCCACCTGGCGGATCTCGCCGACGAGGTGCCGGAGCTGGTCCTCGCCCGGCTCACCGATGACGGACCGGTCGCCGACGTCGAGGTCGCCGCGCGGACCGCGGTGGGTACGGCGCTCGCGCTGCTGCAGCGCTGGCTGGCCGACCCCCGGTTGGCCGAGTCCCGGCTGGTGGTGCTCACCAGCGGCGCCGCCGACCAGGTGACCGACCTGGTGCACGCCCCGGTGTGGGGTCTGGTGCGGGCCGCCCAGGTGGAGAACCCGGGTCAGTTCGTGCTGGTGGACGCCGACCCGGAGACCCCGGTGGAGGAGATCCTGGCGGCGGTCGGCACCGGTGAGCCGGAGTTGTCGGTGCGCGACGGTCAGGTGCGGGTGCCGCGCCTGGCCCGCGCCGCCGCCGGGGACCCGGTGTGGCGGGCCGACGGTGCGGTGCTGGTGACCGGCGGCACCGGTGTGCTGGGCGGGTTGGTGGCCCGGCACCTGGTGGAGGTGCACGGGGTGCGGGACCTGGTGCTGACCTCGCGGCGTGGCCTGACCGCGCCGGGTGCGGAGGAGCTGCGGGACGAGTTGACGGCGTTGGGTGCCTCCGTGGAGGTGGTGGCCGCCGACCTGGCCGACCGGGACGCCGTCGCCGGGGTGCTCGACGCCATCCCGGCGTTGACCGCCGTCGTGCACACCACCGGCGCGCTGGACGACGGCACCGTCGCCGCGTTCACCGACGCGCAGCTCGACACCGTGTGGCGGGCCAAGGCCACCCCGGCCTGGCATTTGCACGACCTCACCCGGGACCGCGAGCTGTCCGCGTTCGTGCTGTTCTCCTCGGCCGCCGGCGTGGTCGACGGCTCCGGGCAGGGCAACTACGCCGCCGCCAACGTCTTCGTCGACGCCCTGGCCGCGCACCGGCGGGCCCTCGGTCTGCCGGCCACGTCGCTGGCCTGGGGTTTCTGGGAGCAGCGCAGTGGGATGACCGCGCACCTCGGCGACGCCGACGTGGCCCGGATGGCCCGCTCGGGCGTGCTCGGCATCGGCACCGACCAGGGCCTCGCCCTGCTCGACGCGGCAGTGGCCACCGACGAGGCGCTGCTGGTGCCGGTCCGGCTGGACACCGCCGCGCTGCGCGCCCAGGGTCAGCAGCTCCCGGCCCTGTTCCGGGGCCTGGTCCGGCTCCCGGCCCGGCGCGCCGCCGGTGCGACCGCGACGCCGGTCGGCGGCTCGGCCCTGCACCGGCAACTGCTCGGCCTCGCCGACGCCGACCAGCGGCGGCTGCTGCTCGACCTGGTCCGGGCCAACGTCGCCGGGGTGCTCGGCCACGAGAGCCCGGCCACCGTCGAGCCGTCCCGGGCGTTCCGGGAACTCGGCTTCGACTCGCTGGCCGCCGTCGAGCTGCGCAACAAGCTCAACACCGCCACCGGGCTACGGCTGCCGGCGACCCTGGTCTTCGACTACCCCAACCCGACCGCGCTCGCCGACTACCTGCACACCAGGATCCTCGGCGCGGCCACCCCGCAGGCCCCGACCGTGGCCACCCCCGTCGCCGACGACGAACCCGTCGCCATCGTGGCGATGAGCTGCCGTTTCCCCGGCGGGGTCCGCACCCCCGAGGACCTGTGGCGGCTGCTCGCCGACGGCACCGACGCGATCACCCCGTTCCCCACCGACCGGGGCTGGGACCTGGCCGGCATGTACGACCCGGAGCCCGGCCGGACCGGCAAGACGTACGCCATGGAGGGTGGTTTCCTCTACGACGCGGCCGACTTCGACCCCGACTTCTTCGGGATCAGCCCGCGTGAGGCGGTCGCCATGGACCCGCAGCAGCGGCTGCTGCTGGAAACCTCGTGGGAGGCCCTGGAGCGGGCCGGCATCGACCCGAACTCGCTGCGCGGCAGCCTCACCGGCGTCTTCGCCGGGGTCATGTACCACGACTACGCCAGCCGGCTGCCCGAGGTGCCCGAGGAACTCGCCGGCTACCTGGGCAACGGCAGCATGGCGAGCGTCGCGTCCGGCCGGATCGCCTACACCCTCGGCCTGGAGGGGCCGGCGGTCAGCGTCGACACCGCGTGCTCGTCGTCGCTGGTCGCGATCCACCTGGCCGTGCAGGCGCTGCGCTCCGGCGAGTGCTCGCTGGCGCTGGCCGGCGGCGTCACCGTGATGTCCACCCCGGACACGTTCATCGAGTTCAGCCTCCAGCGGGGCCTGGCCGCCGACCACCGGTGCAAGTCCTTCGCGGCCGGCGCGGACGGCACGGCGATGTCCGAGGGCGTCGGCATGCTGCTGCTGGAGCGGCTCTCCGACGCCGAACGGCACGGCCACCACGTCCTCGCGGTGGTGCGGGGTTCGGCGATCAACCAGGACGGCGCGTCCAACGGCCTCACCGCCCCGAACGGTCCCTCACAGCAGCGGGTGATCCGGCAGGCGCTCGCGGCGGCCGGTGGCATCCCGGCGACCGAGGTGGACGCCGTCGAGGCGCACGGCACCGGCACCACCCTCGGCGACCCGATCGAGGCGCAGGCGCTGCTGGCCACGTACGGGCAGGAACGTCCCGGGGACCGGCCGCTCTGGCTCGGCTCGGTGAAGTCGAACATCGGGCACACCCAGGGTGCGGCGGGTGTCGCGGGCGTGATCAAGATGGTGTTGGCGATGCGCAACGGGGTGCTGCCCCGCACCCTGCACGTGGACGAGCCCACCCCGCAGGTGGACTGGTCGGCCGGTGAGGTGCGGCTGCTCACCGAGGCGCAGCCGTGGCCGGCGCTGGACCGGCCCCGCCGCGCCGGGGTTTCCTCGTTCGGCATCAGCGGCACCAACGCCCACGTCATCCTCGAACAGGCGCCCCCGGCCGAGGAGCCGCCGGTCGACGCCCCCGAGCCGGAGCTGCTGCCCTGGGTGCTGTCGGCCCGTACCGACCAGGCCCTGCGGGAGCAGGCCGCCCGGGTGGCCGACGTCGCGGGCGACGGGTCCGTCAAGGCCGGTGACCTCGCGTACGCGCTGGCGACCGGTAGGGCGCTGCTCGACCGCCGCACGGTGATCGTCGGTGACCGGAGCGACTTCGTCGCCGGGGCGCGGGCGTTCGCCGCCGACGGCACCGCACCCGGCGTGCTCCGGGGCGGCACGGTCTTCGTGTTTCCGGGGCAGGGTTCGCAGTGGGTGGGGATGGCGGTGGAGTTGTTGGATTCGTCTCCGGTGTTTGCGGAGCGGGTCAATGAGTGTGGGGTGGCGTTGTCGGAGTTTGTGGATTGGCGGTTGGTGGAGGTTTTGCGGGGTGTGGAGGGTGCTCCGTCGTTGGAGCGGGTTGATGTGGTGCAGCCGGTGTTGTGGGCGGTGATGGTGTCGTTGGCGGGGTTGTGGCGGTCGTTTGGGGTGGTGCCGGATGCGGTGATTGGGCATTCGCAGGGTGAGATTGCGGCGGCGGTGGTGGCGGGTGGTTTGTCGTTGCGGGATGGGGCGTTGGTGGTGGCGTTGCGGAGTTTGGCGATTGCGGAGGTGTTGGCGGGTCGGGGTGCGATGGCCTCCATCGGCCTGCCGGCACAGGCGGCGGCCGAACGGCTGACCGGCTACGCCGACCGCATCTCGATCGCCACCGTCAACGGCACCTCCTCGGTCGTCGTCTCCGGTGACCCGGACGCCGTCGACGACCTGGTCGCGACGCTGACCGCCGAGGGCCTGCGGGCCAAGCGGGTGAACGTGGACTATGCGTCGCACTCGGCGCAGGTGGAGCTGATCGAGCAGCGGCTGCGTGCCGACCTCGCCGAGGTCACGCCGCGGGCCGCCACCGTCCCGTTCTACTCGACAGTCACCGGCGGGGTGCTGGACACCACCGGTCTGGACGCCGGTTACTGGTACACCAACCTGCGGCAGACCGTCCGCTTCGAGGAGACCACCCGCGCCCTGCTCGACGCCGGGATGCGGGTGTTCCTGGAGTGCAGCGCGCATCCGGTGCTGACGATGGGTGTCGAGGAGACGGCCGCCGATGCGGGGGTCGAGGTGGCCGCCGTCGGGTCGCTGCGCCGGGGCGAGGGCGGGCTGCGTCGCTGGCTCACCTCGCTCGGTGAGGCCTTCGCCCGGGGCGTCACCGTCGACTGGTCGCCGGTGCTGCCGGCGCGTCCGCGCGGTGAGGTGCCGCTGCCGACGTACCCGTTCCAGCGCCGCCGCTACTGGCTGAACGCCACCGGTGGCAGCGCCGACCTCACCTCCGCCGGTCTCGGTTCCGCCGGGCACCCGCTGTGGGGGGCCGCCGTCACCATGGCCGAGTCCGGTGAGGTTCTGTTCACCGGCCGGATCTCGTTGGACACCCACCCGTGGCTGGCCGACCACGCCGTCAACGGCACCGTCCTGCTGCCCGGCACCGGTTTCGTCGAACTCGTCCTGCACGCCGGGGACGACGTCGGGCTCGGTCACCTCGACGAGTTGACCCTGCACGCCCCGCTGATCCTGCCCGAGCAGGGGGCCGTACAGGTGCAGTTGCTGCTCGCCGCCGCCGACGACACCGGCCGCCGGACGGTCACCGTGCACTCCCGGCCGGAACACACCGGCAGTTGGGTCCGGCACGCCACCGGCGTGCTCTCCGCCGACGTCACCGACCCCGGCTTCGACCTGCGGGTCTGGCCGCCGTCGGGTGCGGTGCCGGTGCCGACGGCGGGGTTGTATGACGACCTGGTGGTGCAGGGGTACGAGTATGGTCCGGTGTTCCAGGGGGTGCAGGCTGCCTGGCGGGTTGGTGAGGTGGTGTTTGCTGAGGTTGCGCTTCCGGAGGAGGCGCATGGGGAGGCGTCGCGGTTCGGGGTGCATCCGGCGTTGTTGGATGCGGCGTTGCAGGTGGTGGGGATCGGTGATCCGGTGCCGGTGGGTCGTCCGCCGTTGCTGCCGTTCGCCTGGACGGACGTGACGCTGCACGCCACCGGCGCGACCGCCCTGCGGGTGAAGGTCACCGCCAGCGGCCCGGAGTCCGCCACCCTGCACCTGGCCGACCCGGACGGCGAACCGGTCGCCGTGATCGGCGCGCTGGTGTCCCGGCCGGTCCAGCTCACCGCCGCCGCCCCGACCGACGGGGACCTCTACCACGTCGACTGGGTGACCGTGCCCACCGGCACCGCCGCCGAGTCGTGGGGCTACCTGGAGGGCCTCGGCCTCGGCGTCCCCGACGTCGTGCTCGCCCCGCTCGCCCCGCCCGCCGCCGACCTCGACCCGGCCACCGCCGCCCGTACGACGGTGGGGGAGACCCTCGCCCTGCTCCAGTCCTGGCTGGCCGACCCGACCCAGGCCGCCGCCCGGCTGGTCGTGATCACCGACGGCGCCGTCGACGGCGGCACCGACCTGGCCCACGCCCCGATCTGGGGCCTGGTCCGCGCCGCGCAGGCGGAGAACCCCGGCCAGCTCGTGCTGGTGGACGCCGACCCGGAGACCCCGGTGGAGGAGATCCTGGCGGCGGTCGGCACCGGTGAGCCGGAGTTGTCGCTGCGCGACGGTCAGGTGCGGGTGCCGCGCCTGACCCGCGCCACCACCCCCGGTGGGTCCTGGCGGGCCGACGGCACCGTCCTGGTCACCGGCGGCACCGGTGTGCTGGGCGCGCTCGTCGCCCGGCACCTGGTGACGGTGCACGGGGTGCGGGACCTGGTCCTGACCTCGCGGCGTGGGTTGACCGCGCCGGGTGCGGTGGAGTTGCGCGACGAGTTGACCGGCCTCGGGGCCACCGTCGAGGTGGTGGCCGCCGACCTGGCCGACCGGGACGCCGTCGCCACCCTGCTGGACGGCATTCCGGCGTTGACCGCCGTCGTGCACACCACCGGGGTCCTCGACGACGGCCTGCTGACCGCCCTGACCCCGGCACAGCTCGACACCGTGTGGCGGGCCAAGGCCGACCCGGCCTGGCACCTGCACGAGCTCACCCGCGACCGGGAGCTGTCGGCGTTCGTGCTGTTCTCCTCCGCCGCCGGGGTCCTCGACGGGGCGGGCCAGGCCAACTACGCCGCCGCGAACGTCTTCCTCGACGCCCTGGCCGTGCACCGGCGGACGCTCGGTCTGCCGGCCACGTCGCTGGCCTGGGGTTTCTGGGAGCAGCGCAGTGGGATGACCGCGCACCTCGGCGACGCCGACGTGGCCCGGATGGCCCGCTCCGGCGTCCTGCCGCTGGACTCCGACCGGGGTCTGGCCCTGCTGGACGCGGCGGTCGCCGGCGACGAGGCGCTGCTGGTGCCGGTCCGGCTGGACACCGCCGCGCTGCGCGCCCAGGGCCAACACCTGCCGGCCCTGTTCCGCGGCCTGGTCCGGCTCCCGGCCCGGCGGGCGGCAGGTGGCCAGGCCACCCCGGCCACCGGCTCCGGCCTGCACCGGCAGCTCGTCACCCTCGGCGCGGACGACCAGCACCGGGTGCTGCTCGACCTGGTCCGGGCCAACGTCGCGGCCGTCCTCGGCCACGACAGCGGCACCGCCGTCGAGCCGGCGCGGGCGTTCAAGGAACTCGGCTTCGACTCGCTGGCCGCCGTGGAGCTGCGCAACAAGCTCAACACCGCCACCGGGCTGCGGTTGCCGGCGACCCTGGTCTTCGACTACCCCAACCCGACGGCGCTGGCCGGTTACCTGCACGGCGCGCTCCTCGGCGGTCCGGCGCAGGCACAGCCGACCACCGTGGTCCGGCCGGTGGTCGACGAACCCGTCGCCATCGTCGCGATGAGCTGCCGCTTCCCCGGCGGGGTCCGCACCCCCGAGGACCTGTGGCAGCTCCTGGTCGACGGCACGGACGCCATCTCGCCGTTCCCCACCGACCGGGGCTGGGACCTCGACCACCTCTACGACCCGGAGCCCGGCAAGCCCGGCCGGACGTCCTCGCTGGAGGGTGGTTTCCTCTACGACGCGGCCGACTTCGACCCGGACTTCTTCGGCATCGGCCCGCGTGAGGCGGTCGCCATGGACCCGCAGCAGCGGCTGCTGCTGGAAACCTCGTGGGAGGTGCTGGAGCGGGCCGGGATCGACCCGACCTCGCTCAAGGGCAGCCCGACCGGGGTGTTCACCGGTGTGATGTACCACGACTACGGCAGCCGGCTGTCCGAGGTGCCCGAGGAGTTGGCGGGTTACCTGGGCAACGGCAGCATGGCGAGCGTCGCGTCCGGCCGGATCTCGTACACCCTCGGGCTGGAGGGGCCGGCGGTCAGCGTCGACACCGCGTGCTCGTCGTCGCTGGTGGCGATCCACCTGGCCGTGCAGGCGCTGCGCTCCGGCGAGTGCTCGCTCGCGCTGGCCGGCGGGGTCACGGTGATGTCCAAGCCGGACACGTTCCTCGACTTCAGCCTCCAGCGGGGGCTGGCCTCCGACGGCCGGTGCAAGTCCTTCTCCGCCGACGCCGACGGCACCGGAATGTCCGAGGGCGTCGGCATGCTGCTGCTGGAGCGGCTGTCCGACGCCGAACGGCACGGCCACCACGTCCTCGCGGTGGTGCGGGGTTCGGCGATCAACCAGGACGGCGCGTCCAACGGGTTGACCGCCCCGAACGGCCCCGCCCAGCAGCGGGTCATCCGGCAGGCGCTGGCCGCCGCCGACGTCCGCCCCGACGAGGTCGACCTGGTCGAGGCGCACGGCACCGGCACCACCCTCGGTGACCCGATCGAGGCGCAGGCGGTCCTCGCCACCTACGGTCAGGACCGGCCGCAGGACCGGCCGCTCTGGCTCGGCTCGATCAAGTCGAACATCGGCCACACCCAGGGCGCGGCCGGCGTCGCGGGTGTGATCAAGATGGTGTTGGCGATGCGCAACGGGCTGCTGCCCCGCACCCTGCACGCCGAGCAGCCGTCGCCGCAGGTGGACTGGTCGGCCGGGGCGGTGCGGCTGCTCACCGAGGCACAGCAGTGGCCGGCACTGGAGCGGCCCCGCCGCGCCGGGGTCTCCTCGTTCGGCATCAGCGGCACCAACGCCCACGTCATCATCGAGCAGGCACCGGCGGTCGAGGCGACGCCCGCCGACGGGGACGCCCGGCACACCCCGCCGGTGCTGCCCTGGCTGCTCTCCGCCCGCTCGGCGCAGGCGCTGCGCGCCCAGGCCGGGCTGGTCGCCGACACCGGGGCCACCCTCGACGTGGCGTACTCGCTGGCCACCACCCGGGCGGTGCTGGAGCGTCGGGCCGTGGTGGTCGCCCCCGCCGGGGACGACGCGGTCCGCGCCCTGCGCGCCGCCGCCGAGGGCACCGACCCCGCCGAGTGGGTGCAGGGGACGCCGTCAGCGGGCAGGTTCGCCATGCTCTTCACCGGCCAGGGCGCACAGCGCCTCGGCATGGGCCGCGAGCTGGCCGCGGCGTACCCGGCGTTCGCCGAGGCGTTCGCCGAGGTGTGCGCCCACCTGGACGCGCAGCTCGACCGGCCGCTGCGGGAGGTGCTCTACACCGAACCCGACGTCGCCGACGCCGCGCTGCTCGACCAGACCGTCTACAGCCAGAGCGCGCTGTTCGCCATCGAGGTGGCGCTGTACCGGCTGCTCGAATCCTGGGGCGTCCGGCCCGACCTGGTGGCCGGGCACTCCATCGGCGAGATCAGCGCCGCACACGTCGCCGGGGTGCTGTCGCTGCCCGACGCGGCCACCCTGGTCACCGCGCGTGGCCGGCTGATGCAGGCGATGCGGGAGGACGGCGCGATGGTCGCCGTCGAGGCATCCGAGGACGAGGTACGCCGGGAGCTGGCCGGCCGGGAGACCGAGCTGGGTGTCGCGGCGGTCAACGGACCCCGGTCCGTGGTGATCTCCGGTGACCACGACGCCGTCGGTGCCCTCGCCGACGACTGGCGGGCCCGGGGACGCCGCACCAAGCGGCTGCGGGTCAGCCACGCGTTCCACTCCCCGCACATGGAGCCGATGCTCGCCGAGTTCCACCGGGTCGCCGCCGGTTTGACCTTCGCCGCGCCGCAGGTGCCCGTGGTGTCCAACCTGACCGGTCGGCTCGCCGACCCCGACGAGATCACCACCCCCGGCTACTGGGTGCGGCACGTCCGGGAGGCGGTCCGGTTCAGCGACGGGATCGCCACCCTGGAGGCGGCCGGCGTCACCACGTTCCTGGAGGTCGGGCCGGACGCGGTGCTCACCGCGATGGGCCGGGAGTGCGTCACCGACACCGGCGGTGTCGCCCTGGTGCCGGTGCTGCGCGGCGGCCGGGACGAGGCGGCGACCCTGCTGACCGCCCTCGCCACCCTGCACACCCGGGGCGTCCCGGTGGACTGGCGGGCCTGGTTCGCGCCCACCGGCGCCCGGGTCACCGACCTGCCGACGTACCCGTTCCAGCGGCGTCGGCTCTGGCTGGACGCCCCGGCGGGCGGCGGTGACGTGCCGGCGCTGGGTCAGCGCCCGGCCGCCCACCCGCTGCTCGGCGCGGTCGTCGGGCTGGCCGGTGTCGACGGCACCGTGCTGACCGGCCGGCTGTCGCTGCGGACCCACCCGTGGCTTGCCGAACACGACCTCGCCGGGACGGTGCTGCTGCCCGGCACGGCGTTCGTCGAGCTGGCCGTCCGCGCCGGTGACCAGGTCGGCTGCGCCCAGGTGGAGGAGTTGACGCTGGAGGCCCCGCTGGTCGTCCCGCCCCGGGGCGGCATCGACCTCCAGGTGGTGGTCGCAGCGCCCGACGCGACGGGACGCTGCCCGGTCACCGTGCACTCCCGGCCTGAGGACGGCGTCGACGGGTGGACCCGGCACGCCACCGGCGTGCTGGCCCCGGCCGCGTCGACCGCGCCGGCCGGCGCGGCCGGCGACGCCTGGCCGCCGGCCGGGTCCACCCCGGTCGACCTGGCCGGCCGCTACGACCGGCTGGCCGACGCCGGCTACCACTACGGCCCGCTGTTCCAGGGCCTGCGGGCCGCCTGGCGCAACGGCGACGAGGTGTACGCCGAGGTGGCGCTCCCCGACGAGGCGACGTCCACGGCCGACCGGTTCGGCCTGCACCCGGCGCTGTTCGACGCGGTGCTGCACACCCTCGACCTGACCGGGGACGAACCGGACGACGACCTGCTCCGGCTTCCGTTCGCCTGGCGCGGGGTCACCCTGCACGCCACCGGCGCGACGGCGCTGCGGGTGCGGCTGCGCCCGACCGGCCCGCAGGAGGTGTCGTTCGACCTGGCCGACACCACCGGCGCGCCGGTCGCCTCGGTGGCCTCGCTGGTGGTCCGGCCGCTGGCCGCCGACCAGCTGGGCGGGGCGCGGGCCGCACACCGCTCGTCGCTGTACCAGCTCACCTGGGCCGCGGTGGAGACGCCGCAGGGCACCGGCGACGCCACGACCGTGGTCCTCGGCGACGACGACCTCGGCCTCGGGGTGCCCCGGTACGCCGACCTCGCCGCGCTCGCGGCGCAGGCCGACGGCACGCCGGGCACCGTCGTGGTGGCCTGGCGTTCCCCGTCGGACTCGCCCTCGGTGGTGGCCACCGGGGCGCTGTCCCTGGTGCAGGGGTGGCTCGCCGACGACCGGTTCGCCGGTGCCCGGCTGGCGTTGGTGACGACCCGGGCGGTCGCCACCGCCGACGGCGAGGACGTGCCCCGACCGGTGGACGCCACCGTCTGGGGGCTGGTCCGGGCCGCGCAGGAGGAGAACCCGGGCCGGCTGGTCCTGATCGACGTCGACGGGCCGGACGCGGCGGCGGTGCGGGCGGCGCTGGCCGTCGACGGCGAACCGCAACTGGCGGTCCGTCGGGGTGGCCTGCTCGCACCCCGGCTCGCGGCGTTGCCGGTGCCCGACGGTGAGCTGCCCGTCGGCACCGACCCGACGGGCACGGTGCTGGTCACCGGCGGCACCGGCGGCCTGGGCCGGCTGCTCGCCGAGCACCTGGTCACCCGGCACGGCGTACGGCGGCTGCTGCTGGCCAGCCGGCGCGGTCCGGCGGCCCCGGGCGTGGACGAGCTGGTCGGCCGGCTGACGGCGGCCGGTGCGGAGGTGACGGTGGCCTCCTGCGACCTGGCCGACCGGGCGGCGGTGGCGGCCCTGCTCGACGGGGTGCCCGCCGAGCACCCGCTGACCGGGGTGGTCCACGCGGCCGGGGTGGTCGACGACGGGCTGCTGCCGACGTTGACCCCGCAGCGGGCGGCGGCGGTGCTCGGCCCCAAGGCGGAGGCCGCCCGTCACCTGCACGAACTCACCCTGCACCGGCCGCTGCGCTGGTTCGTGCTGTTCTCCTCGGCGGCGGCCACCCTGGGTGGCGCCGGCCAGGCCAGCTACACCGCGGCGAACGCCTACCTCGACGCCCTCGCCCAGCACCGGCGGGCGCACGGTCTCGCCGGCACCGCGCTGGCGTGGGGCCTGTGGGCCGAGGCGGGCAGCGGGATGACCGGTCACCTCGGTGCAGCGGACCTGCGCCGGATGGCCCGTTCCGGGGTGGCCGCACTGTCCACGCCCGACGCGTTGGCGCTGTTCGACGCGACCCTCGGGCCGGTGCCGGCGGTGGCCCTGCCGGTCCGGCTTGACCTGGCCGCGATCCGGTCCCGGGCCGACGGGGTGCCGCCGCTGTGGCGCGGCCTGGTCCGGACGCCGGCCCGGCGGGCGGCGGCCGGTGCGGCCGGCCCGGTGGCGGGGGAGCGGCCGCTGGCCGACCGGCTGGCCGGCCTGTCGCCGGATGACGCCGACCGGACCGTGACCGAACTGGTCCAGGCCCGCGCGGCCGAGGTGCTGGGGCACGACCGCCCGCACCTGCTGGACGTGGACAAGGGCTTCCTGGAGCTGGGCTTCGACTCCCTGGCGGCCGTGGAGTTCCGCAACAGCCTCGGTGCGGCGACCGGGCTGCGGTTGCCGGCGACTCTCATCTACGACCACCCCAGCCCGGCGGCGGTGGCCCGGTTCGTCCGGTCCGAGATGGCCGGTGACCTGCCGGCCGCGCCGTCGCTGGAGGCGGAGCTGGCCCGGTGGGAGACGCTGCTGGACGGCACCGTGCCGGACGAGGCGGAGCGGGGCCGGATCACCGTCCGGCTCCAGGCGCTGATGTCCCGGTGGAACGCGGCGTACGGGGCGGCCGAGGTGACGTCGGACGCCCGGGACCTGGCGTCGGTCACCGCGGACGAGTTGTTCGACATCCTCGACGACGAGTTGGAAGCGTCGGACTGACCCTCTTCCGAGGAGGCCCGAGGTCCGCCGACCCCCACGGGTGGCCGGCGGACCTCGGGCTTCCTCCCCGCGTACGGGTGGGGTTTTGTCCACCTTCGACGTGGGTCCATGGCCGTACCGTGTCACCGTCCGACCTCATACCGTAGTGAGCGGGCCTGGTGGACGTCACGGTTCGCCGCAGGGTGCCACCAGGGTGGACACGGGGAGAGGCAGGGAGGATGCGGGTGCGACTCGAACAGGGCATCGTCGCCAAGGTCACCCGGAACGGGCAGCTTGAGCTGATCTCCGAACGGAGCGGGCTGCGATACCGGTTCGGGGCGACCGCCGCCGCGATGTGGATCGCGTTGCAGCAGCAGGGCGGTTCGCTGGAGCGGGCGGCCGGTGTGCTGGCCCGGCAGTGGTCGGCCGATCCGGCGGTCACCCGGCGCGACTTCGACGTCTGGCTGGAGGACATGCTCCGCGCCGGCCTGGTCCGGGTGGAGTGACCGGTCCGGCGGGTCCGCCCCGACCCCTATCCCGACCCCCTGTACGCGGGCGGCGGTGGGTCGTACCCCTGTCCGGTCGGTCGGGACGCGACCCGGCGGGTGGGGGTCAGGCGTCGGAGGACGGGGTTTCGGGGTCGCCTGATTCGTTGACCGCGCCGACGATCACCCGCAGTGCCTCGGCCAGGTCCTTGCCGGAGGGGGCGGCCTCGGGATCGAGCAGCCGCTGCACCGTCAGGCCGGTCATCAACGCCAGCAGGAACGAGCCGACGGCCTTGCGGGTCGCCTCGGGGACGTTCTCGCCCCCGTTGCGGATGACGAAGGTGGCCAGCGCGGGCCGGGCCCGGGTGTACGTCTCGGCGAGCTGTTCGCGCAGCACCGGCAGGTGCTCGGCCAGCGCGAACGCCTCGATTCCGGCGACCCAGAGCGGCCGGTGCGTGCCGAACGACTCCACCAGGCCGGTCCACATGGTCTCCAGCCGGTCCATCAGGTCGGGCTGGGTGCCGTCGCGCAGCACCCGGTCGATCTCGACGCCCCACTCCTCGAACGCCTGCACCAGGGCGGCGGTCAGCAGCGCCTCCTTGGAGCCGAAGTGGTAGCCGATCGACGCCAGGTTCGTGTCCGACGCGGCGACGATGTCGCGGGCGGTGGTGCGTGTGTAGCCGCGCTCGTAGAGGCAGACCCTGGCCCCTGCCAGCAGGCGTTCCCGATGACCCACGGGCGTCACCCTACTCGGAACCACCCCCTAATTCATCCATCGGATGTATACGAGCGTCTAAATCCGGTGGTAGCTTTCGGCCATGGCTACAGCGCAGGCAAAGGCCGGCCGCCGCGAGTGGATCGGCCTCGCGGTACTCGTCATGGTGACACTGATCATCAGCATGGACATGACCGTGCTGTCGTACGCTCTGCCGTTCATCACGGCGGACCTTGAGCCGACCAGCAGTCAGCTCCTCTGGATCACGGACGTCTACGCCTTCGTGCTGGCCGGCCTGCTGATTCCGATGGGGACCCTGGGGGACCGGATCGGGCGCCGCCGGCTGCTGATGATCGGCGCGGCGGTGTTCGGTGCCGCATCCGTGGCCACGGCCCTCTCCACCAGTCCCGGCATGCTGATCGGGACCCGGGCGGTGATGGGTGCCGCCGGTGCGACGCTCATGCCGTCGACCATGTCGTTGATCCGCAACATGTTCCACGACGAGAACGAGCGCCGGGCCGCGATCGGCATGTGGGCGGCCGGCTTCTCCGCCGGTGGCGTCATCGGCCTGGTGGCCGGCGGGGCGCTGTTGCAGTACTTCTCCTGGGGCACCGTCTTCGAGATCAACGTGCCGATCATGCTGCTGCTGCTGATCCTGGCCCCGTTGCTGCTGCCCGAGTTCCGCAACCCCGCCGCCGGCCGGCTCGACCTGCTCAGCACGGTGCTGGCGTTCGTCGCCGTGCTGCCGATGATCTGGGGCATCAAGCAGTTCGCCGAGGACGGCATGACCTGGCCACCGGTGGCCGGTGTGCTCGCCGGTCTGCTCTTCCTGACCGTGTTCGTCCTGCGTCAGCGCCGGCTCGCCGACCCGGTGATCGACGTCCGGCTGTTCCGCGCCCCCGCGTTCAGCGCGGCCGTGGTGATGAACGTGCTCGCCAACTTCGCGCTGGTCGGGTTCATGTTCTTCATCAGCCAGTACCTCCAGTTGGTGCTCGGGCTGCGGCCGTTCACCGCCGGCCTGTGGTCGCTGCCGGCCGCCGGCGCGGCGGGCATCGGCGCGGCGGTGCTCGCGCCGATGCTGGCGCAACGCTTCCGGCGGGCCTACGTCGCCGCCGGGGGGCTGCTGGTGGGTGCCGCCGGCTGCCTGGTGCTCGCCCAGGTCGGTGACGACTCGGGGCTGGCCATGGTGGTGGTGGGCCAGGCGCTGATGACGGGTGGCATCGCGATGGTGCTGACGCTCAGCGCCGAGTTGATCGTCTCCACCGCGCCGCCGGAGCGGGCCGGCGCGGCGGCCGGGCTCTCCGAGACCGGCAGCCAGTTCGGCGCGGCGCTCGGTGTGGCGATCCTCGGCAGCATCGGCACGTACGTCTACCGGCGGCAGCTGTCCGGTGGGGCCCCCGACGGCGTCCCGGCCGACTCCTGGGCGACCGCCCGGGAGACCCTGGGTGGCGCGGTCGAGGAGAGCCGTACCCTCTCCGCCACCGCGGCGGACACGCTGGTCGCGCTGGCCCGGGCCGCCTTCGCCGACGAACTGCGGGTCGCCGCGGTCGCCGCGGCCGGCATCCTGGTGGTGACTGCGGTCCTGGCCGCCGTGCTGCTGCGCAACGTGGGGGCCTCGGTGCCCGGTCAGGATCCGTCAGGCGGACCCGCCGACGCCGGGCCCGCCGGCACCCCGGCGGTCGACCCGGACGCTGCGGCCGTCTCGGCCGATCCGGCCGGGACGGGGGGCGACCCGGCGACCCGGGCGGAGCAGACCGCGGCGGAAGGACGCCTCGACACCGAGCCGCCGGCGGTCCGGATCGGGCCGGACTCGACCCCCCAACCGTCCCGGCCGGCACATCCGGTGGCCTGACCGTACGGTTCCGACGGTGGCGTTCCCGCGGTGGGCGGGGACGCCACCGTCGTCCGTGCCGCCGGTCGTGACGGTGCCGGGCTAGGGGCCCGGTGCCCCGCTTAGGGGTTGTCCCGGCGTTTCGGACGTTCCTACGCTCGCTTCGACAGCGGGCACCGGCGTCACACGGGGGGCGTCGGTTCGACATCCGTGCCCGGCGGGTCGGTCGGCGCGTCGGTCGAGCCGTCGGCACGGGGGTTGGCCCGCTGGAGACGTCCTGCTGTGGGCGCACCCGCAGCGCCGATCCGTAGGGGACCAGTGATGACGGCAACGCTCGAGAACGACCTCTGGGTGCGGCGGTTCCACCCGTCGCCGACCAGCGCGATCCGGCTGGTGGCGTTGCCGCACGCCGGTGGCTCGGCCAGCTATCTGTTCCCGGTCTCCCGGGCCCTCACGCCCGCCGTGGAGGTGCTGGCGATCCAGTACCCGGGTCGGCAGGACCGCCGGCACGAGCCGGTGCTGGATTCCGTCGCCGCCCTGGCCGACGGGGTGTTCGAGGCGCTGCGGCCGTGGCTGGACCGGCCGGTGGCGCTCTTCGGGCACAGCATGGGTGCCGTGCTCGCCTACGAGGTGGGGCTGCGGTTGCAGACGCGGACGGGTCAGCCGCCGGTGCGCCTGTTCGCCTCCGGTCGCCGGGCGCCGTCCCGGGTCCGCGACGAGCGCTACGTGCACACCCGCGACGATGCCGGCGTGCTGCGGGAACTGGCCCGGCTCAGCGGTTCGGACCCGAGGGTGCTGGGTGACCCGGAGCTGCTGCCGATGATCCTGCCCGCGGTGCGCGGCGACTACAAGGCGGTGGAGACCTACCGGACCGACCCGGACCAGCGCCTGGACGCCCCGATCACCGTGCTGACCGGGGACGCGGACCCGGTGACCACGTTGGACGAGGCGCACGACTGGGCGAAGCACACCAGCGGCGAATGCGACGTGCGGGTCTATCCGGGTGGGCACTTCTACCTCAACGACCACGCCGCCGACGTGATCAAGCTGATCGGCGCGCAGTTGCACCACGCGGTCTCCGGCGGCCCGGCGGCCTGACCGGATCCGCGCCCGCTACCGGGAGGATCGTCCCCCGGGACGGGCGTTGCGGGGTGGGAACCGGTGGGCATCCGCCCGACGCCGCCGAACCGGGCGACGGGGCACCGACCGCACCGGGTGCGGACAACACGACGGGCGGGACGCCGGTGGCCGGCGTCCCGCCCCTCGTACCGCTCATTCGGCGATCTTCGTCCGCATGGTCCAGCGGAAGACCACCACCCGCGAGGCGTCGTCGTTGAGGCCGTCGTGGTCACTGGAACGCTCGAAGTGCTCGTAGCCGCCCAGGTAGGGCACCTTGATCCGGCCGGTGCCGGCCGGCGCGCTGTGGGCCCGCTCGACGGCCGTCAGCCCGACCGGGCCACCTTCGAGCACCACGTCGAAGTGGTCGCCGCCGCGAACGTCGCTGAACCGCCGCGCGCTGCTCACCCGGGTGAGATCGTCCACGCTTTCCTCCTCGGCTGGGGGCGGGAGACGCGATCGACAGTGTTTCGCGTCACTGCCCTCGGATGCCTCCAGCGTGGCGGCACCGCCGGTCGGCGCATACCCGGAAGCGACCCCTAACTCCCGACCGGGGGCCAGATTTCAACGGCCGGCCAACCTGCGGTTACTTTGCGGCCCGGTGAGTCGCATTTGTGATAGCCCCCGGCTTGCCGCAAGGGTACGGCATTGACCAATGCTTATGAATTGCTTCTGTAATAGAGCTGTCTTCTCCCTGAAACTCAATTTTTGCTCAAGAGTAGATTGCCCGATTCGATGCTTCTCGTCCGGTCGGTGGTGGTGTGCCGACGTCGGGGGCAACGGTGCAGGCCGGGGGGAGTTGGCCCGAAAGCTTCCGGTAGGAGTCCTCTGCCGGAGTCATTTCCCAGGTCAGGGCCGTGTGCCGTGGGTGGAATCTGCGGCCATCCGCGCAGGTGGGAGGGGTCGCGATGGCTCTTCGATCATGTAATTGCTACCGAGTGGTAATTTCTCGACCGGGGACGACAAACCGACAAAACGCCATCCCCGCTCGTAATATCGGTGACGAAGTATCATCACCCCACTACCGTCTTGTACGGGTGTCTATGTATGCTGTGCTCGCCGTCGGGACGCGGTGAAAGCCATCAATCAATTGGCAGTCATCATTGCAAGACCTGGTTTGCCGGCTGACGTGGCCAGTGACCGGGCGGGTCCCGCGGACCGCGTGGCATCGAGCCGAACGGTTTCGTCGGGGGCCTGACCCGGAGCTGGCAGCGCCCGTTCGATGCGTCATCGCTGACCTGGGGGGAGACGGGTGGATTTTGTGGAGAGAAGCCGCGAGCTTGACATCTTGCGGGACCTTTACTCCGACAGTGCCACGGGCAGGGGGCGGGTCGCGCTGATCAGCGGCCCCGGTGCCACGGGCAAGACCGAGCTGTTGCGGGCCTTCGCCGACCACGTCGGCGCAGCGGGCGGGCTGGTGCTGCGCGCCGCCTGTTCCCGGGCGGAACGGCTGTTGCCCGCGGCCGTGATGGGGCAGCTGTTCCACAGCGTGCCGCTGCCGGCCGAGGTGATGCGGCGCATCGGCGCGTTCGTCGACATCGACGGCGTCGCGACGGAGGGTGACGCCGACATCAGGGCCGTGCACGCCATGTGTGTCGAGCTGCTCGACCTCGCCCGCAGCCGGCCGCTCGTACTGCTCGTCGACGATGTCGAGTTCGCCGACGAGCGGACCCTGCACACCCTGCTCTACCTCCAGCGCCGGCTCACCGCCGCACAGATCCTGGTGGTGCTCACCGAGTCACCGCAGCCCCAGCCGTTCCACCCGGAGTTCCGGGCCGAGATCAGCCGACAGGCGAGCTTCTGCAACATCCAGCTGTCACCGCTGTCCGAGGCGGGCGTCGCCGAACTGCTGCGCGGCTGGACCGACGACGAGACGGCCACGGCGCTCGCCCCGGCGTACCACCGGGTCAGCGGTGGCAACCCGTTGCTGCTGCACGCGCTCGGCCAGGACCGGCGGGTCGCCGGGGCGACGGAGCCCACCGAGGTGGTCGTCGGTGACCAGTTCCGCCAGGCCGTCCTGGCCTGCCTGCGCCGCTGGGACCCGACCATCCTGGAGACCGCCCACGGGTTGGCCCTGCTCGGCGACTTCGCCACCCCGGCGTTGCTGGCCCGGCTGCTGGACACCAAGCCGGCCCGGGTCCAGTGGGTGCTCAACGCGTTGACGATGTCCGGCCTGCTGCACGGCGGCCGGTTCCGGCACCCGGCGGCGCGGGCGGCCGTCCTGCACGACCTGGCCCCGGACGCGCTGTCCGAGATGCACGCCCGGGCGGCGGAACTGCTGCACGCCGAGGGCGCTCCGGCGCCGGCGATCGGTGGGCACCTGCTCGCCGCCGGTGGCCTGGCCGAACCGTGGGCGATCACGGTGCTTCAGGACTCGGCGACGCACGCACTGGCCGAGGACCGCGTCGACGACGCGGTGGAGTCGCTCAAGCTGGCGCACGACATGTGCGACGACGAGCCGCGCCGGGCGGCGCTGACCGCGATGCTGGCCGCCTGCCAGTGGCGGGTCAACCCGGCGGCGGTGAGCCAGCACCTCCAGTCGCAGCGCGAGGCGCTGCGGGCCGGGCACCTCTCCGAACGGCACGCCGCCGCGCTGCTGCGCTACCAGCTCTGGCACGGCCACCGGGCGGACGCCCAGGAGACCCTGCGGCACCTGCGCGACAACCGGCAGCAGCTCGACGCCACCACCGCCGCCGAGCTGGAGGGATGCGCGGAGTGGCTGCGGCTGCACTTCCCCGTCGCCTTCGCCGAGCTGGACGCCGACGTCGGCCCGACGGCCACGCCGGCCGGTGCCCCGGCCCGCTCCGACGGCTCCCTCGGATCAGCCACGCCGTCGCTGACCGCCGTGCTCACCGACGGGGTGACCGACGAGGTGATCGCCCGCGCCGAGCAGGTGCTCGGCAGCCACCTGCTGGTCGACGTCGGGCTGGAGTCGGCGCTGTGCGCCCTGCAGACCCTGGTCTACGCCGACCGGATGGACCGCGCCGTGCACTGGTGCGACGTGCTCGGCACCGAGGCCGGCGCGCGGGGCGCCACCACCTGGCACGCCATCCTGTCCGACGTCCGCTCGCACATCGCGCTGCGCCAGGGCGACCTGCCGCTCAGCGAGCGGTTCGCGCGGGAGGCGCTGGACGCGATGTCCCCGCACAACTGGGGCGTGGCGATCGGCTCACCGCTGTCCAACATGCTGCTCGCCAAGATCGGCATGGACAAGCTCGACGAGGCCGAGGCGCAGCTCAAGCACGTCATCCCGGACGCGATGCGCGACACCTGGTTCTGGCCGATGTACCTGCGGGCCCGGGGCCACCTGCACCTGGCCGGCGGGCGGGTGCACGCGGCGCTGGCCGACTTCGAGACCTGCGGGCAGCTGGCCACCCAGTGGGGGATGGACCTGCCGACCCTGCTGCCCTGGCGCGGCGACCTGGCCCAGGTCTACCTGCGTTCCGGCCGGCCCGACCGGGCCCGGGGCATGGTGACCGAGCAGCTTTCCCGGCCCGGCGCCGACAACGCCCGCACCCGGGGCATCTCACTGCGGCTGCTCGGGTCCGCGCTCGACGTCAAGCAGCGGGTCAACACGCTGCGCCAGGCGGCCAACCTGCTCCAGGAATCCGGCGACCGCTACCAGCTCTTCCTGGCCCTGGCCGCGCTCAGCAGCGCGCACTACGGGCGGGGCGAGTTCAACACCTCGCGGGTGGTGGCCCGCAGCGCGATGCAGCTCGCCAAGGACATCCAGGCGCAGGCGTTGTGCCGCCGGCTGTTGCCCGGGGGCGACGCGGCCGGCGCCGACGACCCGGACACCCCGCCGGAGCACGAGGAGATGTCCCGGCTCAGTGACGCCGAGCAGCGGGTGGCGACGCTCGCCGCGCTCGGCCACACCAACCGGGAGATCGGCAAGAAGCTCTACATCACGGTGAGCACCGTCGAACAGCACCTCACCCGGGTCTACCGGAAGCTGAACGTCAGGCGGCGCACCGAGCTGTCGCTGGGGCTGCCGATGGACGCCGCCGGGGCCGGGCTGCTCGCCGTCGCGCCGGGCGGGACCGAGCGGTCCTGGCCGCAGTGGGAGTCGGCGGTCCAGGCGAGCTGAGCTCGTCAGCGGTGGCGATTCCGGGGTGGGCCTAGGCCCACCCCTTCGGGTCATTAGCTCCATTGAGCGCAATCGGCCCGATCCATACCGTGAAACATGTACCCACCGCCGTTCGGCGACGTTCTTTTGCGGGGAGCATGAGGTGAACAGAAACAAGGACCGGCGGACGCCGATCAGTGGTGCCGACGCGGTGCGGCTCGACGACGTGCGCAAGACGTACGGGCGCGGCGACAACCGTGTCGACGCGCTGCGCGGCGTCACGATGAGCTTCCCCCGGGGCAGCTTCACGGCCGTGATGGGGCCGTCCGGCTCCGGCAAGAGCACGTTCCTGCACTGCGCGGCGGGGCTCGACGTGCCCTCGTCCGGCTCGGTGGTGCTGGACGGCAAGGAACTCAGTGGCATGAACGAGAACCAGCTGACCCGGCTGCGTCGGGAGCGGGTCGGCTTCATCTTCCAGGCGTTCAACCTGATGCCGGCGCTCAACGTCGAGCAGAACGTGGGCCTGCCCTTCCGACTGGCCGGCCGCCGGCCCGACCGGCACTCCGTGGTGGAGGTGCTGGGCCGGGTGGGGCTGGCCGAGCGGCGCAAGCACCTGCCGAGCGAGTTGTCCGGTGGTCAGCAGCAGCGGGTCGCGATCGCGCGGGCGCTGATCATGCGCCCGGCGGTCATCTTCGCCGACGAGCCGACCGGCGCGCTGGACACCCAGACCACCATCGAGGTGCTGCAACTGCTCCGCGAGACGGTGTCCAGCGGGGGACAGACCATCATCATGGTGACCCACGACCCGGTCGCCGCCGCTGCCGCGCACCGGGTGCTGTTCCTCGCCGACGGCCAGTTCATCGGTGAACTGGAGGCGCCGACCGCCGACGTGGTGGCCGAGCGGATGACCCACCTGACCGCGTGGCAGCAGAACCGGGCGCCGCAGTCCACCGGCAGGGGTGGCTTCTGATGACGTACCTCGCGTGGCGCACCCTGCGCTACCGCAAGCTCGCCTTTATCGCGACATTTATCGCGGTCTTCTTCGGTGTGGCGCTGATCGTCGCCTGTGGCGGGCTGATGGAGACCGGCATCCGGATGGCCGTCCCGCCGCAGCGGCTGGCGGCGGCCGACGTGGTGGTGAGCGGCAAGCAGACCTACGGCGTGCCCAAGAAGGACCCGCAGGACACCAAGAACATCAAGTCGGTGCCGCTGGCCGAGCGGTACTGGATCGATCCGGGCCTGGTCGGCAAGATCCAGGGCGTGCCCGGGGTCGAACGGGCGGTGGCCGAGGCGTCGTTCGCCGCCACCGTCGTCCGCAACGGCGCACCGGTGATCGTCGGGACCCAGTCGCTGGGCCACCGGTGGGAGTCGGCGCAGCTCGGGCCGTACCGGCTCGACGGGCAGCCGCCGGCCCAGGCCGGCCAGGTGGTGCTGGACCGGGCGGTGGCCAAGCTGGCCCGGATCAAGGTCGGCGACCGGGTCGACGTCGTGGTCGGCGGGGTCCAGTCGTCCTTCCAGGTGACCGGCATCGCCGCGCCGCCCGGTGAGCTGAGCCAGTCGGCGCTGTTCTTCTCCGACGACGACGAGCGGCGGCTCAACCCGCACACCGGCACCGCGGACGCGATCGGTGTGCTGGCCAAGCCCGGCACCGACCTGGACGCGCTGCGCGAGCGGATCGAGCGGACCCTCGCCGACCGCAAGCTCGTCGTGCTCACCGGCGACGACCGGGGCGCGGCCGAGTTCCCCGAGGCGGTCGGCGGTCAGGCGCAGCTCATCCCGCTCTCCGGGGTCTTCGCCGGCATGACGGTCTTCGTGGCGATCTTCGTGGTCGCCAGCACGCTGGGCCTGTCGGTGCAGCAGCGGCAGAAGGAGATCGCGCTGCTGCGTTCGATCGGCGCGACGCCCCGGCAGATCCGCGCGATGGTGCGCCGCGAGGCGCTCGTCGTCGCGGTCGGTGCGGCGATCCTCGGCTGCGCGCCCGGGGTGTTCCTCGGGCCGCTGCTCTACGACATCGTCTCCGACGCCGGGGTCATCTCGCCGGTGGTGCAGTTCCACCAGGGTTTCATCCCCTACCTGGCCGCGCCCGCGATCGGCATCTTCGCCGCCATGGTCGCCGCCTACGTCGCCGGCCGCCGCCCCTCCAAGACCAAGCCCACCGCCGGCATCGCCGAGGCCGCGCTGCAGCGCAAGTGGGTGAGCTGGCCCCGGGTGGTGTTCTCCATCCTGTTCTTCGCCGCCGGGTTCGCGCTGATCCTGGTGACCGCGATCGTGATGCAGGGCGCGGTGGCGTCCGCGACCGCCGGGCCGGCGGTGATGTGCTGGGCGATCTCGATCGCGTTGATCAGCCCGGGGCTGACCCGGCTGCTGGCCGGCGTGCTCAGCCTGCCGGTACGGGCGTTCTTCGGCCTCGCCGGCTACCTCGGCACGGTCAACGTCCGCACCCGCGCCGTCCGGGTGGCCTCCGCGGTCACCCCGATCATGCTGGCCGTGGCGCTGGCGGTGGCCAACTTCTACCTCCAGACCACCCAGAACGAGGCCGCCGAGCGCTACTACTCGGACAACCTGCGGGCCGACCTGGTGCTCAGCTCCACCACCGGCGGCTTCCCCGCCGACACCGTGGAGGCGATCCGGTCCGCGCCGGGCGTCGAGGAGGCGTCGGCGTACGTGACCAGCGCCGGCTGGATCAACAAGCCGTACGACGGGTCGCACGTCGAGTCGCCCTGGCCGTTGCAGGGGGTCAGCGGGGCCAGCGCCGCCGGCATCACCGGGGTGCGCACCAGCGACGGCAACCTCGGTGACCTGCGGGGCGACACGGTGGCGCTGCCCGAGGTGGCCGGGAAGAACCTCAACGTCGGCGTCGGCGACCAGATCACCCTGCGGCTCGGCGACCGCTCGGCGGTGGACCTGCGGGTGGTGGCGCTCTACCCGGCGAAGAAGGGGTTCGAGACGATCCTGCTCCCCGCCGACCTGCTCGCCGCGCACAGCACCACCGGGCTGTCCCGGCAGATCCTGGTCACCGCCGAACCCGGCACCAGCCGGGACGCGCTGACGGCCAGCCTGCGGGAGAAGGTCGCCGGTAACCCCGGCACGATGATCGAGGGGCGGGAGGCGATCACCACGTTCGCCGAGCGGACCAAGACCCAGGCCTGGGTCAACTACCTGCTCGTCGCCCTGGTCGCCGGCTACACGATGATCTCGGTGGCGAACACCCTGATCGTGGCGACCGCCGGCCGCCGCCGGGAGTTGGGCATGCAGCGGCTCATCGGCGCCACCCGCAAGCAGGCCCTCCAGATGCTCAGCGTGGAGGCGGGTATGGTCGCGGTCATCGGGGTGGTGCTCGGCACGATCGCCTCCATCGCCACGCTGATGCCGTTCAGCATCGTGGTGCTGGGCCGACCGGTGCCCTCCGGTCCGATCTGGATCTATCTGGCCGTGGTGGCGGGCGCGACCGTGCTCGCCTTCGCCGCCACCGTGCTGCCGGGCCGCCGGGTGATGCTCTCCCGGCCGGCGGAGGCCGCCGTCGCCGTCGAGTGAGGGCAACCCGCACACACGACGGTGCCCCCGGTCGACCGACCGGGGGCACCGTCGCATGTGGCGTCGGGTCAGCCGACGTCGGCCCGGGTGCCGTTGAGGTACGCCAGCACGGCCAGCACCCGGCGGTTGCTGTCGTCGGCCGGGGTCAGGTCCAGCTTGGTGAAGATGCTGGTCGTGTACTTGGCGACGGCACCCTGACTGACGATGAGACGTTGGGCGATGGCCGTATTCGAACATCCCTCGGCCATCAGCTTGAGCACCTCCCGCTCGCGCGGGGTGAGGGTCGACAGTGGCTCCCGACGGGACCTGCCGGCCAGCAGCTGCGAGATCACCTGCGGGTCCATCGCGGTGCCCCCGTCGGCGACCCGGCGGATCGCGTCGACGAACTGGTCGCTGTTGAGTACCCGGTCCTTGAGCAGGTAGCCGATGCCGCCGCTGGCGTCGGCGAGCAGCTCCTTGGCGTACAACTGCTCGACGTGCTGGGAGAGGACCAGGATGGGCAGTCCGGGGCAGCGGCGACGCGCCTCCAGGGCTGCCTGCAGGCCCTCGTCGGTGAAGGTCGGGGGCAGGCGAACGTCGACCACCGCGACCTCCGGGCGGAGGGTCACCAGGGCGTCGAGCAGGGCCGGGCCGTTGTCGACCGCCGCGACGATCTCGAAGTCGTAGGATTCGAGGAGCTGGACCATTCCCTGTCTCAGGAGGAAGAGGTCCTCGGCGAGTACAACGCGCACGGCAGCTCCAGGATCGCGACGGTCGGCCCACCTTCGGGACTGCTGAGGACGAGCGTCCCGTCGAACGTAGCACAGCGCCGCTCGATGCCCCGGAGTCCGGTGCCGAGGGTGGCGTCGGCACCGCCCTGACCGTTGTCGATCACTACGGCGCGCAGCGAACCGTCCTCGTGCCGCAGGTCGATGCTGGCCCGGTCGGCGTTGGCGTGCTTGACCACGTTGTTCAACAGCTCCGACAGGGCGAAGTAGACGGCGGACTCCGCCGGGGCGGCCAGCCGGCCGGGTACGTCGGCGATGACGTCGACCTCGATCGGGCTCTCCAACGCGATCGCCCGGATGGCGTCCTCCAGCCCCCGCTCGGCCAGCACCGGCGGGTGGATGCCCCGGATCAGGCAGCGCAGTTCCTCCAGCGCGCTGGCGGTGGCGTTGCGCGCGTCGACCAGCAGGGTCTCCGCGACGTCCGGATTGGTCCGCAGCTGCCGGGTGGCCGCACCGAGCTTCATGCCGATCGCGACCAACCGGGCCTGCGCCCCGTCGTGCAGGTCCCGTTCGATCCGGCGCAGCTCGGTGGCCTGGATGTTGATCACATCCGAGCGGGTCTCGGAGAGGTGCCGCATCCGGGAGGCGATCTCCGCCCGTTCGCTCGGGCCCAGCAGCGTCCGGGCGAAGTAGGCGTGTCCGGCCACCACCCCGGGGGCGGCGGCCACCCAGATCGCGAACACCACCAGGCTGACCAGCGCGCCGAGCACCGCGTGCGGCCAGGTGTCCATCGGGGTGAAGCCGTACCAGAAATCCACCCCGGACTCCCGCATCAGCATCCAGAACCCGGCGGAGAGCAGCAGCCCTTCCACCGAGTAGACCAGCAGGGTGACCGGCAGCAGGCCGAGTACGAAGCCGACGAACACGTTGAGCAGGAGGAACAGCAGGTCGCGCCAGGTCGCCGGGTCGGTGAGGATGGACCGGCAGCGCTGCACCCAGCCGACCACCCCCCGCTCGGTCGGCGGCGCGGGCAGGTAGGGCGTGGCGATCGACACCCCGGCCCGGCCGGCGAGATCCCGGCACCGCCCGGTGAGCCAGCGGACCAGCGGGGTGACCAGGGGCAGCAGCAGCACCCCGACGCCGAGCGAGATGAACGCCGTGGCGAGCACGGTGGCGACGAGCAGGGCCAGGCTGAGCGCGGCGCTGGCGACGAGCACCACGCCGCGCCCGGTGGCGTGCAGCGCCCGGGACAGGGCCCGCCCGGTGAGTTCCGCGGTGATGGCGACGTCCATGTCCTCCGGCTCCCCGGTCACGGCAGATCGATGGTGGTGCCCGCACTCAGTGGCGTGTCGTGGACGACCAGTTGGCGCAGTTCGGTGCCGACCGGCGTGTCGTAGACCAGTGATCCGCTGACCGTCGCGCCGGGCTTGATGCTCTTGGTCAACCGTTGCGTGTCCGGATAGTAGAGCAGGGAACGGGTGTCCGGGGTGTATCCCCGCCCGTCCGCGTCGACCAGCCGCTGGCTGAGCGGCCAGACGATGGTGCCCTTGGACCCCTTGTTGACCACGTCGACGTCGACCATGCAGAACACGCCGTCCGCCTTCTGGGTCAACGGCCAGAACCCGATCTCCCGCGACCCGCAGTGCACCCCCGTCACGGTGAACTCCAGCGACCCGTCCTGCCCGGTCGCGGTGGCGGGGGTGGGGCTGGGGGTGGGGGTGGGCGACGGGCTCGGGGTGGGGCTCGGTGTGACGACGCCGGACGGCGCGGACGGGTCCGGCCCGGCGGACGGTGCCCCCCGCTGGTCGGCCTGTCGCAACGCGACCACGCCCAGCACGACGAGGGCCACCACCGCCACCACCCCGGTCAGCACCGCCGGCCAGGGCGGCGGCGGTCGACGCGGCGGCGGCGTCGGGGCGACCAGGGTGGCCGGCTGGCCGGCCGCCGGGTACCACCGGGTGCCGTCGAGCTGCTCGGTGGTGGCGGCCACCGGTTCCACCGCCGAGCGGATGCTGGCCGTGTCGGCGCTGCCGACCAGGATCAGCATCGCCTCCCGGGCGGTGGGACGTTGCCGGGGGTCGGTGCGCAACGCCCGCGCGACCACCGCGGCGAGGCCGGCGGGCAGCCCGCTCAGGTCGGGCGGGCCGGCCGGGTGCACCCGGGGGTCGACCGGCAGCCGACCGGTGGCGGCCCAGCCGACGAGGATCCCCCAGGCGTAGACGTCGGCGGGCTGGGCGGGCGGGAAACCGGCGAGGCGCTCCGGGGCCAACCAGCCGGGCGTGCCGTACGAGGGGCCGGTGGTCGGGTCGAGTGCCTCGATCAGGCTGGCCAGCCCGAAGTCGATGACCTTCGGACCGAACGGGGACAGCAGGACGTTGCGGGGGGTCAGGTCGCCGTGCGCCAGCCCGGCGGCGTGGATCGCGGTGAGCCCGGCGGCCACCCCGACGGCCAGCGCCTCGGCCTGCGGGCCGGAGAGCGAGCCGTGCCGGGTCACGTGCTCGTGCAGGGACGACCCGGTCACGTACTCGGTGACGAGGTAGGGGATCGGCCCCTGCGGGTCGGCGTCGAGCACCCGGGCGGTGCAGAAGTCGGCGACCCGGCCGGCGGCGGCGACCTCGCGGGCGAACCGTCGCCGGAACTCCGGCCGGGAGCGCAACTCGTCGTGGACGACCTTGACCGCGACCCGGCCCCCGCCCGGGGCCTCGGCCAGGAAGACCACCCCCATGCCGCCCGAGCCGAGCAGGCGGCGCAGCCGGTAGGGCCCGACGTGTTCCGGATCGCCCGGCCGCAGCGGTGACCCCGGCTCGGCCACTGCGCCGCTGGTCAGCTCGCCCATGTAGACAAGTGTCCCATGCCGGGTCGAGGCACGCGCCCCCTGCGCCGTCCCCGGTGGACGCCCCGCGTCGCCCGTCGCCGGGCCGTCCGCGGGTGGGTCGGGGTAGGGGATCGCTAAGGGTTGGCACGGCCGGGACCGGAACCTAGCGTGTGGTCGCACGCGCTCGCCGGCGCTTGATGCGGTCGGCGACCCCGCCGGCTGACGCCGGGGTCGCCGACCCCGGCGGTACGGACCTGCGCCGGCCGTACCGCGCCGGCCGACGGCTGCGCTGGTACCGCCGGGGCCGGGTGTCGGCCCGCCCGTTCACCGGCGGCGCACCGTCGTGGTGCGCGCCGCGCAGCAGAGAGGGACGTGATCGCCCATGACCTCCACGACACGGTACGACGATGCGCCGGCGACGGACGGTGGGACCCCTGGCGGGACCGAGGTGCGTCAGTTGGACCGGGTGGTGATCCGGTTTGCTGGTGACTCGGGTGACGGGATGCAGTTGACGGGGGACAGGTTCACCTCGGAGACGGCGCAGTTGGGTAATGATATTTCGACGTTGCCGAAT